>JAYRKJ010000022.1:0-110568 GCA_041905785.1 Burkholderiaceae bacterium
GACCGAAGCGTTCAAGGGCGTGACGGGCACGATCAGCTTCGACGCCAAGGGTGACATCAAGAACGGTGCCCTGACGCTGTACACCTACAAGGGCGGTGCCCGCGAGCAGATCGCGGTCGTGCGCTGAGCATCAGTGCCTCGGCAGGCTCCGGCCTTGCCGAGATCTGAAGACGAACGCCCACTTCGGTGGGCGTTTTTTCGTTGAGCGGGCCGGGCCAGCGGTGCGAGGCTGGCGGCCAGCCGTTGGGGCCCTCAGAACTGATTGCGGATCAAGCCCACCGCCAGACCCTCGATGGCGAAGGGCTCGTCGCCGGTGACGATGATGGGCTCAAAATCGGGGTTCTCGGGCAGCAGGCTGATGTGCTGGCGCTCCTTGCGCAAGCGCTTGACCGTGACCTCATCGCCGATGCGGGCGACGACGATCTGGCCGTTCTTGGCCTCGGCGCATTTCTGCACGGCCAGCAGGTCACCGTCCATGATGCCGACATCCCGCATGCTCATGCCGCGCACGCGCAGCAGGTAGTCCGGCTTCTTGGTAAAGAGGCTGGGCTCGACGCTGTACTGCTGTTCGATGTGCTCCTGGGCCAGGATGGGTGCACCGGCGGCCACGCGCCCCACCAAGGGCAGCGTCAGCTGGGCCAGGCCGGGGATGGGCAATGCAAATTGCGCATCGCTCCCAAAGGAATCGCGCAAGGATTCGCGAGCTTCGCGGGCCCGGTTGAGCGCCTTCAAGGCAGCGCCCGGCAGCCGGATGCCGCGTGAAGTGCCGCCCACCAGCTCGATCACGCCTTTGCGCGCCAGGGCCTGCAGATGTTCCTCAGCTGCATTGGCGGACTTGAAACCCAGTTCGGCGGCGATTTCTGCCCGCGTAGGCGGCGCACCGGTTTCCTCGATACTCTGGCGCACCAGATCGAAAATCTGCTGCTGCCGTGCGGTGAGTTTGGGGCTGGCGTCCACGGGCGACCTTTCAAGGGTTGACACTTCGGCGCCGGCGCTTCCTGGGCTCATCGCTTCTGCGCGCATACTTGCTGCGCTGAAGGCCGGCACTTCAATTCATGGGATCTGGATGTTCATCCAGTGACTGTATTTTTATCCAGGACCTCGGAAATTGCAAAGCAAAGTTGCGGACTTGATCGTCATCCTCGGCACTGGCGGCACCATTGCCGGCAAGGCGGCACAGGCCAATGACAACGTGGGCTACAAGGCGGGCGAGATCCGCGTCGAGGCACTGATTGCCGGCGTGCCCGGCCTCTCGGCCTTCAGGCTCGAAGCCCAGCAGCTGGCCCAGCTGGACAGCAAGGACATGGACTTCCCGACCTGGCGCCGCCTGGCCCTGGCCGTGGAGGCTCACCTGGCGCGCGAGGAGGTGCGGGGTGTGCTGATCACCCATGGCACGGACACGCTGGAGGAGACCGCCTATTTCCTGCATCGCGTGCTGGCGCCGCGAAAGCCGGTCGTGCTGACCGCCGCCATGCGTCCGGCGACGGCGCTGCAGCTGGACGGCCCGCAGAACATGCTCGATGCAGCGCATCTGCTGAGCGATGCCGCGGCCCAGGGCGTGATGGTCTGCGTCGCGGGTCAGGTCTATGGCGCGGAGCAGGTGCAGAAGGCCCACAGCTACCGGGTCGACGCCTTCCGAGGCCGCGATGGTGCGGTGCTCGGGCAGGTGGAGGAAGGGCGCGTGCGCTGGCTGGCTCAGGCCCTGCCGGCAAGGGATGCGCTGGGTACTGCGATGCTGCCTGCGGAAGGCAAGACCTGGCCCCGCGTCGAGATCGTGCTCAACCATGCCAATGCCGACGGTCGCCTGGTTCGGCTGCTGCAGCAGGACGGCGTGGCGGGCCTGGTGGTTGCGGGCACGGGCAACGGCACGCTGAGCCTGGCCTTGGAGCAGGCCTTGCTGGATGCGCAGGCTGCCGGCGTGAAGGTGCTGCGCAGCACCCGCTGCGATGGCGGTCCTGTCGCCGAGAATGGCCGCGGCCTGCCGGCGGCCGGCGCGCTGAGCCCGGTCAAGGCGCGGGTGGAGCTGCTGCTGCAGCTGCTGGGACAGGCCGGCTGAGCGCCGCCGGCCCCGGGCAAAAAAAGCCGGCCTGCATGGCCGGCTTAGGCATTTCAGGCGAGCTCGCGGTGCTCAGACCAGCGTCAGGCTCACGTCGATGTTGCCCCGCGTGGCGTTGCTGTAGGGGCAGACCTGATGGGCCGCGTCGACCAGCGCCTGGGCGGCAGCGCGCTCCATGCCGGGCAGGCTGATGCGCATCGCCACCTGGATGCCAAAGCCTTGCGGGATGGGGCCGATGGCGACATCGCTGGTGATGGAGACCTCGTTGGGCACTGTGATCTTCTGCTTGGCGGCCACGGCCTTGATCGCACCAATGAAGCAGGCCGAATAGCCCGCCGCGAACAGCTGTTCCGGATTGGTGCCATCGCCGCCGGCGCCGCCCAGTTCGCGCGGCGTGGACAAGTTGATCTTCAGCTTGCCGTCGCTGGATTCGGCAGTGCCTTGGCGGCCGCCCGTGGCGGTGGCGGTGGCGGTGTAGAGCACTTTTTCGAGAGCCATGGTGGGTCCTTTCGTGGGTTTGCCGTGAGGCGGGGGAAGTCAGGCCGCGTCCTGGACGCTGTGTTGGAGTTGATCGCGCAGGGCATGCAGTTGCTGCGTGAGAGCCTGCAGCTCATCCAGCGAACAGGCGCTGGCGCAGGCCAGGGTTTCGGGGATCTTGCGGGATGGGGCCTTCAGTGCCCGCCCCTCCGGCGTGAGGGTCAGCAGCACGCGACGCTCATCCTGGGGGTCACGCTGGCGGAGCAGCAGGCCGGCCTGTTCCATGCGCTTGAGCAGCGGGGTCAGCGTACCCGAGTCCAGCGACAGCCGATCGCCCAGTGCGCTGACCGTCTGGCCGTCCTGCTCCCACAGCACCAGCAGCACCAGGTATTGCGGATAGGTCAATCCCAGCGGCGCCAGCAGGGGCTTGTAGAGCTTGGTCATGGCCAATGAGCTTGAATACAGGGCGAAGCAGAGCTGGCGGTCCAGCAGCAACCACTGGTCGCGCGGGGATACCGTCTTGCGGGAGGGTTGTTTGCGTGCAGCCATGAGGTGAAATGTAGACAACAATTGAATTGCGCACAATTTAAAAGGTCTTTGTCGGCGGTGCTGCCGACGGAGGACGGACAGCCGGTGCGCGCTGGGCGCGGCGCCGGCGAGCGGCACGGAGGGGTGCAGGGAGGGGTGCAGGGAGGGGTGCAGGGAGGGGTGCAGGGAGGGGGACGCGCGGGGCGCGGCCACGGCGCATGCGGGCGCGGGCCAGGGTGCCGGCCCTGCGCAAGGCATGGAGCCAGGAGCGCCCGCCGCTGCGGAGCGCGAGGTCCGAGCAGGGGCCAAGGGCGTCAGGCCCTGCAGCTGCGGGTGCGGGGCGAGGACGCAGGAACGGGCTGCTGTGCGGTGGGCCGCGGCGGGCCTGAGGGATCGGGGATATCCCGCGTTCCGCAGGCGACACGGCGGGGCGCCCGACTGTGCCAAGATCGCCGCCTGCGAATCCGCGAGGCGGGAAGGAGCCTACACATGCATGCACTTGCCACTGTGCTCGTGGCCCTGGTGGGCCTGGTCCACGTCTACATCCTGATGCTGGAGATGTTCTGGTGGACCACGCCCAAGGGCCGCAAGGCCTTTGGGCTGACGCCGGAGTTCGCCGAGGCCAGCAAGGTGCTGGCTGCCAACCAGGGTCTGTACAACGGCTTCCTGGCTGCGGGGCTCTTCTGGGGGCTGGCAAGGGCGGACGTGCCGGCCCAGTTCTTCTTCTTGGGCTGCGTTTTCGTGGCCGGACTCTATGGCGCCGCCACGGCCAGCCGCAGGATTCTCATCGTCCAGAGCCTGCCGGCGGCCCTGGCTGCAGCAGCGCTGTGGCTGGCTTGAGCGCGCAGTCCCGATGAAGCGGCCGGGGCAGGGCGCCGGCCCTCAGACCGGGGTCGGGCTCACAGTCCGGCAGCGGTGCTGAGGCTTTCGATCTGCTCGCTGAGCTCCAGCCAGCGCATTTCCAGCTCTTCGATCTCATCAGCGACGGCCTTGAGGCGGCGCCCACTTTCGGCGATGGCAGCCGGTGCCAGGGCGCCTGTGGCCAGCTCGCTTTCCAGCGCTTCGCGCTCCTGGCTCAGCGCGGCGAGCTGCTTGTCGATGGACTCGATCTCCCTGCGCATCGGTCGCGTCTGCTCGTTGAGCCTGGCGCGCGCCTGCGCCGCGGCCTTGCGGTCCTCGCGCTGCGTGGCCGGCGCGGCCGTGCTCTGAGCCTCGGCCGCGCTGCGGCTGGCTTCCTTGATGGCCTTGGCGGCTTCTCGCGCCGTCTCAAGCAGCCAGCGCTGGTAGTCGTCCAGGTCGCCGTCGAAAGGCAAGACCTGACCCTTGGCGACCAGCCAGAACTCGTCGCAGACCTCGCGCAGCAGGGCGCGGTCGTGGCTGACCAGCATCACCGTGCCCTCGAACTCGTTGAGCGCCATGGAGAGCGCCTCGCGGGTCTGCAGGTCCAGGTGGTTGGTGGGCTCGTCCAGCAGCAGCAGGTTGGGGCGCTGCCAGACCAGCATGGCCAGCACCAGGCGCGCCTTTTCACCGCCGGAGAGGCTGCCCACGGCCTGGTTGACCATGTCGCCGGTGAAGCGGAACTGGCCGAGGAAGTCGCGCAGCTCCTGCTCGCGCGCCTGCGGACTGACCTCCTTGGCCAGGCGGATCATGTGGGCCAGCGGGCCTTCATCGGGCCGCAGCACGTCCATCTCCTGCTGGGCGAAGTAGCCGATGGCCAGGCCCTTGCCCTCGGTCAGCGTGCCGGCCAAGGCCTTCTGCATGCGGGCCACGGTCTTGACCAGGGTGGATTTGCCCTGGCCGTTGGCGCCCAGGATGCCGATGCGCTGGCCGGCCAGCACGGTGCGGTCGATGTCGCGCACGATGGTGGTCTCGCCATAGCCGCAGGCCACGTCGCGCAGCGAAAGCATGGGATTGGGCAGGGAGACGGGCTCGCGGAACTCGAAGGCGAAGTCGGCCGAGGCCAGCACCGGCGCCAGACGCTCCATGCGCTCCAGCGCCTTGACCCGGCTCTGCGCCTGCTTGGCCTTGGTGGCCTTGGCCTTGAAGCGGTCGATGAACTTCTGCAGGTGGGCGATGCGGTCCTGCTGCTTCTCGAAGGCCGCCTGCTGCTGCTCCATGCGCTCGGCGCGCATGGCCTCGAAGGCCGTGTAGTTGCCGCCATAGCGGGTCAGCTTGGCCTCGTCCAGATGCAGGGTGACGCGGGTGATGGCGTCCAGGAACTCGCGGTCGTGGCTGATGATCAGCAGCGTGCCTTCGTAGCGCTGCAGCCAGGCTTCCAGCCAGACCAGGGCGTCCAGGTCCAGGTGGTTGGTGGGCTCGTCCAGCAGCATCAGGTCGGCCGGGCACATCAGGGCGCGGGCCAGCTGCAGGCGCATGCGCCAGCCGCCGGAGAAGCTGTTCACCGGTGCGTCGACCTGCGCACCCTTGAAGCCCAGGCCCATCAGCAGGGCCTGCGCGCGGGCGCGGGCATCGAAGGCGCCGGCGTCGCTCATCGCGACATGGCCTTCGGCGATGGCGTGGCCGTCGCCGGCCGCTTCGGCCCGGGCCAGCATCTCGCGAGCGGCCATCAGGCGCGTGTCACCTTCCAACACGAAGTCGGTGGCGGAGGCGTCCGTCTCTGGCATGTGCTGGGCGACCTCGGCCATGCGCCAGTGCTTGGGCACTTCCACGTCACCACGGTCGGCATGCAGACGGTCCGTCAGCAGGGCAAAAAGGCTGGACTTGCCGGCGCCGTTGCGGCCGACGAGGCCGATCTTTTCGCCGGGTTGCAGCACAACGCTGGCATCGTCCAGCACGACTTTGGTGCCGCGGCGCAGCACCACATTCTTCAGGGTGATCATGTCTTGTTCAGTTGAGACCGGCGAGCAGGGCTTCGCGGGTCACGAGCAGCACCTGGTCCTCGCCGGCGCTGCATGCCATCCAGGCCACTTCCAGCTTGGGAAAGGCGGCTTCGAAATACGGGCGCTCGTTGCCGATCTCCAGCACCAGTACGGCGTTGGGGTTCATCTGCTGGGGCGCGCTGGCGAAGAGCTTGCGCACGAAATCCATGCCGTCGCTGCCGCCGGCCAGGGCCAGCTCGGGCTCGGCCCGGTACTCGGCGGGCAGGGCGGCCATGGACTGGCTGTTGACGTAGGGCGGGTTGCACAGGATCAGGTCGTAAGGCCCCTGGGCCGGTGCCAGCGCGTCGCCCTGCAGCAGGCGGATGCGCTGGCCCAGGGCGTGCTTGTCGACATTGATGCGGGCCACGGCCAAGGCGTCTTCGCTCAGGTCGATGGCGTCCACCTGCAGCTCGGGCCAGGCCATGGCGGCGAGGACGGCCAGGCTGCCGTTGCCGGTGCAGAGATCCAGGGCGCGCGTGGTCTTCTCGGACAGCCAAGGGTCGATGGTGGCATCGGCGATCAGCTCTGCGATGAAGCTGCGCGGCACGATGGCGCGCTCGTCCACGTAGAAGGGCACGCCCTGCAGCCACGCTTCACGTATGAGGTAGGCGGCGGGCTTGCGGCTGTGGATGCGCTCGCCGACCAGGTGCTCGATGCCCGCGAGCTGCGCGGCGTCCAGGGCGTCTTCCTCATGGTCGCCCAGGCTGTCCAGGGGCAGCCGCAGCTTCCACAGGACCAGCCAGGCGGCCTCGTCAAAGGCATTGGTGGTGCCATGCCCAAACGCGACGCCCGCCTTGACGAGGCGGGCGGCTTGGGCTTCGATGCAGTCGATGAGCTTCACAGCAGCAATTGTTCCAGGCAGAGGCAGTAGATGGCGGCCAGGGGGCCGACCTGGTCCACGGGCACATATTCGTCGATCTTGTGAATGCTGGCGTTGAGCGGGCCGAACTCGGCGACCTGCGGGCAGACCTTGGCGATGAAGCGGCCGTCCGAGGTGCCGCCGGTGGTGGACAGCTCGGTCTGCACGCCCGTCACCTCGCGGATGGCCGCGCCCAGCGCCTCGCTGAGCCGCCCCACGGGCGTCAGGAAGGGCTCGCCGCTGAGGTTCCAGTCGAGTGCGTACGCCAGGCCGTGGCGCTCCAGCAGGGCGTGGACGCGGGCCTTCAGGCTGTCCGGCGTGGACTCGGTGGAGAAGCGGAAGTTGAAGTCCAGCACCAGCTCGCCGGGAATGACGTTGGTGGCACCGGTGCCGGCCGCGATGTTGGAGATCTGGAAGGTGGTGGGCGGGAAGTAGGCGTTGCCGCGGTCCCATTCGGTGGCGGCGAGTTCGGCCAGGGCCGGGGCGGCCTGATGCACCGGGTTGCGCGCCAGCTGAGGGTAGGCCACATGGCCCTGCACGCCGATCACGCGCAGGCGGCCGGAGAGCGAGCCGCGCCGGCCGTTCTTGACCGTGTCACCGAGGCACTGCACCGAGGTCGGTTCGCCGACGATGCAGTAGTCCAGGCGCTGGCCCCGGGCCTTCAGGCGCTCGACGCAGACCACGGTGCCGTCCTTGGCCGGGCCCTCTTCGTCGCTGGTCAACAAGAAGGCGATGCTGCCCACGGGGGCCGGATGCCGCGCCAGGAAGGCTTCGCAGGCCGTGACCATGGCGGCCAGCGAGGTCTTCATGTCCGCGGCGCCGCGGCCATAGAGGCGGCCTTCGCGGTAGCTGGGCACGAAGGGGTCGCTGCTCCAGGCATCGAGGGCACCGGTCGGCACCACGTCGGTGTGGCCGGCGAAGACGAGCACGGGACCGCCGCCACCTGCGCCCGGACGCAGCGCCCAGAGGTTGCTCACCCGGCCGTCCTCGGGGCCGCTGTCCATGCGCTCAAGCTGGAAGCCCAGGCGGCCGAGGCGCTCGCCCAGCAGCGCCAGGCAGCCTTCATCGCGCGGGGTGACCGAAGGGCGGCTGATCAGCCGCTCCAGCAATTGCAGGGTGGGTTCGCTCAGGCGCTCGGCCAGTGCCTTTGCATCAGTCATGCCGCTTGGGTTCAGGCTAGGGTTCATTCAGGACGCACATCCAGGGTGATGGAGGTGAAGCTGGCGGTGTCCTCGGCCGGCTCTTCCTTCTTCTTGTTGCCCTCGCCCTTGCCCAGGGCGGGGCTGTCGTTCTGCAGGCGCCACAGCAGGTTGGTGGGCGAGTCGGCAAAGGCCAGGCCCTCTTCCTTGCTGATGATGCCTTCCTTGATCAGGTGGGAGAAATGCTCTTCGAAGGTCTGCGAGCCTTCGGCGATGGACTTTTCCATGGCGTCCTTGACGCCGTTGAAGTCGCCCTGCTCGATCAGCTCGGCCGTCAGCTTGGTGTTGACCAGGATTTCCGTCACCGGCACGCGGCCGCCGGCCTGGGCGCGCACCAGGCGCTGCGAGACGACCGCCTTCAGGCCCGCCGCCAGGTCGTTCAGCAGGGCGGGGCGGCTCTCGGGTGTGTAGAAGGACAGGATGCGGTTCAGCGCGTGGTAGCTGTTGTTGCCGTGCAGGGTGGCCAGCACCAGGTGGCCGGACAGCGCGTAGGAGATCGCCGCGGTCATGGTCTCGCGGTCGCGGATTTCGCCGATCAGGATGCAGTCCGGCGACTGGCGCAGCGCGTTCTTCAGCGCCACGTGCAGCGAGGCGGTGTCCCGGCCGACCTCGCGCTGGTTCACCACCGAGCGCTTGTTGCTGAACAGGAACTCGACCGGGTCCTCGATGGTCAGGATGTGGCCGGCCATGTTCTGGTTGCGCTGCTCCAGCATCGCGGCCAGCGTTGTGCTCTTGCCGGTGCCGGTGGCGCCCACCATCAGGATCAGGCCGCGCTTTTCCATCACCAGCTTGGAGAGGATGGGCGGCAGGTTGAGGCTGTCCAGCGAGGGGATCACGTGCGGGATGTGGCGGAACACGGCCGCGATCGAGCCGCGCTGGCGGAAGGCCGAGAGACGGAAGCTGCCGACCTTGGAGATGGACACGGCCATGTTCAGCTCGCCGGTCTCGTCCAGCTCGGCCAGGTTGCGTGCGTCCAGCACCTCGGCGATCAGCTGGCGCGGCTGGCTGGGCGTGAGCAGTTGGTCGGACAGTTGCAGCATCTGGCCGTTGATGCGGATCAGCACCGGCATATTGGCCGACAGATAGATGTCCGAGGCGCCCTTGTCCGCCATCAAGCGCAGGATGCGCTCCATGTTTCCGCTCATGCCATCGACCTCCACCCCATGTCAAAAAATCAAACGGGCTTCGCCGCCCCGGAAGGCGCGCGAAGCCCGAATCATCGCTTAGTTTTATCGCGCGCAAGGCGCGGGAGCCGGTGCGTGCCGCCGCCGCAGCGTTACCAGTTGCAGCTTTGTCAAAACCCTGAGCGCCACCGCAGCTCAGGCACGCAGCAGTTCGTTGATGCTGGTCTTGGCGCGGGTGCCGGCATCGACCTTCTTGACGATGATGGCGGCGTAGAGGCTGTACTTGCCGCCGGCCTTGGGCAGCGAGCCGCTGATCACCACCGAGCCGGCGGGCACGCGGCCGTAGCTGACTTCGTCCTTCTCGCGGTCGTAGATGGGGGTGCTCTGGCCGATGTAGACGCCCATGGAGATCACCGAGTTTTCCTCGACGATCACGCCCTCGACCACCTCGGAGCGGGCGCCGATGAAGCAGTTGTCCTCGATGATGGTGGGGTTGGCCTGCAGGGGCTCCAGCACGCCGCCGATGCCCACGCCGCCGCTGAGGTGCACGTTCTTGCCGATCTGGGCGCAGGAGCCCACGGTGGCCCAGGTGTCGACCATGGTGCCTTCGTCCACGTAGGCACCGATGTTGACGTAGGAGGGCATCAGCACCACGTTCTTGGCCATGAAGCTGCCGCGGCGGGCCACGGCGGGCGGCACCACGCGCACGCCGGTGGCACGCAGCTGCTCTTCGCTCAGGCCGGCGAACTTGGTGGGGACCTTGTCGAAGAAGGCCAGGTCGCCGCTGCCCATGGCGCGGTTGTCATTCAGGCGGAAGGACAGCAGCACGGCCTTCTTGACCCACTGGTGCACGGTCCACTGGCCCACGGCCTGGCGCTCGGCCACGCGCAGGCGGCCGGTGTCCAGCTCGGCCAGCACATGGTCCACGGCCTCGCGCACCGCGGCCGGGGCACTGCTGGGGCTGAACTGGGTGCGGTCTTCCCAGGCTTGGTCGATAAGGGTCTGCAGGTCTTGGCTCATGGTGTTCTCGAGTCAGGAAGAGGTGTGGGTGGGGGCGCCCTCAAGCGGGCTCAAGCGGGCGCCCAGGCGCGCGATCTTGGCGTCAAGCCTTGTAGGCGCGGGTGAATTCGACGATGCGGCGGGCCGCCTCCAGGCATTCGGCCGCTTCGGCCACCAGGGCCAGCCGGATGCGCCCGCGTCCCGGGTTGACGCCATGGGCCTCGCGGGCCAGCAGGCTGCCGGGCAGGACCGCCACATTGTATTGAGCGAGCAATTCGAGGGTGAAACGGATGTCGTCACCGCCGGGGACGCCCGCCCAGAGGTAGAAGCTGGCGTCCGGCAGGGCCACGTCCAGCACCTCGGCCAGCAGCGGCGTCACCGCGGCGAACTTGGTGCGGTAGGCCTCGCGGTTGGCGTGCACGTGGGCCTCGTCGTTCCAAGCGGCGATGCTGGCGGCCTGCACCATGGGGTTCATGGCGCTGCCGTGGTAGGTGCGGTAGAGCAGGAACTTCTTCAGCAGCGCGGCATCGCCCGCCACGAAGCCCGAGCGCAGGCCCGGGACGTTGGAGCGCTTGGACAGGCTGGTGAAGGCCACCAGATTGCGGAAGTCCGGCCGGCCCAACTGCACGGAGGCCTGCAGTCCGGAGAGCGGGGCCTCGTCGCGGAAGTAGATCTCCGAATAGCACTCGTCCGAGGCGATCACGAAGCCGTGGCGGTCGGACAGCGCGAAGAGTTCGCGCCATTCCTCCAGGGGCATGACGGCGCCCGTCGGGTTGCCGGGCGAGCAGACGTAGATCAGCTGGGTGCGGGCCCAGGTGGCGGCGTCGATCTGGCGCCAGTCGGCCGCGAAGTTGCGCGCCGGGTCGGAGTTGGCGAAGGCGGGCTTCGCGCCGGCCAGCAGGGCCGCGCCTTCGTAAATCTGGTAGAAGGGGTTGGGGCAGACCACGGTGGCGCCGGGGCGCGAGGCGTCGATCACCGTCTGTGCAAAAGAGAACAGCGCCTCGCGCGAGCCATTGACCGGCAGCACCTGGGTGGCCGGGTCCAGGCTCAGGCCGTAGCGGCACTGCAGCCAGCCGCAGATGGCCTCGCGCAGTCGGGGCTCGCCGGCGGTGGCGGGGTAGACGGACAGGCCCGAGAGGTGGGCCATCAGCGCGTCCTCGATCAGCTTGGGCGCCGGGTGCTTGGGTTCGCCGATGCCCAGACTGATGGGGCGCAGGGCCGGGTTGGGCTGCAGCTCCTTCGTGAGGGCGCGCAGGCGCTCGAAGGGGTAGGGCTGCAGCGTGTCCAGCAGGGGGTTGTGAGGCGTTTGCATCCAGCAGGGCGCCGCTCGTGGCGGCTCAAAGACGACCCTGGCAATTGTCGGCCCCACAGCGGCATTCCAGCCGGCCTTCATGGTGCGTGAGGCCGTAGGACACGGTTATTTCTTCGCCAATCACGATTTCGCGCAGGGCGAAGAAGCGCACCTCGCCGTCCTCCACCTCGATGCGGGCATTGGCCGCGCAGCTGTGGTTGGTGAAGCGCATGGCGTCGGCGGAGCGGCTGGCGTCGATGGCGCGCGAGGCCGAGAGCTCCACCAGCATCAGGCGCTGCCGGCCCTGGGCGCGACGCCTTGCCTCGGCCACGGTGATGGGCTCGCCGGTGAGGTCGCCGACATGGCGTCCGGCGGCGATGACTTCATTCGCGAAGACACCGAAGCCGTCGATGCGGCTGCGCTTGACGCGCACCGCGGCGTATTGATGGGCGTTGCTGGTGCTGAAGCTCATGAAGGATTGTGCCCGTCGCCCAGCCCCGCCGCGCTGGACGCGGGCGGGGCTGGGCGGTCCCCCGAGGGGACGGCGCTGAGGGCGGCCTGGAGCCGCCCGCAGCGCCAGAAGGGCCGGCTTGGGGCGGCCCGGCGCTCGGCCCGGAATGCCAAGACTCGGCGTTCGGCCCTGATTGGCAAGGCGCGGCGGCGGCTTACAGCAGGCCGGTCTCGGCGCCGTGCTGGGGCAGGTCCACGCGGGGCTGGGGCTTCCATCCCTTCTTGCGGTGCTCGACGACGACGTTGGTGTAGATGCCGCCGCGCACGTACCACTTGGCGGTGATGCGGATGAAGCGCGGGTTGGTGACCTTCACGATGTCTTCCAGGATGGTGTTGGTCACCTTCTCGTGGAAGGCGCCTTCATCGCGGTAGGACCACATGTACATCTTCAGGCTCTTGAGCTCGACGCAGTACTCGTCCGCGATCATGTCGATCGTGAAGTGGGCGAAGTCGGGCTGGCCGGTCAGGGGGCAGAAGCAGGTGAACTCGGGCACCTGGAACTGGATGACGTAGTCGCGCTGCGGGGCCGGGTTGGGGAAGACGTGCAGCTCCTTGCTGGGGCGCGAGGGCGGGTTGACCGGCATCTCGCGCATCTTGGGTGCGACCTTGCCGGCGGCCTTAGCGGTGGGCTTGGCGGCGGCCTTGGCAGGCTTGGCGCCGGCCTTCGAGGATGCCTGGGCGGCGGGCTTGGCAGCAGCGGCGCTGGCAGCGGTCTTGGTGTTCTTGCTCATGAGGGATTCCATGCCGGCGCCCGCCACTGACTCTCGGGGCAGCCCAGGCGCGCGGGTGAAGGATTTCGGGGAGGTGGGCGATGTTATCATCCGGCCCCGAGATTTGCCCCTTTCTAGGGGCATTTCTGTAAATAAATCAACGCCTTAGCTCGACATTGATGCAAGCTTCGGCGCAACGCCTTGTGCGGACTTCGGGATTCTTAGAGCCAGCCTAGCCGTCCATGCGCCTGAACTCGATCAAGCTCTCGGGCTTCAAGTCCTTTGCCGAGCCGACCAATTTCCAGCTGCCCGGGCAGCTGGTGGGCGTGGTCGGGCCCAATGGCTGCGGCAAGTCCAACATCATGGACGCCGTGCGCTGGGTGCTGGGCGAGAGCAAGGCCAGCGAGCTGCGCGGCGAGTCCATGCAGGACGTGATCTTCAACGGCTCCGGCAATCGCAAGCCGGCCAGCCGCGCCAGCGTGGAGCTGGTGTTCAGCAATGAAGACGCCCGTGCCGGCGGCCAGTGGAACCAGTTCGCGGAGATCGCCGTCAAGCGCGTGCTGACCCGTGAAGGCGGCAGCAGCTACTTCATCAACAACCAGCCCGTGCGCCGCCGCGACGTGCAGGACGTGTTCCTGGGCACCGGCCTGGGCCCGCGCGCCTACGCCATCATCGGCCAGGGCACGATCAGCCGCATCATCGAGTCCAAGCCCGAGGAACTGCGCATGTTCCTGGAGGAGGCCGCGGGGGTGTCCAAGTACAAGGAACGCCGCCGCGAGACCGAGAACCGGCTCAAGGACACGCGCGAGAACCTCACCCGTGTCGAGGACATCCTGCGCGAGCTGAACAACAACCTCGAGAAGCTGGAGCGCCAGGCCGAGGTCGCCGCCAGCTACCGGGCCCTCCAGGACGCCGGCACGCTGAAGCTGCACCAGCTGTGGTTCCTCAAGCACCGTGACGCCGCGACCGAGCAAGACCGCGTCAAGAAGGAGCACCTGGACGCCGTCAACGCCCTGGAAGCACGCCTGGCCGAGCTGCGCGCCGTCGAGGCCGAGCTGGAGACCGTGCGCCAGGCCCATTACGCCGCGGGAGACGAGCTGCACGCCGCGCAGGGCCGCATGGCCGAGGCGCAGCTGGAGGTGAGCCGGCTGGAGGAGCGCATCCGCTACGTCGTCGAGGGCCGCCAGCGCGTCGAGAGTCGCCTGATCGAGCTGCAGGCCCAGAACCAGCAGTGGGAGGAGCGCGCCGCGCAGGCCGAGGCGGAGCTGGAGGACATCGCCGCGAAGATCGCCGAGGCCGAGGAGCAGAGCGAGATCCTCGCCGCCCAGGCCGAGGAGCAGGCCATGAACCTGCCCAGCCACGAAGACGCGGTGCGTGCAAACCAGGCGCGCGCCAATGAGCAGCGGGTGCAGGTCAGCCAGGTCCAGCAGCAGATCCAGGTGCTGGCCGCCGAAAGCCGCAACATCGACGAGCAGAACCGCCAGCTGCGCACCCGTCGCGAGCGCCTGGCCACCGAAAGGCAAGGCCTGACCCTCCCGGACCAGGGCCGGCTGGAGGAACTGAAGGTCCAGAGTGCGGATGCCGATGAACTGCGCGACTTCGCCGACGCCCGCCTGCACGAGCTGCAGGAACAGGTGCCGCAGCTGGACGAGTCCCGCCGCGCCGCCCAGGACGACGCCAACCGCCAGCTGGCGCGCCAGGCCGATCTCTCCGCCCGCCTGGAGGCGCTCAAGGCCCTGCAGGAAAAGGTGCAGACCGAGGGCAAGCTCAAGCCCTGGCTCGCGAAGCACGGTCTGGACGGTCTGGCCGGCCTGTGGACCCGCCTGCACATCGAGACCGGCTGGGAAAACGCCCTCGAGGCCGCCCTGCGCGAGCGCATGGGCGCACTGGAGGTCGGCCGCCTGGAGACGGTGCGCGCCTTCGCCACCGACGCGCCGCCCGCGCGCCTGGCCTTCTATTCGCCGCCCGCCGCAGCCATCGCCAACACCCACGAGACCCTGCCGCGCCTCACCGACCTGCTGCGCCTGGACGACGCCAGCCTGAAGGCCCTGCTCAACGACTGGCTGGAGGGCGTCTACACCGCGGCGTCGATGGACGAGGCCCTGGCCGGCCGCGGCAAGCTCTCGCACGGCGAGGTCATCATGACCCGCGAGGGCCATGCCGTGAGCCAGTTCGCCGTGAGCTTCTACGCCCCCGACTCCGAAGCCGCCGGATTGCTGGCCCGCGCCCAGGAGATCGAGAACCTGGGCCGCGAGCTGCGCGCCCAGACGCTGATCGCCGACGACGCCAAGACCCACCTGATCCGCGCCGAGGCCGCCTACACCGAGGCCTCGCAGCGCCTGGCCGCCGTGCGGCGCGAGGCCAGCGAGTCTCAGACGCGCGCCCACCAGCTGCATGTGGAGCTGCTGCGCCTCTCGCAACAGGCCGAGGCCGCCAGCACCCGCAAGGCCCAGCTGGAGGACGAGATCGCCGAGATCGACGCCCAGGCCGAGGCGCTGCAGGAGCGCCGCATGACCGGCGAGGCCCGCTTCGAGGAGCTGGACCTGCAGCTGGCGGATACGCAAGAGCGCCATGCGCAACTGGAAGAGGGCGTGATCGCGGCGGAGCGCAAGCTGGCCGAGGCCCGCGAGCAGCTGCGGGCGCTGGAGCGCCGTGCGCAGGAATCGCAGTTCGCCGCCCGCGGCCTGGCGGCGCGCCGGGGCGAGCTGCAGCGCGGCATCGAGACCGCCGGCCAGCAGATCGCCCAGAACAAGACCTCCGCCGAGAATCTGCAGGCGGAGCTGGACACGCTCAATGACGCCGCTGCACAGGCCGGGCTGCAGGACGCACTGGCGCTCAAGATGGAGCGCGAACAGCAGCTCGCCGCCGTGCGCAGCAGCTATGACGACCTCAGCCTGCGCCTGCGCCGCGCCGAGGAGCAGCGCCTGAGCTTCGAGCGCAGCCTGGAGCCGCTGCGCGAGCGCATCACCAAGCTGCAGCTGGACGAGCAGGCCGCGCAGCTGGGCGGGGCCCAGTACCTGGAGCAGCTCAGCGCTGCGGGCGTCGACCTGGACCAGTTGGCGAAGACGGTGGAGGAGGGCGAGGTCAAGCTCTGGGGCCTGCAGACCGAGATCGACCGCATCAACCGCGAGATCGCCGCCCTGGGTGCCGTCAACCTGGCCGCGCTGGACGAGCTCACCGCGGCCCGCGAGCGCAAGACCTTCCTGGACTCGCAGTTCGCCGACCTCACCAGCGCCATCAAGACGCTGGAAGACGCCATCCACAAGATCGACCTGGAGACGCGCGACCTGCTGTCCGCCACCTTCAACCAGGTCAACGAGCATTTCGGCCGCATGTTCCCCAGCCTCTTCGGCGGCGGCAACGCCAAGCTGGTGATGACGGGCGAGGAGATCCTGGACGCCGGCGTGCAGGTCATGGCCCAGCCGCCGGGCAAGAAGAACAGCACCATCCACCTGCTCTCGGGCGGCGAGAAGGCGCTGACGGCCATCGCCCTGGTGTTCGCGATCTTCCAGCTGAACCCGGCGCCCTTCTGCCTGCTGGACGAGGTGGACGCGCCGCTGGATGACGCCAACACCGAGCGCTACGCCAGGCTCGTCTCGCAGATGAGCGCGGGCACACAATTCCTCTTCATCTCGCACAACAAGATCGCGATGGAGATGGCGGAACAACTGATCGGGGTGACCATGCAGGAGCAGGGCGTGTCCCGTATCGTGGCGGTGGACATGGAAGCCGCCCTGACCATGGCAGAGAGCTGATGACGATGTTTGCAGTGGATCGCGAGGAGTTTGTCGGGATGGGGGGGCTGGCATGACGCTGACCGCAATGCTGGCCATCCTGGGGGGGCTGGTGCTGGCCGCCGTCATCGCCCATGGCGCCTGGACCGCCCGCACGGCCGGGCCCAGGCGCGCCGATCCGCCCATGGAGCCGCAGCTGGGGGAGCGCCAGGAGCCGGGCCTGGGTGAAGCGCGGGCCGCGGTGGGCGACTCGTTCGCCGAGGATCCGGGGATGGCCGACACCATCCCCATGCCGGGCAGGCCAACGCTGCCGCGCAAGCCATCGGCGCGCATCGACGCCCTGATCGACGCCATCGCCACCATCACGCTGGAAGCGCCCGTCAGCGGCGAGCTGGCGCTCTCGCACCTGCCCGGCAGCCGCCGCGCGGGCACCAAGCCCTTCCACATCGAGGGCCTCAATGCCGAGACCGGCGACTGGGAACTGCCCGCGCCCGGCCAGCGCTACAGCGAATTCCAGGCCGGCGTTCAGATGGCCAACCGCAGCGGCGCCATGAACGAGATCGAATACTCGGAGTTCCTGCAGAAGGTACAGGGCTTTGCCGACGGCATCGCCGGTTTCCTGCAGGCGCCGGACATGCTGGACGTGGTCTCGCGGGCCCGCGAGCTGGACCAGTTCGCCAGCGAGCACGATGCCCAACTGGCCGTGGTGCTGCGCGCCCGCACCGCCGCCTGGACCCTGGGCTATGTGCAGCAGATGGCGCTGCGTCACGGCTTCGTGCCCGGTGCCATCCCGGGCCGCCTGGTCATGCCTGCGTCCGAGGAGGGCGCACCGCCCGTGCTGCTGCTGAGCTTCGAGCCGCAGGCCGCCCTGGCCGAGGACCCGGCCGCCAGCAGCCTGCGCGAGTTGACGCTGTCGCTGGACGTGCCGCAGACGCCCGAGTCCCTGGAGCCCTTCGCCGCCTGGCAGGAGTCCGCCCGCCAGCTGTCCCGCGATTTCGAGGCCGATGTCTGCGACGACCGGGGCCAGGTCTTGCCTCTGGTGGCCTTCCAGCACATCGGCCAGGAGCTGTCTACGCTCTACAAGGCCCTGGCCTCGCGCGACCTGGCCGCGGGCAGCCTGGCCGCGCGCCGGCTCTTCAGCTGAGCCTCCGCCGGGCCGGGCCCGGGACTACACTGGAGGCCCGCCACTGCCCCTGCCGCCCTTGAGCACCAGCCTCCTGCTCATCGCCCTGCTGATCGCTGCCAGCGCCTTCTTCTCGATGGCGGAGCTGTCGCTGGCCGCCTCGCGGCGCCTGAAGCTGCGCCAACTGGCTGATGAGGGCGATCCGCGCGCCGAGCGCGTGCTTCAGGTCCAGGAGCAGCCCGGCCACTACTTCACCGTGATCCAGATGGGCGTCAACACCGTCGCCATCCTGGGCGGCATCGTGGGCGAGGGCGCCTTCACGCCGCATTTCGCGCAGGCCCTGGCCTTGGTGCTGTCGCCCGAGCAGGCCCAGACCTTCGGTTTCGCGGCCTCCTTTTCCGTGATCACCGCGCTGTTCATCGTGCTGGCGGACCTGGTGCCCAAGCGCCTGTCCATGAACGAACCCGAGCGCGTGGCCCTGGTGCTGGTCGGGCCCATGCTGGCGCTGGTCGCCATGCTCAAGCCCCTGGCCTGGGCCTTCAGCAGCCTCACCGAAGGCCTGATCCGGCTGATGGGACGGCCGGCGACGCGCGACAACAGCATCACCCACCTCGACATCCTGGCCCTGGCCGAGGCCGGCAACGAGGCTGGCGTGGTGGCCGATGCCGAGCAGCAGGTGATCGAGAACGTCTTCGAGCTGGACACCCGCACGGTCGAGAGCAGCATGACCACCCGCGAGCGTGTGGTCTTCTTCAGCCTGGACGACGACGACGCCCTGGTGCGCAACCGCATCGCCGAGGAGCCGCACTCGACCTACCTGGTCTGCGATGGCGAGATCGACCAGGTGGTGGGCTATGTGGACGCCACCGACCTCTTCCAGCGCGTGCTGCGCGGCGAGCGCATCGAGCTGCGCGGCAGCAGCGGCCTGATCAAGAAGGTGCTGATCGTGCCGGACCGCATCACGCTGTCCGAGGTGCTGGCCCAGTTCCGCCAGGCCCACGAGGACTTCGCTGTCATCGTCAACGAGTACAGCCTGGTGGTGGGCGTGATCACGCTGAACGACGTGATGAGCACGGTCATGGGCAGCCTCGTGAGCCCGCACGACGAGGAGCAGATCGTGCGCCGCGAGGACGGCTCCTTCCTCGCCGACGGCATCACCCCCATTCCCGATGTGCAGCGTGCCCTGGGCCTGGAGGCCTGGCCGCATGCCGGCCAGTACGACACCCTGGCGGGCTTTCTGATGGTGATGCTGCGCCGCATCCCGAAGCGCACCGATCACGTGCTGTGGGAAGGCTGGCGCTTCGAGGTGATGGACGTGGACAGTCACCGCGTCGACCAGGTCATGATCGCTCGCGATGAAAGTCCTTCATCCGGGAGCGGCCCGGCCTGAGCCCGGCGCGCCTTGGGCACAATCGCTGCCCATGAGCCAGAACGATCTTTTCGCCGACACCCCTGACGCCGAGGCCACGCCCGCCGAGCGTGCCGCCCTGCTGCGCGAGCTGCTGAACCACCACGCCCATCTCTACTATGTGCTGGATGCTCCCGAGCTGCCGGACGCGGAGTACGACCGGCTGTTCAGGGAGCTGCAGACCATCGAGGCCGCCCATCCCGAGCTGTTGACGGCCGATTCACCCACCCAGCGCGTCATCGGTCGCGTGCTGGAGGGCTTTGCCCCGGTGCGGCACGCGGTCCCCATGTTGTCCATCCGCACCGAGACCGACACCGAGGCCAGCGGCGCCGAAGCCTTCGACGCCCGCATCCGCCGTGAGCTGGAGCTGGATGAGACTGCGCCGCCCGTGGAATACGCGGCCGAGCTCAAGTTCGACGGCCTGGCCATGAATCTGCGCTACGAGCACGGCGTGCTGGTCAGCGCGGCGACCCGCGGCGATGGCGAAACGGGCGAAGACGTCACGCAGAACATCCGCACCATCGGCCAGATTCCGCTGAGGCTGAAGGGCCAAGCCCCTGACGTGCTGGAGGTGCGCGGCGAGGTCTACATGCGCCGCGACGATTTCGAACAACTCAACGAGACCCAGCGCGGCAAGGGCGAGAAGACCTTTGTGAACCCACGCAACGCCGCGGCCGGCGCGGTGCGCCAGCTGGACCCCGCCATTGCTGCGCAGCGCCCGCTGAGCTTCTTCGCCTACGGCCTGGGTGAGGTGCGGGGCTGGCAACTGCCGGCCACGCACAGCGGCATGCTGGACGCGCTGGCGGCCTTCGGCCTGCCGGTGTGCAAGGACCGCGCCGTGGTGCAGGGTGCCGCCGGGCTGGTGGCCTTCCATCGCGAGATGGGCGAGCGGCGCGACGCACTGCCCTTTGACATCGACGGCATCGTCTACAAGGTCAACAGCCTGGCTCTGCAGCAGCGGCTGGGCTTCGTGACGCGCGAGCCGCGCTGGGCCGTGGCCCACAAGTACCCGGCGCAGGAGCAGATGACCCGGCTGCTGGACATCGACATCCAGGTCGGCCGCACCGGCAAGCTCACGCCGGTGGCCAAGCTGGAGCCCGTCTTCGTCGGCGGCACCACGGTCAGCAATGCCACGCTGCACAACGAGGATGAAGCCAGGCGCAAGGACGTGCGGGTGGGAGACACCGTCATCGTGCGCCGTGCCGGCGACGTCATCCCTGAGGTGGTGGGCGTGGTGCTGGACCGCCGCCCGGCCGATGCCGGCGCGCCCTTCGACCTTTACCAGCGCCTGGGCGGCCAATGCCCGGTCTGCGGCAGTGGCATTGCCCGCGAGGAGGGCGAGGCCGACTGGCGCTGCACCGGCGGCCTGTTCTGCCCGGCGCAGCGCAAGCAGGCCATGCTGCACTTCGCCAGCCGCCGCGCCATGGACATCGAGGGCCTGGGCGACAAGCTGGTCGACCAGTTGGTGGATGGCGGCATCGTGCAGTCCCTGCCGGGGCTGTACAAACTGGGCGTGGCCAAGCTGGCCGCCCTGGATCGCATGGCGCAGAAGAGTGCGCAGAACCTGGTCGATGCCCTGGAGAAGAGCAAGTCCACGACCCTGCCGCGCTTCCTCTTCGCCCTGGGCATACGGCAGGTCGGCGAGACCACGGCCAAGGACCTGGCCCGCCACTTCGGCAGGCTCGATGCCCTGATGGAGGCCACCGAAGACCAGCTGCTGGCGGTGAAGGACGTGGGCCCCATCGTGGCCAAGAGCATCCGCACCTTTTTCGAGCAGGCCCACAACCGCGAGGTGGTGGAGCAGCTGCGTGCAGCCGGCGTGCATTGGGCCGAGACCGACGGCGCCGCGGCGGTCCAGGGCCCGCAGCCGCTGGCGGGCAAGACGCTCGTGCTCACCGGCGCGCTGCCCACGCTGTCACGCGACGCCGCCAAGGCGCTGATCGAGGCCGCGGGCGGCAAGGTCAGCGGCTCGGTGTCCAAGAAGACGCATTACGTGATCGCAGGCGAGGAGGCCGGCTCCAAGCTGGACAAAGCGCGGGAGCTGGGTGTGCCGGTGCTGGACGAAGCTGGCCTGCAGGCCTTGCTGGCGGGCTGAGTCCTGCCTGTCTGTTGGCACTCCCGCCGCGCGGCGGGACTGCAGACAATCGCCCCCATGCACATCCTGCTGATCGAAGACGATCTGGACCTCGGGGCTGCCCTGCAGGCGGCGCTGCGCCTTGAAGGGCACAGCAGCGTCTGGCTGCGCCGTGCAGTCGACGCCCCGTCAGTCCTGGATCCGGCTGAACAGGATGCCGTGCTGCTCGACCTCGGCCTGCCCGACGGCAGCGGCCTGGCGCTGTTGCAGCGCTGGCGCGTACAGGGTCAGGTCTTGCCAGTCGTGGTGATGACGGCCCGTGCGGCGCTGGACGACAAGCTGGCCAGCTTCGATGGTGGGGCGGACGACTACGTGGTCAAGCCGTTCGAGGTTCCCGAGTTGCTGGCGCGGCTGCGTGCCGTGCTGCGCCGCAGCGCCCAGCAAGCCGATGACCGCTGGTGCTTTGGTTCGCTGGTCCTGGAGCCGCGATTGCACCGTGCCAGCCTGGGCGGCGTCCCGCTGGGCCTGTCTCCGCGCGAGTACCAGCTGCTGTTCGAGCTGGCGCGGGAGCGCGGAGGTGTGCTGCCCAAGGCCGTGCTGGCCCAGCGCCTGGCACCGCTGGGCGAGGCGCTGAATTTTGCAGCGCTGGAGGTGCACCTTTCCAATCTGCGTCGCAAGATCGGCCCCGAGCGCATAGCGACGGTGCGCGGCGTGGGCTATTGCCTGAACACGGCATGAAGCGCCCCGCGATGCTGCAAGCCAGCCTGGCGCGGCGCATCCTGGCGGCCCTGCTGCTGGCGTTCGCGCTCGTGGCAGCGGCGCTGCTGGCCAGGGACTATCTGGCGTTCAAGCGCGGCATGTCCGAGCAGCCAGGCATTCGCCAACTGGGCGGTTTGATGCTGGCCGGCATCGACGGGCTGGCCGACGGCGCCATGGCGGGGCAGGTGCTGTCCGGTGAGATGCGGTACCTGAACCGGCTGCGCCGGGATGCCGGCATGCTTCCCGGGGAGCTGCTGCTGCAGCTCTATGACCGCGAAGACCGCCTGATCTACGCCAGCAGTGCCGCACAGCCGATCACCCAGCCCGGTGTGGCGGAGCAGTGGCTCAACGGCCAACGTCACTGGACCTGGCGCGCAGACAGTGATCGATGGTCCGTGCGCTTGGCGGAGCCGGCCCTGCCTGAGCTCGATCTGCTGGGCTGGCTGGCCGATGGGCTGGGGTCATCGCTGCTGCTGGCGTTTCCTTTGGTGTTGCTGCCCTTGTGGCTGGCCGTGCATACGGGGCTGCGCCCTTTGCGGCTCTTCGCGAGGCGGCTGGGCGGTGTGGAGGCCGATCTGGAGCTGGCGCCGCGCGAGCTGGATCTGCGCTATGCCGAGCTGAGGCCGCTGGGTCAGGCCTTTGGTGCGCTCATGGAGAGGCTGCGGCAGCGTCTGGCTCGCGAGCGCGCCTTCGTGCATGACGCGGCGCATGAGCTGCGCACCCCCTTGGCGGTGATTGCCGCACAGGCGCATGTCCTCGTGGCCGCGCGTCAGGAGCAGGACAGGCAGGATGCGGGGGAGCGCCTGCTAGGGGCCATTCGCCGGACCTCGCATCTGTCGCAGCAGTTGCTGGACCTCGCCGCCCTGGACGGGCGGGGCGAGGCGCTGCTGCAGACGCAAGACCTGGCCCTCGTCTGCGCCCGTCTGCTGGCGGATCTGCACGGCCGGGCGCGCGCCTGCGGCCTGGACTTGGCGCAGGAGGGCCCTGAGCAGCTGCTGCGCCATGTCGATGTCAGCGCCTTTCTTTCCGTGCTGCACAACCTGCTGGACAACGCGCTGCGCTATGTGCCGAGAGGCGGCAGCGTCCTGCTGACGCTGGAAGGCGTCGGGCGCGAAGGCTGGCGCATGACGGTGGCTGACGACGGGCCCGGCATCGCGCCGGCGCACAGGGCGTTGGTTTTCGAGCGCTTCTGGCGTGGCCCGCAGGCCGAGGCCCCGGGCAGCGGTCTGGGCCTGGCCATTGCGCGGCAGGCCGCCCACAGGCTGGGAGGGGGCGTCCGATTGACGGCAGGTCCGGGAGGACGGGGCTGCGTCTTCACGCTCGAGGTGCCCGGTGCGGTGGCTGAGCGCAGCGCCTTTGGCGCTTCTTAAGGTCGCGCCGTCAAGAATCCCGACGTCAACATTCAAGGACGGAGGGCTCGCATGAGCAAGGCAAGGATTCACACACGCAGGCAGTGGCTGTCCTGGCTGGGCATGACCGGGGTGGCGGGCGCGGGCCTTGCGCTGCAGGCCTGCGGTTCCGGCGGCGAGGCAGAGCCGGCGGAGCGCCGGCGCCAGGCCGCGCGCCTGCAGGCGCAGGCCGAGGCCTGCGTGGCGGACGGGCTGGTGGGGGTGGTGCTGGGCTGGCAGGACGGGGTCGACGCCCAGGCCTTGAGCGCGGTCGCAGGCCGGACGCGCCTTGGCGCAACGCCGCTGCGCGGCGACGAGCGCTTTCTCATCGGCTCCAACACCAAGGCCATGACTGCAGCCCTGGCCGCGCGTTGCGTCGAACAGGGGCTTCTGCAGTGGGACAGCCGTCCGGCCGACCTGTTGCCCGGCGTGGCCGCTCGTCTGCATCCGGGCTATCAAGACCTGACCCTCAGGCTCTTGCTGGACCATCGCGGCGGCGTTCCGGCTTTCCAGGATGCGTCCGACCTGTCTCGATTTGCCGACTTCTTGCAGTCCTATGCCGGTGCGCTGCCGGTCACCGAGGCGACGCGGCGCCTATTTTTCGCTGACTGGCTGCTGAGCCAGACGCCGGCTGCCAGGCCGGGGCAGGCCTTTCTCTACTCCAATGCCGGCTATGCATTGGCAGGAGCCATGCTCGAGGCGGCGAGCGGGGAGGACTTCAAGACGCTGTTCGCTCGCCAGTTGGCCGGGCCCTTGCAGCTGGACGTCGGGTGGGGGGCGCCGCAAGGCAGGGCCCAGCCGAGCGGGCATGGCGGCGCTTCCGCGCAGGCGCTGCAGGTCTGGATGCCGCTGCCCCCCGAGCAGCAGCGCTGGATGGATCTGCTGTCGCCTGGCGGTGCGGCGAACATGTCATCGTCCACGTACCTGCAATGGCTGCATGCCCATCAGCTCGCGCTGCAGGGGCGCAGCAGCGCGCTGCCGCGCAGCTACATTACGCGTCTGCAATCCTTGCGATCGAACGATTACGCGCTGGGCTGGCTTGGGGGCGAAATCGATGGCCGTGCGCTGCTGCTGCACAGCGGCGCCGCCGAGGGCTTCATGAGCCTGGCCCTGCTGGGCCGGGACGGCGGGATGAACCTGTTCGCCATGAGCAACACCTTCGGCTTTCGCACGGACGGCAGCAGCTGGGTGCTGGAGCGCCTGAGTGCCGCCGCCAAAGCCGTGCTGCTCCCTTAGTTCCCGCGCGCGCTCCAGCGGTGCTTGGCGCTCAGTTGAACTCCGCAAGCATCGTCGGCCAGTCATCCCCCTCGTCGCGGAAGCGCTCGCGGATCTTCAGCACCTCGTCCCAGTGCTCGAAGAACACGGCCACGCAGGCCGGATCGAAGTGTGAGCCGGACTGGCTCTGGATCCAGTGCGAGGCGTCATCCAGCGCCCAGGCCGGCTTGTAGGGGCGTGCCGAGGTCAGGGCGTCGAACACATCGGCCACGGCGACGATGCGGCTGAAGATGGGGATGTGCTCGCCCTTGAGCCCGTTGGGGTAGCCGCTGCCGTCGAATTTCTCGTGGTGCCCCAGCGCGATGCTGGCGCCGGCCTGCAGGATCTCGGAGTTGCTGTCCCGCAGGATTTCATAGCCGAACACGGTGTGCTGCTTCATCAGCGCGAACTCGTCCTGCGTGAGCCGGCCGGGCTTGAGCAGGATGGCGTCCGCCACGCCGACCTTGCCGATGTCATGCAGGGGGGCCGCCACCAGGATCAGCTCCTGCTCGGCCGGGCTCAGTGCCAACTGCCGGGCGATCAGGTGCGAGTAGTGCGCCATGCGCAGGATGTGGGCGCCGGTTTCGGGGTCCCGGTACTCTGCGGCGCGGGAGAGGCGGATCACCGTTTCATGCTCGCGCTGCGCGATCAGCGCGGTGGCCTTGCGCACTTCTTCCGCCAGCCAGGTGGCGCGGTCCGCCAACTGGCGCCTGGCATCGCTGAGCTGCAGCAGATTGGACGCGCGGGCCTCGAACTCGGCGCGGTCCACCGGCTTGGTCAGGAAGTCGGAGGCGCCGGCCCGCAAGGCGCGGTAGCGAACCTCCTTCTGATCGTTGGCCGTGATCATCAGGATGGGCACGGTCTCCAGGCCCGGTTTGGCGCGGGCGGCCACGATGAAATCAAGCCCGTTGAGCTGCGGCATCATGTAGTCGACCACCATCAGGTCCACATCATGCTGGTCCAGCCAGGCCAGGGCGTCCAGGGCACTGCCGAAGGCGCGCACCTCGCATCCGCCCAGGCGCTTCACCAGGGCTTCGAAGAGTGCCAGGTTCACCGGCGAATCGTCCACGATCAGGATTTGGCGCAGTCGGTTCATGAGACCCCCTTCGACCGCAGCACGGCCAGCAATTGTGGTACGCCGCGCCACAGCGCTTCTAGCAGTGCGTCCAGACCGCTGCAGTCGCCGAGCTCCGCCTGCTCTTCGATGCGGGCGGCCTGCTCGGCAAGCGGCGTGGCGCCGAACATGCGCAGTGTCGACTTGAGCGCGTGGGCGGTGTGCATGAGGGTGTCCAGATCACGCTCCGCCAGGGCTTGGCGCAAGCGCTGTTCGTCGACGGGCCATTGCTGCCAGAAGATGGGCGCGATGATGCCGACGATGTCCTGGTCGACGCTGGACAGCCCGTGCGCATAGTCGAAGGCCGGCGTCGGGCTTGCCGCGCGCCCCATGGCATGGTGTTGGACCATGCGCTGGAACTCGCGCAGGTCCAGCGGTTTGGAGAGGTAGTCGTCCATGCCCGCTGCCAGGCAGCTGTCGCGGTCGCCCTGCATGGCCTTGGCCGTCATCGCGATGATGGGCGTGCGCGGGCCGCGCTCCATCGCGCGATAGCGCCGCGTGGTTTCCAGCCCGTCCAGCACCGGCATCATCATGTCCATCAGGATGAGGTCGAAGCGTGTCTGGGCCAGCCGCTCCAGCGCCTGCTGGCCGTTGTCCGCCAGCACCACGGCATGCCCCCAGCGCTCCAGCAGCTGGGCCGCCAGACGCTGGTTGACCGGATGGTCTTCCACCAGCAGCACCTTGAGCGAAGCCGCCGTCGGTGCCAGATCGGTGAGGGAACAGGCGCTGACGGTGCCGCCGGCAAGCGGCAAGTCATCCAGCCCCTCGGCGATCAATGGCAGCGAGACATGAAACTGGCTGCCCACACCCGGCGTGCTGTCCACCCAGATGCGCCCCTTCATGGCCTCGACCAGGCGTGCCGAGATGGTCAGCCCGAGGCCGGTGCCGCCGTAGCGGCGCGTGATGGAGCTGTCTTCCTGCGCAAAGGCATCGAAGATCGAAGCCAGCTTGTCGGCGGGGATGCCGATGCCGGTGTCGGCGATGGTGAAGGTCACCATGGGCCAGGGGCCGGCGCGGATGTCCAGCACCACGCTGCCCTGCTCGGTGAACTTGACGGCATTGCCCAGCAGGTTGATCAGCACCTGGCGCAGCCGGCCCGGGTCGCCGAGCAGGCGGGACGGCAGCTGCGGAGCGAGCGCGCAGCGCAGCGCCAAGCCCTTGTCGGCGGCACGCACGGCCAGCGTCTTCAGGACGTCCTGAGCCAGCGGCTCCAGTGAAAAGGGAATGTGCTCGATCAGCAGCTTGCCGGCCTCGATCTTGGAGAAGTCCAGGATGTCGTTGATGACGCGCAGCAGCGAATCCGCCGAGGACCGCACGACGTTGAGGTACTCGCGCTGCTGCGCATTCAGCTCGCCGTCTAGGGCCAGTTCCGTCATGCCGATGATGCCGTTCATCGGCGTGCGGATCTCATGGCTCATATTGGCCAGGAAGTCCGACTTTGCGCGGTTGGCTGACTCGGCTTCGTCCTTGGCGCGGCGCAGCTCTTCGGACACCGCGCGAGCCTCCGTCACGTCGGCCAGGTAGCCGTTCCATTCGATGCCGCCGTCGGGTGTGGCCTGGGTGCGCGCCTCGCCATGCACCCACACGATAGCGCCGCTGTCCTGGTGGATCAGGCGGTAGTCCAGAGACCAGGCCTGCAGGCTGCGGGCGGACCGCGCGAAGGACTCCACCATGCCCTCGCGGTCTTCGGGGTGCACGCAGGCCATCATGGCGTCCGGGTCGGCCATCGCGGCCTCCGCCGAGAGCCCGCAGATGCGCTGCAGCGCGGCGCTGCAAAACGCGATGCGCTGCGGCCCTTCGGCCGGGCGAAGAATCTGGAACACCGCCACCGGAATGCTCTCGGTAATGTCGCGCAGCCGGCCATGTGCCTCCTTCAGCGGCGTGATGTCCTGCCAGAGCCCGGAGAACACCACCGAGCCGTCCGGCGCCAGCTCGGGCTCGGGCCGGCTTTCGCCGCGCAGCCAGCGCACGCTGCCGTCCGGCAGGCGGATGCGGAAGTCATCGCGCCAGCTGGTGCGCTGCTGCGCCGCCTTGAGCGAGCTCGCCGCGCAGCGCTCGCGATCCTCATCAAAGAGCTGCTGTCCCGACAGGCGCCCGTCGGCCAGCAGGGCGGCGGGCTCGATGCCGCGCAGTTCCTTCAGACGTTCGCTGACGAAGGTGTAGCGCGGCGGGCCGCCGTCCAGCGGCACATGGCACTGGAACAGCACACCCGGCACGGCGTTGGTGATGTGGCGCAGGCGGGACTCCGCCGCCTGCAGTGCCGCTTCCATGAGCTTGCGCTCGGTGATTTCCGTGCGGATGGCGATGAACTGTTCGGGGTGCCCCCGCGCATTGAGCAGGGGCACGATGGTGGCCTGCTCCCAGTACAGGCCACCCGTCCTGGCGCGGTTGCAGATCTCGCCGTGCCAGACCTGGCCGGCGCTGATGGTCGCCCACAGGTGCTCGAAAAAGACCTGCGGGTGATGGCCGGAGTTGATCAGGCGATGGCTGGCGCCCACGAGTTCGTCGCGGGTGTAGCCGCTGATCTCCATGAACTTGTCGTTCACGTAGACGATGCGGCCGGTCATGTCGGTGATGCTCACGATGCTGTGCTCGTCCAGCGCGAACTTCTGGTCGGCCAGCTCCTTCAACACCGACTGCAGGCGCCGCTGGCTCTCCTCGCGCTGGCGCACCAGCTCCGCCATCAGCTGCGACAGCGACTCGAGGTTGTCGTCCTGCAGAGGCGGGAGCTCGGCGTCGATGGACTGCATCAGCCCCTGCGCCGTTTCGCGCAGGGAGTCGATCGCGCGGGTGCGGCTGGCCAGCTCTGTGCGCAGGCGTTCGTTGGTGGCGGTGAGCTCCACGGAGCTGAGGTCCAGGCTGCGCGTCTTGAGGTCCAGGTCGCGGTCACAGTGCTCGTAGGCTTCGCCCACGCGCATCAGAAAGCCGTCAAGACCCGTCAGCAGCCGCGCCGCGGCCGGCGAGATGCCGCGCTGTCCGGCAAGCGCGCTGAGCTCTTTCAGCACCTCCGGCAGCAGGGATTCCTCGCAGCCCAGCAGACGCCGCGTCTGGCGGGCCAGCAGCTTGTGCATCGGGCGCGATGGATCGCTCAGCATGCGCGGTTCAGCCTTCGGCGATGTGGGTGATGGTCATGGTCTGGTTGTGAAGCTTGCATTCGCGGTTGCCGGTGAAGGGGCTGATCTCGCCGTTGGAATAGAAGCCTGCGATGCAGGCACCCTGGCCAAATACCTCGGCCACGGCTTCGATTTCCTCGTCCACGCGCCCACCCATCACCAGCTTGCGGCCGACACAGCTGACCAGCAGCACCAGCCCCGAGCCGTCGCCCTCCTGCATCTGGCGTGCGGCATGCGCGGCGGCCTCGGCGCCCTCGACCAGCGCGTCGGTGCCCGCATGCATGAGGCGCAGGTAGCCGTCGGGATCGATCTCGCCGGCCAGCGTCAGGCTGCCCACCGACTCGTCCACCGCGAGGATGGTGCGGATCAGGCCAATGTCGCTGTGGTCACTGCCCAGCATGGCGAAGGGAAAGAGCAGGCCCGAGGCCGGCAGCTCCCGAGCATGGTTGCCCAGGTAGCGCTTGTAGATGTCCAGCGCGGGCTCGCCGTCGAGCTCGTACAGCACGTTGTGATCACAGCGCGTCACCTTGCGCGCGGGGCCGAAGGGCGACCAGCCGCCGAAGGAGCCATGCGAGAAGCGCAGCGCGTCACCGTAAAGGCCCAGGCAGACCAGCTCGTCGTGGTGCACGCCGGACTGGTTCAGGACCCAGGTCTCGGTGAACGCAGCGGCGTCGCCGGCCAGGCCGCCGGTGATGGGGATGTCCGGGCCCAGCATCGCGGTCATGCCAACGATGAGCGCGCTGCCATTGATGGCGACGCCCTGGCCCAGGACCAGCACCGCACGCAGGCCCTCCGGCGGGAGTTGCGCGGCAAGGCGCCGGCCGGCGTCCTCCGAATCGGCCATGTCTGCCAGGCGCGTCGATACCTGCACCGGCCTGCATTTGTCGAAGCGCACGGCAGTGACCACGCAAGTGTTGTCGCTGACGCCATCGGCCGAGATTTCGCCCGCCGTGGTGCAGCCCATGCGCAGTGCGTCAGGAAAGGCTTCGGTCAGCGGCGGGGCCACCCGTCGCAGCCAGTCCACCGAACCGAAGACCAGGAGCACATTGGGTCGCATGGCCTGCAGGCTGGCCAGCCTGTCGGTGACATCGGCTTCCTGCCGCAGCGTCAGCTGTTCGACTTGCATCTCGGGCCTCCTTGCTGGCCTTTCAGGCCATGCCGTGAATTCTGCATGCCCTGCGTGGCCTGCGTGGCGCGTGGGGCGGTCGGTCCGTTCGGATTGCACGCTTGCCCGCGCTGCATTGGGGGCGAGGGCGTCGGCGCGACGGAAAGCCGCCATGTCGCGGTCCTGCGGGCATGGTGCAGCTGACGATCCGCTTGCCGGAAGTTGGCGTGATCCAGGCGCTGCAGGCCGTCCGGCCTGGTCTGGCAGGTGGCCTGCTGGGCGGCGCTCAGGCGGCCGATCGGCCGGGCCACCGCGGCTTGAGCACGCCGATGGCCAGCGCCGTGCCTAGCAGCACGATGGCGCAGCCGGCGAGCATGTGCAGCGTCAGCGACTCGTTCAGGAAGAGCGCGCCCCACAGCACCGCGAAGACGGGAATCAGGAAGGTGACCGACAAGGCATAGCTGGGGCCAGCCCGCTTCATCAGGCGGAAATAGAGGATGTAGGCCAGGCCCGAGCACAGCAGCGCCAGGGCGACGGCGCTGAGCCAGGCGGTGGCACCGGGCGCGCGTGCCGGCCAGTGCTGCAGGGCAGGCCAGGCCAGCAACAGGGCGGCGAAGAGCTGGCTGCCCGTGGCCACCGCCAGCGGACGCGTCTGACCGAGGTATTTTTTCGTGGCGCTGGCGGCAATGCCGTAGCAGCAGGTGGCGCCCAGGCAGGCCAGGATGGCCCAGCCGCTGCCGCCGGGTTTGAAGCTGGCCTGCTCCCAGGCCAGGAACACCACGCCGGCAAAGCCCAGCAACAGGCCGGTCAGCCGGCCGGCGTCCAGGCGCTGGCCCAACCACATCGAGGCCACCAGCGCGCCCCACAGCGGCGTGGTGGCATTCAGGATGCTGGACAGGCCGGCCGTGATGGACAAGGCGGCGTAGCTGAACAGTGCAAAGGGCAGGGCGCTGTTGAGCAAGGCGACCAGCAGCAGCGGGCGCCAATCGCGCCGCAGCGCCTGCAGGCCTTCGCGACCGCCTTGCCAGGCCAGCAGCGGCAGCAGGAAGACGCTGGCCCCTGCGACGCGCACGAAGGCCAGGGCCAAGGGGCCGAATTCAGGGGCACCCAGGCGCAGGAAGAGGAAGGAGGCGCCCCAGATGGCGGCCAGCAGGCTGAGTTCGGCCAGGTCGAGTCGACGGTGGTCTTGCATGGTGTCAGGTCTTGCTTGCGGCGGTTTGCGCTGCCCGGTGCCACAGTTGCAGCACAGCGTAGGAGCGGTAGGGGCTGTAGGCCTGCGCCCGCTGGGCCAGGACCCGGGGCGTTGGCGCAGGCATGCCGGGTTCGCTCAGCTGCTGCTTGAGGACCACGTCGCCAGGCGGGAAGAGGTCCGGGGCGCTCCACCCCCGCATCAGCATGTACTGAGCCGTCCAAAGACCGATGCCGGGGAGGTCCTGCAATTCGGCGGCCGCATCGTCCTGGCTGCCTTGCCGGCGCGCGAAGGCGAGCTCAGGCCAGCGCTGGGCCAGGGCGATCAGCGCCTGGGCCCGGGTGCGGATGATGCCCAGCTCGGCGATCTGCTCCACCGTCAGCCCGGCCATCCGTTCGGGGCGCGGGAACAGCTGCCGCACCTCGGTCGTCTGATGCGCCAAGGGCAGCGGCTCGCCAAAGCGATCGACGAGCCGTGCGGCCAGCGTGCGCGCGGCGGCGACCGTCACCTGCTGGCCCAGCACGGCGCGCGCGGCCAGCTCGTAGCGGTCCAGGCAGCCCGGCAGGCGCAGCCCGGGCTCCACGGCGGGGAGGCCGGCCAGCTGCTGCTGGATGGCCTCGGGCGCGGCATCCAGGTCCAGCCAGCGCCGCACCAGGGGAATGAGGCTGCCCGCCGCCGACCACAGTGACGAGCAGGGCGACAGCAGCACGATGTTGCGTTCGGGCTGGAAGCGGACCACCAGACGACCGCAGACCTCATGGCCCTGATGCGGCAGCCGCAGGCTGCGGCTGATCAGCCGCTGGCCGCGGTCCACATGCTCGACGCCGGGAACGGCACGCGCTTGCAGAAAGGCCAGCAAGGCGTCCACCGCCAGGGGCGGGCGGTAGCCCAGGCGCAGGGCGGGCTCGCCGCAGGCGGTGACGGCTGCCGGCAGCTCGCCTGCTTTGCGCAGGCGGCTGGGCTGCATGCGGTAATGCTGCACGAACAAGGCATTGAACCGGCGCAGGCTGCCAAAGCCGGCGGCCTCGGCCAGCTCCGCCATGCCCATGGGGCTGTCCATCAGCAGCTGCTTGGCCAGCAGCAGGCGCCGGGTATGGAGATAGGCCAGCGGCGAAACGCCGTGCTCGGCCTCGAAGATGCGCTGCAGATGCCGGCTGCTCAGGCCCATGCGGCCGGCCAGGGCGCTGACGTTCTGGCGCGGATCGGCGGCGATCAGCTCGGCGGCCTGCCGGGCCAGGGTGCGGCTGGCGTCGGTGACGCTCCAGCGCCAGTCAGCGCCGGGCGCCGTCTCGGGGCGGCAGCGCAGGCAGGGGCGGTAGCCCGCGGCCTCGGCCTGCGCCGCATTGGCGAAGAAGCGGCAGTTCTCGCGCCGCGGCGTCTTCACCCGGCAGACGGGCCGGCAGTAGACCCCGGTCGAGCTGACGCCGACAAACCAGAGGCCGTCGAAGCGGGCATCGCGCGCCAGCAGGGCGGGGTAGCAGTGCTCGGCACTGAGCGGGGTGCTGGCGTGGGTCTTTGGCATGCGTGCATCTTAGGCGGCGCTGCCGGCGGCGACCGGACGAAATCGGACACGTGAATTCGGCCGCGGCGCCTCACATGGCCTTGAACAGGTGCACGTAGGCTCGGCTCACGGGAAGCTCCTGGCTCAGGCCCTTGAAGCGCAGGAAAAGGCGGCTGAGCTCGTCGCGCCGGGTGCCGGCCAGGTGGGCCAGGTTGACCAGCGTGGAGCGGTGCACGCGCCAGAATTCCTGCGGATCCAGCTGCTGGGCCAGCTCGGCGATGGGCGTGCGGATCAGGTATTCGCCCTGCAGGGTCTGGACGCAGGTGTACTTGTCATCGGCGTGAAAGTAGATGACCTCCCCGACGGGAATCTGGTGCATCAGTTCGCCCTGGCTGGCCCGCACGTAGCGCAGCGGCGGGCTGGCGGCCGCTGGACCGGCCAGCAGGCGCTGCAGGGTGCGGGCCAGGGCGCCGTCGTCTGTGGCAGCCGGCTCGCTGGCGGGCGCCGGCGCGAGGCTGGCCTGCAGGCGCTGCACCGTCTTTTGCAGGCGTTCGGTCTTGACCGGCTTGAGCACATAGTCCAGCGCCGCCTGCTCGAAGGCCTGGCAGGCGAACTCGTCGAAGGCGGTGACGAAGACGACGCGCGTCGGCCCTTCGATCCCCTCGGCCACCTCCAGCCCGGTCAGGCCCGGCATCTGAATGTCGAGAAAGGCCAGCTCGGGCTGCAGGGTCTCGATCAGCGCGGCGGCCTCGCGGCCGCTGCGGGCCAGGGCCACGATCTCAAGCTCGGGCCAGAGCCGGGCCAGCTCGGACTTCAGGTGTTCGGCCAGATGGATTTCGTCGTCGGCGATGAGGGCGCGCAGGCTCATGTCTGTTGCTCTTGGAGGTCCAGGGGAAGGTTCAGCAGGGCTTGGCAGCCGTGCTCGTCCAGTTTCAACTGCAGCTCGGCCCGCTCCCCGTAGCGGGCGGCGAGGCGTTCGCGGATGTTCTGCAGGGCCATGCCGTGGCCGGGCCGGAGGCGGCGCTGGCGGGCTTGGATGCCCAGGCCGTTGTCCTGCACTTTCAGCAGCAGGCGGCCGTCCTGCAGGCAGGTGCTCACCAGGACCTCGCCGCCCTCGTCCTTGCCTTCCAGGCCGTGGATGATGGCGTTCTCCACCAGCGGCTGCAGCAGCAGCGGCGGCAGGCGCAGCTGCTCGGTCCCGGGCGCGGCGTCGACGCAAAAGCGCAGGCGCTCGCCCATGCGGATCTGCATCAGGCCCAGGTAGCTGCGGGCCACCTGCAGCTCCGTGGACAGCAGGCAGCTGTCCTCGCGCAGGGCCGAGAGGCTGGCACGCAGGTAGTCGGTGAAGTGCTCCAGCATCTCCAGCGCGCGATCAGGCGCAGGCTTGATCAGGCTCTGCACGGCGGCCAGGCTGTTGAAGAGGAAGTGCGGCTCGATCTGGGCCTGCAGGCGCAGCAGCTGCGCCTCCGTGGCCTGCAGCTGCAGGGCCTGGCGGCGGCGGCGCTGGTGGTCCAGGAACCAGCCGATCAGCGCGCTCAGCAAGGCCACGAACAGGAACTGGCTCAGGCCCTGGGCGCTGTGGAACGGCGTTTTCACCTGCACCTGCATCGCCCAGCCCAGCAGCAGGCCGAAGCTCCACATGCCCAGCACGACGCAGCACAGCGGCACCAGCGTGAAGAAGAGTCGCGCGCGCCAGCCGCCGCGGTTCAGGCGGTCCAGTGCGGACTGGGGCAGCAGGGCCTCGCTGACGCGATAGCTGCCGTGGATCAGGAAGGCGATCACGAAGCCGCAGGCATAGCTGGCCAGCATCTGGGGCAGCGAGAGCTGCACGGCGCCGAAGACCAGGCCAAAGGCCATGAACAGCGTCGGGAAGCCGATGGCAAAGGCGCTGGTGATCAGCAGGCGTGCCCACAAGGGTTCGCTGCGCCGCTTGTGCAGCCGGAAATAGCGCCTGGCAGCGTTGCGAAAGCCGTCGGCGAGTCGGTGGCGGGTACTCATGGCAGGGCCGTGGAGAAGACGATGCGGGCAGCGTAGGCGGCGAGTGTCCCTCAAGAAGGACGCACTGCGACGAATGGCAAGCCCGGGCGCCGAACGGCAAGGCCGTGCCGCCGGCTCACATGGCCTTGAACAGGTGGACGTAGGCCCGGCTGACCGGCAGTTCCCTCTCCAGACCTTTGAGGCGGAGGAAGAGTTTGCTGTTGCCGTCGCGGCGGGCGCACAGCAGGTGGTCGACATTGATCAGCGTGGCCCGATGGACTTGCCAGAAGCGCGCCGGGTCCAGCTGGGCCAGCAGCTCGCTGATGGGCGTGCGGATCAGGTACTCCGCGCTGGCGGTGCGCACTGCCGTGTATTTGTCGTCCGCCTGGCAGTAGAGGATGTCCTCCACCGGGACGAGGTGCGTCAGCAGGCCCTGACTCGCGCGCAGGTGGCGCAGCGGCTGGCGCCCGACGTCAGGGGCTGCGGCGCCGCCCGGCAGCAGGCGTTGCAGCACGCGGGCCAGCCGCGCCTCATCCTCGGGCGGAGCCGGGGCTGCCGTCGCCTGCGCAAGGGCGCGCTGCAGCCGCTCGACGGTCAGTTGCAGGCGTTCCGGCCGAACCGGCTTGAGCACGTAGTCCAGCGCTTCGTGCTCGAAGGCCTGCAGGGCGTGCTGGTCGTAGGCGGTGACGAAGACCACATGGGTCTGCCCCTCGATGCCCTGCGCCACCTCCAGCCCGCTGAGCCCGGGCATCTGGATGTCCAGGAAGGCGACGTCGGGCTGCAGCAGGGCGATCTGCTCGGCCGCCTCCACGCCGTTCGCGGCGAGGGCGACGACGCGCAGTGCGGGCCACAGCTCTCGCAGGCGGTCCTGCAGCACGCGGTTGAGATGGGGTTCGTCGTCGGCCAGCAGCGCGGTGGGCGCGCGGCCTGCAAGGGGTTCATGCATGGTGGGGGGTGTCATGAGGGCGCTGCCGGGGCAGGGTCAGCCGCGCCAGTGTGCCGCAGCCGGCGGCGGCATCCAGGAGCTCCAGCGAGGCAGCAGGGCCGTAGACCGCCAGCAGGCGCTCGCGAATGTTTTGCAGGGCCAGGCCGTTGCCCTTGCGCGGGCGCTGTCGGCTGCGGGCCAGGCCGACGCCGCTGTCCTCGATCTCGATGCGCAGCCCCGGGCCCAGGGCCTGCGCGCTCAGCTTCAGCAAGCCGCCGGCCAGCTGGGGCTCCAAGCCGTGGTGGATGGCATTCTCGACCAGAGGCTGCAGCAGCAGTGGCGGGATGCGGGCCTCCAGGAGCGCGTCAGGGACGTCCAGCTGCGTGCGCAGCCGATCGCCCATGCGGCACTGCATCACAGCGAGGTAGCTGCCCACCAGGTCCAGTTCCTGGCGCAGGCTCACGTCCTGAGCCCGCATCTGCAGCAGGCTGGCGCGCAGGTAGTCGGTGAACGCATCCAGCATGTGCTTGGCCTGGGCGGGCTCGTAGTCGATCAGGCCTTGCACATTGGCCAGCGTATTGAAGAGGAAGTGCGGCTCGATCTGGGCCTGCAGCAGGCGCAGCTGGGCCTCGTTGAGCTGGGCTTGCGCCCGCTGTGCGCGCAGCTGGGCGCGCATGCGCCACAGGCTGAAGCAGGCGATCATCGCGCCGCAGATCAAGAAGGTGAGCAGGCTGCCCTTGTGCGGCAGCACGAAGAGCTGCAGCACACCCTGGAGGCGCCAGCGCTGCAGGACCTCGAGCAGCCACAGGCCCAGGCCGCTGCACAGGGTGGGGATGCCGATGAACACCAGCAGGCCCCAGCCGTCCCGACCTTCGTTCAGGCTCCGCAGGCGGTCCTCGGGCAGCAGCCGTTCAAGCAGGCGCAGGCTCCAGGAACTCAGCAGCGCGATGCTGCCGCCCAGCAGCACGGACATCTGGAGGCCGCGCGACCACCACTGCGTGTTCAGGAGATTGGCCGTCAGCAGCGCTGCCAGCACCACGATGCAGGCACCCACCGCCATGCCTGTGAGCACGCAGGCCAGCTGTCCCATCCACCAGGGAAAATCATGCGTCTTCCTGAGCCGCCAGGTGTCCGCGAAGGCGGCGCGCCAGCGCGCGCCCGAGAGTGCATTCATGGCGGCAGTGTAGGCAGGGGCATGCCGGGTGCGCATGTCCCAAGGCGACGAACCGGGTCGCTCAGGCGCCAATCGACGAAAGCGTGCCGCGGACGGCCAGCCCAGGTTACATCGCAGGCACCAAGCCGGGTTTCGGCCGTGCCTACAATCGCGCTGAAACAAACTTACAAGGACGGTGCAGCCCCGGCTGCAGAGGCAATACGCATGCAAGTTCACGCTTCCATCTTCAAGGCATACGACATCCGCGGCGTCGTGGGTCAGACCCTGGACGAGACCCTGGCCGAGCACCTGGGCCGTGCCTTCGGCACCGAGGCCCTGAAGCTGGGCGAAAAGGCCGTGGCCGTGGGCCGCGACGGTCGTCTGTCCGGCCCCGGTCTCGTGGCGGCGCTGGTGCGCGGCCTGCAGTCCACCGGCATCGACGTGGTGGACATCGGTGCGGTGACCACGCCCATGCTGTACTACGTGGCCGCCACGCGTGGCCGGCATGGCTGTAATTCGGGGATCCAGGTCACCGGCAGCCACAATCCCAAGGACTACAACGGCTTCAAGATGGTGCTCAAGGGCGCCGCGGTCTACGGCGAGCAGATCCAGGACATCCGCCGCCGCATTGAAGCCGAGGACTACGCCCGCGGCAAGGGCCGCGTCGGACGCATGGACATCGGTGCGGAATACAGCCACCGCATCGTCAGCGACTGCAAGCTGGCCCGTCCCATGAAGGTGGTGGTGGACAGCGGCAACGGCATCCCCGGCGCCAGCGCGCCCGCCATCCTGCGGGCCCTGGGCTGCGAGGTGATCGACATCTATTCCAAGGTCGACGGCGACTTCCCCAACCACCATCCGGACCCCTCGCGCCCCGAGAACCTCGAGGACCTCAAGCGCATCGTCCATGCCTGCGACGCCGAGCTGGGCCTGGCCTTCGACGGCGACGGCGACCGTCTGGGCATCGTGACCAAGGACGGCCAGATGATCATGCCGGACCGCCAGATCATGCTGCTGGCCGCCGACGTCCTGAAGCGCAATCCCGGCGCCGAGATCATCTTCGACGTCAAGTGCACCCAGCGCCTGGCGCCCTGGATCCGCGAGCACGGCGGCAAGCCGCTGATGTGGCTGACCGGCCACTCGCTGGCCAAGGCCAAGCTGAAGGAAACCGGTGCGCCCATGGCCGGCGAGCTCTCGGGCCACATCTTCTTCAACGAGCGCTGGTATGGCTTTGACGATGCCATGTACACCGCCGGGCGCATGCTGGAGATCCTGTCGCGCCACGCCGACCCCAGCGCCGTGCTGAACGCACTGCCCACCAGCTACGCCACGCCGGAGCTGAACGTGCCTTGCGCCGAGGGCGAGCATCACAGCGTGGTGGCCACGCTCAAGGAGGTGGCGCAGTTCCCGGATGCCAAGGAGATCATCACCATCGATGGCCTGCGCATCGAGTACGAAGACGGCTTCGGCCTGATCCGGGCCTCCAACACCACGCCCGTGCTGGTGCTGCGTTTCGAGGGCCACACGCCCGAGGCCCTGGCGCGTATCGAGCACGCGGTGCTGGAGCAGCTCAAGCGTGTGAAGCCGGACGCCACGTTTGCCGCCGGCCATTGAGCGCTTGAACACGCCCACGCGTTCGACCCCAGCGCCCGCAGCATGGGCCGAGCGCCTGGCGCGCTGGGCCTATGCGACGGCCTTGCGTCTGGCGGTGCCGCTGTATTTTCTGAAGCTGTGGCGTCGCGGTGCCGCCGAGGCTCCGTACCGGGCGCATTGGGCCGAGCGGCTCGGCTGCGGGGCCCGCTCGGCGCCGGGCGCGCTGTGGCTTCACGCGGTGTCCATGGGTGAGACGCGGGCGGCTGCTCCGCTGATCGCTGCCTTGCGCGCCCGGCATCCCGGTTTGCGCCTGTTGCTGACCCACTCCACGGCCACCGGGCGGGAAACCGGAGGCGAGCTGCTGCGCGAGGGTGACGTGCAGTGCTGGCTGCCGCTGGACACGCCCGGCGCGGTCCGCCGCTTCATGGACCGCCACCAGCCGCTCGCCGGGGTGCTGATGGAAACCGAGATCTGGCCCTGCCTGATGGCCGAGGCGGCGCGCCGCGGCGTCCCGGTCGTGCTGGCCAATGCGCGCCTGTCGGAGCGGAGTGCACGCCGCGGCCAGCGCCTGCGGGTCTTGCTGCATCCGGCCGCGGCCCGATTGCGGCTGGCGCTGGCGCAGACGACCCAAGACGCCGAGCGCCTGCGTCAGGCCGGTGTGGAGCGGGTGGAGGTCAGCGGCAACCTGAAGTACGACCTGCAGCCGGACGAGGCCGTGCTGGCGCGCGGTCGGACCTGGGCCGACGCTCAGCCTCTGCCGCGCCGGCCGGTGCTGCTGATGGCCGTGAGCCGCGAGGGCGAGGAGGCCGCGCTGCTGCAGGCCTGGCGCCAATGGCCGGGTTCACCCGCGCAGCGTCCTTTGCTGCTGATCGTGCCCCGGCATCCGCAGCGCTTCGACGAGGTGGCGGCACTGGTGCGCACGGCAGGCTTCAGTCTGGCTCGGCGCAGTGACTGGACCGGGCAAGACCTGCCCCCGCCGCAGGCCTGGACGGCGGACGTGTGGCTGGGAGACTCCCTGCGCGAGATGCCGCTGTACTACGGCCTGGCGGATCTGGCCCTGCTGGGCGGCAGCTTCGAGCCCCTGGGCGGGCAGAATCTGATCGAGGCGGCGGCCTGCGGCTGCCCCTTGCTGATGGGGCCGCATACCTTCAACTTCAGTGAGGCGGCGGCCCTGGCCGAGCAGGCCGGTGCCGCGCTGCGCGTGCGCGACCTGGATCAGGCGCTGCAGCAGGCGGCCTCCTTGCTGGACGATGCCCAGGCCCTGGCCGCGCAGGCCGGCCGGGCGCGGGCCTTCGCCGCCCAGCATCGAGGGGCGGCGCATCGGATGGTGCAGGCCTTGGAGGGCGTGCTGGCCTTGGGCTGAGCGCCGTGAAGGGGGCAGGTCTTGCGTCGGCCCGCGGGCCTGCTGCCGGCCTCAGCCCTTGGGCATCAGCAGGCCATCCTGGCGCAGCTTGCGATACAGCGTGCTGCGGCCTATGCCCAGCTGGCGCGCGGCCAGGGACAGATTGCCGCCGGCAGCCCGGATGGCATCGCGGATGGCCAGGGCCTCGGTCTCGCGCAGCGGCGGTGCCTGGTGGCCCAGGGCGTTGGCGCGGCTGGCATGAGGGCTGAGCAGGCCGCCGGACGCCGGCGCTGCTGCACTCACATAGCTGCTGGGAAGCGGCGCGTTCGCGCCGTAGCCTGCCGGCAGCGGGCCGCCCACCCAGCCCATCGGGCGCTGGGCCGGCCAGCGCAGCTTCAGGAACAGGGTGCACTTGCCGATTTCGCTGCGCATGGTGAACTCGACGGCGACCGGCTGATCATGATGCGCGGCGGCCATCAGTTGCTCCATGCTCACGCCGAACAGGCTCTGCACGGATTCCCGGTGCAAGGTGGCGGTGCCGCCGCCCAGCAGATCCAGGCCGCGGCGGTTGACGCCCAGCACATGGCCGTCCTCGGCCAGCGCCAGCAGGCCTTCCTGCAGTGTGCCCAGCCCTTCGGCCTGCCCATGCATCTGCAGTTGCGGGGACAGCCGGAAGCGGTCGGCGAACCACTGGGACTCGATCATGCGGGCCGAAAAGCTGGCCAGCGCCAAGGTATGGGGATGGTAGGAGCGGCGGTCGCCGGAGACGTCCAGCACGCCCAGCAGTGCCCCCTTGTGGTCAAAGATGGGCGCGGCCGAGCAGGTCAGGAAATGCATGGAACGCAGGTAATGCTCGGCGCCATGCACCAGGGTGGGCGCCTCGGTCATCAGTGCCGTACCGATGGCGTTGGTGCCTTTGTCGGCCTCGGCCCAGCGCGCGCCCGGGCTCAAGGCTACGCGCTGGGCGCGGGCCAGGAAGCTGGGGTCGCCCAGCGCATGCAGCACGGTGCCGCTGGCATCGCACAGCACGACCATGCTCTGGGCATGGGCCAGTTGCTCATAAAGCATTTCCATGACCGGCAAAGCCTGGGTGCAAAGCCGGGCGTTGCGCTGCTGCGCATCGTGCAAGGCCGGTTCGCTCAGGCGATGCAGGTCGGGGGTTTGGGCAGGGTGCAGGCCAAAGGCCTGGCTGCGCTCATGGGAATGCTGGATGGTCTGCTGGTGCTGCTGCTGAGCGGCCAGCAGGGTGGCGTTGGCAGGGCTGCCGTTGGCCTGGGTCTGGGACACAAATGCTGTCGACAATGTCGTTCCCCCTGACTTTCATCACCGGCCGACTATTACGGAAGCCCAGGTGGCTGGCAAGCGGGAAACCGAGGCTGGCGGGTGTCGCCTTGGCCCACCAAGCAGGGACAACCCGTCGCACCGAAGTGCGCTGGGCGCCCTTCCTCAGGGCTGTCCTACACGGATGACTTTGCGTCCCTTGGCGTCCGCGTCTTCCAGACGTTGGGCGCTGCGGGCGGTTTCCTGTTCCCAGTCGGCCGCGCCGCGGATGATGGTGGACTTGATCAGGACCACCAGTTCACGCTTGCGCCCACTGTTGGCACGGTTGCCGAACAAGGTGGCGGTGAGCGGCGTCTGGTCCGCGCCCGGCAGCCCGGAGCCGCGCCGGCTGGTCTCCTGCTGCATCAGGCCGCCAATCGCAACAATGGCGCCGTCCGGGACCCGCACCACGGTGTCGGTTTCATTGACGCTGCTGGAGGCCAGGGGCAGGCGGTAATTGCCGGCCGCGCCCAGGTCCACCTGCTTGGTCCGCTCGGTCACGTGGGTGACGGAGGGGTGCACATGCAGGGTGATGGTGTCGCCATCGTCGATCTGGGGCGTGACGTCCAGCGCGATGCCGGAGAAGAAGGGCGTGAGGATCAGCGTGGGCATGACCACGCCGCCATTGTTGGTGCCCGTGGCATTGCCGGTGTTGGCGTTGCCGCTGCTGATGCCGGTGACGAAGTAATCGTCCGACCCGACCTTGAGCACCGCCTTCTGGTTGTTCAAGGTGGCCACGCGCGGGCTGGACAGGATCTGGGTGTCGCCATGGCTTTCCAGGAAGCTGATCAGCCCCTGGAAGCTGCCGCGGGTCAGGGCCAGGCCGAAGCTGCCGCCGCCGGCGGACGGCAGCGGAATCAGGTCCGGCCAGGCCGGTTGCTGCGTGCCTGTCGACAGGATGGGCAGGCCGTTGTTATTGCCGACCAGGGGGTTGATCACCGCACCCGGCATGCTGGGAATGGCGGGGTTGACGCTGGTCTGCCCGGCCATGGTTCTGGCGCGCAGGATGGACCAGTCCACGCCGCTCTGGTAGCCCTCGCGCAGTTCCACCTCGACGATTTTTGCTTCGAGCATGACCTGCCGCTCCACCGCCATGCGCGTGGCCTTGAGAAAGCTCTCCACGGCGCGCAATTCCTCCGGCATGGCACGCACGGCAATCGTGCTGGCCTGCGGACTGGTGATCACGCTGCGACCGTCGCCAGCGCCGATCAGGCCATGCAGGGCCTCCTGCAGCTCGGCCCAGAAGTCGGCCTTGGTGGCCGTGCTGACGCGGCTGCTTTCGGGCTGCTGGGCCGTGTTGCCGCCGCTGTTGCTGCCGGTGGGCGTGGTGTTCTGCGGGTTGCTGTTTTGTCCCGTGTTGTTCTGCGTTCCCGTCATCCCCGCCCCGGTGCTGACGCGCAGTTCGCTGCGGCCCAGGCGCTGGCCGGGGAGGTAGTTGATGCTGAAGACGCGGGTCTGCATGCTGGCCGGATAGACGGTCACCCGCCGGCCCTCGATGCGGAAGTCGTAGCCATAGACGTCGCGCAGCGATTCCAGGGCTTCGCGCAGGGTGACGGCCTTGAGCGTCAGCGAGAGCTGGCCGCTGACCGCGGGGTGCACGATCATGCTGTAGCGTGTGTCGGCCACCAGTGACAGGTAGACGTCGCGGGCTTGCGCGCCATTGACGACCAGATCGAAGCGGGGCTCCGCGGGCGCGCTGGCGGGGGGCGCACTCGGGCTGGCCGGCGCACTGGCGGCGGAGGCTGCTGCTGCGGCGGCAGCCTGGGCTTCGGCCTGGGCGGCACGGGCGCGCGCGGCATCCAGCTCGGCGCGCAGGGCGGCAACGGGCTGTGCCAGCTGCAGCGGCTTCTCGGCGCAGGCGCTCAGCAGTCCCAGGCCCAGCAGCAAGGCAGCATGGCCAAGGCGCTGCGGGCCCTGGCGCGTGGCGGGCCGGAAGGCGGTCTGGGCGGGGCGTTTCATGGGCGATCCCTTTTCTCTTGTGACTTCTCGTGCAGGGTGGATTCGACGCTGGGCTTTTTGCTGACGCCGCTGAGCATGGGGAGGGCATGGAGTCCGTCGCGGCTGCGCAGCCAGACGCCATGCTCGTTGACGCGTTCGACGACCAGGGCTTGCGGGCCGCTGCCCAGGCGCTCGCCCTGGGCATAGCGTCGGCTGCCGATCAGCGCATAGGGCCGCCCGTCCACGATGAGGACCTGGGCGCTGTCCGGCAGCACCGGCCCTGCGGCGACATCGGCGCTCGCCTGGGCCGGCGGCTGCAGGACGGCGGGGGGCTGCATGGGGTCGCGCGGCAGGCTCTGCGCTGCGGCAGGCAAGGGCTGCAGCAGCGGCGCAAACAGGCCCAGGCAGGCGACGAGGCGGTGCACTGCAGACCCTGCATGCACGCATTGAATGGAGCGGCGAATCATGTGAGCGGCCTCAGCACATACATCTGCACGGTCATGCGGTTGCGGCCATCCTGCGGCTCACGCTGGACCTGCATCGGGCCCCAGCGCAGCTCGGGCAGCGACTGCTCCAACTGGGTGAGGTAGTGCATCAGCTCCAGGTAGTCGCCGCGCAGCTCCAGGTCGACGGCCTGCCACTGCAGGCCTGGCGGCGCCACCAGGCGTCCGGCCATCTCGGCGGCCGGGCGTGCGGTGCTGTCCAGCCGCATCAGCTGCAGTCGCTCGTGCTTTTGCAGCAGGCTGCCCAGCAAGCGCGGCAGTTGAGGCAGGGCACCGCCGCCCTGGCGAAGCTGCTCCAGCGCTTGCGACTGGGACTGCAGCGCCTCGTTGAGCTGCGTCAGCTCCCGGCGTCTGCGGGCCAGGTCCGAATCCCCCAGGCTGAGGGCGTTGAGCTGGTTGATCTGGTCTCGCAGCCGCTGCAGATCCTGCCGCTGGCGCTGCAGCTGCCCCTGCTGCTCGCGCTGCTCCCGCGTCAAGGGCTCAAGCAGCAGGGTGTCGATGGCCAGCACCAGCACCATGGCCAGGCACAGGAACAGAAAGATCCGCTCGCGCAGGCTCAGGGCGTCGATGCGGGCCGCGTTCCGGCTCCAGCGCTGCTGCCAGGCCTGCTGCATGCCTTGTGCCGTCATGGCTGAACTCCTGGGGATTGCGGGGCCGGCGTGACAGGCGCGCTGCCTCGTGCCTGGAAGGCCCAGACGGTCTGCGAATGGCTCGGCCATCCAGCCGGCAACTGCAGGCCCCCCGCCGGCGAAGCCTCGCCCTGCGCACCCTGGCTTGCCGCGCTGATCATCTGGATCTTCACTTCCGCCAAGGCAATCTTGTGCAGCAGGGCCTGCGACTGCAGCTGGGCCAGCCAGCTCCGCAGGGCTGCCGGGTCCAGCGTGCCGCCGCTGAGTTCGAGCTGCCCGGACTGCCAGCGCAGGCTCTGCAGCCAGACCGAGGCCGGCACCGAGCCGGCGAGCAGGGCCAGCAAGTCACTGTGCCGCCGGCCCTGCGGCTGATGACCGGTCGAGAGCGATTGCAGCAGCTCGGCCTGGCTTTGCTGCTGCTGTTTGAGCGTGGCGATCTGCGCCTCGATGGCCTTGAGGTCGGTCGCCCCCGGCAGGCTGGTTAGGCTGCGGTTGAGCGCAGCCTGCTCGGCCTGCAGTGCCTGCAGGTTTTGCTGGAACTCGCTGCGGCGCTGCTCGGCACGGCTGCTGATCCAGGCCGCCAGCACGAGGCTGCCGATCAGGATCAGCGCCAGGGCCTGAGCCATGGCCGTCGCGGTGAAGTGCCGCCTGGGCTTCAGCAGGATGGGCGTGAGAAGGTTGATCTGTTGGGCCATGGCGGTCTAGGGGCTGGCGGTCTCGTCACGCAAGGCCGCACCCAGCAGGGGCAGGCAGGCCGCGAGCACGGGGGCGTCCTGGTTCAAGGGTTCGCCCTTGAACAGCTGTTCGGGCAGCAGGGCCACGGTGCGCAAGCCCAGTTCCTTCTGCAGCAGGCGGGCCACCGCTTCGGCGTGGTCGGTGCTGAGCAGGTACAGGCGGTTCAGCGGCAGCTCGGGCCAGGAGCGCTCCCAGACGTCGATGGAGCGCTGCAGCTCGATGATCAGGCTGGACTCCTCGGACTCGATGCCCGCATAGCCGAGCTCGTCCCCCGGCATGTACTCGAAGCCCAGCGGCACCTCCTCGCGCGCCGCCGTCTTCGCGGTGCTGGTGGCACGCTCGTAGAGCCGCGTGTCGGCGTCCAGGCGCCGCGTGTAGAACAGCTCGTCCCCGGCGGCAATGGTCAGCAGGCAGTGGCCGGGCTGCAGCAGCAAGGCGGCGCAGGCTTTGTCTGCGAGGCCGTCCTGCCCGGCCTGGGCCGTCTGAAGATTGCGCAGCGCAGTCTCCCAGACGTCAACCACCTGCGTCTCGCAGCCGGCCGTCATGCTGCTGTGGCAGACCCGCTCGATGGCGGCGTTGCGAGCCGCGAAGACGAGCATCTCCTTGTGGCTGCGCGAATCGTCGCCGGCCTGCAGCACGTCGATGGTCAGCTGGTCCAGCTTGCCCTCGACCAGCTCCTTGACCTGCCAGCGCGCTGCAGCCTTGAGCTCATCCGGCGGCACATGGGGGGCGGGCAGCTTGTAGACCGCGTAGTCCTCCATTTCCAGCAGTCCGATCACGCGGCTGCCGCTCAAATGCAGGTCGGCCAGGCGCTGGTGCCAGCGGTGTTCGTCGTCGCTGCCGCGTTCCAGGTGGCCCTGGCTCAGCAGTTCGCGGGGCCAGGTCTTGCCTGTGCCGAGTTCGACCCAGCTGAAGCTGTCGGGCGTGGCGCGAAAGGCAAGCACGCCGCCACGGCCCAGGGCCTTGCGCCAAGGGCTGCGCAATCGCTGCAGCAGGGCCTTCATGCGCGGTGTCCCGACTGGAGGCGCGTTGTCCGGATCAACTCAGTTCTCCCGCTGGTAGATGATGGAGTCGGACCCCGTGTAGAGCCCGAAGCTGGCGCGGGCGCTGGGGTCCTTGTCCGCTGTCGCGCCGCACCAGGGCCAGCGCAGATGCGTTAGATTGGCCCCGCTGCTGGCGGCCGGCGCGGGCGTCCAGCTGAGGCAGCTGGCGTCCGCCGCCGTGCTGCCCAGGGCCAGGGCCAGGTCAAAGCTTCCGCTGCGCGCACCCGTGGGCTTGGCCAGCGTGATCAAGGCCTGACCCTGGTTGAGGGTGATGGGGCTGTTGACCACGTTGGCGTCCGCGCTGCTCATGTTGCGATAGTTCCCGAAGCTGATCTGGCTGCTGCTGACGCGGGTGCAGCTGTCCAGGGTGTTGATCTGGTAGACGCTGCCGTCCCAGTACTGGGCCTGCAAGGGCAGGCTGAGGCTGCGATTGTGCGAGCCTATTGCATTTTGCAGGCGCAGGCGACCAAAGCGCAGCGCCACTGTCGCGACCAAGCCGCGGTCGTTGCCGTTGGCGGGGAAGTCGGTGTCGAGGTCGGGCACCGTCACGCCGCTGACCTCGCCATCAGAGGGCAGGATGCCAAAGCTGGCCGAGAAGGGGCCGTCGGGGCTGCTGGCGCCGCCGGCCCCGGTGGCGCGTGCGGCATTCAGGACCAGGGTCACGCCATTGGCCTGGCCGCTGCTCCAGCTGCCGCTGCTGCTCACCGCGCTGAGCCGGCCGCCGCCGGTCTTGAACATGGTGCTGCCTGCGATGCCGGCCGGGCTCAGGTTGGCCGGCACGTTCAGGTCGAGTTTGGCGTAGCCGCCGGTGTAGTTCTGCGTTCTGGCACCGAGCGCGTTGCGTGCTTCCAGGTTGAAGCCCAGCTGGAAGTTCTCGCCGAGGTAGCTGAACGCGGAGGCCGGCGAGCAGCTCGCCGTGCTGCGGTGGCTGACACTGCCGCTGGAGACGGCGAAGCTGGCGGGGATGAACCGGCCGACGACGGCGTTTTGTGTACCGGCCGCGTTGAAAACCACGGCATCGAGCGCGCCGGCGCCAAGGTAGCTGCTGACAATGCCGCTGGTACCCAGGGTGAAGTGGCCTACCTCGGTGTACTGGAGACTGCTGACGGTCTTGCTGCCGCCCGTGATCGCCACGCTGCCGTTGTTGAGCGTGCCGAGCACCGGATTGGCGGTGGTGGCGGCCTGCAGTACGGCGGTGGCGGCGAAGCCGGGGGTGATGCCGGCAGCCGTCGTGGCCGCGAAAGTGGCGCTGCTGTCCGGCACGCCGTTGCCATCGCCGTCCGCCGCGCTGCTCCAGCGATAGGCGGCGACGGTGGCGCTGAAGTTGGCTCCGGCGGCACCAAAGATGGCGCTCGAGCTGGTGTTGCCATTGGGGTTGGCCGTGGCGCCCATGGTGATGCCGCTGATGACCAGGGTGAAGGGGCGTACCGACAGCGCGCTGCTGCTGCCGCTGATGGTGGTGGCGGCGTAAAGGCGGGAATCGTCGTCGAGGTTGAGGGTGTACTGGCCGACGTCGCTGGTGCCGAGATTGAAGCTGGCCACGCCCGCGGCGAAGCTCAGGCTGATGTTGTTCGACGCGGGCCGGCTGGCAGGGATGCTCAGGGCCGGCGCCACGACGGTGGGCGCCGTCCAGCTGCCGCTGCTGTCGGTGCGCCAGAGCTTGAGGTTGCGGCTGCCGCTGTAGTCGGTAGCGGTGCCGCAGATGCCGGTCGTCGGGTCCTTCTTGATCAGGGTGACCCGCATGTCGTGGTTGCGTCCGGCCACAGCCACCCAGCTGCCGCCGATGCTGGCGGCGATGTCCTCGGACCAGACGAAGGCGTTGTCCCGGAACTGGATGGCCGCCGAACTGCTGTTTGCGCCGGTGCTGCTGTCCGTCACCAGCACCGTGACGTCCTGCGCCAGGCTGTGGCTCAGCGTGAACTTGGCGACGCCGGCATCTCCCGCCACGAAGCTGTAGGTGGCCTGCCCGTTGTTGCCCCCGGACGAAAAGCTGCCGCCCGGCGTGGGGCTGCTGCCCTTGGCCCAGGTGCCGAAGTTGCTGGAGGCGCGCAGCGTGACCGTGCCGGTGTAGCCGGTGACGGTGTTCCCGCCGGCGTCCTTGACTGTGACCGTGACGGTCTGCGGACTGCAGGTGGACGCCGAACCCGTGCCGCTGATCACGAAGCTGGCCGCTGCGGGCACGCAGCTGTTGAGGTTGCGCGTGGTGCCGTCCCAGTTCTTGCCGGCGCGCTGGTTGGTGTAGATCAGGTTGACGTCGCTGGCACCGAGCGCCGTGTTGAACACCATGAACTCGTCCAGCGGCGCGCGGAAGGCCTGGCGGTTCAGGTCATCGCAGGAGCTGCCGATGTAGCGCAAGCCGTAGCTGCTGCTGGCGCTGTTGATGCGCCGGTTCAGGGTTTCGCGGTAGCTGCCGTCCAGGTAGAGCTGCGTGCTGCTGCCGCTGCCGACCAGGGCGATGTGGTGCCAACCGCTGCTCAGGTTGAGTACCTGGGTGCCGACCAAGGGGCCGCCGGCATTGGTGTAGACCCGCCAGCGGTAGGCATCGTTGTCCCGCGTGTACATGAAGTCGCCGATGCAGCTGCCGCCGACGGGGTCCAGCGCGGCCAGCGAGTGGATGTTGTTGACGTTGTCGACCGCAAAAGGCGTGAGGTACCAGGTCGAGATGGTGTAGGCCCCGGCCAGGGGCACCTTGCTGCTGGTGCTCAGATAGGTGTTGAGCGCGTTGTTGTTCAGGTAGCGGCCGACCACGCCGCCGGCCGCGGTGCTGGGCCGGGCGCCCGAGGAGGTCGCGTGGTAGCCGCCGCGGCTGTCCTGGGCTTCACCGGCGCTGCCGTTGTAGCTGCATTCGTCGAAGTGGTAGTCGGCAACGAGGCCCAGCGTGCCGGGGTCGCAGGTGCTGAGACCGTCGATGGCCGCCTGGTCGGCCGCGGACAGCGTGATGCTGGTCGCCGTCGTCAGGCTGATGCTGCCGCGGACGGCGACCAGGCCGGTCAGCACGGCGTTGTTGCTGAAGGTGACGCTGTTGCCGCTGGTGCCGTAGATGACGCCCCGGAACTGTGCCGAGTTCGAGACGTTGACGCTGGCGTTGTCGGCCAGCTCCACCAGGGCATTGGCGGTCGGGCCTGCGGTGTTGAAGGCCAGGCTGTTGCCGGCGGAAAAGAAGAAGCCGATGTACACGCGCGCCGCACCGCTGAAGTTCACGACGACGTTGTTGCTCATCAGCCATTGGTTGATGTAGTAGGTGCCCGGCCCCAGTGTGAGCGTGGTGCTGGAAGCCACCTGGAGCGTGCTGATGTAGTAGGTGCCGCCGCTGAGCGTGAAGCTGCCGCTGGCGTTGACGGTGTTGTAGGTGCCTGGGCCCACGGGGCCCGAGCTGACGTTGGTGCTGCTGCTGAAGCTGGGGAAGCTGGCGGGCACCAGGGCCGGGAAGCTGGTGGCGTTGTTGTTGCGCACGCCGGTGGTCGGCAGGTTGACGCCCGAGCCCGAGACGACGTTGCCGTTGACCACAAAATCGGACGTGAGAGCCAGCGAGCCGCCGCTCCCTGCGGTCAAGGCATTGGCCGTGGGGATGGGGCCGCATTGCGCCCAGGCCGAGGCGGCCAGCAGCCAGGCGAACAAGGCCATCAGCAGGTGCAGCAGCCGCTTCATCGCGCCACCCGCCGGCTGAGGCTGCGTTCCACGTAGGTGGCGGCGGGCGTCGAGCTGCCAGGGCAGGCCCCGCCCACCGGCTGGTTGCAGGCAACTGCGGTCAGATCGTAGAAGGCCAGGGCGGTGGCGCCGTCGCTGACCGTGCCGCTGGCCGGCGTGCGGCTGCAGGACACGGTGACGGTGAAGTCGGCCAAGGCCGGGTCCGCCGTGAAGCCGAGGTTGCTCGTGCCAAAGCAGCCCGGGGCGGCGGCCGGCGGCGCGGGATTGCGCAGCACCTGGAAGCTCGCCCACTCCAGGCCGGCAAAGGCCGCCTGGTAGGCGCGGCTGGCGGCCAGCTCGGAGGCCGATCCCATGTGCTGGCGCTGGGTGAACAGCGCCATGGCCGCGCCCAGGGCGCTCAGGACCACCAGGATGAAGAGCAGCGAGGCCATGGTGAAGCCTGCCTGGGGCGCCCGCTTCATGGCAGGTTCTCCACGTGCACCGCGCGATAGAGCTGGACGGATTCGCTGCCCAGCATGGTGTTGGTGGAGAGGGTCAGGCTCAGGTTGACGAGGCCGGCGCGATAGGCCACCACGGCGCCTTCGTAGACAAAGCTGCAGGACGTGACGCCCTCGGCCAGCAGCGCGCTGCTGCCGCTGCCGGGTGGATCGGGCTGGGTGGCCTGGAAGCCGTAGCCGCTGTAGCGGGTCAGGGTGCCGGCCGCACGGTCGCAGCGGTAGCTCACGGGCGTGCCGACGGCATAGACGCGGTAGGGCGGGGCCATCAGGCTCACCGGCAGGCCGGGGTTGCTGGCCAGGGTGATGCTGGTGGCCGTGCCGGCGGCGTTGCTGGCCACGCGGCGGTTGCTGGCGCTGCTGATCGCGGCATAGGCATTGGCATCCGGCACATTGACGCCCAGGTTGTACCAGACCAGATTCTGGTTGGCGCCCAGGGTCAGGCCGGGACCGACCAGGTTGAAGCTGCTGGCCGGCGTGCCGAACAGCAGCGCACCGCCGCCCTCGGTCTGGTAGCGGGCAGCGCCGGTGGTGGGGATCAGCTCCAACGTCGCGGTGGTGGCCGTGGTGGTGATGCGCACGCTGTTGGGCAGGGACTCGCCGAGGTCGCGCGCAATGCGCCGCAGCGTGATGTCGGCCCGTGCGGCCAGATCGGCTCGCGCCGCGCTGTCCAGATAGGCCCGCACGGCGGGGCCGATGAAGACGGACACCCCCGCGATGATGCCGCCCATCACCACGATGACCATGATGGCCTCGATCAGCGTGAAGCCGCGCTGGCCGGGCCGGGCGAGCTCAGGTGGCATTGGGTGCATGGCGGCTGCGGTAGCCCTGCAGGGTGACCGCGGTGTTGTGGGGGCCGGTGACCTGCACGGTGATGCGCAGCGCGTCGCCCGAGCCGGCGCTGATCGAGCCCAGGTCCGCCGGCGTGACCAGCACGCTGGCGCTGTAGCCTTCCAGTCCGGCGACCGGCGTGTTGGTGATGTCGACGATGCCACTCATGCTGAAGCCGTGGTAATCGTTGACGTTGTTGAACTGCGGATGGGTGTAGCGCGTCTCGCCGGCTTCAGGGCCCAGAGCCTCGGGCGTGCTGGCGCAGCCCGCGGCCGAGGCCGCCGTTGCGACGTTGGCATCCTGCGGGTCGCAGAAGGTGACCGGCTGCAGCTGTACTTCCTGCAGCAGGGACTCGGCGATGGCCAGGGCCTGGCGCTGCATCTGGGGGTCGGCGCTGGCCTGTGTGGCCTGAACAAAGACCATCAGCAGCGCCGACAAGGCCAGCCCCACGACCATGATGAACATCAGCAGCTCGATCAGGGTCAGGCCTTGCGTGCGCCTGGCCCGTGCTGCGGATGGAAATGCGTGGCGGTTCTGCATGGCCGGCATGCTAGTGCAGGCAGGGCCACTGCAGCACCTCAAGGAAGCGCGTGAAAGAGGCCCGTTTCGTTTTCCAGACGGTAGCTCTTGCTGTAGCTCCCATAGCTGACCGTGAGATCGAGTGCGCTGCCGGTGGACGTGCTGGTAAGTCCGGTGCTGGTGGCGTAGAAGCTCGCCGTCACGGGCGAGGCCAGGCTGAGGCAGGGGCTGGTGCTGGCCGGGCAGTTCAAGGTGCCGAGGCTGCCGCCACCGCCGTAGGCGAAGCTGGCGCCTGTGCTGCTGAAGGTGGCGACAATGTTGCGGCGCTGGTTGATGGCCAGGCGCTGCAGCTCCAGGCAGCGGGAGCGCAGGTCGTCCCCGAAGGCGCGCAGGCGCCAGGCGTTCAGGTCCGCAAATCTGGGTGCGGCGAAGACCGCCAGTGCGGCCACCAGCACCAGGGTGATGACCAGCTCGATCAGCGTGAAGCCCGCCTGCTTCAACAGGCGGACTTCAGCCCGCATCACAGGATCCCGGTGGCGGTGAAGTTGGCGCTGGCGGGGCCGGGGCCGGTGACCACGCAGTCCGTCTTGGTGGCGTCGGCGGCGATGGCGGCGGAGGTGATGGAATAGCCCGAGGGCAGGGCGCCGGCCTGCAGCAGGGGCCCAACCCCCGTGCAATTGCTGACGGCGGCGCCGTTGGCGCTGTTGAGCTTGCGCTGGGCATAGTTGATGGCGGAAGCCGAACTCAGGGCGCCGGCCACGCCCTGCACGGCGGCGGCCTTGGCATCACTGCCGAAGTCCACGAACTTGGGCAGTGCCACAGCGGCAAGTGCGCCCAGGATCACGATCACCATCACCAGCTCAATGAGGGTGAAACCAGCTTGATTGTTCTTACGCATGCGGATGCTCCGTAATTCAGGCGCTGCCTGTTCATCCGGCGTGACGGCCCACGCCTCCACTCCAAGACCGGATGTGCGCTCACGGTAAAGGCAATTGATCCTTGGGGTGAAGGACTTCTTTCACGAACCGTCCCAAGCTGTTGCGCCGACAACGCAAATGCACGATTCAGCGCAAAGAGCAGGCGAACAGTCAGCTGCGCCCCATGGCAGCCTGGCCCAGGCTCCACAAGGGCATGAACACCCCCAGGGCCAGCACGAAGACCATGACACCGATGACCAGCAGCAGCAGCGGCTCGATGGCCGCGGACAGGCCCTTGATGGCGTAGTCGGTCTCGCGCTCGTACATCTCGGCAATCTCCATCAGCAGCTGGTCCAGCTCGCCGGTTTCCTCACCCACAGCGATCATCTGCAGCACGATGGGCGTGAAGACGCCTGCTGCCGTCGCGCAGCGCGAGATGCTCTCGCCGCGTTCCACGCCGTCGCGCATCTGCTCCACGCGGCCGGCGATGAAGTCGTTGTCCACGGTCTGGGCCACCACGTTCATGGCCTGGCTGATGGGCACGCCGCTGCGGGCCGCCAGCGCGAAGCTGCGGGCGAAGCGGGCCAGCGTGGCCTTCAGCACGATGGGGCCGGCGATGGGCAGGTGCAGCTTGAAGCGGTCCCAGCGGTAGCGGCCTTCCTCGGTGGCCAGCCAGGCCCGCACCAGCAGCACCAGCCCCACGGCGCCGGCCAGCAGCAGCGGCCACCAGCGCACCATCCAGGCCGAGAAGCCCAGCAGGAGCCGCGTCATCAGCGGCAGCTCGGCCTTGAAGCCCGCGAACACGGTCGCGAAGGTGGGCAGCACGAAGATGTTGAGCACCACGATGGCGATGGCGATGGCCGACAGCACCATCACCGGATAGCGCAGGGCCTGTTTGATGCGGGCGCGGGTATCCAGTTCGAACTCGAGGTGCTGCGCCAGGCGCAGCAGCACCTCGGGCATGCGGCCGGTCATTTCGCCCACCTGCATCATCGCGATGTAGAAGGCGCTGAAGACCTTGGGATGGCGTGCCATGGCCACGGACAACTCCCGGCCCTGGTCCAGGCTGGCGCGCAGGTCCTGCAGCAGGGTGATGAGGCTGGCCTGGGCCGTCGAGGCCTGCAGGCCGGCCAGCGAGCGCAGGATGGGAACGCCGGCCTTCTGCAGGGTATAGAGCTGGCGGGTGAGGATCAGGCAGTCGTCCATGCTGACCGGCGCGCGGCGCAGCTGTTCCCACCAGGAGGGGCTGTTGTCGGACAGGCTTCTTTGCGCGCTGGCCTCGATGCGGACCGGGATCACGCCGCCGGCCATCAGCTGGGCCGCCACGGCGTCGCTGCTGTCGGCGTCCGTCTGGCCGCTGACCAGTTCGCCGCGGTTGTTGCGTCCTTGCCAGGCGAAGGTCTTCATGCTCAGTCGCTGCTGTCGGCGCCGATGCGCATGGCCTCGGCCAGGGTGGTCTTGCCGGCCTTGACCAGGGCCAGGGCGCGATCGGCCAGGGTCCTGCCGCGCAGCGCTTCGCGGGCTGCGGCCATGAAGCCGCCGGCATCGCCGCGCTGCACGGCCAGGGCCATGTCGGCGTTCATCTCCAGCATCTCGTAAATGCCCTTGCGGCCCTGGTAGCCCGTGCCGTTGCACTGCGAACAACCGTGACCGCGCAGGCTCTGCACCGAAGCCGCGTCCGCGCCAGCCACGGCCGCAAGCCAGGCGCGCTCCTGCGCGTTGGCCGCATGGGGCTCCGCACACTGAGGACAGACCGCGCGCAACAGGCGCTGGGCGAAGACCGCCTGCAGCGAGCTGGCCACCATGAAGGGCGGGGCGCCCATGTCCAGCAGCCGGAAAGGCGTGCTGAGGCTGTCCCGGGTGTGCAGGGTGGACAACACCATGTGGCCGGTGATGGCCGCGCGCAGGCCGATTTCCACGGTCTGGGCGTCGCGCATTTCGCCCACCAGGATCACGTCCGGGTCCTGGCGCAGGGTGGCGCGCAGCACGCGGGCGAAGTCCAGCTCGATCTTGTCGTTCACCTGGACCTGGGTCAGTCCAGGCAGGCGGTACTCCACCGGGTCTTCCACGGTGATGATCTTGCTCTTTTCGGCATCCAGCTCGGCCAGCGCCGCATACAGCGTGGTGGTCTTGCCCGAGCCCGTGGGGCCGGTCACCAGCACCATGCCGGCCTGCTGGGAAAGAATCTCTCGGAAGCGGGCCAGCATGTCCTCGGGCATGTCCAACTGGTGCAGGCGCCGCACCGCATTGCCCTGGCCCAGCAGGCGCATCACCACGGATTCGCCGTACTGGCCGGGCAGGGTGGAGAGGCGCACGTCGAGGGTCCGGTCGCGCAGGCGCAGGGTGAAGCGACCGTCCTGGGGCAAGCGCTTTTCGGAGATGTCCAGCGCCGCCATCAGCTTCAAGCGCTGCGACAGGGCCGGGGCGATGCGCTTGTCGGCCTGGGTTTGGATCTGCAGCTGCCCGTCGATGCGGGTGCGGATCAGCAGCTCCGTTTCCTGCGGCTCGATGTGGACGTCCGAGGCGCCGGCCTGGCTGGCATCCTCGAACACCGACTGCAGCAGGCGCACCACGGGGGCGCCCTCCTGGCCCACGGCGGCCTGCAGCGCGCCGAAGTCCACCGCGTCGCCGATGTCCTTTTCCAGGGCCTTGGCCAGGCCCGAGATTTCCTCGCTGCGCCGGTAGTGGCGGTCAAAGGCGGTGGGCAGCTGGCTTTCGGCCACCACGGCCATCGCGATGCGGCGCTTCAGCAGCCGGGAGAGCTCGTCGTAGGCGAACAGGTCCAGCGGGTCGGCCATGGCCACCAGCAGGGTGTCGTTGCGCTCTTCCAGCACCAGGGCGCGAAAGCGGCGTGCGGGCGTCTCGGGCAGCAGGCGCACCAGCTCGGTCTTGAGCGGGAAGGTCTTGAGATTGACGAAGGGGATGCGCAGCTGGCGCGCCAGCACGTGGGCCAGGGCTTCTTCGGTGATCAGGCCGGCGTCGATCAGCAGCCGCCCCAGCTTCTTGCCGCTGCTGCGCTGCAGCTCCAGGGCCTGCCCGAGCTGCTCCTGGGTGATCAGCTCCTGCTGGACGAGCACATCGCCCAGGCGCAGCTTCTGCGGCCGGCCGCTGTTTCGTTCGGTGTCTGTCGTGCTCGCCGTGCTGTTGCTGTCCATGGGGTTCATGCGTTGCTGGTGGCGCGGACCTCGCCCAGGGTGGTGATGCCTTTCAGCACCTTGACGATGCCGTCCTGGCGCAGGGTTCGCATGCCTTCGTTCTGGGCCTGGTGCAGGATTTCCTCGGCGCGGCTGCCGGTCTGGATGAGGCGACGGATCTCGCGCGAGACGCTCAGCAGCTCGTGCAGCCCGGCCCGCCCCTTGAATCCGGTGTTTTCACACTGAGGGCAGCCCGCGGCGTGATGGTGCATCAGCTGGCCCTGGCTGCCATGAAGCTGCCGCCACTGGGCGAGAAGCTCGTCACGGCCGGGGCGTATGTCTGGCGCAAAACCGTGCAGATAGTCCTCCAGCAATTCATTCAGGTCGGCCGGGGTCAGTGGGGAGCTCTTGAGGCAGTGCGGACACAGCCGCCGCACCAGGCGCTGGGCCAGCACAGCCAGCAGAGAATCGGCGAAGTTGAAAGGGTCCATGCCCATGTCCAGCAGCCGGGTGATGGTTTCCGGCGCGTTGTTGGTGTGCAGGGTGGAGAGCACCAGGTGGCCGGTCAGCGAGGCCTCGATGGCGATCTGGGCGGTCTCGTCGTCGCGGATTTCGCCCACCATGATCACATCCGGGTCGGCCCGCAGGAAGGCGCGCAGCGCCTTGGCGAACGTCCAGCCGATCTTGGGATTGACCTGGACCTGGCGCAGGCCGCCCTGGGTGATCTCTACCGGGTCCTCGGCCGTCCAGATCTTGCGTTCGGGCGTGTTGATGCGCGAGAGCACCGAATGCAGCGTGGTGGTCTTGCCCGAGCCCGTGGGGCCGACGCACAGCACCATGCCGTAAGGCCGATCGATTGCCGCCGCCAGGCGGCTCATGTTCTCCGGCGTCAGGCCCAGCTTCTCCATGGGGATGGGCCTGGCCGAGGACAGCAGCCGCATCACCACGTCTTCCAGCCCGTTGTTGGTCGGGATGGTGGCGACGCGCAGCTCCAGTTTGTGCTGGGGCGAGAAGCGGGCGAAGTTGATCTTGCCGTCCTGCGGCTTGCGGCGCTCGGAGATGTCCAGGTCGCACATGATCTTGATGCGGGCGATCATGGCGTTGCGGTAGGTATGGGGCAGCTCCAGATAGGGCTTCAGATGACCGTCGCGGCGGAAACGGATCTTGAGTTTTTCGCGGCCGGGGTGCGTCTCGATATGGATGTCCGAGACACCCTGCTGGCTGGCCTCGATGATCATGGTGTTGATCAGGCGCACCAGGGAGTTGTCCGACTGCTCGATCTGCGGCTCGTCATCGCGGTTGCCGCGCTCCTGGACTTCGCGCTCCAGGCTTTCGATGAGCTTGTCGGCGTTGTCGAACTCGAAGTCCGCCGGCAGGCCCGGCAGCGGGATCTCGCGGGGCGCGATGGCCTCGCTGCCGAAACGGTCGTAGGTGGCCGGCAGCGCGAACTGCAGGCTGCCGACCTTGGTCAGTGCTGGCGCCACCTTGAGCTGGGTGACGAACTCGATCTCGTCCAGCGCGTCACGCCGCGTGGGGTCCTCCATGGCGACGATCAGCCGCCCGTCGCGCAGCACCAGGGGCAGAACCTCCAGCCGCCGGGCCACCGAGAAAGGCAGCTTGCGCACCGCATCCGGTTCAACCGGGAAGCGTTCCAGGTCCACCAGGGGGTAGCCCATCTTGCGCGCCAGCGCCGACTGCAGCTGCTGGCGCGTCACGATGCCCTTGCGCACCAGCAGCTCGCCCAGGGGGATGGAGCGGTCGCTGCGCTGCTGGGCCAGCGCGTCTTCCAGCTGGTCGTAGCTGATCAGCTCCATGGCCAGCAGGGCCTCCCCGATGCGCACCATGGGCATCTTGGCCTGCTGCTCGATGGCCTGCAGCAGTTGCTCGGGCGTGACGATCTGGCGCGCCAGCAGGATGTCTCCCACGCGCTGGCTGCGCAGCTTCTGCTGCTCCTGGGCCGCGGCTTCGACGTCCTCGGCGCGAGCGATCTGGTCCTTGACCAGCACATCGCCCAGGCGCTCGCCGATGTCATGGCCGGCAATGCATTCCCTGGGCAGGAAAACGCAGCGCACCGCGTCGTCGAACTCGCTGACCGGCACGAAGAGGAACAGCCCCATGGCATCCTCATGGTGGCCGATGGTCATGCCCTTGAGTTCGCCGCCTCCGCTGAAACGGACCTTGAACTCCACCCGCGGGCGATCGTCCAGGCTCAGGGCTTCCACGGGCGCGTCCGGCTGGCGTGGCGCGGCGGGGATCACGCGCAGCAGCTTCAGCGCGCGGAACTGGTTGAACTTGAGGGTGACGGGGCTGCGTGCGGGCGGCACCAGCAGTTGCGCTGCGCGCTCGCGCGCCAGCATCTGCAGCAACTGGCCCTGCGTGCGGCTGTTGTTCAGACCCAGGATTTCGCAGGGCTGCGGGGCTTCGCTGGGAGCGAGGGGCGCGTAGGCGGCGTAGGGTGGGGTGCGCCAGGCAAACACGGGATCGGCCCCCGCGTCCGATCCGGACCCGGGTTCGGGCCAGTCAATCGTCGCGGAAGGGTCGGTCATCAGCAAACTCCAGGGGCAAGGCGCGGCGCACACCGGCGGCACAGCTGGACTGGCCGTCCATGGCCGCATGCTAATCGCAAGGGCGGGGGGCGAATAGCTGGAACAGCCCGTGGAGGCCCGCGCTGTTGCATCGGTGTCGCTGCGCCGGCAGGCCAGGCATGCGCAGGAAGCAAGGCGGCTGGCAAGAACTGACCCCCATCGGAACCGGGGGGGGCAGACAGGAGGCAGGCGTCAACCCAGGCCTTCGTCCTCGCTGTAGCTGCGCCAGCGCTGGCTGGCCTTTTTCATCAGATCGACCTGGCGGCGAAAGCGTGGGCAGGCGGCGCACAAGGGCATGTGCAAGGCGACCATCAGGCGCTCGCGCAGGGTCGGTGGGCGCTCCTGGGCCAGCAGCAACAGGTCGGTGACCCGGCGGCAGGTGGGGAGCAGGCGACGTAGCAATGGGCGTAGCAGTTTCATGCGGCGGCTCCCGGACCGGAGCCCGCAAACCAGTTGAGTTCAAGACATTCGCGCAGGCGCAGCCGCGCACGGTGCAGCATCACCCAAAGGTTGGTCGGGCTGATGGCCAAGGCCTTACAGATTTCCTCGGTGTCCAGCTCCAGCCATTCGCGCATCATGAACAAGCGCCCCTGCTGGCCGGGCAGCTTGTCCACGCAGGCTTCCAGTACGCGCATGAAATCCAGCTGGCGCAGGGCCTGCTCGGGGTCGTCTCCCCAGTCGCCCGGCGGCTCGCGCCAGTGGCCGGTGCTGTCGAACAGCTGCTCGTCCAGGTCCTCCTCGTCCTCTCGGCTGGTGGAGAGTTCGCGGCAGTTGCGCCGGATCTGATCCACCAGCTTGTGTTTGAGAACGCCCACCAGCCAGGTCTTGAGCTGGGACCGGCCGGCAAAGCCATCGGGTCTTTCGAGGGCGGCCAGCAGCGTTTCCGACACCGCGTCCTCCGCCCAGGCTTCGTTCCTGAGCTGCAGGCGGGCGTACTTGAGCAGCTGCGGGCGCAGACTCTCCAGATCGGCGGGGGCGATGCTCATGGCAGGCAGTTGGAAATTGTTTGCCGCGCAGTGTAAGGACTGCCGGGCCTCTTGCGACGCATCCTCCGTGGCCCGATGATGGGCCGCTCCATCGCAAACCATCCGTCTCTTCGACGCTTTCAAGGAGTCACCATGTCGCACAGCAAGACCCTCAGCACCGCCCTGGCCGCCGCCCTCGCCCTGGGCCTGGTCCATCAGGCGCAGGCCCAGGACAAGAGTGCCAAGGAAAAGTGCTACGGCATTGCCAAGGCCGGCCAGAACGACTGCGCCAATCTCAATGGCAGCCACAGCTGCGCGGGCCAGGCCACCACCAACAATGCGCCGGAGGAATGGCGCTACGTGCCCAAGGGCAGTTGCAAGGACCAGGGCGGCATGAACACCGAGGAAGCCCGCGCCAAGCTGAAGAAGTAAGCCATGGAGCTGGCGAACGCGCGGCTGCCGCTGTGCGGCATCGGCTGGCGCCATGGGCACGAGGCCGCCTTGCTGGAGCAGCGCCCGGTGCTGCCGTTCATCGAGGTCCACTCGGAGAATTATTTCCAGCCCGGCGGGGCCGCGCTGCAGTCCCTGCTGCTGGCCCGCGAGTGCTATGCCCTGAGCCTGCATGGCGTGGGCCTGTCCCTGGGGTCGGCTTGCGGTCTGGACCCCTGGCATCTCGAGCAGCTGGCAACACTGGTGGAGCGCGTGCAGCCCCTGCGCGTGTCGGACCACGCCAGCTTCGCCCGCGTGCCGGTGGGCGAGCAGGTGCTGCATGGGGCGGACCTGCTGCCGGTGGCCTTCAGCCGCGCCTCGCTGGCGTTGATGGTCCGCAACGTCGAGCAGGTGCAGGAGCGCTTGCGCCGACCGCTGCTGGTGGAGAACCTCAGCGCCTACCTGGACTGGATGCCGGACGATGCCCAAGGGCCGATGGCTGAAACAGCATTTCTGGATGAGCTTTGCCGGCGCAGCGGCTGCGGCCTGCTGCTGGACCTCAACAACCTGATGGTCAATGCCTTGAACCGCCGCGGGGGTGAGCTTGCGGCGGCCCTGCCTGATGCACTGGGGTGGATCGATGCCCTGTGCACCGTCCCGGGTGAAATCCACCTGGCGGGGCACAGCGCCCAGCAGGGGCTGATCGTCGATGACCATGGCGATCATGTGGCGGATGCGGTCTGGCAGCTCTACGCCCATGCGCTGCATCGCTTCGGCCCCGTGCCGACCTTGATCGAATGGGATACCCGCCTGCCGAGCTTCGAGGTGCTGCTGGCCGAGGCGCGCAAGGCGGATGCGCAGGCCGCAAGCGTGCTGCAAGAGGAGCTCGGTCATGCAGGCTGAAGCCCGAAAGCAGGCGGCGCTGCTGCAGGCCATTCTTGCCGGCGATTCGCGCGGCCTCCAGGCCCTGGGCTTGCGAGGGGTGCTGCCGGTGCAAGCCGAAGCGGCCCTGGCACAGGGCCTGCAAGCCTACCGGGGCAATGCGATTGCCTTGGCGGAGCGGGCCCTGGCGAGCGCCTTTCCGCAGCTGGCCCGCGTGCTGGGCGCGCAGTTCGCGAGCCTGGCCTGGTCCTTCTGGCGGCACCATCCGCCCCACTGCGGCGACCTCGGCGAGTGGGGCGCGGCATTGCCCGATTTCCTTCTGGAGACGGCCGATGCCGGGCTGAGCGGTGTCGCTGCCCTGGAATGGGCGCTGCATCAAGCGGAGCGCGCACCGGATGCCGTGCTGGATGCCGAGTCTCTGCAAGCACTGCATGCGCCTGCGCAGTCGCTGCGCCTGGTGTTTCGTCCCGGCCTGGTCCTGCTGACCTTGCCGACGGACGCCCTGCCTGCGCTGATCGAGCATCGCTGCTGGCTGAACGTGCCGCGGATCTGTCAGCAAGCCGTGCTGGTCTGGCGTAAGGATTGGCGCGCCCGGGCGACTCAGTTGCAGGCGGCTGAGGCTGCCTTCATGCGCAGCGCCCTGGCCGGCGAGAGCCTGGCGGCCGCCCTGGATGCGGCACAGGCCGCACAGGCGGCTGACGAGGACGGGCTGGACTTCACGGCCTTTCTTCAGCAGGCGCTGCAAGAGCAATGGCTGATGGCCGTCCGGTCGCTGTAGCCGGCGGGCGGCAACAAGGAATGCAACGATGTCCACCCTGACGAATCTGCTGCGCCGCCTGGGCGCGAGTGCCTGCCACGCCGGCACCGATGCCAGTCAACCCTGGCCCGAACCCTTGTTCCGCTGGGGCCAGTCCCTGGCGCTGTTGGGCGCGCGCCTCTATGTGGCCAAGGTCTTTTTCCTCTCCGGGCTGACCAAGCTGCGCGACTGGGACACCACGCTGGCTCTGTTCCAGGACGAGTACCGGGTGCCCCTGCTGCCGCCGGTGCTGGCAGCGTATGCCGGCACGGCTGGCGAGGTGCTGCTGCCGCCCCTGCTGCTGCTGGGGCTGGCCACGCGCTTTGCCGCGGCTGGCCTGTCGGTGGTGAACCTCATGGCCGTGCTGAGCCTGGCCGAGATCGCGCCTGCCGCCCTGGCCGGCCATCAAGGGTGGGGCAGCCTGCTGCTGGTGGTGCTGCTGTGGGGGGCGGGCCGGATCTCGGTGGACCAGGCACTGCAGTCCCGCCTCAAGACCTGGTTCAGTCGTTCGGCTTGAAGCTGATGGCCAGCACCGGCGGCACGCGGCCGTCGGTGTCGCGCGGCAGACGGTCGGTGCGCTCGATGGCGCGCAGCACGGCGCGGTCCCAGTCGGCATCGCCGCTGGGCTTGGTCAGGCGGCTGCTGATGATCTTGCCGTCCGGCGCGCAGCGCACCTCGACCTCGGCCTGCGGATTGCTGCTGCCGGCCGTGTAGATGATGTTGGGCCGGATCGCGGCCTTGATGCGGCCGGCGTAGGTGGCCGAGGGCCCGCTGCTGTGCTGGGCCGTGCCCGTGCTGCCCGGCGAGCCGGTGGCGCCGGCCAGGCCCATCATGCGCTCCAGGTTCTGCTTGCGCAGCGCGTCGAGCTTGGCCTGGGCGTCCTTGGCCGCCTTCTCCTGCTTCTGCTTTTCAAGCTTCTCCTGTTTGGCCAGCTCTTCCTTCTTCAGGCGTTCCTGCTCCCTGAGCCGTTCGCGTTCCTTTTCCTTCTCGAGCTCCTTCTGCTTCTCCAGCTCCTTCTTGCGCTGCAGTTCGAGCTCGGCCTGGCGGCGCTCCTCTTCCTTGCGCTTTCTCTCCTTGGCGATGGCAATCTCGGCATCGCGCTGGTCCGGCTGGGCTTCGGGCACCGGGGGCGGCGTCTTGGCCCTGGGCTGCTCGGGTTCGGGCTGGGGCTCGGGTTCCTGCAGGCGCGGTGCGGCGGCCTGAGGCACCAGCGACCAGAGCTCGGCCTCGAAGGCCGGCTCGGTCTGGGTGTGCCATTGCACGCCCAGGCTCAGGCCCAGCACCAGCAGCGCATGGGCCAGCAGGGCGAGACCGAAGCCGCGACCCATGGCAGGGGCCTGAGGCGGACGCAAAGGATCGGCAGGCAGGGTGCTCACGCTCATGGCTGCTCAGCGGTTTCCTTCGGCTGCGGCGCCGCTTCGCACGGCCAGGCCCACGCGCTGGATGCCCGCGCTCTGCAGGCTGTCCATCACCTTGACCACGGCCTCGTACTTGACGTTCTTGTCCGCGGAGATGACCACGGGCGTGTTGGCGTCCCCCGCCTGCGCCTGCTTCACCTGGGCGGGCAGGGCCTTGAGCGTGGTGGGCTCGGGCTCGGCCTTGTCCAGCTTGAGCTTGAGCTTTTCATCGGCGCCCACCACCACGTGGATCACATGCTCCGGCTGCTGGCGGCTCTTGCCCACGCTGGGCAGGTCCACCAGGCCCGTGGTGATCAGCGGGGCGCTGACCATGAAGATGATCAGCAGCACCAGCATCACATCGATGAAGGGCACCATGTTGATCTCGTTGATGGTGCGGCGGCGTCCACGGCCGCGGGAGGCAAGTGCAGCCATGGCGGATCAGCGCGTGGTGGGCGCGGCAGCCGGCGTGCCGGCGTTGCGCTGCAGGATGTTGGAGAACTCTTCGATGAAGGTCTCGAGCGTGATGGCGCTGCGGTCGATCTGGCGCGCGAAGCGGTTGTAGGCCAGCACGGCGGGGATGGCGGCGAACAGGCCGATGGCCGTGGCCACCAGAGCTTCGGCAATGCCCGGTGCGACCGTGGCCAGGGTCACCTGCTGCAGATTGGACAGGCCCACGAAGGCGTGCATGATCCCCCAGATGGTGCCGAACAGGCCCACATAGGGCGAGACCGAGCCCACCGAGGCCAGGAAGGACAGGTGCGACTCCATCGCGTCCAGCTCGCGCTGGAAGCTGGCCCGCATGGCGCGGCGGGCACCGTCCAGCAGGGCGCTGGGCTCGGCCACGCGGCGCTCGCGCAGCTTCAGGAACTCACGCATGCCGGAGGCGAAGATGCGCTCCAGCGGGGCGCCGTCGCTCTTGCTGGAGACGTTGTTGTAGAGGTCGTTGAGGTTCTTGCCCGACCAGAACTCCTGCTCGAAGGACTCGTTGCTGGACTTCACGCGGCCCAGGGCAATGAACTTGGAGAAGATCACGCTCCAGCTGGCCAGGGAGACGGTCAGCAGGGCGCCGATCACCAGTTTGACCACAAAGCTGGCGTTGGCGATCAGGGTGAAGATGGAGAGGTCTTGGTTCATCTCGGGTCGCTAAAGGAGCGGGGAAGACGCGGGGAGGATGTGTGCAGGATACGGGGCCACGGCCTCAGGCCGCCGGAAGGGATAGCCTGGACAGACGTTGCAGCAGATCATCGGGCATGCGGGCCGGGCGCAGGCTTGCGGAATCCACGCAGCCGATGCGGATTTCGCCCTCGGCCAGCAGCTGGCCTTCACGCCAGGCCTGCTGAAAGAGCAGCAGGCTGGCGCGCCCCTGCTCGCGCAGCTCGACGGTGACATCGATCCAGTCATCCAGCCGCGCCGGCCTCAGGTAGTTCACGGCCGTGCGGCTGACCACGAACATGCGCCCCTGTTCCTGCCGCATGCGTTCCTGGCTGAAGCCCAGCTCGCGCAGCCACTCGGTACGGGCCCGCTCGAAGAACTTCAGGTAGTTGGCATAGAAGACCACGCCGCCTGCGTCGGTGTCTTCCCAATAGACGCGCAGGCCGCGGCGGAAATCCGCCTCCGGATGTCCGATCCTGTTCATGAGCGGCGCAGGCTGGGCAGCAGGGCGGCCAGGCGCCGGACGGCTTCGTCCAGGTCCTCATCGCTGCTGGCGAAGGACAGGCGCAGGAAGCGCGAAGCCAGGGTGGGGCCGAAGTCGCGGCCCGGCGTCAGCGCGATCTGGGCACGGCGCATCAGCTCGAAGCTGAAGTCCCAGGCGTTGCTGCTGAACGCCGAGACGTCCATCCAGACGTAGAAGGCGCCGTCCGGCATCACGGGCACGTCCAGGCCCAGGGCGCGCAAGGCCGGCACGATGCGGTCGCGCCGGGCCTTGAGCACCCCGCGGCGGCGTTCGTACTCGGCCAGCGACTCGGGCTCGAAGCAGGCCAGTGCCGCATGCTGCGCAATGCTGGAGGGGCAGATGAAGAGGTTCTGCGCCAGCTTCTCGACGGGGCCCACCAGCGCGGGCGGCAGCACCAGCCAGCCCAGGCGCCAGCCGGTCATGCCGAAGTACTTGGAGAAGCTGTTGATCGAAACGAGGTCCTCGCCCAGCGCCAGCGCGCTGTGGCCGTAGGCCTCCTCGTAGGACAGGCCCAGGTAGATCTCGTCGATCAGCGTGAGGCCGCCGCGCTGGCGCACCGCGGCCACGATGCGGGCCAGTTCGGCGGGTTCGATGGAGGTGCCCGTCGGGTTGCTGGGTGAGGCCAGTAGCACCGCGCGGGTGCGCTCGGTCCAGGCAGCTTGCACCTGTGCGCAGCTGGGCTGAAAACGCTGTTCGGCGCTGGCCGGCAGCAGCACGGCCTCGGCGTCCGCCGCCGCCACGAAATGACGGTTGCAGGGATAGCTGGGGTCCGGCATCAGGACCTGGTCCCCGCGCTCGAACAGAGCGAGGCTCACCAACTGCAAGGCGGCGGAAGCGCCGGCCGTGACCACGATGCGGGAGGCTGGCACGTCCAGCCCGAAATGCTGGCCGTACCAGCGGCTGATGGCCTCGCGCAGCGCCGGCAGGCCGGCTGCCGCGGTGTACTGGGTGCGGCCATCGGCAATGCAGCAGGCGGCAGCCTCGGCCACGCCGGGGCTGGCGCCGAAGTCCGGTTCGCCGATGTTCAGGTAGATCATGCGACGCCCGCCCTGGGCAGGGTCGCACAGCGCCGTGCGGGCAAGCTCGTCGGCCGCCTTGGCGCATTCCATGACGTAGAAGGGATCGATACGATCCAGCCGCTGGGCCAGCTTCATCCGTGACAGCGCAGCTGAGTCTTGCTTCAGCGGGCCGGCTTGCGCTGGGCCTGCACTTCCAGCGGGCGCAGGTCCTCGGCGGCACGGTCCAGCACGCCGTTGACGTACTTGTGGCCGTCGGTGCCGCCAAAGGACTTGGCCAGCTCCACGGCCTCGTTGATCGCGACCTTGTAGGGGATGTCGATGCAGTGCTTGAGCTCGTAGGCCCCGAGCATCAGGATGCCGTGCTCGATGGGCGAGAGCTCGGTGGTCTTGCGGTCGACATGGCGGCCCAGCACGCCATCCAGGTCCGCGGCTTCATGTACGCTGCCGTTGAACAGAGCATCGAAGTGGCCCTTGTCGCACTTGTCGAAGCCCTGCTGTTCGCGCATATGGGCCTCAATGGCGCCGGGCTCATCACCGGTGACCAGCCACTGGTACAGGGCCTGCAGTGCGAACTCGCGTGAGCGACGGCGGGCAGACTTGGCGCCGGCGCGCTTCACAGCCGGCTTGCCGGCAGACTTGGATGCAGTGGGGGTGTGGGTCTTGTCGTTCATGCTCACTGCAATGCTTTCAGAAGATGGGCCATTTCGACGGCCACGCGCGCGGCGTCGGCGCCTTTCTCGGCGGCGCGTGCCCAGGCCTGGGCTTCGTTCTCGACGGTGAGAATCGCGTTGGCGATGGGCAGGTTGGCGTCCAGCGAGACGCGTGTGACACCCGCGCCGCTTTCGTTGGCCACCAGCTCGAAGTGGTAGGTCTCGCCGCGGATGATGCAGCCCAGCGCGATCAGGGCGTCGAAGCGCTCGCTGTCGGCCATGGTCTGAAGAGCGACCGGCACTTCCAGGGCGCCTGGCACGGTGACGTGCCGGATCTGATGGCCAGGCACGCCCATGGCAGCCAGCGCTTCCAGGCAGTTCTGGGCCAAGGTGTTGGTCAGCGTCTCGTTGAAGCGGGCCTGCACGATGCCGATGCGCAGGTTCTGGCCATCCAGGGCGGCCTGCTGTCCCTTGTCTGCTCCTTGCATGGGCTTCTTACTCCTTGTGGACGCTCGACGGAGCACCGTGTTGAGCACTCAGGAAGCCGGTGACTTCCAGACCATAGCCGGTCATGCTGGGCATGCGGCGCGGGCTGCCCAGCAGCTTCATTCGGTGCACACCCAGCTCACGCAGGATCTGGGCACCGACGCCGTAGGTGCGCAGGTCCATGGCAGTGCCACGCAGGGCGGTACTCTCGCCGGACTCGAAGCGGCCCAGCAGCGCATCGGCGGCTTCTCCGCAGTTCAGCAGCACGGCCACACCGGCCGTGGACTGCTTCAATGCGGCCAGGGCCTGAGGCAGCGGCCACGAATGCCCGCATTGGCCGGCATCCAGCAGATCCAGCGCGGAGAAGGGCTCGTGCACGCGCACCAGCACCTCGTCCGAAGGCTGCCACTGCCCATGGCTCAAAGCCAGGTGCACGGCGCCGGTACGGTCCTTGAAGACGCTGCAGTCGAAGCTGCCCTGGTGCGTCTGCATGCTGCGGCGGCTGACCAGTTGGACCAGCGACTCGTTGCGGCTGCGGTACTCGATCAGGTCGGCGATGGTGCCGATCTTGAGGCCATGCTCCTGGGCGAAGACCTCCAGGTCCGGCAGACGGGCCATGGTGCCATCGTCCTTCATGATCTCGCAGATCACAGCGGCTGGCGTGAGGCCGGCCATGCGGGACAGGTCGCAGCCGGCCTCGGTATGGCCTGCGCGCATCAGCACGCCGCCGTCCTGGGCCTGCAGGGGGAAGATGTGGCCGGGCTGGACCAGGTCGCGGGCCTCTGCATTCTTGGCTACGGCGGCCTGCACGGTACGGGCGCGGTCGGCCGCGGAGATGCCGGTCGTGACGCCGGTGGCAGCCTCGATGGACACGGTGAAGGCCGTGCCGTGCTGGGTGCCGTTGCGGGTGGCCATGGGCGGCAGCTGCAGGCGCTCGCAACGCTCGCGGGTCAGCGTCAGGCAGATCAGGCCGCGGCCGAACTTGGCCATGAAGTTGATGGCTTCCGGCGTGACGTGATCGGCGGCCAGGACGAGGTCACCCTCGTTCTCGCGGTCTTCTTCGTCGACCAGGATGACCATGCGGCCGGCGGCCAACTCGGCGACCAGCTCGGGGACAGGAGAGATAGGCATAGGGGCGGATTGTAGAGGGGCGGGGCCACCATCCGGTGTTTCCCGAGGGCAGGGCTCGAACTGTTGCTGAGGTGTCGCACCCAGGCGGCCCTGCAGGCATGCCAAGCCCGCGGCGCCTGGCGCCAGGATCGGCCACGCCTGGAGCACATGGGGCGCAGGTCCCTGGGGTTCAGAAGCCCAGCTCGGCGCGGCGCAGGCGCAAACGCAGATCGGTCTCGATCTGGACGGTCTCCAGCCATTGGAAACGCGGAGCCGCCGACAGCTCGGGCAAGGTGCCCAGCGCCGCCATGCCGCGACCGTCACCCAGCAGCGTGGGAGCCAGGTACAGCAGCAGTTCGTCCACCAGTCCGGACTTCAGCAGGGCGGCGTTGAGTGTCGCGCCTGCCTCGACGTGCAGCTCGTTGACGCCACGCTGCCCCAGTTTCCGCAGCAGGGCTTCCAGATCCACCTGCTGGCCACCTGGCAGGGACAGCAGCTCGACGCCCTCGGGCCAGGCCGTGCCTGAGGTGGCCGCCGCATGGACCAGCAAGACCCGGCCCGGTGGCTGAAGGATGCGCGCGGTGTTGGGCGTCTGCAGGCGGGAGTCCGCAATCACGCGCAACGGTTGCAGCGGTGGCTCAGCGGGGAGGCTCAGACGGACATCCAGGCGGGGATCATCGTCGCGCACCGTGCCCACGCCGGTGAGGATGGCCCCTGCGCGCTGTCGCCACCGCAGCCCGTCCTGGCGCGCGGCCGGGCCGGTGATCCACTGGCTGCGGCCATCTGGCAACGCGGTACGGCCATCCAGGCTGGCGGCGATCTTCATACGGACAAAGGGCCGGCCTCGCACCATGCGGCTCAGGAAGCCGATGTTGATCTCCCGGGCTTCCGATGCGCCCAGGCCCAGTTCGCAGGCAATCCCGGCGGCCTGCAGATACGCCTGTCCCTTGCCGGCCACCAGGGGGTTCGGGTCGAGCAGGGCGATGCGCACGTGCCCGACGCCGGCGGCGGCCAATGCTTCGCAACAGGGGGGTGTCCGGCCATGGTGGGCGCAGGGCTCCAGGGTGACGTAAACCTGGGCGCCGGCCAAGGCATGGCCGCGCGCGCGCGCGTCTCGCAAAGCCATGACTTCGGCATGCGGGCCGCCCGCCTGCTGGGTGTGGCCGCTGCCCAGCAGACGTCCCTGGGCATCAGTGATCACGCAGCCGACGCGCGGATTGGGATCGCTGAGCCCGATGGCATGGCGGGACAGCGCCAGGGCCAGCTGCATGGCTTCGGCGGGTGAGAGAAGGCGGTCTGTGTCGGTACTCAAGATGAAAGGCCGTCGGCCCCCTCAGGGCCATGGCCGTGCGGTAGGGGTTTGCAATGAGGCGGAGGATAGCGCGGACATACCCGGCTGGCGCCTTGCGGCGCTCATGTGGGCGGCTGGTGGCTGACGGTGCCGGTATCCAGCAAGCGGCCGAGGGCGGGGTCTTCGGGCAGGCCCGAAGGGCAGGGGCGTCCAGCGCGGATCACCAGGAAGTTCTGTTGCGTCAAGTGGCCGTCCACGTCCTGGTAGAGCGCCGGGTGTTCGATGTTGGCGATGCGGCCGTCGCGGTTGTGATCGGCACTGTAGCGGCACACGCGGTACACACGCAGATCGGCTGCCACGCCGCTCAGCTCGCTGCGCCCTGTCCAACGCTGATCTCGTGCGCGTGGATAGACCAGGCAGTGGTAGCTGACTGCAGCCAGCTTGCGCGCCACGGCACCGGCCGCATTGCTGGCGCAGTGCGGCGGCGCAGGCGAAGCCGCTGCTTCGCTCAGCAGCAGGCTGATGCCCACCGGCAACGCACTGGAGTGCGGGGCTCCCGGGTCCGGGGCATCGCTCAGATCGAAGCGAATCAAGCCACTGAGGAGCAGCGCTCCGCCGCCGGCCATGCGGGACTTGCAGTCCGCCATGTCGGCGGCACGCAGATCGTCGACGCTGCGCCCTCCGAGCTCGCACAGGCCCTGCACCTGCCCCGTGTATGCATTCAGCAGCCATGCGATGGACAGGCCGGCATCGGGCTGGAAGACCAGCCAGCCTGGGCTCAGTTCTCGGGCGGAAGCGGGAATCGCCGCATGCCGTCCGGCCACGCGAGCCAGGTCGCCCGAGGTTTGCGGACTCAGTGCCAGGAGGGCCATGGACGGGTCCACGGTGCCCATGCGGACCGGCCAGCGAAGCACTTGCCACTGGCCGAAGCGATCTTGCCAGCGCAGCTGCAGGTTCAGGTCGTCCAGCGAGCCGCCGCCGCTGGGCCTGATCCGCTGCTGGAAGTAGTAGCGGCTGTTGTCCAGGTCCTGATGCCATTCCACGCCTTCCTCAGCGTCCAGTGCTTTCGCAGGGCCGGTGCTGCCAAATGCGGCGACGGCCCGCTCTGTCGCGCCGACGACCGCACCTCCTGCGCCATCGCCTGCTCTATCGCTGGCCCCGCCGCTGGCCGCGTCTCTGGCCGAGTCGCTCACTCCATGGGTGCCCGTGCCGTCGACCACAGCGTCCACCGAGTCCATGCGGTCGCCCGGCGGGCGCGCCCTCAGACGTTCGACATGGGCTTCCGCCAGGACAGCTGCCGCGGCACGTTCGCGCGCAAAATCGCCATGCGCTCGCAGCGAGGACTGGCTCTTGAGCAACAGAACCATGCCGATGCTCAGGATCAGGCTGGCCAGCAGTGCCTCGGTCAGCCCCAAGCCGGCGATGCCGTGTCTGTAGGGCCGGCGATGCGCGCTCACTGGCGCGGGGGTCGGTCTTGACATGGTGAGGTCCTCCGCAGCATTCGGCTTGTGCGGCTCTGGGCTCATGGCGTCCAGCCGCCAGGCAGGCGCACCCAGGTACCGCGGAGGTCGGCCAGGCGGTGCAGGACGGGCGCGTCGTGGATGATCTGCACGCGGCCTGCAAGGGTGCTTGCGCCAGCGCTGAGCAAGGCGCCTTCGATGCGAATGGCACCCGCGGCGGGCTCCATCCTGAGGGCGCTGTGGCTGTAAAGCAGGCCCGTGAGCTGCAGGCCTGCCGTGAGCTCCAAAGGCTCGTCGCAAATGATGAGCACAGGGCTGTCACGGCTTCCGAGTTTCAGCGGGCTGCGCAGTCGCAGCGGTCCCTGGATCCACAACCATGCATGCCCGCCGCGCACCCGGGATGCCAGCGCGGCGCTGCAGTCCTCGGTGCCACGGCAGTCCACCACGGACAGGCCGGCACGGTGGCGGTAGGCTTCGGGCGCAAGGCCGAAGAAAAGCTGGAAGAAGTGCGCCGGCGGCAAGGCGAGGTCCGCTGCATTGCTGCGGACCAGCGCCCCGCCCGTGCTGCCTGGCGGCCCCAGCACATGACCGTCGGCGCCCAGGACATCTCCGCCTGACTGAAGCACCCAGGCGCTGTCCTGGTCCGGAGGCATGGCCAGGCCGGCGTGCTCGCCTGAAATCGCACGCAGATCCACCGCCCCTGCAGCGGTCAAGGCACTGGATGGCGCCTGGGCCAACGCCGAGGCCAGCACCACGAGCTGGGACTGGGCCTGTGGTGGTGGCGGGCTGGATGCGGGTGTGCCCGGCAGCTCGCAACTGGTCTGACCCTCGGCGCAGGACTGGACCAGCAGACGCAGCGTTCGGCGCCGCCAGGCCGCGGCATCGGCACGCTCCTTGCCTTGGAACTCCAGGCTGAAGCGCGGGAGCCGGTCGATGTAAGTCGTGCCGGAGTCCGCGCCCGATCCCCTGTAGCCCACCGCCCTGACAGCAGCCGGAATGGCTGAGGCGGCCGGTGGCCTTGCCTCAGGGCAGTGGCAACGCCAGTGCGCATCGTCGTTGATGCTGCAGACAAAGGGCAGCCCCTGCCAGGGTGCGCGCACACGCCGGTGTCCCTTGTCGCTGGTGTCCGCCAGGCTTTCGGCAAAGGCGGGGCCCGGACCGCCGCTCGGCTCGCAACTGCCGGCCAGGGCCGGACTGTTGAGCAGCTGCAATCCCCAGTCCAGCCCACTTTCCTGCAGGCTCTGGCGCTGATGCCCCTGGACCAGCGCTTCGCTGCTCATCAGATCGCCGTGCAGCACCCTGGCGCTGAGCAATGCCGCCATGCCCATCAGCAGGAGCAGGACCATCAGCGTGGCCAGCGTGGCAGAGCCGCTGCAGAGGCGGTCCGAGTGACGTGGGGCAGGGATGTTCAGCATGGCGTGGCGGTGCTGGCAGGCATGACGAGCTGGTCGTTGCGAACATGGATGCTGCTGCGAAGGCTGCGCACGGTGCCGGCGTCCAGTCGCGACTGGCCCACGAGCAGCACGCGCAGGGCCTGGCCCTGCAATTGGGCGTCGCAAGTCCGAATGGCGGCCGCGCAGGCGCAGGACCGAGGCAGCGTGCGGGTCGCAGTGTCCAGATGCAGTTCCAGGCGGGTGAAACGGACAGTGGCACTGTCGCTCCACGGCTGCCAGCTGCGTTCCAGCAGGTATTGCAGTTGCGCACCTTGCAGGCGGAAGCCCCGGTCGATGCGCCGACTGGCTTCACTGCGGTCCGAGCGGACATAGTTCAGGCTGAGGCCGTTGCCTTCGGCTCCTGGTGCAGCGGGCTTTCCATCCAGCAACAGTTGCAGGCTGGGTGCACCGTCCATGACGGCGGGCGAACTGCCGGGTTCGGGCATGTGCTCATGGGCCGTTGCCAAGGCGCCGCTGCGGCTTATTTCATGCCGCATCATGGCCATGGCGTTGCGCAGATCCTGCTGTAGCAAGGTTTCCGCGAGCAGGCGCTTGTGCTCGCGCAGCTGACTGAGCATGAGCCCCCCCGCGGCGGCACACAGGAACAGTCCCAGCCCCATGCCCAACAGCAGGTCCACCAGCGTCCAGCCCTTGCACAGGCGACGACGAAGGCGAGGTGCGGTGGCGGTGGCGGTGGCGGTGGCGGTGGCGGTGGCGGTGGCGGTGGCGGACGGCCTCGCCTGAGGTTGAAAGGCGTGACCCCTGTCGCACCCCAGGCTCGCGGGGGCGCCGACTCTCGTGGCGCTGCGCTCGATGCTTGGCATGGGTGGCTGTCTCATGACGGCGTTCTCATCGTGGCCAGCACACGGTGCTGGGCGCACCGGTCTTGTCCTGCGCGCTATGCGTGAGTTCACGGCCCCTCAGACTCAAGCGCAATTCCGCGCAGGCCTGGTCATGGGCCTGGGCGCTGCCCACTCGTGGTACGGCCAGGGCGATGAAGCCCTGGCGGAAGGGTTCATCGCCGGCGCCGTCTTCAGCGCTCTTGGGTAGATCCAGCAGACGCAGCTGGTAGTGCTGCAAGGGGTCGTGGCCCAGTCCCAACTCGGCCAGGCTCCCGGCATAGTGCTTGTGCGTGCTGCGGTAGCGCGACTGCGCCGCGAGCACCGCGGTCAGGGCTGTCTGGGCCTCACTGCGGCGGGCCTTTTGCAGCTGTGCCTGGAACTGGGGCCAGGCAAGGGCAGCCAGCACAGCGATGATGGACAAGGCGGTCATGATTTCGATGAGGCTCAGGCCGCGAGTGCGATGCCGCTGGCCAGGGAGGGGCGTCGGGTGCATGGACATGGTGCTTGTTGCGGATGCGCGATGAAGTGCGTCGTGGTGGCTCAAGTGAATGGGCCCTGCGTAGGGCGCAAGGGCGAGCGAGGCAATCTGCACGGTGATCGGCGCATGCCGACACAGTGCCAATCGCGGCAGCCTCAGGATTCAGCGCTGCTGCAGCTGGGCAAGGCGCTGGGTGCCCAGTGGTGGGCACAGCTGCGAATCCGGCCGACGGGGCTGATCACGTACCAGATGCCTCGGCCCGTGGCAGCTTGCTCGATACGGAACGTGCCTGCGCTGGTGACGAAACCTTCGCCAGGATGCAGGGTGACGCCGGGCACGTTGGCTGCGACGCGGGCGTGGCTCGACGCTGCAACCCAACGATGCTTGACCGGGGATGCCTCGCCCTCGCAACTGGCGTCGAGGGCCGTGCAGCGACAGCGGTCATGCATGGCTTGGTGCAGCACATAGCAGCTGCCGCCGGCATCTGCCAGCACGCTCAAGCGCAGCGCCTGTTCGCCATTGATGGCCAGGCTGCGCGCCAGTTGCAAGTCATGGGAGAAGTCGGCAGCCAGGATTTCCAGACGGCGCCGGTTGACGAGCTCGTGCAGGGCCGGCACGGCGACGCTGCACAAAATGCTCAGCAGTGCGACGCTCAGCAGCGCGCCGACAAGGCTGAAGCCGCGATGGAGGTGGGGGGAGGCAGCCATGACAAACCCTCGATGTAGCAAGGCTTGCCAGCGTAAGGAAGCGAGCTCATGGCCGCATCCTCCCGGCGAGTGAAAGGCCGGGCATTCATCCGCAGGGCTGCGGATTTTTGTGGTTATTCCCGCGCGTCGTGCGGTTTCAGATGTCCCGGATCAGTTGCCGGAACTCGTCCACGTCCTCGAAGCTGCGATAAACCGAAGCAAAGCGGACATAGGCCACCTTGTCGATGCGCTTGAGTTCGCGCATGACCAGCTCGCCAAGCTTGGTGGAGGGGATTTCACGTGCGCCGCTGGTCAGTAGCTTTTCCTGGATGCGCTCCAGGGCAGCGTCGATCTGCTCGATGCTGACGGGCCGCTTGCGCAGCGCCAGTTGCATGGAGGCGCGCAACTTGCCGGGGTCGAAGTCGGCGCGGGTGCCGTCCTTCTTCACCACCGCCGGCAGGGCAATCTCGGCGCGCTCATAGGTGGTGAAGCGCTTGTCGCAGCTCAGGCAGCGCCGCCGACGGCGCACCACGTCGCCCTCATCCGACTCGCGGGTCTCGGCGACCTGGGTTTCGTGATGGGAACAGAAAGGGCAGCGCATCGGCGGCAGGGCGGCTTAGCGGTAGACGGGGAACTGGCGGGTCAGTGCGGCGACCTTCTCGCGCACGGTGGCCAGGTTGGCCTCGTCGTGCGGATTGTCCAGCACGTCGGCGATCAGGTGGGCCGTCTGGCGAACCTGCTCTTCCTTGAAGCCGCGCGTGGTCATCGCGGGCGTTCCCAGGCGGATGCCGCTGGTGATCATGGGCTTTTGCGGATCGTTGGGGATGCCGTTCTTGTTGCAGGTCATGTGGGCGGCGCCCAGCACGGCCTCGGCTTCCTTGCCGGTCAAGCCCTTGGGACGCAAGTCCACCAGCATCACATGGCTCTCAGTGCCGCCGGACACGATGCGCAGGCCGCGCTCGATCAGCGTCTCGGCCAGCACCTTGGCGTTCTTGACCACCTGTTCCTGGTAGGCCTTGAACTCGGGCGTCAGGGCTTCCTTGAAAGCCACGGCCTTGCCGGCGATGACGTGCATCAGCGGGCCGCCCTGGATGCCGGGGAAGATGGCCGAGTTGATCTTCTTGGCGATCTCTTCGCTGTTGGTCAGGATGATGCCGCCGCGCGGGCCGCGCAGGCTCTTGTGGGTGGTGGAGGTCACCACGTCGGCGTGGGGCAGGGGATTGGGGTAGACGCCCGCGGCGATCAGGCCGGCGTAGTGGGCCATGTCCACCATGAAGTAGGCGCCGATCTCCTTGGCGATCTTGCCGAAGCGTTCGAAGTCGATGCGCAGCGAATAGGCTGACGCGCCGGCGATGATCAGCTTGGGCTTGTGCTCGCGGGCAATGCGCTCCATGGCGTCGTAGTCGATGGCCTCGTTGGCGTCGAGACCGTAGGACACGACCTTGAACCACTTGCCCGACATGTTCAGCGGCATGCCGTGGGTGAGGTGACCGCCTTCGGCCAGGCTCATGCCCATGATGGTGTCGCCGGGCTGCAGAAGGCCGAAGAACACGCCCTGGTTGGCCTGCGAGCCGGAGTTGGGCTGCACGTTGGCGAACTGGGCACCGAAGAGCTGCTTCAGGCGGTCGATGGCCAACTGCTCCACGACGTCCACGTACTCGCAGCCGCCGTAGTAGCGCTTGCCGGGGTAGCCTTCGGCGTACTTGTTGGTCAGCTGGCTGCCTTGCGCCTGCATGACGGCCGGCGAGGTGTAGTTCTCCGAGGCGATCAGCTCGATGTGATCTTCCTGGCGCTGGTTTTCCTTCTGGATGACGCTCCAGATTTCGGGGTCGATGGCGGCCAGGGTGGATTGGGTGCGGTCGAACATGGTGTCAGTGGGAATCTAGGGTTGTAGCCGGGCCCGGGCCACAAGAATGCTTCTCGAAGCACCTTGCTCGGCTGCCCAGGCGAACGGCTGAACTGCCAGGCACCGGAGGCGCGCGGGCAGCCGCGCTCCCCGGTGGTCAACCACCTGGGCCCATGCTTGGCTGCAGGGCCGTCATCGCCAGTTGCGCGGCTCATGGAGTGTAGCGGGTCCCGCAGGCTGCCATGGCCTTCATTGCACATGCGCCGGGTCAATCTGCTTTGACCTGGCGATGGCTAGCGGAAAAAAAACACCCCGGCTGCTTGCGCGGCCGGGGTGCGGTGAACTGCGGGGTTTGTGGCGGCTTTGACGGCCGGGTGCATCTGCCCGGCCCGATTCGCATCGGCAATGGACCTCGGTTGCATCAGCCCCGGTGCAGCAGCAGCCAGCTCAATGCAGCAGCGCCACCTGCTGGGGCGCCGACGAGGCCATGGGCGCCTGCGGCTCGGCAGTGGGGCGAGGCGTCGGCGCGCGGCCGGCGGCCACCGCCTTCAGCTGCTCGTGTTCGCTGAGCACGCGACCGGCGTAGCCGGAGTCGTCGTTGAGATTGGCTGCGCCCACGTAATACTTCAGCCCTTCTTCGAGGCTGCCGCCGCGCTGGATGCACTCCTTCAGCACCTGGACGCCGACGCGCAGGTTGGTGACGGGGTCAAAGGCCGCATGCGTACCGCCGAAGGCCTCGTACTTGTCGTCATGGACGCGGGTCATGACCTGCATCAGGCCCTGAGCGCCGACCGTGCTTTGCGCAAAGGGGTTGAAGCCGGACTCCACCGCCATGACGGCCAGGATCAGGGTGGGCTCGACCTTGGCCTTCTGGCCGACGAGCCAGGCCTCCTGGACCAGGCGTGCGACAGGTTCCGGCGCCACCTTGTAGCGGCGCGCCAGCCACTGAGCCACGGCGGCTTGCGGCCGGCTCAGCTCCTTGGGGTTGATGGCCGTCGCCCGCTGGATGGCGGTAGGGTCGCTCAGCGTCGCGACCACGTCGCCGCTGGCTTCTGCGCGGGCTTCCTGGCGGGCGCTGAGCCAGCCCAGGGTCTGGCTCTCGAGTTGGTGACGCAGATCGGCCTGGCTGGCGAAAGTGGCCAGCAGGGCGACGACGGTAAGGCCCAGCAGGGCCAGGGTGTTGTGGCTGACGACCAGGAGTCCCTGGCCAATGTCCTTGAGGAACACCTCGGTCGCGATGCGGGCATGGCGTCCGAGGCTCAACAGGTTAGCTTGCGCTGTCATGCGACTCCTTTCTTCTCCGCCTGATCCCGGCTCCATGCAAAACACGGAGCAAAGACCGACGGTGATAATGGGCCGCCTTTGAAGCGGTGCGGGCAAGAAGCCCGGCCGCAGGCGGCGTCCATTGGCAGCGATCGCGCGCTTGAACCCTGGAACGGCGCGCGGGTTAACCCTTGCTGATGCAAGGCTGGCGCGATTCTAAGGACGAAAAATAACCGGTCAAGCTTATAAGAGCTTGTCTAAATAACTGGTGGTTATGAAATACAGAGATCTGCGGGCCTTCATGGCAGGCCTGGAAGCCCGGGGCGAGCTCATCCGCGTGAAGGATCCCGTCAGCACGCATCTGGAGATGACGGCCCTGTGCGACCGGGTGCTGCGCGCCGAAGGTCCGGCCCTGCTTTTCGAGAATCCCGTCCAGCCGGGTGGCGTCCCCCATGCCTTGGGGGGCACGTCCCTGCCGGTGTTGGGCAACCTGTTTGGCACCCCGCGTCGCGTGGCCATGGGCATGGGCGCTCAAAGCCTGGCCGAGTTGCGCGAGGTGGGCCAGTTGCTGGCCAATCTGAAGGAGCCCGAGCCACCGCGGGGTCTGAAGGACGCCGGCAAGCTGCTCCAGATGGGCAAGGCTTTGTGGGACATGAAGCCGAGCCTGGTGTCGCGGCCGGACTGCCAGGCCAACATCATTCAAGGTGCGGATGTGGACTTGGGGCGGCTCCCTATTCAGTATTGCTGGCCGGGCGACGCCGCTCCGCTGCTGACCTGGGGGCTGGTCATCACCCGCGGGCCGCAGTCGGTGCCCAAGCCGCGCCTGCGCCAGAACCTGGGCATCTACCGCCAGCAGTTGATCGGCCCACGCCAGTTGATCATGCGCTGGCTGGCCCATCGCGGTGGGGCGCTGGACTTCCGCGACTTTGCCCTGGCCCATCCGGGGCAGCCGTTTCCCATCGCCGTGGCGCTGGGCGCTGATCCTGCAACGACCTTGGGCGCGGTCACGCCGGTGCCGGACAGCCTTTCGGAGTACCAGTTCGCCGGGCTGTTGCGCGGCTCGCGCACCGAGCTGGCCGATACCGTCGTCGGCGAAGCGGGCCGCATGCTGCAGGTGCCGGCCACTGCGGAGATCATCCTGGAGGGTCACATCCCGCCAGCCGCAGCAGGCTTCGAGGGCCGCAGCGAGCATGGCGTGCCGCTGAAGGAGATCAAGGGCTACCTCCATGCGCTGGAAGGACCTTATGGCGACCACACGGGCTATTACAACGAGCAGGACTGGTTCCCGGTCTTCGAGGTCCAGCGCCTGACGCACCGGAACAATCCCATCTATCACAGCACCTACACCGGCAAGCCGCCCGACGAGCCGGCGGTGCTGGGGGTGGCGCTCAACGAAGTCTTCGTCCCCATCCTCCAGAAGCAGTTCCCGGAGATCGTCGACTTCTACCTGCCGCCCGAAGGCTGCAGCTACCGGATGGCGGTGATCTCGATCCGCAAGAGCTACCCCGGCCACGCCAAGCGCCTGATGTTCGGGCTGTGGAGCTTCCTGCGGCAGTTCATGTACACCAAGTTCATCGTCGTCGTAGACGAGGACGTGGACGTGCGGGACTGGAAGGAAGTGGTCTGGGCCATCACCACCCGCATGGATCCGGTGCGCGACACCACCTTGGTGGAGAACACCCCGATCGACTACCTGGACTTCGCCTCACCGGTCAGCGGCCTGGGCGGCAAGATGGGGCTGGATGCCACCAACAAGTGGCCGGGCGAGACCGCACGCGAATGGGGCCGGACCATCACCATGCCGCAGGAGGTGCTGGAGGCAAGCCAGCTGCTGTTCGACAAGCTGTTTCCCGGCCGGACATGAGAGCGTTGGCAGCAAAAGTCCAGGTCTGAAAGCCTAGGGTTAATCAGGATCAAAGACCTGAGGTGAGGCGCTTGAAGTCGCCAGGGGTGCCAACTAACTTTGTGAAGCCTAATGATAGGCAATCACTCTGGCGCAGTCTCTGCGCGCCAGGAGCCCTCCGGTCGTTCACCGTTGAGCTCCACCGGTGGCGCCAGCCACCCACCCCTCCGAGCGAAAGCCCGGAGGGGTTCCTCTTTTGGGCCTGCGTTTTTCCGGCAGAGCATCAGTGCCCGGCCAGCAGGCCCAGGCACTCATAGAAAACGTAGCGCATGCGGCGGTAGCCGGCGTCGCTGGGCATCCAGTCGTAGAGGGAAAGCTCGTCCTGCTGACGTCCGGCCACGGGCGCGGGAAGCAGGCTCAGCGGGTAGTGCTGCGCAGCGCTGGCGGCTTCAAAGGCCTTGAGACTGCGGGGCATGTGCTCGGCATGGGTGACCAGCACCAGGCGCTGGATGCCTCGCTCGCGCAACAGCGGCAGGCTCAGTCGGGCGTTCTCGCGCGTGTCCTGGGCTGCGGCTTCGAGCAGATCCAGCGGCAGGCCGAATTCCTCGCGGGCCACCTTGCCTGCGACCTGGGCCTCGGGGACGTCGTCCGGCCGCGGGTTCCCGGGCAGGCCGCCCGTGAATCCCAGCGCCCAGTGGCAGCGGCGCGCCAGGTGCACGCCGTGGCGAAGGCGCTGCAGCGTGCCGGTCTTCAGATCCGGCCCTGCGCGCTCGTCCACCCATTGGTGGATGCCTCCTCCCAGCACCAGCACCAGGGTCTTGGCTTGCGGTTCGCAGTCACCGGGGCCCAGCAGCAGCGGCGGTGGAGGGCGGAGCAGGCTGCGCTGAACCAACAGGGCCGGCGCCTCGCTCAGCGACAGCCACATCAGCAGCCAGGCCAGCGGCATCAGCAGGCGCCAGCGGCCGGCACGGCGCCAAAGCAGCAGGCCGGCCACCAGCGGCGGCAGCAGCAGGCCCGGTGGGGCGAGCAGGGCCAGGCAGAGGGTCTTGACGGGGCTGTAGAAATCCATGGAAGGTAGTACGCCAGCGGGGCGAGTGGCCAGGAAGCAGGCCGCGATTTGAGCATGTGCCGAGGCCGCAGGCGGCACAATGCAGGCTGTCCAATCCTTGAAAGCGTTCGTGGAGATCCACACGATGAGCCATGCCGGCACGGGTCGCATCACCCTGGGGGGCGGCTGCTTCTGGTGCACTGAGGCGGTGTTCGCGCGCGTCCGCGGCGTGCGGGCCGTCGAGCCGGGTTACTGCAATGGTCGGGTGCCCGAGCCCAGCTATGAGCAGGTCTGCACCGGTCAGACCGGCCATGCGGAGGTCGTGCGCATCGACTATGACCCCAGCCAGGTGAGCCTGCGCCAACTGCTGGAGGTGTTCTTCTGCATCCATGATCCGACCAGCCTGAACCGTCAGGGCGCGGATGTGGGCACCCAGTACCGCTCCGGCATCTACCCAGAACATGCGGACGACGAGGCCGTGGCGCGGGCCTTCGTGGCCGAGGCCAATGAGGCCCTGGGCGGGCGCGTGGTGACCGAGGTCCAGCCGCTGCGCTTGTACTGCACGGCCGAGCCCTATCATCACCAGTACTTTGCCCGCCACCCAGAGCATGGCTACTGCGTCTTCGTGGTCGCGGGCAAGGTCGACAAATTCATGAAGACCTTCGGTCACCTGATGCGGGATGATGCGGACGCGGTGTAAGTTCGTGCCGTCGCTGCGCTTGCGCGGCACGAAGAAGGGACGGCAGTTGGGAGATGGGGCATGACGGTGCTCAGCGAGCCCATGATCGCCTGGCACAGCCTGCGCCATGCCTATCCGGGCGGCGCACTGCTGTACTTCGATGATTTCGTGCTGGCGCCACGCCACCACCTGCTGGTGCACGGCCCGTCTGGTGCTGGCAAGTCGACCTTGCTGAACATGATGGCCGGCCTGCTGCGGCCGTCTGACGGCCAGTTGCGCCTGGCCGGCGTGGAACTGGCGCAGCTGCATGGTGCGGCGGTGGACCGCTGGCGCGGCAGCCAGCTGGGGCTGGTGTCCCAGCGCCTGCACCTGTGCCAGGCGCTCAACGTGCTGGAGAACCTGCGCCTGCCTTTCCTGGCGGCCGGCCTGCCGGTGGACAAAGAGCGCATCGGTCTGGTGATGACCAGCCTTGGGCTCGAAGGACTGGCCAAGCGCCGGGCGGGTCAGCTCAATCAGGGGCAGTTGCAGCGCGTCATCCTGGCGCGAGCGCTGCTGCGCGGGCCGCGCGTCCTGCTGGCCGATGAGCCGACGGCGAATCTGGACGAAGAAGCCAGCGAACGCATGATAGGCCTGCTGTGCCAGGCCGCTGCCGAGCACCAGGTCACCCTGGTCGTGACCAGTCATGATGTGCGTGTCGTCCAGCGTTTCCAGGCCCTGCTGCCGGCGCAATTGCACCGCCTGCGCAACCTGGGCTGGCTGGCCTCCGGGCTGACGGCCGGCCTCAGCAGTGTGCTGGGAGGTTTGCAAGGATGAGGCGAGCCTTGTTGGCGATGCCCTGGCTGGCCTGGCGCCATCTGTGGTCGCGTCCTCTTTATGCGGCCATGAGCCTCCTGCTGCTGAGTCTGGCGTTGACGGTGGCGGGCCTGCTGACCGACCTGGCGCAGCGTGTGCCCCGGCAACTGGAGCGCGAACTGCAGGGGGTGGACCTGCTGGTGGGGCCAAAGGGCGATCCCTGGCGGCAGACGCTGTCCGGGGCCTTGCTGCTGGGCACGCCGGTGGGGAGTCTGCCCTACGAGACGCTGTCGGCACTGCGTGGCCTGCCCCAGGTGGCCCAGGCCGTACCGCTGCTGGTGGGTGGGCGTTACCGCGGCTTTGCCGTGCTGGGGACGGAACCGGCCTTCATGAACCTGCGCCGGGCGCGTCTGGCCCAGGGGCGGGCGTTCGAGCATGCAATGGAGGTGGTGCTTGGTGCTGAGGTGGCGCAAAGCCTCGGTCTGGCGGTGGGCACCGAGTTCAGCGGTCTGGAGCCGCGCGGCCGAGGCCAGGCAGGCGCTGCGCAACGCGCTTTCGTGGTGGTCGGCGTGCTGGCCCGTCAGGATTCGGCCCTGGATGGGGTGATCCTGACTGATCTCAGTTCCCTGTGGGCCTTGCGCCAGCCGGATGCGGGCATGCCGCCTTCGCTGTCCGATGGACTCAGCGGTGTCGACACTGCTGCTGCGGGCCTGCCGGCCGGCGAGGAGAGCCTGGGTGAGATCAGCTTCGTGCTGTTGAGCCCTGCCAGTCCGCAGTCCCGCGGCGTGCTGCTGCCTTGGCTGAACGCGCAAGATCGCTTGCAGGCGACCGTGCCCGGCGAGGAGCTGCAGCAGATGGCGGCGGCGCTGGCATGGCTGCCTCTGCTGCTGAGGACCCTGCTCGTGTTGCTGCTCCTTTGCGCCTGGCTGGCCGCCTTCGCGCTCATGCTGCAGGCGCAGGAGCAGCGTCGGCAGGACCTGGTGCTGCTGCGCGCGCTGGGCGCGCCCGCCTGGCGGGTGGCCGTGCTGCCGCTGTTGGAATGGCTGTGGCTCGCTGTGCTGGCTTTCGGGCTGGCCTGGGGGTTCAGTGAACTGGGCTGGATGGGCATGCGCCGTCTGGCAGCCCCTGAGCAGCTGCATTGGCTGGGCACACAGGGCCGCGCGCTGCAATTGGCGACTCGCCTGGCCATGCTGGGCACGCTGCTGGCCCTGGCGGGCGCGGCCTGGCCGGCCTGGTGCGCCTGGCGTCTGGAGGTGTCGCGATTGCTGCAACCTGGCGAGTGACAGCCGCGCCCTGCCAGGTCAGGTACGGGGCATGCCTGATGGCACGCCATGGCAGCTTGTGCACAATGCCGCTGTTTCACAACGTCCGCGACGCATCTTGTCCAAGCACGCCGCTCGCCTTCTCGCCTTGATCCCGGTTCCCATGGGCCGGGATGGCCTGCGCCTGCGCGGCGTCTTTGGCTGGCGGAACCAGGAGTCCGCGGCATGAGGGCGCGGAGGCAGATGCGAACCTGGTCAGCCCTCGCGCTGCATGCCTGGCTGGCCCTGTGCCTGGTGCTGGCTCAAGGTCTGGGTCAGGGGCACCGCGCGGCCCACCTGGGATTCAAGCTGGCGGCCGTGGCGGTCGAGCAGGGGGCCGCTGACGGCTGGGGCCATGCCCTGGGGTCGGTCGACTGCCAATTGTTCGATCAACTGGCGCAAGCCGACCAGGCCAGCGGCCCGCAGCTCTCAAGCCCCTTGCTGGCGCTGGGGGCGGTGCCGATTGCCAGGCCAACGCTGCGCACCAGCAGTACCGCCGGGCCCAGTCCGCGTGCTCGCGGCCCGCCTCCTCTTGCCTGAGATCCGGCCCCTTGGTGGGCCATGAAGCTCGCCTGAAGGCCGTTGCGCCGTCAGGCGTCGGGGTGCATGCCTTTGCGCCCCGTGTCAAGGATCAGGGCAGGCTCCTTCATGAGCTTGCTGTGTCAGGGGGCCGCACGCCGCGGCCCATGAGTCATGCAAGAAACTTTCCTACCTCTCGCTGCGCGTCGGCCGCTCGATGCCGTCAAGGCGAGCTGCCAGCTGCTTTCGCCCCTGTCGCGCGCCTTGCTGTTGATCGGCCTGCTGAGCTCGCAAGGGGCGCATGCCGAGGGCAATGCGACCGATCGTCAAACCCTGGACACCGTGCAGGTGACGGGCAATCCCCTGGGCAACAAGGAACTGGCTCAAGCCGGCCAGGCCTTGTCCGGCGACGCGCTGCTGCTGCGCCGCGGGGCCAGTGTGGGCGAGACCGTCGAAGGACTGCCGGGCATTTCCGCCACCTCCTTCGGACCCAACGCCAGCCGCCCGATCATCCGCGGTCTGGACGGCGAGCGGGTGCGCATGCTCAACAACGCCGGGGCCTCGCTGGATGTGTCCAGCCTCAGCTACGACCATGCGGTGCCTGTCGACCCGCTGGTGGTGGACAGGGTCGAGGTGTTGCGTGGAGCGGCAGCGCTGCTGTACGGAGGCAATGCCATCGGCGGCGTGGTGAACACCATCGACAGTCGCATTCCGCGCAGCCGCAGCCAGGGGCTTTCCGGCGCCACGGAGCTTCGCCTGGGTGGCGCGTCAGGCGAGCGGGCGTTGGCCGCAGTCCTGGATGGCGGCCAGGGGCCGTGGGCCTGGCATGCCGATGTCTCGCGCCGCCTGGCCGAGGATCAAAGAACCCCTGCCTTCACGGCGCCGGACGGCCAGCATACGGACTTCGTACGCAACTCCGCCAGTGCCTCGCGCAGTGCGGCGCTGGGTGCCGCCTGGGTCGATCGTGACGGCTATGCGGGCCTGAGCGTTGACGACTACCGCAACGACTACGGCGTGACCGTGGAGCCGGACGTGAAGATCGCCATGCAGCGTCAGCGGCTGGCGGGCGCCGGCGAGTGGCGTTGGAGCGAGGGCTGGTTGCGCAAGCTGCAATGGCAGTTCAGTCGCGCCAACTACCGGCACGACGAGATTGAGGGCGACGGCAGCCTGGGTACGCGCTTTTCCCAGCGCGGTTCGGAGCTGCGCGTGCAGGCTGAGCATGCGCAAGTGGCTGGGGCGCGTGGCGTGCTGGGCTGGCAGCTCGAACAGAGTCGCTTCGAGGTGCAGGGCGAGGAGGCTCTGCTGCCCAGCAACCGCAACCGCGCGCAGGGGCTCTTCATCCTGGAGCAGTGGAGTGACGGCCCCTGGCAATTGGGCCTGGGCGCGCGCCGGGACCAGGTCCGTGTGCGTTCTGAGGGCGACGCGCCGGACGCGCCGGACACCCGCTTCGGAGCGGGCGTGGAGAAGCGTTTCGCACCTGTCAGCGCCTCGGCCAGCTTCGCCTGGCACCCGGTGGCGGATCTGGGCTTGAGCCTCAACCTCAACCACTCGGAACGCGCGCCTTCAGCGGGCGAGCTGTTCGCCAATGGCGTGCACGTGGCCACCGGCGCCTTCGAGCAGGGCAATGCCGGCCTGGGCCTGGAGCACGCCAGCGGCCTGGATCTGGGCCTGCATTGGAAGCACGGCGGTGGCAGCCTGGAGCTCAACGCCTATCGCACCCGCTTCAAGGACTACATCGCCCTTCGCGCCACCGGGGCCACCTTGCCCGGCGGCGAAGGCGAGGCGTTGCCCGTCTACGCCTACCAGGCCGTGGCGGCCCGGCTGCAAGGCCTGGAGCTGAACCTTCGGCAAGACCTGTCACTGGGCTGGCTGCCCGGCGGGCTGGCCAACTGGCATTGGCAGGCGGGGCTGCAGCTCGACTGGGTGCATGGGGAGGACTTGAGCCATGACCAGCCGCTGCCGCGCATCGCGCCAAGGCGTGGCACGCTGAGTCTGGAAGGGCAGGGCGGCGCCTGGGGCCTGCGGCTGGAGATCCAGCAGGCGGCGGCCCAGAAGCGAGTCCCGCTGGAGGACAAGGCCACGCCTGGCTACTCCGTCGCCAAGCTGGCCTTGAACCGGCAGTTCCGCTGGGACGGCCTGGATGCCCTGTGGTATCTCAAGCTGGACAATCTGGGCAATGCCCTGGCCTGGCGTGCGGCCAGCATGCCGACGATCCGCGACTGGGCCCCCCTGCCTGCGCGCAGTGTGTCGACGGGCGTGCAACTGCGCTTCTGATCCGCCCCGGGGGGGGCGTGGATTCAAGGGGCGAGCCGCTCCTTCACCCAGGTCGTCCCCTCCATGCGATAGCAGATGCGGTCGTGCAAACGGGACTTGCGACCTTGCCAGAACTCCCAACGTTCGGGCGCCAGCCGATAGCCCCCCCAGTGCGGGGGGCGGCTCGGGTTCAGCCCATGCTGGGCCGCAGCCTTGGCGGCGTTGGCCAGCAGCACCGCTCGGGACTTGATCACCCGGCTTTGCGGCGAGGCCCAGGCGCCCAGGCGCGAATCCAGGGGGCGTGAATGGAAATAAGCGTCCGATTCCGCGTCACTGATCCTCTCGACGCGGCCCTCGATGCGGACCACGCGTTCCAGCTCCACCCAGTGGAACTGCAGGGCTGCATAGGGGTGGGTGGCCAGTTCGCAGCCCTTGCGGCTTTCGTAATTGGTGTACCAGACGATGCCGCGCTCATCGAGGCCCTTGATCAGCACGATGCGCGTGGAAGGGCGGCCGTCATCGCCCACGGTAGCCAAGGTCATGGCATTGGGCTCGGGTATCTGAGCCTTCAGGGCTTCGTCCAGCCATTGGCGGAACTGGATCAGGGGCTCGCTGGCGACATGGGATTCGTCCAGCTCGGCCAGCTCGTAGCTCTTGCGCAGATCGGAAAGCTTGTTCATATCGAGAGTATCACTCAGGCGGGAAATCCTTAAGTGAAGCTCCCTATGGGGCGCCTATGGGGCAGCAGGCATGCTGCAGGGCAACAGTCGCTAAACAGGCGGCGCAGAAAAAGGTGAATCGAATGGATGAACGACGGCCTGTTGTCGTCGTGCTGGCCGCTGGCCAGGGCTGCCGTTTCAAAGGCCCGGGTCACAAGCTCCACCAAGAGTTGAGGGCCGGCGAGACGGTGCTGCAGCGTACCGTCGCCCATGTGCGGGCTGCGGGCCTGCCATGGGTGATCGTCACGACACAAGCCATGCAGGATCAGGTGCAGAACCTGGTCCAGCGGCTGGATCAGCTGGTGATATTGCCGGAGCGCGGCGTGCAGGGTCAGGTCTTGCCTTTCGGCATGGGGCACAGCATTGCCGCAGGCGTGTCTGCCAGTGGTGATGCGCCGGGTTGGGTGCTGTTGCCGGGTGACATGCCCAGCGTCAGTCCCGAAACCCTGTGCGCCGTGGCCGAGGGGCTGGGTGAGCAGGCCGTGGCCTTTGCCCAATACCGTGGACGCAGCGGCCAACCACTGGCCTTCTCGGCCGAGCTGTATTCGGACCTCGTCGGCCTGCAGGGCGATGAGGGCGCACGCCGGTTGGTGGCGCGCTACCCGGCGGTGGGTATCGAGGTGCCGGACCCCGGGGTGCTCGAAAGCATCGACACGCTGGAGGACTTGCAGCGCATGCGTGCCCGAGAGCGTGCCGATGCAGCGGGTGCCGCAAACCACGGCGAAGCGTTCAGCGGCCCTTGGTCATGAAAGAGGGCGCCCGGACCCTGGGTCGCTGGCGCCCCCGTTTCAAGAGACCATGGTTCAGAGCGGCGAGTCGTCGCTGCTCCTGTCGGCCTTCTTGATGCGAACCGGCCCGCGCTTGCGCTCCGCTGGGGCTGCCGCGACTTTCTGGGCTACCTCGGCGCTGGCGTCACCGCCGGCCGGCTTGCCATCCTCGGGCGCTTCTTCCGGCTTGATCACCCGGGTGTAGGGCGCCAGGATCTGAACCAGCTGGCCATAGATGCGCGGGTTGCCGGCCACGACTTCGCGCTGATGCAGGAAATCCGCCTCGCCGGTGAAGTTGCCCACCAGGCCGCCAGCCTCGGTGATGATCAGCGAGCCTGCGGCCACGTCCCAGGGGTTGAGGCCGGTCTCGAAGAAGGCGTCGTAATAGCCGGCAGCCACATAGCAGAGGTCCAGCGCAGCCGCCCCAGGGCGGCGCAGGCCGGCGCATTCCTGCATCACGGCCTCGAACATCTTCAGGTAGCGCTTGAAGTTGTCGCCGCGGCGGAAGGGGAAGCCGGTGCCGATCAGCGCGTCACTCATGCGGGTGCGGCGAGAGACGCGCAGGCGGCGGTCGTTCAGGTAGGCGCCGCGGCCCCGGGTGGCGTAGAAGAGGTCGTTGCGCGTGGGGTCGTAGACCACGGCCTGCTGGACCACGCCGCGGTGGGCCAGGGCGATGGACACGGCGTAGACGGGGAAGCCGTGGATGAAGTTGGTGGTGCCATCGAGCGGGTCGATGATCCACTGGAATTCGGAGGTCTTGTTGCCGTGCTCGCGGCCCGACTCTTCGGCCAGGATGCCGTGATCGGGATAGGCCTGCAGCAGGGTCTCGATGATGAGCTGCTCGGCGGCCTGGTCCACCTCGGTCACGAAGTCATTGGGCGACTTGCTGTTGATCTTGAGGATGTCGAGGTCCAGGGAGGCGCGGTTGATGATGGATCCCGCTGCACGGGCCGCCTTGATGGCGACGTTGAGCATGGGATGAAGGGAAGCTTGCGTCATGCGTGAACCTGCAAACGAAAGAGGTGGACTGGCGAAGGAAAAGAGCAGGGCGCCGGGATGGGTGTCGGCAGGAGCTCGAAAGACCTGCAGACGCCATCCATGGCGCGGATAATCGACCATTTTAGCCGAGAAGCCCATGTCCGCCAGCGTGGAATCCACACGAATTGTCTTGATTCAGACCAGCCACCCCGGCAATGTGGGCGCTGCCGCGCGGGCCATGAAGGTCATGGGCTTCACCGAACTGGTGCTGGTGAGGCCGCGCTTTGCCGACGTGCTGAGCCAGGAGGACACCATCGCCATGGCCAGCGGCGCGGCCGATGTGCTGGCCCGCGCCCGCATCGTGCAGAGCCTGGAGGAGGCGCTGGACGGCGTGACCTATGCCTGCGCCACGGCCATGACGCCGCGCGACTTTGGTCCGCCCACATCGGCACCGCGCCCGCTGTTCGCCGAGCTGGCGCGCTCCGGCCACAAGCTGGGCCTGGTCTTTGGCTCTGAGCGCTACGGCATGAGCAACGAGGACGTCTACCGCTGCCATGCGGTGCTCTCCATCCCCACCCATCCAGAGTACGGCTCGCTGAACCTCTCTCAGGCCGTGCAGCTGCTGGCCTACGAGTGGCGTCAGGCCCTGGGTGGCTATGAGGTTGCGGCACGCACCGTCGATCCTCAGCTGGCCGATGGCCGGGCCGTGCAGGGACTGCTGGCCCATCTGCAGGAGGCGCTGGAGCACATCGGCTATCTGGACCCGGCCGCGCCCAAGAAGCTCATGCCGCGCTTGAACCAGCTCTTCAATCGCGCGCAGCTGACCCAGGAAGAGGTCCACATCCTGCGCGGCATGGCGCGCAGCATGCTGCGCCTGCAAGCACCGACGTCGGCACGGGGCGACGCCGCCGAGGATTGAGCAATTTCCCCATGGCCGCGCAGGGCCGGACCCGCCGCTACACTGGCGGTCCTTTTGTTCACGACCCCTGGCACCGCCACCATGTTCAAGCGCCTGCGTGAAGACATCCAGCTGATCCTCGAGCGCGACCCGGCCGCGCGCACCAGCTGGGAGGTGCTGACCTGTTACCCGGGGCTGCATGCCTTGGTGCTGCATCGCCGCGCGCACTGGTGCTGGACGCATGGCCTGAAGTGGCTGGGGCGCTTCATCTCGCACCTGGCGCGCTTCTTCACGGGCATCGAGATCCATCCGGGCGCCAAGATTGCGCGTCGGGTCTTCATTGACCATGGCATGGGCATCGTGATCGGGGAGATGGCCGAGATCGGCGAGGGCTGCACCATCTACCAGGGCGTGACGCTGGGCGGCACCTCGCTGGTCAAGGGCGCCAAGCGCCATCCCACCCTCGAGCCCGGCGTCATCGTTGGCGCCAATGCCTGCGTGCTCGGGGGATTCACGGTCGGTGAGGGTGCGCGCATCGGCTCGGGGGCGGTGGTGACCAAGCCGGTGCCCGCCGGCGCAACGGCCGTGGGCAATCCGGCCCGCATCATCGAAGCCCAGGCCGATGCCCAGCGCGAAGCCGTCGCGGCGCGCATGGGCTTCTCCGCCTACGGCGTGACGCAGGGCGACGACCCGGTGGCGCTGGCCATGAAGGGCTTGATCGACAACGCCGCAGGCCACGAGCACCAGATCGCGCTGCTGTGGCAGGCGATCGCCAAGCTGTCCGCGTCGCAGCGCAGCGATTGCGTGCCCCAGGACGCGCAGCAGGACGAATGCTTCGATGCGGCCTCGTTGAGCCGGCTGGTCAAGTAGTCCGGCATCCCAACGAGCAAGGGCGCCCTGGGCGCCCTTGTCACTGGGTGCGATGCGCAGGCCAGTTCACGCAGCGGGCCGGCTGCGCACCGCGTTCTTGGGTCGGAAGGCCTTGACGCGCTCCTCGCGGGTTTCCAGATAGGGCCCGCCGATGAGGTCGATGCAATAGGGGATGGCGGCAAAGATGCCGCTGACCAGCACCTCGCCAGTGCTCGAGCGAAGCCCTTCCAGCGTTTCGGCGATGCTCTTGGGCTGACCGGGCAGGTTCAGGATCAACGCCTTGCCGCGGATCACCGCGGTCTGACGCGACAGGATGGCAGTGGGCACGAAACGCAGCGAGATCTGGCGCATTTGCTCGCCAAAGCCGGGCATCTCGCGCTCGGCCACGTCCAGGGTGGCATCGGGCGTCACGTCGCGCGGCGCCGGGCCGGTGCCGCCGGTGGTCAGTACCAGGTCGCAGCGGGCGTCATCGACCAGCTCGCGCAGGGTGGCCGCGATCAGCGGACGTTCGTCGGGGATCAGTCGCGCCTCGAAGTGCAGCGGGTTGTGCAGGGCCTGCTCCAGCCACTCCTTCAGCGCCGGCAGGCCCTTGTCTTCGTAGACGCCAGTCGACGCGCGGTCGGAGACCGAGACAATGCCGATGCGCACCGGTTCATGCATGGCGGCCTCACTCATCGCCGTCACCATCGCCATCGGGGCTCTCGGCAGACGCCGCCTGCCCTGCGCGCTTGGCCTCGGCCTTGATGAACTGGAAGAGCTCGCGGAAGGCGCGTCCGCTGCGCTGCTCGGGGGCAGCGGCAGCGTCCTTGCGTGCCGCGCGCACCAGGCTGCGCAACTGCTGAACATCGACGCCCGCGTGCTGGGCGATGAAGTCCTGCAGCGCATCATCCTGGGCCAGCAGGCGCTCGCGCCAGGCCTCGCTCTCATGCAAGGTGAGGCTGTCCTGGGCGCGGCCCAGCTTGAAATCGGCGACGGCCTGGCGCACCGGCTCAGCGTCGATCTTGCGCATCAGCTTGCCGATGTATTGCATCTGCCGGCGGCGGCCTTCGAAGTTGCTGATCTTCTTGGCCGCCTTGATGGCATCCAGCAGGATCTCCGGCAGGTTCAGCGGTTCGAGCCGGCTGGCCGGCAGGGTCAGCAGGTCTTCGCCCAGCGACTGCAGATCGTGCATGTCGCGCTTGAGCTGGCTCTTGCTGGGGCGGCTGAATTCATCATCAGCGCCGGTGTCGTCGTAGGAATGGTGCATGGGTGCTCGTTACAGCAGCGAGTCGGCGGGGGGGGCTTTCCTGCACTCGCCGCATGGCGACGAGTATGAGGTGCCAAGCCTCGTATGATAGTCGCCCACCCCGGCCCTCCGTCGGTCTGACCTATTCCCTGCCCATGACCAAAACCACCGAGAACCCCGCTTCCAGCGCTCATGCCGTGCATGGCTTTGCCTACAGCCAGGACCAGTTCCGCCAGTTGGTGGAGGATGCCCTCAAGGAGGCTCGTCGCCTCGGGGCGAGCGACGCCGGGGCCGAGGTGTCCGAGGGCTGCGGGCTGTCGGTCTCCGTGCGCCGCGGCGAGCTGGAGAACGTCGAACGCAACCGCGACAAGACCTTGGGGATCTCGGTCTACCTGGGCCAGCGCCGCGGCAATGCAAGCACCTCGGATTTCTCGCCCCAGGCGCTCAAGGACACGGTGCGTGCAGCTTTCGACATTGCGCGCTTCACTGCGGAGGACGCCTTTGCCGGGCTGCCCGACGAGCAAGACCTGGCCCTGGACGAAAGCCAGCGTCCCGAACTGGATCTCTTCCACCCTTGGGATCTGGAAGCCGAAACCGCCACGCGGTTGGCCTTGCGTTGCGAGGATGCGGCCTTCGCCACCGATCCGCGCATCAGCAATTCCGAAGGCGCGGCGGTGTCCGCCCAGCAGTCGCATTTCATTACTGGCAACACGCGCGGCTTCATGGGCGGCTACGCCAGCTCGCGGCACACGCTGTCGGTGGCGCCCATTGCCGGGCGCGGCGCGGGCATGCAGCGTGACGCCTGGTACAGCTCGATGCGGGACGCCGACGACCTGGCGTCACCGGAGGCCATCGGCCGTTACGCCGCCGAGCGTGCGCTGTCGCGGCTGAAGGCCCGGCGCGTCAAGACGGCTGAGGTGCCGGTGCTGTTCGAGTCGACCATGGCCGCCGGCCTGCTGGGGGCGCTGGTGCAGGCCACCAGCGGTGGCGCGCTGTACCGCAAGGCGAGCTTCCTGCTGGACAGCCTGGGAACGCCGGTGCTGGCGCCGCACATCGACGTGCTGGAAGACCCGCACGAGCTCAAGGGCAAGGGCAGCACGCCCTTCGATGATGAGGGGGTGATCACCCGCGCGCGCACGGTGGTCGAGGCCGGTGTGCTGCAAGGCTACTTCCTGTCCACCTATTCGGCCCGCAAGCTGGGATTGCGCACGACCGGCCATGCCGGCGGCTCGCACAACCTGCGCATGAGCAGCCGCAACACGGCGCCCGGCGATGACCTGGCGACCATGCTTCGCCGCCTGGGCCGCGGCCTTTTCGTCACCGAGCTGATGGGGCAGGGCGTCAACTATGTCACCGGCGACTATTCGCGCGGTGCCAGCGGCTACTGGGTGGAAAACGGCGAGATCGCCTTCCCGGTCCATGAGGTGACCATCGCAGGCAATATGCGCCAGATGTTCCAGGACATCATCGGCATCGGCAGCGACGTCTACACCCTGGGCAGCAAGAGCGTTGGCTCCGTACTCATGTCCCGTATGAAGCTGGCGGGCGCCTGAGCCGCAGCAAACCCCCGGCACTTCCTTTTCTGCACAAAGGCGGCCCGCATGCAATGGCGGGCCGCCTTTGCTCATTGGCAGCGAGGAAATATGGGGGGCGGGCGCAAAGTCAGCTCCTTGCAAGCCTCGTTTCAGCCTGTTTTCAGACTGCGCGGGCGATGCACGGATTCGTGCTTCAGTTCACGGGTTTGTACCTGTCAGCACGCTAGAGGGGCACTCCTAGAATCATTTCGACCTCGTATTTCCCCTGTGTTTGATCACTTTTCTAGGAGTCGTGTATGGAACGTCGTTCCTTCGTGAAGCAGGCCGGCCTGGCAGGTGTTTTGGCAGCCGCTTCGGCACCGGCCATCGTGCATGCGCAAGCGAATATCCGCTGGCGCCTGGCGTCCAGCTTCCCCAAGTCCCTGGACACCATCTTTGGCGCGGCCGACGTCTTCGCGAAGAAGGTTTCGGAGATGACGGGCGGCAAGTTCCAGATTTCCGTTCATGCCGGCGGTGAACTGATGCCTCCGTTCGGCGTGGTCGACGGCGTGCAAAACGGCACGGTGGAAATGGCCCACACGGCGCCGTACTACTTCTTTGGCAAGGATGAAACCTTTGCCCTGGGTTGCGCCGTGCCTTTCGGTCTCAACAGCCGCCAGATGACCGCCTGGATGGTGGAAGGCAACGGCCTGAAGCTGATGCGCGAGTTTTATCGCAACTACAACATCATCAATTTCCTGGGCGGCAATACCGGTGCCCAGATGGGCGGCTGGTATCGCAAGGAAATCAAGTCGGCGGCCGACATCAAGGGCATGAAGATGCGCATCGGCGGCTTTGCCGGCCGCGTGCTGGAGCGCATGGGGGGCGTGCCCCAGAACATCCCCGGCGGTGAAATCTATTCGGCGCTGGAGAAGGGCACCATCGACGCGGCAGAATGGGTGGGACCCTATGACGACCAGAAGCTGGGCTTCAACAAGGTCGCCCCCAATTACTACTATCCTGGCTGGTGGGAAGGCGGCCCGCAGCTGGATTTCTACATCAATACCAAGGCCTATGACGGCTTGAGCGCGGAGTACAAGGCCATCGTGGAATGCGCAGCGGCGCAGGCCCACATCGACATGCAGGCCAAGTACGACGCCAAGAATCCGCAGGCGCTCAAGAGCCTGGTGGGCTCGGGCACCAAGCTCTTCAAGTTCCCGCGCGATGTCATGGACCTGGCCTTCAAGGAATCCATGGCCATCTACAGCGAGCTCGCGGCCAAGAATCCCAACTGGAAGAAGGTCTACGAAGACATGGCGGCCTTCCGCCGCGACCAGAACCTCTGGTTCCGTTTTGCCGAGGCCGGCTTCGACGACTTCATGCAGGCCCAGAAGCTCTGACGCTGCCCAGACAACGCTGGCGCTTCGCGCGACTGTCAAAGCCCCCAGGCCATCCGGCCCTGGGGGCTTTTTTGCTGCCTGCACCAGGCTTGTCCGAGGTCAGCATGGCGTCTGATGCCGGCCATTGTCGCAATGCGGAATATTTCGGGCTTGGATCTTTCTCGATTGCGTTGATGTGTCGTGCATGCTGTCGGATTGCGAAATGCCCTCGGCGTTGAGCCCAACGTCAGGGCGCTTTTTTTCACAATACGCAATTGGCATTTCAGATCGTAAAATCGACGACTGCTGCGGCGCAGCAAGATTTCTCATGATGGTAAAAATCGTTTTGCAATGCGGAATTTGATATGTAAGTCATTGATTTGTATGGCAAAGATTTTTAGTCTTATATAAGACATAGGTCGCCACAAACGCCGTGTCAGGCCCTAGATTTGTGTCCAACGAGTTCTTCGTTTCACATCTCAACAGGAGCTAAGCATGACGACTCTGACCCGTGAACAGCAAATCGCCGCACTCGAAAAGGACTGGGCCGAGAACCCCCGTTGGAAGGGCATCAAGCGCGGTTACACCGCCGCTGACGTGGTGCGCCTGCGCGGCTCTTTGAAGATCGAGCACACCCTGGCTCAGCGTGGGGCCGAGAAGCTGTGGAACCTGGTCAACACTGAGCCCTTCATCAACGCGCTGGGCGCCCTGACCGGCAACCAGGCCATGCAGCAAGTGAAGGCCGGCCTGAAGGCCATCTACCTGTCGGGCTGGCAAGTCGCCGGTGACGCCAACAGCAATGGCGAGATGTACCCCGACCAGTCGCTGTATTCGGTGGATTCGGTGCCCAAGGTCGTGAAGCGCATCAATGCGACCTTCAAGCGTGCTGACGAGATCCAGTGGAGCGAAGGCAAGAACGACACCGACTTTTTCGCTCCCATCGTGGCCGATGCCGAAGCCGGCTTCGGCGGCGTGCTGAACGCCTTCGAGCTGATGAAGGCCATGATCGATGCAGGCGCAGCCGGCGTGCACTTCGAAGACCAGTTGGCCGCCGCCAAGAAGTGCGGCCACATGGGCGGCAAGGTGCTGGTGCCCACCCGCGAGGCCGTGGCCAAGTTGGTCGCCGCCCGTCTGGCCGCCGACGTGATGGGCGTGCCTACCGTGCTGCTGGCCCGTACCGACGCCGAAGCCGGTGACCTGGTCACCACCGACGTGGACGACAACGACAAGCCTTTCTGCACCGGGGAGCGCACCGTCGAGGGCTTCTTCCGCACCCGCAACGGGCTGGAGCAGGCCATCAGCCGCGGCCTGGCCTATGCGCCGTATGCCGACATGATCTGGTGCGAGACCGGCAAGCCCGACCTGGCCTTCGCCAAGGCCTTTGCCGACGCCATCCACGCCAAGTTCCCCGGCAAGCTGCTGGCCTACAACTGCTCGCCCTCGTTCAACTGGAAAAAGAACCTGGACGACGCCACCATCGCCAAGTTCCAGCGCGAGCTGGGTGCGATGGGCTACAAGTTCCAGTTCATCACGCTGGCCGGCTTCCACAGCCTGAACTACTCGATGTTCGATCTGGCCTATGGCTACGCTCGCAACAACATGAGCGCCTTCGTCGAACTGCAGGAGAAGGAGTTCGCCGCTGCCGAGCGCGGCTTCACCGCCGTCAAGCATCAGCGCGAAGTCGGCACCGGCTACTTCGATGCCGTGACCACCACCATCGAGGCCGAGGCCTCCACGGCCGCGTTGAAGGGTTCGACCGAAGACGAGCAGTTCTTCGACAAGAAGCACGGCTGATCAGGAAGCGCCCGGCTCGAGCCCGGGCGATCCCAAGCCTCAGGCAAGGCCTGACCCCGTGAGGCGTCAGGCCTTTTTTTTGGGTGCACCCGGCAGGGCGCACCTACTCGGAGGTGAAAGTCCTCTATCAGCTCGGCAAGGGGAATGATTCGCCGAAGGCAAGGGCTCCGTGGGCGACTGCGGGTCTGAAGGAAGCCGGTTGTCGAACATCCTGTTGACCGATCTAGCCCGTGAACTGGAGCGGCGCGGACTGGACTTCTGCCGGTACGCGGATGACTGCAACATCTATGTGTCGAGTCAGCGGGCGGGACACCGCATCATGGCCGGAGTGACGACGTTCCTCAGGGAACGGCTGAAGCTCACGGTGAATGCGGCCAAGCGTGCGGTCGCCAGGCCCTGGGGACGCAAGTTCCTGGGCTACAGCGTGACTGCGCACAAGGAGACCCGTCTGCGGATCGCACCGGAAAGTCTTGCACGCCTGCGGGCGCGGGTCACAGACCTGTGTCTGAAGGGGCGTGGGCAATGCCTGGAGCGAAACATCGAGCGACTCCGACCGATCCTGCGCGGCTGGATGAAATACTTCCAGCACACCCAGGGACGACGGGCGCTCGAAGAGATGGACGCATGGGTGAGGCGGCGAGTGCGGGTCATTGCCTGGAGGCAGTGGAAGCGCCCAGCTACCAGGGCATCGCGCCTGCGAGCGCTCGGCCTGGACGCGCAATGCGCGTGGAAGTCGAGCGTCAACGGGCGGGGGCCGTGGTGGAATGCCGGGGCCAAACACATGGTGGCGGCAATGCCGCCGAAGCACCTTGCCAACATGGGGCTGGTCTCGCTGGTGGACATCCACCAGCGACTCCAGCGTTTTACTTGAACCGCCGGATGCGGAGCCGCACGTCCGGTGGTGTGAGAGGGCTGAGGGGGCGACCCCTCACCCTACTCGATCCCCTTCCGTTCACGGCGGGCTGGATTTTTTGCGGACGGTTGTTTGCTGCGGCCTGGCTGCCGGTCGTGGTCGTCGGGTGGGACGGCGATCGACACCCGGTGCTGGCGGCGGGTGTACGGCAAGCGAGCCCTGGCGTCTGCGAAAATGCCCGCCCTGGCTGACGCACGATGTGCTGCGGCCCAAGTCCTGGAGTCCTCCTTGAGTAGCACCTTGTTGACACCGCGCATGGCCGCGGTGCTGGAGCGCATCCATCGCGCCAACCGACCGTCTTTCCACAGCCTGACGCCCAAGCAGGCTCGCATCGGCTATCTGATGGGGGCCGAGATCCTGGATCTGCCGCGCGCGCCACTGGCCCGGGTGGAGAACCTGACCGTGCCGGGGGCCGAAGGGCCCTTGCAGGCCCGCCTGTATGCGCCCAGCGACGCCGTCCTGCCGGTACTGCTGTACTTCCACGGCGGCGGCTTCACCATTGGCAGCCTGGAGACCCATGACAGCCTGTGCAGGCAGCTCGCGCTGCGCAGCGGCTGTGCCGTGGTTGCGCTGGACTACCGCCTGGCACCCGAGCACAAGTTCCCGGCTGCCGTCGACGACTGCTGGGCGGTGATGCGGTGGCTGCCTGGCGCGGCCGCTGCATACGGCCTGGACGGCAGCCGCCTGGCCGTGGGCGGGGACAGCGCCGGTGGCACGCTCGCCGCCGTCTGCGCCCTGCATGCGCGGGACCAAGGGCAGGCGCTGGCCCTGCAGCTGCTCATCACCCCGGGCACCACGGCCCATGCCGACACAGCCTCGCACAAGCTGTTCTCGCAGGGCTTCCTGCTGGATGCGTCCTCCATCCAGTGGTTCTTCGACCACTACATCGAGCACCACCACCGCAAGGACTGGCGCTTTGCACCGCTGCTGGCGTCGGACCATGCCGACCTGGCGCCTGCCGCGCTGATCCTGGCCGAATGCGATCCGCTGGTGGACGAAGGCCTGGCCTATGGCGACCTGCTGCGCAGCCAGGGCGTGCCTGTTCAGCTGGAACTCTTCCGTGGCGTCACGCACGACTTCATCAAGATGGGGCGTACCATCCCGGAAGCCCTGCAGGCCCTGGATGCCTGCGCCGATGCACTCAAAGAGGCCTTGAAGCCATGAGCACGCCGGGACGCGCCTCTAAACCAGATGCCGCAGCACCACGTGCGCAGGAGCCTGGTGCCGACATGAACCGTCAGGACTTCCGCTGCCTGGAGCGGCTTCGTGTGCGCTGGGCCGAAATCGACGCCCAGCAGATCGTCTTCAACGCCCACTACCTGGGCTACTTCGACACGGCCGTCGGAGCCTATTGGCGCGCGCTGGCGCTGCCGTATGCGGACACCATGAAGGCGCTGGGTGGCGACCTCTTCGTGCGCAAGTCCACGGTGGAGTACCTCGGCTCAGCGCACTACGACGACCTGCTGGACATCGGTGTGCGCTGCGCGCGCGTGGGCACCACCTCGCTGAACGTGCAATGCGCGGTCTTTCGCGGCGAGGAACTGCTGGTGCATGGCGAGCTGGTCTATGTTTTCGCCGACGTGCAGAGCCAGCGCCCCTTGGCCGTCCCCCGGGCGCTGCGGGACACCCTGATGGGTTTCGAGGCGGGAGAGCCCATGGTCCAGGTTCAGGTTGGCGCCTGGAGCGAACTGGGTGCCGATGCCGGCGCGATCCGGCAGGCCGTCTTCGTGCAGGAGCAGAAAATCCCCGCCGAGATGGAATGGGATGCCGCAGACGCCAGCTGCATGCACGCCGTGGCCTACAACCGCCTGGGCGTGCCGCTGGCTACCGGCCGCTTGCTGGAGCATGTGCCCGGCATGGCCAAGATTGGCCGCATGGCGGTGATGCGCAGCATGCGCGGCGCGCGCATCGGTCGCGAAGTGCTGGAGGCCCTGATGCAGGCCGCACGCCAGCGCGGCGAGCGCGAAGTGCTGCTGCACGCTCAGTTGTCGGCGGCCAGCTTCTACATGCGCGCCGGCTTCGTGCAGCGCGGTCCGCTCTTCGAGGAAGCTGGCATCCAGCACGTGGAGATGGTGCGCACGCTCTGAGTCCCGCCGGCGCGGCTATCAAAGCGGGATGAACTGCTCCAGATGGCGCGGCCCCTGGATGAAGGGCGCCAGCGCAGCGGCCAGCGCGGGCTCGGTCTGGGCGCTGGTTTCGGCCGCATGGATCTCCATCCAGGTCTGCAAGGCGCCTGCGCCAGCGTCCAGTCGACGCATCAAGCGCACGCTGCCGGCCGGCACGGCCGCCTGGAAGGCTTGCAGGGCGGCGGCGGCATCCGCTTCATGGATGCGGTAGTAGACGAAGCGTTCGACGCCGGGCGCGACGGCCATCATTGGGGCTCGGCAATGTCGTAGGGCAGGGCCAACTGGCTCAGCACCGCGCCCTGGGCCGAGCCCAGGTGCAGGCTGCCGGCCAGCAGCGCCGCGAGTTTGGTTTCCACCAGCAGCAGGCTGCCTGCGCCGTGAGGCGCCACGCCCGCCACCAGGCCGGCCGGCTGCTCGGGATCCTCGCTGTGAAAGACCTCCTGGCCCACCTGAGCCTGAGCTTCGCAGGCGAAGGCGAAGGTGCGACGCTTGATGGTGCCGCGGTACTGGCTGCGCGCCACGACCTCCTGGCCGGGGTAGCAGCCTTTCTGAAAGTTGACCCCGCCCACCAGCTCCAGGTTCAGCATCTGCGGGACGAACTGCTCGACGGTGGCGGCGCGCACCCAGGCCAGGCCGGCGGCGATGTCCAGGGCGGCCCAGTGCGCCGCACTGAGGGCCGGCAGATCGCCCAAGGGCGCATCGCAGGGCGCCAGCACGAGATAACGAGGCAGCGCACCTGCGGCGGTACCGGCATCCGGCAGCCGCGCGGACCAGAGCCGGCGGCCGTCTGCCAGGATCCTGCTGCTCGCGGACCACACCGTTTGCGGCGCATCGTCTCCCAGCCATTGACGGGCGGCCTCGCCGGCAAGGCCCCAGACGGCCCAGCCGCCGGCCTGGGATGCGCTGGCGTCGCTGAGTTTGCACTTGGCGCGCAACACGAACATGGACAGGCGTTTTTGCGTCTGCGCCAGCAGCTCCGCGGGCAGCGCCAGCAGCACTTCATCCGCGCTTGTTTTGAAGGCCACCATCGTGGCCAGCAAGCGGCCCTTGGCAGAGCAATAGCCCGCCAAGCGGGCCTGCTGCGGCGTCTGCAGGGCCAGGTCTTGCGTCAGCTGACCGTGCAGGAATTTTGCGGCTTCTTCGCCGCGGGCGGCAATGACGCCCCAGTCCTCGAGGCGGGTGGCCCCCTCAAGGCTTGCGGCAAGGGCGGGGCGGGGGAGGGCGGATGTGTTCGTGCTGGGCAATGCTTGGCTCATGGCCGAATTATGATTTGGCCGGCCAGACCCTGGGCAAAGCAAGGTTGAGCCCTTCGCCCCGCCTGCCGGGTCGGCGGCCCTCGTGGCCCAGCTTCCCTCATTCCCGCGTTCCCGCGTTCCCGCATCCCGGCTCTTCGCATGCTCAAGTTTCTGCGCAATCTTTTCCTGCTGGCCCTGCTTGGCGCCTTGGCCCTGGCCGGCACGGCCTGGTGGTGGCTGCAGCGGCCCTTGTCCTTGAGCAGCCCGACGGTGGAGTTGTCCATTGAGCCCGGCGCCTCGCCGCGCGAGGTCGCGGGCGCCTGGGTGCTGGCAGGCGTGCAGGAAGATGCGCGGCTGCTTTACCACTGGTTCCGATGGTCCGGCCAAGCCCGGCAGATCCGTGCGGGCAGCTATGAGATTCACCAGGGCATCACGCCTCGCGGCCTGTTGGACAAGATGGTGCGTGGCGAGGAAGTGCTGGAGCAGGTGCGGCTGATCGAGGGCTGGACTTGGCGTCAGTTCCGTGCAGCCCTGTCCAAGGCACCGGCGCTGAAGCAGACCATCCAGGATCTGGACGACGCTGCGCTGATGAGCCGCCTGGGCATGCCAGGCGTGTCGCCCGAGGGGCGCTTCTTCCCCGACACCTATGCCTACAGCCGCGGCGTGAGCGACCTCACCGTGCTCAAGCGCGCCCGGCAGGCCATGCAGCGCAAGCTGGATGCGGTCTGGGCCTCGCGCGCCCAGGGGCTGCCGCTGAAGAGCGTGGACGAGGCGCTGATCCTGGCTTCCATCATCGAGAAGGAGACCGGTGCAGCGGCGGACCGCCCCATGGTGGCCTCGGTGTTCGTCAACCGCTTGCGCATCGGCATGCCGCTGCAGACCGACCCCACGGTCATCTACGGCCTGGGTCCGAGCTTCGACGGCAATCTGCGCAAGCGCGACCTGCAGACGGACACGCCCTACAACACCTACACCCGCGGCGGCCTGCCGCCCACGCCCATCGCCATGCCTGGTGCGGCCTCGCTGCAGGCCGCCCTGCACCCGGCGCCGAGCAAGGCCCTGTACTTCGTGGCGCGCGGCGATGGCAGCAGCGTCTTTTCCGAGGATCTGGCCGCGCATAATCGCGCGGTCAATCAATACCAGCGCGGCCGATGAGCCGCTGCTTTCCAGGACCCACAGCGTGAGCGGTCGATTCATTTCCTTTGAAGGCATAGACGGAGCGGGGAAGTCCACCCACATCGCCGCCGTGAGCGAGCGCCTGCGCCAGGCCGGCGCCGAGGTGCTCAACACGCGCGAGCCGGGTGGAACGCCGCTGGCCGAGCGCCTGCGCGAGCTGGTGTTGCATGAGCGCATGGACGTGCTGACCGAGGCCTTGCTGGTCTTCGCCGGCCGGCGCGACCATGTGCGCGAGGTCATCGAGCCTGCGCTGGCTGCGGGCCGCACGGTGGTCTGCGACCGCTTCACGGATGCGAGCTTCGCCTACCAGGGGGGCGGCAACGGCCTGCCGCTGGCCGTGCTGGAACAGCTGGAGTCTTGGGTGACCGAAGGCCGCCAACCCGACCTGACGATCTGGTTCGATCTGCCGCCGGCCATGGCTGCCGCGCGCCGTGCTGCTGCCCGTGAGGCGGACCGCTTCGAACAGCAGGATCTGGACTTCTTCGAGCGCGTGCGCGCCGGCTACGCCGCACGTGCCGCCGCCGCGCCGCAGCGCTTTGCCCGCGTTGACGCCAGCGGTGATGTGGCCAGCGTGTCGGCGCAGATCGTGGCCGTGCTGGAGCAGCGTGGATGGTGAGCATCAAGGAAGACGGGACCTTGCCGCTGCCTTGGCTGAGCGCGCCGCTGAGCCATGCCCTGGCGCAGGCGCGCTCGCACGCCCTGCTCGTGCAGGGGCCGCAGGGGGTGGGCCAACTGGAGATGGCCCTGGCGCTGGCCCAATCCTGGCTTTGCGAGACGCCCTCAGCGGCGCAGCTGGCCTGCGGGCGTTGTGCCAGCTGTCATTTGTTCCAGTCGCGCTCGCATCCGGACTTCATGCTGCTGGTGCCGGACGCCTGGCGCGAGGCCCTGGGTCTGGAGTCTGACGAGGCCGAGAGCGGCAAAGACGGTGAGGGCAAGGCCAGCAAAAGCAAGCCCAGTCGCGAAATCAAGGTCGATGCCGTGCGCGCCATGCTGGGCTTTGCTCAGGTCACGGCCGCCCGTGGCAGGGCCAAGGTGGTGGTGCTTTTCCCTGCCGAGAGTCTCAACACGGTGGCGGCCAATGCCTTGCTCAAGACGCTGGAAGAGCCCGCCGGCCTGCTGCGCTTCGTCCTGGCCAGCGCGGCGCCGGAAAGCCTGCTGCCGACCATTCGCAGCCGCTGTCAGCCAGTTCCACTGGGTCTGCCGCCGCGTGAGCAGGCGCTGGCCTGGCTTGCCGAGCGCGGCGTGGCGTCGCCCGAGGTGCTGCTGGACGCCTGCGGCGGCCGCCCCCAACAGGCGCTGCAGTGGTCGGAAGACGGCGTAGCGGCCAAAAGCTGGCTGGAGCTGCCGCGGCGCATTGCCCGCAACGAGGCCAGTGCGCTGGCTGATTGGCCCGTGCCGCGTGCCATCGAGGCGATGCAGCGCCTGGCGACCGATCTGATCCGAACGGCCCATGGCGCACCGCCCGCCTTTTTCCCGCGCGATGCGTTGCCCGCCCCCCGCAATCCGGACGCCATGCAGGAATGGGCGCGCGTGCTGAAAGAAGCGGCGCGCCGTGCCGAGCATCCACTCAATGCCAGCCTGCTGATGGAGTCGCTGGTCGGCCAAGGCCAGCGGCTGATGCGCGTGGCGGTGCGCAAGGACGTCTGAGGCAAGGGCGCCATTGCGTCGACGCCCGATGGAGCCTTGCAGGATGTCCCTTCAATTGCTCACAGATCCCTGGGGCCTTGCGCGCCAGGAGCCGGGATGCATTCGTTACACTTGTCCGCATGAGTGACATCCCCGCCAAGTCCCAGGCCGCGGCCCTGGCCGCCGCACAGCCCGGTGGGGGCGCCCGCCCCAGCATGATGCAGCTGGTCTTCAAGGAGAAGGGTGCTCTCTATGCGGCCTATATCCCGGCCTTTGCCGACGGAGGCCTGTTCGTGCCCACGCCGCGCGAATACAAGCTGGGCGAAGACATCTACCTGATCCTCAGCCTGCCCGAGGATCCTCAGCGCTATCCCATCGCCGGCAAGGTGGCCTGGATCACGCCGGCCAATGCCTCGGGGGGGCGCACGCAAGGCGTTGGCGTCAAGTTCCCCGGTGACGAAAAGACCCGCCTGATCCGCCTCAAGATCGAGGAGATCCTGGGCACGGCCATCTCGTCGACCAAACCGACGCAGACGCTCTGAGCCCTGGCGGCTCGGCCGCCTCTCCTGCATTCCCCCATGTTCATCGACTCCCATTGCCATCTGAGCTTTCCTGAGCTCAGTACCCAATTGCCCGACATTCTGAGCGCCATGCAGGCGGCGCAGGTCCAGCAGGCGCTGACGATCTGCACGACCATGGAAGAGTTCCCTGCGGTGCTGGCCCTGGCGCAGGCCCACGCGCAACTGTTCGCCAGCGTCGGCGTGCACCCCGACAACGAGGATGTGCACGAGCCCGGCGAAGATGAGCTGGTGCAGGCCAGCCAGCACGCCAAGGTGCTGGCCATCGGCGAAACAGGTCTGGACTACTACCGCCTCAACGGGCGCAGCCTGGCGGACATGGAGTGGCAGCGCGAACGCTTCCGCACCCACATCCGTGCCGCCCGCCGGGCGGGCAAGCCGCTGGTGATCCATACGCGCTCCAGTGCGGCGGACACCCTGGCCATCCTCAACGAAGAGGGCGGCGAGCAGGTGGGCGGCGTGTTCCATTGCTTCACCGAAAGCCTGGCGGTGGCCAAGGCGGCGGTGGATCGCGGCTACTACATCTCCTTCTCCGGCATCCTGACCTTCAAGAATGCTGCGGATCTACGCGAGATTGCCGCCGCCTTGCCGATGGATCGCCTGCTGATCGAGACCGACAGCCCCTACCTGGCGCCGGTGCCCTTCCGCGGCAAGACCAACAGCCCGGCGTACGTGCCGCATGTCGCGGCGCAGTTGGCCCAGGTCAAAGGCATGAGCGTGGAGGCGGTGGCCGAGGCCACCACCGCCAACACGCGCCGCCTGTTCCGCATGCCGGCATGAGTGGGGCCTGGCACGCCGGGGTGGCGTTGGCGCTGCTGGTTGCCACGGGCACGCCGAGGGCGCAGACCGAGCAGCCTGCGCGGGTCGCCGTGTTCCGCGCCGCCACGCAGGAGGAGTTTCGTGACCTGATGCTGGCCGCGGCAAGAGACCAGCCCAGCTTTGTGATGAAGCTGCTGCTGGCCGGCGTGGATCCCAACCAGGCGGACGAGCAGCGCAATACCGCGCTGCACAAGGCCATCATGGAAGAGTCCGAACGGGTGGTGATGCTGCTGATCGAGCACCCGCAGATGGACGTGAATGTGCTCAACCTGGCCGGTGAGACGCCCCTGATGCTGGCGGCATTGCGAGGCCGCCTGCCCTGGGTGCAAGCCCTGGTTCGGCGGGACGCCTTGATCAACGAGGCCGGCTTCAGCGCCTTGCACTATGCCTGCAGCGGCCCGGACAACGGCGTGAGCGCCTGGCTGATCGCCCAAGGGGCCGAGATCAATGCCCGTTCGCCCAATGGCAGCACCCCGCTCATGCTGGCGGCGGGCTATGGCTCACCGGACAGCGTGGACGTCCTGCTGCAGGCCGGTGCCGATCCGGGGCTGCTCAACGACAAGGGCCTGAGCGCCATGGACTTCGCGCAGCGCTCTGGACGGCCCGAGTTGGCACGCCGCATCCAGCAGGCCCTGCTGGCCCAGCAGGGCCGGCAGCGCTGAAGCCGTTCCCTACACGGCCGTCAGTCATTTTCCGACAGAGGCTTTGTCTGTCGTCCGACTGGGCTGGCCCGGACCTCCTGCTTACAGTGGCTCCATCGTCAGGCCGTCTACCGTGCCGTCTGCCGAGCCGCTTACCGTGCCATCCGCCAGCAGGAGACCCTCATGTCCACCCGCCCGACCGCCTTCGCTGCCAATCCCTTTGCCATGCTGCTGGACCCGGAGCAGTACGCCCGTGAGGCCGCACACTCCGAGCGCCTCAATCGCCTGCGCAGCCGCATCTACAGGCCGTTGGACAAGCCGCTGATTCCCAAGGCCGTCAGCGCCGAGCAGGCAGCCTTCGACCGGCTGGTGGACTGCAGCCGCGTGGCGCCGGAGGATTTTCTGGATGACGAGGGCATCGACGCACGCATGCAGCCCGCCGAAGTCGATTCCAGCCATTGAGGGGAGCGGCAAGCCCGCAGATGCTGGGGCTTGCACGCTTGCGGGAGTGGCCGCATCGCGCACAATGCGGCCCGGTCCCTGCCACGGCGAGCGCAGTGCTCGCCGGGCGGATCCTCATCTCCTGCAGTCCATGTTCGCCATCCCTGGTTCCCGCCATGCCCTGAGTCGCCGACGCCTGTTCACCGCAGCGGGACTGCTCGGCCTGGGCCTGCCTCTATGGGGGATGCAGCAGGGGCAGGGCGCTGCGACAGCCCCCGCGGCCTCCGCCCTTGGGCGCCAGGATGCGGCGGTGTCGCGCACGCTGGCCCGCATACGCGACACCGGTGTGATCGTGATGGGCTACCGGCCGGCGTCGCTGCCGTTTTCCTACCTCGACGGCCGACTCAAGCCGGTGGGCTACTCGGTGGAGCTGTGCGAGCGGGTCATCGATGCCATCCGCGAACAGCTGCATCTGCCGGATTTGGAGGTCAAGCAGATCGCGGTCAACTCGGCCACCCGCATGCCCCTGGTCGCCAACGGCACGCTGGACATGGAGTGCGGCATCACGACGCACAACGCGGAACGTGCGCGCAGCCAGTCCTTCTCCACGACCACCTATGTGGCCGAGAGCCGACTGCTCTCTCGCCGCAGCCAGATGATGCGCAGCGTCGAGGACCTGCGCGGGCTGACGGTGGCCTCGACCATAGGCACCACGAGCCTTCAGTACCTGCACCAGCTCAACGTGCAGAAGGGTCTGGGCTTTCGCATCCTCGTGGGACAGGACGACCAGGAGTCCTTCCGCCTGCTGCAGACCGGCCGCGCCGTGGCCTATGCGATGGACGACGTGCTGCTGCGCAGCCTGATCGCCCAGGTGCGCGACCCGCAGGAGTACTACATCGCCGAGCAACCGCTGTCGGTGGAGCCCTACGCGATTGGCTTGCCGCCCAATGACCCGCAGTTCAAGCGCCTGGTGGACGGCGTGATCGCCAGCCTGTACCGCAGCGGCGAAATCCATGCCATCTACCAGCGCTGGTTCCAGAACCCCATTGCGCCGCGCGGCCTGAACCTGCAGCTGCCGATGGGCGAGGCGTTCAAGCGCGTGATCGCGAAGCCGACGGACTCGCCGGATCCGGCGGCGTATCGGTGAGCGGCCTTGCCCGCATCATTCACCCCATGCAGGGCAAGCACGTTCTTGGCGAGGTCGATGCATCGCCAGTACGGTCGTTGCCTTGAGGGTGGCGCCGTTGTCACCGTGCAGCACAGGACAGCAGCAGTCCTTCGTGGATTCCCGTCCCTGAACGGAAGGGTTCGTGCCTGACACCTTCCGGTGCGTGTCATCCTTCAAGTCGATGAGACCTACTCGGGACATCTCCTTGTGCGATGTCGAAGCTTCGCTCACACTGAGCGCTCCAATTCACGGAGGGTCCAATGGAAGCGTTTCTTGAACTGGCGAAGAAGATTGCTGTCGGTGTTCTCCTGCTCGGCATCGCTGCTTATGGTCTCCTCATGCTCGCCTACGTGCTCGGGTGGCCAGAAGCCCAGGCCCTGCTGAAGGAAAGCCCTTCTCACACGTTCGGACTCCCCATCTCGGCCATCACGGCGTTCGCGATAGTGGCGCTTCTCGAGCAGCGATACTCGGATAAACCAAAGAGCGAGACGCTCAACTTCAAGGCGTTCGGCCTTGACTTCACGGGTCCTGCGGGACCGACCACTCTTTGGGTTGTCTGCTATCTCACCCTGGTGGCGTCCATGCGCCTCGTAGGGAAATAGCCAGCTCCCAGCCCCACTCACCCCACGCTGCGAAACCGCTCCAACTCAATCCCATGCCGATGCAGCTTGTCATACAGCGTCTTCTTCGGCGTGCCCAGCAGCTCCATCACCGCAGGGATCTTGCCGTTGCAGCGGCGCAGGGCCTGCTCGATCAGGGTCTTCTCGATCAGGTCCATCTGCTTGGCCAGCGTCAGGGGGGCGGGTTCGATCAGCTGGCCATCGTTGCCGCCGGCCAGGCCCAGCACGAAGCGGTCGGCGGCATTGCGGATCTCGCGCACATTGCCCGGCCAGTCGTGTGACATCAGCTCACGCAGGCGCTGCGGGTCCAGCTCGGGCGGCGTGCGCTCGTAGCGGGCCGCCGCCTGGGCCACGAAGTGCTGGAAGAGCAGGGGGATGTCTTCGCGCCGTTCGCGCAGCGGCGGCAGCGTCAAGGTCGCGACGTTGAGGCGGTAGTAGAGATCGCCACGGAACTGCTGGGCTTCGCTCATGGCTTTGAGGTCGGCCTTGGTGGCGGCGATCACGCGCACGTTGATCGGCACTTCCTCGTTGGAGCCCAGGCGTTCGAGGCGGCGCTCCTGCAGCACCCGCAGCAGCTTGATCTGCAGCGCAACGGGCATGGTCTCGATCTCATCCAACAACAAGGTGCCGCCGTTGGCGAACTCCAGCTTGCCCACGCGGCGCTTGGCCGCTGACGTGAAGGCGCCGGGCTCGTGGCCGAAGAGTTCGCTCTCGAACAGGTTCTCCGGCAGGCCGCCGCAGTTGATGGCCACGAAGTGGCGGTCGCGGCGCTTGCTCTGGTCGTGCAGGCAGCGGGCCACCAGCTCCTTGCCGGTGCCGGTCTCGCCCAGGATCATCACGTCGGCCGAGGTGTCGGCCAGGTTGAGGATCTGCTTGCGCACCTGCTGCATGGCGGCGGACTGGCCCAGCAGCACGGCCTCGATGCCGTTGGCGCGCTGCAGCTGCGAGCGCAACTCGTCCACGGCATTGCGCAGCATGCGCTTGTCCAGGGCGCGCAAGGCCGTCTCGACGAAGCGCTCGGGTGCAAAGGGCTTCTCGATGAAGTCGTAGGCACCGATGCGCATGGCCTGCACCGCCATGGCCACATCACCGTGTGCCGTGATCAGCACCACGGGAATGCTGGGGTCCACGCTCATCACGTGCTCCAGCAGCCGCATGCCGTCCATGCCGGGCAGCCGCACATCGCTCATCACGACGATCTGCGCACCCGGCACGATCTCGGGCAGCGCCTCCTCGGCCGTGCCGCAGGCCTGGACATCCAGGCCGGCCAGCTCCAGCGACTGCGACAGGCTCAGCCGGACCGGTGGATCGTCCTCGACGAAGAGAACCTTGTATCCCTCAAACATGTCATTCCCAGGCCAGGTCAAACTCGAAGCACATGCCGCCGGCCTCTGCGTGCGGCATGTCCTCGGGCGGTACAGCCCTGAGCGTACCGCCGAATTCATGGATGATCTTGGACGAGATCACCAGGCCCAACCCCAGCCCCTGGCCCGCGGGCTTGGTGGTGAAGAAGGGTTCGAACAGACGCGGCACCAGGGCCGGATCCAGCCCCTTGCCGTTGTCGCGCACTTGCACGCGGACCCGGTCGCCGTCCAGGTGGGCGCTGATCAGCAGGCGGCGCGGCGAGACCTCGTCCATGGCATCGATCGCATTGCCCACCAGATTCACCAGCACCTGTTCCAGGCGGTTGGCGTCGGCCTTGACCCGCAGGCTGTCGCGCAGGTTCTCCGGCAGGGCCAGGTCTTGCCTGACCTCGATCTGCGCGCTGCGCAGGCGGTGTTCCAGCAGGAGCAGGACGTTGGCCACGGCGGTCTGCAGCACGGCGGGCTCGGCGGCGTTCTCGGCCTTGCGGGCAAAACTCTTGAGCTGGCGGGTGATGGCGGCCATGCGTTCCACCACGCTGTCGATGGCCTTCAGGTTCTCGGCCACCGTCTGCGTGCGGCCGGCCTCCAGGAAGCGCAAAGTGTTGGCGGACAAGGCGCGCAAGGCGGTCAGCGGCTGGTTCAGCTCGTGTGAGATGCCCGCCGACATCTGACCCAGCACGGCCAGCTTGCCGGCCTGCACGAGCTCGGTCTCGGCCTGCAGGCGTTGCGCAATCTGGCGCTTGAGCTCCTCGTTGGTGGCTCGCAGCTCGCGCGTGCGGTGGCTGACCAGCACTTCCAGCTCGGCATGCGCCCGCTGCAGCGCGGTCTGGGCCTGGAAGACCTGGCGCAGCGCGCGGCGGCGCGAGGCCAGGTAGAGGCTCAACAGACCCAGGCTGGCCCCGAAGGCCCCACCGCCCCAGGTGGCGTAATGGGCCTGACGCCAGACCTCGGCCGGATCCGACAGCGTCACCAGGCGCACGCCCAGCGGTGCCGCAACGCGCTGCTGCGCCAGCAGCAGGCCGCCCTCGCGCAAGCCCTTGGCTGCCGGCACGGCCACGAGCAGGGCGTCTTGCCGTTCCATGCCTTCGATGTCCAGGCCCATGGCTTGCAGCTCGGCGCCAGGGTAGCGGCCGGAGGCCTGCAGTGCCGCCCGGACCTCGGGCGTGACATGGCCCAGGATGCGGTACTTCCACTCGGGCACCGAGGACATGATCAGCACCTCGTTGTCGTCCACCACCAGCAGCTTCTCGCCGTGGGAGCGCAGACCAAGGTCCACCCAGGTGGCTTCCAGCGGGGCCAGGTTGAGCCGCACGACGACGGCCGCCTGCAACTGGCGCTGGCGCCGCACCAGATGCAGCATGAAGTACTCCGTGCTGCCATTGCTCTCGTTGACGGCGAAGAAGTGCTGCGCCTGGGCCTGCAGGGCGTCGCGCAAGCGGGCCTGCTCGCCCGCGCTCAAGGGGTTGTTGCCGGTGTCGCTGGCCTGGCTGCTGGCCAGCACATTGCCGTGCTGGTCAACGAGGTAGGACGCGCTGGCGCCGGCACGCACGGTGATGCGCGCGAGCTTGAGATCGGCACGGCGCCGCCGCGTTCCATCCTCGGGCTGGGCGAGCAGCGATTGAACGTCCTCGTCGATGGCGATCAGGTTGGGCAGGTAGTCATGCCGCGCCAGCTCGGCGTCCAGTGCCGCGGTGTAGAGCTCCAGGCGCTCGCTGGCCACCGCGGCCAGCTGTGCCATGCCGGCATTCTCACTGAGCCTTTGCCCCAGCAGCATGCCCAGGGCGACCAGCGCCAGCGTCAGCCAGACATGGGCGTTGGGCCTGCGCAGCCGGGCAGCCCAGCGCCGCCACCAAGGGCGGGTATCGGGCGGCGGGAGTGCTTGCAGCAGGGCGGGGGATGAACTCATCAGGTGGCGTAGTGTGCCCAATCGGTGGCGGGGTGTCGCCTCTGCGCCAGGGAACCGGCAGACGTGCACGAGGGGCATGAACCCCGTCTGTGCGATCGACAGTGTGGAATTCCGCACAGGGGCAAATTGCCCCGTGTGGAATTCCGCCCAGTTACAGTCCTGTGACGAAAGACACCTTTCCACGAAGGCAAGACTTGACCCCGCACAAACGCGGACTGGCCTTCGATTGGTAGTCGAAACAAAGGGTAAACACCAGGAGTTGTGAATCGGCAGTCCTGGTGTTTACCCGTGATTTTCGCGGTGTGGCACGGCTCATGCAGTAAGTGAGCCCAGTGGGGCGGCACCTCCGCCCGGCAAAGAAGTAAAGGAAGACCTGTTATGGAGACTTTTCTGCAACAGATCATCAACGGTCTGGTGCTCGGGAGCATGTATGCGCTCGTGGCGCTGGGATACACGATGGTCTACGGCATCATCAACCTGATCAATTTCGCGCACGGCGAGATCCTGATGGCGGGCGCACTCACCAGCTGGACCGTGGTGACCTTGCTGGCGGACGCCGGCCTGCCGGGCTGGGCCCTGATGGTCATTGCGCTGATGTGTGCGGTGGCTGTTTGCACCTTCCTGAACTTCGCGATTGAGAAGGTGGCCTACCGGCCGCTGCGCAACGCGCCGCGCCTGGCGCCGCTGATCACGGCCATGGGCATGTCGCTGCTGCTGCAGACGCTGGCGATGATCGTGTGGAAGCCCAATCCCAAGCCCTTTCCGCTGCTGCTGCCCACCGAGCCGTTCAACCTGGGCGGTCCGGTGATCACGGTGACGCAGGTGCTGATCCTGGTGCTGACGGTGGTGATCCTGGCTGGGCTGATGTACCTGGTGAACCACACCAAGCTGGGCCGCGCGATGCGCGCCACAGCGGAGAACCCGCGCGTGGCGGGGCTGATGGGGGTGAAGCCGGACTTCGTGATCTCGGCGACCTTCGTGATCG
>JAYRKJ010000001.1:0-343743 GCA_041905785.1 Burkholderiaceae bacterium
ACACGCGTTGCTTGAAGGCCTTTTCAGCGAGGCGCAAGACCACGCAGGAATCCTTGCCGCTGGAGAACAGCAGGCCCGGGCGCTCGAAGGCGGCGGCGACCTCGCGCAGGATGAAGATGGCCTCTTCCTCCAGGTGGTCCAGATGGCGGTGGTCGACGTTGGCGACCAGGTGTTCCAGGTTCACGGGGGCGTTCATGCGTGCGCTCCAGTTTTCAGTTCTTCGTTGCTCTTGGCCTTGTGCAGGCCGCATTCTTTGGCGTTCTCGTCTTGGCTTCGGCTCACATCGGTGATGCCGATAGGACCCTACGCCGAAACGTCGCTGCCTGCCTCGCTGCGCGAGGCCCCGGCGGTCGCCGGGGCGTGCGTCTTGTGCAAGCCGCACTCTTTGGCATCGTCGTTTTCCCACCACCAGCGGCCGGCGCGGAAGTCCTCGCCGACGGCGATGGCGCGGGTGCAGGGCGCGCAGCCGATGGAGGGCATGAACTGGTCATGCAGGGCGTTGTAGGGCACGCCGCGGGTCTGGATGAAATGCCAGACATCGGCCCAGCTCCAGGCGGCCAGCGGGTTGAGCTTGGTGCGGCCCTGGCCGTCCGGTTCGCTGAAGGGCACTTCGGCGCGGTTGCTGGATTGCTCGCGGCGCAGGCCGGTGATCCAGGCGCTGCGGCCGGCCAGCATGCGCGACAGCGGCTCCAGCTTGCGGATGCCGCAGCATTCCTTGCGCAGGGCCAGGCTTTCGTACATGGCGTTCTCCCCGCGGGCTTTGACGAAATGAACCACGGCGTCGGCCACCGGCTTGTACACCTGCACCTCGATGCCGTAACGCTCGCGGATTTGAGGAATCAGGGCCAGAGTCTCGGCATGCAGGCGGCCGGTGTCCAGTGTCGCCACGGCCACGGGCAGCTGCAGCTCGGCCAGCAGGGCGGTGATCACCATGTCTTCGGCGCCCAGGCTGCTGGACTGCAGCAGTGCGTCACCGTACTGGGCATGGGCCTCGCGCAGCAGGCGGCGGGTTTCTTCCAGCCGGTCTTCGAAACCGGCAGTGGCGCGCGCGTAGAGGCTGACGGCCGAGCTCCGCGGCGCGTTGCCAAGGGGCAGGAAGGAGACGCTGTCGCTCATGCTTGGGCTCATGTCCAGGTTCCTCAGGCGTGGGCCGCCAGCAGCTTGGCGAAGTGGGGGCGGGGCTCGCTCGCGTCGCCCTGGTAGTGGCCGGGGAAGAAACTCAGGGCACGCTCGGCAGCTGCGCGGCTCTGGTCGCCGCGAAGCTGCACGGCGTCAAAGCCGGTGCGGGCCAGCAGGGGCAGCATGTCCACCAGCACCTCGCCCACGGCGCGGATCTCGCCGGCAAAGCGGTAGCGCACGCGCAGCAGGCGGGCCTGGGTGTAGGCGCGACCATCGACCCACTTCGGGAACTGCAGGGCGATCAGGGCCAGGCGCGGCAGGTCCGCCGCCAGGTCTTCAACGTCGAAGTCATTGGGCAGCTGCACGCCCACCGGCAGGTCGGCGGGCCAGGTGTCGCGTACGGCATGCCATTGCTCCAGGCTCAGGAGCAGGTGCGCGGCGCGGCTCGGATGAGGCTGGGGGCCGTCCTCGCCGGACGCGCGGTGCCACGGATCTTGATAGGTGTCGATGAACTTCATGGCGGTCTTCAGCGGGCAGCGGTGGAGGAACGGACGGCATTGGCCGCGGTCTTGAAGGGCTCCAGGCCCACGCGGCGCACCGTGTCGATGAACTGTTCGGCGGCCTGGCGCTCGCGCTTGTAGGTGCCGATCACGGACTCGATCACGTCGCCCACTTCATCTGCAGCGAAGGAGGGGCCGATCACCTTGCCGGCCGCCCAGGGGCCCGAGAGCGTGGAGCCGTCCGAGCCGCCCAGGGTGACCTGGTACCACTCGGTGCCGTCCTTGTCCACGCCCAGGATGCCGATGTGGCCGCTGTGGTGGTGGCCGCAGGAATTGATGCAGCCGCTGATGTGCAGGTCGATGTCGCCGATGTCGTAGAGCTCGTCCAGGTCCTGGAAGCGCTCGGCGATTTCGGCCGCGACCGGGATGGAGCGGGCATTGGCCAGCGCGCAGAAGTCGCCGCCGGGGCAGGCGATCATGTCGGTCAGCAGGCCGATATTGGGGGTGGCGAAGCTGTTGGCGCGCGCAGCCTCGAACAGCGCCGGGAGGTCGATCTCGCGCACCCAGGGCAGCAGCAGGTTCTGGTCGTGCGTCACGCGCAGCTCGCCCTGGCTGAACTGGTCGGCCAGCTGGGCGGCGGCTTCCATCTGGGCATCCGTCGCATCGCCCGGCGCCTGGCCCACGCGCTTGAGCGACAGGGTCACGGCGCGGTAGCCGCTCAGCCGGTGGCCGTGCACATTGCGCTCCAGCCAGCGCTTGTAGGCGCCGTGCTGCACGCCCTCGAAGATGTCAAGACCTGGCACCGCGGCCACGCCGCTTGGCACCACGAAGCTGGCCGCCACGCGGTCCAGTTCGGCCTGCGGGATGATGTGCTCATGGCCGGCCGGGTCGTCCTTGAGGATTTGCTCGAACTCGCGGTTGACGTCGTCGACGAAGGCCTGGCCCTCGGCCTTGACCAGGATCTTGATGCGGGCCTTGTAGAGGTTGTCGCGGCGGCCGTAGCGGTTGTAGACGCGCACGATGGCCTCGATGTAGACGAGGATCTGGTTCCAGGGCAGGAAGTCGCGGATGGTGGTGGCGATCACCGGCGTGCGGCCCATGCCGCCGCCCACCATCACCTCGAAGCCGACCTCGCCGGCCTCGTTCTGCTTCAGCTGCAGGCCGATGTCGTGCCAGGCGATGGCGGCGCGGTCCTCGCGGGCGCCGGAGATCGCGATCTTGAACTTGCGCGGCAGGAAGGCGAATTCCGGGTGCAGGGTGCTCCACTGGCGCAGCACTTCGGCATAGGGGCGCGGGTCGACGATCTCGTCAGGGGCCACGCCGGCCGTGGCGTCGCTGGTGATGTTGCGGATGCAGTTGCCGCTGGTCTGGATGCCGTGCATGTCCACGTCGGCCAGCAGGTCCATCACGTCGGCCGCGCGCGGCAGGGGGATCCAGTTGTACTGAAGGTTCTGGCGCGTGGTGAAGTGGCCGTAGCCGCGGTCGAACTCGCGCGCGATGCGCGCCAGTTGGCGCAGCTGACGCGAAGACAGCACGCCATAGGGCACCGCCACGCGCAGCATGGGCGCATGGCGCTGCACGTACCAGCCGTTCTGCAGGCGCAGGGGGCGGAAGTCGTCGTCGCTCAGGGTGCCGGCCAGGTTGCGCTCCAGCTGGTCACGGAACTGGGCGGCCCGGGCGTGGACGAACTGGCGGTCGAAATCGGTATAGGCGTACATGTCAGCTCAAGTCAGAAATTCAGTGAAGCACTTTCCAGCCGGCCATCAGCAGGGAGGCGCAGAGCAGGCTGCGGATCACGCCGTCGGGCAGGCGGCGGGTGGCTTGCGCGCCCAGCCAGATGCCGGGGATGGAGCCGATCAGCAGCGAGCCCAGCAGGGCCCAGTTCACATGGCCCAGGCTGGCGTGGCCAATGCCGGCCAGCAGGGTCAGGGGCACGGCGTGCGCGATGTCGCTGCCCACGATGTAGCGGGCCTGCAGCCGCGGGTGGATCAGCAGGATCAGGGTGGCGCCGATGGCTCCCGCCCCGATCGAGGACAAGGACACCAGCACCCCCAGCAGCACGCCGCTGAGCACGGTCAGGGCCGGCTTGCGGGATTCCGGGACGTAGCGTTCCAGGCGCAGGCCCACCGCCTGCCAGGTCGGGCGGAAGGCCACGACCAGGGCGGTCAGGAGGAGGGCGATGCCCAGGGACAAGGTCAGTGCACTGGCCCAGCCCTTGGTGAGGCCGCTGTGGTGCATCAGGGCTACGGTGGCCAGCGAGGCGGGAATGCTGCCGGCAAGCAGCTGCCGCACGATGTCCCAGCGCACATGGCCGTGCCTGGCGTGCACTACCGAGCCGGAGAGCTTGCTGAGCCCGGCAAACCAGAGATCGGTGCCGATGGCCACGGCCGGGTTGAGCTTGAAGACCGACAGCAGCAGGGGCGTCATCAGCGAGCCGCCGCCCACGCCGGTGATCCCGACGATGGCGCCGACGCCGAATCCGCTCGCAATCGCAATCCAGTCCAAAGCCGCTCCCGATGGCTGCGTCCAATCGCAGCTTAGGTCACGGACTGTAGAAACGCTTTATATATATGAGAACTACTTATTCGTAGATTGCTTATGTTGAATTTGGAATAAGTGAGCGCTTGTCAGGCCTTGGCGAGCGCTTCCAGCACATCGACCTGCTCGGCGATGCGGGCAGGCAGGGGGGGGCGGCCAGCCAGGAAGCCCTGGATCAGCGCCGTGTTTTCGGCGATGGCCGCTTGCTCGAACAGGGCCTGACCCAGGTCTTCGTCGCCCGTCTGCAGCTCGGTGCTGCCGTCCGGGGCGAAGCTGCGCATCCAGGCCTTGCGGCGCAGGTGCGCATGGGCCTCGCCCTCGCAGGCGCGCATCAGCAGGGCGCGGCCGCCGCTGTCGCGGCACAGGGCGGGCAGGGCCTCGCTCATGCTGTCCAGGTACTCAGGGTGGGTGACGGCCACCACGCGCAGGCTGCGCCCTGGCGCCGGGTCCAGCAGCTTGGCCAGGCTGTGCGCGCTGTTGCGCACACCCAGTCGAAGGCGCAGCGCCATCAGCCGGTCCAGCCCCGGGCACAGCAGGTCCAGGGGCGCCACGGCCAGCCGGCGGGCGCGGAGTTGCTGTTCGATCTCATCCCGTGTGCCGGCCTGCGGCAGCCCGAGCGCCTGCAGCAGCTCGAAGGGGCTTTCGCGGGTGTCGAAGTCATGCCGGCCGTGGATCAGCACGGGCACGCCGCGCTGCGCCAGCAGCAGGGCCACCAAAGGCATCAGGTTGGCCAGTTTGCGGGCGCCGTTGAGGGCTGGCAGCAGAACCAGGCGAGGCCCAGGGTCGACCGCGACGCCGGTCGTGCGCGCCTGCAGCGCATCGTGGAAGCCCAGCAGCTCGTCGCAGCTTTCGCCCTTGATGCGCAAGGCGATCAGCAGGGCGCCGAGCTCCATGTCGGGCACGCGGCCGTCCAGCATGTCGCCATAGAGCCCGGCGGCCTGGCCGCGATCCAAGCTGCGTGCGCCGCGTGCGCCGCGGCCGACTTCCTTGATCAACGCGCCGTAATGCGTCATGCCCGACGGACTCATGCGCCTCAGGACCGCGGCAGGGTCAGCAGGTGGTCGATGGTGGCCAGCACTTCCGGATAGCCCTGCGCGATCGACGGGCTGGTCACCCAGCGGCCGTTGATGACGAGCGTGGGCACGCCGTGGCTGGCGATGGGCTGGACGAGGTTGTTGGCCTGCTGGCACTTGGACTGCACGCCAAATGACTCGGCGACCTGCTTGAAGCGCGCGCCGTCCACCCCCAGCTTGACCAGTTCGGCCTGGGCACTGTCCAGGCTCTGGAACTTGCTGAGGTCGGCCTGCACGGCACTGAAGACGCGGCTGTGCAGCGCCTCCAACTGGCCCATGGCCTCCAGGGCGAAATAGACCTTCTGCGTGGTCTTGGCGATGGCGTTGATCGCAGCCGGCACGCGGCGGAACTGCACCTTGGCGGGCTTGCGGGCCAGCCACTGGTGCAGGGAGGGCTCGAAAGCGTGGCAGTGCGGGCAGGTGTAGGAGAAGAACTCCAGCACCTCGCCCTCTGCGGCGCTGGGCAGCGGGGTGCTCAGCTTGAGGTACTGCTTGCCTTCGATGGGCCGGGGCTGGGCCTGGCCCAGCGCAGGCAGCGCGAGTGCGGACAGACCGGCGCTGCCCTGGATGATGAATTGACGCCTTTGCATAGACCCTCTCGGTGACGGATGGCGCATTGTGCAGGAAGGGGCTCCGCTTGATGCCGAGGCGTCGGCAGGCTTCAGGCGAGCCTAAGTTTGCGGTGAGGCGGCCGCGTTGCGGGCCGCCTGAACTCCGTCGCGAATCCGGTCGACACCCGCTCACACGGGCCGATGCGCGCTCTGGCCGCTGGAGCACCGAGAACCTGAAGGACTGCTCCAATTGGCGAGCGATTGTCACCTGCGTGACAGTAATCGCCACGAAGTGTGGCATCCAACCGCCATTCGGGCATCAGATGCCGTCCCCTGTCCTAACGACACAAGTCTGCTTCTGTGTCAGCGCCGTTACACTAATGCATACAGGGAGTTATCCAGTTGTTTGGGGATACCTCATGAAAACCAGAGAAGTATTGATCTACACCGGTGAGCAGTTCACCGTTCCGCAGGGCGTTCAACGCATCGATTCCCGCTCCACCCATGGTTGGCAACTCCGCTACGGCGGGACCAAGTTCTACTCCGACAGCAAGTTCCCCGGCGGTGCCGGCGGGGCGCTGGCGGCGGCGACCAAGGAGCTGCTCAAGCGCGTGGCCAAGCTGCCCGCACCGACCCGCCTCAAGCCTGAGCCCAATGCCAACAAGACCAGTGAGCTGCCCGTCGGCATTTCCGGCCCCATCGTGCGCCAGCGCCGCGGCAAGCTGAGGGACTGCAGCTTCACCGTGCTGCTGCCCCGTTATGGTGAGCCGGCGCGCCGCCGCAGCGTCTATATCGCGTCCGAGTCCACCTACACGGTGGAGCGCTACATGCAGGCCCTGGAAAAGGCCGTGCAGCTGCGCCAGGAGGCCGAGGAGCTGTATCGCCAGGAGGCCACCAAGGCCAAGCGCCGGGAGGCGCGCGCCTTCAAGGCCAGCCTGGCCGCCTGAGCCGGGCCGGGTTCATCGCAGCGCCCCGGCCTCGCGCCGGGCCTGCGGGCCGCTGCGCCCGGAAACGCAGCGCACGCCGCCCGGATGGCGCCCGCCCGCCCCGAGCGGCGGGCAGGGCCTCATGCGGCGTGGCGCTGTGGCGTGTCGTCCAGGCCCAGTTCGCCGAAGAGGTCCTTGGGATCGGCCATGCGCGGCACCAGGCTGATCTCGCTGCCCAGGCCCAATTCGCGGGCGCAGTCGCGCAGCAGGCGCAGCATGGAGAAGTCCTCCAGCGCGAAGCCCACGGAGTCGAACACGGTGATTTCCTGCGCATCGCGCCGGCCCGGCGCCTGGCCGGCCAGCACACGCCAGAATTCGGTCACCGCGAAATCGGCGGGCATCTGTTGGATGTCGCCCTCGATGCGAGACTGCGGCTCGAACTCCACGAAGACGCTGGCGCGCTCCAGCACACCGCGGTGCAGCTCGGTCTTGCCGGGGCAGTCGCCGCCCACGCCGTTGATGTGCATGCCGGGTTCCAGCAGCTCGGGCGTGATGATGGTGGCGTTGGTCTTGTCGGCCGTGACCGTGGTCACGATGTCCGCGCCCTTTACCGCCTCGGCGGTGCTCTTGCACGCGATCAGGCGCAGGCCCGGCACGGATTGGAGATGGCGCATCAGCTTGGCGGTGGCCGCCGGGTCGATGTCGTAGAGACGGATCTCCTCGATGCCCAGCAGGTGGTGGAAGGCCAGGGCCTGGAATTCGCTTTGCGCGCCATTGCCGATCAGGGCCATGGACTTGGCATCAGGGCGGGCGAGCCGCTTGGCAGCCATCACCGAGGTGGCGGCGGTGCGCAGCGCGGTGCTGAGCGTCAGCTCGGACAGCACTTGTGGGGTGCCGGTGGCCATGTCGGCCAGGGCGCCGAAGGCCATCACGGTGGACAGGCCGAAGCGGTAGTTCCGCGGGTGGCCGTTGACGTACTTGAAGGTGTAGAGCTCGTGATCCGCGATGGGCATCAGCTCGATCACGCCGTCGGCGGAATGGGCCGCGACGCGGGGCGTCTTGTCGAACTCCTGCCAGCGCAGGTAGTCCGCTTCCAGATAGCCCACCAGGCGCTTCAGCAGCACCGGCAGGCCCAGCCGTCGGGTCATTGCAGCAACATCATGCGTGCTCAGCAACATGGCCATGAGAAGTCTCCGTTGTTGTGATAGGCATGATTCTTCTCAAGCGGCGCGCTAGAAAGAAGCGCAAAGAATGGTCAAAAACTCAAGCTAAGTTGTCATTTCGGCATTTGAAATTGACAAAATGGCAGAATCAGGCCCTTGTGAGCGTGCGAGGGCCGCACGAAGGAGCTGCTGTTGGACACCCTGGATCAGCAATTGCTGGCGCTGCTGCGCCAGGACGCCCGTGCCTCCGTGGCCACGCTGGCGGCCAAGCTCAAGGTCTCGCGCGGGACGGTGACCAATCGCATTGCCAAGCTGGAGGACAGCGGGGTGATCGTGGGCTACACGGTCAAGCTGCGGCCCGATGTCACGCCCAATGCCATCACCGCCTGGATGAGCATCGCCGTGGAGGGCAACAAAACCCGCGAGGTCATTGCCATCCTGCTGGGCGAGCCGGGTGTGTCCGGGCTGTTCGACACCAACGGCCGCTGGGACCTGCTGGCCGAGCTGCGCGCCGCCACGCTGGGCGAACTCGCCGAGGTGCTGGAGCGGGTGCGGCTGATCAAGGGCATTGGCGCGACGGAAACCAGCATCCATCTGCAGACTTACAAGCTGTCCTGAGCCGGCGCTGTGCGGCGGTGGGACAGGGCGGCGGGTCATCGCGGCCGGACTTGTTCGCTGCCGCAAGACCTGACCCCAGGCCAGGCGCTTGCCCTGGCGGCGGCCGGCTTACTCGAGCTCGCGGGTCTGCCTGCCCAGGCGCCGTCGCCGCCAGACGAGCAGCGAGGCTGCGGCCAGCAGCAGGGCCACGGTGCCGGCCGCCAGCGGCAGCTCCAGCCTGCCCAGCAGGCGCAGCAGCGGCTCCAGGAACAGGCCGATCACCAGGGTGCTGGGCGCCATGCCTATCCAGGTGCCCAGCAGCATCTGCCAGGCCCGGATGTGCGTGGCGCCGGCCGCCATGTTCACCACCGCGAAGGGCGCCACGGGCGTCAGCCGCAGCAGGATCACCGCGATCAACCCGCGCCGGCCCAATGTTTCGCTGAGCCATCGCACGCGCGGCCCGGCCAGCCGCAGCAGCAGCGCATGGCCCAGCCAATGGCCGATGCGATGGCTGATCAGCGCCGAAAGGCCCGCAGCGGCGAAGCACAGGGCCATGCCCCACAGCGGGCCGAAGGCGGCGATCACCAGCAGGCTCAGCACCACAAGGGGCAGGGCCAGGCACAGCGCTGCGCTCATCAGCAGCCAGATGAGCAGCGGGCCCAGCGCAGCGGCCTGTGCGCGCAGCCATGACAGCGCCTCACCGCCGCGCAGCCAGGCCTGCCAATGCGCCTGACGCCAGGTCCAGCCCAGCAGCAGCAGACCCGCCAGCAGCCCCAGCAGCAGGGCCAGGCGCCAGATCAGGGCCGCCGGCAGCCGTCGTGGGTGCGCCCTTGGCTTCATGAAGCAGGCCGCGCGAGCAGTTGTGATTCCAGGGTGTCGGCCAGATGGTGCACATGCTCGGGATCGAACATGGAGCCGTGCAGGCCGCGCACCACGCTGCTGCGCAGCCGTTCGCCGAAGAGACGCTCCCAGCCGTGAAAGAGCAGGCGGCTCCAGCGCAGCAGGCCGGTGGTCTTGATCAGCCAGACCGGGCTGCGGCAGGCTTCGCAGCGATGGCGGCGCAAGGCCATGACCTGGGCCACCAGTCCGGGGTCGGCAAACATGGCGCCCAGGCGCCGGCCGTTCATGCTGAGGTCTTGCACGTGCAGGCGGCGCACCAGCCAGCCCAGCGCGCGCCAGGAGCTGGTGCCGCCCAGCGCCGCGTCCGGGTGGATGCTGTCCAGCAGCACGAGAGCTTGCGGCGCAAGCCCGCGCGCTTCCAGCATCCGGCAGCAGGCCAGCGCGCTGACGCCGCCCACCGAAAATCCGGCCAGCCAGAAGCGCTGTGGATGCTCGCTGGCGATGGCATCGGCATAGACCTGGGCGAGCGCCTCCATCTGCGCCGGCGCTTCGCGCGGCGGCTGCAGCATCAGGACGCTGATGCGGCCCTCCAGGGCGCGAGCCAGGGATTGCAGGCGCAGCACGTCGCCGTGGCCGGACGCCGCCACGTAAAGGCGCGGCGCCTGCATGTCGCGGCTCAAGGGCAGCAGCACACCGGACGCCGCCTGCGGTGCCGCCAGTGCCTGGGCCAATTGCCGAATGCTGGGGTGGTCCACGATCAGCTGCAGCGGCAGGCGGCGCCCGAGCTGGTCCTCCATGGCGCTCAGGATGGCCAGCCCGGTGAGCGAATCGCCGCCCAGATCGAAGAAGTCCTGTGCCATGCCGATGGCGTCGCGCTTCAGATGCGTTCGCCACAGCGCCAGCAGCTGTGCCTCCATCTCGGTGGCGGGTGGCAGGTCCGCGGGGGCAGCGGCCGGGGTGGACGGCGGCGGCAACTGCTCGACGAGCAGCTTGCCGCTGCTGCTGAGGGGCAGTTCCGGAAGCAGGGTCATCGTGCTGGGCAGCAGGTAGTCCGGCAGGCGCTGGCGCAGCAGGGTCGCGAGGCCTGTTTCGGCCTCGGGGCGGGGGCCGGCCAGCCAGGCATGCAGACGCGGGCCCATGCCCTGGTCCAGGCATTGGACGAGCGCCTGGTGCACGCCGGGCAGGCTGAGGCAGGCCCGTTCCACGTCCGCCAGGTCCACACGGTAGCCGCGCAGCTTGATCTGCCGGTCCAGCCGGCCGGCGAAGTGCAGGCGCCCTTGCACGTCCAGCCAGCCGCGGTCGCCGCTGCGGTACATGCGGTCGCCGGGGTGGAAGGGGTCCGGCACGAAGGCGGCTGCGGTGTCCTGCGCCTGCAGATAGCCCAGCGCCAGCGTCGGGCCGGCGATGCAGATTTCGCCGCTCACGCCGAAGGGCTGCGGGCGAAGCTGCTCGTCCAGCACGTAGATGCGCGTGTCGTCCACGGCGCGCCCCAAGGGCAAGGCCTCGGTCTCGGGCCAGGGCTCGCAGGGCCAGGCGCTGGCGAAGATGCAGGCCTCGGTCGGGCCGTAGACGTTGTAGAGCGCTGCGCCCGTCTCGGCGAGGAAGCGGTTGGAGAGGCCGGGCGCCAGCACCTCGCCGCCGCAGCAGGCGACGCGCAGGCTGGGCACCGGGTGCTGCTGCATGCCGCTCAACAGTCCGGCCAGGCTGGATGGCACGAGGGCACAGAAGGTCACCCGGTGCCGCTGCATGAAGGCGGCCAGACGCTGCGGATGCTGGCGTCCGGGCGGCATCAGGGCCACGCTGCCTCCCTGGATCAGCGGCAGCAGCAGTTCGATCAGCGCGGGGTCGAAGCTAGGCTGGACCTGCTGCACCGATCGGTCCTGGGGGCCGATCTGCCAGCGGCGGGCCAGCCAGGCCAGGCGCCGCGCCAGGGCCTCATGGCTGACGAGAACGCCCTTGGGGCCGCCGGTGGAGCCCGAGGTGAAGAGCAGGTAGGCCGCCTGATGCAGCCGGGCGGCATCGTGGCATGCGGCGCGATCGGCGGTCTCGCCCTGCCTGCCGGCCTGCAGCTCGCCCTGCGCGGTGAGCTCGATGCCCGGCAGCGCGGCGCTGGACCAGCGCAACACATCGGCCTGCAGTCCCAGCAGCAGGGCTGGCGCTGCGCTGCCCAGCAGCTCCCGCAGGCGATCCTGGGGCAGCTCGGTGGACAGCGGGAGCACGCAGGCCCCGCAGCGCCAGGCCGCGAACATGGCCACCAGCAGGGCAGGACTGCGATCCAGCAGCAGCGCAATGACGCGGCCCGGACGCAGTCCCGCGGCATCAAGGGCCGCCTGCAATGCCAGGCTTCGCTGCGCCAACTGGGCGTAGCTCATCGACTGAGCCAGTGCGGGTGACTCGTCCCAGACCAAGGCTTCGGCATCCGGGCTCAGTCCGCACTGCTCGCTGAACTGGGCCGTCACTGGGCTGGGTGCTTCGGTGCTGGCCAGGTCCTTGTGCAGTCCATGGATCAGGGCCCGGCACTCTTCCTCGGGCAGCAGCGCGAGGGCGGACAGCGGGCTGTCCAGCGCGCCGGGCAGCAGCTTCATCAGGTGCCAGAGCCGGCGCAGCAGCAGCTCGGCCTCGTCGGCCTCGAAGCATCGCTCGGACAGCTCCAGCACGAGCTCCACCTCTTCGGCCTCGCCGAACTCGCAAAGGCTCAGCGCCAGCGGATAACGCGCTTCTTCCGCGAAGCTCTGGCGCGCCTGCTCCAGGCGACAGGGCCCGAAGCGCAGGGCGTAGCTCTGGCGCTCCAGGGAGATCATCGCGTCCAGCAGGCTGTCGCGACCGCTGCGCATCAGCTGCAGCCGGTGGGCGGTTTCGCTCAAGGGATAGCGGGCATGGCGCAGGCCGATGCGGGCCTGGTGCCTGCAGTCGGCCAGCAGCTCGCCCAGCCGCATGTCGGGCTGCAGGCGCAACAGCAGGGGCTGCACGCTGACGAACATGCCCAGGGTCTGGCGCCAGCGCGCACCGCTGCGGTTGAGGCTGGGCATGCCGACGGCCAGGTGCTCGATGCCGCGGCTGCGCTGCAGATACAGGGCGACGGCGCACAGCGCCGCATCGAACAGGCTGGCGTCCAGCGCCTGCAGCTGGGCCTGCAGGGCCTGCAGCTCGCGCCGCGGTACCTGCAGCCGGGCCAACTGGGCACGCGGCAGGCGGTCCGGCACCGGCGCGGGGTGGCGCGGAGGCAGGGCTGCTTCCTGCAGCTGCGGCCATTGGCTCGCCCAATACTCGGCGTCACGCCGGCAGGCCGTGCTGTCCAGGTAGCTCCGGCCGGATTCGATGAAGTCGAGGTAGGCGCCGGGTTCGCCGGGCGTGATGGCGGCACCTTGCTGCAGCCGTGTGTAGCGATCGGTCCAGCGCTGCATGAACAGCTGCGTGGACCAGCCATCCATGATCAGATGATGAAAGCGGATGGAAAGCCCGTGGCGCTCGCGCCCATCCGTCAGCAGCACGCAGCGCCAGGGCGGCGCCAGCGCGAGATCGAAGCGCTGCCCGCATTCCCGGCGCCACCAGGCCAGCATCGCCGACCGCGGGTCCTGTTCCGGCGGGATGGGCACGATGTCCAGCGGCGCGTCCAGACGGGCCAGCAGGCGCTGCTGCCCGTCGGGCAGGGGCAGCAGGCGCAGGGCTTCGTTCTCGTCCACCAGCTGCTGCAGGCTGCGCCGCAACAGGTCCAGGTCCAGCGGTCCCTGCAGGAAGGCAAAGCCGCCGATGTGCAGATGCGCGCTGCCCGGCCAGGCGCGCTGGTCCAGCCAGACCTCGCGCTGGCTCAGGGACAAAGGAAGCAGGGCCTGGACCTCGTTCATCGCGGGCGGCTTGGCGGGGCCAGGTCTTGCCACTGCTCGATCTGTTGCAGCGCGTGGCGGTAGCCTTCGTCGGCGATCTCCTGCGCGCGAGCGTAGGCCATCAGGGCATAGTGGCTGAGATCGGGCTGCAGGTAGACGTCAGCCTGGGCGATGGTGCGCCCGCGCTGGCTGGCGCCGCCCACGTGGCCGGCGGCGTAGAGGATGTCGGCAATGCCCGGAACGGCCGGCGCGCTGCGCCGCATCAGCGATCGCAGCCGGCTGCCGGGGCTCAGGCGATGGAGCTGCGGGTCGGCGCGCAGCTCGGCGCGTGCGTCGACGTCGATGGCGATGATCTGCCCGTTGCCCCGGCGGCGCTCCAGCGGCGTGCCCAGGCGCATGCGCATGGCCTGCACTGGCACGTTCTCCAGGATGGCGCCGTCGACCAGCAAGTCGCCGTCGTGCAGAACGGGCGGCAGCAGCCCGGCCGGGGAATTGCTGGCCAGCACCGCGCGCCACAGCGGCCCCCGGTCCAGCACCGTGGTGCTGCCGCGGCTCAGGTTGCAGCTGGCCGCGAAGAAGGGCCGCCACAGCCGCTCGATCTGTTGTTCGCCGAACAAGGCGCGAAGGTCGCGCTCGATGCGCCGGCCCCCCACCAGCGAGACCAGGGGCAGCGTGAGGCGCTCCCCGCCCGCGGCAAAGCCGCGCGTCTGGGCCAGCACGGTGGCGAGGTCATGCCCCTGGGCCAGTTGCGCGCCTATCAGAGCGCCCATGCTGTTGCCGCCGATCAGGTCCACCGGCACGCCGGCTTCGCGCAGGGCGCGCAACACGCCCAGATGGGCAAAGCCGCGGGCGCCGCCACCACCCAGCACCAGCCCCACGGCCTGGCCGGTGAGGAAGCGGGCCAGGCGGGCCACGTCCTCGTCGTGCCCATCGCGCAGCGGGTAGATGCGCTCCAGCTGCCGTTCGCGGGTCCAGGGTTCGGGGGCTTCGGCCTCAGGTGCCGAGACCGGGTGCAGCAGGGCCAGGTGCTGGCGCTTGAGGGACCAGCCGGTCTCGCGCTGGAGCTGGGCTTCGATCCCGCTGAGGCGGGCGTCGGCGCCGGCGCGTGCCACCAGCACCAGCTGATCGGCATGGCGAAAAGCATGGAGCGTCCAGTCGCCGGCCTGCGCGTCGGCCTCATAGACCAGGTAGTCGTGGCCATCGTCCAACTCGGCCAGGCGTTCTCGGGGGCAGGGCTGTTCGTTCAGCACGATGTCCAGGCCTGGGCCGCGCTGTCGCAGATGGCCGGTGCGGCCCAGGCGCTGCAGCGCCGCGCTCAACTGCCGGGCCAGGCCGGCAGCGGCCTGGCGGGTGCCGTCGTCCGGCGCCAGGGGCAGCACCAGGTAGGTCTGGGCCAGTCGCCGCTCGCCGCCCTCCGCCTGATTGCGCAGCCGGTCCGCGACGGTCTTGATCATCACCCGATTGAGCTCCAGCGGATGCTGCAGGAGCAGGGCTTCGTAGGACCGGCGATCCAGCAGCGCGACCAGCGAATCGCGCAGGGCGGTGACGTGCTGCGCACGCGCCTGCTGCAGGATCATGGCCAGCTCGCCCACGCTCTGGCCGGGATGGAACTGGTTGTAGAGCAGCAGCTCGCCCGCTGCCGACCTGCGCCAGGCGCGCAGGCCGCCGCTGAGCAGCACGGCCATGCTGTCGGCCGGCTCACCTTCGTGGAAGAGCGGGCTGCCGCCGGGCACGGTGTGCAGACGCATCGCGGCCGCCAGCGCCAGGCGCAGCGCGTCGGACAGGGGGCCGAACACCGCGCTGCTGCGCAGCATGGCGGCGATGCGTTCCCTGACCTGATCCGATTCGTCCACGCTCGACTCCCCGGTTGGCGCCGGCAGCCTGGCCGGGCGCTGCTGCATTGTGGCATCGCGACGGCCGACTGGGAGGCAAGACGTGGCCCCCGCGGGCCTGTCGCGCCAGCTCAATAGAATGCCGCGCCATGCGATCGTCCGTTTTCCCGAATCCCCGCGCGCCCAGCCAGGCCCGCCGCGGCGCCCTGCTGGCCCTGCTCGCCCTGGGCCTGGCCGCCTGTTCCACCGTGCCGACCCGCAGCGTCGGCAGCGAAACCCCGGTGCCGGCCCAGCCCGCCCAGCCCATGGATCCCGTCGTGCCCTTGCCGCCGCCCAAGCCGCCCAAGGTCGGCCTGGCGCTGGGCGGCGGAGCCGCCCGCGGCTTTGCGCACATCGGCGTGATCCAGGTGCTGGAGGAGAACTGCATCAAGGTGGACCTGGTGGCCGGTACCTCGGCCGGCAGCCTGGTGGCCTCGCTCTACGCCTCGGGCAAGAACGGCAAGGAGCTGGCCCAGATGGCCGAAGCCATGGACGAAGGCGCCATCACCGACTGGGCCTTCCCCACCCGCGGACTGATCCGCGGCGAGGCATTGGCGCGCTTCGTGCGCGAAAAAACCGGCCACCGCCTGATCGAGCAGATGCCGCTGCCGCTGGGCATCGTGGCGACGGACCTGTCGGACGGCTCGCCCATCCTCTTCCGCACCGGCGACACCGGCGCTGCGGTGCGCGCGTCCAGCTCGGTCCCTGCCGTGTTCCAGCCGGTCAAGATCGGGCAGCGCGAATACGTGGACGGCGGCCTGGTCGCTCCGGTGCCGGTGCGCTTCGCCAAGCAGATGGGCGCCGAGCTGGTGATCGCCGTGGACATCTCGGAGCCGCCGGAAGCCAAACCGCCCGGCGACGCGATGCGCATGCTGCTGCAGACCTTCTCCATCATGGGCCGCTCGATCAACAACTTCGAGCTGCGCGAGGCCGACCTCATCATCCGTCCCAGGCTGGAGGGCGTGGGCAGCGCTGACTTCTCGGCCCGCAAGCGCAGCATCCAGGCCGGGCGCGATGCCGCCATGGCCGCGCTGCCCCAGCTGCGCCAGCGCCTGACGGCTAAGACGCGAACAGGTAGATGAGCATGGCCGCCAGCACCACGGACAGGCTGACGCTGTAGGCCACCAGCAGGCCCAGGGCCCGCAGCAGGGTGCTCCACCAGCGGGTGCCGTAGACGCGCTGCAGGGCCACGAGCGGATGGACCATGATGGCCAGCGAGCACAGGAGCGCCACCGGTTCGGCCTTCAGCGCCAGCAGGGCCAGCATGGCGAACCAGAAGGCGTGCTGGTGCAGGGCGAAGACCAGGTGCTCGGTGTAGCGGCGGCGCTTGTCGATGTAGAAAAGCTTGAGCCACAGCGCAAAGGCCGGCAGCAGCACGAACATGGCCTGGCCGAGATGGTCCAGGGCGCGCGAGGGCAGGTCCGCCAGTTCCTGCTTGAGCGTGGCCGCGTCGGCCGTGAGCCGGCGCTCCAGGCGCTTGCACACCCTGGCGCTGAATCCTTCGCAGTAGAACTGCCCCTTGTGTGTCCCGGCCCGCCAGTGTCCCAGGTCCAGCAGGGTCATCTCTTCGCGGTCCTTGGCGTCGATGACCAGCGGTCCGCTGGCCCCCTGGCCCTTCCTGGCCGGCTTGGCGGGGCTTGAGCCTGCCTGCGGGGCCGACGCCACAGGGCTCGCGGCATCCGCGGGTGCGTCGTCCGTCCATTCCATCTGGCTGCTCAGTCGCAGGGCCAGCAGCAGCACGAGAAACAGGGTCAGGTACAGGCGCAGCGGCAGGACGTAGTGCCGCCGCCGTCCGGCGAAGTACTCCAGTGTCAGCTGCCCGGGGATGAACAGGCGCCAAAGCGTGCGCCACAGCGCGCCCTCGGTGGAGAAGTAGGCGCCGCCGAACTGCTGGATGAATTCACCCAGCGTGGGTGCCTTGACCTCGGTGTCCTGCCCGCAGTCCCCGCAAAAGCGCGGGCGCGGCACGGCCAGCGCGGCGCCGCAGTTGGGGCAATGGCCGGGGGGGGCAGGCGGGATACGTGTGAGGCTTTGCCAGAGTGACATCGGCGCTATTAAAGCAAACAAAAAAAGCCCGATGCACGGGGCATCGGGCTTCAAGGTACCTGGGTGACGCGAGCCACCACGGGGTACCGAGGAGACAATCGATCAGGGCCGGCCGCTAGGGCCGGCCGCGGCCATCAAGCCATCAGGCTGCGGCGCGCTTGCTGCGGCTGCCGGCCTGCGAGGCCTTCACGGCGGAATTGGTCACGGCCTGGAAGTTGGCCTCGGCCACTTCGGTGGCCTGCTTGGCGGCCTTCTGGATGTTCTCGATGGCGTTGTTGGCGGCGGACACGGCGGACTTCACCAGGGCCACGGCGTTCTCGGTGCCGGCCGGAGCGTTCTTGGCGGCGGTGTCGACCACGGCGTTGAACTTGGCCTGCGCGTCAGCGAACTGGGCCTCGGCAACCTTGGCCACTTCGGCGTTGGTGGCGGTGGCGATGTCGTAGAGGTGGCGGCTGTAGGCGGCGGCCTTCTCGGCGCTGGGCTGCAGCAGCGAGGTCTGCAGGGCCAGCAGTTCCTGCGCATCCTTGACGGACAGGGCAGCCTGCGTGTTCTCGGCGGCTTCAGCCAGCGTGGCCTTGGCCACTTGCAGGTTCAGCTCGACCAGCTTCTCCACGCCTTCGAAGGCCTTGTTGGTCAGACCGAACAGGGTCTCGATATTGGCCTTGTGGGCGGCGAAGATTTGTTCTGCAGTCAGCATGGTGCTCTCCTAAGTCTGAGCGGGGCGGCCCGCGGGATTCCTGATGGATACTTGATGACAGCGATAAATGTTGCACTGCAACATGACTCTATTCTGGGTGCGGGCACGGCGGTTTGCAAGTACTTTTTGCTGCGCTGCAGCAAAATGGGACAGGTGGGGATGAATGCCACAGGCTGAAACGCGTCTTCATCACCGGGACACATCCTTGCGGGCCTGGCTGGTGCCACCTTGGTGCCGCCTCTGTGCCGATCTGCAAGCCAGACGAACCCGGCCCCCTCCAGTCTTCATTGCGACCTGACGCCCATGCAGGCCTTCCACGCCGACGCCCACGAGCTGCCGCTGCCCGCCCAGCACCGCTTTCCCCAGGCCAAGTACCGCATGCTGCGCGAACGCATCGACGCCGAACCGCTCGCCGTGCGGCTGTGCCCGGCGCCTGCGGCCAGCGAGGCCGAGCTGGCCCTGGTGCACGACGCGGACTACATCCGGCGGGTCCTGGAGGGCCGGCTCAGCGAGGCCGAGCAGCGCGAGATCGGCCTGCCGTGGTCGCCGGCCCTGGCGCTGCGCTCGCGGCATTCGGTGGGCGCCACGATCGCGGCGGCGCGCAGCGCGCTGCGCGAGGGCATGGCCATGAACCTGGCCGGCGGCACCCATCATGCCTACGCTCACAAGGGCAGCGGCTTTTGCGTGTTCAATGACGTGGCGGTGGCCGCGCGCTTGATGCAGGCCCAGGGCCATGACCGCCAGGGCGGCTGCCATGGCCGGCTGCAGGTGCTGGTCATCGACCTCGACGTGCACCAGGGCAATGGCACGGCGGCGATCTTCCGGAACGACCCCAGCGTGTTCACCCTGTCCCTGCACGGCGCGCGCAATTTTCCCTTCCGCAAGGAACCCAGCAGTCTGGACGTGGAGCTGGCCGACGGCTGCGGCGACGCCGACTACCTGGCTGCCCTGGACCAGGCCCTGGCCGAGGTGGACCAGCGTCTGCGGCGTCATCCGCCTGGACTGGCCTTTTACCTCGCCGGTGCCGACCCGCATGAAGGCGACCGGCTGGGGCGCCTGGCGCTGACGGCGGCCGGCCTGCTGCAGCGTGACCAGCGCGTGCTGGATTGGCTGTGGCAGCGTCGCATCCCCGCGGCCCTGAGCATGGCGGGGGGCTATGGCCAGGACCTGGCGGCAATGGTCGAGTTGCAATTGGCCACCGTGCACGCCGCGTCGCAGGCGTGGCAGCGCTGGCAAGGCGTCAATGGAACAATGGCCTGATTCGACCGCGAGACGTGCCGCCCCGTGGCGGCCCTGCCCGCGGCTTGCCGGAAGCCCTGCATGCCCCGCGTGCCCCGCATGCCCTGGAAGGAACCCCAAGTGAGCGCAACAAAAGTGAACCAAACCGTGAACGTGTTTGACCGCCCCAGCCCCGCGGCCCAGGCGGCCGTGGACGCCGCCATCTCCACCCGCCATTCCATGCGCGCCTTCCTGCCGACGCCCGTCCCGCGCGAGACGGTGGAGGACATCCTGCGCCTGGCCGCGCGCGCGCCCTCCGGCACCAACACCCAGCCCTGGCAGGTACATGTGCTTACCGGCGCGGCCCTGCAAAGCCTGAGCGACCGCATCATGGCCGTCTACGACGACCCGCAAGAGCTGTCCACCCATCAGGAGGAATACGCCTACTACCCGCGCGAATGGGTCACGCCCTATATCGACCGCCGCCGCAAGGTGGGCTGGGACCTCTACGGCCTGCTGGGCATCGCCAAAGGCGACAAGGCCCGCATGCACGAGCAGCACGGCCGCAACTACCGCTTCTTCGACGCCCCGGTGGGCCTGATCTTCAGCATCGACCGCGTGATGCAGCAGGGCAGCTGGCTGGACTACGGCATGTTCCTGCAGAACATCATGGTCGCCGCGCGAGGCCGCGGTCTGCATACCTGCCCGCAGGCGGCCTTCACCCAGTTCCATCGCCTGATCGCCGAGGAGCTGAAGTTCGGCCCTGAACAGATGCTGGTCTGCGGCATGGCCCTGGGCTATGCGGACCCGCAGGCGGTCGAGAACAGCCTGGTCACGGAGCGCGCCCCGCTGGAGGCGTTCGTCCGCTTCCTGGATCAGTGAGGACTGCGATGAGCCAGACCAAGCCGCGGGTCTTCGTGGCCCGCCGCATCTTCCCGGACATCGTGGCCCGGCTGCGCGAGCACACCGAGGTGGAAGAGACGGACAGTGACGAACCCCTGCCGGCCGCGGAACTCGCCCGCCGCCTGCAGGGCAAGGCCGGGCTCTTCGCCACCGGCACCGAGCGCATCGACGCCGCGCTGCTGGAGGCCTGCCCGGACCTGCGCGCCGTGTGCCTGATGACGGTGGGCTACAACAATGTGGACCTGGCCGCCTGCACGGCCCGCGGCGTGCGCGTCAGCAACGCGCCCGACGTGCTGACCGAAACCACCGCCGACTTCGGCTTCGCGCTGATGATGGCCGCCGCCCGGCGCCTCAGCGAGGCCGAGCGCTATCTGCGCGACGGCCGATGGACCCAATGGCATGTGGACCTGCTGGTGGGCGCCGACCTGCACGGCAGCACGCTGGGCATCCTGGGCATGGGGCGCATCGGCCAGGCCATCGCGCGGCGCGGGGCCCTGGGCTTCGGCATGCAGGTGATCTACCACAATCGCAGCCGTCTGGCGCCCGAGCTGGAGCAGCCGCTGGGGGCGCGCTGGGTGGACAAGGAGGCGCTGCTGCGCCAGTGCGACCACCTGGTCATCGTCGTGCCCTACAGCCCAGAGGCGCATCACCTCGTGGGCGCCGCCGAGCTCGCGCTGATGAAGCCTTCGGCGACGCTGACCAACATCGCTCGCGGCGGCATCGTCGACGACGCGGCGCTGGCCGAGGCGCTGCAGGCCCGTCGCCTGGCCGCCGCGGGCCTGGATGTCTTCGAGGGCGAACCCGCCGTGCATCCCGGCCTGCTGGCCTGCCGCAACGTGGTGCTGACACCGCACATCGCCAGCGCCTCCATCCCGACTCGCCGCGCCATGTGCGAGCTGGCCGTCGACAACCTCATTGCCGCCTTGACGGGCGGGACGATGAAGACGGCGCTGAACTGAGGCCGGGCCGTGGCGGCATGTCCCCTGCTGCCAGGACGTCAGCCGGCCCACGGCGGCGTCCGCCACCGAATCGGGTTATACCGGCCCCCGGGGTGCCATGCCCCCGAAACACGACCCGAGGAAGGAGATTCCCCATGATTGCCTACCTGAGCTTTGACGGCTGCTGCAACGCGGCCCTGGACTTCTATGCGGCCTGCCTGGGCGGCCGCAAGACCATGCGCATGAGCTATGCCGACGCGCCGCCTGCCCCTGACTGCCCACCCGCGCCCGAGGACTGGAAGGACCGCACCATGCATGCCCGCATGGAGGCCCGCGGCCTGACGCTGATGGGCTCGGACATGCCGCCGGGCATGCCCTTCGAGGGCTACAAGGGCTTCAGCCTGTCGGTGTCGGTCCATGACACGGCCGAGGGCGAGCGGCTGTTCCAGGCCCTGTCCGAGGGCGGCCGGGTGACCATGCCTTATGCCGCCACCTTCTGGTCCCCCGGCTTCGGCATGCTGGTGGACCGTTTCGGCGTGCCCTGGATGGTCAACAGCGAGCCGGTGAGCGCCTGAGGCCTCAGCCTGCCGCCCTGCGCAGCACGCGCACCGCCACCGAACCGTCCAGCGCGCGGGCCCGCAGTTGGCCGCAGCCGCCGTCCACCTCCTGGCCGGCGGAGTTGCGCAGCTTGGTCAGCACGCCGCGGCGGTGCAGCTGGCGGGCGATCTCGGCGGCGCGCTCCCAGGCCGGGCGCTTGAAGGGCAGCTCGGGCACGCTGTTGTAGGGAATCATGTTGAGCACGCCGTAGCGGCCCTTGAGCAGGCGCACGATGCCGTCCAGTTCGTCCTCGCCGTCGTTGACGCCTTCGATCAGGGTCCACTGGTACTGGATGGGATAGCCGCTGAGCCGCGCATAGCGCTCGCCCTCGGCCACGATCTCCTCGGGCGTGAGGCGCGGCGCGCGCGGCAGCAGCTGCTCGCGCAAACCGGCCTTGCTGGTGTGCAGCGAGAGCGCCAGCGCCGGCTTCACCGGACCCTGCGGCAGGCGCTCGAAGACGCGCGGGTCACCCACGGTGGAGAAGACCAGGCTCTTGTGCCCGATGTTGCCGGCGGTGCCCAGCAGCTCGATGGCGTCCATGACGTGCTCCAGGTTGTGGGCCGGCTCGCCCATGCCCATGAACACGACCTTCTTCACCGCGCGCTGGCGGCGGGCCAGCACCACCTGGGCCATGATCTCGGCGCTGGTGACCTGGCGCAGCAGGCCCGAGCGCCCGGTCATGCAGAACTGGCAGCCCACGGCGCAGCCCACCTGGCTGGACACGCACAGGCCCTCGCGCGGCAGCAGCACGCTCTCCACGGTCTGCCCGTCGGCCAGTTCGACCAGCAGGCGCTTGGAGCCATCCTCGGCCGGATGCTCGCTCTGCACGCGCGCCAGGGCCTCCAGCTCGGCCTCCAGTGCGGGCAGGGCCTCGCGCAGGGGCTTGGGCAGGAAGTCCTCGATGGGCCGCTTGGTGGTGGCCTGCGGCAGGGCCTGGCTCCAGAGCCGCAGCACGCGCTGTTCGTGCTTGGGCAGGGCGCCGAGGGCGCGCAGGCGCTGCCGGATGTCTTGAATGCTTTGGATGCACGGCATGGTGATCAGCGGATTTTACGGGCCCGGCCCGCGCCTCTTGTTCGCACAGCACGCCGCGTGCATGTCCCCGGGCGCACGCGCCGCGGGCGTGCCTGAGACAATCGGTGCATGACGCTTGCCGAACTGCTCCTGCTGGCCTGTCTGGCCCTTCTCCTTGTCCTCGTTGTGCTGGTCCTGCGCCAGCGGCAGTCCCCGGAGTCACCGCAGCTGCAGGCCCATCTCCAGTCGCTGGTGCAGGGCCAGGAAGCCCAGGGCCGCCAGACCGAGCGCCTGGAGCGCGAGCTGCGCGAGGAGCTGCAGCGCGGCAGCACGGCCCTGCGCCAGGAGACGCTCGGCCAACTGGCCCAGTTCCAGCAGACCCTCATGGGCCAGAGCGGTGAGGCCCTGCGCACGCAGAACGAACAGATCGACAGCCTGCGGGTCCAGCTGGCCAGCCTGCAGACGGCCTTGAGCCAGGGCCTGCAGGCCACCACGCAGTCGCTGGCGGCCCAGGCGCTGGCCTCGCGCGAGGCCCAGGACGCCGCCGCCCTGCGCAGCAGCCAGGCCCAGGCGGAGAGCCTGGCCCAGCTGGCCCAGGGCCTGCGCGAGCAGCTGCAGCAGCTGCAGCAGGGCAATGAGCAGCGCCTGGCCGAGTTGCGCCACACGGTGGAGCAGCGCCTGCAGTCCATCCAGCAGGACAACGAGAAGAAGCTGGAGCAGATGCGCGCCACCGTGGACGAGAAGCTGCATGCCACGCTGGAACAGCGCCTGGGCGAGAGCTTCAAGCAGGTGGCCGACCGCCTGGAGCAGGTCCACAAAGGCCTGGGCGAGATGCAGAACCTGGCCCGCGACGTCGGCTCGCTCAACCGCGTGCTGACCAATGTGAAGACCCGCGGCATCTTCGGTGAGGTGCAGCTTGCGGGCCTGCTGGAGCAGGTGTTCACGCCGGAGCAGTACGCGTCCAACGTGGCCACGCTGCCGGGATCGAGCGAGCGCGTGGAGTTCGCCATCAAGCTGCCGGGCCAGCGCGAGGACGGCGTGGCGCTGTGGCTGCCCATCGACGCCAAGTTCCCCCGCGAGGACTACGAGCGCCTGCTCGAGGCCCAGGACCGGGCGGATGCCGCCGGCGTCGAACAGGCCGCCCGGGCCATCGAAGCCCGGCTGCGCCTGGAGGCCCGCACCATCCGCGAGAAATACGTCGCCCCGCCGCACACCACGGACTTCGGCATGCTCTTCGTGCCCACCGAGGGCCTCTATGCCGAGGCGCTGCGCCGCCCCGGCCTGGTCGAGGCCCTGCAGCGCGAGCACAAGGTGATGCTGGTCGGGCCGACGACGCTGCTGGCCACGCTGACCAGCCTGCAGATGGGCTTCCGTACCCTGGCGCTGGAGAAGCGCTCGGCCGAAGTCTGGGAGGTGCTGGGGGCGGTCAAGACCGAGTTCGGCAAGTTCGGCGAGGTGCTGGCCAAGACCAAGAAGAAGCTGGACGAGGCCAGCAACACCATCGAGGCCGCCGAGGTGCGCACGCGGGCCATGAGCCGCAAGCTCAAGACCGTCGAGGCCTTGCCGGAGGACAGCGCCCAGCGCCTGCTGGCCCTGGGTCTTGCGGACACGGCTGAGGCGGCTGAGGCGGCTGAGGACGAGTCCGCATGACGGAGGAAGCCGGCCCGGCGCCCGGCGCGACATCCGCCTCGCCCACGACCCCGGGCCGCGCCTTTGCCTGGATCATCGCCAGCCTGATCGCCGTGCACGCCAGCATGGCGGTCACGCGGGTGGCCGCCAGCCTGTGGGTGCTGCGCCAGGGCCATGGCGAATGGGCCGTGGGCGTGCTGCTGAGCCTCTTTGCCGTGGCGCCGATTGCGCTCTCCTTGTGGGCCGGCCGACTGGCGGATCGCCATGGCTTTCACCGGCCGGTGGGCGTGGGCGTCTGCATGGCCTTGGGCGGGGCGCTGGTGGCGTCGGCTGCCATGCAGCTGTGGGCGATCGCGCTGAGCTGCCTGCTCACCGGCGGCGCCGTGGCGGTGGCTGCGGTGGCCATCCAGCGCGAGGCGGGTCTGCTGGCCACCGACCCCTCGCAGCTCAAGAAGGTGTTCAGCTGGGTGGCGCTGGGGCCGGCGCTGTCCAACGCAATCGCGCCCATCCTGACCGGCCTGCTCATTGACCATGCCGGCTTTCGCTGGGCCTTTGGGCTGGCCGTGGTACTGCCCGTGCTGGCCTGGGGGATTGCCCGACAGGTGCCCCGCCATGCGCCGGCGCCGCACGGACCCGGCGCGCGCCAGCGGCCGGCCTGGGCCTTGCTCAAGCAGCCGGCTCTGCGCCGCCTCCTGATGCTCAACATCGTGCTCTCCGCCTGCTGGGACGCCCACAGCTTCGTCGTGCCCGTGGTCGGGCATGCCAAGGGCTTGAGCGCCTCCAGCATCGGCCTGGTGCTGGGCTCCTTTGCCGTGGCGGCCACCTGCGTTCGCCTGCTCATCGCGCGCTGGGGCGAGGCCCTGGACGAGCTGCGCGCCCTGCGCTGGGCCATGGGCCTGGCCATGCTGATGCTGGCGGTCTATGCCTGGCTGCCGGGCACGCCGGGACTGATGTTCGGCTCGGCCCTGCTGGGCCTGGCCCTGGGGTCGGTGCAGCCCATGGTGCTGTCCATGCTGCACCGGGTCACCCCGCATGATGCGCACGGTCAGGCCTTGGGCCTGCGCATGCTGATGGTCAATGCGGCCACGGTGAGCATGCCCACCGGCTTCGGCCTGCTCGCTGCCGCCACGCTGAACGCCGCGCCCATGTGGCTGATGGCGTGCCTCCTTGGCGGCGCGCAGTGGCTGGCGCGCGGGTTGCGCGTCAAGAGCTGACCCGAGTCTTCACCTCTTGACCACCCTGCGCATGCGGGGCATGCGCTTGTCGGGGCGAGACACTCTCGCTAGCATCGCCCGCAGCCCTGTCGGCATGGCGGGGCGGGAGCCGGGCATGGGATGTGCACGTCGGCGGACCGTGGGTTGGCGCAGCGCATGGCTGGGCCTTGCCGTGGCCCTGAGCCTGGTCGGCCTGGAGCCGGTGCGGGCGCAGGAGGCGGCCGAAGATCCCCTGGATCTGCTTGCCGAGGCACCGCCGCTCGACCGCGGCCAGGCCCAGGCCCTGCTGGAGCGCGCACTGCCGGCCGATGCCGAGGCGCGCTGGCGGCTGCTGGCCGAGCAGTACCACGCCGCGGCACTGCTGGAGGACCGCGCGCGGCAGATCGCCCTGGTCCGTCAACTGGCCGAGCAGGGGCCGGGCCGGCCGGACTGGGGCCTGTGGGCGCAGCGCTATCTGCATGACGAATTCACCTGGGGCAGCTCGGGCCAGGCCCTGCAGGCGTCCGAGCCCTGGGTGGCGAACACACGACTGCCAGCCGGCTTGCGCGCCACCCTGGCTCTGCGCCAGGCCTACTTCGTGGCCCAGGGCACGGACCGCGCCGTGCTGCAGCGGCTCTGGTCGCGTGCGGACAGCCTGGCCGGCGAGGCCCTGGCGTTGGCCGATGCCCGTGCGGCCCATCCCTTCCTGACCGTGCAGCGCCTGCAGCTGCGCGCCGAAATGGAGCGCTGGTCGGGCCGGCACGCCGCCGCGGTGGCCAGCCTGCGGGAGGCCGTCGGCCTGGCGCGGCGGATCGGAACCGGGGCGGCCGGCAGCAGCCCGGCGCCGGCCGAAGCCCTGGGCTGGCTGGATGGCAGCCTGGGCATGCTCTGCTACGCCCTGGTGCGCAACGGCCGGGCGCAGGAGGCCCTGGAGATCAGCCAGCAGCACCTGGCGCAATGGCGGGCCGGGCAGCTTGGCGCCGGCCTGGGTGCGCGCTGGCTCTACCGCGAAGCCATGGCCCGCGTCGCCGCCCGGCAGTTCGAGGCCGGACTGCACGCGGCCGAGCAGTCCGAAGCCCTGCTCGCGGCAGCGGGCGCCAGGTTGAGCAGCCAGACCCGCTGGCTGGCGCGGCAGGAGCGCGTGCGTGCACTGCTGGGCCTGCGGCGCTGGGCCGAGGCGGATGCCCTGTACCGCGAGGCGCTGGACGGCATGGGGCAGGACAGCCTGGCCCGCAGCCGAGCCGCGGACAACCGCCTGCTGGCCCTGCTGGCTGCCAAGAACGGCAGGCCGGAGGAGGCGCTGGACATCGCGGAACGCCAGCTGCGCTACCGCACGCGGCTTTATGGCGCCCAGCATCCGCTGACGCAGGAATCCGCCGGACTGCGCGGCCTGGTGCGGCTGGCGGCCGGCCAGACGCAGGCGGCGCTGGCCGACTACGAACGCCTTTTCGCCCAGCTGCTGGACCAGCCCGGCAGTTGGCTGGACCTGGATGAACGCGGGCTGCGCGGCTATGTGCTGGGGATTGCCTTCGAGGATTACCTGCAGGCCCTGGCCGAGCAGAGCCGCCAGGACGGGCCCGTGGACCCGGCCTGGTTGTCCCGCGCGCTGCAGCTGAGCGAGCGCCTCTTGGTGTCGAGCACCCAGCGCGCGCTGGTGGACAGCAGCGCCCGCTTCCTGGCGGGCCAGCCGGCGCTGCAAGCCTTGCTGGAGCAGGAGCAGGCCCAGCGCATGGCCGCGCAGCACCACTACGCCGAGTTGGCCACGCTGCTGAGCGAGGAAGACGCGCGCCGTCGCGAGATGCAGTCCGACGCCTTCAAGGCACTCCCCCCCGAGCAGCGCAAGCCGCAGGAGCAGGCGCTCAAGGCCTTGCGGGACAGGATGCGCCAGCAGCAGGGCGGTGCTGTTGAGCTGCGCCAGCAGCTGGAGCAGACGCGCGCGCTCATGGCCAGGGACTTTCCCGCGTATGCGGAGCTGCTGATGCCCGCTTCGCCGCGGCCGCAAGCGCTGCAGGCGCTGCTGCGGCCCGGCGAGGGTCTGCTGCTGGTGCGCAGCCTGCCCGAGCACACCCTGGTCTGGCTGCTGAAGCCAGGCGCGCCGCTGCGCCTGCAGGTGCTGACGCTGGGGCAGGCCGCACTGCAGCAGCGCGTCCTGCAACTGCGCGGGCAGTTGGATCTCAGCGCCCAGCCCGGGCGCCAGCTGCCCGCCGCGCCGCTGGAGGCCCTGCATGGGCTCTACCAGCTCCTGCTGCAGCCGCTGGAGCCGGCGCTGGGTGACGTGACGCAACTGCTGTTTGCCAGCGACGGCCCCCTGGCCAGCCTCCCGCTGGGCCTGCTGCTGAGCCGTGCTCCTGCGGCGGGCCAGCCGCCTGCCTGGCTGCTGCGGGACCGCGCCGTGCTGCAGCTGCCGTCGGCGACAGCGCTGCAGGCCCTGCGGCGCGTCGCGCCGGCCGACTTGCCCCAGCCGCTGCTGGGCTTCGGCGACCCCGTGTTCCGTGCCGCAACGCCCGGCCCGGTTCAGCGCGGCGGCACGCGGCTGCGCTACGAGGCCGAGTTCGGCCCTCGCTATGCCGAGATGCCGGCCCTGCCTGAGACGCGCGGCGAGTTGCAGGCCCTGGCCCGGGCGCTGGGCGCGGATCCGCAGCGCGACCTCGTGCTGGGCGCTGCCGCCACACGCCGGGCCGTCCTGGGCCTGCCCTTGAACGGCCGCCGCGTGATCGCCTTTGCCACGCACGGCCTGATGCCGGGCGAGCTGCCCGGCCTTGCGCGTCCGGCGCTGGCCCTGTCCGTCGAGGCCGACACCCAGGACTCGCCCCTGCTGGAGTTGGACGACATCCTGAGTCTGCGCATGCAGGCACACTGGGTGCTGCTCTCGGCCTGCAATACCGCGGCCGGCGAGCAGGGCGGGGCGGCCATGTCCGGCCTGGTGCGGGGCTTTTTCTTCGCGGGTGCGCGCAGCGTGCTGGCCACCCATTGGCCGGTGGAGAGCGACTCGGCGGCGGCGCTCAGTGCTGCGCTCTTCGCCGGCGGGCAGGGTGGCGGCGCCGAGCGCCTGCGGCAGGTGCAGCTGGCCATGGCCGATGGGCGGCTGGGCCAGGGGCGCTGGCGCCATCCCTTCTTCTGGGCGGCCCATGCCCTCTTTGGCGATCCTGGATCATGATTCACAGGCTCAAGCGGAGGACGCTGTAATGCGAGTACTGCGTGCTGTTGACAAGCTCGAGGGCGCGCGGCCCGGCGGATGGTTTGCCCGTCTGGCTTGCGGATTGCTCTGTGGCCCGGCGCTCTGGGCCTCCCCGGCCTGGGCGCAGGGCGCCTGGCCGGTGATTGGCGAAGTGCTGGCCTTGAAGGGCGAGGCCTGGATCGATGGCCAGGCGCTGAAGCCCGGCGATCGCGTGCAGGCCGGGGCGAAGCTGCGCACGGGCCAGCCTGGCCGTCTGCGCCTGCGCTTCGAAGATGGTTCCGTGCTGGTGCTCAGCGACGGCAGCGAGCTGCATCTGGAACGCTATGAGCAGCCTGCCGGCGGGGCCCGCCAGGCCAGCTTGTGGCTGCAGCTGGGGCTGATCGGCCAGTCCGTGCGTTCACAGCCCGGGGGCAGTTGGCAGGTGCGCACCCCTTCGGCCGTGACGGCGGTGCGTGGCACGGAGTTCATGGTCGAGGTGGACGCAAGCCAGAAGACGGCCGTCCATGTACAAAGCGGTGACGTCGCCGTGCAGGCCCAGGGCGGCCTGCGTTTGCGCGGTGCCGCTGCGCCGGCGCGGCGACTGAGCCAGCCCCGCCAGGGCACGGACTGCGACGCCGAGGCCGGCTGCAGCGAGGTCAAGACCTGGTCCGAGCAGCGCGTCCAGGCCCTGCACGAGCGCCTGGACTTCTGAGCCAAGGAGACCGCATGCAGCACCAGAACGCCGGCCATGCCGCCGTCCGCCCGCAGAGCTGGCACCAGCTCGGCGGCCAGCTCGCACTGGCGTTGCTGGTGGGCCTGCTGTGTCTGCTGCTGTGGTCGCAGCGAGCGCAGTGGCCGCTGCTGCAGCGCCTGGACCGCCTGCTGCTGGATGCGCAGCTGCAGCTGCGCGGGCCGCTGCAGCCGCAGGCGCCCATCACGCTGCTGGCGGTGGACGACCGCAGCCTGCAGGCCTTGGGCCGCATCGTGCCGGACCGCGCCCAACTGGCACAGGCGCTGGAACGTGTCGCGGACGCCCGGCCCCGCGCACTGGCCCTGGACACGCTGCTGCTTGCGCCTTCAGCCGATCCGGCCGAGGACGAGGCCCTGGCCGCCGCCATGCGGCGTGTCGGCACGGTGCTGCTGCCCTACGCCCTGCCGGCCGAGCTGGAAGCCGGCGAGCAGGCGCTGCAGCCCCAGGAGCCGGTGCTGCGCAGTGCCTTCACCCGCTATGCCGGCGACGTGGACCGGCTGCCCCAGGCGAGCACCCTGCGCCAGCCCCTGCCGCTGCTGGCCGAGGCGGCGGCGGGGCTGGGCCATGTCAGCGTGCAGCGCGGTGTGGACGGCGCCGTGCCCTTCGATCTGCCGGTGCTGGCCTACCAAGGGGAGCTGTATCCCTCGCTGGCCCTGCGCCTGGCCGGTGCGGCGCTGGGCCTGGACTGGGCGCAGGCCCGCGCCCAGCTGGGTGAAGCCGTGCTGTGGCAAGACCTGACCCTGCCGCTGGACGCCCTGTCCCGCCAGTGGATCAACTACTACGGCCCCGCGGGCCGCTTCGACCAGATCAGCTTCGTGGACCTGCTGCAGGGGCGCGTGCCCGCCGAGCGCCTGCGGGACCGCATCCTGCTGCTGGGCAGCACCGCCCTGGGCGCGGGGGACGCCTTTCCGAGCCCCTTTGACGGCGGCCTGCCCGGCGTGGAGCGGCTGGCGACCTCGGTGGACAACCTGCTCAGCCGGCGCGTGCTGCGCCACCCGCCCCTGGCCGCGCTGATGGAGATGGCCCTGGTGTTGGGGCTGCCGCTGCTGGTCTGCCTGAGCCTGGCAAGGCTGGGCCTGTGGCGGGCCTACGCGCTGCAGGCCGGGTGCCTGCTGACCCTGGCCCTGGCCCTGCAATGGGGCCTGGCACGACAGCATGTGCTGGACCTGGGCCAGCCCTTGATGAGCCTGGTGCTGGCCTCGCTGGGCGCCATTTTCATCCGCGGTCTGAGCGAGCAGGCGCGCCGCCGCCAGGCCTTGCGGGCCCTGCGCGAGAGCGAGCAGCGCTACGCCCTGGCGGCGCGCGGCGCCAACGACGGCCTGTGGGACTGGGACCTGGTGCATGACAGCGTCTACTTCTCGCCGCGCTGCCTGAGCCTGCTGGGCCTTTCGGCCGAGGAGGTTCGCGGCATGGAAAGCCTGGGCAAGCCGCTGGCGCCGGCCGCCAGGCAAAGCCTGCAGGCGGCGATCCAGGCGCATCTGCAGGGGCGCAGTCTGCAGCTGCACCAGGTGCTGCAGTTCGAGCAGGGGGGGCAGCAGCGCTGGCTGTTGCTCAAGGGAGCGGCCATCCGCGAGTCCGGCGGCACCGGCCGGGCGCTGCGCATGGCGGGCTCGCTCAGCGACATCACGGAACAGCATCGCCTGCAGCAGCAGCTGAGCCATGACGCCCTGCATGACCGCCTCAGCGGCCTGCCCAACCGCACGGCCTTCGGCGCGCAGCTGAAACAGATGATGGGCCTGGCGCCGGGCAAGCGCGAGCTGGGCCTGCTGATGCTGGGCCTGGACGAGTTCCGCAGCTTCAACGAGGTCCACGGTCCCTTGGCCGGCGACGAGGTGCTGCGCCAGCTCGCCCAGCGGCTGAAGCAGGGCGAGGGCCAGGGTCTGGTGGTGGCCCGCCTGTCGGGCGACGAGTTCGGCCTGGCCTTCAGCGGTCCGCTGGGCCCCGGTGGACGCGCGCCGGGGCCATGGCCGGAATGGGCCATGCAGCAGTTGGCCGCCCCCTTCGAGATCGGCGCTGCGCCGGAGGCGGGGGGGCAGGGCCTGGCCTTGCCTGTGCAGCAGGTGCAGCTGCAGGCCTGCGTCGGCTGGGCGCACCTGGCCCAGGGCCCGAACGACGTGGACGAGTTGCTGGCCGCCGCCGAGTCGGCGCTGGCACGGGCCAAGTCGCAGGGGCCGGGCCATGTGCATGCCTTCGATGCTGCCGAGCAACTGGTCGAGCATTCGCGGCGCTGGATGCGCGAGCAGATCGAGCGCGCCCTGCACGAGGGCGACCAGTTCCAGCTGCACTACCAGCCCTTCATCCGCCTGGCCGACCGCCGGCTGCTGGGCTTCGAGGCCCTGCTGCGCTGGCAGCATCCCGAACGCGGCATGATCATGCCGGGCGACTTCATCCCCGTGGCCGAGTCCACTGGGCAGATCGCCGCCATCGGCCGCTGGACGCTGCTGGAAGCGGCGGCCCAGCTTCGGCGTTGGGCCCCGCTGGGTTTCGAGGGGGAGATTGCCGTCAATGTCTCCGGCGTGCAGCTGGAGCGTGAGGAAGAGCTGCTGCGCGATGCCCGCGACACCCTGGCGGCGCTGGGCGACGTGCCGGCCCGGCAGCTCAAGCTGGAGGTCACGGAAAGCATGGCCATGGCCAACCCCACGCGCAGTGCCGAGCTGCTGCAAATGCTCTCGCAGATGGGGTTCAAGCTGTCCATCGACGACTTCGGCACCGGCTACTCCTCACTGGCCTACCTGCATCGCTTCCCCTTCGATACGCTGAAGGTGGACCGCAGCTTCGTGATGCGCCTGGCGGCCGGCCAGGAAGCGCAGGAAATCGTGCGCACCATCGTGGGACTGGCGCTGGCCCTGGGCAAGCAGACCCTGGCCGAGGGGGTGGAGGACGAGGCGCAGGCGGCCCTGCTCGCCGAGCTCGGGGTGCAGGTGGGGCAGGGCTGGCTGTTCGCCAAGGCCCTGCCCGAGGCGCAGGCCCGCACCTGGCTGGACAAGGCCTGAGCGGCTGAGCCCGCCATGGCTCAGAGCCGGTCCAGGTTCGGCGCCATGGTGCTGAGCAGGCGCGGCGTCTGGGTCAGGCGGCCGGCGCTGACCTGGCGGGCCAGTTGGGCCGTCAGCCGCTCGGCATCGGCAAAGGCCTGCTGCAGCAGGCCCTGGCGCTGCTCCAGGCATTCGAACAGCACTTGGGTGAAGAAGGAGCCGCGCAGGCGTCGCCCGCTGCGCAACGGGCTGTCAAAGCTGCCGTCCTGGGCCGGCGGCCCCAGCGCCAGTTCGCCAGGGCTGGTGGCCGTCAGCAGGGTGTAGCGCGAGCGCTGCGCGCGTGCCGTGGCGGCCCAAGGCTGCAGGGCGATGCCCTCGCGCTGCTCGGCCAGGCCCGGCGGCATGGGGTCCTGGCGCAGGGCCTGCAGCATCTCGCCGCTGTAACAGGTGTCGATCAGGGCGCGGGTCTGGCGGCTGGGGCGCTGGGCCAGGTCCTGCAGCAGGCTGTCTCGCACGCTGCTGCGCTGAAGCCGCAGCAGGAACTCCGCCGCGTCGCGGCTGCGGGCGCCCAGCGCGTCGCCGGAGTCGTACGCGACGATGGACATGTGACGGTCATCGCCGCCCGCCGGGCCGGGCAGCGGCAGTGCGCCATGGCTGGAGACGTAGATGAAGAGTTCGTCGTCACTGCCCAGGGCCTGGGCCAGGCCGGCAATGGCCGCTTCGATGGCGCGGCGCGTGGCGGCGGGGCCCAGCAGGGCCGTGATCTCGTAGCCCGCCCTGCCCAGGTAGTGCTGCACGCGCCGGGCGTCGTCCTCGCCCTGCAGCGGGCGCAGGTGCCGCTCATCCAGGAACTGGTTGATGCCGATCAGCAGGGCGCGGCGGCGCGAGGGCGGTGCCTGGCGCTGCCGGGCCTGCGCGTGGGCCTGCAGTGCCAGCGCCGCTTCGCGTTCCCAGCGTCGCTCGGCAATCTCGCTCGGGTAGAAGGGCGAGACCGCCGCCGGGCCCAGCAGCGCCTGGATCAGCACGAAGGCCGCCTCCACCTCTTCGTCGCTGGCGTAGCGGCCACGCAGCAGGGCGCGACCCACGCTGTCCCGTTCCAGGCGGGCCTCGCGCAGCCCTTCGGCATGCAGCCGCGCCTGCGCCTGCGCCAGCTGTTGGTCGCTGAGCTGATGGCCCTGGTAGCTGCGCTCATAGCCCCGGAACTGCTGGGGTGACACGCAGCCCGTAAGCGGCAGCAGGGCCGCGGTGGTGAGCGCCAGCAGGGGGCGGCGTCGCATGCTGCGGCCCGCTCAGATCACCTGAACCTGCGCCTGCGCGCTGGAGGCCGGCTGCTCGCCCACGCTGATGCGGAACTCCAGCCGGTAGACCGTGCCCAGCGGCGCGTCCTTGGGGATGGGCAGCCGGACCAGGTCCAGGTGCTCGCCCGGCGGCAGCACGCGCTTCTCCTGCGCATGGGCCGGCAGGGGCAGGGCGCTCTCCTGGCCTTCGACCACCGCGAAGAGCCGGCGTTCGATCTGCACCGGCGCTTCGGCGCCGTCGGGCGTCAGCAGGATGAAGCGGCTGCGCACCTCCACGGCGGACTCGGGCCGCGCCTGGGCCGGCATCTCCACCTGGGTGCTGCGCGCGAGCAGGCCTTGCTCCGGGCGATAGGCCGTCTGCTGCACCAGGGCTTCGTAGTCCTGGCCGCGCTCCAGGCGCGATTCCGGCACCCATTCCGGATGCTTCTTGAAGCAGGCGCCGACGGCGTTGAAGTAGGCCGAGGCCAGGCCCAGCGCACCGCCCGCGCCGGCGCCCAGGCTGATGCTGACGCCGCTGCGCTCGTTGCCGTGCTCGTCGCTCCCGCGGCGTCCCAGGTGGATGCCCAAGCCCCCCAGCGCCCCCAGCAGGCCGCCGGCAAGGCCGCTGCTGCGCTGTTCACCGCGTATGCACTGGTCCAGCGCCGCATTGGTCGACTGCTGGGCCCGCAAGGGCGGCGCGAGCGCCACACCCAGGCTCAACAGGAGGACCGCAGCGGGCGCGGCACGGGGCAGACGCAATGCGGACGGAGCATTCATGCGGGCACCTCCGGCAGGATGTGGCGATTCTGCGCCTGCGGTCCGGACGCAGGCAAGGTGCATCCAGGGCCTGCGCAAGGCGCCGAAGCAGGGCTAGACTTGCCGCAGGCCATTGCAGGAGATGTCCATGCACCCCATGCCTGTCGAACTGCCCGTCCTCGTGCGGACAACCCTCGCCGTGTTCGCGGCCTGGATCGGAACGGAGGCAGGGGCCGCATCGGCCTGCGAGATCCAGTCGCTCAAGGGCGGCGCGCAATGGCAGCAGGGCACGCAGCAAGGCGCTGCACAGCCCGGCATGGCGGTGGCGGTGGGCATGGAGTTGCGCACGGGCAAGGGCGCCCGGCTGCGGCTGCGCTGCCAGGATGGTTCCGTGCTGGTGATGGCCGAGCAGAGCCGCCTGGTGGTCGAGCATTTCGAGGCGGAGGCCGGACAGCCCCGCATGGCCAGCTTCCTGCTCAAGATCGGCCTGCTGGGGCAGAAGGTGAGCCCCGTGGCCGGCGGGCACTGGCAGGTGCGCACGCCCAGCGCCGTCACCGCCGTGCGCGGCACCGAATTCCTCGTGGAGGTCGACGGGCGGCAGGCCACCCAGGTCCATGTGCTCAGCGGCGAGGTGGCGGTGGAATCCCGCGAGCCGCCGGAGGGGGCGGCCGCAGCGAGCGAACCCTTCAGCAGCAAGGGCGTGCAGGCGCAAGCGCGCGGCGAGGCCGGGCCCGGCATCGTGCTGCAGCCAGGGCAGGGCGGCGTGCGCTGCCAGCAGGGCAGGGCTTGCGCTCCGGCGGCGCGCGACGAGGCCGCCGTGCAGCGCCTGCGCCAGCGGCTGGACCTGGACTGAGCTGGCGCGGCCAAGCCCGGCCCACAATCCCTTACCTCTTCTCACGGCTGCTGACGGACAGCGCCGAACGCCCGCGCTATCTTCCCTGTCCCGTCGGCACGGCTGCGGGACCGTGGCAGTCGAGGAGGGCTGCCGGACAGGAAGGCCTTGCCGCACAGGCGCTCAGCAGAAGCCCTGGCCGCGCGGGTTCAGCGAGGAGAGTTTGGAAATGGCCACGATTGCCCTGCATGTGGATGGGCAGGCGACGCCCTATCACGTTCACAAGACCCTGCCGTGGTGGCGGCGTCCCATCGGCGAACCCCTGCCGACCTATGGGCAGGCCAAGAGCTACGGCTTGTGGATCGCCCCGAGCAAGACGCTGTCCACCTGGTGGATGCGCCAGGCGGTGGACGCAGTCTTTCTCAATGCCGACGGCACGGTGGCTCGCATCGTGACCGGCGTGCAGCCCTGGCGGACGCTGCGCTGCCAGGAGGCCAGCTCGGTGCTGAAGCTGCGGGCCGGCATGGCCCGCCGCCTGGGCCTGGAGCCCGGGACGGCGCTGGACCTCGCCTGCTGAGGCGCCAGGCTTCGCCGCGCAGCGCCAGGCCCTTCGGCACGCCGGCGCTCAGGTGCTCAGGTGCTCAGGTGCTCATGCCCTGGTGGCGCAGCAGTGCGTCGATGCGCGGTTCGCGGCCACGGAAGGCCTTGAAGTTGTCCATCGCATCGCGCGAGCCGCCCACCTCCAGGATGTTCTCCAGGTAACGACGGCCCACGGCCGGGTTGAACACCCCTTCTTCCTCGAAGGCGCTCCAGGCGTCGGCCGACAGCACCTCGGCCCATTTATAGCTGTAATAACCGGCAGAATACCCGCCCGCGAAAATGTGCGAGAAGCTGTGCTGGAAGCGGTTGAAGGCCGGCGGCGGGTTGACCGAGACTTCGGCCCGCACCTCGTCCAGCACCTGCTGGATGCGCGCCTCGCTGCCGGGCTCGGCGTGCAGGCGCATGTCGAAGAGCGCGAATTCGATCTGGCGCAGGGTCTGCAGGCCTGCCTGGTAGTTCTTGGCCGCGACCATCTTGTCGTAGAGCTCGCGCGGCAGCGGCTCGCCGCTGTCCACGTGGCTGGAGAGCTGCTGCAGCACCTCCCATTCCCAGCAGAAGTTCTCCATGAACTGGCTGGGCAGTTCGACCGCATCCCATTCCACGCCGGAAATGCCGGACACGCCAGCCTCCTCCACCTGCGTCAGCAGATGGTGCAGGCCATGGCCGACCTCGTGGAACAGGGTGGTGACGTCGTCGTGCCGCAGCAGCGCAGGCTTGTCGCCGACGGGCGAGGCGAAATTGCACACCAGATGGGCCACCGGCAGCTGCAGCGTGCCTTCGGGGCGGCGCCAACGGCCACGCACCTCGTCCATCCAGGCGCCAGGGCGTTTGCCCGTGCGGGCGTAGAGGTCCATGTACACATGGCCGATGAGCTGGCCCTGGCGCTCCAGGCGGTAGAAGCGCACGGACTCGTGCCAGACCTCGGCCGTGTCGGCGATCAAGCGCACACCGAAGACGCGTTCCAGGATGCTGAACAAGCCCTCCAGCACGCGGGGCAGGGTCAGGTATTGCTTCACCTCCTGATCGCTGAAGGCATAGCGGGCCATCTTGAGCTTCTCGGAGACGTAGGCCTGGTCCCAGGCCTGCAGCTGGCCGTCCGGGAACTCGTCCGCCATCTGCTCGCGGGCGTAGGCGCGCAGTGCGTCCAGGTCGCGCTGGGCATAGGGCCGAGCCTTGAGCGCCAGCTCGCGCAGAAAGGTCATCACTTGGGCCGGTGACTCGGCCATCTTGGCCACCAGCGACACCTCGGCATAGTTGGCGTAGCCCAGCAGCCGGGCCTCTTCCTGGTGCAGGGTCAGCATCTCCTGCATCAGGGCGCTGTTGTCCCACTCGGGCTTGCCGCCCAGCTCGCTGGCGCGCGTGACGTAGGCGCGGTAGACGCGCTCGCGCAGCGGCCTGTGGCTGGCGTACTGCATCACAGGCAGGTAGCAGGGAAAGTGCAGCGTGATCTTGTGCAGGCCGGGCTTGCCATCGGCCTCGGCGGCCTGCGCGGTCTGGGCCAGCACGTCCTCGGGGACGCCGCTCATTTCCTCGCGGCTGGCGTAGTGCGCCCAGCCGTCGGTGGCATCCATCACATGCTCGCTGAAAGCCTGGCCCAGCTCGGCGGCACGCTCCTGGATCGCCGCGAAACGCGCCTTGGCCTCGCCCTGCAGGTCGGCGCCGGAGAGCACGAAGTCGCGGATCCAGTGGCGCAAGGCCTGCTGGCGCGCAGGGTTCAGCGACGCGCCCTGCAGCCGCTGGATCGCCTTGTACTTGGCGAAGAGCTTCTCGTCGGCGCCCAGGCTGGTGTAGAACTCGGTGACGGCCGGCAGCATGGCGTTGTAGGCCTCGCGCAGCTCCGGCGTGTTGGCCACCGCGTTCAGATGGCCCACGGCCCCCCAGGCCACGGACAGCCGTTCGGTGGCCGTGCTGAGCACGTGCTCCAGGGTGTCGAAGTCCGCGGGCGTGGCCTCGTCGGTGGCTTCGGCCTGGGCTCGCCGGGCGGCCTCCAGCAGCTCGCTGATGGCGGGCTGGATGCACTCGGGGCGGATGCTCGCAAAGGCGGGCAGAGGGGCGGTGCTGAGCAGTGGATTGTTCACGAGGTCTCCCTGGGCGCGTCGGCCCCTTGCGTTGTCTATGGTGCGTCGCGCCGGCCGGTGCGGCAGCACGGCAGGCGGCTCAGCGTTGCTTCAGCCCCCGCTCGCGGCGCGCTCGGCCGACTCCATGGTGTTGACCAGCAGCATGGTGATGGTCATGGGGCCGACGCCGCCGGGCACGGGGGTGATCCACCCGGCCACGTTCTTCACGCCATCGAAGTCCACGTCGCCGCAGAGCTTGCCTTCGTCATTGCGGTTCATGCCCACGTCGATGACCACCGCACCGGGCTTGACCATGTCGGCGGTCAGCACATTGCGCTTGCCGACGGCGGCCACCACGACGTCCGCCTGGCGCGTCATGGCGGCCAGGTCGGCGGTGCCGCTGTGGCAGATGGTGACGGTGGCGTTGGCCTGCAGGAGCATCATGGCCATGGGCTTGCCCACGATGTTGGAGCGGCCGATCACCACGGCGTGCTTGCCGCGCAAGTCCTTCATGCCAATGCTTTCCAGCATCTTCATGCACCCGTAGGGGGTGCAGGCCTTGAAGCCGGTCTCCCCCACCATGAGGGCGCCGGCCGAGGCCACGTGGAAGCCGTCCACGTCCTTGAGCGGGGAGATGGCCTCGATGACCTTGTGGTCGTCGATGTGGGCGGGCAGGGGCAGCTGCACCAGGATGCCGTGGATGGCGGGTTCCTTGTTGAGCGCCTCGACGCGGGCCAGCAGCTCGGCCTCGCTCATCGTGGCCTCGTACTTTTCCAGCACCGAATGGAAGCCGACGTCCTCGCAGGCCTTGACCTTGTTGCGCACGTAGACCTGGCTGGCCGGGTTGTCGCCCACCAGGATCACGGCCAGACCGGGCTTGACGCCGTGCGGTGCGAGCGCGGCAGCGCGCTGGGCCACCTCCGTGCGGAGTTGCTTGGACAGCGCCACGCCGTCGATGAGAGTTGCAGTCATGTCAGAAATACTCCGGGGAAATGCAAAAAGCCGCTGGAGACGCAGCGGCTTTGGGTGGGCGGCGGGAAGCCTTCAGGCCTTGGCCTGGGCCGAGGCGCCCAGGGCGATCTTGAGCAGATCGGCCACCGTGTTGGCGTTGAGCTTCTCCATGATGTTGGCGCGGTGCGCCTCCACCGTCTTGATGCTGATGCCCAGGTCGTCTGCGATCTGCTTGTTCAGCCGGCCAGCGACGATGCGCTCCAGCACCTGCGCCTCGCGCGTGGTCAGGCGCGACAGCAGGGCTTCGCGGCTCGCCGCTTCCTGATGCTGCGAGAACTCCACGCGGGCCTGCTCCAGCATGCGCTCGACCAGGGCCAGCAGCTCTTCTTCCTTGAAGGGCTTCTCGATGAAGTCCATCGCGCCCTTCTTCATGGTATTGACCGCCATGGGCACGTCGCCATGGCCGGTGATGAAGACCGCGGGCAGGGGGCTCTTGCGCTCCAGCAGCTTGTCCTGGAGGTCCAGGCCGCTCATGCCTTCCATGCGCACATCGGTGATCAGGCAGGCCACTTCACGCGGGTCGTAGCGGCTCAAGAAGGACTCGGCGGAATCGAAGCACTTCACGCGGTAGTCCTTGCCCTCCAGCAGCCATTGCAGTGAATCGCGCACCGCTTCATCATCGTCGACAACGTAGACGGTACCCTTCTTCGGAATCAGGCTCATGGTGTCTCGGCAGTGTTTTGGGCTGTGCCCGGCGCCTCGTGGCGCGGGATTTCGACGGGGATGGTGAAGGCGAACCTGCACCCCACGATCGTCGAACCATTGTATAAGTTCTCGGCGCGGATCCGCCCCTGGTGGGACTCCACGATGGACCGGCATAACCCTAGGCCGATGCCCATGCCATCGGCCTTGGTCGAGAAGAAGGCCTCGTACATGCGCTCGATGACCTCCTCAGGCAGGCCCGGGCCCATGTCGGTCACCGAGAACTCGATGTTGGCACCCAGCTCGGGCGTGTGCTTGGGCACCACGCGCAGCTCGATATGGCGGCGCGAGACTGGCAGCCCGGCGTTGTCGATGGCCTCGGCGGCGTTCTTCAGCAGGTTCATCAGCACCTGCTCGATCAGAATGGGGTCCACCATTAACGTGGGCAGGCGCTGTGCAACGTAGGTGTGGATGGCCACGTTGCGGCGGCGCAGCTCGATGCCGGCCAGCTCGACTGCGTCCTCGACGATGTCATGCGCCTGCGAGGGCGCGCGCTGCGGCTCGCTGCGCTTCACGAAGTTGCGGATGCGGTGGATGATCTGCCCGGCCCGCTGCGCCTGCTTGGCGGTCTTCTCCAGGGCGGCCAGCAGGTCGTCCTTGCCGATCTGATCGTTGCGCACGCGCGAGACCATGCCGTTGCAGTAGTTGGTGATGGCCGTCAGCGGCTGGTTCAGCTCGTGCGCCACGCTGGAGGCCATCTCGCCCATGGTCATCAACCGGCTGGTGACCTGGGCCTTCTCGGCCTGCTGGGCGGCCTGCTCCTCGGCGCGGCGGCGGGCGGTGATGTCGGTGGCGATCAGCATCTGCGCGAGGCGGCCGTCGGTCCACTGCAGGTAGCGGGCACGCACGTCGAACCACATCTCCAGGCTGTCGATGTAGACCTCGCGCGGGTCCGAGCCCACTTCCATCAGCGGCTGGGCGGGCAGGCCGGAGTAGTCGTCCACCTCCTCGTCGTGGTCGGGGTCTTCCTTGCTGCGGCCCAGCTTGCCGCCGGCCAGCATGGCGTGGCCCTTGGGGTCGGCGCCGAACCACAGTCGGTAGCTGCGGTTGGCGAAGAGCAGTTCGCCCTGCTGCACGGACAGCACTGACACGGCCGCATCCAGGCCCTCCAGCACGGTGGTGAAGCGCTCGTGCGAGGCCGAGAGCTGGTCGCGCACGCGCTTGGCCTCGGTGATGTTGGTCATCGAGGTCATCCAGCCGGTCTGCCGGCCCTTGGGGTCGATCAGTGGGGAGACGTACATGCGGGCGTCGAAGGTCGTGCCGTCCTTGCGCATGACCTTGACCTCGGCGCCTCCGGCGGGGCTGCGGCCCTGGATCTCCTGCTGCAGCAAGCGGGCGTTCTCTTCGTAGCGGTCGGGCGGCCAATAGGGGAAGGGGGGCTTGCGACCGATCAGCTCGCCTTCCGAGAAGCCCGTCATCGCGCAGAACGCAGGGTTCACATACGAGATGCGCGACTCCATGTCCATGGCCCGCATGCCGGTCAGCATGGAGTTCTCCATGGCCCGGCGGAAATTGGTTTCGTTGATCAGCGCGTTCTGCGCCTGCATGCGGCGGCGCATGTGCTTCCACGTGCCCAGCAGCATCCAGACGGTCAGCACCGAGAGCGCCACCACCATCCAGAACAAGGTGTTGGAGATCAGACCCACCGAGGTGCGGTAGCCCTGGCCGCGCAGCACCAGGCCGTTGAAGGCCGGCGCCAACGGCACCTCGTGGAAGATGGAGGGCTTCTTGAGCTTCTGGCCCGGCATGGGCGTCACGGTGCTGGCGACCACGATGTCGCGCGAGTCCAGCACCGCGATGGCGTGGCGCACCGCCACATCGGAGGGCACGTAGTAGCGCAGCAGGCCCTCGACGGTGTATTCGGCGATCAGCACGCCAGAGAAGCCGGTGCGGTCGATCAGCGGCACCTGGACCTGGAAGACCATGGTGTTGTTGGCATCGCTGAATGCTTGCGAGTAGGCCGGTTGGCGACGTTCCTTGACCAGCTGGAAGGCGCTCTCCGCGGCGCTGCCGGGGTTGCCGGCGGGCATGGAGGGGTCGCCGCCCTCCAGGATCATCAGGCTGTCGGCCTGGTAGCCCGCCGCGCTGACGCTGGCCCGCCGCTCGCGGCGGTTGCTCAGCCAGGTCACATGCGTGATCTCGGGCCGGTCGCGCGCCCAGGTGCTGGCCTGGACGTTGAACTCATGCGTGTCGGTGGCCCGGGTGGCGATTTCCCGGGCGATGCGCACCAGCTGTTCCTGGTTCTCGATCAGGCGCAGCTGGATCTGCTTCTGGGCGATCTCGGTGTCGCGCTTGACGGCCTCCTGCTCACGCTCAATTTCCTCGTTCCGCAGGTACCAGAAGGCCAGGATGATGGCCGCGAGAAAAAGCAGCACCGAGATCAGCGGGCCCAGTGTGGCGAAGCGATCCTGGCGGGAGGGGGACTGGCGGCGCCACCAGGTGGTGGCCAGCAAACGCAGGGGCTGGGACCAGCGGCGCAGCTGGGCCTTGACATCAAAACGCGAAGACATGGGCCGAATTATCCGGCCCAGCTCGCCATGGCGGCAGCGAGCAATCCCTTTGATTTCCGTAATGTGAAACGCGATCGCACAATTTGGAAAAATGGAACAGGCTGTGCGACACTTCGGCCGGAACATTGGCGGGCCCCGGGATTGCTGCGTCTGTGACGGCGATCGGAGGGGCTCAAGCCAGGCATCAACACCGCGATCACGATCGCGAAACAACGCCGCAACACCAGAGATTTGCAAGGAGACAGCATGTCCGCGCAGCCCCAGTCCCTCCCAGGCGCAGCCGCCCAAGACACCGACGCCCTCGAGACCCAGGAATGGCTGGACGCCCTGTCCGCCGTCATCGGCGAAGAGGGCGGTGAGCGCGCGCACTTCCTGCTCAACACCCTGATCGACCACGCCCGCCAGGCCGGCATCGACGTGCCGTTCTCGGCCACCACGCCCTACGTCAACACCATCCCGGCTGACCAGGAAGCGCGCTGCCCCGGCAATATCGAGATTGAAAAGCGCCTGCGCGCCTACATGCGCTGGAACGCCATGGCCATGGTGGTGCGCGCCAACCGGCTGAATCCGGCCGATGGCGGCGATCTGGGCGGCCACATCGGCTCTTTTGCCTCGCTGGCCTCCATGCTGGGCGCCGGCTTCAACCACTTCTGGCATGCCGAGAGTGAGAAGCACGGCGGCGACCTGCTCTACATTCAGGGTCACAGCGCCCCCGGCATCTATGCCCGCGCCTTCCTGGAAGGCCGCCTGAGCGAGGCCCAGCTGGACAGCTTCCGCCAGGAGGTCGATGGCAAGGGCCTCTCCAGCTATCCCCACCCCAAGCTGATGCCGGACTTCTGGCAGTTCCCGACGGTCTCCATGGGCCTGGGCCCGCTGATGGCCATCTACCAGGCCCGCTTCCTGAAGTACCTGCATGCCCGCGGCATTGCCGACACCGCCAACCGCAAGGTCTGGGCCTTCATGGGCGACGGCGAGATGGATGAGCCCGAAAGCCTGGGCGCCATCGGCCTCGCGGCGCGCGAGGGCCTGGACAACCTGGTCTTCGTCGTCAACTGCAATCTACAGCGCCTGGACGGCCCGGTCCGCGGCAACGGCAAGATCATCCAGGAGCTGGAAGGCGAGTTCCGCGGCAGCGGCTGGAGCGTGATCAAGCTGATCTGGGGCAAGGGCTGGGACGAGCTGCTGGCGCGCGACAAGAGCGGCAAGCTCAAGCAACTGATGATGGAGACGCTGGACGGCGACTACCAGGCCATGAAGGCCAATGACGGCGCCTACGTCCGCAAGCACTTCTTCGGCAAGTACCCCGAGACCGCCAAGCTCGTCGAGCACATGAGCGACGACGAGATCTTCGAGCTGCGCCGCGGGGGCCACCAGCCCGAGAAGGTCTATGCCGCCTTCCACGCCGCCCACAACAACCGCTCGGGCCAGCCCACGGTGCTGCTGGTCAAGACCGTCAAGGGCTATGGCATGGGCAAGGCCGGTGAAGGCAAGAACACCGTCCACCAGACCAAGAAGCTCACCGACGAGGACATCAAGTACATCCGCGACCGCTTCGGCATCCCCGTGCCGGACAGCGAGCTGCCCAAGCTGCCGTACTACAAGCCGGCCGATGACACGCCGGAAATGCGCTACCTGCACGAACGCCGCCAGGCCCTGGGCGGCTACCTGCCCAAGCGCCGCGTCAAGGCGGACGAGAGCTTCGTGACGCCGCCGCTGGAGACCTTCAAGGCCGTGCTGGACCCGACCGCGGAAGGCCGCGAGATCTCGACGACCCAGGCCTATGTGCGCTTCCTGACGCAGCTGCTGCGCGACAAGGAGCTAGGCCCGCGCGTGGTGCCCATCCTCGTCGACGAGGCCCGCACCTTCGGCATGGAAGGCCTGTTCCGCCAGATCGGCATCTACAACCCCAAGGGCCAGCTCTACACCCCGGTCGACAAGGACCAGGTGATGTACTACCGCGAGGACAAGGCCGGCCAGATCCTGCAGGAAGGCATCAACGAGGCCGGCGGCATGGCCAGCTGGATCGCCGCAGCCACGAGCTACTCGACGAACAACCGGGTGATGATCCCGTTCTACGTCTACTACTCGATGTTCGGCTTCCAGCGCATCGGCGACCTGGCCTGGGCGGCCGGCGACATGCAGGCCCGCGGCTTCCTGCTGGGCGGCACCTCGGGCCGGACCACGCTCAACGGCGAAGGCCTGCAACACGAGGACGGCCACAGCCACATCCTGGCCGGCACCATCCCCAACTGCATCTCCTACGACCCGACCTTCGCGCACGAGGTCGCCGTGATCATGCACAACGGCCTCAAGCGCATGGTGGAGAACCAGGAGAACGTGTTCTTCTACATCACCCTGCTCAACGAGAACTACGCGATGCCGGGCCTGAAGGCCGGCACCGAGGCGCAGATCCTCAAGGGCATGTACCTGCTGGATCCGGCTTCGGCCGGCAGCGCGCTGCAGGTCAACCTGCTGGGCTCGGGCTCCATCCTGCGCGAGTCCATGGCCGCCAAGGCGCTGCTGGAGCAGGACTGGGGCGTCGGCGCCCACATCTGGTCCTGCCCCAGCTTCAACGAGCTGGCCCGCGACGGCCAGGACGCCGAGCGCTGGAACCTGCTGCACCCGACCCAGGCGCCGCGCGCGGCCTACGTCACCCAGCAGCTGAGCGGCACCAGCGGCCCGGTGATCGCCTCGACCGACTACATGAAGAACTACGCCGAGCAGATCCGCGCCTACGTGCCGGCCGGTCGTTCGTACAAGGTGCTGGGCACCGACGGCTTCGGCCGCTCGGACTTCCGCACCAAGCTGCGCGAGCACTTCGAGATCAACCGCCACTACATCGTCGTGGCCGCGCTGAAGAGCCTGGCCGACGAAGGCAAGCTGCCGCTGGCCAAGGTCGCCGAGGCGATTGCGAAGTACGGCATCAAGGCCGACAAGATCAACCCCCTCTACGCCTGATCGCTCCCGCGCAGCGCAACGTATTCAACGGAGACATCCGCATGGCAATGCTTGAAGTGAAGGTGCCCGACATCGGGGACTTCAAGGACGTGGCAGTGATCGAGCTGCTGGTGAAGGTGGGCGACACGATCTCGGTCGACCAGAGCCTGGTGACCGTGGAGAGCGACAAGGCCTCCATGGAGATTCCCTCGACGCACGCGGGCGAGGTCAAGGAGCTGAAGGTCGCCGTGGGTGACAAGGTCAACGAGGGCAGCCTGCTGCTGATCGTGGAAGGGGCGGGCGCTGCGGCGGCTGCGCCTGCACCGGCTACCGTCGCGGCTCCGGCGCCTGCCGCTGCCCCGGCAGTGCCAGCTCCTGTCGCCGCGCCTGCGGCGGGCGGCGGGCTTGTTGACGTCGTGGTGCCGGACATCGGCGACTTCGACGAGGTCAGCGTGATCGAGGTCTTCGTCAAGGTGGGCGACACGATCCGCGTCGAGCAGAGCCTGATCACCGTGGAGAGCGACAAGGCCTCGATGGAGATCCCGTCCTCGCACGGCGGTGTGATCAAGGAGCTCAAGGTCAAGCTGGGTGACAAGGTCGCCAAGGGCACGCTGCTGGCCGTGGTGCAGACCGCCGCCGGCGCCGCTGCCCCCACGGCGAGCGCACCGGCCCCTGCCGCGCCTGCCGCAGCGCCGGCTCAGGCCGCCGCAGCGCCTGTGGCCGCAAGCGCCTCGGTGCTGGCGCTGCCCGCGCATGAGCCCTCGGCCGCCAAGGGCCGCCTGCCGCACGCCTCTCCCACCATCCGCAAGCTGGCCCGCGAGCTGGGCGTGCCGCTGGAGGAAGTGAAGGGCAGCGGTCCCAAGGGCCGCGTGCTGGAATCCGACGTGCAGGGCTTCGTCAAGGCCGTGATGGCCGGCCAGACACAGACCGCCGCACAGAAGGCCGCCGCGCCCGCGGGCGGTGCAGCCAGCGGTGGCGCCTTCCCGGGCCTGCTGGCCTGGCCGCAGGTGGACTTCGCCAAGTTCGGCCCCATCGAGCGCAAGGAGATGGGCCGCATCAAGAAGATCTCGGGCGCGAATCTGCATCGCAACTGGGTGGTGATCCCGCACGTCACCAACCACGACGATGCCGACATCACCGACCTCGAAGCCTTCCGCGTCCTGCTGAACAAGGAGAACGAGAAGAGCGGCGTGAAGGTCACCATGCTGGCCTTCATGATCAAGGCCGCCGTGGCCGCGCTCAAGAAGTTCCCCGAGTTCAACGCCAGCCTGGATGGCGACACGCTCGTGCTGAAGCAGTACTTCCACATCGGCTTCGCGGCGGACACGCCCAACGGCCTGGTGGTGCCGGTGATCAAGGATGCCGACAAGAAGGGCATCGTCCAGATCAGCCAGGAAATGGTCGAGCTGGCCAAGAAGGCCCGCGACGGCAAGCTGGGCCCGGCCGACATGACGGGCGGCTGCTTCACGATCTCGTCCCTCGGCGGCATCGGCGGGCGCTACTTCACGCCCATCATCAATGCGCCCGAGGTGGCCATCATGGGCGTGTGCAAGAGCCAGATCGAGCCCAAGTGGGACGGCCAGGCCTTCCAGCCGCGCCTGATGCTGCCGCTGTCCTTGAGCTGGGATCACCGCGTGATCGACGGTGCGGCCGCTGCGCGTTTCAACGTGTACTTCGCTTCCTTGCTGGCCGACTTCCGCCGCATCGCGCTGTAAGCTCGCCCCACCGCAAAGAACCCACACCGGGCCGGGCCTGCGCGTCATGAGCGCGCGGCTCGCCGCCCCAGGAGACAGACATGGCATTGCTAGAAGTGAAGGTCCCGGACATCGGTGACTTCAAGGACGTGGCCATCATCGAGCTGCTGGTCAAGGCCGGCGACACGGTGAAGGTCGACCAGAGCCTGCTGACCGTCGAGAGCGACAAGGCCTCGATGGAGATCCCGTCGACGCACGCCGGCGTGGTCAAGGAACTCAAAGTGAGCCTGGGTGACAAGGTCAACCAGGGCACGACCATCCTGGTGCTGGACAGCGAGGCCGCTGCGGCCCCGGCACCTGCACCGGCCGTGGCCGCTGCGGCACCTGCACCGGCCGTGGCCGCTGCGGCTGCCGCAGCACCGGCTCCAGCCGTGGCAGCACCTGCAGCGCCGCTGCCCGCGGGCAGCTACAGCGGTGCCGCCGACCTCGAGGCCGACGTGCTGGTGCTGGGTGGCGGCCCCGGCGGCTACTCGGCCGCCTTCCGCGCGGCGGACCTCGGCCTGAAGGTCGTGCTGGTCGAGCGCTATGCCACGCTGGGCGGCGTCTGCCTCAACGTGGGCTGCATCCCCTCCAAGGCGCTGCTGCACGTGGCCGCGGTGATGGACGAGGTGAGCCACATGGCGGACCTGGGCGTCGACTTCGGTGCGCCCACCGTCAACATCGACAAGCTGCGCGGCCACAAGGAAAAGGTCATTGGCAAGCTGACCGGCGGCCTCTCGCAGATGGCCAAGATGCGCAAGGTGACGGTCGTGCGCGGCTACGGCAGCTTCATCGACCCCTACCACCTGAGCGTGGAAGAGACCACCGGCACGGCGCAGGACAAGTCCGGCGCGAGCAAGATCGTGCGCTTCAAGAAGGCCATCATCGCCGCCGGCTCGGCCGCCGTGCGCCTGCCCTTCCTGCCGCAGGACGAGCGCATCGTCGACTCCACCGGCGCGCTGCAGCTCAAGGGCGTTCCAAAGAAGATGCTGATCATCGGTGGCGGCATCATCGGCCTGGAAATGGGCACCGTCTACTCGACCCTGGGCGCGCGCCTGGACGTGGTCGAGATGATGGACGGCCTGATGCAGGGCGCGGACCGCGACCTGGTCAAGGTCTGGGAGAAGATGAACAAGCCCCGCTTCGACAAGATCCTGTTGAAGACCAAGACCGTCGGGGCCGAGGCCACGCCCGAAGGCATCAAGGTGCAGTTCGAGGGCCTGGACGGCACGAAGAGCGAGGGCGTCTACGACCTCGTGCTGCAGGCCGTGGGCCGCACGCCCAACGGGAAGAAGATTGCCGCCGACAAGGCCGGCGTGGCCGTGACGGACCGCGGCTTCATCAACGTCGACGTGCAGATGCGCACCAACGTGCCCAACATCTTTGCCATCGGCGACATCGTCGGCCAGCCCATGCTGGCGCACAAGGCGGTGCACGAGGCGCATGTGGCGGCCGAGGTCATCGCGGGCGAGCTGCTGAACGACGCTGCGCTAGCGAAGAGCCAGTTCGACGCCCGCGTGATCCCCAGCGTGGCCTACACCGACCCGGAAGTGGCCTGGGTGGGCCTCACCGAGGAGCAGGCCAAGGCTCAAGGGCTGAAGATCAAGAAGGGCCTGTTCCCCTGGGCGGCCTCGGGCCGCGCCATCGCCAACGGCCGGGATGAGGGCTTCACCAAGCTGCTGTTCGATGAGGAGACGCACCGCATCGTCGGCGGCGGCATCGTCGGCACGCATGCCGGCGACATGATCGGCGAGATCGCCCTGGCCATCGAGATGGGCGCGGATGCCGTGGACATCGGCAAGACCATCCACCCGCATCCCACGCTGGGCGAGAGCATCGGCATGGCGGCCGAGGTGGCGCACGGCTCGTGCACGGATGTGCCGCCGGCGCGCAAGTAAGCCCGCGGCGCCGAGCCCTCGCTGATCGCGCTTGAGCCCGAACCGGCGACGGTTCGGGCTTTGCTCATTGGCGAGCCCGTGCGTCCGGCGTCATGGGCGAGCGCAGGCCAGCGCCTGAGGCAGGGGAGCCCGCGTCCCACCCCACGGCCCACCCCACCTCCCGCCCACATCCGAGGGGCTGCCAAGGGGCGCGCAGGCGTGCACACTGGGGCTCCCGCTGCCTCCACGCGCACCGTGAACCGCTTTGCCGCCATCGCCCTGCTGCTGGTCGCCGCCTTGGGCGCATCCGCCCGGGCGCAAGCGCCGCGCGAGCTGCATTACTTCGACATCCCGCCCATGATGTACACCGACGCCCAGGGGCGCCCGGCGGGAAGCCTGCTCGATCAGCTGCGCCGCGTCTGGCCAGCCGAGATGCCCATGCCGCCCCTGCATCCAGCGCCCTTGAAGCGCTCATTGCAGGACGTCCTGCAGGGGGGGGAGCCGATCTGCCTGGTCGGGGTGTTCAAGACGCCTGAGCGGGAAGCGGTGGCCTGGTTTTCCGGCCCCATCTTTCGCGAGTCGCCGTCGGTATTCCTGGCGACGCGTGCGGCAGCGGCACGGATGCGCAAGTACCCGAGCGCACAGGCACTGGTCGAGGACCCCGTTCTGCGTCTGCTGCTGACCGACGGCGCCTCCTACGGCCCGCAGCTCGATGCCTGGCTGCGGCAGCGGGGGGCGGCCATGCTGCGCGTCAGCGCACCGCCGGCGCGCCAGGTGCGCATGCTGCTGCGCGGTCATGCGGACTTCATGTTCACCGACCTGGACGAGGCGGCCGTGCTGCTGAAGGAGCTGGGCTCGTCGGCGCGTGCCCTGGAGGTGGTGGTGCTGCCCGGCATGGTGGAGTCGCCGACGCGGCACCTGATGTGCCAGCGCGACCTGGACCGGCAATGGCTGAATGCGCTGGACGAGCGGCTGCGCAGCCTGGATCCCGGCACGGTGGCCGCGCCCTGAACGCAGCGGGCATGGCGCCCCGGCTCACTCCACCAGGATCGCCCGATGCTTCAAGGCCAGGTGGATCTTGTCCGCCAGGGTTTCCTTGTTGAAGGGCTTGACCACATAGCCGCAGGCGCCGCCCTTGGCTGCACGCAGGATGTCGTCCTTGCGGCCTTCGGCCGTCACCAGCAGCACGGGGATCCTGCGCAGGGGGTTGTCGGCCGGCTTGGCCTGGATCGCCTCCAGCAGCTCGAAGCCGTTCATCTCCGGCATGTTCACGTCGCTCAGCACGAAATGGATGGGCTCACCCGACTCGACCGAGTGCTCCAGCTGGCGCAGCGCCAACAGGCCGTTCTCTGCTTCCAGGATCTTTCTGAAGCCGATTTCTCGCAGCAGGCCCGAGATGATGCGGCGCATGGTGGAGAAGTCATCCACCACGAGGAAACAGAACTCATCGCGCTTGACCGTCGTCACCATGAGGCATTACTCCGCAAAGCTGAAGCGTAGCCCGGGCCGGGTGCTGCGCGCTGCGCCTGCCGGCTGCGTTCACTGCAATTGTTCTCGCAGAAAGGCCAGCAGACGGGCACGCGACGCTTCCAGGGCCGCCGCATTGCCGCCCACATGGACGCCTTGGCCGGGATGCACGCCGTTGGGTACATCCTTGCGGAGCCGGAGTGGCTTGTCGGAATCAAAGCCATGGTATGCCCCGGCATAGCGCTCGATGGCGATGGGCATGCCAGCCGGCGCGCGTGCCGCCAGGGCTTCGCAGGCTTGCGCAGGGGTCCAGTCGTCCTGCGCGCCAACGAACAACTGCAGCGGCGCGCTGGGTGTGTAGCCGCGCTTGAGCTCTGCCTCGCAGCCTGGGTAGAAGGCCGCCAGGGCGCGCGGCTTGGGTTGTGCCAGGGCCACGTCCCGGTAGGCCAGGTTGCTGGCGGCCAGCACACTGCTCCCGCCATTGGACCAGCCAAGCAGCGCCAGGCGCCCGGCATCCACATCACTGCGCCGCGCCAGCCAGGCCAGCGCGCCCAGGGCATCCAGACGGCGCTGGCTCATGGTGATCGCGCGCGTGCCGATGCGCTGGGTACACAGTTCCTTTTCACCGCGCGGAGTGAACGAGTCCAGCACCAGCGCATGCCAGCCTTGGGCATTCAGCAGGGCGCTGTATTCGCGCATGCGAGCCGAAGGTTGACCGTGACCGTCATGCGGGCCGCCGCAGCCGTGCAGCAGCAGCACGGTGGGGCGCCGACCGGCTTGCGTCGCGGCATACCAGTAGCCGTTCAGCGTCAGCGCCTGCCCGCCCTGCTGCTCCAGGCTGGGCACAGACACCTCGACCGGAGCCGCCGCGGCGTCGGCATCGCTGTCCGCCGTGGCATCAAGCGCGATCAACAGGGCGACGAACGCGCTCACCGCGCGCCCGACGGCCGACTGGACCTGGACGCGCCGTGCTGCATGGCTGACGCGCGGCTGGGCGAGGGGGGGCGGCTGCGCTTGATGATCCATCGTTCCTCCGTGGTCGCCGGATTGTTCCCGGTTCGCTGCCGCGCCACTGTCCGGCGAGGGGGAGGAAAACCCGGACTCCCTGAGGCCACCAGCACGTCGGAACATCTGCACTCTTGCGGACAATACCGCTGCCGGCTTGGCTAAACTCGGCCGGCCGCCGCGAAGGGCAGGAACGCAACTGCGCTTCAGGGTGAGCATGCAATGGTTGGGTCGCAACGGGTTGTGGCCGTTTGGGGTAGGAAATGACGGAAAAGAGGACGCTGTACGAAATGCTGGGTGTGCGGCCGCATGCCACGGCAACCGAGGTGCGCACTGCCTACAAGCTGGCATTGGAAGCCCTGGAGGCGCAGCGTGCTTCGCTGAGCAAGCAGGAATTCGACGACCAGTTCCAGCTGCTGCGAGTGGCGTACTCCACGCTCAGCGACTCGATTTCCCGCGCGGGATACGACGCCGACCTGGAGGCAGCCGCCAAGGCCGCATCGGCACTGGCGGCCAGCGGGATGACGGGGACGTCGATCACGACCTCGGGCACCCGGGCGGATGCGCTGGGCTTGCGCGCGGATGCGCTGTCCTTGCGGGCTGACGCCTTGATGGCCCGTGCGGAACTGGAGGCCGTGGGCGGCCGCCGGGGCGGACTGGGCTTCTGGGCGGATCTGTCCGACTCGACACGCCGTCTGCTGATCCTGCTGATCCTGCTGATGCTGCTGGGCTTCATCTCGGCGGGTGTCTCGCGCTGCTCCATGAAGAGCGCCCGCGAGCAGATCGAGCTGCGCGAGGCCATGGAAAAGCGCGCCGCCGAGCATGCGGCACTGCAGGATTACTACCAAACCTACGGCGTGCGGCCGGCCAATATGGCCGAGTTGGAGCGCATGGAAGCGGAGCGCCGGCGCAAGGAGAACGCCGAACGCCAGGCCGCAGCCGACAGCCGACGCGCGGAGGAAGAGCAAAAGCGCTGGGAGGAGGAATCCCGCCGGCGCGGCGAGGAGGTGACTCGCAACGTGCAACGGGCGATGGAGTCGGCGCGGGAAGAACAGCAAAGGCTGAAGTTCGAGGCCGAGCAGCTGGCGCTGGAGATCAGTTACACGACCAACGACCTGGAGCGCCGCCGCCTGCAGCTGAGGCTGAAGCAGCTGAAGGAACGGATGCAGCAGCAGGAATGACGCACCGCCATGTCCTGCACCCCGTTTGCCTGTCCTGACTGAATGCCGGTGACGCACTACGACATCCTGGAGATCAGCGAGCGAGCCAGCCCCGAGGTGGTGCGCGCGGCCTACCGCAGCCTGATCCAGCGCTTTCATCCGGACCGCCGGCCCGACGATCCCGAGGCCGCGGCGCGTGCGGCGGCCATCACGGAAGCCTACGATCTGCTGTCCGACCCGGCGCGGCGCGCGGCCTACGATCAATGGCTGGCGTCACAGCGGGCCGTGGTGGCGCCGCAGGCTCCAACTACCCGCAGCGCGGCGGCCTCGCGCGCACCCGCCGCGCCCGGCCGCACGCGCACGGCGCCGCCGGCGGCCAAGCCTCAGGGCCTCTGGATGCTGGCCCTGCTGATGCTGCTGGTCGTCGCCGCCGGGCTGTGGTGGGCCCGGGGCCCGAGGGAGTCCGTCGAGCCGACGGGCGACTGGTCGGTCCTGCGGCAGCGCTTTTCCGCCAGCGGGCAGACCGAGTCGGAGCTGCGGGAGCTGTTGCGTCGCAAGGAAGCCCTGCTCAAGCAATCGCCCGAGTTGCAAGCGCGCGCGGCCGCTGAGGAGTCCCGCGACCGTGAGGCGCGCACGCTGGAGCTGCTGGACGCCGCGCTGGAGGTCCCCCTGGATCGCGGCGTGTTGACGATTCCGCGCATGCGGCTGCAGCTGGGCAGCTTTGACGCTGCGGCCCTGCGCAGCTACATCCTCAAGAACCGCGAGCAGCTGATCGCCGACCTCGGCAAGAGCCTGGCCGCGACCCCGGCGGATCGACTGGTCGGTGCAGAGGGCGCGGCGCAGTTGCAGGCGGCGATCCAGCAGTCCCTGGCCTTGCAGCTGGGCATTCAGGCGGACGAGGAGTTTCCCTCCACCTGGTTCGAGTCGCCCGGCCGCTATGGGGTGGTGGCGGTGCTGCTGCCGGAGCATTACCGGTTCCGACCCTACGGTGCCTAGCAGTGCAGTGCCCCACGCTAATCGGCACATCAAACCGCGTCTTTGCCGCCTTGGCCTTGCTGCAAATCCTCGCGATGCCACGGGGCATCGCTGGGGTCTGGGCCTAGCCACGACGACGAATCCAACGGTTTTCTTCAGTGCCTCATCGCATCGAACACTGCACGAGGTGGGGTGACCGCCTGCCGGCACAGGAGTGGCTGGCGGGATCGAGCAAGCCTCTGTCGGACCTGGCTGCGTTTCGTCGGCCGCTGTTGCGTTTCGTCGGCCACCGCGGGCCCTTCGCGACTTCCCTGAAGACAGATGGCGCCCGGAGGGCTATCGTCCGACCCGTCACGCAGCGCTGGAAGCTGCGGGCGCTTGGAGGACCCCCATGGATATCGAACAGCAGAGTTGGCGTGAACGCCGCCGTTGCGAGCGGCGCAGCCGCCGCGGCGAAGGGCGCAGCGGCTTCGGCCTCTTCCTGATCATGGTCGGCGTGGTGCTGCTGGTGCAGCGCCAAGGCTGGCCCAGCTGGTTCCAGGTGCAGGCGCCCTGGTCCGCGGTGATCGCGGCGCTGGCCGCGCTGACCCTGCTGCTGGCCCGCAGTGCGCGCGGCCTGAGTCGTGCCCTGTTCCTGGGGGCGGTGGCCGCCTGGGTCTATGCCTGCGAGACGGGTTGGTCGAATTTCAGTTTCGAGGACAGCTGGCCCTGGCTGCTGATCGCCCTGGGGGCGAGCAAGATCCTGTGCTTCGTGCTGGAACGAGTCGAGGAGCGCGCATGAACCCGCAAGTCACGCCAGGCCGCCCATCCCGCCACCAGCTGTGGCTGGGCCTGGCCCTCGTGCTGGCGGGGGGCGCGTTTTTGCTGGACAACCTGCACTTTCTTGAAATCCGCCGCATCCTGCCCTTCTGGCCCGTGCTGCTGATGGCCCTGGGCGCGGCGCGGCTGCTGACGGCCGCGCCAGGGGACAGGCAGGAACAGGTCTTCGGCGGTGTGCTGCTGGGCATCGGCGCCTTTTTGCTGCTGCGCCGCCTGGGCTGGCTGCATATGGAGTGGCGCGACCTCTGGCCCCTGGTGCTGATCGGCGTGGGGGTGTTGGTGATGACGCGGCCCTCAGGATCCTTTGGCAGCGCGCAGCGGCAGTCGACTGCGCGCCAGCTGGACGTGAAGGCGGTGCTCAGCGGCCAGCAGGTGCGGGTGCAGTCCCAGGACTTCGTCGGCGGGCAGGTCCAGGTGGTGCTCGGGGGCGTGGAGCTGGACCTCAGCCAGGCCGGCTTCGAGCGCGCCGTGCTGGAGGTGTCCCTGGTGATGTCCGGCCTGGAGCTGCGCCTGCCGCCCGACTGCAGGCTGCGTGTCACGGCTTCCTCGGTGTTGGGCCAGGTCGAGGACAAGACGCGTCCGCCGGCAACGGCGGTCCGCGAATTGGAGCTTCGAGGCTCCGTGGTGCTGGGCGGCATCACGGTGCGCAACTGAAGTCCCCGGCTGGCAGGGGCGCAGTGCCGCACCGGTGCAGCCGCGCCGACCCGCGCGGGGTCAGGTCTTGCCTCAGCGAGGCCCGGGAACCGTGCTGCAGTTGGCCACCCCGAAGCGGTCCACGAAGAGCCTGAACCGCTGGCCCGGCGCCAGCGCCTGCCATTGGTGGAGACTGAGCCGGCAGGTCCAGTCGCGCTCTTTGGCGTCGACCATGACGACTTCATAGATGCCCTTGTACTTGCCGGTGCGCTCGGCCCCAGGCCGACCCGGCTCGATGCCGCTCAGGCTGGGGGATGCCCAGCGCGGCGGCATCGGGTGGCTGCCTTCGGTTCGCGCCACCCGCAGGATCCGCCATTGCAATCCCACGTAGCGGCAATGCGGGCTGGGGCCGGCACGCTGGCCGGTGGGATCCTCCATCAGCTTGCGCTGGATCTCCTGGGCCCCGGCGGGCATCTCGTCGCACCAGCTGGAATCGCTGACTTCCACCAGGCGCTCGATCTCGATGTCTCGCTGCCAGCGCAGTTCCTGGATGGTGACCCATTCGCCGCGGGGGCCGAAGAGCTTCCAACCCAGCGGCGCGAACAGCAGGGCGATGACGATGGCGGCGATGCGGTGCTGACGGTCGCGGTGCGAGAGGTAGTTCAGGCTGGCTGGCATGCCGCCATTGTCTGCGGATGAGCGGGGGTCTCGCCTCAGGCCGGCTGGCCTTCGCGGCGGCGCTGTTCGCGCCGCAGGCGCACCGCTTCGGTGACGGCGGCCAGCTCCTCGCTTTGCCGGGCCAGTTCGTGGCGCAGCCTCAGGTGGTCGGACATCACCTCGTCCAGGCCTCCGAGGTCGGTCCGCAGGCCGTCCCGGGCGGGTTCGGAGTCGCTGCTGAAGCCTGCGGGGCGCTCCAGCCTCGCGCTGCGTCGGCCCAAGGCCATGCCGGCCACTGCGGCGCAGAGTGCGCTGCTCAGCACCAGGGCCAGCAGCCGACGGTTCAGCGCAGCCGCACTCGCCGCGGCGTCAGGCACCTCCAACGAGCGTACCTGCAGGGACCATCGGTGTCCGTTGTTGACCGGAAGAATCCAGGTCGGGTCGCCCGAGAGGCCTTCGTGGATGCGGTGCGGCTGCTGGCCACTGAGCCAGCCTTCGGTCCAGGCGGGGGTGTCTGCCACCAGCAGCAGCTCCGAGCGAAAAGGGCTGCTGAGCGCATAGGACTTGAAGGCAGCCAGCGTCTCCTGCCGGGCGCGAAAGTCCAGCACTTCGTCCCTGGCGCTCGCCCGCTGGCGCATGGGGCGCGCCAGGTCTGTCGCCAGGCGCTGCAGCGCCTGATATTCCGCAGCCCGCGGGTCGGCCTGCAGCGGCAGCGGCAGGGCTGCCTGCAGGCGCAGGTACTGATAGAAGCTCAGCACGGCCAGCCCGGCAATCAAGGCCGGAACCAGCCCGAGGCGCCAGCGACGTGACATGACATTGTTCTCCCTGAGTGCCCGCATCCTAGGGAGTCGTGCTGGCGGACAGCTCAGGGTTTGACCGTAGGCGCGTGCACAAGTGCACGAACGGTCGTGCACGGGCGTGCCGTGCCGCCGCGCTCAGGGTTTGGCGCCGCCGGTCGACTGCGCCACGAACTGCGCCAGGGCCTCCATGTCGGCGGCCTCCAGCTTGCCGGCATAGCTGGGCATGACGCCCATGCCGCTTTGCAGGACCCGCCGCACCCGGGCCGCCTCCGGCTTCAGCTCGTCCAGCACCGGGCCGATCTGGCCCTCGCTGCCGGCTGCGGCCAGGGTGTGGCACAGCGCGCAGGGCGGCGTGGCCTTGGTGTTGAACAGTTCGCGCCCGCGCAGCAGCTGGGCGTCCTCCGCGGCCGATGCCGGCAGGCCAAGGCTGGCCAGGAGCAAGGTCATGGGCAAGGCCCTGAGCCAGGGCGTCTGCCCAGGCAAGAACGGCCGGTGGAGCTGCAGGCCTCGGGGGCCAGGTCTTGCCATCAGGCCACCACCAGCTTGACGGCGTGGTCGCGCCAGCTGTTGTTGTTGTAGCCGTGGCTGTTCTCCACGCGCTCCGCGGGCTGCACGTTGCCGGCAACATCCACGGCGCGGCTGGCGATCTGGTAGCTGCCGGCCGGCAGCCGCACGGCGATCGCGAACTGGCGCCAGGCAAAGCGGCCAAGGTCCGGGCCGATCAGCCGGGCCGTGTGCCAGTTCTCGCCGCCGTCCACGCTGACCTCCACGCGCTCGATGGCCTTGCTGCCACCAAAGGCCACGCCATGGATCTGCACCAGGCCGGCCTTGACGGGGCCGCCCTCGGCCAGCGGCCCGTTGATCCAGGACTTGACGTTCATCTCCCAGATCGAGGCCTGGTCCGGGCTGCTTTGGGCGCCCGGCGGGGTCATGCGGTAGCCGTGCGACATGATCTTGGCCTTGGACTCGGTGGCAGCGAAGGCCAGGCGCTTGATGTACTTGATGTTGTTGACGCCCTGGTAGCCCGGCACGATCAGGCGCAGCGGGCCGCCGTGGGCCAGCGACAGCGGTTCACCGTTCATCTCCCAGGCCAGCAGGCAGTCCTCCAAGGCCTTGATGGGCACCGAGCGTTCCACCACCACGCTCAAGGGATCGACGCCCTCGGGCAGCTTTTCGCCGCCGGTGCCGGTGATGAAGGCGGCGCCCTCTGCCAGGCCGCCCAATGCCGTGACCAGGTTGCGCACAGGCACGCCGCTCCACAGCACGCAGCCGGCGGCGCCGACGGTCCAAGGCGTGCCGCTGGGCTTGCTGGGGAAGAAGCCGCGGCCATTGCCCGAGCACTGCAGCACGGTGGCGACGGTTTCAAGCCCCAGGGTCTTGAGCTCGGCCAGGCTGATGCTGCGCGACTGCTTGACGCCTTCGACTTCCAGCGTCCATTCGTCGCGCTTGTCCAGGATGCTGGCGTCCGGCGCCGGCAGGTTGTTGCGGATGTAGAGCTGCTGGGCCGGGGTGATCAGGCTGGTGCCCATGGCGCTGCGGCGGGTCTCGATCGTGGTGTTGCTGTGCACCACGACGGCGGCGGGGTTCTTCCAGGCCGCGTAGGCGGGCAGGGGCTTGCCGGCCGGCGCGGATGCCGTCGCGGCTGCCGTCTGGGCCTGGGCCCAGCCGCTGAGGCCCAGGGCGCCCAGCGCGGTGGCAGCGCCGCCAAGCACGCGGCGGCGGGCAATCAGATCGTCATGGCTCATCTCGACTCCTCATCGTCATGGTGGATGCCCTGGCGGGCGCTGCGCGCATTGTGAGGGTTCGCGAGCCGGGCTGCGCCGCGATCCGGGCATCGCACCTGTGACGATCTGAAACAAAACTCACCGGCATTGGACAGTTGGTCAGGGAATGTCCCCGCTACGCTGAGCGCCTGTCACAAATCGATTGGGAAACAAATGACCAAGAAGAACAGAAGCTGGACCCTGGGCCTGCTGGTGCTGGGCCTGCAGTGGCTGGGTCAGGCCCAGGCGGCCGTCAATGCCGTGGTGGTGGTGGAGCCCACAGCGCGCAAGGCCGGCCTGGTGGTGTCGCAGCAGGGCGTGGAGGCCGGCCTCGGCCGGGTGCTGGGACAGCCGGTCAGCCTGGGTACCAGCGAAGACCTGACCGACATGATGCGCGCCACCCGCAGCGGCGGCTACGAGCTGTTCATCGGCCCGGCGCAGATCGCGGCCTCCGCACTGAGCCGTGGTTACGAGCTGCTGGGCGCCACGCAGGGCTCCGAGCCCTTCGTGCTGGTGGCCCGGGCCGAAGTGGCGGACCTCGCCGGCCTGCGCGGGCGCCGCCTCTACCTGCCGCAGCAGGACTCGATCTACACCTACATGGCGCGCGGGCTCCTGACGCAGGGCGGTCTGTCCATGCAGGACCTGCGCGTGGCGCATGAGCGTTATCCGCAGGCCGGGCTGGCCGCCCTGCTGGTGGGCAGCGCCGATGCCACCGTGGTGCGCCAGAGCGAATGGAAGGACTGGCAGGGCCAGTATGGCAATGCCGCCAAAGTGCTGGCCAGCTCCGAGCCGGTGCCCGGTGGCTTCAGCGTGGTCGTCAAGAAGGACATGCCGGCTGAGGCGCGCGCGCGGCTGGCGCAGTGGTTTGCCTCGGTGCCGGCCAGCACGGGCCTCAGCCAGGCGCGCTACAAGCCGGAGATGCAGGAATACAAGCGGGTCGCCGACCTCGGTCACTTCACCCCCACGCACCTGCCCGGCGTCACGCGGGTGACGGCCCGCGAGGCCCAGCAGCTCCAGGCCAAGGGGGCCTGGGTGGTGGACACGCGCATCGAGAAAGAGTATCTGGCCCGCCACATCCGGGGCGCGCTGTGGCTGCCCTACCAGGAAAAGAGTCTCAAGGACGTGGCCTTCAACCCGGCGCTGGATGACTTCAGCGCCCTGGACAAGGCCGACAAGCTCAAGCCCTCGCAAGCGGTGATCTTCGCCTGCAATGGCGCTGAATGCTGGAAGTCCTACAAGGCGGCCAAGATGGCCCAGGCCAAGGGCTTCAAGGCGGTGTACTGGCTGCGCGGCGGCCTGCCCGAGTGGGAGGCCGAGGGCCTGCCCGTGGATGCCGCGGGCGGTTGAGCCCAGGGCGTCTGCTGCGCGTCGTGCCGCGTCATTTCCCGCCGGCTGTCTGTCCCCTGCAGGCCTGACGTGGCCCTGTAGGGCCTGACAGTAGGCGCCCTCAGGGGGGCTTCCTAGAGTCGCTGGCAGCTTGTGCCCCGCCACGGGGGTGGGGCATGGGCTCTTCAACTTGATGGAGTCACCGATGAACCAAACCATGGTCAAGTGGGCAATCCTGGCCGGCGCTGCCACCGCAGCGGTCTCGGCCCAGGCTGCGGGTCTGTCTGTCCGTCTGGATGTGGCCAGCCCGGTCCTGAAGGGCGACGTGGACGTCCATGTCACCCTGACGCTCACCAATACCTCGCGCATCCCGCTGTTCCTGCCCAAGACGCAACTGCCGGGCGAGGTGCATGAATCGGCGCTGTTCCGCATTACCCGCGACGGCGAGCCGGTGGCCTACCAGGGCCGCCTGGTCAAGCGCTCGGCCGCCGCCGAGCATGCCGTCGTGCGGCTGGCGCCGGGTGCATCGATGAGCTTCACGGTGGAACTGTCGGGGGCCTATGACCTCAGCCAGAACGGCCGCTACGCCGTCGAGTACGTGGGCCTGTCCAAGCAGCAGTCCGGGCAGACGGCCTTGCTCGCGCCGGATGCCGGCAGCGCGCCGGTCTATCTGTGGCTGGAGGGGCGCACCCCGCAGGCCCAGCCGCAGGAGTCTCTGGCGCCTTCGCTGGCGGGTTCCATTTCCTACACCGGCAACTGCACGGCCTCGCAAAAGAGCAGCCTGGCCAGCGCCGTGACGGCCGCGACCAACTACTCGCAATCCGCCTACAACTACCTCAGCGGCACGCCGTCGGCCACGACGCGCTACAAGACCTGGTTCGGTGCCTTCAGCACCACGGGCTGGAGTACCGCCAAGTCGCATTTCTCCAAGGCGCTGGACGCCTTCAAGAACAAGGCGCTGACCCTGGACTGCAGCTGCACGGATTCCTACTACGCCTATGTCTATCCCAACCAGCCTTACAAGATCTATGTCTGCAAGGCCTTCTGGTCGGCGCCGATGACGGGCACGGACTCCAAGGGCGGCACCCTGGTGCATGAGATGTCGCACTTCACGGTGGTGGCCGGCACCGATGACTGGGCCTATGGGCAGAGTGCTGCCAAGTCGCTGGCGCTGTCCAACCCCAGCAAGGCGCTGGACAACGCGGACAGCCACGAGTACTTCGCGGAGAACAGCCCGCCGCTGCCCTGAACGGACGGCATCGCAAGCGCACGATGGTGCAAGAAAGGCAGGCCTGCGGGCCTGCCTTTTTCGTCTGCAGTGGACGCTGGTCGCGCGCGTGCCGGGCTCACTCTTCGCAGAGCAGGTCCTGCACGGCGTCGTTCCAGTTCTCCAGATCTTCCTGGCTGATCTGCAGCCAGTCCATGGCGCGCTGGTGGTGGCTGGCCCAGTCGGCGTCTTCAGGCAGGCCTTCATGGCGGCGCATCAGGTGCTCGGCAATCAGCCCCGCGGCAACCAGGGTGTGGACTTCCGGTTCGATGTCGGCATGGCCCAGCGACGCGAAGTCATGATGCAGCCGGATGGCCGCCATCAGCGAGGGCGCCAGGTTCCAGGCCCGCGCCAGCAGCGCGCCGACCACCGCGTGGTCGGTCTTGTGGTTGGCGTTCTCGGTCGCGATGTATGGCCTGTCGATGCGCGCCGCAGCCTCCACCATCGTGGCGCCATAGCCCCGCACGCTTTGCAGCAGCACGGGAATGCCGACATGGCAGAAGAGACCGTAGGTGTGCGCCAGATCGGGCGACAGGCCCGGCAGTTGGCGCGCGATGTAGCGCATGGCGTGGGCGCGCTTGGTGGCGCGCTGCCAGAAGCGCGTGAGCTGCGGATTGTTGACCGGTATGGCATGGCGCAGCGCGAAGCCGGTCAGGATGGCGGCCGTTTCCTCCAGCCCCAGCCGGCTCATGGCCTGGCCCAAGGTGCTGCAGGGCATGCCGTCGGCCAGGTGCAGCGGGCTGTTGGCGGTGCGCAGCAGCGTGGCGGACATGGCCACGTCGCTGGCGGCGATGCGCGCGATCTCGGTGAGGTCCGGTTCGGGGCCCCGCATGGCCTGCTGCAAGCGCTGGAGCAACTCGGGGCAGGGGGGGATGACGATCTGGCGCAGGGGACCGCTGGCACGGGCCTGGTCCAGTTCCTGGCGTATTTTTTGCGAATTCATGGCGGCATGTGCCGATGGCGTGGGCCTGGGATCGGTCGATTATCGGCTGCCCACCCGTGCGGGACCGGCGTCAATCCGTGGAAATTCGCCGCTCTGCGCGCTTTGCTGCAGCGGGCTTTGCTCCGCAGTTCCAATTCGGTCCCGAGGGTCGGTGCGCGCAGGCGATACTGCCTTGGGCCCTAGATCCGACTCAGTCCCGTGTCTCCCCAGAAAACGCCAGACCTATCTTGCCGCTGCTGACCGCTTCCCATGCTCCTGCGAGGTTCAGGGCTGCGTCCGCCCCGCGGCGCAGGCTCCGGACGGGCCTGCGGCGGGCGCGCCTGGGCCTGGTGGTGCTGCTGGCCGGCCTGAGCCTGTGGAGCCGGGCCCTGGACAGCAGCCAGCTGCTGGACGTCGCGGCCGCCCGCTCGGCCAAGGCACTGGCCGGCGCGCGAGCCTTGGTGCAGATGCTGGAGAAGGCCCAGCCGCTGGATGAAGAAGGTCGGCTGTCCGCCGTCAATGACTTCTACAACCGCCGCATCCAGTTCCGCGACGACCAGGAGGTCTGGGGCGTGGTCGACTACTGGGCCAGCCCGCTGGAGACGTTGGAGAAGGGGCGCGGCGATTGCGAGGACTACGCCATCGCCAAGTACTTCAGCCTGCTCGCCCTGGGCCTTGAGCCCGCCAAGCTGCGCCTGGTCTATGTGCGGGCGACGCTGGACGGCCGGCCCCAGCCTCATATGGTGCTGGCCTACTATGCGCAGCCGCAGGCCGAGCCCCTGATCCTGGACAACCTGCAGCCCCAGCTTCGGCCGGCCTCGGCCCGCGGCGATCTGGCGCCGGTCTTCAGCTTCAACAGCGAGGGGCTGTGGAGCGGCGTGGCGGGGGCGTCTGCGGGCAACCCCGTTGCCCGGCTGTCGCAATGGCGCGACGCGCTGGGCAAGGCCCGCGCGGAGGGCTTCTAATGAATATCGCCGAGGGGAATCACACACCATGTCTTTGATGCGTCAAGTCGCGGCCTTGCTGCTTGCGGTGCTGCTGCTGGCCTTGATGGCCAGCGTGGCGGTATCGGCCGGCTCGGTCCGCCAGGTGCTGCAAACCCAGCTGCAACTGAAGAACGAGGACAACGCCAGCGCGCTGGCACTGGCCCTGTCGCAGCAGCATGGCGACGAGAGCCTGATGAGCCTGCTGGCCTCGGCCCAGTTCGACACCGGGGCCTACCAGTTCCTGCGCTGGACGCGGGCCGACGGCAGCGTCGCCTTCGAAAAGCAGGCCGCTGCGCCATCGGGGCGGGCGCCCGGCTGGTTCAAAGCCTGGCTGCCGCTGGACGTGCAGCCCGGCATGGCCCAGGTCTCCAACGGCTGGCAGGCCTTGGGCAGCGTGGAGGTGCAAAGCCAGAGCGCTTATGCGCACGAGACGCTGTGGCAGAGCTTCCTGCGCATCTGCGGCTGGCTCACTGCGGTGGGCGTCGTCGCGGCGGGGCTGGCCGCGCTGGGCCTGCGCCGCATCCGCGAGCCGCTGGACGCGGCCGTGCAGCAGGCCAACGCCCTGGTGCAGGGACAGTTCATGACCATTCAGGAGGGCCGGGTGCCCGAGCTGGCGCGGCTGACCGGCGCGCTGAACACCATGGTCGCCAAGATCCGCTCGCTGTTCGAGGCGCAGGCGGAGCAACTGCAGGTGCTGCAGCAGCAGGCCTATTGCGACAGCCTGACGGGGCTCATGCTGCGCAAGCAGTTCCTGGCCGAGTTCGAATCGGCGCTGGGACGGGACGATGGCCCGGTGCGGGGCGGCTTCATCCTGCTGCGGCTGTGCGGGCTGGCGGACCTCAACCAGCGCCTGGGGCACCAGCAGGTGGACCAGCTGATCCAGGCCATCGCCCGCGCGGTGAAGGCTTATCCGGACCGAGTGCGCGGCTGCCTGGCAGGGCGGCTCAATGGCTCCGACCTGGCCTTGTGGCTGCCGGCGCCGGACGTGGCCGAGGACACGGCCCAGGCGCTGGCCGAGGCGCTGCGCTCAGCCTTGCATGGCCTCGACGGCGGCGTGCATCTGGCGCTGGCCGCCATCGACATGGCGCGCGGCCGGCCGCTGTCGCAGTGGTTTGCCGAGGCCGACGCCGTGCTGGCCCGCGCCGAGCAAGGGGGCGGTGTCTGTCTGGCCTTCCAGCGGGTCGAGGACGAAGACCTGCCGGCGCAAGGGGAGCGCGTCTGGCGCCAGCAGATCGGCGATTGCCTGGATGCGGGCCGCGCTCGGCTGCAGCCCTTCCCGGTGATGGACCGCCAGGGCCTGCTGCTGCACTGGGAATGCCCGCTGCAGCTTCAGCTGCTGCCCCAGGGGGAGTTTCTGCAGGCGGCGCGCTGGCTGCCGCTGGCCCTGCGCAGCAAGCTCAGCGCCGAGGCCGACCTGCGTGCCGTGCAGCTGGCGCTGTCGGCCATTGCGGATGATGGCCAGCCGCGCTGCGTCAATGTGGCACCGGCCTCGCTGCAGGAGGGCGGCTTTGTGGCGCGCATGCGCGAGTTGGTCTTCCAGTCACCGCAATCGGCCAGGCGCCTGGGCCTGGAACTGGGCGAGTCCGCCGCGCTGATGCACTTCGAGCTGCTGCACGAGCTGGGCCGCCAGGTCCGTCCCCTGGGCGTGGCCCTGGGGCTGGAGCATGCCGGCGCCGGGCTGGCCCAGGTCGAGCGCCTCTACCAGGCCGGGCTGGACTACGTGAAGCTGGACGCTGCCGTGGTCAGCGGCATTTCGGGCGACGCATCGCGGGCGGCCTTCGTGCGGGGGCTGGTCATCATGCTGCGCAGCCTGGCGCTGAAGGTCTATGCCGAGGGTGTCAACGATGGCCTGGATGCGCAGGCGCTGTGGGACATCGAGGTCGACGGCATCACCGGCCCCTGGGCCACGGCGCAGATGATCAAGCCCTGAGGCGCCGCACGCTGGCGGCGGTGTCAGCGGATGTCCGCGCTGTGCAGGCCAAAGCCCTGGCCGCGCCGCCTGTCCTCGAAGAAGCGCTGCAGCGTCTCGCGCACCGTGCGGAAGGCCAGTTCGTCCCAGGGGATCTCCTCCTCCCGGAAAAGCCGGGCCTCCAGGGTCTCGGGGCCGGGATTGAAATGCGCGTCCAGCAGCCGGGCCCGGTAGAAGAGATGGACCTGGCCGACCTGCACCACGTTGTGCACGCAGTAGAGCCCCTGCAGTTCGATGCGGGCGCCGGCTTCCTCGTCGGTTTCGCGCAGCGCGCCCTCGGCGGTGGTCTCACCCAGTTCCATGAAGCCGGCCGGCAGCGTCCACTTGCCGTAGCGCGGCTCGATGGCGCGCTTGCACAGCAGCACCTGGTCCTGCCAGACGGGCAGGGTGCCCACCACATTGAGCGGATTCTCATAGTGGATGGCGCTGCAGACGGTGCAGGTGGCGCGCTCGCGGTTGTCGTCCGCGGGCACCTGGTAGCGGATCTGGCCGCCGCAGCTGGGGCAATGCTTGAAGCGTCGGGTGAGGAACATCGATCCAGTGTAGCGGGCCCGTGGCAACATACCGACACCGGCCCTCGTCCGCCCCGACAACCTCTTCAAGCGACCCGCCATGGAACTCTTCAACTACTTCCGCTCCTCCGCATCCTTTCGCGTGCGCATTGCGCTGGCACTCAAGGGCCTGAGCTATGACTACCGCAGCGTGCACCTGGCCAAGAACGAGCAGTTCAACGAATCCTATGCGGCGGTGTCGGCCTCGCGCCTGGTGCCGCTGCTGCGCGATGGTGAGGCCAGCGTCACCCAGTCCATGGCCATCATCGAGTACCTTGAGGAAACCCATCCCGAGCCGCCGCTGCTGCCGCGCAGCCCCTTGGATCGCGCCTATGTTCGGGCCTTGTCCCAGGACATCGCCTGCGAGATTCATCCGCTCAACAACCTGCGTGTGCTGCGCTACCTGACGCAGGATCTGGGCGTCAGCGAGGAAAACAAGGACCGCTGGTACCGCCACTGGGTGGAGACCGGCCTGGAGGTGGTCGAGCGCCGCCTGGTGGGCGAGGGCCGGGCCGGGGTTTTCTGCTTCGGCGACACGCCGGGCATGGCCGACTGCCTGCTGGTGCCGCAGATTTTCAATGCCCAGCGCTTCAAGGCCCGGCTGGACCATGTGCCCACCGTGATGCGCATCCACGAGGCCTGCATGAAGCTGGACGCTTTTGCCAGGACCCAGCCCGCGGCCTGCCCGGACGCTGAATGAGCATCGCGGCCCATCCCGACTGGCTGCGGCCCGAGTGGAACGCCCCGCAGGTCCGGGCGTTGATGAGCACGCGCGCGGGCGGCGTCAGCACCGGGCCTTATGCCAGTCTCAACGTGGGCTCGGCGGTGCAGGACGAGCCTGCGGCCGTCGAGGAAAACCGGCGCCGGGTGGCTCAAGCGTTGGGCGCGCAGCTGGTCTTCCTGCCCCAGGTGCACGGCAGCAAGGTTCTGGAGCTCAGGCCCGAATGGGCGCGGCCCGAGGCCAAGGTGCCCAAGGCCGACGCCTGCATCAGCACCATTGCGGGGCTGGGCTGCGCCATTCAGGTGGCCGATTGCCTGCCGGTGCTCTTTGCTGCACCAAAAGCGGTCGGCGGGGCGCATGCGGGATGGCGGGGGCTGGCCGACGGCGTGCTGGAGAACACCGTGCAGGCGCTGTGCGAGGCTTCGGCCTGCGAGCCCGGCGAGATCCAGGCCTGGCTGGGAGCCTGCATCGGTCCGGAAGCCTTCGAGGTCGGGGCGGACGTGCTGCAGGCCTTCGGCGTCGAGCCGCGCGCCGACCTTGGCGCAGCGCAGGGGCAGCTGTTTCGCTACCAGGCCAATGTGGCCGGCGCGCCGCGCTGGCGGGCCAATCTGCCGGCGCTGGCGGCGCTGCGTTTGCGAGCCATGGGCGTGTCGCGGCTCAGCGGGGGGCGCTGGTGCACGTACAGCGACGCCTCACGCTTCTTTTCCTACCGGCGGGAGCGGCTCAGCGGACGCATGGTGGCCGCCATCACCCTGGCCTGAGTCCGCGGCAGGGCTGCTCATGGCTTGAGCGACCCCGGCCTGCGATGGCGGAAATTGCAGGGCCCGGCGCCGGGCCCTGCGCCGGGCCGGCGTGCCGACCAGATACAGGACCAGGGCCATCGGTGCAACGCCATAGAGGACGAAGGTGACCAGCGCACCGAGGATGCTGCCCTGGGGGCTGACGGCTTCGGCCAGGGCCATCATGAGGGCCACGTAAAGCCAGGCGATGGCGATGAGGTACATGAATCCAAGCGGCCCGGCAATCCTCGAATCGCGAGCGTCATAAGAAGGTAAGTTTCCAAGCGTACAACACGCGCTGTGGCAAGCTTCTTGCCTGGGCATGCTGGGGTTATTGGCTCAAGGTCTGAGCCGCCTGCGATGATGCCCGGCATGCGGGGGGTGCCCCGCGTAGATGCTGCCAAGGACGGCGCCGCTTGGGCGCCGTTCATTCCGCAAGGAGACACATGAATTCCAAGAGCAAGGGCGCGCGTGCCGCGTCTGCCACCGACCCTTTTTCCCTAGGCGCTGCCGCAGAGGCCGCCGGCAAGATGGCCGAAAACCTGGCGGCTGAATTCCAGACAGGCGTGAACGAGGCGATGAAAGGCCTCAGCGGCTTGAAGATCCCCATGGAGGCCTGGGCGGCCCTGCAGAAGGATTACCTCAGCCAGGCCGGCGGGCTGTGGAACCAGGCGGTTACGGCATCGGCCGCCCAACCCGCCAAGCTGCCGGACCGGCGTTTCTCCAGCGAGGCCTGGGGCAGCAATCCGGTGGCGGCCTTCACGGCGCAGCTCTACCTGCTCAATGCCCAGACCTTGCAGCGCATGGCCGAACAGGTGGAGGGCGACGAGAAGACCCGAGCCCGCATCAAGTTCGCCGTGCAGCAGTTCGTCGATGCCTCGGCGCCCAGCAACTTCCTGGCCCTGAACCCCGAGGCTCAGCAGCTGGCGCTGAAGACGCAGGGCGAGAGCATCGCCCGCGGCATGCAGCTGCTGTGGGCGGACATGCAGCGCGGCCATGTCTCGCAGACCGACGAGTCGGCCTTCGAGGTCGGTCGCAATGTGGCCACGACCGCGGGCGACATCGTCTTCGAGAACGACTTCTTCCAGCTGATCGAGTACAGACCCCTGACCAAGGAAATGCACGAGCTGCCCTTCCTGATGGTGCCGCCCTGCATCAACAAGTACTACATCCTGGACCTGCAGCCGGACAACTCGTTGATCCGCTACGCGGTCGAGCAGGGGCACCGCACCTTCGTGGTGAGCTGGCGCAATCCCGATGAATCCTGCGTGAGCTGGACCTGGGACGACTACATCGAGCAGGCGGCCATCCAGGCCATCCGCACGGTGCAGGCCATCAGCGGCAGCGAGAAGATCAACACCCTGGGCTTCTGCGTGGGCGGCACCATCCTGGCCACGGCCTTGGGGGTGCTGGCTGCACGGGGTGAGCAACCCGCGGCCAGCGTGACGCTGCTGACCACGCTGATCGACTTCAGCAGCAACGGCGTGCTGGACCTCTTCGTCGACGAGGCCCTGGTGCGCATGCGCGAGATGAGCATTGGCCCGGACGCCCCCAAGGGCCCGGGGCTGCTCAAGGGGCAGGAGCTGGCCACCACCTTCAGCTTCCTGCGGCCCAATGACCTGGTCTGGAACTATGTGGTGGGCAACTACCTCAAGGGCGAGGCTCCGCCTGCCTTCGACCTGCTTTACTGGAACGGCGACTCGACCAATCTGCCCGGCCCCATGTACTGCTGGTACCTGCGCCACACCTATCTGCAAAACGAACTGAAGACGCCCGGCGCGCTGACCGTCTGCGGCGAAGGCCTGGACCTGGGCGCCATCGAGGCGCCGGTCTACATCTACGGCTCGCGCGAGGACCACATCGTGCCTTGGGAGGCGGCCTACCGCAGCACCCAGGTCTTCAAGGGCAAGAAGCGCTTCGTGCTGGGCGCTTCTGGCCACATCGCCGGCGTGATCAACCCGCCGGCCAAGAAGAAGCGCAGCTACTGGACGGGCAAGACTGCGGCCCTGCCGGCCGAGTCCGGCAAGTGGCTGGAGACGGCGGTCGAGCATCCCGGCTCCTGGTGGACCGACTGGTCGCACTGGCTGGCCGGCCATGCCGGCGGCATGAAGCCCGCGCCCAAAGTGCCGGGCAACCGCCAGCACAAGGCCATCGAGCCGGCTCCCGGCCGCTACGTGAAGCAAAAGGCCTGAATCCGGCCACCGCCCCAAACCCTATTCGGAGATCCACGCATGAGCACCGAGATCGTCATCGTCGCCGCGGCGCGCACCGCCATCGGCAAGTTCGGCGGCAGCCTGTCCAGGACCGCCGCCCCTGACATGGGTGCCGCTGTGCTGCGGGAGCTGCTGAGCCGCACAGGCCTGGCCCCCGAGCAGATCGGCGAAGTGATTCTGGGCCAGGTGCTGACCGCCGGCTCGGGCCAGAACCCGGCCCGCCAGACCGTGATCAAGGCCGGGCTGCCGCATGCCGTCCCGGCCATGACCATCAACAAGGTCTGCGGCTCCGGCCTCAAGGCGGTGATGCTGGCCGCGCAGGCCATCCGCGACGGCGACTCCGAGATCGTGATCGCCGGCGGCCAGGAGAACATGAGCCTGGCACCGCACGTGCTGCCCGGCTCGCGCGATGGCCAGCGCATGGGCGACTGGAAACTGGTCGACACCATGATCGTGGACGGCCTCTGGGACGTCTACAACCAGTACCACATGGGCATCACGGCCGAGAACGTGGCCCGGCAGTTCGGCATCGGCCGCGAGGCCCAGGACGCGCTGGCCCTGGCCTCGCAGCAGAAGGCCGCCGCCGCGCAGGATGCCGGCCGCTTCAGGGACGAGATCGTGCCGGTGAGCCTGCCTCAGAAGAAGGGCGACCCCATCGTCTTTGATGCCGACGAATTCATCAATCGAAGGACCAACGCCGAGGCGCTGGCTGGTCTGCGTCCGGCCTTCGACAAGGCGGGTTCGGTGACGGCCGGCAATGCCTCCGGCCTGAACGATGGCGCTGCCGGCCTGGTGCTGATGAGCGCCGGCAAGGCCCAGGCTCTGGGCCTGAAGCCCCTGGCGCGAATCGCGTCCTATGCCAGCGCGGGTCTGGACCCGGCCACCATGGGCATGGGCCCGGTGCCGGCCGCCCGCAAGGCCTTGCAGCGTGCCGGCTGGACGCCGCAGGACCTGGACCTGCTGGAGATCAACGAGGCCTTTGCGGCCCAGGCCTGCGCCGTGCACCAGGAGATGGGCTGGGACACGAGCAAGGTCAATGTCAACGGCGGTGCGATCGCCCTGGGCCATCCCATCGGGGCCTCGGGTGCGCGCATCCTCGTGACCCTGCTGCACGAAATGCAGCGTCGCGATGCCGGCAAGGGCATCGCCTCGCTGTGCATCGGCGGCGGCATGGGTGTGGCGCTCTGCGTAGAGCGCTGAATCGGAGGGATTCAGGGACTCTCAGGGCCAACCCGCTTGACCCCTGCATGGGGCTGGGCGAGTCTGAGGGCCCAGCAATGCGCGTCTTCTTCGAATGACAACAGCAGCCCGGATGGCGCGTAGGACGCGGCGCCGGCACCGGGCTCCCCTGAACAGCCTTGGAGGCGAAGGAGATTCACATGACTCAGACACCAAAAGTTGCATACGTCACCGGCGGCATGGGCGGCATCGGGACCGCCATCTGCCGCAAGCTTCACAGCATGGGCTACAAGGTCATTGCGGGTTGCGGTCCCAGTCGCGATTTCCAGAAATGGCTGGATGAGCAGAAGGCCGAGGGTTACACCTTCTACGCTTCGGTTGGCAACGTGGCCGACTGGGAGTCCACGGTGGCGGCCTTCAGCAAGTCCATTGCCGAACATGGTTCCGTCGACGTGCTGGTCAACAACGCCGGCATCACCCGGGACCGCATGTTCCTGAAGATGACCCCGGATGATTGGAAGGCCGTGATCGACACCAACCTGAACTCCATGTTCAACGTGACCAAGCAGGTCGTGCCGGGCATGGTGGAGAAGGGCTGGGGCCGCATCATCCAGATCAGCTCGGTCAACGGCGAAAAGGGGCAGGCTGGGCAGACCAACTACTCCGCCGCCAAGGCCGGCATGCATGGCTTCACCATGGCCCTGGCCCAGGAGCTGGCCGCCAAGGGCGTGACGGTGAACACGGTGAGCCCGGGCTATATCGGCACCGACATGGTCCGTGCCATCAAGCCCGAGGTGCTGGAGAAGATCGTCTCCACCATTCCGGTCAAGCGCCTGGGAACGCCGGAGGAAATCGGTTCCATCGTGGGATGGCTGGCGGGCGATGACTCCGGCTTCACCACCGGCGCCGATTTCTCCTGCAATGGCGGGCTGCATATGGGGTGACTCCCCTGCCGGCTTCGCCGGCCTTGCAGGCCGCGCCAGACCAGAGGCCTGCAAGGCCGGCGCAGCCCGGGGGTCAGGTCTTGATCTGGAGCAGGCGCGAGATGCTGCGCGCCGAATCCAGCAGCCGGGGCAGGGCGTTTTCAAGCAGGGCTTCCGGCGGCGTCCGGTTGACCTGGGCGCCGATATTGAGTGCGGCGGTGGTCCGCCCCTGGCGGTCGACGATGGGTGCGGCCAGCGATACCAGGCCGTCCTCCAGCTCCTGGTTCACCAGGCACCAGCCCTGGGAGCGGGCCTGCAGGATGCGGGTGCGCACTTCTTCCATGTTCATGGCCGTGCGCTGGGTGTAGGCCTGCCACTTCACCTGGGCCAGATGCTGGTCCAGCTGCTCGTCGGGGAGTCCGGCCAGCAGCATGCGGCCCATGGATGTGCACCAGGCCGGCAAGCGGCTGCCCACGCCCAGGTTCACGCTCATGATCTTGCGGGCCGGCACGCGCAGCACATAGACGATGTCCTGCCCCTCCAGCACCGCGGCCGAGCAGCTTTCCTTGAGGTCGCTGGCCAGGACCTGCATCACCGGCTCGGCGAACTGCCACAGCGGCTGCGAGGACAGGTAGGCGAAGCCCAGGTCCAGGATCTTGGGCGTCAGTGAGAACAGCCGCCCCTCCGAGCGCACATAACCCAGTGTTTCCAGGGTCAGCAGGATGCGGCGCGCGCCAGCACGCGTCAGCCCGCAGCGGCGGGCCACTTCGGTCAAGGTCTGAGCCGGGGCCTCGGCACTGAACGCGCGGATGACGGACAAGCCGCGGGCAAAGGACTGCACATAGCTGTCCCCCGGCTTCAGCGCGGGCTCCTCCCTGGTCTGCGTCGTCGACTCGTCCATGCGGCGCAGTATAGGGAGTGGTCGGGGGCAAAGCCGTTTGCATTCGTTAACATCGGCCACCCCAGGTTGTTTTGTTTTGATTGAGGAGGACAGGCAATGGCCATGGATGTCGTCGATTACGAGATCAAGGGCGCAGAAATGCAATTCGTCGAGGTCGAACTGGACCCCGGCGAGGCTGCCATCGGCGAGGCCGGCAGCATGATGTTCATGGATGCGAGCATCAGCATGGACACCATTTTTGGTGACGGCTCCGCCAGCCAGGGCGGCTTCTTCGGCAAGCTGCTGGGCGCCGGCAAGCGGCTGATCACCGGCGAGTCCCTGTTCACCACCATTTACACCAACAACGGCAGCGGCAAGCAGCGCGTCGCCTTCGCCGCGCCGTACCCGGGCAAGATCCTGCCCATGGACCTGCGCACGCTGGGCGGCACCTTGATCTGCCAGAAAGACGCCTTCCTGTGCGCGGCCCGTGGCGTGTCGCTGGGCATTGCGGTGCAGCAGAAGCTGAGCACCGGCTTCTTCGGCGGCGAAGGTTTCATCATGCAGAAGCTTGAAGGCGACGGCCTGGCTTTTGTCCATGCCGGCGGCACGGTGGTGCGGCGCACGCTCCAGGCCGGCCAGACCCTGCTGGTCGACACCGGGTGCGTGGTGGCCTACACGCCCAGCGTCAATTTCGAGATCCAGTACGTGGGCAAGATCAAGACGGCGCTGTTCGGCGGCGAAGGCCTGTTCCTGGCCAAGCTGACCGGCCCTGGCGAGGTCTGGCTGCAAAGCCTGCCCTTCTCGCGCCTGGCCTCGCGCATCTTTGCTGCAGCGCCGCAGAACGGCGGACGCAAGGAAGAAGGCTCGCTGCTGGGCGGTTTCGGCGCCGGTGGGGTGCTGGGCTCCATCCTGGGCGGCGACGACGAGTGAGGCGCGCCCGCTTGCGGCGCACCGCTGCGGCGCCGCGGCAACGTCTGATGCCCTCTTGAGACCGCCGCCTGGGACAGCCCCGTGTCACATAGCGGACAAGCGCGCTAGACTGGACCGGCCGCCCAGCCTTCACCTGTCATGACGAGGCGGGTGGCGCTTGGCATGTCATCCCGGTCCCATGGCCGGGTGCCAATGGTCGTGCGCAGTGAGAGGCGGGGAGCAGATGCAAGACGGTGTGGTGCTTTGTGTCGATGACGACCTGACCCTGCTGCAGGCGCTCAGGGCCCTGCTGTCGCAGCATCTGGGGCTCAAGCCAGGCCGTCAGATCGAGATCGCCGAAAGTGGCGAGGAAGCGCTGGAGCTCATCGAAGAGTTGGGCGGCCAGGGCCGCCATCTGGCGGTGATCATCTCCGACTACATCATGCCCGGCATGCGCGGCGACGCCCTGCTGGCCCGCGTGCATCAGCGCTGGCCCGACAGCCTCAAGATCATGCTCACCGGGCAGAGCGATCTGAACGGCATCAAGAGCGCCATCAACAACGCCAACCTCTATCGCTTTCTCGAGAAGCCCTTTGATCACGACGACATCGTGATGACCACCCGCGCGGCGCTGACGGCTTTTCAGCAGGCCCGGGAGTTGGAGCGTTACTGCATGGCGCTGGAAGCGGCCAACCAGCAGCTCGAGGCGGCCAACCAGCAACTGGACGCCCAAGTCCGCGAGCAGACGGCCGAGCTGCGCAAGCGCGCCGAGCTGCTGGAGGCGCAAAAGCGCGAGCTGGAGCAGAAGTCCCAGGCGCTGGAGCGGCTCTCCGTCACCGACGCGCTGACCGGGCTGCCCAACCGGCGGGCCCTGGACGAAGCTTTGTCGCAGGAACTGGAACGCGCCTTGCGCTACGGCCAGCCCATGGCGGTGGTGATCCTGGACATCGACCATTTCAAGCAGGTCAATGACATTCACGGCCACGCGATGGGTGACCTGGTGCTGCGGCGCTTCGCATCGCTGATGGCGGCACAGGTGCGGACCAATGACCTGATGGGCCGCTGGGGCGGCGAGGAATTCCTGTTGCTGTGCCCCTGCACCGGCACGGAGGGCGCGCTGGCGCTGGCTGAGAAGCTGCGCGCCCTGCTCGCAGCCCATGAGTTCGAGGGGCTGGGGCGCCGCACGGCCAGTTTTGGCGTGGCCACGCTCAGCCCCGGGGATACGCTGCAGACCCTGCTGAGCCGCGCCGATGCGGCCCTGTACGAGGCCAAGCGGCGCGGCCGTGACTGCGTGCAGCTCGCGGAGCCCGCCCTGGTTCACGATGTGGCGTCGTCAGCGTCACGACCCTTGCAGATCGGGCAGGGGTCGCGCTGGTGAGGCTGCGCCCCCGGTGGCGCGGGCCCGCCACGCTCGGCGGCAGGCTGGTGCTGGCCACGCTGGCCTTTTGCGCGCTTTTCACCTTGCTGGCGGTGGGCGTGCGCACCTGGTTCGCGTGGGGGGAAGGCGTTGCGCGCATGAGCAATGAGCTGGCGCTGATGGAGCAGGTCTACCAGCACACGCTGGCCAAGGTGATCTGGGAGGTCGATCGCGACGGCCTGGCCGTGCACATGCGCAGCGCGGCCCAGGTTGAATCCATTGGCTGCATCGAGGTGCTCCCCTCGGCGGACGGCATTGAAGGCAGCAATCTGCTCGCCGAGGTCTGCAAGCCGGGCTGGAAGCCCTCCCGCCTGGCGCCCAGCCGCGTGGTGCCGCTCGTCTACCAGGCCTTCCCGGGCCAGGCCAGCATGACCTTGGGTGAGCTGGCCTTGCGCGGCGACGAGCGCGTGCTGTGGCAGCGGCTGCGCGCCGAAACACTGAACATCGCGCTGACCCAGCTGATCCAGTCGCTGGCCTTGGCCGGCTTCATCATGCTGATGTTCAATCGCTCGGTGACGGTCCACGTCCGCCGCATCGCCAGCCATCTGGCCGCATTGACACCCGAGCGACTGGACACCCCGCTGGCCTTGCGGCGCCGCAGCGAGGCCGTGGACGAACTCAGCCAGCTGGTGGCCGGCGTCAACCTGCTGCAGGCCAATCTGTCGGAGTACCTGGCGCAGCAGCAAGCCTATGAGAACGAGCTGGCCCGCCACCGTGACCATCTGGCCGAACTGGTGGAGGAGCGGACCTCGGAGTTGTCGCAGGCGAACGAGGCGCTGGCCGGCTCGGCTGCCACGCTGCGCCAGTTGGGGGACATCGGCCTGCAGCTCACCACCAGCCTGGACCAGCAGGCCATCTGCTACACCCTGCACAAGCACCTGGCCGAATTGCTGCCCACGGACGGCTTTGGCGTGGCCCTGCTGGAGCCGGGGCGCCAGGCCCTGCGTCTGGTGTACTACGTGGAGGACGAGCAGCGGGCGGCCCAGATGCTCATGCCGCTGGATGACCTGCGCTGGACCACCGTCAGGACTTTTCTGGGCACGGCGGACATGGTCGAGCTGGGCGAGTCCGAAGCCTGCATGGCGCCGCGCCCGGAAGGCATCGTGCCGCTGGCTCCCGTTCGCGCCGCCCTGTTCCGGCCGCTGGAGGTGCATGGCGAGCGGCGCGGCGTGGTGATCGTCCAGTCGCATCAGGCCGGCGCCTACCAGGCGCGGGATCACGAGATCCTGCGCTCCATGGCCGCCTTTGCCGCCATCGCGCTGTCCAATGCTTCAGCCTATGCGGCCGAAGAGGCGGCTCGCCAGGACGCGGACCGCACGCTGCAGGAGCTGCGCCAGGCCCAGGGGCAGCTGGTGCAGTCCGAGAAAATGGCGGCCCTGGGTCAGCTGGTGGCGGGCGTGGCTCACGAGATCAACACGCCGCTGGGTGCGGTGAAGGCCAGCGCCCGCAACATCCTGGCCTCGCTGCGCGAATGCCTGGACGAGCTGCCGGAGCTCCTGCAGCGCCTGGATCTGGAACGGCTGGCGCAGTTCCGCCACCTGCTGGAGCTGGCCGGCGCGGCGCCCGTGGTGCTGTCCAGCCGCGAGGAGCGCGCCCTGTTGCGGCGCCTGCTGGAGCGTCTGACGGCGGAGCAGGTGCCGCAGGCCGAAGAGCTGGCCGGCCTGCTGGCCCAGATGCAGATTGACGCGCAACTGCCCAGCTGCCTGCCCCTGCTGCACAGCGCGGACGGCCTGCCGCTGACGCGGGCTGCCTTTGCCCTTTCCGCGGTGGCGCGCAATGCGGAGAACATCAACGCGGCCGTCGACCGCGTGGCCAAGATCGTCTTCGCCCTGCGCACCTATTCGCGCTTCGATGCCGGCAGCGAGCCGGTGCTGGCCGATGTGGCCCAGGGCCTGGAGACCGTGCTGACCATCTATCACAGCCAGATCAAGCAGCATGTGGAGCTCGTGCGGCACTACGAGCCCGTCCAGCCGCTGCTGTGCTGGCCGGACGAGCTGAACCAGGTCTGGACCAACCTCATCCAGAACGCACTGCAGGCCATGCAGTACCGGGGCCGGCTGGAGATCGGCGTGACGGCCGAGGCCGGCCAGGTGGTGGTGAGCATCCGGGACAGCGGGGCAGGCATTGCCGACGAGGTGCTGCCGCGCATCTTCGACGCCTTCTTCACCACCAAGCCCATGGGCGTGGGCAGCGGCCTGGGCCTGGACATCGTCAACAAGATCGTCGCCAAGCATGGGGGGCGCATCAGCGTGGAGTCCGCACTGGGCGTGGGCAGCTGTTTCCTCGTCAGCCTGCCCTATGTGCGCGGGGAGGCTGCGGGCGCCGAGGCCAGGGCGCCCCGGCGCGCCTGAGCCGGCGCGCGAGAGGAACGGCCACCGGCGGGGGCGAATACACTTGAGGGTGATGGCAGCGTCTATCGCTGCGCCCCCGGTTCAAGGAATTCACATGTCCCGTTTCTGCCGGCCCTTGCTGGCCTTGGCGCTGCTGGCCGCAGCGGTTCCGGCCCCGGCCCTGGCCGCCCCGCACCCGCTCTTCGTGCTCAATTCGCTGGATGCCGACGTCAGCGTCGTCGATCCGGTGAGCTTTACCCAGCTGCGCCGCATTCCCACAGGCAAGGAGCCGCACCACCTCTATCTGACGCCGGATGACAAGTCCATGATCGTCGCCAATGCGCTGGGCGACTCGCTGACCTTCATCGACCCCGTCACGGCCCAGGTGCAGCGCGTGCTGCATGGCATCACCGACCCCTACCACCTGCGCTTCTCGCCGGACATGAAGTGGTTCATCACCGCGGGCAACCGCCTGGACCATGTAGCCCTGTACCGCTGGCAGCCGCAGAACGCCGATCAGCCGCTGCTGCTGGTCAAGCGCATCCCGGCACCCAAGACGCCCAGCCATCTCTATGTGGACAGCAAGAGCAGCGTGGTCTACGTCAGCCTGCAGGACTCGGATGAGCTCAGCGCCATTGACCTGAACAGCCAGGCCGTGCGCTGGAAGGTGCCGGTGGGCAAGATGCCGGCCGACATCTTCCTGACCCAGGACGACAAGCACTTGCTGGTGGCCCTCACGGGCGACAGCCATGTCGAGGTCTACGACGTCAGCGGCCCTGCGCCCAAGCTGGTCAAGCGCCTGCTGACGGGCGAGGGCGCGCACAGCTTCCGCTCCATGGGCGACAAGCGCCACGTGCTGGTCAGCAACCGCGCGAACAACACGATCAGCAAGATCGACCTGCAGGGCTTCAGCGTGGTCGAGACCTTCAAGGCGCCTGGCGGTCCCGACGACATGGAGATCCTGCCCGACGGCAAGACCCTGCTGGTGACCTCGCGCTGGGCGCGCAAGCTGACCATGATCGACCTGCAGAGCAAGAAGATCATCAAGCAGGTTGCTGTGGGCAAGTCGCCGCACGGGGTCTGGACCCTGGACCATGTCTCGAGGCAGTGATGAAGCAGTGGATGGCGGCGGCGGCCCTGAGCGCCGCCCTGGCGGCCCAGGCTGCCTGCAAGCCCGATGAAAAGCCGGTCTTCCTGAGCTTTGACACCGGCCATATGGGCGTTGCGCCGCTGGTGGCGGAGTTGCTCAAGCGCCAAGAGGCCCAGGCCACCTTCTTCCTGGCCAACGAGCCCACGCTGTCGGACGGCAGGACGCTGGACGAGGAATGGGCGCCCTGGTGGCGGGCCCGCGCCGCGGAAGGCCATGACTTCGGCTCGCACACCTGGTCGCATGACATCTGGCTGGAGGACCTGCCGGACGGGCGCTTTCGCATGAAGGTGCAGGCCGGCGTCGAGCCGCCGAAGATCCGCGAGCTGACGGCGGCTGACTACTGCGAAGAGCTCAACAAGACCGCCCAGCGCTTTGCCGAGATGACCGGGCGCCGGCTGGATCCCATCTTCCGCGCCCCGGCGGGCAGGACCTCGCCGGCGCTGCTGGCGGCGGCCAAGGCTTGCGGCTACCACCACGTGGGCTGGAGCCCCGCCGGCTTTCTGGGGGACGAGCTGCCTTCCGAGCGCTTTTCCAACGAGCAGTTGCTCGCGCGTGCGCTGAAGAACATCAAGCCGGGCGACATCCTGGTGGCGCATCTGGGCATCTGGTCGCGCCAGGACGCCTGGGCGCCCGCCGTGCTGGAGCCCTTGATGAAGGGCCTCAAGGACAAGGGCTACTGCTTTGCGCCGCTGCGCGAGCATCCGCGCTATGCGGGGCTGATGCGCGGGGGCAGCGCCGAGCGCCCGCTGGCGGCGCGCAAGCCCTGAACCTCACAAGAACGCACGCATGGACTGGTTCTCTGATCTCTTCGCGCAAGCCCAGCAGTGGCTGTTCGAGCAACTGGTCCAGCCGCTGGGCTTCGCCCTTGGGCTGGGCAACCGTTTGGAGGAGGCCTATGACGGCACCGGCTGGCTGTTGGTCGGCCTCATCCAGGTACTGCTGATGCTGCTGCTGATCCGCCGCCTGGAACGCTGGCGGCCCGTGGAGGCGCAGCAGGACAGTCGCGCCGTCCGCGTGGACGTGATCTACACCCTGATTCACCGGCTGGGCCTGTTCCGGCTGGCCATGTTCTTCAGCCTGGACCCTGTGCTGGACATGGTCGCGGGCGAAATGCGCCTGGCAGGTCTGCCCACCTGGCAGCTGGATTCGCTGTGGCCGGGCGTCACCGACCAGCCCTGGATCAGCTTCGTGCTGTACCTGCTGGCCTTTGACTTCTTCAACTACTGGCTGCATCGAGCCCAGCACCAGTTCGCATGGTGGTGGGCCCTGCATGCCCTGCACCACAGCCAGCGTTCGATGAGCATGTGGAGCGACAACCGCAACCACCTGCTGGACGATGTGCTGCGCGATGTGTTCTTCGTGCTGCTGGCCCGCTTCATTGGCGTGGAGCCAGGGCAGTTCGTGGCCCTGGTGGCGCTCTCGCAGCTCATGGAGAGCCTGCAGCATGCCAATGTGCGCCTGTGGTTCGGGCCGCTACTGGAGCGGGTCTTGGTCAGCCCGCGCTTTCATCGCCTGCACCATTCCATCGGCATGGGCCATGAGTCCGGCGGCAAGGGAACCTTGGGCGGCCACAACTTCGCGGTGCTGTTCCCGGTTTGGGACCTGCTCTTTGGTACCGCCAATTTCGAGCTGCGCTATGACGCCACCGGCGTGCGCGACCAACTGCCCGAGGAGGGCGGACGCAACTACGGGGAGGGCTTCTGGTCGCAGCAGTGGCTGGGCCTGAGGCGCCTGGCTGCCGCGCTGCGGCCGGCAGCGGGCAGCGCTGAGCGGCGGCCCGAGACCCCCTGACGCCCGGCACGTCGGCGCTGCCCCCGGCCTTGCTATGCTGGGGCCTCTCAGCGGACCGGCATCCGGCCGGGCGCTGTCGTCGAGGAGATCCATGCTCAGCACCTTGTCCCGCGTGGCCGACGCCTTCTGGCGCGCCGCGGCCTACTGCCTGCACCCGCGCGTCATCGCGCTGTCGCTGCTGCCCCTGCTGATTGCCGGGCCCCTGGCCTGGGGCCTGATGTACTTCTTCTGGGAGCCGGCGGTCGATGGCGTGCGTGCCTCGCTGGAGTCCTGGCGGCTGATCGACACCGTGCTGACCTGGCTGGAGCACGTCGGCCTGCAGAATCTGCGCACGGTCATCGCGCCGCTGGTGCTGCTGGCCCTGGCCGTGCCCGCGCTGCTGGTCTTCAGCCTGCTGCTGGTGGCCGTGTTCATGACGCCGGCCATGGCGAGTCTGGTGGCGCAGCGCCGCTTCCCGGGGCTGGAGCGCAAGCGCGGCGCGCCGATGTGGCTCAGCATCGCCTGGTCCTTGGGCCACACCGTGCTAGCCTTGCTGGCCTTGCTGTTGAGCATGCCCTTCTGGCTGATCCCGCCCCTGGCCCTGTTCCTGCCGCCTCTGATCTGGGGCTGGCTGGGCTACCGGGTCTTCGCCTTCGACGTCATGGCCGAGCATGCCTCGCGCATCGAGCGGCGGCGCCTCCTCGCCGAGCACAAGCTGCCCCTGCTGGGGCTCGGCCTGCTCACCGGCTTCCTGGGTGCGGCGCCGACGGCCATCTGGGCCTTCGGTGTGCTGAGCCTGGCGCTGGCGCCCTTCCTGATCCTGGCCTCTGTATTCCTCTACACGCTGGTGTTCGCCTTCAGTTCGCTCTGGTTCGCCCACTACTGCCTGCAGGCCCTGCATGAACTGAGGCAAACGCGCGCGGCGCAGGGCGGGGACGAGCTGCTGGATCCCTTGCCGGCCGATGTGCCGCCGTCGCCGCGGCTGGACCTCAGCCCCGAATTGCCCCCTCGATGAGCGGAGCTGGCGCATGCAGGTCGGACTGATCGTCGTCGGTGACGAAATTCTCTCGGGCAAGCGTCAGGACAAGCACCTGGCGGCCTGCATCGAGCGCCTCAATGCCCGCGGGATGAGCCTGGCCTGGGCACGCTACATCGGGGATGACCGCATGGCCCAGACTGCGGTGTTCCGCGAGGCCTTCGCCAGTGGCGATCTGGTCTTCAGCTGTGGCGGCATCGGCGCCACGCCGGACGATCACAGCCGGCAGGCGGCTGCCGCGGCGCTGGGCCGGCCGCTGGAGCTGCACCCCGAAGCACGGGCGCTCATCTGGCAGCGCATCCAGGAAATGGCGCGTGAGCAGGGCATCGAGGCCGACGAGCATTCGGCCGATACCCGGCGCCGCTTCCAGATGGGCGAGTTTCCGCAAGGCGCCGGCATCATCCCCAATCCCTTCAACCGCATCCCGGGCTTCTTCGTGGACGATGTGCACTTCGTGCCCGGCTTCCCGGTCATGGCCCACCCGATGATGGAATGGGTGCTGGACACCCGCTACCGCCGCCTGCATCGCGCGCACGGCGTCCGGGAGCGGTCACTGATCCTGCCCGGAGCGCTGGAAGCCACCTTGACGCCGCTGATGCTGCGCATCGAGGCCGAGTTTCCCGGCGTCAAGGTCTTCAGCCTGCCCAGCGTGGACCATCCGCAATGGGGGCGCCACATCGAGCTGGGCGTGAAGGGCGACGCCCAGCAGCTGGATGCGGCCTACCAGGCCATGAAGGCGGCGCTTGTCCAAAGTGGTGCAGAAATTGGCACCGAACTGGTGCGATGATGCGAGATCGGTTGAACCTGATTGGTGCGTGATGCCGCCTGCTGGACGCCTGCTTGGCGATCAGCGTCATGCAGCAGGGGCGGCGGGCGGCGCATAATCCCGCGTCGCCAAGGTCCGCGCACCGGGCTGGGCCGTCGCCGTCCGCGGCACAGGCTTTTTTGGCACGAAACCTGCTCAGCTTTTGGTGCATGTGCCGCCGGCTCGAGATCAGCCGTGGCGCTCGCCGAATTCCGAGACCCCCATACCTGCTACCCGCTAGGAGTGATTGATGGCCAAGACCGTCGCTGATGTGATGAAGATGGTGAAGGAGAACGAAGTCAAGTTCGTCGACTTCCGTTTCACCGATACCCGTGGCAAGGAACAGCACGTGTCCGTGCCTGTGTCTCACTTCGATGAAGACAAGTTCACGTCGGGCCACGCCTTCGACGGTTCGTCGATCGCCGGCTGGAAGGGCATCGAAGCCTCCGACATGCTGCTGATGCCGGACCCGAACACGGCCAACATCGATCCCTTCTTCGAAGAGCCCACCCTGATCCTGACCTGCGACGTCATCGATCCGGCCGACGGCAAGGCCTACGAGCGCGATCCCCGCTCCCTGGCCAAGCGCGCCGAAGCCTACCTGAAGGCCTCAGGCCTGGGCGACGCCGCCTTCTTCGGCCCCGAGCCCGAGTTCTTCATCTTCGACTCCGTGCGCTGGGCCAATGACATGTCCGGCTGCTTCTTCAAGATCGAATCCGAAGAAGCCGCCTGGAACACCGGCAAGGAATACGAGCACGGCAACAGCGGCTACCGCCCCACCGTCAAGGGCGGCTACTTCCCCGTGCCCCCGGTCGACAGCGGCCAGGACATGCGCTCGGAAATGTGCCTGATCCTGGAATCCCTGGGCATCCCCGTCGAAGTGCACCACCATGAAGTGGCCAACGCCGGCCAGATGGAAATCGGCACCAAGTTCAGCTCGCTGGTCGAGCGCGCCGACTGGACCCAGCTGCAGAAGTACGTGATCCAGAACGTGGCCCATGCCTACGGCAAGACCGCCACCTTCATGCCCAAGCCCATCGTCGGCGACAACGGCAGCGGCATGCACGTGCACCAGTCCGTGTGGAAGGACGGCAAGAACCTGTTCGCCGGTGACGGCTACGCGGGCCTGAGCGATTTCGCCCTGTACTACATCGGCGGCATCATCAAGCACGCCCGCGCCCTGAACGCCATCACCAACCCCGGCACCAACAGCTACAAGCGCCTGGTGCCCGGCTTCGAAGCCCCGGTGAAGCTGGCCTACTCGGCCAAGAACCGCTCGGCCTCGATCCGCATCCCCTACGTGGCCAACCCCAAGGGACGCCGCGTGGAAGCCCGCTTCCCGGATCCCAGCGCCAACCCCTACCTGTGCTTCGCAGCCCTGCTGATGGCCGGCCTGGACGGCGTGGAAAACAAGATCCATCCGGGCGAAGCCGCCACCAAGGACCTGTACCACCTGCCCCCGGAAGAAGACGCGAAGATCCCGACCGTCTGCCACAGCCTGGACCAGGCCCTCGAGTACCTGGACAAGGACCGTGCCTTCCTGACCAAGGGCGGCGTGTTCACCGACGCCTTCATCGATGCCTACATCGAGCTGAAGATGCAGGAAGTGACCCGCTTCCGCATGGCCACCCATCCGGTCGAGTACGACATGTACTACGCCCTGTGATGGCGACGCGCGGCGTGTCTGCACATGCCTCGCAAAGCAAGGGACGGCAGCGGCCGTCCCTTTTTCTTTTGTTGCGGGGTGTTTGCGCGGGCCATTCCGGCGCAAAGTTCGGCGCAGGATGCGCCACAATGCCTGCTCATGGCTTCGATCGCGCGCCGCTGCATGCAAAGCAAACTCTCATCCTCCTTTCGTGGTCCGTTCGCATCCGGCCTGGTGCTCCTGTTCGGGTTGACGCCACCCGGCGTTCAGGCGCAGGGCACGCCGGCTGGCGGCGCCGTGGTCTACCGTTGCCCGGGGCCGCCGGTGCTCTACACGGATGCGCTGTCGCCCAAGGAGGCCCAGGAGAAGGGCTGCCGCACCATCGAAGGCGCAACCATCACGGTGGTGGCCGCGCCCAAGCCGCGTCCGGCCGCTGCGTCGGGGCAGGCCAATGGTGAAGGTGCGGTCAAGGTCGATCCCGCCCTGCAAAAGGCCCGTGACTCCGACCGCCGCGGCGTGCTGGAACGCGAGCTGCGCGAGGCCGAGGCCAAGCTCGGCGAGCTGCAGAAGGAATATGCCAATGGCACGCCCGAGCGGCGCGGCGACGAGCGCAACTACCAGAAGTACCTGGACCGCGTGGCCGAGCTCAAGGCCAGCATCACACGCCAGGAGGCCGACATCTCGGCCATCAAGCGGGAACTCAGCAAACTGCCCTGAGCCTCATGCCGGGGCTGGACTCCGACATGAATGCCATTGATCGCGATCCCGAGGGCCTGCAGGCCCTGGACATGCTGGCCACCATGGTGGCTCTGGTGCACCCGGACGGTGCCTGTGTGCATGTCAATGCAGCCTTCGAAACCCAGATGCAGCTCTCGCGCCGCGTGCTGGCGCGAGGGAATGTCCTGGACTGGCTGGAAGACACGGCCCGGCTGCGCGAGGCCATGGAGGGGGTGGCCCGCAATGCCTACTCGAGCAGCCGTTTCGAGACCCTGCTGCGCCGGGGGTTGCGGCCCCATGAAGAGCCGCTGCCGGTGCAGGTCATCGTCAGCCAGACCGATGCGCCGGACCTGCTGCTGCTGGAGCTGATCGAGAATGCCCAGCAGTCGCGTCAGGACCGCGAGGAGCGGACGCTGGACCAGGTGCAGGCCACCAAAGAGCTGATTCGCAACCTGGCCCACGAGATCAAGAACCCCCTGGGCGGCATTCGCGGGGCGGCCCAGCTGCTGGCCCTGGAGCTGCAGCCCACGGACCTCGGGCCCGAGCTGGCCGAGTACACGGAGGTGATCATCCATGAGGCTGATCGCCTGCAGTCCCTGGTCGATCGCCTGCTGGCGCCGCACCGCCGGGCCCAGGTGGTGGGGGACGTCAACATCCATGAGGTCTGCGAACGCGTGCGTTCGCTGATCCTGGTCGAGTACCCCCGAGGACTCAAGGTCCGGCGCGATTACGACACCTCGCTGCCGGACTTCCGCGGTGATCGCGAGCAGTTGATCCAGGCCGTGCTGAACATCGTGCAGAACGCTGCCCAGGCGCTGGCACAGCGCATCGCGGCCGGCGACGCCGAGATCGTGCTGCGCACCCGCGTGGCCCGCCAGGTCACGCTGGGCAAGCAGCGCTGGCGCCTGGCACTGGAATTGCATATCGAGGACAACGGGCCGGGCGTGCCGCCCGAGATCCACGACCGCATCTTCTATCCCCTGGTCACAGGGCGTGAAGGCGGTTCGGGCCTCGGGCTGACACTCTCGCAAACGATCGCGCAACAGCACCAGGGCATGATCGACTGCGACAGCGAGCCCGGACGGACGGACTTCCGAATCACCCTGCCTTTGCCTTGAGGGAGTCTTGTGGCAAAGGGGAGAGCTGCATGAAATCCATCTGGATTGTTGATGACGACCACTCGATCCGCTTTGTGCTCGAGAAGGCCTTGACGCGCGAGGGGCTGCCGGTGCGCTGCTTCAGCAACACGCGCGAGCTGCTCGCTGCATTGGACGAGGACAGCCCGCAGGTCCTGGTCTCGGACATCCGCATGCCGGGTGGCTCCGGGCTGGACCTGCTGGCCAAGGTGAAGGAGAAGCATCCGGGCCTGCCAGTCATCATCATGACGGCCTACTCGGACCTGGACAGCGCCGTCTCCGCCTTCCAGGGCGGGGCCTTCGAATACCTGCCCAAGCCCTTCGACCTCTCGCGTGCCGTCGAGCTGATCCGCCGGGCGCAGGAAGAGAGCCTGCGCGAGGCCGCCGTGGAGCAGGAGGCGGCTGCCCAGCTGCCCGAGATGCTGGGCCAGGCGCCCGCCATGCAGGACGTATTCCGCGCCATCGGCCGGCTCTCGCAAAGCAATGTCACCGTGCTGATCACCGGCGAGTCCGGTTCGGGCAAGGAGCTGGTCGCCCGCGCGCTGCACAAGCACAGCCCCAGAGGCGAGGGCCCCTTCGTGGCCATCAACACCGCGGCGATCCCCAAGGACTTGCTGGAGTCCGAGCTCTTCGGCCATGAACGTGGCGCCTTCACCGGCGCCCAGGCCACGCGGCGTGGCCGCTTCGAACAGGCCGAAGGCGGCACGCTCTTCCTCGACGAAATCGGCGACATGCCCCTGGACCTGCAGACCCGGCTGCTGCGCGTGTTGTCCGACGGGCAGTACTACCGCGTCGGTGGTCACAGCCCCTTGCGCAGCAATGTGCGGGTCATTGCCGCCACGCACCAGAATCTGGAGGAGCGCGTGCGCCAGGGCGCCTTCCGCGAGGACCTGTTCCACCGCCTCAACGTGATCCGCCTGCGCCTGCCGCCGCTGCGCGAGCGGCGCGAGGACGTGCCCGTGCTGGCCCGCTTCTTCCTGCAGCGCAGCGCCACCGAACTGGGCGTTGAGCCCAAGCGCCTGTCTGAGGCCGCGCTGGCCGCGCTGTGTGCCTTCGACTTTCCCGGCAATGTCCGCCAGCTGGAGAACATCTGCCACTGGCTCAGCGTGATGGCACCCTCGCAGCTGGTGGAGGCCAAGGACCTGCCGCAGGAGCTGCTGCACACGGCGCGGACGCTGGAGAGCGCTCAGGCCGGCGATGCGTCGCCCCCGCCGGCCCAGGCGGCGCCGGTCGTACCGGCTGTGCTGGGTGGCAGCCCGGCGCTGCCCAGCTTTGGCGGCGGCCCCGACGCCTGGGTGGCCGAGATGGCCCGCGAGGCGCGGCGGCTGCTGGCCGCTGGCGAGCCGGAGGTCTGGGACCAGCTCTGCCGCCGCTTCGAGGCCAGCCTGATCATGACGGCCTTGGACATGACCCGAGGCCGCCGCATCGAGGCCGCCCAGAAGCTGGGCATTGGCCGCAACACCATCACGCGCAAGATCCAGGAGTTGGGCCTGGACGTCTGACCGCGCTCAGGGCGCCGGCTTGTCCAGCCAGACCCCGATGCCCTGCGCATTGAGCTCGATGTCCATGGCCAGCAGCGCCAACTGGCGCTCGGCGGGCAGCGTGCAGCCGTGCGCGGCCAGGGAGCGCAGGTAAAGGCGGGACAGCGCCGCCTTGAGCGCCTCATGGCGCTGCTCGGCGTCGCGCAGGGCCAGGCTCAGCGCCACGGTTTCGTCGAGCAGGGCTTGCAGTTGCTCGTGCAGCCGGATGACTTCGTGCGCGCTGTGCCCGATGCGGCCGAAATGCGTCAGCAGCATGCCCTGCGGCTGCTGCGCCAGCATGCGCTGCGTGGACTGCTTCAGCGCCTCGGGATCGAACTGCACCGGCGTGCTGGTGGGGAAGAGCCAGGGGCGGCCATCCACGTCGAACTCGCGGTAGGAGAGGCCGAAGCTGTCGCCGGTGAACCAGCAGGCGCTTTGCGCGTCGAAAAGACAGTGGTGGTGGCGGGCATGGCCCGGCGTGTCGATCAACAACAGCTCGCGACCGCCCACGCGCAGGCGCTGGCCGTCCTGGCTGGCCTGCGCACGCTCGGCAGGCACGGGCTGCAGCTGGCCGTAGGAGCGCTGCATCTCCTCTTCGCCATAGACCGCCAGGGCGCCGGCCCAAAGGGCGCGCGGATCCACCAGGTGCCTCAGCCCGCGGGGATGGACCAGCAGCCGGGCTTCGGGCAGGGACTGCATCAGCAGCCCCACGCCGCCGGCATGGTCCAGATGCACGTGCGTGGGGATCACCCAGTCCACGGCTTGCGGCGAGAGGCCCAGATGCGCCAGCGCGCCCAGCAGGCGCGGCACGGCATGGTTGGTGCCGGTGTCGATGAAGGCGGCGCGGCCTTGATCGACCAGCAGGTAGGCGGCGTCGAAGTCCTCGCGCTGGAAGGCCGTGTCGATGCGGTACAGCCCTGGGCCCAAGGACAGCAGATACGGTGGCATGCAGGCTCCCTAGAATGGCCTGCAACGATAACTGATGCGCAAGGAGCGCCCGTGGCCGTCAGAGAACTGCTGAAAATGGGGGATGCGCGCCTGCTGCGCCTGGCTCAGCCGGTGAGCGAGTTCGGGACGCCCGAGCTGGAGGCGCTGATCCAGGACATGCAGGACACCATGAAGGCCGCCAACGGCGCCGGCCTGGCCGCGCCGCAGATCGGTGTGGACCTGCAGCTGGTGATCTTTGGTTTCGAACGCAATGAGCGCTACCCGGAAGCGCCGCCCGTGCCTTTGACCGTGCTGATCAATCCGACCCTCGAACCGCTGGGAGAAGCGCAAGAGGAGGGCTGGGAAGGCTGCCTGTCGGTGCCGGGGCTGCGCGGCGTGGTGCCGCGCTGGCAGCGCATCCGCTACCGGGGCTTCGATGCGCAGGGCCAGGCCATCGAGCGCGAGGCCGAAGGCTTCCATGCGCGGGTGGTCCAGCATGAGTGCGACCACCTGATCGGGCGTCTCTACCCGTCCCGCATCCGCGACTTCAGCCGCTTTGGCTACACCTCGGTGCTGTTCCCGGGCCTGGATCCGAACGCGGATGACTGAAGAAAGCGGGCGGAGCGGGCGGCCCTCGCCCGCCTGTTACATCCGCCGCGTCATCGGGTAAGCGTCCTGCCGCGTTGGGGCGGCAGCCGAGGAGAGTCTCCATGTCGACTAGAACCCTGATGCGCGCTTCGTTCTGGCGCCCCCTGGCCAGTGCCCTGCTGCTGGCCGCGAGCTGTTGGGCCCTGCCCGCGCAGGCCAACGACCCGCCCACCCGTGCGGCGCGCGTGGCCGAAACGCAAGGCACGGCCTGGGTGTTCGATGCGGAGGCCAAGGACTGGCAGCGGATCGTTCCCAACCAGACCCTGGGTGAAGGCGACCGCATCCGTACCGAGCCGGATGGGCGCCTGGCCCTGCGCATAGGCTCCACCAGCCTCTGGATGGACGGATCCGCCGATCTGGAGCTCAGCCGACTGGATGAGGACCACCTGGAGCTCCTGCTGGCCCGCGGACAGCTGGGTTTGCGCCTGCGCAATGCCGAGGCGGTGCGCGAGCTGCAGGTGCGCACCCGCGAGGGGCGCTTCCATTTCGAACGCAAGGGCCTGTACCGCATCGACCAACTGGACCGTGGCAGCCGCGCCTTCAACTGGGAGGGCGAGCTGCGCTTCGAGGCCCGTGCGCCGGGCACGCCGGCCGTGTGGCTGCAGCCCAATGAGCAGGCCGAGTTCTGGTGGGCTGACGGCCCCCGCGTCGAGCGCCAGGTGCTGGAGCGCGACCGCTTTGCCGACTGGCTGCTGGCCATGAGCCGCAGCGAGGGCGATCTGCCGGCCTATCGCTACGTATCCCCCGAGATGACCGGGGCGGAAGACCTGGACCGCCATGGCCGCTGGGAGCAGGCCGAGGACTATGGTCCGGTCTGGATCCCGCACCAGGTGGCGCCGGATTGGGCGCCCTACCGTTACGGCCGCTGGGCCTGGACCCGTCACTGGGGATGGACCTGGGTGGACGACGCGCCCTGGGGCTTCGCGCCCTTCCACTATGGCCGCTGGGTGATCGTGCGGGAGCGCTGGTGCTGGGTGCCGGGGCACTATGTTGCCCGTCCGGCCTACGCGCCCGCCCTGGTGGCCTGGGTTGGCGGGCCTGTCGTCAGCGTGGGCATCAGCATCGGTTCGAGGCCGCTGCCCCCGCGCTACGGCTGGTACCCCTTGGCGCCGCGCGAAGTCTACGTTCCCAGCTTCCATCACAGCCCGCATTACGGGCTGCGCATCAACCGGGAACATGATCCGGTGACGGTGGTGAACCGCGGATCCGCCCTCCCGCCGCCCCGCAGCAACCGCGAGGTGCATGGCGCGGTGAGCATCTGGAGCGACGTCGCCGCACGCGCCGTGGCCCACACCGACGCCAATGTGCCCTTGCGCACCCTGCCGCAGGCGCCCAGCCGCCAGGAATGGCGCCCGCAGGAGGCGCGTGGCGACGCCGGTGTGCCGCTGCGCAGCTTGGCGCCGCATGGGGCGGTCAGCCAGGTACCGGCAACGCCGGCCGTTCCCGCCGTGCAGGGCGCACCCTTGGTGCAGCCGCCCACTTCTCCGTCTGCCTCGCCGTCCGTCCTGCCGTCCGCCCCACCGTCGGTTTCCCCGCGCGGTGATGCCGGCCGACCCCGCCGGGATCGTGCCGAGCCGGAGGAGGGCGGCGTGCCCCTGCGCACGGCACCGGCGAAGCCCGTCACGGTGCCGCCGTCCCTGCCTGCTGCCGTGAGCCCGCCCGCGATGCCCGCTGCAGCGCAGCCCACGGCGCCGCCGACGGTCGCGCCAGTGCAGGCCAACCCGCCGCGCGCCCGCGAGGAAGGTCCGCCGCTGCGCCGTCTGCCCGAAACGCCCCAACGCCACGAAAGCCGTGATGCCCTGCCGTCGCAACAGACCCTGCCGGAGCGCGCCGCGCCGGAACGCGCATTGCAGGAGCGCATGGACCGAGATCGCCAGGAGCGTGAGCGGGCCGATCGCGAACGGCTGGACCGGGATCGCGCCGACCGTGAGCGCCAGGACCGCGAGCGGCAGGAGCGTGAGCGCATGGCCGACCGTGAGCGTCAGGAACGGCAGGATCGCATCGAGCGCCAAGAGCGCCAAGAGCGTCAGCAGCGCTTCGAGCAGCAGCAGCGCGAGCAACGCGAGGTGCCGATGCGGCAGATCCAGCCCGAGCGTGCGCGCGAACCGGTGCGCGCCGCCGAGCCGCCACGGCCGTCCGCCCCGCCGCAACGGCAGGAGGAAGCCCGTCCAGCACGCCAGCCTCAAGCCGACAACGTGCCGCGCAAAGGCCGCCAGGACTGACGCGATGTAATGCCTGAGGGGCCCAGCCTTCAGAGCATCGGCGCCAGGCCTTTCCAGACCTGCTCCAGCATCAGGGGATGCGCCTTGGCCAGGGGGTGGATGCGGTCAGGCTGGAACCAGGCCTCGGCGTCCGGCCGATCGGCCACGCCCGCCAGCAGGAAAGGCACCAGGCCGACCTTTTCCTCGCGGGCCACACTCTCGAAGCTGCCGCTGAATTCGCGACCATAGGCGGCGCCGTAGTTGGCCGGCATCTGCATGCCCACCAGCAGGACGCGGGCGCCCGCCTTCTTGCAGTCCTGCACCATGGCGCGCAGGTTGTCGCGCGTCATCGCCAGCGGCAGGCCGCGCAGCGCGTCATTGCCGCCCAGCTCGATGATCACGTGGCTGGGCTGCTCCTTCTTCAGCAGGGCGGGCAGGCGGGAGCGTCCGCCGGACGTGGTGTCGCCGCTGATGCTCGCGTTGAGCACGGCCACATCCCGCTGCTGCTGCTTCAGCCGGGCCTCCAGCAAGGCCACCCAGCCGCTGCCTCGTGCCAGGCCGTACTCCGCCGACAGGCTGTCGCCCAGCACCAGGATCTTGCGCTTGGTCGCACGGGCCCAGCCCGGCGCCAGCAGCAGGCCCAGGCTCAGGCTACAGTGGGCCATCCACAGCCGGCGTTGCATCGCTCTCCTCATGTCTGCATCCATTCTCGAAGTCGAACACCTGGGCAAAACCGTCCGCGATGCCACCGGCGAGCTGACGATTCTGCATGACATCAGCTTCAACCTGCGGGAGCGGGAGTCGGTGGCGATCGTGGGGGCCTCGGGCTCGGGAAAAAGCACGTTGCTGGCCCTGCTGGCGGGGCTGGATACGCCCACCTCCGGCACCGTGCGCCTGCAGGGGCAGGACCTCTATGCGCTGGACGAAGATGCCCGTGCCGCCCTGCGCGCGGCCCATGTGGGTTTTGTGTTCCAGAACTTCCAGCTGCTGTCCAACCTGACGGCACTTGAAAACGTGATGCTGCCGCTGGAACTGCGCGGCGACCGTGAGGCCCGCGCCAAGGCGCAGGCGATGCTGGAACGCGTCGGGCTTGGACAGCGCTTGCGTCACTATCCGCGCGTGCTCTCGGGCGGCGAGCAGCAGCGCGTGGCCCTGGCCCGCGCTTTCGTGCAGCGCCCGGCGCTGCTGCTGGCGGACGAACCCACCGGCAGTCTGGACTTCGCCACCGGGGCCCAGGTTATGGCCTTGATGTTCGAGCTCAATCGCGAGGAGGGGACCACGCTGGTGATGGTCACGCATGACCCCGCCATTGCCGAACGTTGCGAGCGCCAGCTGCATATCGTGGCTGGGGGGCTGGCCTGATCTGCCTCCTGCCGGCTTCGTCGGCCCTGCGGGCTGTGCCAGGCCAGAGACCCGGTCCCCGCAGGCACCCATGACAGACGCGTTGTGTCCGGGCTCGGCACCTTCGTGGAGCGGCGCCGACCGATCGGCAAAGTCGGATCAGCGACACCAGCGCCTGGGCGCTCTTGCTGCGTGACATCCAAGGGAATTCCTGCAGCCGACGTGGTCTGCCGCGGAGGTCGAATAACGTGCTGGATGAGCCGCTTTCGGACGGGGCCGGGAGAGGGAGCGGAGCGGCGAGTGCGGGAGCCGCCCGGCCTGGCGGCGAGCATCGGCGCGCAATGGGCACAAAAAACCCGGCACGCGGCCGGGTTCTTCAGGGAGCCGCAGCGCGCGGCTCGTCAAGGCACTCAAGCTTACTGAGCGAACTTGTAGTCGGTCTTGGCCTTGCCCACCAGCTCGCGCTGGAACTCGCCCATCTTCTGCTGCTCGATGCGCTGCTTGATCTGGGCCTTGACGTCGTCGAAGGCGGGGAAGGTGGCTTCGCGGGTGTCTTCCAGCTTGATGATGTGGTAGCCGAACTGCGACTTCACCGGCTCCTGGGTCATCTCGCCCTTCTTCAGTGCGGTCATGGCCTTGGAGAACTCGGGCACGAAGTTGTTGGGGTTGGCAAAGTCCAGGTCGCCGCCGTTGGCTGCGGAGCCGGTGTCCTTGGAGTTCTTGGCCGCGAGGTCCTCGAACTTGGCGCCGCCGTTGAGCTGCTTGATCAGGGCCTTGGCCTCGTCTTCCTTCTCGACCAGGATGTGGCGGGCACGGTATTCCTGGCCGCTGTTGGCCGCCTTGAACTGGTCGTATTCCTTCTGGGCTTCAGCGTCGGTGACGGGGTTCTTCTTCTTGAAGTCCTCCATCAGGCCGCGGATCAGGATCATCTGGCGAGCCAGTTCCATCTGGGCCTTGTAGTCGGCGCTGGCGGGAATGCCGCGCTTTTCGGCTTCCTGGATGAAGATCTCACGACGGACCACTTCATCCTTCACCTGGGTTTCCAGCTCGGGGCTGCGCGGCTGGCCGTTCTTGGTGACCTGTTCGATCAGCTGGTCCACACGCGCCTTGGGCACGGCCTTGCCGTTCACCGTCGCGATGTTCTGGGCGCTGGCCGACAGAGGAGCCAGCGCTGCGGTCAGGGCCGCGATCGAGGCGGCGAGCACAATCTTCTTCATGGACATTGGGCCTTTCAACAGACTCCACCGGCGATCTCGCCGCCGGTACTAACAGTGAAACACCGCGTTACGCGGTGAGGTTCGGATAAAAACAGACGCCCTCGGAACCTGCCGGTCCGGGGCGCCATTCAGTGCGGCTCAGGGTTCTCCCGGGGCCTTGGCATCGATGGCCAGTGCATGAATGCCCTGACGCATCAGCTCAGCCATCAAATCATATACGAGCCTGTGGCGGGCGACCCTCGTAAGACCCCTGAAGCGCTCGCTGACCACGTGCACCGTGTAGTGCCCGCCCTCGCGTGCGCCCGCATGGCCGGCGTGCTGGGCGCTGTCGTCCAGGACCTCCAGCTGCTCGGGCTGCAGACCCTCGCGCAGGCGCTGCTCGATCAGCGCCGTCGAGGCGCGCGGCATGTCGTTCATTGGGAAAGCTCCTGCTTGGCCCCTTCGTCGGCAGGCTGCCGCGGCTCGACGATGTGGCGGCTCATATAGACACCCTGGCCCAGCGTGAAGAGCACGAACAGGCCCGTCACGCCGAAGACCTTGAAGTTGGCCCAGGTGGCGGTGGGGTAGTGAAAAGCAACGTAAAGATTGAGAAAGCCCAGGGCGATGAAGAAGAGCACCGAGCCCCAGTTCATGCGCCGCCACGCGTAGTCGGGCAGCTGCACGTCCTTCTCCATCATGCCGCGCAGCAGGTTCTTGCCGAAGACCAGATCGCTGAGCAGGAAGACCACGGCCATGCCCCAGTACAAGCCGGTGGGCTTCCACTTGATGAAGGTCTCATCGTGCAGCCAGACGGTCAGCCCCCCCAGCACCACGACCAGGCCGAGGCTGATCCACAGCATCAGGTCGATCTTGTGTCCCCGCAGCTTGGTGAGCAGCGCCTGAACCAGGGTGGCGGCCATCACGACGAGCGTGGCCAGCAGCACCGGCGCCTCCTCGGGGCCCACCGTGCCGCCGGAGACCATGAAGCCGAAGTGCGAGGAGGCAAAGGCCGCGGCGGCGGCCTTGTTGGACTCGGCGATCTTGAAGGTGCCGAAGAAAAGGATCAGCGGCAGGAAATCGAGCAGGAGCTTCATGAAGGGGGCGTCAGCGCCAGGGCGCGTTCAGGCATCGGGCGCGAAGTCTATCGCGGCCGAATTGATGCAGTAGCGCTCGCCGGTGGGGGCGGGACCGTCAGGAAAGACGTGGCCCAGGTGGGCGCCGCACTGCCGGCAGCGCACCTCCACCCGCACCATGCCGTGGCTACGGTCTTCCACGCGTTCGATCACCTCGGCATTCACCGGCGCCCAGTAGCTGGGCCAGCCGCAGCCGGCGTCGAACTTGGTCTGCGCTTCAAAGAGCCGTGCGCCGCAGCAGACGCAGTCGTAATGGCCGTGCGCCCAGTGGTTCCAGTACTGGCCGGTGAAGGCGCGCTCGGTGGCCGCGTGGCGGGTCACCTGGTATTGCAGCTCGTCGAGCTGTTCGCGCCATTGCGCGTCGCTCTTCTGGATGGGGTAGGGCTTGTCGCTCATGATGAACAGGACACCTCAAGGCTGGACGCCCAGTCGGGCGGGAAGTCCGCATCGGACGCTTGAGTGGGTTCGTCGTAGGGCCGCTGCAAAACTTTCAGCAGGCGCTCGATCTCGCTGAAGTCGCCAGACTGGGCATGGCGGATGGCGGTCTCTGCGAGGTGGTTGCGAAGCACCACGGCCGGGTTGACGGCCTGCATGCGGGGCAGGCGCTCGGCGTCCTGACTCTGCTCCTGCGCCAGGCGCTCGCGGTAGCGCAGGGCCCAGAGGTCGAAGCGGGCCCGGTCCACGAAGAGATCGCGCAGCGCCGGCCAGTCCGGCTGCGCCATCGCCGGCCAATGCGAGAGCCGCCGGTGGGCGATGGTGTAGTCGGTGCGGTGCTCGGCCAGCAGGCGCAGCCAATCGTCGATCAGCGCCTGGTCCTCGTCCTGGGCGAGGGTCTGGGTCGGTGCCTGCGTCAGGCCCAGCTTGGCGCGCATGCAGGCCAGCATCTCCTGCTGGAAGACTTGGGCGTAGGGCTGCAGGGCCGCCTGCAGCTGCTCGGCGGCGGCTTCTTCATCGCCGTCGATCAGCGGCATCAGGGCTTGCGCCAGGGCATGCAGGTTCCAGAAGCCGATCTGCGGCTGGCGTCCATAGGCATAGCGGCCCTGGTGGTCGGAATGGTTGCAGATGTGGCCGGGGTCGAAGCCGTCCAGGAAGCCGAAGGGGCCGTAGTCCAGCGTGAGCCCCAGCATCGACATGTTGTCGGTGTTCATCACTCCGTGGCAAAAGCCCACGGCCTGCCACTGGGCAATCAGCCGGCCCGTCTGCCGCGCCACCAGCTCCAGCAGCGCAAGAACCGGCGCCGGCGCCTCCAGGCATTGCGGCGCATGGTGGCTCATGAAGTGAGCCACCAGCGCGCGCAGCTCGTCCAGTTGTCCGCTGTGGGCGAAATGCTCCAGATGACCGAAGCGCAGGAAGCTGGGCGCCACGCGCGTCAGCACGGCCGCCGTCTCCAGCGTTTCGCGTTGCACGCCTTGGGGCGAACCTGTGATGCACAGGGCGCGCGTGGTCGGAATGCCCAGCGCCGCCATGGCCTCTGAGCAGAGGAACTCGCGAATGGAGGAGCGCAGCACGGCCCGCCCGTCGCCGCGCCGCGAGTAGGGCGTGCGTCCGGCACCTTTGAGCTGGATCTCCCAGCGCTGCCCCTCGTGCACCAGCTCGCCCAGGTGCAGGGCGCGTCCGTCGCCCAACTGGCCGGCCCAGACGCCGAATTGATGGCCGCTGTACACGCTGGCCCAGGGCTGCATGCCGTCCCACAGGGCGTTTCCGCTGAAGACCTGCAGGGCCTCGGCGCTGCGCCAGTCATCGGGCAGACCCAGCAGCCGGGCGCAGGCCGGGCTGTGCGCCACCCAGTGAGGCGCGGGCAGGGGCTCGGGGGGAAGTCTTGTCAGGTAGGCGTCACCCAGCCGGGTGAAGCTGGCCGGATGCCTGACGGGGACCTGGCCGAGCTGTTCCTGCCAAGCCATGCCGGCCTGGTCGAGCCACTCGAAGCCAATGTCCACAGAGAGGGGATTGCCCTTGTCGAAAACCATGAGTTCCAGTGTAACGAGGGTGACTAAGCCGCTTTGCCGCACAGGGGTAACATGCCCGGAAACAGCCGAGTTGTCACCCCAGGCAGGGCGGGAACCAAGGAGACGTTGATGGGTTTGATGGGACAGATGATGTCCATGCCGTTGCTGATCTCTTCGTTGGTCCAGCATGCGGCCCGGCACTCGGGAGACACCGAGATCGTCAGCAAGCGGGTCGAGGGCGACCTGCACCGCTACAACTGGCGGGCCTGCGAACTGCGTGCCCGTCAACTGGCCCAGGCCCTGGCCCGGCTGGGGCTGAAGGCGGGAGACCGCGTCGGCACCCTGGCCTGGAATGGCCACCGGCACCTGGAGATCTACTACGGGGCTTCGGGCTCCGAGCTGGTCTGCCACACCATCAACCCGCGCCTCTTCCCCGAGCAGATCGCCTGGATCGCCAACGACGCGAAGGACCAGGTGCTGTGCTTCGACCTCAGCTTTCTGCCCCTGGTCGAGAAGCTCGCGCCGCAGCTGCCCCACATCCGCCACTACGTGCTGATGACGGACCGGGCGCACATGCCGGCGCACAGCGGGCTTGCCGGCCTGTTGTGCTACGAGGAACTGCTCGCGGCCGAGGACGGCCGCTACAGCTGGCCGGTGTTCGACGAGAACGCGGCGTCCAGCATCTGCTACACCTCCGGCACCACGGGCCATCCCAAGGGCGCCGTCTACAGCCATCGCTCGACTGTCCTGCATGCCTTTGCCTCGGCCTTGCCGGACGGCATGGACTGTTCGTCCAAGGACGTGATCCTGCCGGTGGTGCCCATGTTCCACGTCAATGCCTGGGGCCTGCCCTACAGCAGCGCCATCGTGGGGGCCAAGCTGGTCTTGCCCGGCCCGCACCTGGACGGCAAGTCGCTCTACGAGCTCTTCGAGTCGGAGCAGGTCACTTTCAGCGCCGGCGTGCCCACCGTGTGGCTGGGCCTGCTCAACCATGTGGGCAGCAACAAGCTCAAGTTCAGCAGCTTCAAGCGCACGGTGATCGGCGGCTCGGCCTGCCCGCCGGCCATGCTGCGCACGCTGATGGACGACTACGGCGTCGAGGTCATCCATGCCTGGGGCATGACGGAGCTCTCACCGCTGGGCACTTTGTCCAAGCTCACCGCGCGCCAGCTCAAGCTGCCGCAGGAGGAGCAGCGCCGCATCCTGGAGAAGCAGGGCAAGGTGATCTACGGCATCGACATGGCCGTGATCGACGACGCGGGCAATGCCCAGCCCTGGGACGGCGCCAGCAGCGGCAACCTCGTGGTGCGCGGCCACTGGGTGATCGACAGCTACTTTGGCCAGAAGGAGTCCGCCCTGGTGCCGGTGCGGGAGCAGGGTGTCGACACCGGCCCGTGGTTCCCCACTGGCGACGTGGCCACCATCGATGCCGACGGTTTCATGCAGATCACCGACCGCAGCAAGGACGTGATCAAGTCCGGCGGCGAGTGGATCTCCTCCATCGACCTGGAGAACATCGCCATGGCCCATCCCGCCGTTCACGAAGCCGCGGCCATCGCCTGCCGTCACCCCAAGTGGGACGAACGACCGCTGCTGGTGGTGGTGCGCAAGCCCGGTGCCAGCGTGAGCCGCGAGGAGATGCTGGCCTTCTATGAGGGCCGCATCGCCAAGTGGCAGATCCCGGACGACGTAGTCTTCGTCGACGAGATCCCCCACACGGCCACCGGAAAGATCCAGAAGCTCAAGTTGCGCCAGCAGTTTGCCGAGCACCGACTGCCAGGCTGCTGAGCCCGGCCGGTCGCTGCGTTCGCTGCAATCTGCGTTCGCCGAAGCGGGCTGGCCGGAGAGCCGGGTCCTGCTTGACATGTCGAGACCGAGAACAGGCCCGTCCAGGGTCAGAAGGAGACATCCATGTTGACTGCATCGCGTGAATTCAGGCTGCGCCACCTCGCAGCGTCCCTGCTTCTCGCCGGACTGAGCCTGGGTGCCCAGGCCCAGAAGGGCGAGACGGTGAAGATCGCCTGGATCGACCCGCTGTCCGGCCTGATGGGGCCGGTGGGACAGAACCAGGTCAAGAGCTTCCAGTTCTTCGCCGAGAAGTTCAACGCCACCAATCCCGCGGGCGTGAAGTTCGAGATCATCGCGATCGACAACAAGCTCAGTCCTGCCGAGACGCTCAATGCGCTGAAGTCCGCCATCGACCAGGGCGTGCGCTACGTCACCCAGGGCAACGGCTCCGGCGCGGCGCTGGCGCTGATCGATGCGGTCAACAAGCACAACGAGCGCAACCCGGGCAAGGAGGTGCTCTACCTCAACCACTCGGCGGTGGACCCGGACCTCACCAACGGCAAGTGCAGCTACTGGCACTTCCGCATGGACGCCGACACCTCCATGAAGATGGAAGCCATCACCACCTTCATGAAGGACCAGCCGGACGTCAAGAAGGTCTTCCTGCTCAACCAGAACTACGCCCACGGCCAGCAGGTCGCCAAGTACGCCAAGGAGATGATCGCCCGCAAGCGGCCGGACATCCAGATCGTGGGCGAGGACCTCCACCCCCTGGCCCAGGTTCGCGACTTCGCGCCCTACGTGGCCAAGATCAAGGCCAGCGGCGCCGATACCGTCATCACCGGCAACTGGGGTTCAGACCTGACCCTGCTCATCAAGGCCGCCAACGAGGCCGGCTACAGCGGCAAGTTCTTCACCTATTACGCGGGCGTCACCGGCACGCCCACCGCCCTGGGCTCGGCCGCGGCGGGTCGCGTCTTCCAGGTGTCCTACAACCACTACAACCTCGGCGGCCAGATGGGCCAGTGGATGGACGAGTACAAGAAGCGCTTCAACGACGACTTCTACACCGGCAGCGTGATCCACATCTACAGCCTGCTGGGCGCCGCCATGGCCAAGGCCAAGAGCACCGATCCGGTCAAGGTGGCCGCGGCGCTGGAGGGGATCACGGTCAAGAGCTTCAACGGCGAGGTGCAGGTGCGCAAGACCGACCACCAGTTGCAGCAGCCGCTCTTCATCTCGGTCTGGAACAAGGCGGATGCCAAGTACCCCTACAGCCCGGAGAACACGGGCTACACGCTGGTGCCGTTGAAGATGTACGACGCGTACGTCTCCTCCACGCCCACCTCCTGCCAAATGAAACGCTGAATCGGGCTGCATCTGCGGGCTGCGCGGGCCGATCTGGCGCCTGTGGTGCTCGCCGTACGCCTGTACGGCTGTGCTCCTCGGCGCCACCTCGACCCGCTTGCTGCCGCAGCTGCATACCCGATTCCCTGGCGGTGGCGCAGGGGCGTGCTTGCTGTCGATGAACACCTGTACGAGGTGATGTGGACCAACTCCTGATCAACCTGCTCAACGGCCTGGCCTCGGGGCTGCTGTTGTTCATGCTCAGCGCGGGCCTGACGCTGATCTTCAGCATGATGGGCGTGCTGAACTTCGCGCATGCCAGCTTCTACATGCTGGGCGCCTATGCGGCCTATGTGATGGCGGGCTGGCTGGGCTTCTGGCCCGCGCTGCTGCTGGGGCCGCTGGCGGTGGGCCTGCTGGGCGCCTTGTTCGAGCGCACGGCGCTGCGCCGCGTGCACAAGTTCGGCCACGTGCCGGAGCTGCTGATCACCTTCGGGCTGTCCTACGTGATCCTGGAGCTGGTGCAGTTGGTCTTTGGCCGCACCTCGGTGCCCTTCGGCCCGCCGCCGGCCCTGCAGGGATCGGCCTTCACCCTGGTTCAGGGCGCCGCGCAAGACCTGACCCTCATCTGGGGCGATGCCAGCCCGGCGCAGTGTGCGGCCGCGGCCTGCTCCAAGTTCCCGCTGACCCGCGCCTTCATGATGGTCGTCGCCCTGGCGATGCTGGTGGGGCTGTGGGCTCTGCTGACGCGCAGCCGCATCGGCCTGGTCATCCAGGCGGCACTCACCCATCCCGAGATGGCCGAGGCACTGGGCCACAACGTGCCGCGGGTGCTGATGCTGGTCTTCGGTGGCGGCTGCGCACTGGCGGCGCTGGCCGGGGTCGTGGGCGGCATCACCTTCGTCACCGAGCCGGCCATGGCGGCCATCGTGGGTTCCATCATCTTCGTGGTGGTGGTGGTCGGGGGCGTGGGTTCGCTGGCGGGTGCGTTCGTGGCCTCGCTGCTGATCGGGCTGATCCAGACGCTGCCGCTGACCGTGGACGCCTCGCTGGCCACGCTGGCGCAGCGTGCGGGCGTGGTGGTCACGCCGGCCACGCCGGGCTATCCGCTGCTGAAGCTCTCGCTGGCCCAGGTCGCGCCCATCCTGCCCTATCTGCTGATGGTGCTGATCCTGATTCTCCGGCCCAGGGGCCTGTTCGGCACGCGGGATGACTGAGGAGGCGCGGGCCATGAATCATGTGCGCGCCAGCGCGGCGCATTTCCACTTCAAGCCCTGGAACGTCGGGCGCTGGCTGGTCTGGGGCTTTTACGCGGTGGCGCTGGCGGTGGCGCCGCTGCTGTGGACCAGCAGCCTGGCCCACACCATGCTCTCGCAGATGGGCATCGGCATCATCGCCTGCCTGGCCTACAACCTGCTGCTGGGGCAGGGCGGCATGCTCAGCTTCGGCCATGCGGTCTACAGCGGCCTGGGCGGCTTCCTGGCCATGCACACGCTGAACCAGGTCTCGGCCGGGCAACTGGCCCTGCCGGTGAGCCTGGTGCCGCTGGCGGGCGGCGCGGCCGGGCTCTTCTTCGCGGCGCTGTTCGGCTATGTGTCGACCAAGAAGTCCGGCACGCCCTTCGCGATGATCACCCTGGGCCTGGGCGAGCTGATCTGGTCCATGTCGCTGATGCTGCCGGAGTTCTTCGGCGGCGAGGGCGGCATCTCGGGCAATCGCGTGGTGGGCGCGCCGGTGCTGGGCATCAGCTTCGGCCCGCAGATCCAGGTCTACTACCTGATCGCGCTTTACTGCTTCTTCTGCACGGCAGCGCTGTTCGCGCTGACCCGCACGCCGCTGGGCCGCATGCTCAATGCCGTGCGCGACAACCCCGAACGGGTCGAGTTCATCGGCTACGACACCCGCTGGGTGCGCTTCCTGGCCTTCATGATCTCGGGCTTCTTTGCCGGGATCGCGGGCGGTCTGGGGGCGCTGAACTTCGAGATCGTCACCGCGGAGGTCGTGGGCGCTGCGCGCTCGGGGGGCTACCTGCTCTTCACCTTCCTAGGCGGGGCCACCTTCTTCTTCGGGCCCATCATCGGCGCGGTGCTGATGGTGCTCGCCGGCGTCTTGTTGTCGGAGCTGACCCAGGCCTGGCTGCTCTATCTGGGCCTGGTCTTCCTCTTCATGGTGATGTATGCGCCCGGCGGTATCGCGGCCCTGCTCATGATGAATCTGCGTGTCGCTGCCTTCGGCAAGCTTGCGCGCCTGTGGACGGCCTACCTGGCCCTGGCCGGCACGGGCCTTACCGTGCTGGCCGGCGCCAGCTGCATCGTGGAGATGCTCTACCACCTGCAGCTCAACGCCGCGATGGGGCCGGAGCTGGGCTTCATGGGCGCCCGCATCCGCAGCAATTCGGTCGATGCCTGGTTCGGCGCCCTGCTGGCCATCGTGGTCGGCGCGGCGCTGTTCGAGCTGGCCCGGCGGCGCTTCAAGGCCGAATGGGACCAGGCCCAGGAGGACATCGAGCAGGACATCAAGCGACGGGAGAGCCTGTGAGTCAAGCCGTGCCCGCACAGTCCTACGCGCTCGAACTGCTGGACCTGCGCAAGCGCTTCGGCAAGAGCGAGATCATCCGCGGCGCCCAGTTGCAGGTGCGCCCCGGCGAACGGGTGGCCCTGATCGGACCCAACGGCGCCGGCAAGTCCACGTTGTTCAATCTGGTCAGCGGCCGCTTCGCGCCCACGAGCGGCGAGGTGCGTCTGCATGGCCGGCGCATCGACGGCCTGCCGCCCTACAGGATCAACCGCCTGGGCCTGGCGCGCAGCTTCCAGGTCTCCAACCTGTTCGCGCGCCTGACGGTGTTCGAGAACATTCGCTGTGCGCTCTTGTGGTCCATGGGCTACCGCTACAGCTTCTGGCACTTTCTGGCCGGCCAGGACGGGCTCAATGACCGCGTGCAGGAGTTGCTGGAGCAGATCCAGCTGGACAAGCGCCGCGAGGTGCTGGCCATGAACCTCACCTATGCCGAGGCCCGCGCGCTGGAGATCGGCATGACCATCGCCAGCGGGGCTTCGGTCATCCTGCTGGACGAACCCACGGCGGGCATGAGCAAGAGCGAGACCCGGCGCTTCATCCAGCTGATCCGTCAGGTCACCGAGGGGCGGACCCTGCTGACGGTGGAGCACGACATGGGCGTGGTCTTCGGCCTCGCCGACCGCATCGCGGTGCTGGTCTATGGCGAGGTCATTGCCTTCGACACGCCCGAGGCCGTGCGTGCGGATGCGCGCGTGCAGCAGGCCTACCTGGGTTCGGTGCTGGCGGAGCAGGCGGCGGCGGGAGCGGGCGTATGAGTGAAGTCGGGACTGGACGCGGCCTGGTGCTGGACAAGGTCCACGCCTTCTACGGCAAGAGCCATGTGCTGCATGGCGTGGACATGGTGGTGCAACCCGGTGAGATCGTCGCCCTGCTCGGCCGCAACGGGGCCGGGCGCTCCACCACGGCCAAGGCCATCATGGGCCTGGCCGAGGGCGCGGGCTCGGTGCGCTTCGGTGGGCAGGAGCTGCTGGGCCGCAAGGCTTTCGAGATCGCGCAGGCCGGCATCGGCTATGTGCCGGAGAACCGCGACATCTTCCCCCGCCTCACCGTGCACCAGAACCTGCTGCTCGGGCAGAAGCGCGGGCAGCGCGCGCCGCGCTGGGGCTTCGAGGACATGTACCGCATGTTCCCCCGCCTCAAGGAACGCCAGCACACGGAGGCCGGCGTCCTCTCCGGCGGCGAGCAGCAGATGCTGACCCTGTGCCGCACGCTGATGGGCGACCCGGACCTGATCCTCATCGATGAGCCCACCGAAGGCCTGGCGCCCATGATCGTGGAGCTGGTGGCCGAGTACCTGAAGGAGCTCAAGCGGCGCGGCATCGCCGTGCTGCTGATCGAGCAGAAGCTCGCCATCGCCCTGGACATCGCCCAGCGCTGCTATGTGATGGGCCATGGCCGCATCGTCTTCGAGGGCACGCCGGCCGAGCTGCGTGCCGACGCCTATATCCGCAAGGAATGGCTGGAGGTCTAGGGCCACCGGCAGCGGCAGCAGCAGCAGGCCCCGGCGTCGTGCAGCTTTCGCGCCACAGGCTGGCCGTGACGGATGCGCCGTCTCCCTGAAGCGAGGGGGGCGCCGAGGGCAGTCTCCCGCTTGAAGATGGTTTCAGGGCCTGGGCGGAGTTACATTGTCCTCAGCCCGGTGGGGTGATGCGCACCGGCTGCCTCCGCTCACCACCGGCACAGGGGGAACGATGGAGAACCAAGCAACGACATGGACCTTGACCGCCACCCTGGCCGGCTTGCTGCTCGGCGTGCTGATCACCGGGCTGTGGGCCTGGGTGCGTCAGCGGGCATTGCAGCGCCGCATGGCCCAGCTCGACGCGGCGCGCCACCAGCTCACGCTGCATAACGCCGCCGCCCGCCGGCAGATCGAGCAGCTGCAGAAAGAGCTGTCCGACCTGCGCCTGGCAGACGAGCGCGAGCATCACCGCGTCGTGCATCACGAGCCCCTGCCGACCAGCTCGGCTTCGGTGACGCCGGAGCTGCTGCCCGAAGAAGAGCCCGATCGGCCTAACGACGGCTTTGCGCCGACTCAGCTGCTCAATCGCGGCTGACGGCCAGCCAGCCTTCCGGGGAAAGGGGCGGCGTGACGCCTAGGGTTCTCCCCGGTTTGTCGCCGCAGGGACAGGACCCGGTCTCCGGGTCTGTCTAGAATCGAACGATCGTTCTTTTTCTGCGGCGCGCATGACACGCATGCGGATCGCTGCAGCCCTCCACTGCACAAGGAAGGATGTCCGCCCATGAGTGCCAGCTATGAGGTCCACGGCGCCGTCGCCGTGATCACCCTGAACAACCCGCCGGTCAACGGCCTGGGCTTTGCCACGCGCAAGGCGGTGGCCGAGGGCGTCGACCGGGCGGAGGCCGACCCCTCCGTGAAGGCCGTGATCATCACCGGCGCCGGCAAGGCCTTCTCGGGCGGCGCGGACATTCGCGAGTTCGGCAGTCCCAAGGCCTTGGCCGAGCCCAATCTGCATTCGCTGATCGCCAAGGTCGAGGCTTGCAGCAAACCGGTCATCGCCGCCATCCACAGCGTCTGCATGGGCGGCGGGCTGGAGCTCTCGCTGGGCTGCCACTACCGCGTGGCCGCGCCTGGGGCCAAGATCGCGCTGCCCGAGGTCAAGATCGGCCTGCTGCCCGGCGCGGGCGGCACGCAGCGCCTGCCGCGCGCCCTGGGCGTGGAGCCAGCCCTGAACATGATCGTCAGCGGCGAGGCCGTGGAAAGCCAGCTGCTGGCCCTGGTTCCCGGCCAGAAGCTCTTCGACAAGATCACCAGCGGCGACTTGCTGGGTGAAACGCTCGACTTCGCCGCGACCGTCATCGCCCGGCACGCCGACGGCAGCCCGCTGCCGCGCGTGCGCGAGCTCCAGGCCCGCCATGCCGAGCCGGACGCCTATTTCCAGTTCGCCCGCAACATGGTTGCGGCCCAGGCCAAGCATTTTCCGGCGCCGCTGCGCTGCCTGGAAGCCGTGGCCGCCTCGGTCTACCGGCCTTTCGACGAAGGGCTCAAGGCCGAACGCGAGGGCTTTGTGGCCCTGATGATGACGCCGGAGTCCAAGGCCCTGCGCCATGCCTTCTTCGCCGAGCGCGCCACGAGCAAGATCCCCGATGTGCCCGAGGACACTCCCAAGCGCGAGATCAGGAAGGTGGCCGTGATCGGTGCCGGCACCATGGGCGGCGGCATCAGCATGAACTTCCTCAACGCCGGCATTCCGGTGCTCATCCTGGAGATGAAGCAGGAGGCCCTGGACCGCGGTGTGGCCACCATCCGCAAGAACTACGAGGCCCAGGTCAAGAAGGGCAAGCTCAAGGAGGACAAGTACCAGCAGCGCATGGCCCTGCTGAGCACCACGCTCAGCTATGCCGACATCGGCGATGCCGATCTGGTGATCGAGGCCGTGTTCGAGGACATGGCCGTCAAGGAACAGGTCTTCCGCCAGTTGGACGCCGTGATGAAGCCCGGCGCCATCCTGGCTTCCAACACCTCGACCCTGGACCTCAACAAGATTGCCGCCTTCACCCAGCGCCCGCAGGACGTGATCGGCATGCACTTCTTCAGTCCGGCCAACGTGATGAAGCTGCTGGAGGTGGTGCGCGGCGAGAAGACCGCGCACGAGGTGCTGGCCACCGTGATGGCCCTGGGCAAGACCATCCGCAAGACCTGCGTGGTCTCGGGCGTCTGTGACGGCTTCATCGGCAACCGCATGATCGAACAGTACAGCCGCCAGGCCGGCTTCCTGCTGGACGAGGGCTGCACGCCCGAGCAGGTGGACAAGGCCATCGAGAAGTTCGGCTTTGCCATGGGCCCCTTCCGCATGGGCGACCTCGCGGGCAATGACGTGGGCTGGTACATCCGCAAGCGCCGCTACCAGGAAAAGCCGCAGCTGCGCTACTCAAGGACGGCCGACCTGCTCTGCGAAATGGGGCGTTTCGGCCAGAAGAGCGGCGCCGGCTGGTACGACTACGCGCCAGGCAAGCGCGACGCCGTCCCCTCGCCGGTGGTGCTGGACTTGATCGAGCAGCATCGCAAGGCCCAGGGCATCACGCCGCGCAAGGTCAGCGACGAGGAGATCGTGCAGCGCCTGGTCTTCTCCCTGGTCAACGAGGCGGCGCGCCTGCTGGAGGAGGGCATTGCCCAGCGGGCCTCGGACATCGACATGGTCTATCTCACCGGCTACGGCTTCCCGCTGTGGCGCGGCGGGCCCATGTGCTATGCCGATACGGTGGGCCTGTACAACGTGGTCGAGGCCATGAAGCGCTTCGCCCGCAACCCGCTCGACGACGCCGGCTTCTGGCAGCCGGCGCCGCTGATCCAGCGTCTGGTGGCTGAAGGCAAGTCTTTGACCGAATGAGCGAGGGAGCACCGACATGAGCCAAGCACTGATTGTTTCCACCGCCCGCACCCCGCTCGCCAAGAGCTGGAAGGGCGCCTTCAACATGACCCATGGCGCCACCCTGGGCGGCCACGTGGTGAAGGCCGCCGTCGAGCGCGCCGGCATCGCGCCGGACGCCGTCGAGGACGTGCTGATGGGCTGCGCCTTCCCCGAGGGGGCGACGGGCAACAACATCGCGCGTCAGATCGCCTTGCGCGCCGGCCTGCCCGTCCGCGTGGCGGGCATGACCGTCAATCGCTTCTGCTCGAGCGGCCTGCAGACCATCGCCCTGGCTGCGCAGCGCATCATGGCTGGCGAGGGCGATGTCTTCGTGGCCGGCGGCGTGGAGAGCATCTCCTGCGTGCAGCAGGAGATGAACAAGCACATGATCCGCGAAAGCTGGCTGGCGCAGCACAAGCCCGAGATCTACTGGAGCATGCTGGAGACCGCTGAGAACGTGGCCAAGCGTTACGGCATCTCGCGCGAGCGCCAGGACCACTACGGCGCCGCCAGCCAGCAGAAGGCCTGCGCGGCGCAGGCGGCCGGCCTCTTCGCCGAAGAGATCGCGCCCATCACCGTCACCGCGGGCGTGGTCGACAAGGTCCAGGGGCTGATGACGCGCGAAGTCAGCGTCAGTGTCGATGAAGGCCTTCGCGAAGGTACCACCTACGAGGGCATCAAGGATCTGCGCAGCGCGCTGCCGGGTGGGGTGGTGAGCGCGGGCAACGCCAGCCAGTTCTCCGATGGCGCCGGGGCCTGCGTGCTGGTCAGCGAGCACTACGCCCAGCAGCACGGGCTGAAGCCCCTGGGCCGCTTCCTGGGCTTTGCCGTGGCGGGCTGCGAACCCGATGAAATGGGCATCGGCCCCGTCCACGCCATCCCCAAGGTGCTCAAGCGCCTGGGCCTGGGCGTGAACGACATCGACCTCTGGGAGCTGAACGAAGCCTTCGCCGTGCAGGTGCTCTACTGCGCCGACACCCTGGGGATTCCCATGGACCGCCTCAATGTCAACGGCGGCGCCATCGCGGTGGGCCATCCCTACGGCATGTCGGGTCAGCGCCTGACGGGCCATGCCTTGCTGGAAGGCCGCCGCCGCGGCGCCAAGCGGGTGTGCGTGACCATGTGCATCGGCGGCGGCATGGGCGCGGCCGGCGTCTTCGAGGTGCTCTGACGCTGCGCAGCGGCGGCCTGGGCGTGCCGCACTTCCCTTGAGCCAGGGGCTGCGTCGTCAGCCCGGATCTGGAGTTGCCATGGAACTGGACCTCGCCACGCTTCAGGGCTTCATCGCCCGTTCCCCCTTCATGGTCGAGCTGGGCGTGCAGGCCGTGGCGGTGGAGCCCGGCCGCGTGCGCACGCGCCTGCTCATCCGCGAAGGCCTTCGCCAGCACACCGGCCTCGTGCATGCGGGCGTGCTGGCCTCCCTGGCCGACCACAGCATGGGCTCGGCGGCCCAGACTCAGGCCCCACCGCACCAGTGGGTGCTGACGGCCGAACTCAAGACCAGCCTGCTGCGCGGCGCCCGCGGCCAGCAGCTGGAATGCGAGGCCTGGGTGATCAAGGCCGGGCGCACGCTCAGTTTCACCGAGGCCGAGGTCCATGCCGTGGACGGAGAGACCCGTACCCTGGTGATGAAGGCCTCGGCCACCATGGCGCTCACGCCGGCCTGAGACGGCGCCCGGCCCACATCCCAACGACAGCCGGAGATCGCCATGCGCGACACCCTCGACTTCCTGCTCTACGACTGGCTCAAAGCCGAGGCCCTCGGCCAGCGCCAGCGTTTCTCGGACCACAGCCGCGAGACCTTCGATGCCGTGCTGGACAGCTGCGCGCGCATCGCCCGTGAGAAGTTCGCACCGGTCAACCGGCTGCTTGACATGCAGGAGCCACGGTTCGACGGCGAGCGCGTGCAGCTGCCCGAGGCCACGCGCGAGGCGCTGGACGCCTATGTCGAGTCCGGCATGCTCAGCGCTGCGCAGGACTACGCCCACGGCGGCATGCAGCTGCCCTGCACGGTGGAGATGGCGGCCAACGCCTTCTTCAGCAAGGCCAGCGTGGCCCTGGGCGCCTACGCCATGCTCACCAACGGCAATGCCAACCTGCTGATGGCCCATGGCACGCCGCGGCAGCGGGAGGTCTTTGCAAGGCGCGAGTTCGAGGGCCGCTGGTTCGGCACCATGTGCCTGTCTGAGCCGCAGGCGGGCTCCTCGCTGTCCGACGTGAGCACGCGGGCCGAGCCCGACGGTGCCGATTTCGAATCCGACCCGCTGGGCCCGCGCTACCGCCTGCGCGGCCACAAAATGTGGATCTCCGGCGGCGAGCACGAGCTGCGCGAGAACATCGTCCACCTGGTGCTGGCCAAGATCCCCGGCCCCGATGGCAAGCTGGTGCCCGGCGTGCGCGGCATCTCGCTGTTCATCGTGCCCAAATGGCTGGTCGACGCACAGGGGCAGCTCAGCGGCGAGCGCAATGACGTGGTGCTGGCCGGCCTCAACCACAAGCTGGGTTACCGCGGCACCACCAACTGCCTGCTGAATTTTGGCGAGGGCCGCCACCAGCCGGGCGGGCAGGGCGGGGCGATCGGCTATCGCGTGGGCGCGGCGGGCGAAGGCCTCAAGGCCATGTTTCACATGATGAACGAAGCCCGCATCGGCGTGGGCCTGGGCGCCACCATGCTGGGCTATGCCGGCTACGAGGCCAGCCTGGCCTACGCTCGCCAGCGGCCGCAGGGCCGGCCCCTGACGGCAGCGGGCAAGGACGCCGCCTCACCCCAGCGACCCATCATCGAGCATGCCGACGTCAAGCGCATGCTGCTGGCCCAGAAGAGCTATGTGGAAGGCGCGCTGGCCTTGGTGCTGTTCTGCGCCCGGCTGGTCGACGACCAGCACACGGCGGATGCCGACACCGCCGGCCGCGCACGCCTGCTGCTGGAGGTGCTGATCCCCATCGCCAAGAGCTGGCCCAGCGAGTGGTGCCTGGAGGCCAACTCGCTGGCCATCCAGGTGCTGGGTGGCTACGGCTATACGCGTGACTTCCCGGTGGAGCAGTACTGGCGCGACAACCGCCTCAACATGATCCACGAGGGCACGCACGGCATCCAGGCCCTGGACTTGCTGGGTCGCAAGGTCGTGATGGAGGGGGGCGCGGCGCTGAGGGCGCTGGCGCGCCGCATAGAGGAAACCATGGCTGCCGCGGGCCGGGTGCCAGGTGTTGCCGAGCCGGCGAAGCAGCTGGCGCAGGCGCTGGCGCAGCTGGGCGCGGCCACCCAGGCCTGCTGGTCCACCGGCGAGCCCGAGGCCGCGCTGGCCAATGCAACGCCTTATCTCCAGGCCTTCGGTCATGTGGTGCTGGCCTGGATCTGGCTGGACGTGGTGCTGGCCCTGGATCCTGACGACGGCAGCGACTTTGCGCAGGGCAAACGGGCCGCGCAGCGCTATTTCTATGCCTACGAGCTGCCGCGCATTGCGGCCTGGCTGGCCGTGGTGCAGCGGCGCGAGCCGCTGTGTCGCGAGATGCAGGACGCCTGGTTCTGAGCGTCCCCGGTTCAAGACTTCAAGGAGACTTCCCATGAGCACCAAAGTGCAGGACTTGTTCGACCTCAGCGGCCAGGTGGCCCTAGTCACCGGCGGCTCGCGCGGCCTGGGGCTGCAGATCGCCGAGAGCCTGGGCGAGGCGGGTGCCAAGGTGATGCTCAGTTCGCGCAAGGCGGCGGACCTGGAGCAGGCCATGGCCCATCTGCAGGCGCGCGGCATCGATGCCCGGTGGATTGCCGCCGACGCGGCCGACGAGAGCCAGGCCCGCGGCATCGTGGACCAGACGATGGAGCGGCTGGGCCAGATCGACATCCTCGTCAACAATGCCGGCGCAAGCTGGGGCGCCCCCGCCGAGGACCATCCGCTGGAGGCCTGGGACAAGGTCATGAACCTCAACATCCGCAGCCTCTTCGTGATCAGCCAGGCGGTGGGCAAGGCCAGCATGATCCCGCGCCGCCACGGCCGCATCATCAACGTGGCCTCCATTGCCGGCCTGGGCGGCAACCCGACCTTGATGAAGACCATCGCCTACAACACCAGCAAGGGTGCCGCGGTGAACTTCACCCGTGCGCTGGCCGGCGAGTGGGGCCGTTACGGCATCACGGTGAATGCACTCGCGCCCGGCTTCTTCCCCAGCCGGATGACGCAGGGCCTCCTGGCCGCCGTCGGCGAAGACAAGCTGGCCGAGGCCGCGCCGCTGCGCCGCCTGGGCGACGAAGACGATCTCAAAGGGGCGGCCTTGCTGCTGGCCTCGCGGGCCGGCAAGCACATCACCGGCCAGGTGCTGGCGGTGGACGGCGGCGTGTCGGCCATTCACGGCGCCTGAGGCGACGCAGCCGCTTAGACTGGCGCCATGAAACGCACGCCCCCCTTGAGCTTTCCCGTCCGCATCCCCTTCGTCGAGCAGCTGGGCTTTGAGCTGCACAGCCTGGGCGAAGGCCGCGCGGAGCTGCGGGTGGACATCTGCGAGGCCCACCTGAACTCCTGGGAGGTGGCGCACGGCGGCGTGCTGATGAGTCTGCTGGACGTGGCCATGGCACATGCCGCGCGCAGCATTCACCTGCACCAGGAGGGCATGGGGCCCGGCGTGGTGACCATCGAGATGAAGACCAGCTTCATGCGTCCCGGCGAAGGCGAGTTGCGCGCCATCGGCCAGTTGCTGCACCACACGGCCACCCTGGCCTTTTGCGAAGGGCGGGTGCTGGGCGGGGATGGCCGGCTCTGCGCCCATGCCACGGGCACCTTCAAGTACCTGCGCGCCCTGCCGCAGGGGCGCCAGCTGAAGCCCTTGCAGCGCCGCGATCCGGGTCCGGCTTCCGAGGCCTGAGGCGCGGCGCTCAGCGGGACAGCCGTTCGGGCCGCGGCAGGCCGGCAGGCAGGGGGTAGTCCAGCTCGATCACCCGCCGCTGCCCCAGCCGCGCCCGCTGCAGCACCGGCGCGAAATGCTGCTCGAACAGCCGATTGAAGCTGCCGTCCGCCTGGGCCTTCTGCAGCCCGAGCTTGAGCCGCTGCAGCAGCGCCGTCTGTTCGCGCCGGACCATGAAATAGACCGGGAAGTCGTAGTGCAGGGCCAGGTGGGGCTCGACCATCAGCTGCCCCTCGGCATCGAACTGCGCCAGCTCGGCGAAGGCCTCGGTGACGCTGCGGTGCAGGTAGTCGAAGCGGCGGGCCTTGAGCATGGCGATCAGCGCTTCGTTGCCGGGCCCGGTCATCACCGGCAGGCCGTTGCGCTCGAACACCAGCAGGTCCGCCCATTGCCGCCCGAAGCCGCCGGTGACCTGGCGCAGCTGGTCCCGTGTGTCGATCGCGGCAAAGCGTGCGGCGTCGCTGCGCCGAACCAGCAGCAAGCGGTAGCCGAGCAGGCCGCGGTACAGGTCCACCGGCAGCACGCCGAACTCCGTCATGCGCTGCTCATTGGGCGGGAGGTAGACCAGGTCCACCTCGCCCCTGCGCAGCAGCTCCAGGCAGCGGTCCTGGGCGGGGTCCGCTCCGGTGCCGTGGCGCTGCAGCTCGACGGCCTCCTGCGCCGCCGCCGTTTTTTGCAGCACCAGCCGGGTCAGGGCGAGCCGGTATTCGTAGCGCGTCGTCTCGGTCTGGCACAGGCGTAGCTGCACGGCCTGCGCCAGACAGGGGCTCAGGCACAGCAAGACGCACGCAAGCCAGCGGCGCGGCACCGGGGAGCGGCAAAGAGGAGACAAGACGCTAAGCTGCACGGAGGACCAGTCTACGGGCCCTCGCCGTCCGGGTGACTGACGCGGCGCGGGGTGGGAGTGAAAAGCACGCCCGTTCTATTTTGTCGCACCCGGGACGCCGGCATCGGGTCGTGCATGATTCAATCCGCCTTTGTTTCTGTCCCGTGAGCGAGGATCGTCATGAGCATCATCAACCGTCAGATCCATCTGGTCTCGCGCCCCAGCGGCGAGCCCAGCGTCGACAACTTCCGCCTGGTCGAGGCGCCGCTGCCCGCGCTTCAGGACGGCCAGGTCTTGGTGCGCAACCACTACCTGAGCCTGGACCCCTACATGCGCGGGCGCATGAACGACAGCAAGAGCTACGCCGAGCCGCAAGCGCTCAACGCCGTCATGCTGGGCGGCACGGTGGGCGAGGTGGTCGAATCGCGCAACCCTGCCTTCGCGGTGGGCGACAAGGTCGTGGGCATGGGCGGCTGGCAGGAGTACCTGCTGGTCGACGCCAGCCAGCGCGGCGTGCTGCAGAAGGTGGACAGCACCCATATCCCGCTGCCGGCCTACCTGGGCGCGGTGGGCATGCCCGGCGTGACGGCCTGGTACGGCCTGACCCAGATCATCAGGCCCAAGGCCGGTGAGACGGTCGTGGTCAGCGCCGCCAGCGGGGCGGTGGGGGGCGCCGTGGGGCAGCTGGCCAAGGCGCGCGGCGCCCGCGCCGTGGGCATCGCCGGCGGGCCCGACAAATGCCGCTATGTGGTCGAGGAACTGGGCTTCGATGCCTGCATCGACTACAAGGAGCACCGCGATCTGAAGTCGCTGTCTGCCGCGCTCAAGCAGGCCTGCCCGCAGGGCATCGACGGCCACTTCGAGAACGTCGGCGGCATGATTCTGGACGCCGTGATGCTGCGCGCCAACGCCTTCAGCCGCGTGGCCATGTGCGGCATGATCTCGGGCTACAACGGCGAGCCCATCCCCATGCTGGCTCCTCAGCTGATCCTGGTCAACCGCATGAAGATCGAGGGCTTCATCGTCTCCGAGCACATGCAGCTGTGGCCCGAGGCGCTGAAGGAGCTGGGTCTGATGGTCGCCACCGGCAAGCTCAAGTACCGCGAGACCATTGCCGAGGGCCTGGCCGCCGCGCCGGAGGCCTTCCTGGGCCTGCTCAAGGGGCGCAATTTCGGCAAGCAGCTGGTGAGGCTCATCTGATGGGCCCGCTCTTCTGGTCCTGCCTGCCGCTGCAGGCCCTGGATGCCGAGGGCGTCTACGAGATGCTGGCGCTGCGCAACGAGGTTTTTGTCGTCGAGCAGCGCTGCCTCTACCAGGACACCGACGGCCGCGACCGCGACTGCCTGCACGTCATGGGTCGTGATGCCGGTGGACGCCTGCTGGCCTATGCCCGCCTGCTGCCGCCCGGGCTCAAGGGCCCGCAGCAGCGGCGCGCCGCCATCGGCCGTGTGCTGACCGCGCCCTCGCTGCGCGGCCAGGGCCAGGGCCGGCCGCTGGTGCGCCAAGCCCTGCACGAGTGCGAGCTGCGCTGGCCTGGCGTAGGGCAGGAGCTCAGCGCGCAGGCGCATCTGCAGGACTTCTACACCAGCCTGGGCTTTCACGCCGTCTCGCCGGTCTATGACGAAGACGGCATCCCCCATATCGACATGTGCCGCGAGCCGGCGCCCGTGGAGTGAAGCGATGAAGCAGTACCCAGGCCGCACGGCCGTGATCACCGGCGCCGCTTCGGGCTTCGGCCTGGAGGTGGCCCGCCTGGCCGCCCGGCGCGGCATGAATCTGGCGCTTTGCGATGTGCAGGCCGATGCGCTGGCGCGCCTGGAGGCCGAGTTCGGCGCACACCCGCTGATGCTGCGCCAGGTGGACGTGGCCAAGGCCGAGCAGATGCAGGCCATGGCCGAGGCGGTGCAAGCGCGCTTCGGTGCGCCGCATTTCGTCTTCAACAATGCCGGCGTGGGCACGGGCGGGCTGATCTGGGAGAACAGTCTGTCCGACTGGGAATGGGTGCTGGGCGTCAACCTGATGGGCGTGGTGCACGGGGTTCGCCTGTTCACGCCCATGATGCTGGCCGCGGCAGCGGCCGACCCCTCCTATGAAGGCCATATCGTCAACACGGCGTCCATGGCCGGGGTGCTCAACGCGCCGAACATGGGCGTCTACAACGTCTCCAAGCATGCGGTGGTCAGCCTCAGCGAGACGCTCTATCAAGACCTGACCCTTGTCGGCGACCAGGTGCGCTGCTCGGTGCTGTGCCCCTATTTCGTGCCCACGGGCATTTCGCAGAGCCATCGCAACCGTTCGGCCGAGCATCCCATGGACAAACCCAGCAAGAGCCAGCTGGTGGCGCAGGCCATGATCGACAAGGCCGTGCACGCAGGCAAGGTCACGGCGGCGGACGTGGCGGCGATGGTCTTCCAGGCCATGGACGACGGCCGTTTCTACATCTTCAGCCACCCGCAGGCCCTGGGGGGCGTGCAGACGCGCATGGAGGATGTGATGCTGCAGCGCAATCCCAGCGACCCCTTCCAGGACAAGCCCGTGCTGCGCGAGCAGCTGGTGGCGGCGCTCAGGAAGGCCTGAGCCCGGCGCGGGCAAGGCCTCGCGCTTCTGGCACACTGCCGGCCCCGCCCGACAAACGCTTGCCATGCCCAACAGCTCCCATTCCACCGCAAAAGCCCTGGTCATCGGCGGAGGCCCGGCGGGCCTGATGGCGGCAGAACGCCTGGCCGCGGCGGGCCTGGAGGGCGAGCTGTTCGATGCCATGCCTTCGGTGGGCCGCAAGTTCCTGCTGGCGGGCAAGGGCGGGCTCAACCTGACGCATTCCGAAGGGCGCGAGGCCTTCGAGCAGCGCTTTGCCGAGCGCGCCGAGGCCGTGCGACCCTGGCTGGACCGGCTCGATGGCCCGGGATTGCGCCAATGGGCGGCGGACCTGGGCATCGACACCTTCGTCGGCAGCTCCGGCCGCGTCTTTCCCACGGACATGAAGGCGGCGCCGCTGTTGCGTGCCTGGCTGCACCGTCTGCGCGCTGCGGGGGTGCGCCTGCACATGCGCCACCGCTGGCTGGGCTGGACTGCGGAGGGCGCGCTGCGCTTCAGCACGCCCGAGGGCGAGCGCCTGGTCCCGCCGCCGGCCGCGCTGGTGCTGGCCCTGGGTGGCGCGTCCTGGCCGCAGCTGGGCTCCACCGGCGACTGGCAGCCCCTGCTGAACGGCGCCGGCGCCGAGATTGCGCCGCTGCGGCCCGCGAACTGCGGCTTCGACCTGGGCCCACGCCGCGCCGGCATGGCCGAGCCGGGGTGGTCCGGCTTCTTCATCGAGCGCTTTGCCGGCCAGCCGGTCAAGCCGGTGCGCCTGGTCTTTGAAGGGCAGGGTGGCCGTCGCTTTGAACGCCAGGGCGAGTTCGTGATCACCGCTGCCGGCATCGAGGGCTCGCTGGTCTATGCGGCCTCGGCCCTGCTGCGCGACGAGATCGCCGAATTCGGCGCAGCCCTGCTGCACCTGGATCTGCTGCCCAACCACGATGAAGCCCAGGTGCTGGCCGAGGTGCGCCGGCCGCGCGGTCCGCGTTCGCTCTCCACGCATCTCAAGAGCCGCCTGGGCGTCGAGGGCCTGAAGGCGGCGCTGCTGTACGAGGTGCTGGACAAGAGCGAGGTCCAGGACGCCGAGCGCCTGGCCCGCGCGCTGAAGCGCCTGCCCCTGCGCCTGGCGGCCGCGCGCCCCGTGGCCGAGGCCATCAGCACCGCCGGCGGCGTGCGCCTGGAAAGCCTGGACGAGCATCTCATGCTGCGCCAGCGCCCGGGCGTCTTCTGCGCCGGCGAGATGCTGGACTGGGAGGCCCCCACCGGCGGCTATCTGCTGACGGCCAGCATGGCCAGCGGCTGGGTGGCAGGTGAGGGCGCTGTCGCCTATCTGGCGCGCCGCGCCTGAAACGCCCCGAAACGAGCCCGCGCGGGCGCTGTGGCACACTCGCGCGCTTTCAGCATCTCCCTTCCAGACGTCTTGGACAAGATCCTGCTTCAGATTGCCGCCGAGCTGAATGTGCGCCCGGCCCAGGTCAACGCGGCCGTGGAACTGCTCGACGGCGGTGCCACCGTGCCCTTCATCGCGCGCTACCGCAAGGAAGTCACCGACGGGCTGGATGACAGCCAGCTGCGCGAGCTGGAGTCCCGCCTGGGCTATCTGCGCGAGCTGGAGGACCGCCGCGCCGCGGTGCTCAAGAGCATCGAGGAGCAGGGCAAGCTGAGCCCCGAGCTGCGCGCCGCCGTCGAGGCCGCGCCCACCAAGCAGGAGCTGGAAGACCTCTACCTGCCCTACAAGCCCAAGCGCCGCACCAAGGGCATGATCGCCCGCGAGGCCGGCCTGGAGCCGCTGGCGGACAAGCTCTTCGCCGACCCGTCGCTGGACCCGCAGGCCGAGGCCCAGTCCTTCGTCAACGCCGACGCGGGCTTTGCCGACGCCCCTGCCGTGCTGGACGGCGTGCGGGATCTCCTCTCCGAGCGCTGGGCCGAGGACGCCGCGCTGATCGGCAAGCTGCGCGAGTGGCTGTGGGAGGAGGGCCTGTTCAAGTCCAAGCTCATGGACGGCAAGGACGAGAACAACGCCGACGTCGCCAAGTTCCGCGACTACTTCGACTACGCCGAACCCATCAAGACCGTGCCCTCGCACCGCGCGCTGGCCGTCTTCCGTGGTCGCACGCAGGAGTTCCTGGATGCCAAGCTGGTGCTGGACGAAGAGATCCTGCCCGGCCAGCCCTCGCTGGCCGAAGGCCGCATCGCCCGTCACCTGGGCTGGAGCCACGGCAAGCGCGCGTCCGACGAGCTGATCCGCAAGACCGTGGCCTGGACCTGGAAGGTCAAGCTCTCCATGAGTCTGGAGCGCGATCTCTTCTCGCGGCTGCGCGAGGAGGCCGAGAAGGTCGCCATCAAGGTCTTCGCCGAGAACCTGCGCGACCTGCTGCTGGCCGCGCCGGCCGGCAAGCGCGTGGTGATGGGCCTGGACCCCGGCATCCGCACCGGCGTCAAGGTGGCCGTGGTGAGTGACACCGGCCGCGTGCTGGACACCGCCACCGTCTACCCGCACGAGCCGCGCAAGGACTGGGAAGGCTCCATCCACACCCTGGGCCGCCTGTGCGCGACGCACGGCGTGAACCTGATCGCCATCGGCAACGGCACGGCCTCGCGCGAGACCGACAAGCTGGCCGCCGACCTCATCAAGCGCATCCAGCAGCTGGCGCCCGGCACCCACATCGAGAAGGTCGTGGTGAGCGAGGCCGGCGCCTCGGTCTACTCGGCCTCGGAGTTCGCTTCGAAGGAGCTGCCGGACCTGGACGTGAGCCTGCGCGGCGCCGTGTCCATCGCCCGCCGCCTGCAGGACCCGCTGGCAGAGCTGGTGAAGATCGATCCCAAGAGCATCGGCGTGGGCCAGTACCAGCACGACGTCAACCAGAGCGAGCTGGCACGCACGCTGGACGCGGTCGTCGAGGACTGCGTGAACTCTGTGGGCGTGGACCTCAACACCGCCTCGGCGCCGCTGCTGTCGCGCGTGTCCGGCCTGTCGGCCACGGTGGCGGGCTCTATCGTGCGTTGGCGCGATGCCAACGGCGCCTTCCGCAACCGCCAGCAGCTGCTGGACGTCACCGGCCTCGGCCCCAAGACCTTCGAGCAGGCGGCCGGTTTCCTGCGCATCCGCGACGGCGACAACCCGCTGGACCTCTCCGGCGTGCACCCTGAAACCTATCCGGTGGTGCAGCGCATCCTGGGCCAGGTCGGGCGTCCCATCACCGAAGTCATGGGCAAGTCGGACGTGATCCGCAGCCTCAAGCCCGAGGCCTTTGCCGATGAACGCTTCGGCGCCATCACCGTCAAGGACATCCTGGCCGAGCTGGAGAAGCCCGGCCGCGATCCGCGCCCCGACTTCAAGGTGGCCCGCTTCAATGAAGGCGTCGAGGACATCAAAGATCTGGCCGAGGGCATGGTCCTCGAGGGCACGGTCTCCAACGTGGCGCAGTTCGGCGCCTTCGTGGATCTGGGCGTGCACCAGGACGGCCTGGTCCACGTGAGCCAGCTGTCCAACAAATTCGTCAGCGACGCCCGCGAGGTCGTGAAGACAGGCGACATCGTCAAGGTCAAGGTGCTGGAGGTCGACCTGGCCCGCAAGCGCGTCTCGCTGACCATGAAGCTGGACGCGGCGGCGCCCCGCGGCGCTGCCAAGGCGGAGAACAGCTTCCGCCCCGCGGCCCGCAACGAGCGCCCCGGTCGGGCTGCTGCGCCGGCGGCGCCGGTGGGCAATGCCATGGCCGCCGCCTTCGCCAAGCTGCAGGGCAAGCGCTGAGTCCAGCCGTTCAGCGCTGGCGCTGACTCCTGGCGGTGCTGAAACCGCAGCTGGTCGCAGCGGGGCTGACAGTGGGCCCCGCCGCCGCTATCGTGCGCGCCAGTCAGTAGTTCAGGAGTTTTCGTGCGTCTTCATCCCATTGCCGCCGCTGCGGCGCTCGCCCTTGCGTCACTGTCCGCCTTGCCGTCGCTGGCCCAGGAAATGCCGCAAGGGGTGGACCCGCAGGCCCGCCCGCAGCAGGGCAACAAGCTGGAGCGCGTCGAGATCACCGCACGGCCGCAAAGCGACACCGAGCTGCGCCGCCGCGCCCCCGTGGCCAAGCAGATCTACGGCCGCGAGGAGATGGAGAAGTACGGCGACAACAACCTCGCCGACGTGCTCAAGCGACTGCCCGGCGTGGACATGCAGGGCGGCGGCCCGCGCATGCGCGGCCTGGGCGCCGGCTACACCCTCATCCTGATCAATGGCGACCCGGCGCCTCCCGGTTTTGACTTCACGCAGCTGAACCCGGCACAGGTGGAGCGCATCGAGGTCACCAAGGGCCCCACGGCAGACCAGAGCGCGCAGGCGGTGGCCGGCGCCATCAACATCATCCTCAAGGAAGCGCCCAAGACCACGCAGAAGGAACTGCGCGTGGGCTTTGGCTACAACGCGGTGCGGCCCACGCCGGGCGCCAGCTTCAGCTATGGCTCGCGCCAGGGCGGCTTGGCCTACTCGCTGCCCGTGTCGCTGTTTGAATGGCGCGGGCAGAATAATTCGGTGAATGCGCGTCACATGCCGGGTGGAGATGGCCTCGGCTCGAACGCGGTGCAGGACAACGAGCAGGCCTTCTGGGGCCACGGCTTCAACACCGCCCCGCGCGTCAACTGGAAGATCTCCGACGAGGAGAGCGCCAGCCTGCAGGCCTTCATCCAGAAGGGGTTCTGGAACAACCGCCAGACCTTTGTCACCGAGTCGGCCACGCCCAACGCGGTGCTGGACGACGACGCGCTGAACAAGGGCACCTGGCACAACATCCGCCTGAACTCACAGTGGTCGCGCCGCTTCAATGACACGCAGAAGCTGGAGCTCAAGCTCGGCGCTGGCGACTCCGGCGGCACCTTCCGCAGCCAGACCTACCGCGACCATGCCGAGCGCCGTCTCACCACGGGCTCCAACGAGGACCGCAGCGTGACGCAGGCCGGCAAGTTCGGCCAGCTCATTGGCGAGTCCCACAGCCTGACCCTGGGCTGGGACCTGGAATGGCGCCGCCGTGACGAGGAGCGCACCGTTTCCGAGCTGGGCCATCCGCAGCTGCCGGACTTCGACGGCCAGCCCTTCGGCGCGCGCATCCAGCGCCAGGCGCTGTTCATCCAGGACGAGTGGGAGCTCTCGCCCCAGTGGTCCACCTACCTGGGCCTGCGCAACGAGCGCATCGTCACCGAGAGCCGCGGCCTGGCCGAGACCATCCGCAACAGCAGCTCGGTGCTGACGCCGCTTTGGCACCTCAACTACAAGCTGGACCCCAAGGGGCGCGACCTGATTCGTGCCAGCCTGACCCGCAGCTACAAGGCGCCCGAGCTCAACGCCATGCTGGCGCGCCCAGGCATCAGCGGCCTGTTCCCGGATGTCAACAAGCCCAACACCGAACTCTCGCCCGACCGCCTGGGCAATCCTTTGCTCAAGCCTGAGCTGGCCACCGGCCTGGACCTGGCTTACGAGAAGTACTTCACCGGCGGCGGCATGCTGAGCGTGGGCGTCTTCCACCGCGAGGTGAAGGACCTGATTCGCAATGTGGTCTCGCTGCAGACGGTGAGCTGGGCCGGCGTGCCGCGCTGGATCTCGCAGCCCGTCAATATCTCCAAGGCCCAGAGCAGCGGGCTGGAGCTGGAGCTCAAGGGCCGCGCCGGCGAGCTCCTCCCGGCGCTGTTCGATGCCAAGCTGCCGCTGAACTTGCGCGGCGCGCTGAACATCTACCGCTCCAAAGTCGAGGCCGTCGAAGGGCCCAACAACCGCCTGGAAGGCCAGCAGCCCTGGTCCGCCAACCTGGGCTTCGACTACCGCTTCAGCAGCCTGCCGTTGAACACGGGCGCCAGCCTGGCCTACACGCCCGGCTATGCCACGCAGCAGACGGCGAGCCAGGGCGTGGCGCAGTCGCGCAGCCGTTCGCTGGACGTCTTTGCGCAGTGGAGCTTCAGCCGCACGACCTCGCTGCGCGTCGCGGCCAACAACTTCGTGCCGGTGGACACCTGGAACAGCACAGCGCTCAGCAGCGGCTACGGCAGCCGCAGCGACCGGCAAGGCCGGACGAACTTCAATGTCGGCCTGGAAATGAAGCTCTGATCCGCTCGGGCTTTCGTCAGCGGTTCTAATCGCGTCCATGACGAAAGCACTGCTGATCTTCGCGGGCCCTCGGGCCCGCGCCCGTCTGGCGCAGCAGGGGCTGCGGCCACAGGACGTCCAGGTGATTCCCGCTGCAGCGGGCGGGCCCAAGGGCCTGATCCTCAACCCGCTGGACCAGTATCTCTTCGGCGAATGGCTGGCCGCCAGCGCGCAGGAAGTGCACCTGCTGGGCGCCTCGATCGGGGCCTGGCGCATGGCCACGGCCTGCCTGGCGCACCGGCCCGCCGAAGCCGCGGCGGAGTTTCAGCGTCTGGCCCAGGAGTACATCCATCAGCGGTACGAGAGCGTGCCAGGCAAGTCGCCCACGGCGGCGGCTGTCACGCGCGGCTTTGGCCAGAAGCTGCACGAGGTCTTCGGCGGCCGGGAGGCTCAGGTGCTGAGCCACCCCCGGTGGCGCCTGCACATCTTCACCTCGCGCGGCCAGGGCCTGCTCGCGCGCGAACACCGCTGGCGCACGCCCATGGGCTACGCCGCGGCCTTTGCGGCCAATGCCGTATCGCGCCGGGCCATGGGCCGCTGGCTGGAGCGCGTGGTGTTCTCGGACCTGCGCTCGCCCCTGCCCATGGACCTGCGCGACTACCGCAGCCGCCAGGTCGGCCTGAATGCGCGCAATCTGCAGGCCAGCCTGCTGGCCAGCTGCTCCATTCCCTTCTGGCTGCAGGCCGTGCATGACATCGCCGGCGCGCCGGCGGGTGCCTACTGGGACGGCGGCATCACCGACTACCACCTGCACCTCAATTACGCCGCGATGGTGGGGGAGGGCGTGGTGCTGTACCCCCATTTCCAACGCGAGGTCGTGCCGGGCTGGCTGGACAAGGCGCTCAGGCACCGCCACCGCCCCACGGCTTTCCTGGACAACGTGGTGCTGCTGGCGCCGCATCCGGACTGGGTGCGCACCCTGCCCAATGCCAAGCTGCCCGACCGGGCGGACTTCCAGCGCTATGGCGACGACGTGGCCGCCCGCGCCGCTGCCTGGCGCCGTGCCATCGACGAAAGCCAGCGCCTCAGGGACGAGTTTGCCGAGGCCTGCCGGCAGGACACGGTCCAAGCACTGCCGCTGTGAGCCGGGTCGCTCGGCTCGAAAAAAATGTGCCCGGCGCATCAACCGAAGCGGGGTGTGGCGCGTTGGAGGCGGGTCCTGACTCCCCGTGCGGGTGGCTCCCATGACCTCCTTCATCACGTCCCGTTCCTGGTTCCTGGCGCTTGCCGTGTCGGCGATGTCGCTGCTGATGCTGAGCGGCTGCGCCCATGAGCGCCGCCGCGACTGGGACGAGGGCCGGGTCTATGGCGAGGGTCGCGGCTATGACGCCGGCCGCTACGAGGACCGCCGCTACGACGATCGCCGCTACACCCCGCCGCCCAGCCGCTATGACGATGGGCGGGTGCTGTATGGCACGGTGGGGCGCATCGAGGCCTATGGCCGCGGCGGTGAGCGCGGCAGTTCCGGCGCGGGTGCCGTGGCCGGGGGTGTCATCGGCGGCGTGATCGGCCATGAGATGGGCGACCGGCACGATCGCGGCGTCAGCACCGCTATCGGCGCGGTGGTGGGCGCGGTGATCGGCAACGAGATCGAGCGTGACAGCAAGCGGGGCGGCGGCACGCGCTACCGTGTCTGGGTGCGACTGGAGCGTGGTGGCGAGCAGGCCTTCGATTTCGAGCGCCTGGATGGCCTGCGCAGCGGTGACCGCGTGCGCGTCGTCGACGGCCGGCTGCAGCGCTATTGAGCCTGCGCAGCCCGTTGTGGCTACAATCGGGGCCTCTTTGACCAACAAGGGCTGAGAAAGGCGAGATGGTTATGACACCGCGAACGACACCCTCAACTGCGACCTCCACCGGAGCATAGTCGGCCGCGGCACGTCTCGTCTTTGGGCATCCCGAGTCACCTCGATCCAGGTGATGCCTCCCGAACAAAGCGCGGCACCAGGCCGCGCTTTTTCAATTCCGGGCTCCGTTCATGCCCATGAACGGCGGAGCCCTTGCGATTCGGAGCACCCCATGATTTCCATTCAACTGCCTGACGGTTCCAAGCGCGAGTTCCCGCAGGCCGTCACCGTGGCCGAGGTGGCCGCGTCCATCGGCGCCGGCCTGGCCAAGGCCGCGCTGGCCGGCAAGGTCGACGGCAAGCTGGTCGACACCAGCCATCTGATCGAGTCCGATGCCCAACTGGCCATCGTCACCGACAAGGACGCCGATGGCCTGGAGGTCATCCGCCATTCCACGGCCCACCTGCTGGCCTATGCCGTCAAGGAGCTCTTCCCCGAGGCCCAGGTCACCATCGGCCCGGTCATCGAGAACGGCTTCTATTACGACTTCAGCTACAAGCGTCCCTTCACGCCCGAGGATCTGGCGGCCATCGAGTCCAAGATGAACGAGCTGGCGAAGAAGGACGAGAAGGTCACGCGCTCGGTGCTGCCGCGCGACGAGGCCGTGGCCTACTTCAAGCGCATCGGCGAGGCCTACAAGGCCGAGATCATCGAATCGATCCCGCAGGGCGAGGACGTGTCCCTCTACGCGGAGGGTGCCTTCACCGACCTCTGCCGCGGCCCGCACGTGCCCTCCACGGGCAAGCTCAAGCACTTCAAGCTGATGAAGGTGGCGGGCGCCTACTGGCGCGGCGACCACCGCAACGAGCAGCTGCAGCGCATCTACGGCACGGCCTGGGCCTCCAAGGACGACCTGCAGAAGTACCTGACCCTGCTGGAGGAGGCCGAGAAGCGCGACCACCGCCGCCTGGGCAAGGACCTGGGCCTCTTCCACATCGACGAACACGCTCCCGGCGTGGTCTTCTGGCACCCCAAGGGCTGGACGGTCTGGCAGGAGGTGGAGCAGTACATGCGCCGCGTCTACCGCGAGAACGGCTACCTGGAGGTCAAGGGCCCGCAGATCATCGACAAGACGCTGTGGGAGAAGACGGGCCACTGGGACAAGTACCGCGAGAACATGTTCACGACGGAATCGGAGAAGCGCGACTACGCACTCAAGCCGATGAACTGCCCCGGCCACATCCTGATCTTCAAGCAGGGCATCAAGAGCTACCGCGACCTGCCGCTGCGCTTCGGCGAGTTTGGCCAGTGCCACCGCAACGAGCCCACGGGCGGCCTGCACGGCATCATGCGCGTGCGCGGCTTCACGCAGGATGACGGCCACATCTTCTGCACGGAAGACATGATCCAGACCGAGGTCACGGCCTTCACGACCCTGCTGCAGAAGGTCTACAAGGACTTCGGCTTCACGGAAATCCTCTACAAGCTGTCCACGCGCCCCGAGCAGCGCATCGGCACGGAAGAGAGCTGGGACAAGGCCGAGGCCGCCCTGGCCGAGGGCCTGCGCGCCTCGGGCTGCGAGTTCGAGTACCTGCCGGGCGAGGGCGCCTTCTACGGCCCCAAGATCGAGTACACGCTCAAGGACGCCCTGGGCCGCCAGTGGCAGTGCGGCACCATCCAGGTCGACCCCAACATGCCGGAGCGCCTGGACGCCGAGTTCGTGGCCGAGGACGGCAGCCGCCAGCGCCCCATCATGCTGCACCGTGCCATCGTGGGCAGCCTGGAGCGTTTCATCGGCATCCTGATCGAGCAGCACGCCGGCGCGCTGCCCGTTTGGCTGGCTCCGACCCAGGTCGTGGTGGCCAATATCACGGACGCTCAGGCCGATTACGTGGCTGAAATCGTGAAATCGCTGCAAAAACAAGGGCTTAGGGTGGCCGCAGATTTGCGCAACGAAAAGATCACGTATAAAATCCGCGAGCATTCCTTGCAGAAGGTTCCGTACATCCTCGTCGTCGGTGACAAGGAGAAGGCAAACGGAGCCGTTGCGGTGCGCGCCCGTGGCAACCAGGACCTGGGTGTGATGTCGCTGGCCAGTTTCGCGGAGAAGCTGGCGGCGGACATCACCAACAAGGCCTGAGTGGTTGGAGTTGGGCGCGCTTTTGCTTATTGCTGGGCCCCTTGCCTTGGGCTCGTTGAAAGGGTGGCACCATCGCTACTTTTGCTGACCGTCGTGCGATTCCCGAGCGTAAGCATCGGCTGAACCGCGAAATCACTGCTCCCGAGGTCCGTCTGAACGGCCCGGAGAACGAACCCATCGGTGTCGTGAGCATCCAGGAAGCCCTGCGCATGGCGGGCGACATGGATGTGGATCTCGTCGAGATCGCGGCCACTGCCAATCCGCCGGTCTGCCGGCTGATGGACTATGGCAAGTTCAAGTACCTGGAGCAGAAACGCGCGGCCGAGGCCAAGGCCAAGCAGAAGGTCATCGAGGTCAAGGAAGTCAAGTTCCGCCCGGGTACGGACGAAGGCGACTACCAGATCAAGATGCGCAATCTGCGCCGCTTCATCGCCGAGGATGGTGACAAGGGCAAGGTGACGCTGCGTTACCGCGGTCGCGAAATCACCCACCAGGACATCGGCATGCGTCTGCTGGAGCGCATCCGTGACGAACTGGCGGATGTGGCGGTCGTCGAGCACATGCCCAAGCTGGAAGGGCGGCAGATGATCATGGTGCTCGCGCCTAAAAAGCGCTGATGTTGGCCCACCCCCTGAAGTTTGAAAATTCGGGGGTGCATACAAAACCGGGCGTTGGCCCGGTTTTGTATGCAAGTGGCCGTCCTTGGGGCGGAGTCCGGACATAAACAGTCCCTGCGGACTGTTTATGCCTGACGACGGCCCTGACCCTCTGGGTCAGGGCGGCCCGGCGGACGGCCGAAAGGCTGCGCTGTCGAAGGTTTTGGTCGCCCCTTGGGCGACATCGTGGTCGGTGGAATGCCGACTCTCGGTTCAGGCCCGTCGATCTGGTCGTCGGCGGGCTTATTAGTCTCCCTGAGGCTGGCAAGTGTTGCGAGTCCCGCAACCGCCCCAGGGGACGCATTTAAAAGGAGCAGTCATGCCCAAAATGAAGACCAAGAGCGGCGCCAAGAAGCGTTTCCGCGTCCGTCCGGGTGGTACCGTCAAGCGCGGTCAGGCCTACAAGCGCCACATCCTGACCAAGAAGACCACGAAGAACAAGCGCCAGCTCCGCGGCGCCGTGAACGTGCATGAAACCAACATGGGTCACATCGCTGCGATGCTGCCCTATGCCGGTCTGTAATCCCACGATTTAAGGAGATACAACATGCCTCGCGTCAAACGTGGTGTTACCGCACGTGCTCGTCACAAGAAGGTCCTGGCTCTGGCCAAGGGCTTCCGTGGTCGTCGTAAGAATGTCTTCCGCATCGCCAAGCAGGCGGTGATGAAGGCAGGCCAGTACGCCTACCGTGACCGCCGTGCCAAGAAGCGCGTGTTCCGCCAGCTGTGGATTGCCCGTATCAACGCGGCAAGCCGTGGCCTGGGTCTGAGCTACAGCAAGTTCGTGGCTGGCCTGAAGAAGGCCCAGATCGACATCGACCGCAAGGTCCTGGCCGATCTCGCCGTCAACGATCCGGCTGGTTTTGCCAGCATCTTCGCCAAGGTGAAGGCCGCTCTCGCCTAAATGTCCCGATGCGGTGCAAACCGCATCAGGGCGGCCCCGGTGCCAAGCCGGGGTGCGCACCCTTGAAGGCCGACACCCTGGTGTTCGGCCTTTTCTTATTGCTTTCCTGCTTACGAGTCCGCCGCTGCGATGAACGATCTCGCCCAATTGCTGCAAAGCGCCCAGGCTGAATTTGCCCAGGCCTCCACTCCTGCCGACCTGGAGAACGCCAAGGCGCGCTTCCTGGGCAAGTCCGGCCAGGTGACCGAGCTGATGAAGGGCCTGGCGGCCCTGCCGGTCGAGGAGAAGAAGACCCGCGGCGCCGAGATCAATCAGCTCAAGCAGGGCATCGAGGCGGCGCTGAATGCCCGCCGCCAGGCCCTGGCTGACGCCGAGCTGGAGAAGCAGCTCAAGGCCGAGGCCCTGGACGTGAGTCTGCCCGGCCGCCAGCGCGGCACCGGTGGCCTGCATCCCATCACGCGTGCCATGGAGCGCATCGAGGCCATCTTCGGCTCCATGGGCTTCGACGTGGCCGACGGCCCCGAGATCGAGACCGACTGGTTCAGCTTCTCCTCGCTGAACAACCCCGAGAACCATCCTGCCCGCTCCATGCAGGACACCTTCTACGTGGACATGAAGGACGAGGGCGGCCGCTGGTTCAACCTGCGCCCGCACACCAGCCCCATGCAGATCCGCTACGCGCAGGCCCATGCCAAGCGCTATGCCGGCCAGGACAGCATGCCGGAAATCCGCGTGATCGCTCCGGGCCGCACCTACCGCGTGGACAGCGATGCCACGCACTCGCCCATGTTCCACCAGGTCGAGGGCCTGTGGGTCGGCGAGAACATCAGCTTCAAGGACCTGAAGTCGGTCTACCTGAACTTCATCACCGCCTTCTTCGAGACCGACGCGCTGCAGCTGCGCTTCCGCCCCAGCTACTTCCCCTTCACCGAGCCCAGCGCCGAGATCGACATCATGTTCGAGACCGGCCCGCTGAAGGGCCGCTGGCTGGAGGTTTCGGGCGCCGGCCAGGTGCACCCGCAGGTGATCCGCAACATGGGCCTGGACCCGGAGCGCTACATCGGCTTTGCCTTCGGCTCCGGCATCGACCGCCTGGCCATGCTGCGCTATGGCGTCAATGACCTGCGCCTGTTCTTCGAGGGCGATCTGCGCTTCCTGAGCCAGTTCAAGTAAGCCCGCCTTGCATCGATCGCAAGCATCGCAAGAACACCACCGAACACGCTGACGAGAATCCCATGCAATTCCCTGAGTCCTGGCTGCGGGCCTTCTGCAATCCGCCCCTGAACACCCAAGAGCTGGCTTCGCTGCTGACCATGTCCGGCATGGAAGTCGAGGAGCTGAGCCCGGCCGCACCGCCCTTCAGCGGCATCGTCGTGGCCGAGATCCTGGAAGCCGAGCAGCACCCTAACGCCGACAAGCTGCGGGTCTGCAAGGTCAATGCCGGCCCGGCCTTCAACAACGGCGAGCCGCTGCAGATCGTCTGCGGCGCGCCCAATGCGCGCGCCGGCATCAAGGTGCCGCTGGCCACCGTGGGCGCCGAGCTGCCCCCGGGCGAGGACGGCAAGCCCTTCCTGATCAAGGTGGGCAAGCTGCGCGGTGTCGAGAGCTTCGGCATGCTGTGCTCGGCCCGCGAGCTCAAGCTCAGCGAGGAGCACGGCGGCCTGCTGGAACTGCCGGCGGAGGCGCCCGTGGGCCAGAACATCCGTGAGTTCCTGAACCTGGACGACACCCTCTTCACGCTGAAGCTCACGCCCAATCTGGGCCATGGCCTCTCGGTGCTGGGCGTGGCCCGCGAGGTGGCCGCCCTGACCGGCGCACCGCTGACTGTGCCGGCCATCACGCCGGTGAAGCCGGTGGTCGACCAGACCGTGCCCGTGCGCGTGGAAGCCCCGGACCTCTGCGGCCGCTTCGCCGGCCGCGTGGTGCGCAACGTCAACCACAAGGCCCTGACTCCCGACTGGATGGTCCAGCGCCTGGCCCGCTGCGGCCAGCGCTCGGTGTCGGCCCTGGTGGACATCTCCAACTACGTCATGTTCGAGCTGGGCCGCCCCTCGCACATCTTCGACCTGGACAAGATCGACCGCGAGCTGGTCGTACGCTGGGCCCGTGCCGGCGAGCAGCTCAAGCTGCTCAACGGCAACACCGTCGAGCTGGACGAGAAGGTGGGCGTGATCGCCGATGCGAGCCGGGTCGAGTCCCTGGCCGGCATCATGGGTGGCGACCACACGGCGGTCTCTGACGACACCCGCAACGTCTACATCGAGGCCGCTTTCTGGTGGCCCGAGGCCGTCATGGGCCGCGGCCGCCGCTACAACTTCAGCACCGATGCCGGCCACCGCTTCGAGCGCGGCGTGGACCCGGAAAGCATTGCCGAGCACATCGAGCGCATCACGCAGCTGGTGCTGGAGATTTGCGGCGGCGAGGCTGGCCCGCTGGTGGACCAGTGCGTCAACATGCCCGCACCCAAGCCGGTCACCCTGCGCGTGGCGCGCGCCGCCAAGGTGATCGGCATGCCGGTCACGCAGGAGGACTGCGCCGGCGTGTTCCGCCGCCTGGGCCTGCCTTTCGTGCAAGGCGAGGGCACGCTGACCGTCACGCCGCCGAGCTGGCGCTTCGACATCAGCCTCGAGGAAGACCTGATCGAGGAGGTGATCCGTGTGCTGGGCTACGGCAAGCTGCCGTCGACGCCGCCGCTGGCGCCGGTGGTGGCCAAGACGCGCTCGGAATCGCGCCGCGGCGTGCACGCCCTGCGCCACGCCGTGGCCGCCCGCGACTACTTCGAGACCATCAACTTCAGCTTCGTCGAGGAGCGCTGGGAGCGCGAACTGGCCGGTGAGGACAACCCCATCCGCCTGCTCAACCCCATCACCAGCCAGCTCTCGGTGATGCGCACCAGCCTGATGGGCAGCCTGCTCAATGTGCTGCGCCACAACCTGGCCCGCAAGGCGAGCCGCGTGCGCGTGTTCGAGATCGGCCGCGTCTTCCTGCGCGACGCCTCGGTGCAGACCGGTGCCGCCAGCGTGGCCGGCATCGCCCAGCCCATGCGCCTGGGCGGCCTGGCCTTCGGCCCGGCCGAGCAGCAGCAGTGGAGCCAACGCGACCGTGCCGTCGACTTCTTCGACGTCAAGGGCGATCTGGAAGCGCTGTTCGCGCCGCGCCCGCTGCGCTTCGTGGCGGCCGAGCATCCGGCCCTGCATCCCGGCCGCAGCGCCCGCGTCGAGCTGGATGGCCAGCCCATCGGCGTGATCGGCGAGCTGCATCCCAAGTGGCGCCAGGCCTACGAATTGCCCCAGGGTTCCGGCGCGCCGGTGCTGTTCGAGCTGGAGCTCGACGCCGTGCTGGCGCGCAGCCTGCCGGTGGGGCAGGGGGTGCCGCGCCAGCAGGCCGTGCTGCGCGACATCGCCGTGATCGTCTCGGACGCCGTCACGCACGAGTCCTTGATGCAAACCATCAGCGCGGCCGGCGACGCCCTGGTACGCTCGGCGCGTCTGTTCGACATCTTCAAGCCGGCCCAGCCCAGTGCCGAGCTGAAGGAAGGCGAGCGCAGCATGGCCATTCGCCTGGAGTTGCTGGACGAGGAGGCCACGCTGACCGACGAGCGCATCGAGCAGGCGGTGGCCAAGGTGCTGTCGGCCCTGGGTGAAAAGCTGGGCGCGCGGCTGCGCGCCTGAGGAGGAGCTCTCGCATGAGCACGGACGAGATCAAGCCAGCGGGCGGCCCGGTGCTGCTGCCCAGCCTGGAGACGCCCACGCTGACCAAGGCCGAGTTGGCCGAGCTGCTGTTCGACAAGCTGGGCCTCAACAAGCGCGAGTCCAAGGACATGGTCGAGGCCTTCTTCGACATCATCCATGACAGCCTGGTGCAGGGGCGCGAGGTCAAGCTCTCGGGCTTTGGCAACTTCAACATCCGCCGCAAGGCGCCGCGCCCGGGCCGCAACCCGCGCACCGGCGAGTCCATCCCCATCAAGGCGCGCAATGTCGTGACCTTTCACGCCAGCCACAAACTCAAGGGCGCGGTGCAGGGGGATGTTCCCGGCGACGAGGACTTCGAGTAGAGTCTGACCTCCCCACCTGAAGCCCTTGATTTCAATGGACAAAGCGCTTCCCGCCATTCCCGCCAAACGCTACTTCACCATTGGTGAGGTCAGCGAGCTGTGCGGCGTGAAGCCCTATGTGCTGCGCTACTGGGAGCAGGAGTTCACGCAGCTCAAGCCCATGAAGCGGCGCGGCAACCGGCGCTACTACCAGCACCACGAGGTGCTGCTGATCCGCCGCATCCGCGATCTGCTCTATGACCAGGGCTTCACCATCAGCGGGGCCCGCAATCAGCTGGCCGAAGGCCTGGCGCGGCCAGAGACGCCCGCGAGCTTTCACGATGAGGCCGTGGCCGCCGAGGCCCTGGCGCACGAGCTGCAGGCCATCGAGGCCAGTCACAGCCAGGCCATGGCTGCGGACAAGCACGAGGCTGCACGCCTGAGCATCAGCGTGGAAAAGCTGAGCCTGGAGCAGGTGCGCGAAGAATTATTGGCAATTCGTTCGACGCTACTTGCGCAGTTCTAAAAAATCGTTCTATAATCTCATTTCTTCGTCGGGGTGTAGCGCAGCCTGGTAGCGCACTTGCATGGGGTGCAAGGGGTCGCGAGTTCGAATCCCGCCACCCCGACCAAAGATAAGCACGAGCCCGGTACCGTAAGGTGCCGGGCTTTTTGCTATGTGCGCTTGCTATGTGCGCTTGCTATGTGCGTTTGCTGTGTACGCTTGCTATGGGGGCCAGGAACCCCCTGGGCACGATGGGCACCAAGAAGGCCATGGCTTGCCCGAAGGCGTTCGCCTGCAGAGTCGGCCACCAGAGAGCGACGACAGGGCTCGGCGGTTGCATGACGGCGGCAAAACAGTGGCAAAGCAGCGGCGCAACGCCAACGCAACGCCAGCGCAACGCCAGCGCAACACCTGACCCCGGGCACGACGCCGCAGCGGCTCACAAGCCGGGTCCGCTGCATGGCCTCGTCAGGCAGGCTGATTGGTGTGATGGACCCGGCTGGGCAAGACCTGACCCTCTGCTGCTCCTCTGTCCCGCTGAGACGGCAACGCGCATGCCGAAGGGAAGGGTGGCCCCGCGAGCGACGGCGCGGGGTTCGTAGAATGCCGGCCATGACTCAACACACCATCCCCTCGCTTTCCAAGCGCCGCCTTGCCCGCCTGAACCGCCGCCAGCGCAAGAAGCTGCGTGTGGGCGAATTCCAGGAGCTGGGCTTCTGGGTCGAGCTGAAGTTCAAGTCGGCCTTGGACGGCGCCGCCCTGGATGCATTCTGCGAGGCCGTCTATCCCGCCCTGGCCGCACTGGGTCTGCAGATCGGTGGCCTGGGCGGCTGGCTGCCGCTGGCTGAAACCGACGGCTTTGTCGGCACCCTGGGCCGCGGTTCCGTCAACGAGGCCCAGCGCGCCGCCGCCGCCGCCTGGCTCAAGGCCTACCCGGCCGTTGCGCAGGTGCGCGTCAGCACCTGGGTGGACGCCTGGTATCCCCGCGAGGAAGAGCTGCAGATGCAGGAGGCCTGAGCGCCACAGCGTCCGCCACAGCCGCCTGCGGGCGGCTTTTTTCATTTGTCAATAGTTATATTTTGCTTATATCTTTTGGAATTGCCAGCTTCTTGAACCGGTTCAAGGATTCTTGCCCCGCCGGCGCCTAGTCTTGCGCCCATCTGTTTGATCCACGCAAGGAGGCCCCATGAGTCAGGGCAGCGGTTTCACCAAGCAGATGGCACGAAACATGTTTTGGGGCGGATCCGTCTTTTTCGCCCTGCTGTTCGCGGCCATCGTGTTCCACACGGAGCAGCGCATCCCCCAGCGCTCCAACGCCCAGGCCATCACACCGGCCGTGGTGGCGGGCAAGAAGATCTGGGAGACGCGCAACTGCATCGGTTGCCACACCCTGCTGGGCGAGGGCGCGTATTTCGCGCCTGAGCTCGGCAACGTCTACAAGCGCCGCGGCGGCGAGTTCATCAAGGCCTGGATGAAGGCCCAGCCCACGCATGCCGAAGGACGGCGCCAGATGCCGCAATTCAACCTGAACGAGCAGCAGCTCAGTGACCTGGTCGAGTTCCTCAAGTGGACCAGCGAGGTCAACACCGAGCAGTGGCCGCCCAATATCGAAGGCTGAGGAGGCGCACCTTCATGATCACCCTCAAGTACAAATCCCAGGCGGTGGCGAAGTACTACTTCGTCGCGGCCCTGCTGCTGTTCACCGGCCAGATCCTCTTCGGTCTGGGCCTGGGCCTGCAGTACCTCGTTGGGGACTTCCTGTTCCCCTACATCCCCTTCAATCAGGCCCGCATGGTCCACACGAATCTGCTGATCGTGTGGCTGCTGTTCGGCTTCATGGGCGCGGCCTACTACATGGTGCCGGAGGAGTCCGAGACCGAGCTGCACAGCCCCAAGCTGGCACTGGCGCTGTTCTGGATCTTCCTGGTGGCCGGCGCACTCACCATCGTCGGCTACCTGGCCGTGCCCTACGCCAAGCTGGCCGAGCTGACGGGCAATGACCTGCTGCAGACCATGGGGCGCGAGTTCCTGGAGCAGCCGCTGCCCACCAAGCTGGGCATCGTGGTCGTGGCCCTGGGCTTCCTCTACAACATCAGCATGACCGTGCTGAAGGGCCGCAAGACGGCCATCTCGCTGGTCCTGCTGATGGGCTTGTGGGGCCTGGCGCTGATGTTCCTGTTCAGCTTCGTCAATCCGCACAATCTGGTGCGCGACAAGATGTACTGGTGGTTCGTCGTGCACCTGTGGGTGGAAGGCGTGTGGGAGCTGATCCTCGGTTCGCTGCTGGCCTTTGTGCTGATCAAGACCACCGGCGTGGACCGCGAGGTGATCGACAAGTGGCTGTACGTGATCATCGCCTTCGCGCTGATGACGGGCATCCTGGGCACTGGCCACCACTTCTACTTCATCGGCCTGCCCGGCTACTGGACCTGGATCGGCAGCATCTTCTCGGCGCTGGAACCCATCCCTTTCTTCATGATGACGGTCTTCGCCTTCAACATGGTGCAGCGCCGCCGCCGTGAGCATCCGAACCAGGCTGCCGTGCTGTGGGCCGTGGGCACCTCGGTGATGGGCTTTCTGGGGGCGGGCCTCTGGGGCTTCATCCACACGCTCTCGCCGGTCAACTACTACACGCACGGCACCCAGGTCACCGCGGCCCACGGCCACCTGGCCTTCTACGGCGCCTATGTGCTGGTGGTGATCACGCTGATCAGCTATGCCATGCCCATCCTGCGCGGTCGCATCGCCAACAGCCAGCGCGCCCAGAGCATGGAGATGTGGAGCTTCTGGATCATGACCGTCTCCATGGGCGTGATGGTGCTGGCCCTGACCGGCGCCGGCATCCTGCAGGTCTGGCTGCAGCGCATGCCCACCGAGGGCGCGATGAGCTTCATGGCCACTCAGGACCAGCTGCGCTTCTTCTACTGGGTGCGCCTGGCCGGCGGCGTGGGCTTCCTGCTGGGGCTGCTGGCCTACCTGTCCAGCTTCTTCATCGGCGGCGAGCCGGTGACGCAGGCTGATGCCGATGCGCGCGGTGGCGGCATGCTGCGCGCCCAGCCCTCGCAGCGCGTCCGCGATCTGTGATTGACCTGTGAACGAGGAGGACCCGGTGGACAGACTCCATGCGACCGCCGCCCAGCTTGGGCCAGGTGAACTGCCCTTCTATGCGGAGCAGGGAGAGGAATGCCGGGTCTTCGCGCATGCGCATGCCCAACGACTGCCCTTGCTCATCAAGGGCCCCACGGGCTGCGGCAAGACGCGCTTCGTTGAACACATGGCGGCCCGCCTGGGCCGCCCCTTGATCACGGTCAGCTGCCATGACGATCTCTCGGCAGCCGACCTGGTGGGCCGCTTCCTGATCCAGGACGGCGCCACCGTCTGGAGCGACGGCCCGCTGGCGCGGGCGGTGCGCCAAGGCGCCATCTGCTACCTCGACGAGGTGGTGGAGGCGCGCCGCGACACCACGGTGGTGCTGCATCCGCTGGCGGACGACCGCCGCATGCTGCCCATCGAGCGCACCGGCGAGCAGATCGCCGCGGCGCCCGGCTTCATGCTGGTGATTTCCTACAACCCCGGCTACCAGAACCTGCTCAAGAGCCTGAAGCCCAGCACGCGGCAGCGCTTCGTCGCGCTGCAGATGGGCTATCCAGCGCCCGAGGTCGAGCAGCGCATCGTGCAGACCGAATCGGCCTGCGATGTCCTGCTTTCCCAGCAGCTGGTGCGCCTGGCCTCGGCCCTGCGTCGCCTGGGCGAGCACGACCTGGAAGAGACGGTCAGCACGCGGCTGCTGGTGGCTGCTGCGCGCCTGGCGGTGGCCGGGCTGCCGCTGCGTCTGGCGGTGCAGACGGCCATTGTGGATGCCCTGACGGACGAGGACGACACGGCCGCCGCCCTGGCCGAGGTGGTGGGAGCCGTCCTGTGATGGTGCCCCTCGCCCAGTCTTGCACCGCTGAACGCGGGTGTGCCGGGTCGGTCCCGCGAGGGGACGACGAGGCTTGCGGCTTCGAGCCGCAAGCTTCGCCAACGCGGGCCGGCTTGGGAGCGGGCCGGCGCACGGCCCGGGATGTTCTGCGGCCCGCGGGTGGCGTGGACGGCTGACATGAACCGGCTCCCCACTGCGCTGCTGACGCCCGCGGGCGGCAGCGGTCGCTCGGCGCCCTCACAGCGCCTGCGCCGCGGCCTGCAACTGGGGTTCTTCCTGCTCTTCGTCTCGGCGCCGCTGCTGGACCTGCTGCGCTTCGATCTGCATGAGACGCAGCTCTGGCTTTTCGGCCAGCCCTGGCATCTGGGCCTGGACGCCGTCCAGCGCGGCCGGGCCAGCGGCGCCGACGCCGCGCTGAACCTCCTTTTGCGCGCGCTGCTGCCCATCGCGCTGGTGGTGGGCAGCTTTCTTTTCGTGGCATGGCGCTACGGCCGTCTCTACTGCGGCTGGCTGTGTCCGCACTTCTCGGTTGTTGAATTGCTCAACGACCTGCTGCATCGCGCGGTCGGCAAGCTCTCGCTCTGGGATCGCCTGCCGGTGAAGCGCGCCGGGCGCAGCCCGGATGGCCGCTGGTGGCCGGTGTTCGGCCTCAGCTGCGTGCTGATGGGCTTCGTCTGGGCTATGACGCTGGCGAGCTATCTGCTGCCGCCCAGAGAGCTCTGGAGCGGGCTTTGGACTGGCACGCTGACGGCCAACCAGGCCCGCTTCGTCGGCATCGGCACGCTGGTGTTCAGCGCCGAGTTCGCCTTCGCCCGCCACCTGTTCTGCCGCTTCGGCTGTGCCGTGGGCCTGTTCCAGAGCCTCATGTGGATGGCCAATCCGCGCGGCATGGTCGTGGCTTTCAAGCGTGAGCAGGCGCGGGAGTGCAAGTCCTGCGACATTGCGCCGGGGCTGCCGGGCTCGGCCTGCGATGCCGCCTGTCCCATGCGACTGAACCCGCGCAACATCAAGCGCATGATGTTCTCCTGCGTGCAGTGCGGCCAGTGCCTGACGGCCTGCGAAGGCTCGCAGGGCCGGCGTGACGCGGCGCCGCTGCTGGAATGGCAGGTGGGGCTGGAAGCGGTGCGCGAGACCTTGCGGCAGAAGCGGCTGGAGGCCCTGCAGCAGTCGCAATCCGCACGGCCGGGCGCCGATCGGGGCGCTGGCGGCGCAGACAGCCAAGACGCCCGCCCTGACCGGGAGGCCGCCTGATGGAAGAGTGGGTAGGCAAGACCTGGCACCGTTGGGTCACCCGCGCCGCCGAGCAGGGGCATCCCGAGGCGGCCGTGGAGCTGGCGCAGGTGCAGCGGGCGCTGGGCTTCTTGTTTCGCGCAGGCGGCGGTTCGCACGCGCTGCGCCTGGCCGAGGCGCAGGCCTTGCGCCACGGCGGACCGCGAGGCTGGCTGCAGCGCCTGGCCGGCAGCGAGCAGCGTGCCGCCCAGGCCCAGTTGGGGACCGAGGTGCTGGCCCTGCCGGCGCGGCTGGATGTGTTCCCGGAGCCTGCCCTGAACCACGGGCTCTACCTGTGGCTTGCGGCCCTGTCGTCCTGCTGGGATGCCGGCGAGGCGGCGCCGGGCGGCTGGCTTGCCGGCAATGTCCGGGCCACCGTCCTGGCGCTGGAACGTTTCCCCGGCTTGGCAGCCACTTACGAGCGCCTGCTGGAGGCCCATCTGCGCCAGCGGCCTGATCCGGACGGCATGGGGGCCGATGCGCCGTCGGAACGCCTGCTGCGGCTGGCCTTGCGGGCGCGTGGCCCGTTGGCCGAGCTGCCTGCTGCAGCCTTGGCGCTGCGGCCCGAGGCCCTGGCACCGGTCTGCTTGTGGCTGCAGCCCGCGCCGGACGCCGCGGCGTCCGCGGCACGGCAGGCGGTGGCGCCGGCACAGGCCGGCAAATCCCGGCCGCCCCAGGACAAGCAGCGTCGCAGCGCGAGGCGCAATGAGGACAGCAGCAGCAAGCAAGGTCTGATCCTCATGTTCAGGGCCGAGTCGGTGATGTCCTGGTCGGAGTTCGTCAAGGTCAACCGGGCGGGGGACGACGATCCGGATGCGGATGCCGCCGCCGCGGCCGACGACCTGCGTCAGCTGGATGTGGCCGAGGGCGGCGAGACCCTGGCTTCCCGCGTGCGCTTCGATCTGGACCTGCCCAGCGCCGCGGCGGACGACGAGCCCATCGGCCTGCCCGAGCGCCTGCCCGAGTGGGACTGGAAGGCCGGGCAGTTGCGCGAGGATTACTGCGGGCTGCAGCGCTTCGTGGCCGCGCGCCCCGACGCCTGGCTGCCGCCGCTGGCGCTGCGTCAACTGGCCAGGCGCATGCGCCGCCGCCTGGAGGTGCTGCGCGCCGCGCCGCGCTGGCAGAAGGGCTTGCCGCAGGGGGAGGAGCTGGATCTGGACGCCTGGGTCCGCCACGCCTGCGAAGCCCGCCTGCAGGTGGGGCGTCGCCCGGCCGAATCGCCGCCGGTCTTCCAGCAAGCCCAGCGCCAGGACCGCAGCCTGGCCTGCCTGCTGATGGCCGACCTGAGCCTTTCCACCGACGCTTGCGTGCAGGGGGAGACGCGGGTGATCGACGTGATCCGGGACGCCCTCTACGTCTTCGGCGAGGCGCTGGCGGGCCTGGGCGATCCTTTCGAGATGCTGGGCTTCTCCTCCGTCAAGCGCCAGCAGGTGCGCATCCAGCAGCTCAAGGGCTTCGAGGAGCGCTGGTCGGCGCTGCAGCGTCACCGCGTGGGCGCCATCAAGCCGGGCTTCTACACCCGCATGGGAGCGGCCCTGCGCCATGCGACCGAACGCCTGGCTGAGCGACCGGAGCGCCAGCGCCTGCTGCTGCTGCTGACCGACGGCAAGCCCAATGACCTGGATCACTACGAAGGTCGCTGGGGCCTGGAGGACACGCGCCAGGCGGTGCTGGCCGCGCGTCAGGCGGGGCTGAGCCCCTTGTGCATCAGCATCGACGAGGGGCCGGCCGACTACCTGCCCTATCTCTTTGGCCAGCAGGGCTTTGTGCACCTGCGCCGGCCGCAGGAGCTGGTGAGCAGCCTGCCGCGGCTGTACGCGCGCCTGGCGGCCTGAGTGCGGCCAGAAATTGCTGTACGACCGAGGAACTAGGGGGCCACACAGGCCCCCTCGTTCGGAAGAACTAGGTGCATGAGGCGCTTGATCCACCTCAAACCAGCGCCGCAGGGACTCCACAGAATCGCGTTCGTCAGGCCTCACCAAGCCCGCCGCCATTCAAGGGAGTCCACCATGCCCGCAGCCTTCGACCTGCCCCGCTATCTGTCTGTCCTGCCCCTGTTTGGAGACATGCAGCCCAGCGAGTTGCAGGCCTTGGCCCAGCATGGCTGCCAGTTGCACCGCATGGGCCGCGGCGAGGCGGTGTTTCGCGTGGGTCAGCCCTGCGACGCCTTCTACGTGGTGGTGACGGGACAGGTCAAGCTCTATGCGCTGGCGCCCAGCGGCGCCGAGAAGGTGATCGAGCTGGTGGGGCCGGGCAACAGTTTTGGCGAAGCGCTGATGTTCACCGAGCGTCCGCACATCGTGAACGCGCAAACCCTGTCGGAATGCCTGCTGCTGTCCATCAGCAAGGCGGCCGTGATGGAAGAGATCGCCCGGGATCCGCGCTTTGCGCTGCGCATGCTGGCCGGCGTGTCACGCCGGCTGCATGGGCTGGTTCGCGACGTGGAGTCCTACTGCCTGCACAGCGGCATCCAGCGCGTGATCGGCTTTCTGCTCAGCGAGCAGGAGGCCGAGGACTGCGTCAGCGGCGACACCATCACCGTCTCGCTGCCGGTCAGCAAGGCCACCATCGCCTCGCGTCTGTCGTTGACGCCGGAGTACTTCTCGCGCGTGCTGCATGAGCTGGAGGCGGAAGGTCTGATCCAGATTGACCGCCGCGACATCCGCATCCTCAACACGCGCGGACTGGCGTCCTACCCCATGCAGTGAGTGGCCGTCATCGCCGGGGCCAGCTGCTCGTGCAGCGCGGCCACGCCGCCGATGATCAGCAGGGCCGGCGGCTTCACGCCATGCAGCCGGGCCAGCGTGGGCAGGGTCTGCAGGCTGCCGCGCAGACAGCGCTGCTGCGGCGTGCTGGCCTTCTCCACCAAGGCGGCAGGCGTGCTCGGCGCCAGGCCGTGGCCGATCAGCTGCTCGCTGATGATGGGAAGACTGCCCAGCCCCATGTAGATCACCACCGTCTGCCGCGGCCGGGCCAGCATGGCCCAGTCGAGGTCCACTGAACGCCGCTCGCCTTCGACGGCCTCGCGCAGGTGGCCGGTGGCGAAGACCAGCGAGCAGGCATGGTCGCGGTGCGTGAGCGGGATGCCGGCCAGCGCTCCGGCCGCCTGGGCCGCGCTGATGCCGGGGATGGTCTCAAAGGGAATGCCCGCGGCAGCGAGCGCCTGAGCCTCTTCGCCGCCGCGACCGAAGATGTAGGGGTCTCCGCCCTTGAGGCGCAGCACCGCCCGACCGCTGCGCGCCAGGCGGACCATCAGCTCGATGATGCCCTCCTGAGTGAGCGTGTGATGGCCTGCCTCCTTGCCCACGTAGATCAGGTCGGCGTCATCGGGAATCAGCTTCAGCACCTCCTTGGACACCAGGTGGTCGTACAGCACCAGGCTGGCCTGGCCGAGGGCGCGCGCGGCTTTGACCGTGAGCAGGTCCGGATCACCCGGGCCGGCGCCGACCAGGGTGACCGGGGCGGCGGCTTGCCCGGCTGGTGTGGCGTGGGTGCTGGTCGAGAAATACAGCGGCTCGTCGAGTCGGCTCATGAGGCTCTCCTTGGATGAGCCCATTGTGGAAAGGGGCTCTTGCGGCGTCCTTGAACCAGTTCAAGGACGCCGGGCGCCGGCGGCGGGACGATGGCTGCGCTCGGATCAGGCACACGCAGCCCCTGCCGAGCCCAGCAAAGGCTGGACGATGTGCTGCCTCTGGGACGCAGTCCTGATGGGCGCGCCCCTGTCGGAGTGGAGTGATGAAAACACCGCAAAGTCCCCGGTTCGCGTTGATCAGCCTGGCCGCCGTGGCCCTGCTGGCCAGCCTGCATGCTCAGGCCCAGGATGCCAAGAAGAGCGTGACCCCCGCGGAGGTGAACTACCAGGCTGGCGCTTCGCCCCTGGCCGGCGAGCCTATGTACCAGAGCAGCAACCCCAAGGCGCCCCCGATGACGCAGGCGGAGTTCGAACAGGGTCGCAAGATCTACTTCGAGCGCTGCGCCGGCTGCCACGGCGTGCTGCGCAAGGGCGCCACCGGCAAGCCGCTGACGCCCGACATCACCCTGGCCAAGGGCACGGACTACCTCAAGGTCTTCATCGCCTACGGTTCGGCCGCCGGCATGCCCAACTGGCTGACCTCGGGCGAGATGAACGACAAGGAAGTCGATCTGATGGCCCGCTACATCCAGCAGGACCCGCCGATGCCGCCGGAGTTCGGCATGGAGCAGATGAAGGGCACCTGGAAGGTGCTGGTCGATCCCGCCAAGCGGCCGACCAAGAAGATGAACAGCTACAACATCGACAACATCTTCTCCACCACGCTGCGCGACAGCGGCGAGGTGGCGCTGATCGATGGTGACACCAAGCAGATCATCAACATCGTCAAGACCGGCTACGCGGTGCACATCTCTCGCACCTCGGCTTCCGGCCGCTATCTCTACGTGATCGGCCGGGACGCCAAGGTCAACATGATCGACCTGTGGATGGAGAAGCCCGACAACGTGGCCGAAATCCGCGTGGGCCTGGAAGCCCGCTCGGTCGACACCTCCAAGTACAAGGGCTACGAAGACAAGCTCGCCATCGCCGGCAGCTACTGGCCGCCCCAGTACGTGATCATGAAGGGCGACACCCTGGAGCCGCTGAAGATCGTCGGCACCCGCGGCATGACCGTGGACAAGCAGGAGTTCCACCCCGAGCCGCGCGTGGCCTCCATCGTGGCCTCGCACTTCAAGCCCGAATTCGTGGTGAACGTGAAGGAGACCGGCAAGACTTTGATGGTCGACTACTCCGACCTCAATGCACTCAAGACCACCGAGATCGGCACCGCGCGCTTCCTGCATGACGGCGGCTGGGATTCGAGCAAGCGCTACTTCATGGTTGCCGCCAACCAGAGCAACAAGGTCGCCGCGGTGGACGCCAAGGAAGGCAAGCTGGCCGCCCTGATCGACGTGGACAAGATCCCCCACCCGGGCCGCGGCGCCAACTTCGTCCATCCCAAGTTCGGTCCGGTCTGGTCGACCGGTCACCTGGGCTCCGAAGCCATCTCCTTGATCGGTACCGATCCCAAGGGGCACAAGCAGTACGCCTTCAAGCAGGTGGCGGTGCTCAAGGGGCAGGGCGGCGGTTCGCTGTTCCTGAAGAGCCATCCCAAGAGCCAGCACCTGTACGTGGACACGCCGCTGAACCCGGATCCCAAGCTGTCGCAGTCTGTCGCCGTGTTCGACATCAAGAACCTGGACAAGGGCTACACCGTGCTGCCCATCGCCGAATGGGCCGACATCAAGGACGGCGGCGCCCAGCGCGTGGTGCAGCCGGAGTTCAACAAGGCCGGTGACGAGGTGTGGTTCGCCGTCTGGTCCGCCAAGGACAAGCAGTCCGCCCTGGTGGTCGTGGACGACAAGACGCTGAAGCTCAAGGCCGTGATCAAGGATCCCCGCCTGATCACCCCCACGGGCCACTTCAACGTCTACAACACCCAGCGCGACGTGTATTGAGCCTGGATTGGCAAGACCTGACCCCGTCGTCCGCAAGGCCGGCTGGGCAGGTCGCAATCAGTTAGCAAAGGAGCACACATGAAAGCTTTGTTGATCACCCTGAGCCTGGGCCTGGCGGCCGTGTCGGCCCACGCCAATGTGGATGAGGCCATGAACAAGGCCGGCTGCATGGCCTGCCACAGCAAGGACAAGAAGGTGGTGGGACCCTCCTTCAAGGACATCGCGGCCAAGTACAAGGGCCAGGACGTCACCGCCAAGCTGATGGACAAGGTCCGCAAGGGCGGTGCCGGCACCTTCGGCCCCATCCCGATGGCCCCGGTCGGTCCGGACAAGATCAGCGATGGCGACCTCAAGGCCGCCGTCGAGCAGATCCTCAAGAGCTGAGCGGCCATGCGTGGCGCTGCCTGCCTGCTTGGCTTGTCGCTGCTCTGGCCGGCTTGCGGGTCGGCCGAGCCTGCGCTCGAGCGGCAGGGGCAGTTGCTGCGCATGCTGCGGCAGGACTGCGGGTCCTGTCACGGCATGAAACTTACCGGCGGACTGGGGCCGGCACTCACGGCCGAAGCCCTGCAGGGCAAGCCCTGGCAGAGCCTCGCCGCCACCATCTACCACGGCCGGCCCGGCACGCCCATGCCGCCGTGGAAAAGCATGCTGAGCGCCGAGGAGGCGGACTGGCTGGCGCTGCAGCTGCTGAGCCCGGCGTCGCAGGATGCCGGCATCGCCGCCCAAGGGCCGGCGAGGAGACAACCATGATCGAGAAGCGCTCCCTGATGCGGAGCCTGCGCCTGACCGCATCCGTCCTGCTGCTGGGCTTGTTGGGGGCCTGCGCCACGGCCCCGCAGAGTGCAGCGCCGACCGTGCGCTGGCTGGGCACCGGTGATCTGGGCCTGGTGGTGGAGCGCGCCGACGGCCGGCTGCAGCTGGTCAACACCAGCACCCGCAGCGTGCTGGGCCGCATCGAAGGACTGGGTGATCTGTCCCATGCGTCCATCGTCTACGGCCGCGATGGCCTGCATGCCTACGTGTTCGGGCGTGACGGCGCGTTGAGCAAGGTGAGCCTGGGCGAGCGCCGTGTCGTGGCCCGCGTGCAGCAGGCCGGCAACTCCATTGGCGGGGCCATCTCGCAGGACGGCCGCCTGGTGGTGGCGCAGAACTACCAGCCCGGCGGCATCAAAGTCTTTGACGCCCAGACGCTGCAGCCTCTGGCCGACATCCCGGCCGAGTACGCGCCGGGCAAGTTCTCGCGCGTCGTGGGCCTGGCGGATCTGCCCGGCCAGCGCTTCATCTACGCGCTCTTCGACGCCGATGAGATCTGGGTCGCCGACCTGAGCGATCCGCGTGCACCGAAGCTGCAGAAGTTCCGCGACATCGGACGCCAGCCCTATGACGCGCTGGTGACGCCGGATGGCCGCCACTACATCGCCGGGCTCTTCGGCGAAGACGGCCTGGCCAAGATCGACCTGTGGGCCGCCGAGCCCCGCGTCGAGCGCATCCTCGGCGGCTATGGCCGCGGCCAGCAGCCGCTGCCGGTGTTCAAGATGCCGCATCTGCGCGCTTGGGCCGTGGCGGGGCGTCATGCCTACCTGCCGGCCATCGGGCGGCACGAGGTGCTGGTGGTCGACACCGAGACCTGGCGCGAGGTCGCCCGGATTCCCGTGCAGGGCCAGCCGGTGTTCGTGATGGCGCGGCCGGATGGCCGCCAGGTCTGGGTCAACTTCGCTGTGCCGGACTATGACCGGGTGCAGGTGATAGACACGCAGAGCCGGCAGATCGTGCAGACGCTGAGCCCCGGCAAGGCTGTGCTGCACATGGAATTCACGCCGCGCGGCGAAGCCGTGTGGATCTCCTCGCGCGACGCCAACCGCGTGTCGGTGATAGACACCGCGAGCTTCGCGACGCTGACGACGCTGGAATCGGCTTCGCCCAGCGGGATCTTCTTCACCAGCCGGGCCGGCAAGGTGGGCTTGTGAACGCCGCCGACTTCGGCGTCATGCCGCCTTTGCGTGAAGCGCTGCTCAACGACTGGCAGCAGCGCCTGCCCCTGCTCAGCCAGCCCTTCGAGGCCATGGGGCGGCGCTACGGCTGCAGCGAGCAAGTCGTGATCGAGCAGCTGGCTCAGGCCATGAGCCAGGGTGCGGTCTCCCGCCTGGGCGGCGTGTTTGCGCCTGGCGCTGGCGGCGCAGGCCTGCTGTGCGCGCTGGCTGTGCCGGCCGAGCGCCTGGAGGCGGTGGCCGCCCTGGTCAACGCCGTGCCCGGCGTCAACCACAACTACGAGCGCGAGCATGCCTACTCGCTGTGGTTCGTGATCACAGGGCCGTCGCGCGACTGGATCGAGCAGCAGCTGGCCGGGCTGGAACAACGCTGCGGGCTGCAGGCCCTGCGCCTGCCCATGCTGCGGCCGTACCGCATCAATCTGGGCTTCGACCTGCAGGCGCGAGGGCCGGTGCCGGTGCCGGCGAGCGCCGTGCAGCCCAGCCGTGTGCCCCCCATCGCCGCCGGGGAACGGCCGCTGGCCGCGCTGCTGGAGCAAGGCCTGCCGATGCAGTCACGCCCCTATGCCGCGTGGGCGCAGGCCCTGGCCTGGTCCGAGCCGCAGGTGCTCGCCACGCTGCAGGCCTGGCTGGACGAGGGCGTGCTGCGCCGCCTCGGCGTCATCGTGCGCCACCATGAGCTGGGCATTGCCAGCAACGCCATGTGCGTCTTCGACGTGCCCGATGACGCGGTGGACGCGCATGCGCGGCTGCTGGCCGGGCAGGCCGGCGTCACGCTTTGCTATCGCCGCCAGCGCGCCCAGGGCTGGCCCTACAACCTCTTTTGCATGATTCACGGCCGCGAGCGCGAGGGCGTGCGCGCGGCGCTGACGGCCGCCAGCGAAGCCGCTGGCCTGCGGTCCTATCCCCAAGCCCTGCTGTTCAGCCGCCGGCGATTCCGCCAATGCGGATCGGGCTATTTCGTCGACGCCCTGCCGGCCCGGGCGATGAAGCGGCTGTCTCTGGAGTGCGCTCATGCATGAACCTTCCGCCGCGCGTCGCAGCCTGGCCCGCCTGGATGCCCTGGACGCTGCGTTGATCAATCGCCTGCAGGCCGGGCTGCCGCTGGTGTCCAGGCCTTTCGAGCAGGTCGCCGAAGAGCTGGGCAGCAGCGAGGCCGAGCTGCTGGACCGCCTGCACCGGCTGCTGGGCGAGGGCACGCTGAGCCGCTTCGGCCCTCTGTTCCAGATCGAACGGGCAGGCGGGCGCTTCGTGCTGGCCGCGCTGCAAGTGCCGGAGCTGCGCTACGAAGCCGTCACAGCCATGGTCAATGCCCACCCCGAGGTGGCCCACAACTACCGTCGCGAGCACCGCCTCAATATGTGGTTCGTGCTGGCCACCGAGCAGGAGGCCGACGTGCAGCGGGTGGTGCAGGCCATCGAGGCCGAGACGGGGCTCACCGTGTGGGCCTTTCCCAAGGAGCGGGAGTACTTCGTCGGCCTGCACCTGCCGGCCCATGCCACGACGGACGCGGCACAGGAGCGCACATGAATACCGCAGAACAAGGCCAGGTCGCGCAGCTCAGCGCGCTGGAGCGCCATCTCATTGCCGCCACCCAGCAGGGGCTGCCGCTGGTGGCCAAGCCCTACGAGGCGCTCGGCGCCCTGCTGGACATCACCGAGACCGAGGTGCTGCATCTGCTGCAGGACATGCAGGCGCGGGGCCTGGTCCGCCGCATCGGGGCCGTGCCCAACCATTACCGCCTGGGCTATCTGGCCAACGGCATGACGGTGTGGGATGTCGACGATGCGTTGGTGGACGCGGTCGGTGAGCGCATCGGCGCACTGTCCTGCGTCAGCCACTGCTACCGCCGTCCGCGCCATCTGCCGGACTGGCCCTACAACCTCTTCGCGATGCTGCATGGCCGCAGTCGCGCGGAGGTCGATGCCCAGGCCCAGGAGATCCGGGCCCTGCTGGGCGATGCCTGCCGCGCCAGCGAGATCCTGTACAGCAGCGCCATCCTGAAGAAAACCGGCCTGCGACTGTCCAGCCGCCCGGCTGCCCGGGGGGATTGAACATGCTGCGCATCAGCCAATACCTGCGCGAGATCGCGCGCGCCGAGCGCGACGGCGTCTATCCCGCGCCCCGCCGCACCACGGCCGCGGGCGAGACCCGGCCCGTGGTCATCTGGAACCTGACCCGCCGCTGCAACCTCACCTGCAAGCATTGCTACGCGCTCTCGGCGGACCACCATTACCCCGGCGAACTGGCCTTCGACGAGATCTGCACCGTGATGGACGATCTGCGCGCCTATGGCGTGCCGGTGCTGATCCTGTCCGGCGGCGAGCCGCTGTTGCATCCGCAGATCTTCGAGATCGCCAGCCGGGCCCAGGCGCTGGGCTTCTACACGGCGCTGTCCAGCAACGGCACGCTGATCGACGCCGCCATGGCGGACCGCATCGCGGTGCAGCAGTTCGACTACGTGGGCGTGAGCATCGACGGCAGTCGGGCCACGCACGACCGCTTCCGCCGCAAGGCAGGCGCCTACGATGAATCCCTGGCAGGCATCCGGCTGCTGCATGAGCGCGGCGTCAAGACCGGACTGCGCTACACCTTCACCGACCTCAACGGCCAGGACTTCCCCTTCCTGCTGCAACTCATGAAGGACGAAGAGGTCGACAAGTTCTACTTCTCCCACCTCAACTACGCCGGCCGCGGCAACATCCACCGCGGGCGTGATGCCCACTTCGAGGCCACGCGCCAGGCCCTGGAGCTGCTCTTCGAGACGGCCTGGGCCGATGCCGAGGCCGGCAGCACGCGCGACTACGTGACCGGCAACAACGACGCCGATGCCGCCTACCTGCTGGCCTGGGTCGGCCGGCGCTGGCCGCAGTGGCAGGCGCAGCTGCGCGCCCGGCTGGTCGCCTGGGGCGGCAATGCCTCGGGCGTGGGCGTGGCCAATATCGACAGCCAGGGCGAGGTCCATCCCGACACCATGTGGGGCCATCACGCGCTGGGCCAGGTGCGCGAGCGGCCGTTCTCGGCGATCTGGAGCGACCGCAGCGATGCGCTGATGGACGGCCTCAAGATGCGCCCGCGCCCGGTCAAGGGACGCTGCGCCGAGTGCCAGCATTTCGCGCTGTGCGGCGGCAACACGAGGGTGCGTGCCCACCAGCTGACCGGCGACTACTGGGCCGAAGACCCGGGGTGCTATCTGGACGACGCCGAGATCGGCCTGTCCGCCGAGGCCGCCAGCCGCCTGGAGCGCGTGGCCCTCACACCGTTTGCCGGCAAGCGCCGGGTCATCGAGGTGCTGTCGGCATGAACGAAACCTTCAAGTCCTTTTGCAAGCTGCTGCTGGCCGCAGGGCTGTTGATGGCGGGGCTGGACTATGCCCGCGCCTCGGACGAGGCGGCCAGGCCCTTGTCCGCTGCGGCGCTCTACCAGCAGCATTGCGCAAGCTGCCACGGCGTCGAGCGTACCGGCGGCATGGGCCCGGCCCTGCTGCCGGAAAGCCTGGAGCGGCTGCGAAAGCCCGAAGCCCTGGCGGTGATACGCAACGGCCGCGCTGCCACGCAGATGCCCGCTTTCGGTGCCCAGCTCAGCGAGGCTGAGATCCAGGCGCTGCAGACCTTGATCTACGCGCCGCAAGCGCAGGCGCCGCGCTGGACCGACGCCGACATTCAGGCCTCCCGCAGCTTCGAGCCCGACAGCAGCCGCTGGCCAGCGAAGCCGCAATGGGCCGCCGACCCCATGAATCTTTTCGTGGTGGTGGAAGGGGGGGATCATCACGTGAGCCTGGTGGACGGCGACCGCTTCGAGGTCCTGCACCGCTTTGCCAGCCGCTTCGCCCTGCACGGCGGGCCGAAGTTCACGCCCGATGGACGTTATGTGTTCTTTGGTTCGCGCGATGGCTGGATCAGCAAGTACGACCTCTGGAACCTGAAGCTGGTGGCCGAGGTTCGGGCCGGGCTGAACATGCGCAACGTGGCCGTCAGCGCGGACGGACGCTGGGTGATGGCGGCCAACTACCTGCCGCGCAATGCCGTGCTGTTTGACGCGGACCTGAAACTGGTGCGCAGCTATGCGGCCCAGAGCCGTGACGGCGCACAGAGCTCGCGCGTCTCGGCCGTCTACGACGCCGCGCCGCGCAAGAGCTTCGTCGTGGCCCTGAAGGACCTGCCCGAGCTCTGGGAAATCAGCTACGACCAGAAGGCCGAGCCGATCCACGAGGGCTATGTGCACGATTACAAGATGGGCGAGGCCCTGCCCACGCCCGGCTACCTGAACATCCGCCGGACCCTGCTGGACGAGCCGCTGGACGACTTCTTCTTCGACGACAGCTACGCCCATGTGCTGGGCTCGGCGCGCCCGCGCGAGGGCGGCGGCAGCCTGGGTCAGGTGGTCAATCTGGATGTGCGCAAGAAGATTGCCGAGCTGCCCATCCCGGGCCTGCCGCACCTCGGGTCGGGCATCAGCTTCACCCGGGAAGGGCGCCGCCTGCTGGCCAGCCCCAACCTCAAGGACGGGCGCATCAGCGTGATCGACCTCAGGAGCTGGCAGCTGGTGAAGGAGATCGCCACGCCGGGGCCCGGCTTCTTCATGCGCAGCCATGCGCAAAGCCCCTATGCCTGGACGGACTCCATGATGAGCTCCACGGCCAAGGACACGCTGAGCATCATCGACAAGCAGAGCCTGGAAATCGTGGCCCAGGTGCGCGAGCCCGGCAAGACCCTGGCCCACGTCGAGTTCACCAAGGACGGCCGCCATGTGCTGGCCAGCCTGTGGGAGATGCAGGGCGCGCTGATCGTTTACGACGCACGGACCTTCAAGGAGCTCAAGCGTCTGCCCATGAGCAAGCCGGTGGGCAAGTACAACGTCTGGAACAAGATCAGCCGTGAAGAGGGCACTTCGCACTGAGGGCGCGCCCAGGCGCGCGCCAGCGCCGGGTCAGTAGGTGGCTGCGCCCAGGCGCTCCACGCGCTGCGCCAGGAAGGCCGCGGCCAGCTCCGATTCCGGCTGCAGGCGCTGGCCGATGTAGAGCTCCTGCCGGCGCTGGCTGATCTGAGTGCGCAGACGGCTTTGCATCACCTCGAACGGGGCCAGGCCGCGCGCTTCGGCGCCTTCGATGGCCTGCATCAGCTGATGCATGGGGTGGGCCTGCAGCGAAATGAGGTGGGCCTGCACGACACGCAGCCGTCCCTGCACGGCCAGCTCGCTGCGGCGCAGCCACTCCAGCACGGCGTCGCCGTTGCTGCCGGTCACCTTGAGCGGGTCTTCGCCGGCGTCCAGCAAGAGCCGCTCGAGCAGGAAGCGGTTGCCCTCGGCGTAGGCCTTGTTCGCGTCCATCATGGCCTGCTCGCGCTGGCGGCGCTGGGCCTCGCTGGGCGCGAGGTCCGGGTGCAGGCGCATGGCGGCGCGGCGGTAGAGCTGCTTGAGCGACGGCGGCTCGACCACGACCACACCGCCGCCTTCGGGCTGGCGAGGCAGCGGCGCGGCCTCTGGCAGGCGCGGCACCTGGGGCAGGGCGGTGGCGCGAGGCGGCGTGGGCAGGGGAACCTCCAGACCATTGCGGCGCAAGGCCTCCGCCAGGTAAAGGCTGGCCGCATGCAGCTGGGACTCCAGCGCGTCCAGTTCCAGGTAGAGCGGCCCCAGCAGGCCCGTGTAGCGGTCGACGAAGGCCTGCAGCGCGGCGTGCAGGAGGTGGAAGCTTTGTTCCTGTTCGGCAACGTAGTGCTGCAGGTCCGCCATCTGCTGGCGGCGGCGTTCGAATTCGTGGCGAGTGAGCACGGGGTGGCGCATGGCAGATCAAGGAGAAGCGTCAGGTGTCACGAACCGCAAACATACTGGCTGCCATTGTGGCCTGCCTGCGCCGCCTGCCCATGAAAAAGAGCCCGCGTATGCGAGCTCTTTTGCCTGGATTCGGGTAAACCTGGGTCCAGGGCGGGGCCGGTTCAGGCGCCCGATTCAGGGTTTGGCGACGGAGGCCGCATCGGCGGCTGACGCGGCAGCCCCCATCGCCGGAGCCGAAGCCATGGGCGCGGCTTCGGAGGCGGCCTGCGCACTGTGGGCCGGCGGGCTCTGCTCGGCGGGCTTGGCTGCGCCCGGCGTCATGGGCAGCAGCGGCACGATCAGCAGCGCCACGATGTTGATGATCTTGATCAGCGGGTTCACGGCGGGGCCCGCGGTGTCCTTGTAGGGGTCGCCCACGGTGTCGCCGGTCACGGCCGCCTTGTGGGCTTCGGAACCCTTGCGGTGCACGACGCCCTTGTCGTCCGTGAAGCCTTCCTCGATCAGCTTCTTGGCGTTGTCCCAGGCGCCGCCGCCGGTGCACATCGAGATGCCCACGAACAGACCGGTCACGATGGTGCCCATCAGCACGCCGCCCAGCGCTGCCGGGCCCAGGGTCAGGCCCACGACGATGGGCGCCACCACCGGCAGCAGCGAGGGCACGATCATTTCCTTGATGGCCGCTGTGGTCAGCATGTCCACCGCCGCGCTGTAGTCGGGCTTGGCCGTGCCCTCCATGATGCCGGGGATCTCCTTGAACTGGCGACGCACTTCGATCACCACCGAACCGGCGGCGCGGCCCACCGCTTCCATGGCCATCGCACCAAAGAGGTAGGGAATCAGGCCGCCGATGAAGAGGCCCACGATCACCTTGTGGTCGGAGAGGTCGAAGCTCAGGTGCATGCCGCGCGCTTCCAGCGCATGCGTGTAGTCGGCGAACAGCACCAGCGCCGCCAGGCCGGCCGATCCGATGGCATAGCCCTTGGTCACGGCCTTGGTGGTGTTGCCAACGGCATCCAGCGGGTCCGTGATGTCACGCACGCTGTCGGGCAGGTCGCTCATCTCGGCGATGCCGCCGGCGTTGTCGGTGATGGGGCCGTAGGCGTCCAGCGCGACGATGATGCCCGCCATCGACAGCATGGAAGTCGCCGCGACGGCGATGCCGTACAGGCCGGCGAGGTGGAAGGCCGTGTAGATGGCCGCGCAGACGAACATCACCGGCCAGCCGGTGGACTTCATCGAAACGCCCAGCCCGGCAATGATGTTGGTGCCGTGGCCGGTGGTCGAGGCCTGCGCCACATGCTGCACCGGGGCGTACTGTGTGCCGGTGTAGTACTCGGTGATCCAGACCATCGCTGCCGTCAGGACCAGGCCCACGGCGCAGGCGCCGAAGAGCGACATGGCGTCAGCCTTGAGTCCGCCGGCCAGTTCGATCTCGCCCGGGAACATGGCGCGCGTGACGAAGTAGAAGGCGATCAGGCTCAGCACGCCGGCCACGATCAGGCCCTTGTACAGCGCCGGCATCACGTTCTTCATGCCTTCGCTGGCCTTGACGAAGCCGCAGCCGATGATGGAGGCGATGATGGACACGCCACCCAGCGCCAGCGGGTAGACCACGCCGGCATGCGTGGCCGATCCGCCCACCATCAGCGCGCCCAGGGCCATCGCGGCGATCAGGGTCACCGCATAGGTCTCGAAGAGGTCGGCGGCCATGCCGGCGCAGTCGCCGACGTTGTCGCCCACGTTGTCGGCGATGACGGCCGGGTTGCGCGGATCATCCTCGGGGATGCCGGCCTCCACCTTGCCCACCAGGTCGGCGCCGACGTCGGCGCCCTTGGTGAAGATGCCGCCGCCCAGACGCGCGAAGATCGAGATCAGCGACGAGCCGAAGGCCAGGCCCAGCATGGGCTTGAGCGCTTCGCTCGTGGCCCCCGTGCCGCCGGTGATGGCGTAGTAGAAGCCGCCCACGCCGATCAGGCCCAGGCCCACGACCAGCATGCCGGTGATCGCACCGCCCTTGAACGCCACGTTCAGTGCCGGGCCCATGCCCTTGGTGGCGGCCTGCGCGGTACGCACATTGGCGCGGACCGAGATGTTCATGCCGATGAAGCCGCAGATGCCGGACAGCACCGCGCCTATCACGAAGCCGACGGCCGTCTGCAGGCCCAGGCCCGGCACCACGGCAATCGCGATGGCCAGCACCACCCCGACCATCGCAATGGTGCGGTACTGGCGGCCCAGGTAGGCAGCGGCACCCTGCTGGATCGCCGCGGCGATCTCCTGCATGCGGGCATTGCCGGCGTCCTGGCTCAGGATCCAGCTGCGTTGAATGAAACCATAAAGAACCGCGGCCAGGCCGCAGGCCAGCGCGAAATACAGCGCCATACTCGTCGACATGAACATGTCTCCTTCGTCGTCTCTGCCGTTTGAAAACGCCTGCATCCCAACGCCAGTCCTGCACGCTGTCCAACAGGTCCGTCGGGGCATGCTATGCGAGGGGGGGTGTCGAAAGATTGATCGTTTACCAGTGGTTGCGGGAAATACCCTGAGGGCTGAGCCAGGGCAGGGCGCATGCCTGTGTCAGGCTGAGATCAGGGGCGTCGGTAGAATCCGGGTTTCCCCGCGCGCGAGCCGGGACTTCTTTCGTTGACTACCGACAAGACCATGAGCCTGCACAACGTGACCCCCGGCCCCAAGGCGCCTGAGCAATTCAACGTGATCATCGAGATCCCGATGAACGCCGACCCGATCAAGTACGAGGTCGACAAGGAGACCGGCGCCCTGTTCGTGGACCGCTTCATGACCACGGCCATGCACTACCCGTGCAACTACGGCTACATCCCCCAGACCCTGTCCGACGACGGCGATCCCGTGGACGTGCTGGTGATCACGCCCTTCCCGCTGACCCCCGGCGTGGTGGTGACCTGCCGGCCCATCGGCGTGCTGAAGATGGACGACGAAGCCGGCGGCGACGCCAAGCTGCTGGCCGTGCCCACCAGCAAGATCCTGCCCATCTACGACCATTGGAACAAGCCCGAGGACATCAACCAGATGCGCCTGAAGGCCATCCAGCACTTCTTCGAGCACTACAAGGACCTGGAAGCAGGCAAGTGGGTCAAGGTGCAGGGCTGGGAAGGTCCGGAGTCTGCCAAGGCCGAGATCCTGGCCGGCATCGAGAACTACGCCAAGTCGCTGCAGAAGTGAGCCCCTGGGGCAAGAGCTGACCCCCTGTCAGCGCCCCGACGACCAATGCCGCCGATGGCCCGCTGCCTCGGCGGCATTTTTCATGGCGCGGGCGTCTCGTCGGAGCGGGCCTGCTTGAAGGGCTGGTGCGCTCGCAGGGTTTCGGCATAGCCGGCGATGGCGGGTCTTTCGCGGTCCAGGTAATCCGCCACCGCGGTGTGGAAGTCCGGATGCGCCAGCCAATGCGCCGAGCGGGTGGCAATGGGCAGCAGTCCGCGGGCGAGCTTGTGCTCGCCCTGCGCCCCGCCCTCGAAGCGGCGATAGCCCTGGGCCATGCACCAGGCCAGGGGCTGGTAGTAGCAGGCGTCGAAGTGCAGGCAGGAGATGTCCGCCAGGCTGCCCCAGTAGCGGCCGTAGGCCGTGCGCTGTTCGGGGTCCAGTCCGATCAGCGAGCAGGCGAGCGGCTGGCCCTCGCGCTCGGCGATGAAGAGCAGCCAGTGGCGGGCCATGGTGTCGGCCATGCGGCGGAAGAAGTCGCGGCTCAGGTAGGGCGTGCTGCGATGCTCCGCGTAGGTCTGGCGGTAGCAGCGATAGAAGAAGTCCCAGTCTTCTTGCGTGATCTCGCTGCCCAGCCGCACGCGATAGCGCACGCCGGCATCGCGCACCCGGCGCTGCTCCTGCTGGATCTTCTTGCGCTTGTCGCGCTGCAGGCTGGCCAGGAAGGCGTCGAAGCCGGCGGGCGGTTCCGGGCCGGCCTCCCAATGGAACTGCAGGCCGCTGCGCGTCAGCCAGCCGGCATCGGCCAGGGCCTGCTGCTCATCGACGGTCGGGAACAAGACATGGGCGGACGACAGGCCCAGCGCTTCGGCATGACGCCGCAGCGCCAGGATCAGGGCCTGGCGGGCCGAGGCATCGCGCGCCAGCAGCCGGCTGCCCGGCACGGGCGTGAAGGGCACGGCCACCAGCAGCTTGGGGTAGTAGGCCAGGCCGTGCCGTGCATAGGCCTCGGCCCAGGCCCAGTCGAAGACGTATTCGCCATAGGAGTGCTCCTTGAGGTAGGCCGGGCATGCCGCTACCAGCTCCCGTGCATGCCAGAGCGTGAAGAACTGCGGCGTCCAGCCGCTGGCAGGCCCGGCCGATCCCGAAGCATGCAAGGCCTGCAGGTATTCGAGCCGCATGAAGGGCGTCGGCTGCGGACTGGCGGCCAGCAGCGCGTTCCAGGCCTGGGCGGGCAGGCAGCCGGGATCGTCGTCGATCCGGACTTCGCAGGGCATCGTGGGGCTCATCGTGCCCGGGATCTTAGGGCGATCAGCGCAAGCCGACGCCGCGCAGGGCCTTGGAGGCGGCCCAATTGGTGGCAGATTGGTGGCAGGATTCGGGCCATGGAATTCCACAATCTCTACAACCATCAACTGGCCCGCCTTGCTGTCGGCGTGCCGCAATGCCGCATTGCCGATCCCGCCTTCAACGCGGCACAGACGGCGTCCCTGATGAGGCAGGCGCACGACGCCGGTGCGGCGCTGGTGGCCTTTCCGGAACTGGGCCTCTCGGCCTACAGCTGCGACGATCTCTTTCACCAGCGCGCTTTGCTGGACGGCTGCGAGGCTGCGCTGGCCGAGCTGCTGCGCCAGTCCCAGACGCTGACGCCGGTGACCATCGTCGGGCTGCCGCTGCGCATCGAGCATCGGCTCTTCAACTGCGCGGTGGCGCTGCACCGCGGGCGGCTGCTGGCGGTCTGGCCCAAAACCTATCTACCCAACTACGCCGAGTTCTACGAAGCGCGCCAGTTCAACGCGGCGGACGAACTGCTGGGCCGGGAGCTGGAGCTGCTGGGGCAGCGCGTGCCGCTGGGCAGCGATGTGCTGGTCGAGGCGCAGGACGTGCCGGGGCTGGTGATCCATGCCGAGATTTGCGAGGACGTCTGGACGCCCATCCCGCCTTCCAGCTACGCCGCGCTGGCGGGGGCCACCGTGCTGGTGAACCTGTCGGCCTCCAATGTCACCGTAGGCAAGGCGGCCTATCGCCGCCAGCTGGTGGCGCAGCAGGCCGCGCGCTGCCTGGCGGCCTACGTCTACACCTCGGCCGGCGCGGGCGAGTCCAGCACGGACCTGGCCTGGGACGGCCAGGCGCTGATCAGCGAGAACGGTGAGCTGCTGGCCGAGTCGCAGCGCTACCAGCGCGGCTCGCAGCTGATCTGTGCCGACGTGGACCTGGAGCGCCTGGCGCGCGAACGCATGCGCCAGACCAGCTTCGGCGCTTCGGTGCGCCGGCACGCTGCGGCCCTGCAGGGCTTTCGCCGCGTCGCGCTGGAGCTGGCACCGCCGCGTTCGCAGGCGCTGGGCCTGCGCCGGCGCGTCGATCGCTTCCCCTACGTGCCGGCGGATCGCAGCCGGCGCGATGAGCGCTGCCACGAGGTTTTCAACATCCAGGTGCAGGCGCTGGTCCAGCGCCTGGAGTCCAGCGGCATCCGCAAGCTGGTGCTGGGCGTTTCGGGCGGGCTGGATTCGACCCATGCGCTGCTGGTCGCTGCCCGCGCGATGGATCAGCTGGGCTTGCCGCGCCAGCACATCATTGGCGTGACCATGCCCGGCTTCGCCACCAGCACCCGCACCCGCGACCAGGCCTGGCGCCTGATGCGTGCCATAGGCTGCGAGGCCCGCGAGATCGACATCCGTCCCAGCTGCATGCAGATGTTGCAGGATCTGGGCCATCCGCATGCCGCGGGTGAGGCGGTCTACGACGTCACGTTCGAGAATGTGCAGGCGGGCGAGCGCACCAGCCATCTGTTCCGCCTGGCCAATCACCTGGGCGCCCTGGTGCTGGGCACGGGCGATCTCAGCGAGCTGGCCCTGGGCTGGTGCACCTACGGCGTGGGCGACCACATGTCGCACTACAACGTCAATGCCAGCGTGCCCAAGACCCTGATCCAGTACCTGGTCCGCTGGGTGGCCGAGACGGACCAACTGGGCCATGACAGCGGGCGCGAGGTGCTGCTGGACATCCTGGCCACCGAGATCAGCCCCGAGCTGGTGCCGGGCCAGGCGCTGCAAAGCACCGAGAGCCACATCGGTCCCTACGAGCTGCAGGATTTCAATCTGTTCTACACCCTGCGGCACGGCTTCGCGCCGGCCAAGATCGCCTTCCTGGCTCTGCAGGCCTGGGGGGACCGCGAGCAGGGCGACTGGCCGGATGGCGCGCATGTGCAGCGCAACGAATACGAGCTTGCCGAAATCAAAAGGGTGCTCGGAATCTTCGTCCGGCGCTTCTTCCAGGGCAGCCAGTTCAAGCGCAGCTGCGTGCCCAACGCTCCCAAGGTGGGCAGTGGCGGTTCGCTGTCGCCGCGCGGCGATTGGCGGGCCCCCAGCGACGGCGAAGCGAGCGTCTGGCTGGCCGATCTGCAGCGCATTCCGGGCTGAGATCCATGCTTAAATCGAGGCAGTCGCCCCTATCAATTCGCTTTGGAGCCCCCGGATGAAACAGATCACCGCCATCATCAAACCCTTCAAGCTGGACGAGGTCCGTGAGGCGCTGGCCGAGGTGGGCGCATCGGGGCTGACCGTCACCGAGGTGAAGGGCTTCGGCCGCCAGAAGGGCCACACCGAGCTCTACCGCGGTGCGGAGTACGTGGTGGATTTCCTGCCCAAAGTGAAGGTCGAGGTGGTGGTCAAGGACGACGACGTCGAGCGCTGCATCGAGGCCATCCTCAAGGCCGCGAAGACCGGCAAGATCGGTGACGGCAAGATCTTCGTGACCGCCGTGGAGCAGGTCATCCGCATTCGCACCGGCGAGGAAGACGAAGCCGCGGTCTGAACGCTCAATCGGCAAATGCAAAGGGCGCCTCGAAAGGGCGCCCTTTGTCATTGCGGCCGTGGCTTGTCAGAAGAAGCGATGCCAGGCCGCGGCGCCCCAGACCCCGGCGCACAGCAGCAGCGACAGCAGCACCGCCGCACTGGCCAGGTCCTTGGCGCGCTTGGAAAGTTCGTGCAGCTCGAAGCCCACGCGGTCGATGGCGGCCTCGATGCCGGAGTTCAGCAGCTCGACGATCAGCACCAGCAGCAGCGAGCCCAGCAGCAGGGCTGTTTCCACCCAGCCCCGCCCCAGCCAGAAGGCCAGCGGCACGGCCAGCGCACAAAGCCAGACTTCCTGGCGGAAGGCGCTTTCGCCGCTGTAGGCGGCCTTCAGACCGGCCCAGGAGTAGCCCGCCGCATGCAGGATGCGGTCCAGGCCTGTGCGGCCCTTGTGCGGGTTGCTCATGACTTCTTGCGCGGCGGTGGCCGCTGAGTGACCAGGCGGGTCCTGCACAGCAGATCATGCAGGAACTGGCGCGAGGGGTGCAGCCGGGCCAGCAGAACATAGGCCAGGACGCCCGCGAGCAGGGCGCCGAAGATGGCGCCGCCGCTGTGCAGCTCGGCCAGGTAGACCGAGGCGAGAGCAGGCAGGAACCAGAGCCAGGAGAGCAGGTAGCGGGCCAGGGCCCGCCATTGGCTCAGTGGGGCCCCCTGTTCATCGACCACGCGCAGATGCCAAGCCTTCATCGCCACGGTCTGGCCGCCGTGCGTCCAGAACCAGACGAAGTAGACGCCCAGCACCAGGAACTCAAAGGCTTGCAGGCCGACCTTGCCGCTCAGGGCATTGCGCTGCTGAGTGAGCGCGGCATAGAGGTAGCCCGAGATGAAGGTGACGCCAAAGAGCAGCACGCCTTCATAGAGGAAGGACGCCATGCGGCGCCACAGGCTCGGCGCCTGTCCGGACATCGGCGGCTCCATGGTTCAGCGCGTGGGCGCCGATGCCGATGCCGAGGCGGCACGGGGCAGCAAGGTCTTCGGATCGACCAGGGCCGGGTCCACGATGATCTTGGGCCGCATGGCGGGCAGGGAAGCGGGCGGCCGGGCGCCCTGCGTGATCAGCACCGTGGTGGCGCCGGGCTTGGCTTGCAGCACGGAGGGCGCAATCGGCACCGGTGCCGCGGCCTGCTTCTGCGGCACGGCGCTGGATTTGGCGCCGCTCAAGGGCTTTTCAGCCTGCGCCTTGGCGGCCGGATTCTTCTGGGCGGCTTTCTCTGCCCCCTTTTGAGCCAGGGCCTGACGCTCTTCGGGGCTCAGGGCCTGGTATGCCTCCCACTTGGACTGCAGCTTCTCCGACTGCAGCTTGTCGTCGCGCAGCTGGGGGTTGGACTGGAAGCCGACGCGCGCCTGCTGGCGCTCGGCAGGGCTCATGCGGGTCCACTCGATCATGCGCTCGCGCAGGCGGGCCTGCTGCTCGGGCGTGAGGGTGTGGAAGCGGGCGGCGATCTCCAGCCACTTGCTCTTGCGGGCAGCGTCCAGGCCGTCCCATTCCTGGCTCAAGGGCGCCAACACGGCCTGCTGAGCCGGGCTCAGGCTGGCCCAGCGCTGGCCTCCCACCAAGCTGGCGGCGGGCAGGGGTTTGGGGGCAGGGGGCAGGGCAGGCCGCGCGGCAGAGGCAGGCGCTGGCGCCGGGGCTGCCGCGCTGGCCGGCGCGGCTGCAGCGGGGGCATCGCTGGGCTGGGCGTTGGCGGCGCTCAGCAGTGCCGGGATCAACAGCAGGGCAAGCGGGCAGCGGACGGTCAGCGCAGGCGTCATGGGCGGTCGGTCACTCTTCGTGTCGTTCTTGTTGCTCGTCCGGATTCTCATCCAGATATTCCTTGAAACCCGGATCGCTGTAGGCGGCAGGCGGCAAGGGCTTGGCCAGCATGGCCGTGTCCACCTCGGCGGCGGCCAGGATCTGCTGGTACCACTGGCTGTGCTGGATCAGCAGCAGGCCCAGCAGCAGCAGCAGCAGCGGCGTCAGCGAAGCCAGCTTCAGCCAGCGCGGCGAACGCTCGCCGCCCTGCAGGGCCAGGCTGGTGCCCATGCGCAGAACCTGCTCGGCCGCGACGGGCGCCGCGGCGCGCGCTTCCTTGGCCTTGCGCAGGGCCTGCTCGCGCGCGAAGCGCAAGCGCTCGCTGATGTCGGCGGGCAAATCGTCGGCGGCCTGGCTCAGGCCGGCGGCCACGCGCTTGCCATAGGCCGACATGCGGGCCTCGACGGCCGGATCCATCATGGGCGTCGTGTGCTGCTTGTTCATAGTGTGATCCCCTTGGCTTTGAGCGCCTTTGCCAGTGCGTGAACGGCCCGCGAGCAATGCGTCTTCACGCTTCCCTCCGAGCAACCCATGACGCTGGCCGTCTCGGCGACGTCCAACTCCTCCCAGTAACGCAAGAGAAACGCTTCGCGTTGACGCGCCGGCAACTGGCTGACCTCGGCATCGATGCTTTGCAGGATCTGGCTGCGTGAGACCTCGTCCGCCGCGCTTTGCGTGCCCAGGCCGCCATTGCTGCTCGTCAAGGTCTCCAGCAGGTCGAAGTCATCGTCCGGATCCGAGCCTTCAACGTCCGACATATTGAACATGACGGCATTGCGGACCTTCTGGCGCCGGAACCAGTCCATGGTGGCATTGGACAGGATGCGCTGGAAGAGCAGGGGCAGTTCGGCCGCCGGGCGGTCGAAATACTTCTCGGCCAGGCGGATCATGGAATCCTGGACGATGTCCAAGGCGGCATCGTCGTCACGGACCATGTAGACGGTGCGCTTGAAGGCCCGCCGGTCAATGCTCTTCAGGAAGTCGTTGAGTTCTTTGTCTGTCGCCAAGATGGATCCAGTGCGCCCACGCCGGGCGCCGGCGGGAAAAACGTCGCGGATTATGGCATCGCGCCCGGAATTGGAGTCAAACACCCAGCCCGGGCGCCAATTCCATGCATAATGTTGCTTCGCACAATGAGTTCCCAAGGTCTCAAGCTGGTGCCCCACCCGGGCGCCGAGTTTATTGACCGCGCACGTTCCGAATCCGCCTCACAAGGGTGTGAAGAGGAGCACCGATGGTTTTTCGTCAGAGAAATTCACAGAGGTTCGACATGGATATGTCTGCCGCGGACGTCAAACGTGCAGCGACCGAGGGTCGCGCACACCCGCATTCTTCCCAAGCCCAGCTTCATGCTGGTCAGGAGCTCAATGGCTCCGAAATCCTGGTCCGAAGCCTGCAAGCAGAGGGGGTCAAGTACCTCTGGGGCTATCCGGGCGGCGCCGTCCTCTACATCTACGACGCGCTGTACAAGCAGGACTCCATCCAACACGTTCTGGTGCGCCACGAGCAGGCCGCCGTGCATGCCGCCGATGGCTATGCCCGCGCGACCGGCGAAGTCGGCGTGGCCCTGGTGACCTCGGGTCCCGGTGTCACCAATGCCGTGACCGGCATCGCGACGGCGTACATGGACTCCATCCCCATGGTGATCATCACCGGCCAGGTGCCTACGCCGGCCATTGGCCTGGACGCCTTCCAGGAATGCGACACCGTGGGCATCACCCGTCCCATCGTCAAGCACAACTTCCTGGTGAAGGACGTGCGCGAGCTGGCGAGCACGCTCAAGAAGGCCTTCCACATCGCCCGCACCGGCCGACCCGGCCCCGTGGTGGTGGACATCCCCAAGGACGTCTCGCTCAACAAGACCCACTTCAGCTACCCGGCCACGGTCGAGATGCGCTCCTACAACCCCGTCAAGAAGGGGCATTCGGGGCAGATCCGCAAGGCCGTGCAGCTGCTGATGGCGGCCAAGCGTCCCTACATTTACACGGGTGGCGGCGTCATTCTGGGCGAGGCCACGGCCGAGCTGCGCGAGCTGGTCAATCTGCTGGGCTATCCCTGCACCAACACGCTGATGGGCCTGGGCTCCATGCCCGGCACCGACCCGCGCTTCCTGGGCATGCTGGGCATGCATGGCACCTACGAAGCCAACATGACCATGCAGCACTGCGACGTGCTGCTGGCCGTGGGCGCCCGCTTCGATGACCGCGTGATCGGCAACCCCAAGCACTTCGCGCAGGTCGAGCGCAAGATCATCCACGTGGACATCGACCCCTCGTCGATTTCCAAGCGGGTGCGCGTGGACATCCCCATCGTCGGCGACGTCAAGGACGTGCTGCAGGAGCTGATCCACCAGGTCAAGGAAGCGCAGACCCGCCCGGACAGTGCCGCGATCAACGCCTGGTGGAGCCAGATCAACGAATGGCGCCGCAAGGACTGCCTGTCCTACAAGCGCGACAGCGAGCTCATCAAGCCGCAGATGGTCGTCGAGACGCTGTGGAACCTGACCCGCGACCGAGACGCCTACATCACCTCCGATGTGGGCCAGCACCAGATGTGGGCGGCCCAGTTCTACAAGTTCGATGAGCCCCGCCGCTGGATCAACTCCGGCGGCCTGGGCACCATGGGCGTGGGACTGCCCTACGCCATGGGCATCAAGCTGGCCAAGCCCGAGTCGGACGTGTTCTGCATCACCGGCGAAGGCTCGATCCAGATGTGCATCCAGGAGCTCTCGACCTGCCAGCAGTACAAGACGCCGGTCAAGATCGTCTCCTTGAACAACCGCTACCTGGGCATGGTGCGGCAGTGGCAGGAACTCGACTACGAGGGCCGCTACTCCCACAGCTACATGGATGCGCTGCCCAACTTCGTCAAGCTGGCGGAGGCCTACGGGCATGTGGGCATCCTCGTCGAGCATCCGGCCGACGTGGAGCCGGCGCTGCGCGAGGCCATGCGCCTGAAGGACCGCACCGTCTTCCTGGACGTGCGCACTGATCCGACCGAGAACGTCTGGCCCATGGTCAAGGCGGGCAAGGGCATTTCGGAAATGCTGCTGGGGTCCGAGGACTTGTGAGCCTGTCGTGAGCCCTGCACGGTCCGCCGGCTTACCGGCCCCGGACCGGCGTCGGGGCAAGCGCTGGCTCGCATCGGCACCCCCGTGCATTCTTTTCCCACCATCGAAGAGCGTGGCCAAGGGCCGTCGGTTACCGCCGCCGGCCTGAAGAGCGCGAAGGACGAGACCCATGAGACACATCATTGCTTTGCTCATCGAGAACGAGCCGGGCGCGCTGTCGCGCGTCGTGGCCCTGTTCTCCGCCCGGGGCTACAACATCGAGAGCCTCACCGTGGCGCCGACGGAAGACGCGTCGCTGTCCCGCATGACCATCGTGACCACCGGCTCCGATGACGTCATCGAACAGATCACCAAGCACCTGAACCGGCTGATCGAGGTCGTCAAGGTCGTGGACCTCACCGAGGGCAACTACACCGAGCGCGAGCTCATGCTCATCAAGGTGCGGGCCGTCGGCAAGGAGCGCGAGGAGATGAAGCGCACGGCGGACATCTTCCGCGGCCGCATCATCGACGTGACCGAGAAGACCTACACCGTCGAGCTGACCGGCGACGCCAGCAAGCTCGACGCCTTCCTCGATGCCATCGACCGCACCGCCATCCTGGAGACCGTGCGCACCGGCGCCAGCGGCATCGGCCGCGGCGAGCGCATCCTGCGAGTTTGACCACCTCCTGCGCGCTTCGCGCGCCCCCTCGAGGGGGCGGCACCGACAGCCCGGCAGAGCCGGATCTGCGGTACCCGCGCGGTTTGAATACCTACCTTTCACCCGTTTGAGACCCGACTACAAGTCGCTGAACCTGGAGACCGACATGAACGTTTACTACGACAAGGACGCCGATCTGAGCCTCATCAAGGGCAAGAACGTCACCATCATCGGCTACGGCTCACAAGGCCATGCTCACGCACTGAACCTGAACGACAGCGGCGTGAAGGTCACGGTCGGCCTGCGCCGCGGTGGCGCATCCTGGTCCAAGGCCGAGAACGCCGGCCTGAAGGTTGCCGAGATCGCCGACGCCGTGAAGTTGGCCGACGTGGTCATGATCCTGCTGCCGGACGAGCAGATCGCTGATGTCTACAAGCGCGAAGTCGAGCCCAACATCAAGCAGGGCGCCTCGCTGGCTTTCGCCCACGGCTTCAACGTGCATTACGGCCAGGTCACGCCGCGCGCCGACCTGGACGTCTGGATGGTCGCTCCCAAGGCCCCGGGCCACACCGTGCGCGGCACCTATGCCCAGGGCGGCGGTGTGCCGCACCTGATCGCCATCTACGCCGACAAGTCCGGCAAGGCCCGCGACCTGGCCCTGTCCTATGCAGCGGCCAACGGCGGCGGCAAGGCCGGCATCATCGAGACCAGCTTCCGCGAAGAGACCGAGACCGATCTCTTCGGTGAGCAGGCCGTGCTGTGCGGCGGCACCGTGGAGCTGATCAAGGCCGGCTTCGAGACCCTGGTCGAGGCGGGCTACGCGCCCGAAATGGCCTACTTCGAATGCCTGCACGAGCTCAAGCTCATCGTGGACCTGATCTACGAGGGCGGCATTGGCAACATGAACTACTCGATCTCCAACAACGCCGAGTACGGTGAGTACGTCACCGGCCCGTGCGTGGTGACCGAGGCCACCAAGAACGCCATGCGCCAGTGCCTGAAGGACATCCAGACCGGCGAGTACGCCAAGAGCTTCATCCTGGAGAACAAGGCCGGCGCCCCGACGCTGCAGTCGCGCCGCCGCCTCACGGCCGAGCACCCGATCGAGCAGGTCGGCGAAAAGCTGCGCGGCATGATGCCCTGGATCAAGAAGAACCGCCTGGTCGACCAGACCAAGAACTGAGTCACGGCCGCTCAGCGGCGGGCCGGGCGTGACGTCCGGTTCGCTTGGCGCGCCGCGTGCCGCGTGCCGTCCGGAGGCCTCGTGCCGCATTAGAGAGCCGCATCGCCTCCGGGCTGATGCGGCTTTTTACGCCTGCGCATGCGCTATCCTCCCTGCCCATGACCGATTCCACGCAGTCCACGGTGCCTCACGACGACGATGAGGACGCCGAAATCCTGAGCCCGGTGCGCCCGCGCCGCAAGGGCATCTACATCCTGCCCAATCTCTTCACCCTGGCCGCGCTCTTCGGCGGCTTCTATGCCATCGTGATGGCCATGCACGGGCGCTTCGAGCAGTCCGTCTACGGCATCTTCTGCGCCATGGTGCTGGACAGCCTGGATGGCCGGGTCGCGCGAATGACCCACACGCAGAGCACCTTTGGCGAGCAGATGGACAGTCTCTCCGACATGGTGTCCTTCGGCGCCGCGCCGGCGCTGATCATGTACGAGTGGGCTCTGCAGGGCCTGGGCAAATGGGGCTGGTTCGCGGCCTTCGTGTACTGCGCCGGCGCCGCGCTGCGCCTGGCCCGCTTCAACACCAATATTGCCGTGGTCGACAAGCGCTTCTTCCAGGGCGTGCCCAGCCCGGCGGCGGCTGCCCTGGTGATGGGTCTGGTCTGGGTGCTGGAGGATGCCGGTTACCACGCGCCCGCGGCCTCGTCGGGCCTGGCGTGGCTTGCCTTTGGCTTCACGCTGTACGCGGGCCTCACCATGGTCACCAACGCGCCCTTCTACAGCTTCAAGGACATCAGCTTCAAGCGCTCGGTGCCCTTCATTTCCGTGGTTGCGATTGCCCTGGGCATCGCGCTCATCAACATCGATCCGCCGCGCGTGCTCTTTGGCCTGTTCTGCCTCTACGGCCTGTCGGGCTATGTGGTCTACGCCTACAAGCGCATGAAGGGCAAGCCGGTCAGCGTGATCGCGATCTCGACCGACGAGCCCGATGAAAAGGGCCTTCACCATTGACGTAGGCAGGCCTGGTGCCGTTGCCGGACCCCGTGCTACATTCGATCGCATGAAGACGCTGAACGTCATCGCCGCTCTGCTACTAGCCACCGGGCCCTTGGGCACGAGGCTGTCGCGCGTCTGACTGTCAACGTTCTTCCACCCCAAGAGCCCGCAAAGCACCTGCTTCGCGGGCTTTTTGTTTTTCCGGCCGCCCCTTCCGATCCCCTTCATTCACCTTCCACGGAGACCCCACATGGCTGACAAGCTCATCATCTTCGACACCACCTTGCGCGATGGCGAGCAGTCGCCCGGCGCCTCGATGACGAAGGACGAGAAGCTGCGCATTGCCCGCCAGTTGGAGCGCATGCGCGTGGATGTGATCGAGGCCGGCTTCGCTGCGGCCAGCAATGGCGACTTCGAGGCGGTCAAGGCGATCGCCGACGTGATCCGCGACAGCACGGTCTGCTCGCTGGCCCGCGCCAATGACCGCGACATCGCCCGCGCCGCCGAGGCTTTGAAGGGCGCGGCCCGTTCGCGCATCCACACCTTCATCGCGACCAGCGAGCTCCACATGGAGAAGAAGTTGCGCATGACGCGCGAGCAGGTGCTGGAGCAGGCCCGCCTGGCTGTGCGCTTTGGGCGCAATCTCACCGACGATATCGAGTTCTCACCCGAGGACGGCTACCGCTCGGACATGGACTTCCTGGCGCGCGTCTGCGAGGCCGTGATCGCCGAGGGGGCCCGCACCATCAACATCCCCGACACCGTGGGCTACGCCATTCCCGAGCTCTACGGCCACTTCCTCAAGACCCTGCGTGAGAAGGTGCCCAACTCCGATCTCGCCATCTGGTCCGTGCATTGCCACAACGACCTGGGCATGGCGGTGGCCAACTCGCTGGCCGGCGTGAAGATCGGCGGCGCACGCCAGGTCGAGTGCACGATCAACGGCCTGGGTGAGCGCGCCGGCAACTGCTCGCTGGAGGAAGTGGTGATGGCGGTGAAGACGCGCCGCGACTACTTCGGCCTGGACGTCGGCATCGACGCCACCCAGATCGTGCCGGCCTCCAAGCTGGTGTCTCAGACCACCGGCTTCGTCGTGCAGCCCAACAAGGCCGTGGTGGGCGCCAACGCCTTTGCCCACGCCTCGGGCATCCACCAGGACGGCGTGCTCAAGGCCCGCGACACCTACGAGATCATGCGCGCCGAAGACGTGGGCTGGAGCGCCAACAAGATCGTGCTGGGCAAGCTCTCGGGCCGCAATGCCTTCAAGCAGCGCCTTCAGGAGCTGGGCATTGAGCTGGAGTCCGAGGCCGAGGTCAATGCCGCCTTCCAGCGCTTCAAAGACCTGGCGGACCGCAAGAACGAGATCTTTGACGAGGACATCATCGCCCTGGTGATGGACGAATCCGTCATCCAGGACAACGAGCACTACCGCCTGCTGTCGCTGGCCCAGCGCAGCGAGACGGGCGAGCGCCCGCATGCAAGGGTGGTCTTTGCCGTCGGCGACCGGGAGTTCAGGGCCGAGAGCGACGGCAACGGCCCGGTGGACGCCTGCCTGCAGGCCATCGAGTCCGAGGTGCAAAGCGGGGCGGAAATGATCCTCTATTCGGTCAATGCCATCACCAGCGGCAGCACAGAATCGCAGGGCGAGGTGACGGTGCGGCTGCAGCACGCCGGGCGGGTCGTCAATGGTGTCGGGGCCGATCCGGATATCGTGGTCGCATCGGCCAAGGCATATTTGTCGGCCTTGAACAAGCTGCAGAGTAAGACCGAGCGCGTGGCAGCCCAGGGCTGATGCCCTTGGCGGGCTCGGACCTGGCAACCGGTCCGTGCCCCCCGGCGGGCGCCTCGTTCGTGAACTTTAAGAGCCTGAGCTAAGTTTTTGATCTTGCCCGGGTTTTGTGCTTCACCTACACTGGCGGCGACCTTGTTGGGGACTGGCTTGAGTACTGTAGTTAAAACCTTGTGGGGTGCTGCCGTCGGCAGCGTGATCGCCGTGGCGCTGGCCCTGGCTTCGCAGGGTGCCCTTGCTGCACAAGGCGGCCCCGGCGCCAACAGCAGCAAGGCCTCCGCCAAGGCGGCGCCCAAAAATACTCGCAAGGCCAAGCCCGCGGCGGCGGTGCGCAAGGCGGCTGTCGTCGCCACGCCGGCCAGCCCGACCTTCGGCCAGATGTATGGCCTGCATGCGGTCGATGACCCCTTGGATCTCAAAAGCAGCGTGGCCCTGGTCATGGACCAGGACACCAACGAGGTCCTGCTGTCCAAGAACACCCAGGCGGTGCTGCCCATCGCCTCCATCACCAAGCTGATGACGGCCCTGGTGGTGGTGGAAGGCGGCCAGCCGCTGGACGAGAAGATCACCATCACCGAGGAAGACCGGGACACCGAGAAGGGCACCGGTTCGCGCCTGGCCGTCGGCACCACGCTGACGCGCGCCGAGATGCTGCACCTGGCCCTGATGTCCTCGGAGAATCGCGCCGCCAATGCCCTCGGACGCAACTACCCGGGCGGCCTGGCGGCCTTTGTCGCGGCGATGAACCAGAAGGCGCAGGCCCTGGGCATGACGGACACCCACTACGTCGAGCCCACCGGCCTGTCCAGCCGCAACCAGTCCAGCGCCAAGGATCTGGCCGCGCTGGTCAAGGTGGCGCATGAGGTGCCCTTGCTGCGCGAATACTCGACGACCCGCGATGCCACCGTGGCCCTGGGGCGCCGCCAGGTGGCCTTCCACAACACCAACGGTTTGGTGCGTTCGGGCAGTTGGGATATCGGCCTTCAGAAGACCGGCTTCATCAACGAGGCCGGCCGCTGCCTGGTGATGCAGGCGAGCCTGGCTGGGCGCAAGCTGATCATGGTGCTGCTGGACTCCACCGGCAAGTACTCGCGCATCGGCGATGCCGAGCGCATCCGCAAGTGGCTGACGAACGGCCTGAGCAGCGGCGGCGGCCAGCCCCAAGCGCAGGTGAGTGCCGCCAAGGCCGGCTGAAGCGCCGAAGCGCATCCGGCGCCACGCAAGCAGAAACGCCCGGACCGTCAGGTGCCGGGCGTTCTTGTCTGCAGGACGATGCCGGGAAAGCGGCTCAGCCCCGGTAGCCCAGCGCCGCGGAGATCTTTGCCGCTGTCTCCTTGAGCCGGCCCAGCCAGGCTTCTTCCAGACGGTCCGCGGGTGCCGAGATGGACAGGCCGGCGACCAGCTTGCCCTGGTCGTCATAGATGCCGGCGGCCATGCAGCGCACGCCCAGCTCCAGCTCCTCGTCGTCGCGGGCCACGCCGCGCTGGCGCACCATGGCCATTTCGCGCTCCAGCGCGGCCAGGTCGGTGAGGCTGTTGCGGGTGTGTCCGGCCAGCCCGGTGCGCGTGGCATAGGCGCGCACGCGCTGCGGGTCGTCGCTGGCCAGGAACAGCTTGCCCACCGAGGTGAGGTGCAGTGGGGCCCGGCCGCCGACGGCGCGGACCACCTGCATGCCCGAGCGCTCGGAATAAGTGCGCTCGATGTAGACGATCTCATCCCCCTGGCGCACCGAGAGATTGACCGGTTGGTGGGTGAACTTGTGCAGCTCGCGCATGGGCTCCAGCGCAGCGTCCCGCACATCCAGGCGGGCCTTGACCAGATTGCCCAGCTCCAGCAGGCGCATGCCCAGGCGGTAGGCGCCGGCCTCGGGCCGGTCCACATAGCGCCCGATGGCCAGGTCATTGAGGATGCGGTGCGCGGTGGAAGGGTGCAGACCGGTGCTTTCGCTGATCTGCTTCAGGGAGACGGGATCCTGATGGCTGGCCAGCACATCCAGGATGGCGAAGCTGCGTTCCAGGACCTGGATGGCAGGGGTCTGTGCCTCATTGCTCTTCATGCCGGTCATTGTGCGGCAAAGCAGCAATTTTTTGCATGGCGAAATTGGACGCCGGTCTCAGTCTGTGGTTCGTTGCGCCACAGGGGACAGTTCGGCATGGAGCCCACGGGCTGCCTGCCGGCCTGAGCGGACGGCACCCTCCAATGTGGCGGGGTAGGGCCCGTCGACATAGTCGCCCGCGGCCCACAGACCCGGTGCAATGCGCGCGGCAGGCCGCCGCAGGCCGGGTGTGCAGGCGAAGGTGGCGCGCTTCTCCGCCACGGCGCGTTCCAGGCTCAGTTCGCTGAGTTGCGGGGCCTGGCTCATCACCTGAGCCAGCGTCGCCGCCGCACAGGCGGTGGTGCCGCCCTGTGCCCGCTCCAGCCAGGGGCCGGCGCCGCTGACCACGGCGGCGAATCGGCCCGGCTCCAGGCCCAACTGGCCATGGTCGAACAGGTACTGGGCCGGTGCTTCGGCAGCCTCCTGCAGGGCAACCATGGGGAAGGGCAGCCGACCCCGTGCACGCAGGTAGATGGTGACGATGGGCTCGTAGCGCAGCGCCGCCGCCTGCGCCGCCCAGTCGGGGGCGATGCCTTCGGTCTGCCGTGCGGCCTCCATGGCCGGGCAGGCCAGCAGGACGGCCTCGAAGCGCTCGGGGCTGCCGCCTGTGCGGACCGCCCACCCGCCGCCGTCCGCCGCGGCCAGCAGCGCGCGGCATCCGAAGCGGACCTGGGCACCGCCAGCGCGCAGTGCGCGCAGGGCGGGCTGGGGCAGCAGCTCCGCCAAGGGCCGACGCGGCAGGAGCAGATCGGCGGAACCCTGGCCGGCGAAGAGCGCGTCCTGCAGGACGCGCAGGAAGACGCGGGCGCTGGCCTGCCCAGCCGGGGTGTTGAGCGCCGCCACACACAAGGGGGCCACCAGCTCGGCAAAGGGCAGCGCATGAAGGCCGTGGCAAAGCTCCTGCACCGTCAGCGCCTCGGTGCATCGGAAGCCGCTCAGCGCCCAGCGCAGGCTGTGCGTCAGCAGGCTGAGGCGGGCCGCCCAGGGCCAGTGTGAGGCCTGCAGCACCGCGCGGCTGAAGGCCAGCAGCGGCGTTCCCTCGGGCAGGCGCAGGCCTCGTCCCTGGGCATCCGTGAGCTGCAGGGGGCTGCGCCACAGCAGCGCCTCGGGCCGCAGGCCAAGCGAGCGCATCAGGTCCAGGGTTTCGGTGTAGGCGCCGATCAGGATGTGCTGGCCGTTGTCCAGCGGGGCGCCGGTGCCTTCCTCGCTCAGGCTGCGGGCCCGGCCGCCAGGCGCGGGGGCCAGCTCGAAGAGACTCAGCGCATGGCCTTGAGCCTGCAGCGTCAGGGCTGCGCTCAGGCCGGCCCAGCCGGCGCCGATGACCGCAATGCGGGCCATGGGCTCAGCGACCGCGCCAGTTGGTCTTCATCGCGATCCACACCTTGCGCAGCGGCGTCAGGGAGATCTTCTGGTGCAGCACGCGGAAGTCCTCGGCCTCCAGCTCACGCAGCAGGGCGCGGTAGATGTTGGCCATCATCAGCCCGGGCTTCTGGGCCTTGCGGTCCGCCTCGGGCAGCAGGGCAAAGGCCTCGTCGTAGCAGCGATGGGCCCGCTCGGCCTGGAACTGCATGAGGGCGGTGAAGCGATCGCTGTAGCCCCAGGGCGCCTGGCGCATCAGGATCTCGTTGGCCTTGACGCCGAACTGCTGCAGTTCGTTCACCGGCAGGTAGATGCGGCCCCGGCGCGCGTCGTCACCCACGTCGCGGATGATGTTGGTCAGCTGCAGGGCCAGGCCCAGCTTGTGGGCGTAGGCGATGGTCCGAGCCTCGGTGCGGCCGAAGATGCCGGATGCCACCTCGCCGACCACGCCCGCCACCAGATGGCAGTAGCGCTGCAGACCAGCGAAGTCCAGGTAGCGGCTTTGGTCCAGGTCCATCTGGCAGCCCTCGATCACCGCCAGCAGGTGCTCGGGCCGGATGTCGTAGTCGCGGGCATGCGGCATCAGCGCCTTCATGGCCGGGTGGCTGGGCTGGCCGCCGAAGGAGGCCTGCACCTCCTTGCGCCACCAGGCCAGCTTGGCTGCAGCGACGCCGGGGTCGTGGATCTCGTCCACGACGTCGTCCACCTCCCGGCAGAACGCGTAGAAGGCGGTGATGGCCGCACGGCGCGGCGGCGTGAGGAACTGGAAGGCGTAGTAAAAGCTGGACCCGCTGGCAGCAGCGCGCTGCTGGGCGTACTGGTCGGGCGTCACGCGGCGGCTCCTCGCGGGCTGCGACGCATGCACAAGGCTCGCCACAGCAGGGGGGGGAAGTCCAGGGCGCCCAGCTGCGGGCGGCGAACGAGGGAGGCGTGGTCCATGCGCCCGATTCTCTCAAGAATACGCAGGCCGCCCTGGACGACCAGCCTCAGCTCCCAAGCTGCCCGACCCGGCAGGGCATGAACCAGGGGGGCGCCGGACAGCATCAGCTGCCGGGCCCAGTCGCACAGCTCGGCGGTCAGCCGTCGGGCGGCCGGGCTGTCCACACAGCGCAGCCAGGGCTCGACCTGCAGGCCGTGCCGGTCCAGATCTTCCTGGGGAACGTAGCAGCGGCCGTTGGGGCCGTCACGGCTGAAGTCCTGCCAGAAATTGATCAGCTGCAGGGCGCTGCAGATGGCGTCGGACTGCCGCAGCGCGTCAGCGCCGTCAACGCCGTACAGATGCAGCAAGAGCCGACCGACCGGGTTGGCCGAGCGCTCGCAGTACTGCAGCAGCTCCGTGCGGCTGGCGTAGCGGTTCTTGACCAGATCCTGCTCGAAGGCGTCCAGCAATGCCTCGAACAAGGGCAGGGGCAGACCGTGCCGGCGCACTTGCAGGGCCAGCGGCGCAAAGACCCGGGCGGACCAGCGCGGCGAGCCGGCCTCGCCCGCGAAGCAGGCGTGCAAGTCGCTGCGATAGGCGCGCAGGTCGGCCTGGCGCTGCATGGTCGAGGCCGTGCCCTCATCCGCCAGATCGTCGGCCGTGCGGGCAAAGTGATAGATCGCCGCCACGGCCGGCCGCAGGTGCGGCGGGCACAGCCAGGACGCAACAGGGAAATTCTCGTAGTGCTCTATGCTCACGGGCGGCATTGTGTCTGCAATGCCGCATGCGCACGAAGAGCACAGCTGCGTGCATTTCGGGGTTTGACAAGCCGGAGTGTGCTCAATACATTACTGACCGGTCAGTCAGTTACTGAGCGGCAGCCCTTGAGGCATGCCCGCGGCAGCTTGCCGCACGATCCGTCATGAAGAGGTCTTCGATGCCCAAATTCCGGAACCCCCGAGTCCCCGGCCTGCTGCCCCTGATGGTGGCATTGCTGCTCAGCGCCTGCGGCAAGCAGGCGGCTGCGCCAGAGCCGGAACGCGCCGTCCGCACCCAGCTGATCGAATCCAGCTCGGCGGGCATGACGCGCGAGTTCGCGGCCGAGATCCGCGCCCGCAGCGAGTCGCGCCTGTCCTTTCGTGTGGGCGGCAAGATCCAGCAGCGCCTGGTGAATCTGGGCGACAAGGTGCGTGCCGGGCAGGTGCTGGCGCAACTGGATGCCCAGGACCTGCGGCTGGGCTCGGAGGCCGCGCAGGCCCAAATGCTTGCTGCGCGCACGAACCGCGACCAGGCCGGGGCGGACTACCGGCGCTTCATCGAATTGCACCAGCAGGGCTTCATCAGCGCCGCCGAGCTCGAGCGGCGCGACGCCTACTTCAAGGCGGCCCAGGCCCAGCTGGATCAGGCGCGCGCCCAAGCCAGCGTGCAAGGCAACCAGGTGGCCTATGCCGCGCTGGTGGCCGATGCGCCCGGCGTGGTGACCGGCGTGGAGGCGGAGCCCGGCATGGTGGTTGGCGCCGGCATGCCGGTGCTGCGAGTGGCCCATGACGGGCCGCGGGACGTGGTGTTCTCCGTGCCCGAAGATCAGGTGGGCGGCCTGCGCGCCGCTGCCAGCCAGCCGGGCGCCCTGCGCCTGCGCCTGTGGGGCCAGCAGGCAACGCTGCCGCTGAGCCTGCGGGAGGTGTCGGCCGCGGCCGATCCGGTGACCCGCACCTTCCTCGTCAAGGCAGATGTGGGCAAGGCCGACGTCAAGCTGGGGCAGACCGCCGCCGTCCTGTGGGAGCTGCCGCGCCAGGGCAATGTGGTCAAGCTGCCGCTGAGCGCCATCCTGGAACGCGGCGGCAAGAGCCAGGTCTGGGTGCTGGACCCGGCGTCCATGACGGTCAAGCCCCAGGTCGTTCAGATCGGCGGCGCTGATGGGAATACCGTGGTCATCGCCGGTGGGCTCACCCCCGGGCAGGAAGTGGTGACGGCAGGGGTGCACGTGCTGAACGAGGGGCAAAAGGTGCGTCGTTACGCGGGTGATGCCGCACCCGCCGCAGCTGCCGCCGCTTCGCGCTGAGGAGGTCCGCCGTGTCCATGAGCTCCAAACCGGGCCACGCAGGCTCCCGCTTCAATGTGTCGCGCTGGGCGCTGGAGCACCCGGCCCTGACGCGCTACCTGATGATCGTGCTGATGGTGATGGGCTTTGCCGCCTACTTCCAGCTCGGCCAGGACGAAGATCCGCCCTTCACCTTCCGCCTGATGGTAGTGCAGGCCTTCTGGCCCGGCGCCACCGCCATGCAGATGGCCGACCAGGTGACCGACAAGATCGAGAAGACGCTGCAGGAGGTGCCTTACTCGGACAAGATCCGCTCCTATACCAAGCCGGGCGAATCGCTCACCATCTTCCAGCTCAAGGACAGCACCCCGCCCAAGGAAGTGGCGGAGGTCTGGTACCAGGTCCGCAAGCGCATCAACGACATGCGCTACACGCTGCCGCAAGGCGTGCTGGGCCCCGTCTTCAACGACGACTTCGGTGACGTCTACGGCTCGATCTACGCGTTGACCAGCGACGGCTTCAGCACCGAGGAGACGCGCGTCTACGCCGAGCGCGTGCGTCACCAGCTGCTCAAGGTGCGGGACGTGGCCAAGGTCGAGATCTTCGGCGCGCAGCCCGAGAAGATCTTCATCGAGATCTCGCAGAAGCGCCTGGCCGAGCTGGGCCTGGACTTCACGCAGGTGATCAACCAGATCGGCGCCCAGAATGCGGTGGAGGGTGCGGGCGTGCTCAACGCCGGCAGCACCAATCTGCAGATCCGCGTGCAAGGCCAGCTGGACAACCTGAAGGCCCTGCGCGACTTCTCCATCCGCGCCGTCAACCCCTTCACGGGCGCTGCCAGCCAGTTCCGCCTGGGCGACATCGCCGAGATCAAGCGCGACTACGTCGACCCGCCCGCGACCATGGTTCGCTACCAGGGCAAGCAGGTGCTGGCGCTGGGCGTGTCCATGGCCAAGGGGGGCGACATCATCGCCATGGGGCAGGCGCTCAGGACGCAGCTGGCCGAGGTTCAGAACGCCCTGCCGCAGGGCATGGAGATCGCGCAGATCCAGGACCAGCCATCCTCGGTGTCGCGTTCGGTGAACGAGTTCGTCCATGTGCTGATCGAAGCCGTGGTGATCGTGCTGGGCGTCAGCTTCATCAGCCTGGGCCTGCACACCCGGCCCCTGCGCATCGACATCTGGCCGGGCCTGGTCGTGGCAATCACCATCCCACTGGTGCTGGCCATCACCTTCGTCACCATGTTCTATTGGGGCGTGGGCCTGCACAAGATTTCGCTGGGCTCGCTGATCATCGCCCTTGGCCTGCTGGTGGATGACGCCATCATTGCGGTGGAGATGATGGTCCGCAAGCTCGAAGAGGGCTATGACAAGATGCATGCGGCGACCTTCGCCTATGACGTCACCGCCATGCCCATGCTGACCGGTACGCTGATCACCGCCGTGGGCTTCCTGCCCATCGGCCTGGCCAGGTCCACGGTGGGCGAGTACACCTTTGCGATCTTCGCGGTGACGGCAGCCTCGCTGCTCATCTCCTGGGTGGTCTCGATCTACTTCGTGCCCTACCTGGGCGCCTTGCTCTTGAAGACCAAGGCCGGTCACGGCGGCGAGACCCATGAGCTGTTCGACACACCCTTCTACAGCCGCTTCCGCGCACTGGTGCGCTGGTGTGTGGAGCACCGCTGGAAGACCATAGGGCTCACCGTGCTGCTCTTCCTGGCGGGCTTGTTCGGCATGAGCCGGGTGCAGCAGCAGTTCTTCCCGGACTCCAGCCGGCCGGAGATCCTGGTGGACCTCTGGCTGCCCGAGGGCTCGACCATCCAGCAAAGCGAGCAGGTGGCCAAGCGCTTCGAAGCCCGCATGCTCAAGGAGGAGGGCGTCTCCAGCATCACGACCTGGGTGGGCAGCGGCGTGCCGCGCTTCTATCTGCCGCTGGACCAGGTCTTCCCTCAGTCCAACGTCAGCCAGGCCATCGTCCTGCCCAAGGATCTTGGCACCCGTGAGGCCCTGCGCAAGCGCCTGCCGGAGCTGATGGCCACCGAGTTCCCCGAGGTCCGCACGCGGGTCAAGCTGTTGCCCAATGGGCCGCCGGTGCCCTATCCAGTGCAATTCCGGGTGACGGGCGAAGATCCCAGGCTCGTGCGCCAATGGGCCGACAAGGCCAAGGCGTTGCTCAAGGCCAATCCGCACATGCGCGGCGTCAACGACAACTGGAACGAATCCATCAAGGCGCTGAAGCTGGACGTGGACCAGGACAAGGCCCGCGCCCTGGGTGTCAGCAGCCAGAGTCTGGCCCAGGCTTCGCGCACCATTCTGTCGGGCACCGTCATCGGCCAGTACCGCGAGGCGGACAAGCTGATCGACATCGTGCTGCGCCAGCCCCTGGAGGAGCGCAACGCGATCACCGACCTGGGCAATGCCTATATGCCCACCACGACCGGCCGCGCCGTGCCACTGACCCAGGTGGCCAAGGTGGGCTTCGAGTGGGAGCCGGGCGTGATGTGGCGTGAAGGCCGCAGCTACGCGGTGACCGTGCAGGGCGACGTGGAGGAGGGCATGCAGGGGGCGACGGTCTCCGCCCAGGTCTGGCCCGAGATGCAGGCGCTGTCGGCCAAGATGCCGCCGGGCTACCGCATCGAGCTTGCAGGCGCTGTGGAGGAAAGCAGCAAGGGCCAGGGCTCGATCGCTGCCGGCGTGCCGATGATGCTCTTCATCATCTTCACCCTGCTGATGCTGCAGCTGCAGAGCTTCTCGCGGGCCATGCTGGTGTTCCTCACCGGCCCGCTGGGGATTGCCGGCGTGGCGGCGGCGCTGCTGCTGCTGAACCGTCCCTTTGGCTTCGTGGCGCTGCTGGGCGTGATCGCGCTGATGGGCATGATCATGCGCAACTCGGTGATCCTGATCGACCAGATCGAGCAGGACCGTGCCCGCGGCGTGCCGGCCTGGGCGGCCATCGTGGAGTCCGCGGTGCGGCGCTTCCGCCCCATCGTGCTGACCGCGGCGGCGGCAGTGCTGGCCATGATTCCGCTGTCACGCAGCGTGTTCTGGGGGCCGATGGCCGTGGCCATCATGGGTGGTCTGATCGTCGCCACCGTGCTGACACTGCTGGCCCTGCCGGCCATGTACGCCGCCTGGTTCAGGGTCACGCGCCCGGCGGAGGCCAGCTCGCGTTTCCCGTCCGCATCGCGCTTCTGAGCTGACGGCCCCGGGGTGCCCTGCCTGGCAACAGGCGGGGCGCCTTGTTCATTTGGGGTGCGCTTGCGCGGTGGCCGATTGCGGCTAACCCCTAGGTACGGGAAATGCCCTTATTCGCGGCTACAATCACCGGTTTGCCGAAATGCCACGAGGCTGAGGCGGCTTCCAGGTTTTCGAACCCTGACGCCGCGGCAGCTTTGAAACCACTCGCGCGGGTGGCGAAATTGGTAGACGCACCAGGTTTAGGTCCTGACGCCTTCACGGGCGTGTCGGTTCGAGTCCGACCCCGCGCACCAGATCACTTTGTTCACAGAGTCCACTATGGCTGTCACCGTCGAAACCCTCGAAAAGCTCGAACGCCGCATCACGCTCACGCTGGCGGCCGCTGACATCAACAGCGAAGTCGAGACCCGCCTGAAGAAGCTGGCCCGCACGGTCAAGGCTGATGGCTTCCGCCCCGGCAAGGTGCCGATGAGCGTGGTCGCCCAGCGCTACGGCTATTCGGTCCAGTACGAAGTCATGAACGACAAGCTGGGTCAGGCCTTCGCCGCCGCTGCCAACGAAGCGCAGCTGCGCGTGGCCGGCATGCCCAATATCGCCCAGAAGAACGAGGCGCCCGAAGGCCAGCTGGCTTTTGATGCCACCTTCGAGGTCTATCCGGAAGTCAAGATCGGCGACCTGGCGGCTGCCGAGGTGGAGCGCGTCTCCAGCGAAGTGACCGAGGAAGCCATCGACAAGACCGTCGAGATCCTGCGCAAGCAGCGCCGCACCTTCGCCCAGCGTCCCGCTGCCGAAGCCGCCGCTGATGGCGACCGCGTCACCATCGACTTCGAAGGCAAGATCGACGGCGAGACCTTTGCCGGCGGCAAGGCCGAAGGCTTCCAGTTCCTGCTGGGCGAAGGTCAGATGCTCGAGGCCTTCGAGAAGGCCGTGCGCGGCATGAAGGCGGGCGAGTCCAAGACCTTCCCCCTGGCCTTCCCCGAGGACTACCACGGCAAGGACGTGGCCGGCAAGGAAGCCGACTTCCTGGTGACGGTCAAGAAGATCGAAGCCCAGCACCTGCCCGAAGTGAACGAGGCCTTTGCCAAGTCCCTGGGCATCAAGGACGCCACCGTCGAAGCCCTGCGCGCCGACATCAAGAAGAACCTCGAGCGTGAAGTGAAGTTCCGCGTGCTGGCCCGCAACAAGGCTGCCGTGATGGACGCCCTGGTGGCCGCCGCCGAGCTGGACATCCCCAAGGCCCTGGTGGCTGGCGAGGCCGAGCGCCTGGTCGAGGGTGCCCGCGAGGACCTGAAGAAGCGTGGCGTGAAGGATGCCGACAAGGTCGATATCCCCGCTGACATGTTCACCGCGCAAGCCGAGCGCCGCGTGCGCCTGGGCCTGGTGGTGTCGGAGCTGGTCCGCGCCAACAACCTGCAGGCCAAGCCCGAGCAGCTGCAGGCCCACATCGAGGAGCTGTCGCAGAGCTACGAGAAGCCCGCGGAAGTGGTGCGCTGGTACCTCAGCGACCGCCAGCGCCTGGCTGAAGTCGAAGCCATCGTGATCGAGAACAACGTCACCGACTTCGTGCTGGGTCAGGCCAAGGTGACCGACAAGCAGCTGCCCTTCGACGAGCTGATGGCCCAGGCCTGATGCCTTGAAGTCCCGGGTATCCCGGGGCGGCAAGAGGGCGCCGTGCCGCGAGGCCGGCGCCTTTTTCATTGAGGTCTTGCCGACGGCTTTCAGCCCGGCCCGCCCGGTCCTGGACGTCCCTGTTGTTCTGTCAATGCCCCAGGTCAGAAGTGCCGGGCTTGCCGGGACATAATCCGACCCCATATCACCTGCAAACACCCGCAGAACCAACCGCAAGGACCCTTCATGAGCGCGCTGGAAACGAGCAATCTGGGCTTGGTGCCCATCGTCATCGAAACTTCGGGCCGCGGCGAGCGCGCCTACGACATCTACAGCCGCCTGCTGCGCGAGCGCATCGTCTTCCTCGTCGGGCCCGTCAATGACGCGACCGCCAACCTGGTGGTGGCCCAGCTGCTGTTCCTGGAAAGCGAGAACCCTGACAAGGAGATCTCGCTGTACATCAACAGCCCGGGCGGCAGTGTGTCGGCTGGCATGTCCATCTACGACACCATGCAGTTCATCAAGCCCGAAGTCTCGACCCTGTGCATGGGCATGGCTGCGAGCATGGGGGCCTTCCTGCTGACGGCGGGTGCCAAGGGCAAGCGCTTTGCGCTGCCCAACTCCAAGATCATGATTCACCAGCCGCTGGGCGGTGCCCAGGGCCAGGCCACGGACATCGAGATCCATGCCCGCGAGATCCTCAAGACCCGCGAGCAACTCAACCGCATCATGTCCGAGCGCAGCGGCCAGCCCCTGGAGAAGATCCAGAACGACACCGAGCGCGACTACTTCATGTCCGCTGCGGAAGCGCAGGCCTATGGCCTGATCGACCAGGTGATCGAGAAGCGTCCCTGAGCACGATGCGGTGCGGTGGGCGAGGCTGGACCGCGTCGCCCCTCGTGTCCGCATGTCGCACACGGCGCCGCTGCCCACTGGTGCCAACTGGTGCCGGATGAGGGGCCTTATCCGCCCAAGGGCCCTTTCTTCATTTGAACTATCATCAGCACAGGTCTCCCACCTGAACCGAAAAGCAGATCCATGGCCGAGAAAAAAGGCAACTCCAGCGAGAAAGTCCTCTATTGCTCCTTCTGCGGCAAAAGCCAGCACGAGGTCAAGAAGCTGATCGCTGGCCCGTCGGTATTCATTTGCGATGAGTGCATCGAGCTGTGCAATGACATCATCCGCGATGAAGTGCCGGCTGACGGCGCGCAGCCGCGCGCCAGCAAGTCCGATCTGCCCGTCCCGAGTGAAATCAAGGCCAGCCTGGACCAGTACGTCATCGGCCAGGATGTGGCCAAGCGCACTCTGTCCGTGGCGGTCTACAACCACTACAAGCGCCTGCGCCACATGGCGGACAACAAGGGCGACGTGGAGCTGTCCAAGAGCAATATCCTGCTGATCGGCCCCACGGGCTCCGGCAAGACCCTGCTGGCCCAGACCCTGGCCCGCCTGCTCAACGTCCCCTTCGTGATCGCCGACGCCACCACGCTGACCGAAGCCGGCTATGTGGGCGAGGATGTCGAGAACATCATCCAGAAGCTGCTGCAGAACTGCAATTACGACGTCGAGCGTGCGCAGCGCGGCATCGTCTACATCGACGAGATCGACAAGATCTCGCGCAAGGCCGACAACCCTTCCATCACCCGCGACGTGTCGGGTGAGGGCGTGCAGCAGGCCCTGCTGAAGCTGGTCGAAGGCACGATGGCCTCGGTGCCGCCGCAAGGGGGGCGCAAGCATCCGAACCAGGACTTCCTGCAGATCGACACGACCAACATCCTGTTCATCTGCGGTGGCGCCTTCGACGGCCTGGAGAAAGTCATCCAGAACCGGTCGGAGAAGTCGGGCATCGGTTTCGGCGCCACCGTCAAGAGCAAGTCCGAGCGCAAGATCTCCGAGCTGTTCCGCGAGGTCGAGCCCGAGGATCTGATCAAGTTCGGCCTGATCCCGGAACTGGTCGGCCGCCTGCCCGTGGTCGCAACGCTGGGCGAGCTGACCGAAGATGCGCTGATCCAGATCCTGACCGAGCCCAAGAACGCCCTGGTCAAGCAGTACCAGCAGCTGTTCGCCATGGATGGCGTGGAGCTGGAGATCCGTTCCTCGGCTTTGGGCGCGATCGCCCGCAAGGCGCTGGCCCGCAAGACCGGCGCCCGCGGTTTGCGCTCCATCATGGAGCACTCCCTGATCGACACGATGTTCGAACTGCCGGCTCTTGATGGCGTGGCCAAGGTCGTGCTGGACGAACACAATATCGAAGAAGGTGCAAAGCCGCTGCTCGTCTATCGCGAGCAGGCCAAGGCCAGCGCCTGACCGGTCCACATGCTTTCGGGGCGGCCTTCGGGCCGCCCGCGCGTCACTGCAGTCACACAACAGGCTTGATGGCGAAAAGAGGGCGCCAGCCCCGTCTTGCAATCAGGCCCTCGGGCCCCAGATGGGCCTGAGAAAGAGAGGTTTCTATGTCCGGTCATCCCATCCTGCCTGCAGAACCCATCACCCTGCCGCTGCTGCCGCTGCGCGATGTGGTGGTGTTCCCGCACATGGTGATCCCGCTGTTCGTCGGGCGCCCCAAGTCCATCAAGGCCCTCGAGGCCGCCATGGATGCCGGCCGCCAGATCATGCTCGTGGCCCAGAAGGCCGCCGGCAAGGACGAACCCAAGGCCGACGACATGTTCGAGGTCGGCTGCGTCTCCAGCATCCTGCAGATGCTCAAGCTGCCCGATGGCACGGTCAAGGTGCTGGTCGAAGGTCTGCAGCGTGCCACCACCAGCAGCATCAGCGAGACCGAAGAGCACTTCGTCGCCGAGGTCACCCCCATCCCGCCGGAAGCCACCCTGGCCCCTGAAGTCGAGGCCCTGCGCCGCGCCGTGACCCAGCAGTTTGACCAGTACGTCAAGCTGAACAAGAAGATTCCGCCGGAGATCCTCACCTCGATCGCAGGCATCGACGACGCCGGCCGCCTGGCCGACACCATCGCCGCCCACCTGCCGCTCAAGCTCGACGCCAAGCAGTCGGTGCTGGACCTGGCCGACGTGGCCAAGCGTCTGGAAAAGCTGCTGGACCTGCTTGAGCACGAGGTCGACATCCTGCAGGTGGAGAAGCGCATCCGGGGGCGCGTCAAGCGCCAGATGGAGAAGAGCCAGCGCGAGTACTACCTCAACGAGCAGGTCAAGGCCATCCAGAAGGAGCTGGGCGACGGCGAAGAAGGCGCCGACATGGAGGAGCTGGAAAAGCGCATCCAGGCCGCCCGCATGCCCAAGGAAGCCCGCAAGAAGGCCGAGGGCGAGCTCAAGAAGCTCAAGCTGATGTCGCCCATGTCGGCCGAGGCCACCGTGGTGCGCAATTACATTGACACCCTGGTCAACCTGCCCTGGAGCAAGAAGACCAAGATCAAGCACGACCTGGCCTTTGCCGAGTCGGTGCTGAACGAAGACCATTACGGCCTCGACAAGGTCAAGGAACGCATCCTCGAGTACCTCGCGGTGCAGCAGCGCGTGGACAAGGTCAAGGCGCCCATCCTGTGCCTGGTCGGCCCTCCTGGCGTGGGCAAGACCTCGCTGGGCCAGTCCGTGGCGCGCGCCACCGGCCGCAAGTTCGTGCGCATGGCCCTGGGCGGCGTGCGTGACGAGGCCGAGATCCGCGGTCACCGCCGTACCTACATCGGCTCCATGCCTGGCAAGGTGCTGCAGTCGCTCTCGAAGGTGGGCACGCGCAACCCGCTGTTCCTGCTGGACGAGATCGACAAGCTGGGCATGGATTTCCGCGGCGATCCTTCCTCGGCGCTGCTGGAGGTGCTGGATCCCGAGCAGAACCACACCTTTGCCGATCACTACATCGAGGTGGACTTCGACCTGTCCGACGTCATGTTCGTGGCGACGTCCAACTCGCTGAACATCCCGCCGGCGTTGCTGGACCGCATGGAGGTGATCCGCCTGTCCGGCTACACCGAGGACGAGAAGGTCAGCATCGCCCAGCGTTACCTGCTGCCCAAGCAGCGCGGCAATAACGGCGTCAAGGACGATGAGCTGGAAGTCGCCGAGTCCGCCATCCGCGGCGTGATTCGCTACTACACCCGCGAGGCCGGCGTGCGTTCGCTGGAGCGTGAAATCTCCAAGATCTGCCGCAAGGTGGTGAAGGGTCACCAGCTGAAGAGTTATGAGGGCAAGGTGATCGTCACGGAGGACAACCTCCATGATTTCCTGGGGGTGCGCAAGTACGACTTTGGCCGTGCCGAGAAGACCAACCAGGTCGGCCAGGTGGTCGGGCTGGCCTGGACGGAAGTGGGCGGCGACCTGCTGACCATCGAGGCCACGGCCATGCCGGGCAAGGGCAACATCATCCGCACCGGCTCGCTGGGCGATGTGATGAAGGAGTCCGTCGAGGCCGCCCGCACGGTGGTGCGTTCGCGCGCCAGCCGCCTGGGCATCAAGGACGAGCTCTTCGAGAAGCGCGACGTCCACGTGCACGTGCCCGATGGCGCCACACCCAAGGATGGCCCCAGCGCCGGTGCCGCCATGACCACGGCCTTTGTCTCGGCGCTGACGGGCATCCCGGTGCGCGCCGATGTGGCGATGACCGGCGAGATCACGCTGCGCGGCGAGGTGACGGCCATCGGCGGTCTGAAGGAAAAGCTGCTGGCGGCCCACCGCGGCGGCATCAAGACCGTGATGATCCCGGAAGAGAACGTCAAGGATCTGCAGGATATCCCCGAGAACGTCAAGAACCAGCTGGAGATCGTACCGGTGCGCTGGATCGAGCGTGTGCTGGAAGTGGCGCTGGAGTCCATGCCCAAGGCTCTGCCTGAAGAGGAAGCCGTGCAGCCCAAGACCGCCGCAGAGGAGGGCGCCAAGCCCGCCGCCGCTGGCGACGCCATCAAGCACTGAGACTTTGTTGAAATGACCCGCGCAGGACTTGCGCGGGTCAAAAAATCCGGTCTATAATGTGAGCTTCAGCGCAAACGGTGCGACACTGAAAACAGAATGAAAGTTCTGGAGGCGGTTTTCTCAAACGTGTGTTGAACTCCAGTCGGAGTCCATGCGGGAATAGCTCAGTTGGTAGAGCGCAACCTTGCCAAGGTTGAGGTCGCGAGTTCGAGCCTCGTTTCCCGCTCCAGGATTTCAAAGGGAATTTCAGAGGGAAGCCCCGGCTTCCCTTTTTCGTCAAAGTCTTCACCAAGGGCTTTGACGTGGATTGTGATGGCGCGGTAGCAAAGCGGTTATGCCCCGGATTGCAAATCCGGTTAGTCCGGTTCGACTCCGGACCGCGCCTCCAGAATGACATGCGGGAATAGCTCAGTTGGTAGAGCGCAACCTTGCCAAGGTTGAGGTCGCGAGTTCGAGCCTCGTTTCCCGCTCCATCATTCGATCCTAAAGCTGGCTGCCACCAAAGCAGTCGGCGCCATGCGGGAATAGCTCAGTTGGTAGAGCGCAACCTTGCCAAGGTTGAGGTCGCGAGTTCGAGCCTCGTTTCCCGCTCCAGTTTGTATACGCTGGATGAGTTTCATCCGGTCCATGCGGGAATAGCTCAGTTGGTAGAGCGCAACCTTGCCAAGGTTGAGGTCGCGAGTTCGAGCCTCGTTTCCCGCTCCAGGTCTGACAAGGGGAAGCATTGCTTCCCCTTTGTCGTTTTCGGGCCGGTCTTTGGCGCGTCGCCACGGCAATCGCAGGTTTGCGTGTGGCGCCGCCGCCGATAATGCTCACCGTCAGCGACCCTTGCCCGGGTGGTGAAATTGGTAGACGCAGCGGACTTAAAATCCGCGGCCCTCAACGGGGCGTACGGGTTCGAGTCCCGTCCCGGGCACCAGTTCGCAGGAAGTCAGAGCCGACCTCGTGTCGGCTTTGTCGTTTCCGGTGCCGCGTTCGGAGCCCTGTTTTCTGCGGCGCTGCGCAGGCCCTCAGATGTCGATCTGGTGGGCTTTCTGGGGCGATTGAAGGGCCAGCGTGGCCAGCCGGGCCAGGGGGGCTGGATCGCCCGTGCTCTCCAGCCGTACCGATGCCTGCCGTGAGGCCAGGCCCAGCTCAGTCCAGCGCTTGAGTGCCTGGCGCGCGACGGCGCCCTCGGTGTTCAGAACCGTGACCTCAGGCCCCAGCAGGGCTTCGATGCGATTCTGGATGAAGGGGTAATGCGTGCAGCCCAGCAGCACGGTGTCGGCGCCGCTGGCCTTCACTGCGTCGGTGTAGGTCTTGAGCAGCTCCTGGAGTCGTTCGTCGTCCAGATGGCCGGTCTCGATGCGATCCACCAGCCCGGGGCAAGCCTGGCTGTGTACATGCACGGCGCCGCCGTGGGTGGCGATGAGCTGTCGGTAGCGCTCGCTGTTGACGGTGGCCTGCGTGGCCATCACGGCGATGCGCCCGTTGCGCGTGGCCTGCACGGCCGGCTTGATGCCGGGCTCGATGCCCACGATGGGCAGGGTGGGCCAGCGCGCCCGCAAGGCGGCCACTGCATGCGCTGTGGCAGTGTTGCAGGCCACGACGATCAGCGCTGCGCCATGGGCGATCAGATGCTCACCGATGGCCAGGCAGCGCGCCACGATGGCCTCCGTGCTCTTGGGGCCGTAGGGCGCATGACCTGAATCCGCCACATAGTGCAGGGGCGTGTCGGGCAGGGCGCTGCGCAGCGCTCGCAAGACGGTGAGCCCGCCTACGCCGGAGTCGAAGACGCCGATGCTCGGTGCGGGCCCGAGCCCTGTCGCGGCGGGGTGGGGATTGGAGTCCATCATCAGGGAGCGGAGTCTAAATGCAGCTTGCCAAGCGTCTGTTCTTCATGCCTAAAATAGAACGATCGTTCGTTTTATTTTTCACCTTGATGGACGTGTGACGCGCAGGGCCTCGCGGTTGGGCGCCAGACCCCCGTAGAATCCTGATTAACGTTTACGTCAATTCGCCTGGAGTGCTTCGATGAAGGTATTGGTTCCCGTCAAACGAGTCGTCGACTACAACGTCAAGGTGCGCGTCAAGAGCGACGGCACGGGCGTGGACATCGCCAATGTGAAGATGTCCATGAACCCCTTTGACGAGATTGCCGTCGAAGAGGCCGTGCGCCTGAAGGAAAAGGGCGTCGTTACCGAAGTGGTCGCCGTGTCCTGCGGCGTGACCCAGTGCCAGGAAACCCTGCGCACCGCCATGGCCATCGGCGCCGACCGCGCCATCCTGGTCGAGACCGACGCCGAGCTGCAGCCCCTGGCCGTGGCCAAGATCCTGAAGGCCCTGGTCGACAAGGAACAGCCGCAGCTGGTGATCCTGGGCAAGCAGGCCATCGACGACGATTGCAACCAGACCGGCCAGATGCTGGCCGCGCTGACCGGCCTGCCGCAAGGCACCTTCGCTTCCAAGGTCGAAGTGGCCGACGGCAAGGTGGCCGTGACCCGCGAGGTGGACGGCGGCCTGGAGACCGTGTCCCTGAGCCTGCCCGCCGTGGTCACCACCGACCTGCGTCTGAACGAGCCGCGCTACGTGACCCTGCCCAACATCATGAAGGCCAAGAAGAAGACGCTTGACGTCGTCAAGCCGGCCGATCTGGGTGTGGACGTCACCCCCCGCATCAAGACCCTGAAGGTCGAAGAGCCGCCCAAGCGCAGCGCCGGCATCAAGGTGCCGGATGTGGCCACCCTGGTGTCCAAGCTCAAGAACGAAGCAAAAGTGATCTGACCCCCTACGCGCTTCGCGCGCCCCCTGCCAGGGGGCGGGCATGGCGGCCCGGCGGAGCCGGATCCGCATGCCCCACTCGGGAATACAGAACAGATTGATGCTGTGCGGCGACTGAAGGCGCCGCACTGATGGAGATAGAAGACATGACCGCACTCGTCATTGCTGAACACGACAACGCGTCCATCAAGGGCGCCACGCTGAACACCGTCACGGCCGCTGCGGCTGCTGGGGGTGACGTCCATGTGCTGGTGGCTGGCCACAATGCCGGCGCCGCTGCTGCCGCTGCGGCCCAGATCGCTGGCGTGAGCAAGGTGCTGCACGCCGACAGCGCAGCCCTGGCCGACGGCTTGGCCGAGAACCTGGCCGCCCAGGTGCTGGCCCTGGCCTCGGGCTACAGCCACCTGCTGTTCCCCGCCACTGCCTCGGGCAAGAACGTCGCCCCGCGCGTCGCGGCCCTGCTGGATGTGGCCCAGCTGAGCGACGTCACCAAGGTCATCAGCGCCGACACCTTCGAGCGTCCCATCTATGCCGGCAACGCGATCGCCACGGTGCAGTCGTCCGATGCCGTCAAGGTGATCACCGTCCGCACGACCGGCTTTGATGCCGCTGCCGCAACCGGTGGCAGCGCCGCCGTCGAGACCGTGGCCGCCGCCGCCGACAGCGGCAAGAGCAGCTTTGTGGGCCGTGAAGTCACCAAGAGCGACCGCCCCGAGTTGACCGCCGCCAAGATCATCGTCTCTGGTGGCCGCGCCCTGGGCTCCAGCGAGAAGTTCAATGACGTGCTGACCCCACTGGCCGACAAGCTGGGCGCTGCCCTGGGCGCCTCGCGCGCCGCGGTGGATGCCGGCTATGCGCCCAACGACTGGCAGGTCGGCCAGACCGGCAAGATCGTCGCACCGCAGCTCTACATCGCCTGCGGCATCAGCGGCGCCATCCAGCATCTGGCCGGCATGAAGGACTCCAAGGTGATCGTCGCGATCAACAAGGATCCGGAAGCGCCGATCTTCTCGGTGGCCGACTACGGCCTGGAAGCCGACCTGTTCACCGCCGTGCCCGAGCTGGTCAGCAGCCTCTGAACCGCCCAGGCCAGCGTATAGCCTGAAGCAGGGCGCCGGACTTTACGGGTGCGGCGCCCTTCGTCCATCTGGAGACAAGACGATGACTTACCGCGCCCCCGTCAAGGACATGATCTTCAACATGCAGGAGCTCGCCGGCCTGCAGCAGCTGACCGAAACGATTCCCGCGTTCGCGGACTACGGCGTTGAGACCGCCCAGGCCGTGCTGGAGGAGTGCGCCAAGCTGAATGAGGATGTGATCGCCCCACTGAACTTTGAAGGCGACAAGAACCCCAGCTACTGGAAGGACGGCCAGGTCTTCACGACCCCCGGCTTCAAGCAGGCCTTCAAGCAGTTCGCCGAAGGCGGCTGGCAGGGCCTGCAACATCCGACCGAGTTTGGCGGCCAGGGCCTGCCAAAGACCATCGGCGCCGCCTGCGGCGAGATGATCAACAGCGCCAATATGAGCTTCGCGCTGTGCCCTTTGCTGACGGACGGCGCCATCGAGGCCCTGCTGACAGCCGGCAGCGATGAGCAAAAAGCGACCTACATCCCGAAGCTGATCGACGGCAGCTGGACCGGCACCATGAACCTGACCGAGCCGCAGGCCGGTTCAGACCTGGCCCTGGTGCGCACCCGCGCCGAGCCGCAGCCTGACGGCACGTACAAGATCTTCGGCACCAAGATCTTCATCACCTACGGCGAGCACGACATGTCCGAGAACATCGTGCACCTCGTGCTCGCTCGCGTGACCGGCGCGCCGGAGGGCGTGAAGGGCATCAGCCTCTTCATCGTGCCCAAGTTCATGGTCAATGCCGACGGCTCGCTGGGTGCACGCAACGACGCGCACTGCGTGTCCATTGAGCACAAGATGGGCATCAAGGCCAGTCCGACCGCCGTGCTGCAGTTCGGCGACAACGGCGGCGCCATTGGCTATCTGATCGGACAGGAGAACCGCGGCCTGGAGTACATGTTCATCATGATGAACGCGGCCCGCTTCGGCGTGGGTGTGCAGGGCATCGCCATTGCCGACCGCGCCTACCAGAAGGCCGTGCAGTACGCGCGCGACCGCGTGCAATCGCGCCCGGTGGACGGCTCGGTGGCCGGCAGCGCCGCCATCATCCACCACCCGGACGTGCGCCGCATGCTGATGACCATGCGCTCGCTGACCGAGGGCTGCCGCGCCATGTCGCTGGTTGCGGCTGCAGCCTATGACGCTGCGCATCACCACACGGATGCAGCGGTGCGCAAGCAGAACCAGGCCTTCTACGAGTTCATGGTGCCGCTGGTGAAGGGCTACAGCACCGAGATGAGCCTGGAGGTGACCTCCCTGGGCGTGCAGGTGCACGGCGGCATGGGCTTCATCGAGGAAACCGGCGCGGCGCAGTACTACCGCGACGCCAAGATCCTGACCATCTACGAAGGCACGACCGCCATCCAGGCCAATGACCTGGTGGGCCGCAAGACTCTGCGTGACGGCGCTCAGATGGCCAAGGCCGTCGCGGCCCAGATTGAAGGCACCGAAGCGCTGCTGGCCCAGCGCCCAAGCGCTGCGGCCAAGGCCATGCTCAAGCAGTTGGCGGCTGCACGCAAGGCCTTCATCGAGTCGGCCGAGTTCATCGCCGCTTGCGGCAAGGGCAACCCCAATGCGGCCTTCGCCGGTTCGGTGCCCTACCTGATGCTGGCCGGCAACCTGGTCGCCGGCTGGCAACTGGCCCGCGCCCTGATGGTGGCCGAGGACAAGCTGGCAGCTGGCGAGGACAAGGCCTTCATGGAGGCCAAGGTCGCCACGGCCCGCTTCTACGCCGAACACATCCTGCCGCGCACGCTGGCCCAGCGCGATGCCATCGTCGAGGGCGCCGACAGCGTCACCGCGATGGCTCTGGACGCCTTCTGACCGGAGGTGCCGGCCCTGCGCAAGACCTGACCCCACCAATGCGGTGCCAGGTCTTGCCCGACACCCGCTCCCCGCTTCTTTGATCCGTCTTTCCGGAAGGACTTGGAATGACCGTGCCCGCCCTGTTGCAGCGTCTGCGCCTGCCCGTCATCGGCTCGCCGCTGTTCATCATCAGCAACCCCAAGCTCGTGATCGCCCAATGCACCGCGGGCATCGTGGGTGCGATGCCGTCCTTGAACGCGCGCCCGGCCGCCCAGCTGGACGACTGGCTGGCCGAGATCACCGAGGCTTTGGCGGCGCATGACCGCACGCATCCGGACCGACCGGCCGCCCCCTTCGCCATCAACCAGATCGTGCACAAGAGCAATGACCGGCTCGAGCAGGACATGGCCGTGTGCGAAAAGTACAAGGTGCCGCTGATCATCACCTCGCTGGGCGCCCGCGAGGACGTCAACCAGGCCGTGCACGCCTGGGGCGGCCTGGTGATGCACGACATCATCAACAACAAGTTCGCCCACAAGGCCATCGAGAAGGGTGCCGACGGTCTGATCGCCGTGGCGGCAGGGGCGGGCGGGCATGCCGGCACCAAGAGCCCCTTCGCGCTGATCCAGGAAATCCGGGAATGGTTCGACGGCCCGCTGGCGCTGTCCGGCTCCATGGCGACGGGCAATGCCATCCTCGCCGCCCAGGCCATGGGCGCGGATTTCGCCTACATGGGTTCGGCCTTCATCGCCACCGAGGAAGCGCGCGCAGCAGACGCCTATAAGCAGATGATCGTGGCCAGCAACAGCGACGACATCGTTTACAGCAACCTCTTCACCGGCGTGCATGGCAACTACCTGAAGGGCTCCATCGTCGCGGCGGGCATGGATCCGGAAAACCTGCCGGAATCCGACCCCAGCAAAATGAACTTCGGCGGCGACGCCAAGAAGGCCTGGAAGGACATCTGGGGCTGCGGCCAGGGCATCGGATCCATCCGGGAGGTGGTGCCTGCGGCGCAGTTGGTGGATCGGCTGGAGCGCGAGTACCGCGCTGCTCGCGCGCGCCTGGCCCTGGGCTGATCGCCGCCGTTCAGTCGTCGGTCCGCTGGGGCTCCAGCGAGCAGTCGCAGCCCCGGCCCGCGGCGATCCAGCGGCGCAGCAGCCAGCCTCGCAGGCCGCCGGGCCGCGCGACGAGCGCGCCACAGACATAGCGCTGCCCCTCCCAGCGCAGGGCCACGCAGGCACCGCGCAACCGCCGGCTCAGCAGCATGCCCAGCGGGCAGGGTTCGGCGAGGCAGCAGATGCCGCAGCCGTTGCAGGGCTGGCCAAAGGCCGGCTTGGGTGGCGCTGCGGGGTGGATCTCGATGACGCGCGGGCGGGGCATGTCTGCAATGTAGCGGTCATGCCATTGACGCAAGCCGTGAGAAAAGCCGCCCGAGGGAGGCTTTGTCGTTCGAGGTGGGCGAGGGCCCTCAGCCCTTCACCCCCAACTCCCTCAGCCGCTCCTCCAGATAGCTGTGCGCCGTGTAGCGGTCGCTCAACACCACCTCGTTGCGCGGGTGCAGGAACAGCGGCAGCGAGATGCGGCTCTTCTTGGCTCCCTCGCCGGTCGGGTTCACCACGCGATGGATGGTGGAGGGGTAGTAGCCCTGCGAGGCTTCCTGGAGCATGTCGCCGATGTTGATGATCAGCATGCCGAAGTCGCAGGGCACGTCCACCCAGCTGCCGTCCTTGGCCTGGACTTGCAGGCCCGGCTCGTTGGCGGCGGGCAGGATGGTCAGCAGGTTGATGTCGCCATGTGGCGCGGCGCGCAGCGAGCCGGCCGGCTCCTGACCGGTCAGGGGCGGGTAGCGCAGCACGCGCAGCAGGGTCTGGCGACTGTCCTTGATCATGTTCGAGAGCGGCTCGCGGTAGTTCTTCGCGATGTCCGCCGGGGTGTGCCGTTCCACCCAGGACAGCAGCTCGGCCGCCAGGCCATTGGCCAAGCCGTAGTACTGCATCGCATCGTCCTTGAGGCCGGGCGGAATACGGCCCCAGGGGTAGATGTGGAAGTACTCCTTGATGTCCTTCTGCGTGAAGCCCTTGGCCGTCTCGGAGATCTCGGTGGAGAACCAGCCGTCCTGCGTCTCCTTTGAGAAGGTATAGCCGGTCTTCTCTTCGCTGTTGAAGAAGCCGAGCCAGTCGGCGTAGATCTTCTCGACCAGCGTCTGAGGGATGGGGTGGTTCACCAGCACGCCGAAGCCGGTTTCATGCAGGGAACGGGTGAAGCGCTCGGCGGCATCCGGGGCGCGGTAGTCAACGACGCTGACTTGCATGGGGAGTCCTTTTCTCTTCCCGTCGCCCGGCCATTCAATCGCGGGGCCGTGGCGCGCGCGGGAAGTCTAGGCGATGAGTGCTGAAATCGCAAACGTTTGGCCCGCCGCTTCCGACCGCGAGGCTGGCCGCTGCGCCGTGCAAAAAAGCTCAGGACTGCCGACAAGTTGCCGAAGATCAACGGGGCAGGCGCATTGGTGGCAGATGGCAAGGGTGTTACAGTCCGGTTCCCTGTGATGAGGATTCGTACCGGAAGCCAGTTGTGGCAGGGGCGCATCCTCAGGTCCTTCCCGTCCCCTTTTCTGGCAACAGCAAAGGCGGGTCGCAATCCGCCAACCGGTCAAGCCGTGTCGCGGAAGGTTGTCCAACCAGCCAATAGCTCTGGAAACCGGAGCAAGAGGTGAGCGAAATGATGCAGCAATACAGGTCGAATTCGTACCTGTTCGGGGGCAATGCGCCCTATGTCGAGGAGATGTACGAGGCTTACCTCGACAATCCGGGTTCCGTGCCGGACAACTGGCGCGCCTACTTCGACGCCCTCCAGCATGTCCCTGCCGTGGATGGCAGCGACGCCCGTGACGTGGCCCATGCCCCCGTCATCGAATCCTTCGCTCAGCGCGCCAAGGCCAATGCCTTCGGCAACAAGGCCTCCAGCGCCGACCTGGCCGTGGCCCGCAAGCAGGTGCACGTCCAGTCCCTGATCGCCGCCTATCGCTTCCTGGGCAACCGCTGGGCCGAACTGGACCCGCTCAAGCGCGGTGAGCGCCCCAAGATTCCCGAACTCGATCCGGCCTTCTATGACCTGACCGAGTCCGACATGGACATCGCCTTCTCCGCCGCCAACACCTATTTCGGTGGCGAGACCATGACCCTGCGCCAGATCGTGCAGGCCCTGCGCGAGACCTACTGCGGCACCATCGGCGCCGAGTTCATGCACGGCTCCGACCCCGCCGAAAAGCGCTGGTGGCAGGAGCGCCTGGAGAAGCAGCGCGGCAAGCCCAGCTTCTCCGTTGAAGACAAGAAGCGCATCCTGGACCGCCTGACTGCCGCCGAGGGTCTGGAGCGCTATCTGCACACCAAGTACGTCGGCCAGAAGCGCTTCTCGCTGGAAGGCGGCGAGAGCTTCATCGCCGCCATGGATGAACTGATCCAGCGTGCCGGCGAGAACGGCGTGCAGGAAATCGTGATCGGCATGGCCCACCGCGGCCGCCTGAACGTGCTGGTCAACACCCTGGGCAAGATGCCCAAGGACCTGTTCGCCGAGTTCGAGCACAAGGGTGACCACGACCTGCCCGCGGGCGACGTGAAGTACCACCAGGGCTTCTCCAGCGACGTGTCCACGCAGGGCGGTCCTGTGCATCTGAGCCTGGCCTTCAACCCCTCGCACCTGGAAATCGTCAATCCCGTGGTGGAAGGCAGCGTGCGCGCTCGCCAGGACCGCCGCGGCGACACCGCCGGCAGCCAGGTGCTGCCGGTGCTGGTGCACGGCGATGCGGCCTTCGGCGGCCAGGGCGTGGTGCAGGAAACCCTGTGCATGGCCCAGACCCGCGGCTACCGCACGGGCGGCACGGTGCACATCGTGATCAACAACCAGATCGGCTTCACCACTAGCGATCCGCGCGACCTGCGTTCCACGCATTACTGCTCGGACGTGGTCAAGATGATCGAAGCCCCGGTGCTGCACGTGAACGGCGACGACCCCGAAGCCGTCGTGTGGGCCGCTCAGCTGGCAATGGACTACCGCACCGCGTTCAAGAAGGACGTGGTCATCGACATCGTCTGCTTCCGCAAGCTGGGCCACAACGAGCAGGACACCCCGGCCCTGACCCAGCCCCTGATGTACAAGAAGGTTGCCGCCCACCCCGGCACCCGCAAGCTGTACGCCGACAAGCTGGTGACCCAGACCGCCGTGGCTGCCGAGGAGCCCGACAGCATGGTCAAGGCCTACCGTGCCGCCATGGACGAGGGCCGTCACACCGTCGACCCGGTGCTGACCAACTACAAGGGCAAGTACGCCACGGACTGGACCCCCTTCCTGGGCAAGAAGTGGACGGACAACTGCGACACCGCCATCCCCGTTTCCGAATGGAAGCGCCTGGCCGAGCGCATCACCACGCTGCCCAAGGACTTCTCGGCACACAACCTGGTGCAGAAGCTGATCGCCGACCGCGCGGCCATGGGCCGCGGCGAGATCAACGTCGACTGGGGCATGGGCGAGCACATGGCCTTCGCCTCGCTGGTGGCTTCGGGCTACCCCGTGCGACTGTCGGGCGAGGACTGCGGCCGGGGCACCTTCACGCACCGCCACGCCGTGATCCATGACCAGAACCGCACCAACTGGGACGAAGGCAGCTACATCCCGCTGCAGAACGTGGCCGACAACCAGGCCCCGTTCGTGGTCATCGACTCCATCCTGTCGGAAGAAGCGGTGCTGGGCTTCGAATACGGCTATGCCGCCGCTGAGCCCAACACGCTGACCATCTGGGAAGCCCAGTTCGGCGACTTCGTCAACGGTGCCCAGGTCGTGATCGACCAGTTCATCGCCTCCGGCGAAGTGAAGTGGGGTCGCGCCAATGGCCTGGTCATGATGCTGCCGCACGGCTATGAAGGCCAGGGCCCCGAGCACAGCTCGGCCCGTCTGGAGCGCTTCATGCAGCTGGCTGCGGACAACAACATGCAGATCGTGCAGCCCACCACGGCCTCGCAGATCTTCCATGTGCTGCGCCGCCAGATGCTGCGCATGTTCCGCAAGCCGCTGGTCATCATGACCCCCAAGAGCCTGCTGCGCGCCAAGGACGCCACCTCGCCGCTGTCCGAATTCACCAAGGGTGAGTTCCAGACCGTGATCGGCGAGCTGGATGCCGGCATCGACGCCGCCAAGGTCAAGCGCGTGATCGCCTGCTCGGGCAAGGTCTACTACGACCTGGTCAAGAAGCGCGAAGAGAAGAAGGCCAGCGACGTCGCCATCATCCGCGTCGAGCAGCTCTACCCCTTCCCGCACAAGGCCTTCGCCGCCGAGATCAAGAAGTACCCGAACGCGGTCGACATCGTCTGGTGCCAGGACGAGCCGCAAAACCAGGGTGCCTGGTTCTTCGTGCAGCACTACATCCACGAGAACATGCTGGACGGCCAGAAGCTGGGCTTCGCCGGTCGTCCGGCGTCGGCCTCGCCCGCCTGCGGCTATGCGCACCTGCACCAGGAGCAGCAAAAGGCGCTGCTGGACCAGGCCTTCGCCAAGCTCAAGGGCTTCATCCTCACCAAATAAGTCAAAGCGGCCTCCGGTGCCGCTCCTGACCCGCGCGGTTCAGGCGTCCCCTCGTGACGCCGGACCGCGGGCAGTGAGTGGCCAGTGCAGCAGCAAGCAGAAAGAATCATCATGGCAATCGTTGAAGTCAAGGTTCCCCAACTGTCTGAATCGGTGTCCGAAGGCACCCTGATCTCCTGGAAGAAGAAGCCCGGCGAAGCCGTCGCGGTGGACGAGATCCTGATCGAGATCGAGACCGACAAGGTCGTGCTGGAAGTGCCCGCGCCCAGCGCCGGCGTGCTGGCCGAGACCCTGAAGGACGGCGGCGCTTCCGTCGTGAGCGAGGAAGTCATCGCCCGCATCGACACCGAAGGCAAGGCCGGTGCCGTGGCCGCCCCGGCAGCCGCAGCCCCCGCCGCCGCGCCGGTTGCAGCCCCCGCAGCCGCCGCCAACAAGGGTGACGTGGCCATGCCCGCCGCCGCCAAGATCCTGGCCGAAAAGGGCCTGCAGGCCACCGACGTCGCCGGCTCCGGCAAGGACGGCCGCGTGACCAAGGGCGATGCCCTGGCCGCCGGCGCCAAGCCTGCCGCCGTGGCCGCGCCTGTCGCCGCCCCCGTGGCCGCCGCCAAGCCGCTGCCGGCCGTCGCCGCGCCCGTCGCACAGAACCTGGGTGATCGCCCCGAGCAGCGCGTGCCGATGAGCCGCCTGCGCGCCCGCGTGGCCGAGCGCCTGATCCAGTCGCAGTCGACCAACGCCATCCTGACCACGTTCAATGAAGTGAACATGGCGCCGCTGATGGACATGCGCAAGAAGTTCCAGGAGAAGTTCGAGAAGGAGCACGGCGTGAAGCTGGGCTTCATGAGCTTCTTCGTGAAGGCCGCCGTCGCCGCGCTGAAGAAGTTCCCGGTGCTGAACGCCTCGGTCGACGGCAATGACATCGTCTACCACGGCTATTTCGACATCGGCATCGCCGTGGGCTCGCCCCGTGGCCTGGTCGTGCCCATCATCCGCAATGCCGACCAGCTGAGCTTCGCCGACATCGAGAAGAAGATCGCCGAGTTCGGCCAGAAGGCCAAGGAAGGCAAGATCTCCATCGACGATCTGACCGGCGGCACCTTCTCGATCTCCAATGGCGGCACCTTCGGCTCCATGCTGTCGACCCCCATCATCAACCCGCCGCAATCGGCCATCCTGGGCGTGCACGCCACCAAGGACCGCGCCGTGGTCGAGAACGGCCAGGTCGTGGTGCGCCCGATCAACTACCTCGCGATGTCCTACGACCACCGCATCATCGACGGCCGCGAAGCCGTGCTGGGCCTGGTCACGATGAAGGAAGCGCTGGAAGATCCCGCCCGCCTGCTCTTCGACATCTGATCAAGGGCTACTGCGCGTCCTCAGGGCGTCGTTGCGGGTCCCGTCCTCGGCATCCTCACGTAGCGCTGCTACGCTCCGGTGCCTCGGCACCCGCGCCTAGCCCTGAGGCCGCTCGCTACGCCCCGCACCGGTGGGGCCAGTTGCGAGACAAGGAACACACACATGAGCACCAAGAACTTTGACGTCGTCGTGATCGGCGGCGGCCCCGGCGGCTACATCGCCGCCATCCGCGCCGCCCAGCTGGGCTTCAACGCGGCCTGCATCGACGAGTGGAAGAACGAGAAGGGCGGCCCCGCACCGGGCGGCACCTGCACCAACGTCGGCTGCATCCCCTCCAAGGCCCTGCTGCAGTCCTCGGAGCACTTCGAGCACGCCAACCACCACTTCGCCGAGCACGGCATCACGGCTGATAACGTGCAAATTGATGTGGCGAAGATGATCGGCCGCAAGGCCACCGTCGTGAAGCAGAACAACGACGGCATCCTCTACCTGTTCAAGAAGAACAAGGTCAGCTTCTTCCACGGCCGCGGCTCCTTTGTCGCTGCCAAGGATGGCGGCTACGAGATCAAGGTGGCAGGCGCTTCGGAAGAGACGCTGACGGCCAAGCACGTGATCCTGGCCACCGGCTCCAATGCCCGTCAGCTGCCCGGCGCCGAGTTCGATGAAGAGCTGATCCTCTCCAACGACGGCGCGCTGCGCATCCCCGCCACGCCGAAGAAGCTGGGCGTGATCGGCTCCGGCGTGATCGGCCTGGAGATGGGCTCGGTGTGGCGCCGCCTGGGCGCGGAAGTGACCATCCTCGAAGCCATGCCGGCCTTCCTGGGGGCTGCTGACGAGTCCGTGGCCAAGGAAGCCGCCAAGGTCTTCAAGAAGCAGGGCCTGGACATCCAGCTCGGCGTGAAGATCGCCTCGGTGACCAAGGGCAAAGACAGCGTCACCATCGCCTACGCCGACGCCAAGGGCGCCGAGCAGAGCCTGGTGGTGGACAAGCTGATCGTCTCCATCGGCCGCGTGCCCAACACCATCGGCCTGAACCCCGAAGCCGTGGGCCTGAAGCTGGACGAGCGCGGCGCCATCGTGGTGGACGACGAGTGCAAGACCAACCTGCCCAATGTCTGGGCCGTGGGTGACGTCGTGCGCGGCCCCATGCTGGCCCACAAGGCCGAGGAAGAGGGCGTGGCCGTGGCCGAGCGCATCGCGGGCCAGCACGGCCATGTGAACTTCGGCACCATCCCCTGGGTCATCTACACCAGCCCCGAGATCGCCTGGGTCGGCAAGACCGAGCAGCAGCTGAAAAGCGAAGGCGTGCAATACAAGGCCGGCCAGTTCCCCTTCATGGCCAACGGCCGTGCCCGTGCCCTGGGCGACACCACCGGCTTCGTGAAGATGCTGGCAGACGCCAAGACCGACGAGATCCTGGGCGTGCACATCATCGGCCCGTTCGCGTCGGAGCTGATCTCGGAAGCCGTGGTGGCGATGGAGTTCAAGGCCTCGGCCGAGGACATCGCGCGCATCTGCCATGCCCACCCCAGCTTGAGCGAAGCGACCAAGGAAGCGGCGCTGGCCGTGGACAAGCGCACCCTGAACTTCTGATTTCGATCGGAATTCACAGGGACAAAGGGGCGGCCTCGGTCGCCCCTTTTCACGAGGAGTAGCCTGAGCACTCATGAGCAGCGTCACCGAGCTCTACCACCAGACCCTGGCCGAACGCGGCTTCAAGGCCGATCCGGCGCAACTGCGCGCCATCGCGGCCCTGCAGCGCTGCCAGGACGAATGGGCCGACTACAAGGCCCGCCGCAGCAATGCCGTCACCAAGCTGCTGGTGCGCCCGCCCATTCCGCGTGGCGTCTACATGTACGGCGGCGTGGGGCGCGGCAAGAGCTTCCTGATGGATTGCTTCTTCCAGGCCGTGCCGCTCACGCGCAAGACCCGGCTCCACTTTCACGAGTTCATGCGCGAGGTGCACCGCGAGCTGCAGGACCTGAAGGGCATCGCCGATCCGCTGGATGAGCTGGGCCGGCGCATCGCCAAGCGTTTCCGCCTGATCTGCTTCGATGAATTCCACGTGGCCGACGTGACCGACGCAATGATCCTGCACCGGCTGCTGGATGCGCTGTTCAGGAACCGCGTGTCGATCGTCACCACCTCGAACTTCCATCCTGACGGGCTCTATCCGGGCGGTCTTCACCGCGACCGCATCCTGCCGGCCATCGAGCTGCTCAAGGAGAAGATGGAGGTCATCAACGTCGACCACGGCACCGACTACCGCCAGCGTTCACTGGAGCATGTGGAGCTCTACCACTGCCCGCTGGACGACAAGGCCGATGCCGCGCTGGCGCATGCCTTCGAGAGCCTCGCCGAGGCCAAGGACGAGGATCCGCTGCTGCACATCGAGCATCGCGAGCTGCGTTCGCGCCGCCGTGCTGGCGGCGTGGTGTGGTTTGATTTCCAGACGCTTTGCGGCGGCCCGCGCTCGCAGAATGACTACCTGGAGCTGGCCTCACGCTTTCACACCCTGATCCTCTCGGACGTGCCGGAGATGCCCGTACGGCTGGCCAGCGAGGCGCGGCGCTTCACCTGGCTGGTGGACGTGCTCTACGACCGCCGCTGCAAGCTGATCATCTCGGCCGCGGTGCCGCCCGCGCAGCTCTACACCGAGGGGCCGCTGGCCCACGAGTTCCCGCGCACGGTGTCGCGCCTGCAGGAAATGCAGTCGCGCGAATACCTGGAGCTGGAACGCCGCGACGTGGATACTTCGCTGACATGAACATGCCCGACCTCAAACGCGGCCTGGCGCGCTTCAAGCGCGGCACAGGACTGCTGGCCTGCAGCTGCGCCCTGGCCAGCGCCTGGGCACAGCCGGCCACGCAGGACCCGGACGCCGCCAAGGCCGCCATCGACGCGCGCTATCAGGAGGCCGTTCAAGCCTGCCAGTCCCGCTTCGCCGTCAACGCCTGCCAGCAGGAGGCCAAGGCCGCCCGGCAGCGTGCGCTGCAGCCATTGCAGGAGCAGGAGCTGGCCCAATCCCTGGCGCAGCGCGCGCAGCGGGCGTCCGAGAGCCACCAGCGCTTGCAGCAAAAGGCGCAGGAGCATGCTCGGCTCGAAGCGCAGCAGCGCAGTGCGGCCCTGCTGGCAGCGCCGCCGCGGCCTGTGCCTGCGGAACTTGCGCCGGCGTCAACGTCCGCCGCACCAGCGGTCAAGACCCTGCCTGAGCTGGAAAAGCAGCGGGCCGATGACGAGGCGGCCGCTGCGCAGCGGGCCCGGGACCAGCGCACCCGGCTGCAGAAGGCGCGGGAGCACCGTGAGCAGGCGCTGAAAAGGCTGCAGGAGCGTGCCGCGCACAAGCCCCTGGCTGCACCGCTGCCGCCGGCCAGCGCCAGCTCGGCACCGCGCTAGTGTGTGCCATGCAGCCGGCGCACCACGGCTTGACATCAGGGTGTCGCGCGAATGCCCGGTTGAACGCCCCGGTTGAGCGCCCCGGTTGAGCGCCCCGGTTGAGCGCCCCGCGTCAACGCGCCGCCGGCCGGGCACTCAAGACAGCGGCTCGACGCGAACGACAGCCAGCGAGAGGTTGTCCCCACCGCCATGGGCGCGCTGCCGCGCCTTGTTCAGCAGCAGCTCGGCCGCCTCGCGCGGGGGCAGGCTGTGCAGCACGGTTCCCAGCTCGCGCGGGTTGAAGTAGTGCCAGAGGCCGTCGCTGCAGGCCATCAGGCAGTCGCCGTGCTCCAGCGGGCCGATGACGTCCGCCGTGGGTGTGGGGTCCTGCACCGTGCCCAGGCAGCCGGTTAGTAGATTGGACTGCGGATGCGTGGATGCCTCGGCCTCGCTGATCTTGCCCTCGTCGACCAGGCGCTGGACGTAGGAATGGTCCAGCGTCCGCTTGAGCATATTGGGCCCGCGGAAGAAGTAGATGCGGGAGTCCCCCGTGTGCAGCCAATGGCAGCGGCGATCGGGCGTGATCAGGTAGGTGGCAATCGTACTGTGCGGCTCTTCCTCCGCGGAGATGGCCGTCAGCTTGATCATCAGGTGGGCCTCGTCGGCGATCTGGCGCAGCAAGTCGGCCGGATCTTCATCGTCCGGCGAAAAGCGCTCGAAGAGCTGCTGGGCGGTCAGCACGACCTGGTCGGCAGCCTTGCGCCCGCCGCTTTTTCCTCCCATGCCGTCGGCCAGCACGGCCAGCAGGCAGCCGGCGATGCGGGGGTGGCTGATGATCTGCACCTGGTCCTGCTGGTAGGTGCGATCGCCACGGTGTATGCCAGTGGCTGCGTTCAGGCGGAATCCAGGATTGCTGCGGCTCATGCGGTCTTTTGCGAGTGTGGCCAAAACTATAATCGCGAAAGACGCACGGACCGGGTCCGTCGACCGCATTCGGTCGACGTCAGCCGCCGTCATTCCACAAATGGACGCAGATCTTCACTCCCTGTCACGCCAGCTGATCGAATTGCGTATGGAGCATGCCGATCTCGATGGCCTGATCGACCGGGTCTCTGGCATGCTGCCGCTGGATGAATTGCAGCTGCAGCGCCTGAAGAAGCGTCGACTGGCCCTGCGAGACCGCATTGCGCGGCTGGAGCAGGCCAGCGAGCCCGACGAACCGGCCTGACCTTGGCCAGCGCCGCCGCCAGCATTCCTGGACTTCACCCCCCCCCTTTGCCGACCATTCGGGCCACCGCGCCCGATGCAGCCGGTGCCTTGCCCGACACCGCAGCCTTGAACGCCCTGGATCCGGATCCCCTGACGGCCCACGACAACCCGCCCAGCGAACTGGAGCAATGGGTGCTGGCCGCCTTCGACCAAGGGGGGCCGCTGTCCCGTGCCGATCCCGGCTACAGCCCGCGCGCGCCGCAGCTGGCCATGACCCAGGCCGTGGCCCAGGCGATCGCGCGGCGCGAGAGCCTGGTCGTCGAGGCGGGCACGGGGGTTGGCAAGACCTTCGCGTATCTGGTGCCGGCCCTGCTGAGCGGCGCGCGGGCGCTGATCAGCACGGCCACCAAGAGCCTGCAGGACCAGCTCTTCCTGCGCGACCTGCCGCGCTTGTGCGAGTCGCTTTCCGTGCCGGCACGCATCGCGCTGCTGAAGGGGCGCGGCAGCTATCTGTGCCTGCATCGGCTGGAATACGCCCGCCATGGCGCCGAACTCCCGGACCGGCGGGCGGTGCTGGCGCTGGCGCGCGTGGAGCGCTGGGCGCAGCAGACCCGCAGCGGTGACTTCGCCGAGCTGGACGGGTTGGACGAGCGCTCGCCCATCATCCCCATCGTCAGCTCCACCCGCGAGAACTGCCTGGGCAGCGAATGCCCGCAGTGGAGCGCCTGTTTCGTGGTCAAGGCCAGGCGCGAGGCCATGGAGGCCGACATCGCCGTCGTCAACCACCACCTCTTCTTCGCGGACATGGCCCTGCGCGACAGCGGCGTGGCTGAGCTGCTGCCCAGCGTCGATATCGCGGTGTTTGACGAGGCCCATCAACTGACCGAAGCCGGCGTGCAGTTCCTGGGCCAGCACCTGGCCACTTCGCAGCTGATCGATTTTGCCCGGGACATGCTGGCCCTGGGGCTCACCGAGGCGCGCGGGCTGATGGACTGGCAGGCCCTGCATGCCAAGGTGGAGCGCGCCGCACGCGAGCTCAGGCTGGTCTGCGCCGGTTCGCTGAAGGACCTGCGGGGTCTGATCAAGCTGCGCTGGAACGAGCGTGCCGGGCAGGAGGGCTTTGCCACGGCCTTGGCCGAGGTGGCCTGCGCGGCGGATGAGGCCGCCGACGCCCTGACCGCACTGGAGAACGGGTCACCGGACTTCCTTCGCCTGATCGAACGCGCGCGGCAGCTGTCCGAGCGGGCCCATGCCTTCTCCGTCGAGGCCGCGCCGGGGGCGGTGCGCTGGATCGACATCAGCCCGCACCAGGCGCGCCTGGTGGAGTCGCCGCTGGATATCCGCGAGGCCATGCAGGAACAGCTGCAGGCGGCGCCCAAGGCCTGGATCTTCACCTCGGCGACGCTGGGCGACGATGAGCGCCTGAGCTGGTTCACCGAGTCCGCGGGCCTGCGCGATGCGCGCGTGCTGCGCGTGGGCAGCCCCTTCGACTACCCCAACCATGCGCGCCTTTACGTGCCACGCGGCTTTCCCAAGCCCTCGGAGCCCCATCATTCGGCCAGTGTGGCCGTGCTGGCGGCCCGTTGTGCGCAGGCCCTGGGCGGGCGCTGCTTCGTGCTCACCACCACACTGCGGGCGCTGCAGGCGATTGGCGACGCCTTGCGGGGCGAGCTGGACGCGCTGGGGGCGCCGCTGAAGGTGCTGGTCCAGGGCTCCATCCCCAAGCGCATGCTGCTGCGGCAGTTCGTGGAGGACCCGCGCGCGGTGCTGGTGGGCTCGGCCAGCTTCTGGGAAGGCATCGACGTGCCGGGCGATGCGCTGCAGTGTGTGCTCATCGACAAGCTGCCTTTTCCGCCGCCCAATGATCCGCTGGTGGAGGCGCGCGTGCAGCGCCTGGAGAGCGAGGGGCGCAACGCTTTTGCCGACTACTTCATTGCCGAGGCGGCGATCGCGCTCAAGCAGGGCGGGGGCCGCCTGATCCGCACGGAGACGGACAAAGGGCTGCTGGTGGTGTGCGACCCGCGCATGGCTGGCATGAACTATGGGCGACGCCTGCGCGCGGCGCTGCCGCCCATGACCCCGGTGGCCAATGAGGGCGAGGCGCTGAGCTGGCTGCGCAGCCTGGCGGCCGAGCGCGAGCAGCAGGCCTGATCCGGCCGGTCAAGAAAAAAGCGCCTGCCGCTGTCGCTGCAGGCGCCTGCTCATGGTCTTGAGCGACTGGACTTACCAGAACTTCCACCAGGCCTTTTTCTCGACCCGCTCGTTGCCGGCCAGGAAACGGCTCTGTGGGAAGCTCTTGCGCAGCACGCGCTCGGCGTCGTCGCGCAGCTTGTCCAAGCCCAGCTTATCGTAGCTGCGCACCATGATGGACAGGGCCTCTTCGGCAGCCGGTGCCGTTTCGAACTCCTTCACCGCCGATTGGGCGCGGTTGGCCGCGGCCACATAGGCGCCCCGGTTGAAGTAGTAGCGGGCCACATGGACCTCGTAGGAGGCCAGCGTGTTGGTGATGAAGTCGATGCGGACGGCGGCGTCTTCGGCGTACCTGGACTCCGGGTACTGCTCGACCAACTGGCGGAAGGCCAGCAGGGCATCGCGCGAGGCCTGCTGGTCGCGCTCAGCCACGTCCTGGCTGGCCAGGCGGCCGAACAGGCCCATGTCCTCGTTGAAGTTGACGACGCCCTTCATGTAGAGGGCATAGTCCATCGCCGGGCTGGAGGGATTGAGCTTGATGAAGCGGTCCAGTGCGCTGATGGACTGCGCCCGTTCGCCGCTTTTGTAGTAGGCCCAGGCGATATCCAGCTGCGCCTGCTGGGCGAGCACCGTACCGGCCGCGCGGCCCTCCACCTTTTCGAGACCCTTGATGGCCCGGTCATAGCCGCCCGAAGCCAGGTCCTCCTTGGCCTCTGAGTACAATTTGTCCAGGCTGGCTTGCGAGTTCGGATCCTCCTTGAAGGGCGAAGAGCAGGCCGCCAGGGCCAGCGCCAGGCTGCCTGCCAGCGCACGCACGAGGCGACTGGCAGGCCTGTCTGCAGACAGGACGGGCAGAAGGCCGCTCTGCGTCGGGTGACGCTTCCCCAGGAAATCCATCATGGTCCATTGGCCAGGCGCCCATGCGCCAGCCCAGCTGAAAAAGGAGCGGCGATTATATGGTTCAGGCATTGACGGACCTGAAAGCCATGCCGGAGGGCGCGGCCCCGGAGTTCGAGTCGGAGGCGGCGGATGCCCTGGCGGAGGACATCGGCTCGCCCGAGGTGGAGGTGCGCGAGTCGCGGGTCGGCTATGAGGCCCAGGGACAGCGCCTGGACAAATTCGTCGTTGGCATGGCGCCGGAGTTCTCGCGCAGCCATCTCCAGGGCCTGATCGAGCGCGGCCTGGTCAGCGTGCAGGGCCGGGTGCAGACCACCGCCGCGCGCAAGGTGCTGGCGGGCCAGAGTGTGCGGGTCGAACTGCAGCCGACCGAAGAGAGCCAGGCCTTCCGCGCCGAGCTCATGCCGCTCGATGTCCTGTTCGAGGACGCGCACCTGATGGTGGTCAACAAGCCCGTGGGCCTGGTCGTGCACCCGGCGCCGGGCAACTGGTCCGGCACGCTGATGAATGGGCTGCTCGCGCATCATGCGGTGGCGGGGCAGCTGCCGCGCGCGGGCATCGTCCATCGCCTGGACAAGGACACCTCGGGTCTGATGGTTGTGGGCAAGACGCTGGAAGCCACGGCGGCGCTGTCCCGCATGATCGCCCAGCGGCAGGTGCATCGCGAGTACCTGGCGCTGTGCCATGGGCATCTGCTGGAGCCGCTGCACGTCGACGCGCCCATGCGCAGGGATCCGGCCTCGCGGGTCAAGATGGCCGTGCTGGCGGGTGGCAAGCCGGCGCAGACCGATGTCTACCCGCTGGCGCACACCCTGGCCGCGCCCTGGGTGAGCGCTGTGCACTGCGTGCTGCACACGGGGCGCACCCACCAGATCCGGGTGCATCTCGCGTCCAAGGGGTATGCGCTGCTGGCGGACGCCTTGTATGGCGGTGCACCGGCCCTCGGTCTGGGGCGTCAGGCCCTGCATGCGGCCAAGCTGAGTTTCGAGCATCCCATGACGTCCGAAGCGCTGGTCTTTCACGCCCCCTTGCCCGCGGATCTGGCACAGGCCTGGGTTCTTGCGGGATTCTCCGCGCCGAGCATCTGACCGGCGCGGCGGCGGGCAGGGTACAATCGCCGCGCAGAGCATGGTTGCAAGACCTTCGGTCCCGGCGCTTGTCGGGGGGAGCCAGGGGGTCCGGCCCATGCGCCGAGCAGGTGGCCGGTGTTCGTCCGTGAGGGGCGATCGGCACCTAGGGGCGGGAGAGAGTTCCGCCATCCGAGTTGCTGGGCTGACGATGTCCTTGTGTGCGCCAGGTGTGGAATCGGCTCGATGCCGTCCCGCATGAAGTTGCGCATCCAGGATCTGTGCCAGCAGCATGAGCTGATGTTTGCTGCGGGTCTGCAAGACCCTCCGATGGAACACTGTTGAACACCATGGCCGGCTCGATGAGCAGGTGCTGCCAACACATGTGATGAACACGCAGGAAGCCAAGCGAGTCCTGGAGACGGCGCTCATCTGTGCGCAGCAGCCCCTCACGCTCAAGGATTTGCGCAGTCTTTTCGCCGACGAGGTCGGTGCCGACAGCCTGCGCATGCTGCTGGACGAGCTGGCGCGAGACTGGGAAGGGCGTGGCGTCGAGCTGGTGGCCATCGCCAGTGGCTGGCGGTTTCAGAGCCGGCCGGAGATGCGCGAGTTCCTGGATCGCATGCATCCTGAGAAGCCGCAGCGCTATTCGCGGGCGGTGATGGAGACCCTGGCCATCATCGCCTACCGTCAACCCGTGACGCGTGGCGATATCGAGGACATCCGCGGCGTCGTGGTGTCCACGCAGATCGTCAAGCAACTGGAAGACCGCAACTGGATCGAGGTGGTCGGTCATCGCGAGGCGCCCGGGCGTCCCGCCCTGTACGCCACCACCCAGCAGTTTCTGGACGACCTGGGGCTGGCCAGTCTGGACCAGTTGCCGGCGCTGGAATCGGCGGGTGAAGCCGGTGCGGCCCTGGTCGAGGCGCTGCACGGGCAGGGCTCGCTGGGCCTCGCCGAACCGACCGAAACAAGAGAAGTGCAAGTGCAAGCAGATGAAGGCGTCCTTGGTGACGCCGCTGAGGTGGTGACCGAGGTCGCCGCCGTCCCCGCTGAGCCCGAGGCCCTGGTGCCGCAGCAAGCTCAGCATCCCGATGTGAATGACAAGGTGCAAGCTGACGCATGAATGCCCATGACACCGATCCGGCCGCCGAAGGCGCAGGCACGATGAATCCCGAAGCCGAGGCGCCCAAGCGCCGCCGAGCGCCCGCGCGCAGCAAGGCTGCAGCGGAGGCTGCCGCACCCGCGGCGGCGGAGGCTGCCGGCGAAGCGCCGGCTCCCAAGCCGCGCGCGCCGCGCAAGACGGCCGCCAAGAAGGTGCTCGCCGAAGCGGCGCAGGACGCTGCGCCGGCCATGGTCGAGGCTGAGGAGGCTGAGTCCAAGCCGGCCAAGGCACGGGCGCCCCGCAAGTCTGCCAAGGTGGCCAAGAGCAGCGCGACCGAGGTCGTGAGTGAGCCGGTGGTGGCGGCTGAGGTGGTGGCGGCTGTGCCGGCTGCGTCTGCAGCGGAGCCACATGCCGGGGCCGCCGCCGGGTCGGCAACTGCTGCCCAGGTCGCCGAATCGTCGGCAGACGGCGCGGATGCGTCCGATGCGGGTGAGGCAGGTGACGAGGGCCGCGGCCGTCGCAATCGCCGCCGGGGTCGCCGCGAGCGCGAGGGTCAGGGCAGCGACCGCGAGCAGCGTCCCGTCGAGGCGGTCTTCACCCTGGCCGCCGAGGGGGAGGGCGTGGAAGCCGAAGGCGATACGCGCCGCAGCGAGCCGATGCCCGAGGAGCTGCTGGCGCAGGCGGGCGAGCGCTTTGCCGAGCTGCTTTCCGGTGCCTATGACGGCGAGGATGTCGTGCCGGTCGAAGAGGCGGCGAGCCAGGAGACCAAGCGCGTGCTGGCGCCCGAGCTCGATGCGCCCAAGCTGCAGAAGGTGCTGGCCCAGGCCGGCATCGGCTCGCGCCGCGACATCGAAGACATGATTGCCGAGGGCAAGATTTCGGTGAACGGCGAGGTGGCCCACATCGGTCAGCGCATCTCCTTTGGCGACCGCGTGGCCGTCAACGGCAAGCCCATCAAGGTGCGCATCCAGCCGCCGGCGCCGCGCATCATCGCCTATCACAAGCCTGCCGGCGAGGTGGTCACCCACAATGACCCGGAGGGCCGTCCGACCGTCTTCCGCCGCCTGCCCAAGCTGCATCAGGGCAAGTGGCAGTCCGTGGGGCGCCTGGACCTGAACACCGAGGGCCTGCTGCTGTTCACCAACTCCGGTGAGCTGGCCAATCAGCTGATGCATCCGCGCTTTGGTGTGGAGCGTGAGTATGCGGTGCGCGTGCTGGGAACGCTCAACGAGGAGCAGCGTGCCAAGCTGCTGGCTGGCGTCGAGATCGAAGGCCAGTCGGCCAGCTTCAAGAGCATCGAGGATGGCGGCGGCGAAGGCGTGAACCACTGGTACCGCGTCATCATCACCGAAGGTCGCAATCGCGAGGTCCGCAAGCTTTTCGATGCCGTCGGCCTGACCGTCAGCCGCCTGATCCGCATCCGCTATGGCACCGTGGTGCTGCCGCGCGGCCTGAAGCGCGGTGTCTGGGTGGAGCTGGAGGATGGCGATGTGCGGGTGATCCGCCGCCTGGCCGGTGGCCCGCGCGAAGAGCGGGCTGAACGCGGCGGCGACCGCAACGCGCAGCAGCGCGACCGCAAGAACGGCAAGCGCCGCAGCGACCGCGCCGCAGGGCAGGGCCCGCGTCCCAGCCGTCCGCAGGAGGCGCAGTCGCCGCGTCCGGAGCGCAAGGAACGATTCGTCGAGCCTCGTGCCCAGGAGCCGCGTGCACGCGACCGCGATCAGGACGAAGACGACGACTTCATCCCGCGCAACATCAACCCGCTGGAACAGACCTTCGACCGCCGCTTTGCCAGCGGGAAGTCCCGTGGCATTCCGCAGGGCTTCGGCCATGGTGGCAGCGGGCCTGATCCGATGGATCGGGGTCCGCGCGGCGGCAAGAAGGGTGGCGGCGGGCCCCGCGAGCCGGATCCCATGCAGACCTCGGTCGGCTACATCGGCGCCGATGCCTTCCATCGCCGTGGTGGCGGTGGCGGGCGGGGTGGTCGTGGCGGCGGCGGAGGCGGTGGCGGCGGTGGCGGTGGCGGTGGCGGTGGCCGTGGCCGACGCTGAGTCAGCGGTGCTCGGGGCTTGAACTCGGTCAGGCCCCTGCGCGCAGCGTCAAGCGCTCGCAGCCGTCATCACTTGCAACAGTCAATAGGGGCGGACACCGCCCCATCATGTTCACGCAGTACAATCATCGGCTTTGCCAAGCCTCAGATTCCAGGAGAAAAAAATGGCCATCGAACGCACCCTTTCCATCATCAAGCCCGATGCCGTGGCCAAGAACGTCATCGGCCAGATCTACTCGCGCTTTGAAGGCGCCGGCCTGAAGGTCATCGCTGCCAAGATGGCGCACCTGTCGCGTGGCGAAGCCGAAGCCTTCTACGCCGTGCACAAGGCCCGTCCCTTCTTCAACGACCTGGTGAACTTCATGATCTCCGGCCCGGTGATGATCCAGGTGCTGGAAGGCGAAGGCGCCATCCTGAAGAACCGTGAGCTGATGGGCGCCACCGACCCCAAGAAGGCCGAGAAGGGCACCATCCGCGCCGACTTCGCCGACAGCATCGACGCCAACGCCGTGCACGGCTCCGACGCTCCCGAAACCGCCGCTGTGGAAGTTGCCTTCTTCTTCCCCGGCATGAACGTTTACAGCCGCTAAGCAGCGCCCAAGCCTCTTGCGGCGTGCCTCTAGGGGCGGGTCGCAGAACGCCGCCTCAGGAGGTCGCCATCGCGGCCGTGCTGCCTAGCGCAGTGCCTGAGGCGGTCGGCATTTGATTGAATGGCCCCTCTGGACCTGTCGCTGCGCGCCAGGCCCGCGAGGCGGCAAAGGAAACTTGGGGCGACCCGGCATTTCCTTGAGAGGCAAGACCATGAACGACGCGGTCACCCCACCTGGATTCACCAACCTGCTCGGGTTCGATCTCGAAGGCTTGGCCGCGTACTGCGAGCAGTTGGGCGAGAAGCGCTTTCGCGCGACCCAGCTGTTCCGCTGGATCCATCAAAAAGGGGCGTCTGACTTTGCGCAGATGTCCGACCTGGCCAAGTCCCTGCGGGACAAACTGGCCACCCGCGCCCACATCCAGGCGCTGCCGGTGATCTCCGAGCAGGCCTCCGCAGACGGCACCATCAAGTGGCTGTTCGATGTGGGGCAGGGCAATGCCGTCGAGGCGGTATTCATTCCCGAGGACGATCGTGGCACGCTGTGCGTTTCCAGCCAGGCCGGCTGCGCCGTGGGTTGCCGCTTCTGCTCCACCGGCCACCAGGGCTTCAGCCGCAACCTCGAGACCTGGGAGATCCTGGCCCAGCTCTGGTATGCCGAGCATCACCTGCGCGTGCGCCTGAACTCGGCCGAGCGCGTCATCAGCAACGTGGTGATGATGGGCATGGGCGAGCCCCTGCAGAACTACGGCGCCCTGGTGCCGGCTCTCAAGGTCATGCTGGACGATCACGGCTATGGCCTGTCGCGGCGCCGTGTGACGGTGTCCACGTCCGGCGTCGTGCCGATGATGGATCGCCTGCGCGAGGACTGTCCCGTCGCCATGGCAGTGTCCCTGCACGCGCCCAACGATCCCCTGCGCGACCAGCTGGTGCCGCTGAACAAGAAGTACCCGATCGCCGAGCTGCTGGCCGCCTGCCTGCGCTACCTGGACGCGGCGCCGCGCGACTTCATCACCTTCGAGTACTGCATGCTCGACCACGTGAATGACAGCCCCGAGCAGGCCGAGGAGCTGGTGCGCCTGCTCAAGGGCAAGGTGCCCTGCAAGCTCAACCTGATTCCCTTCAATCCCTTCCCGGCCTCCGGTCTCAAGCGCAGCCCCAGGGAGCGGGTGCAGGCGTTTGCCGAGGTGCTGATCCGCGCCGGCATCGTGACCACCGTGCGCAAGACGCGTGGCGACGACATCGACGCCGCCTGCGGCCAGCTGGCCGGCGAGGTGCAAGATCGCACCCGCGCGCATCTACGCATGGTGCGACCCGTGGTTGTGGTGAAGAATGCGGACGACCGTTCTGCCGAGGGTGCGCCAACCGCGCCAGGGCAGCCCAATTCCTGATCTCCCAGGTCTCGAGCCACGACCCATCCATCATGATGACGCCAGCGATCGTGTTTCCGAATTCCCAGCGCCTTCTGGGCCTGCTGAGCCCTCTGGTGCTGAGGGGCGTCCTGGCGCTCTCGGCAGCCTTGCTGCTGCCCGGCTGCGCCGGCACCGGGGCGGGCCAGTCGGCCGAACCGAAGACGGAAAGTGACCGCACCGACGCGGACCGCCGCGCCGCCGTGCGCATCGAGCTGGCGAGCGGCTACTTCACCCGGGGCCAGTACGACACCGCTCTGGACGAGATCAAGCAGGCCCTGGCCCTGAAGCCCGAGTTGCGGGAGGCCATCAATCTTCGCAATCTGGTCTATGCCGCCATGGGCGAGACGGCCATGGCCGAGGAGGGTTTCAAGCGTGCCTTGAATGCCGCGCCCGCGGATGGCGATGCCGTGCACAACTACGCGTGGTTCCTCTGCCAGCAGGGGCGTTGGGCCAGTTCACGGGCGCTTTTCGAGCAAGCCCTGGCCCTGCCCAATTACCGTGGGACCGGCCGGACGCTGCTGGCGCGCGGCGTCTGCGAGGCCCGCAACGGCGAATGGCCGGCGGCGGAGCGCAGCTTGTCCAAGGCCTTCGAGCTCGATCCGGCCAATCCGGCCGTGGCGCTGAACCTCGCCGAAGTGCTGCATCACGAGCAGCAGTACGAGCGGGCACGCTTTTACGCCCGGCGCATCAACGCGCAGCCGGAGCTGGTGAATGCGCAGAGCCTGTGGCTCGAGTTGCGCATCGAGCGCAAGCTCAACAATGGCGTGGCCGTCGAGGATCTGGGGCAGCAGCTGCGCCGGCGATTCAGCGATTCCGCGGAAACCCAACGTCTGCGGGATGGGCGTTTCGATGAGTGAGGGTCAGGTCTTGTCCGGGACGGAATCGGCGAACCTGGGCCTTCGGCGTGCCGAAGCGCTCACCGCGGGGGCCAGGCTCAAGGCGCTGCGCGAGGCCGCCGGCATGCACATCGGCGTGCTGTCCGCGACCTTGAAGGTGCCGCAAGCCAGGCTGGAGGCACTGGAGGCGGACCGGCTGAGCGAATTGCCCGACGCCACTTTCGCACGGGCGCTGGCCAAGGCCGTCTGTCGCGTGCTCAAGGTGGATGCCGCCGAGATCCTGGCACTGCTGCCCGCCTCGACCGAGCCGGGCCTGGAACGCGTCAGCATGGGCTTGAATCAGCCCTTCAAGGCCCAGGCCCTGGGCGGCGAAGGTGTGGGGCTGGGCGCGCTGCGCAAACCCGTGGTGCTGGCGCCGCTGGGCCTGCTGCTGGCGGCCGCGGCGGTATATCTGCTGCCTGCGGACCTCGGCACGCGCTGGTGGGGCCCGGCGAGCGGCAGCTCGAGCCCGGCGTCGGGTGCCGAGCCGGCCTTCGATCCGCTGACCCCGCCCGCGGCTGAGGCGGCGTCTGCCGCAGTGCCGCTTGCGCAGGCGGTGCTGCCTCAGCAGTCCGCATCGAGCGCTGGCCCTGCGCCGGCGTCGGCCGCGACCGCGACCGAAACCGCAGCGGCCCTGGCGCCAGCCCCGGCACCAGTCTCGGCACCGATCGACACCGCGCGGCCGGCGCTGGCGACTGCCAGTGCACCGGTCCTGCCCAAGCCTGCCGTGGCCGGCAGCGGCACGCAGGGGCTGGTCCCCTTGCTGCTGCGCACCAGCGCCGACAGCTGGGTCGAGGTGGTCGATGCACGCGGCCAGGTGCAGTATTCGCGCCTGATGCGCACCGGCGAGGTGGCGGACCTGCAGGTGCAGACGCCCGTGAAGGTGCGGGTGGGCAATGTGTCCGGAACCAGCCTGAGCCTGCGCGGCGAGCCGGTGGACCTGCTGGCACGTGCCCGCGACAACGTGGCGCGCCTGGAGTTGCCCTGAGCCTGCGCCCGCCGCGCGAGGCCAGCCGAATTTGTCTAAGGAAGTGATGAACGTGACCCCGACGACCCCGTCCCACCCGTCCGACAGCCTGGACGCCATTGCTGCGGCCCGGCCTGCGGCCCGCCGCAGCCGCCAGGCGCGGGTGCGCTGGGGCGATCGCGTCGTGACCATCGGCGGCGATGCCCCGGTGCGCGTGCAGTCCATGACCAACACCGACACGGTGGACGTCATCGAGACGGCCATCCAGGTCAAGGAGCTGGCCGTCGCCGGCTCGGAGCTGGTGCGCATCACGGTCAACACGCCGGAGGCCGCCCAGGCCGTGCCGCACATCCGCGAGCAGCTCGACCGCATGGGCATCGACGTGCCTTTGGTCGGCGACTTCCACTACAACGGCCATCGGCTGCTGAGCGAATTCCCGGCCATGGCCCAGGCCCTGTCCAAGTACCGCATCAACCCCGGCAACGTCGGCAAGGGCGACAAGAAGGACCGGCAGTTCGCGCAGATGATCGAGGCGGCGATGAAGTACGACAAGGTCGTGCGCATCGGCGTCAACTGGGGCAGCCTGGACCAGGAGCTGTTGGCCCAGATGATGGACGACAACGCCCGCCGCGCCGCCCCCTGGGACGGCCAGCAGGTGATGTACCAGGCCTTGATCCAGTCGGCCCTGAGCTCGGCCGGCTATGCCCGCGAACTGGGCATGAACCCGGACAACATCATCATCAGCTGCAAGGTCAGCGGCGTGCAGGACCTGATCTCGGTCTACCGCGCCCTGAGCCAGCGCTGCGATTACGCCCTGCACCTGGGCCTGACCGAGGCCGGGATGGGCACCAAGGGCACGGTGGCCTCGGCCACGGCCCTGTCCATCCTGCTGCAGGAGGGCATCGGCGACACCATCCGTGTCTCGCTGACGCCCCAGCCCGGCGAGTCCCGCACCCAGGAGGTGGTGGTGGCGCTGGAGATCCTGCAGTCCCTGGGCCTGCGTGCCTTCAATCCCAGCGTCACGGCCTGCCCGGGCTGCGGCCGCACCACCAGCACCACCTTCCAGGAGCTGGCCAAGCAGATCGATGACTACCTGCGCGCCCAGATGCCCGTCTGGCGTGCCAAGTACCCGGGCGTCGAGAACATGAAGGTGGCCGTGATGGGCTGCATCGTCAACGGCCCTGGCGAGAGCAAGCATGCCGACATCGGCATCAGCCTGCCCGGCACCGGCGAGGCGCCCGCGGCGCCCGTGTTCATCGACGGCGAGAAGGCCCTGACCCTGCGCGGCGATGGCATCGCCACCGAGTTCCAGGCCCTGGTCGAGAACTACATCGAGAAACGTTTCGGCAGCCAGGCCGCCTGAGCCTGCCGCGAGAGAGTCCATGAGTGATCAGAAGAAGCAGCCGCTGCAGGCGGTGAAGGGCATGAACGACATCCTGCCGCCGGAGTCGGCGCGCTGGGAGTGGCTGGAAGCGAAGATGCGCAGCGTGCTGCAGCGCTATGGCTACCAGAACGTGCGCACGCCCATCGTCGAGCCCACGGCCCTGTTCGTGCGCGGCATCGGCGAGGTGACCGACATCGTCGAGAAGGAGATGTATGCCTTCGAGGACAGGATGAACGGTGACCAGCTGGCCCTGCGTCCCGAGGGCACGGCCGGCGTGGTGCGGGCCATGATCGAGCACAGTTTCCTGCGCGAGGGTGGCAAGCGCCTCTACTACTTCGGCCAGATGTTCCGCCACGAGCGTCCGCAAAAGGGCCGCTACCGCCAGTTCCACCAGATGGGCGTCGAGGCCCTGGGCTTTGCCGGTCCGGACGTGGATGCCGAGGTCATCCTGCTGGCCCGCACCCTGTGGCGCGAGCTGGGCCTGGTCGAGGGCCGCGACGTGGTCCTGGAGATCAACTGCCTGGGCCAGTCCGACGAACGAAAGGCCCACCGGGAGGCCCTGATCGCCTACCTGGAGCAGCATCAGGACGTGCTGGACGAGGAGGCCAAGCGCCGCATGTACAGCAACCCGCTGCGCGTGCTGGACACCAAGAACCCCGCCATGCAGGCCATGGCCGAGGCCGCCCCCAAGCTGCTGGACTTCCTGGGCGAGGCCTCGCTGGCCCACTTCAACGGCGTGAAGGCCTTGCTGGATGCCGTGGGCCTGCAGTACCGCATCAACCCGCGCCTGGTGCGCGGCCTGGACTACTACAACCTCACCGTCTTCGAGTGGGTGACCGACAAGCTGGGCGCCCAGGGCACGATCTGCGCCGGCGGCCGCTATGACGGGCTGATCGAGCAGCTGGGCGGCAAGGCCACGCCGGCCGTGGGCTTCGGCCTGGGCCTGGAGCGCCTGCTGCTGCTGCTCGAAACCCTGGGGACCGAGATGGGCCTGCCCGTGCCCGACGCCTACGCCATCGTGCCCTCTGCCCAGGGCCTGGGCCAGGTCATGCAGACGCTCGAGGCCCTGCGCGCGGCCGGCATCTCGGTGCTGCTGCATCCGGGGCAGGGCAGCATGAAATCCCAGTTCAAGAAGGCCGATGCCAGCGGCGCTCGCCTGGCGCTGATCTTCGGCGAAGACGAACTCGCCCGCGGCGAAGTGGGCCTCAAGCCCCTGCGCGAGGAAGGCCAGGCCCAGTCCAGCCGCAAGCTGGCCGAAGTGGCTTCCTGGGCTCACGAACTCCGCAACGCATAATCGCGGCTCAATCACCCCATTCCCTACCGAACACAAGCAATGGCGTCGCATCTCGATCTGGAAGAACAGGAACAACTGGAAGAGCTCAAGGCCTTCTGGAAGAAATGGGGCAATCTCATCAGCTGGGGCCTGACGGCGGTGCTGGTGGCCTACGCCTCCTGGACCGGCTGGAACTGGTGGCAGCGCGACCAGGGGGCCAAGGCCTCTGCGCTGTACGAGCAGCTCGCCAACCAGGCGGATGTCGGCGACGTGGACAAGGCCAATGCGGCCTTCGCCACGCTCAAGGAGCGCTTCCCGTCCACCGTGGCGGCAGCGCAGGGCGCCTTGCTGCAGGCCAAGCTGCAGCATGACAAGCAAAACGACGAGGGGGCCCGTGCCACGCTCGCCTGGGCAGCGCAGAATGCCGGCGACGCCCTCTACCAAGATCTGGCGCGCCTGCGCCTGGCGGCGCTGCAGATCGACGCCAAGCAGCTGGACGAAGCCGGCAAGACGCTGGACGCCGTGAAGACTACCGAGTTCGCAGCCCTGGTGGCCGACCGCCGCGGTGATCTCGCCGTGCTGCAGTCCAAGACCGATGTGGCCAAGGCCGAGTACCTGAAGGCCTATCAGGGCCTGGACAAGAACCTGGACTATCGCCGCCTGGTGGAGGCCAAGCTCGCCAGCCTGGGCGCCGCGGTGCCGGATGAGTCGGCCAAGGATGCGGACAAGGAGTCCGGCAAGTGAGCGCGAAGTCCCTGCATGTCCTGCGTCGCGGTTTGATGCTGGCCGTCGTGCCGGCGTTGCTGTCGGCCTGCTCGCTGTTCTCCAGCTCCAAGGAAGCCAAACCGGCAGCCCTCGAAGCCGTGACGCCCAGCATCGCCGGCAAGGTGGTCTGGCAGCAGCGCATGGACAGCGTGCGCTTTGCGCTCAATGTCGTGGCCCTGTCCGACAGCTTCGTGGTGGCCGATGGCGACGGCACCGTGCAGCGCCTCAAGGCTGCCGACGGTGCCGTGGTCTGGCGCGCCACGCTGAAGGAAAGGCTGTCTGCCGGCGTAGGCAGCGACGGCCGCTATGCCGCCGTGGTGACGCGCAACAACGAGCTGGTCTCGCTGGAAGAAGGCAAGACCCTCTGGCGCAAGCCACTGGCCGTGCCCATCCTGACGGCCCCGCTGGTGGCTGGCGAGCGCATTTTCGTGCTGACCGTGGACCGCGCTGTGCTGGCCTATGACGCCATTGACGGGCGCAAGCTCTTCGAACTGCGCCGTCCCGGCGAACCGCTGACCCTGCTGCAGCCCGGCGCCATCGGCAGCTACAAGGACACCCTGGTCGTGGGCCAAGGTTCGCGCCTGGCCGGCATCGACCCGCTGCGCGGTACCGTGCGCTGGGAGACCAGCGTGGCCAATCCGCGCGGCACCAACGAAGTGGAGCGCCTGGCCGATGTCGTCGGCCCCATGGTGCGCACCGGCGAGCTGCTGTGCGCGCGCGGCTTCCAGTCTGCGGTGAGCTGCATCAATGGCGAACGCGGCTCGACGGTCTGGACCCGCAACCTTGGCGGCGTGATGGGCGTGGGCGGCGACGCGCAGACCGTCGTGGCCGGTGATGCCTCGGACCGCCTGACGGCCTGGCGCACCAGCAACGGCGACGTGGCGTGGAACGCCGAACAATTCCTGAACCGCAAGCTGTCGGCCCCGCTGGTCCTCGGTCAGAGCGTGGTGGTGGGCGACTACGAAGGCCACGTGCATTTCCTGAATCGCGAGACCGGCAAGACCCAGCTGCGCCTGTCCACCGATGGTTCGGCCATCACGGCTGCCCCGGTGGCGGTTGGCAACACCATCCTCGTCGTGACCCGCAACGGAGGCCTGTTCGCGCTGCGGCCCCAGTGAGGCCGCGCGCCTGTGGCGCCTCCCGTTTTTTGAAAGAAGAACAAGAACATGAAACCCGTGATCGCCCTGGTGGGCCGCCCCAATGTGGGCAAGTCCACGCTGTTCAACCGGCTGACCAAGAGCCGTGACGCCATCGTGGCCGACTTTGCCGGCCTGACGCGCGACCGGCACTATGGCGACGGCCGTCTTGGTGACCGCGAGTTCATCGTCATCGATACCGGCGGCTTCGAGCCCGACTGCTCCACCGGCATCGTCAAGGAAATGGCCAAGCAGACCCGCCAGGCCGTGGCCGAGGCGGACGCCGTGGTCTTCGTGGTCGACATCCGTCTGGGCCTCTCCGCCCAGGACCAGGACATCGCACGCTACCTGCGCAGCGCCAACAAGCGCGTCTTCCTGGCGGTCAACAAGGCCGAGGGCATGAGCGAATCGCCCTTGCTGGCCGAGTTCCATGAACTGGGCATGGGCGAGCCCCATCCCATTTCCGCAGCGCATGGCCAGGGCATACGCAGCATGCTGGAAGCCGTGCTTGAAGGCTTCGATTACGGCGACGAGGAAGGCGAGGGTGTCGAGGAAGAGCAGGTCATCCGCCTGGCGGTCGCCGGTCGTCCCAATGTGGGCAAGAGCACGCTGATCAACACCTGGCTGGGCGAGGAACGCCTGGTGGCCTTCGACATGCCGGGCACCACGCGCGACGCCATCTCGGTGGACTTCGAGCGCCAGGGCCAGAAGTTCAAGCTGATCGACACCGCGGGTCTGCGCCGCAAGGGCAAGGTGTTCGAGGCCATCGAGAAGTTCTCGGTGGTCAAGACCCTGCAGGCCATCGCCGATGCCAACGTCGTGCTGCTGCTGATCGATGCCACCCAGGGTGTGACCGACCAGGACGCCCACATCGCCGGCTACATCCTGGACAGCGGTCGCGCCGTGGTTGTCGCCATCAACAAGTGGGACGCGGTGGACAGCTACCAGCGCGAGATGCTGCAGCGCTCCATCGAGTCGCGCCTGTCCTTCCTGAAGTTCGCGCCGGTGCTGCACATCTCGGCGCTGAAGCGCCAGGGCCTGGGCCCGCTGTGGAATGCGCTGGCCGATGCCTACTCTTCGGCCTACAAGAAGATGACCACGCCGGTGCTGACGCGCCTGATCCAGGAGGCCGTGCAGCATCAGCAGCCCAAGCGCTCGGGCGTTTCGCGCCCGAAGCTGCGCTATGCACACCAGGGCGGCATGAACCCGCCCATCGTCGTGATCCACGGCAACTCGCTGGACGGCGTCTCTGATGCCTACAAGCGCTACCTGGAGGGCCGCATCCGCGCGCATTACAAGCTGACGGGCACGCCGCTGCGCATCGAAATGCGCTCATCCAAGAATCCATTTCTGGACAAGGATGACTGAAGTGTAGGCGCGGGGAAACCCGCGGCTGTGTTAAGGTGCAGTTCTCTTCCTCCCCTCCTCACAACACGGAGCATATCGTGAGCAACAAAGGACAACTCCTGCAAGACCCCTTCCTGAATCTCCTGCGCAAGGAGCATGTGCCGGTGTCCATCTACCTGGTCAACGGCATCAAGCTGCAGGGCCATATCGAGTCCTTTGACCAATATGTCGTGCTGTTGCGCAACACGGTCACTCAGATGGTCTACAAGCACGCCATTTCCACGGTGGTTCCCGGCCGCGCCGTGAACTTCCACGCCAACGACAGCGCTGACAACGCTGCCTGAGAGGACTCGCCGTCGCGGCAGTGCCCGTGACGGCCTCCACCGACCTTGAGTTCTTCTAGCCATTCCGCCGCGACGCCGCCCTCCGAGGCGGCGCGCGCCATTCTTGTGGGCGTCGATTTCGGCCGCGGCACCCCCTTCGATCCCACCCTGGATGAGCTCGCCTTGCTGGCCGAGTCCGCGGGCGACACCCCCGTGGCGCGCGTCACCGCCAAGCGCCAGGCGCCGGACGCGGCGCTGTTCGTCGGCTCCGGCAAGGCGGACGAGATCAAGCTGCTGGTGCAGGCCCACGGGGCCCATACGGTGCTTTTCGACCAGGCCATCTCGCCGGCGCAGCAGCGCAATCTGGAGCGCCTGCTGGGCGTGCCGGTTGCAGATCGCACGGCCCTGATCCTGGAAATCTTCGCGGCGCGCGCCAAGAGCCATGAGGGCAAGCTGCAGGTCGAGCTGGCGCGGCTGCAGTACCTGGCTTCGCGCCTGGTGCGCCGCTGGAGCCACCTGGAGCGTCAGAGCGGCGGCATCGGCATGCGCGGCGGCCCCGGCGAGGCGCAGATCGAGCTGGATCGCCGCATGATCGACGAGCGCATCAAGAGCATCAAGGAGCGGCTCAAGAAAGTGCAGCGCCAGCGCAGCACCCAGCGTCGCGCCCGTGCGCGCAACGGCGTGTTCCGCGTCTCGCTGGTCGGCTACACCAATGCCGGCAAGTCCACGCTCTTCAACGCGCTGGTGAAGGCCCGCACCTATGCGGCCGATCAGCTCTTCGCCACGCTGGACACCACCACGCGCTCGCTGTACCTCGAGGAGGCGGCGGCCAGCGTGTCGCTGTCCGACACCGTGGGCTTCATTCGCGACCTGCCCCACAAGCTGGTGGAGGCCTTCCAGGCCACGCTGCAGGAGGCGGCGGATGCCGACCTGCTGCTGCATGTGGTGGATGCCGCTTCTCCCGTGCTTGACGAGCAGATGGTCGAGGTGGAACGTGTGCTGGCGGAAATCGACGCCGCCGGCATCCCGCAGCTGCTGGTCTACAACAAGCTGGACAAGCTCGAGGACACCCAGCGGCCCCGCCAACCCACCGATTGGATGGAGCGGCCCAATGGTCAGCGCGTGCCGCGCATCTTCGTCAGCGCCTTGAGCGGCGAGGGCCTGGACCTGCTGCGCGCCCAGATCGTCGCCAGCATGCGCGAGCAAGGCCTGACCCCCGAACCGGCCGTGCATGATCCGCGCTTGATTTCCCTGGCCCAGCCGCCACATGAAGAGGGGCGCGTGGAACCCGACCGTACTTCGAACAACGAGGGCAAAGCCGTGGACAATGGCCCCGCGCCCAATCCCAAAGAACAGGCATGAGCATGAATCACGCTGAGCGCGCCCCAGGCGCCCCCACGCTGCGAGAGACCGCCGCTGCCGCAGCCGCGCTGCTGCGCGCGCTGCTGAGAGTCCCGATGCTGCTGCGCGCACGCCGCGACGGCATCGTGCTCAACAACGGCCGCAACGACGGTCCGCCGGACCTGGACGAGCTCTGGCGCGACTTCAATCGCAAGCTCTCCGGCTTCTTCGGTGGCCGGGGCAGCCCGGAACCGCAAGGTGGCGGCGGTTCGGGGCCGGACATGCGCAGTGCCGGCGTGGGCCTGGGCCTGATCGGCGGCGTGGTGGCCCTGGCCTGGCTGGGCAGCGGCTTCTTCATCGTGCAAGAAGGCGAGCAGGCCGTCATCACCTCTTTCGGCAAGTACAGCAAGACCGTGGAGGCGGGTTTCCAGTGGCGCCTGCCTTACCCCTTCCAGGCCCATGAAACCGTGGCCGTGACCCAGCTGCGCTCGGTGGAAGTGGGTCGCGCCGCGGTGGTGGCGGCGACAGGGCTGCGAGACTCCTCCATGCTGACGCAGGACGAGAACATCGTGGACATCCGCTTCACTGTGCAATACCTGCTCAAGGACGCCCGCGACTATCTGTTCGAGAACCGCGAACCCGACGAGGCCGTGCGCCAGGCCGCAGAGTCGGCGGTGCGTGAGATCGTGGGCAAGTCCAATATGGATTCGGTGCTGTACGAGCAGCGCGACGCCATCGCTGCCGAGCTGGGCAAATCGGTCCAGGCTCAGCTGGACCGGCTCAAGGCGGGCATCCTGATCAAGAACGTCAACGTGGGCAGCGTGCAGGCCCCCGAGCAGGTGCAGGCCGCCTTCGACGATGCCTTCAAAGCCGGCCAGAACAAGGAACAGCTCAAGAACGAGGGCGAGGCTTACGCCAACAGCGTGATCCCCGAAGCCCAGGGCAAGGCCGCGCGCCTGCGCCAGGAGGCCGAGGGCTATCGTTCGCGCGTGGTTGCCCGCGCCGAGGGTGACGCCCAGCGCTTCAAGGCCGTGCTGACCGAGTACCAGAAGGCACCGGCCGTGACCCGCGACCGCATCTACATCGACACCATGCAACAGATCTACAGCGACGTCACCAAGGTCATGGTCGACAGCCGCAGCGGGTCCAACCTGCTCTACCTGCCCCTGGACAAGCTGATGCAGCAAAGCGGTTCCAGCGTCACGAGCAGTGCGCCCGTGCCGGTGACCGCCGAGCCGGCGCCTTCCGTGGCAGCGCCGGTGGAGCGCAACCGCGATACTCTGCGCAATCGCGAAGGCCGTTGAAGGGGAGTGCGCAGATGAATCGAATCACTAGCATCGTGCTGGGCGCCCTGGTCGCCTTCATGGCCCTGAGCTCGACCATGTTCGTCGTCGACCAGCGCCAGTTCGCCGTGGTCTACGCCCTGGGTGAGATCAAGGAAGTCGTCAGTGAGCCGGGACTGAAGTTCAAGGCCCCGCCGCCGTTCCAGAACGTGGTCTTCCTGGATCGCCGCGTGCAGACGCTGGACAGCCCGGACCCGCGCCCCATCTTCACCGCCGAGAAAAAAAGCCTGGTCATCGACTGGCTGGTGAAGTGGCGCGTGGCCGAACCGCGTCAGTTCATCCGCAACACCGGCAGCAACATGCGCAATGTGGAGGCCCGCCTGAGCCCCATCGTGCAGGCGGCGCTGAACGAAGAGGTTACCAAGCGTGATGTCCGCGCGGTGCTGGCCACCGAGCGCGACAAGGTCATGCAGGATGTGCGTCATCGCCTAGTCGAGGAAGCCAAGCAGTTCGGCATCGAGATCGTGGACGTGCGGATCAAGCGCGTGGACTTCGCGGCCAACATCACCGACGCCGTCTACCGCCGCATGGAGTCCGAACGCAAACGCGTGGCCAACGAATGGCGCGCCACCGGCAGCGCCGAAGGCGAGAAGATTCGCGCCGACGCCGACCGCCAGCGCGAAGTCATCCTGGCCGAAGCCTATCGCGACGCCCAGCTGATCAAGGGCGAGGGCGACGCCAAGGCCTCCGCCATCTACGCCGAGGCTTTCGGCCGCGATCCCCAGTTCGCGCAGTTCTACCGCTCGCTGGAAGCCTATCGCGCCGTGTGGAAGAACAAGTCTGACGTGATGGTGCTGGATCCCAACACCGAGTTCTTCAAGGCCATGCGCGGAGCGCCGGCCGGCACGCCCGCGCCGGCCCGCAAGTGAGCGACGGATGTCGGCTTTCCTGAGGTCCCGCGCATGAGCGTGGACGTGCTCTGGACGGCACTGGCGCTGGTGCTGGTCTTCGAGGGGCTGATGCCCTTGCTGGCGCCTGGGCGCTGGCGGTTGCTGTTCCAGCGCATGATGGCACTCAGCGACGGACAGATCCGCTTCGTCGGCCTGGCCTGCGTGGCGGGCGGCCTGCTGGGCCTGCTGCTGCTGCGCTGAGCAGCTCTGGGCGTGGCGGGGCTCCGCCTGGCCCGCACTGCGGCCCCTATCCATGGCCACGTGACCCGCGTTTGCGCGTCACGTAGGCTGGGCCTGTTCGCCGCTTGGGGACTTCCCGGTACAATGCCGTTTTTAACCCCCCCTCAAAACGTCCATGGCCTCTGCTTGGCTGCTGCCCGAGCATATTGCTGACGTCCTGCCCTCCCAGGCTCGCCGTATCGAAGAACTCCGGCGCGAACTCCTGGATCTGGCGCGGACCTACGGCTGCGAACTGGTGATGCCTCCCATGCTGGAGCACCTGGAGTCGCTGCTCACCGGTACGGGTCGTGAACTGGACCTCAAGACCTTCAAGCTCGTCGACCAGTTGTCCGGCCGCAGCCTCGGCCTGCGCGCGGACACCACGCCCCAGGTCGCGCGCATTGACGCCCATCTGCTCAATCGCGCCGGCGTGACCCGTCTTTGCTATTGCGGGCCGGTGGTGCACACGCGCCCCGAGGGCCTGCACGGCAGCCGCGAACCGCTGCAGTTCGGCGTCGAGGTCTATGGCCATGCCGGCCTGGAGGCCGATCTGGAAGTGCAGGAGCTGGCCATTGCCACGCTGCGCAAGGCCGGGCTGAAGGACATCATCCTGGACCTGGGCGATGCCCGACTGGTGCAGGGCGTGCTGGGCGAGCTGAAGCTGCCGGCCGATACGCTGGAGGCCATCGTCGCGGCGCTGGCGGCCAAGGATGCGGCCAGCCTGAGCCAGGCCACGCAGGGCATGCCCGAGGCGGTGGCTCGCGGGCTGCAGAGCCTCGTCGGCCTCTATGGCGGGCTGGAGGTGCTGGATCAGGCGCGTGCCCAGCTGCCGGATCATCCGCTGATCCGCGCGGCATTGGATGACCTGCGCTGGCTGTCCAGCCATCTGCGCCAGAGCCATCCGGAGCTGCGTCTGGGCTTCGATCTGGCCGATCTGCGCGGCTACACCTACTACAGCGGCATGCGCTTTGCGCTGTATGCCGCCGGCTGCAGCGATGCCGTGCTGCGCGGCGGGCGCTATGACGAGGTGGGGGCGGTATTCGGCCGCCGCCGTCCGGCCGTGGGCTTCAGCCTGGACCTGAAGACCTTGGTGGCCTTGTGCCCCGTGACGCCCTTGCGCGCCGCCGTGCGCGCACCCTGGGGTGAGGAGGCGGCGCTGCGCGCCGCCGTGCGAGCCCTGCGTGAGCAGGGGGAAACCGTGGTCTGCGTGCTGCCCGGGCACGAGCACGAGAACGATGAATTCGACTGCGACCGCGAGCTGGTCTGCGTTGGCGGGCAATGGGTGGTGCGCGCGCGCTAACGCGGCCCGCCAATCTGAATACTTTTCATTGGATGAGCATCATGCACAGTGAGATCGCGCGCGGCCGTAATGTGGTCGTTGTGGGCACCCAGTGGGGTGACGAAGGCAAGGGCAAGGTCGTCGACTGGATGACCGACCACGCGCAGGGCGTGGTGCGCTTCCAGGGCGGCCACAACGCCGGCCACACGCTGGTGATCAAGGGCGTGAAGACGGCCCTGCAGCTGATCCCCTCGGGCATCATGCGCGACGGCGTGGCCTGCTACATCGGCAACGGCGTGGTGGTGGACCCCAGCCACCTGATGTCTGAGATCGAGCGCCTGGAAAAGGCCGGCGTGGAGGTGCGTTCGCGCCTGTACATCAGCGAGTCCTGCCCCATGATCCTGCCTTTCCACGTGGAAGTGGACAAGGCCCGCGAGGCGCTGCGCGAAAGCAGCGGCAGCGGCAAGATCGGCACCACGGGCAAGGGCATCGGCCCGGCCTACGAGGACAAGGTGGCGCGTCGCGCCCTGCGCCTGCAGGACCTCAAGCATCCCGAGCGTTTCGCCAAGAAGCTGCGCGAGCTGCTGGAGCTGCACAACCATGCGCTCACCGGCTATCTGAACGCCAGCGCCCTTGAATTCCAGCCCATTTTCGACAAGGCCATGGCCTTGGCCGAGCAGGTCAGGCCCATGCTGGCCGACGTCGGCTACATGCTGCACAAGGCCCATCTGGCCGGCCAGAACATCCTGTTCGAAGGCGCACAGGGCACGCTGCTGGACATTGACCACGGCACCTATCCCTATGTGACCTCCAGCAACTGCGTGGCCGGCAATGCCGCCGCCGGTGCCGGCGTGGGGCCGCAGATGCTGCACTACATGCTGGGCATCACCAAGGCCTACGCCACCCGCGTGGGCTCGGGCCCGTTCCCGACCGAGCTGGAGTGGGAAAAGGAAGGCACGGTGGGCTACCACCTGTCCACCGTGGGGCAGGAACGCGGCACGGTGACCGGGCGCGCCCGCCGCTGCGGTTGGCTGGATGCCGCCGCGCTGAAGCGCTCCATCATCATCAACGGCATCAGCGGCCTGTGCCTGACCAAGCTGGACGTGCTGGATGGCCTGAAGGAAATCCAGATGTGCGTGGGCTACGAGCTCGACGGCAGGCAGTTGGACATTCTGCCGCTGGACGCCGACGAGATCGTGGCCTGCAAGCCCGTCTACGAAACCTTCCCAGGCTGGACCGAGAGCACCTTCGGCATCACGAGCTGGGATGCGCTGCCGCTGAACGCGCGGCGCTACCTCGAGCGCGTGCAGGCGGTGATCGGCGCGCCCATCGACATGGTCTCGACCGGTCCGGATCGCGAGCACACCATCCTGCTGTGCCATCCCTACCAGGCCTAACACTGCGGGCTGAGGCCCTCTCAACATCCCTATTGCATTGGAGTAAGCATTCATGTTGACCGACGACGGCAAGCACCTGTACGTGTCCTGGGACGAATACCACCTGCTGATCGAGCGTCTGGCGCTCAAGGTGCATGCATCGGGCTGGGAGTTCGACCAGATCCTGTGCCTGGCGCGCGGCGGTGTGCGGCCGGGTGATGTGCTGTCCCGCGTCTTCGACAAGCCCCTGGGCATCATGTCCACCAGCTCGTATCGCGCCGAGGCCGGCACCATCCAGGGCCGCCTGGACATCGCCAAGTACATCACCATGCCCAAGGGCGAACTGGCCGGCCGCGTGCTGCTGGTCGATGATCTGGCCGATTCCGGCGTGACGCTCAAGGCCGTGGTCGAGCGCCTGCGCGGCATGCCGGCAGTCCAGGAGCTGCGCTCCGCGGTGATCTGGACCAAGTCGGTGTCGACCTACACGCCGGACTACTATGTCGAAATGCTGGAGACCAGCCCCTGGATCCACCAGCCCTTCGAGATCTATGACGACATGCGTCCGGACGCGCTGGCGAAGAAGTTCTCCGTCTGAGCGCGGTCTGGCGGAGTTGCGCGTATTGAGCCGTCCGAGACATCCGAGCCCGTCGCCGCACTCCATTGCGTGCCGCGCCTGAAGCGCAGCGCCTCGTCATCGAGGCCCTGCGCTTTTTTCATGGCTGCAGGAGGCGTGATGGGGGAGGGGGCAGGCATTGCCTTCGGGTCGCCTCTTTGCTCCCGATGTGCTCCCGATGTGCCGGACGCGCGACGGGATCCGCCGGAATCTTGCGCGGGCGGCGGGCCGCAAAGCAAAATGGCTGCAGTCTTTCGATCTGCAGCCATGGTGTACAAAGCGGCGCATGAAATGCCAAAAAAAAAGGCCAGCCCTGAGAATCAAGAGCTGGCTTTTGAGAGTATCTGGTGCCCAGGAGAGGACTCGAACCTCCACGGAGTTACCCGCTAGTACCTGAAACTAGTGCGTCTACCAATTCCGCCACCTGGGCAAGGTTTCCAAGTCATCCGTTTAAACGTATGATTCGTTTAAACAAACTGCCTGGCCGTTTCAGGAAAGCTGAGATTCTATCATCAAAAATTTTAAAAGCACAAGTGGTCCCGGCAATGCCGGCACGCAGGCTGCCCTGCTGAGTGAAGTCGAGGGCGTGGTGCAGGGGCACCGTGACGGGCATGGGTTTCTCATCCCTGACGACGGGCAGCCCGACCTCTATCTGTCCGCGCAGGAGATGCATGCCGTGATGCACGGTGATCGCCTGCGGGCGCGCATCGTGCGCTACGACAAGCGCGGCCGCCCCGAGGGGCGTGTCCTGGAGATCCTGGACCGCAAGAAACGTCCCATCATCGGCCGCCTGCTGCTGGAGTCCGGCGTGTGGCTGGTGGCGCCGGAGGACAAGCGCTACGGCCAGGACATCCTGGTGCCCAAGAACGCCATTGCCACCGCCACTGCCGGCCAGGTGGTGGCGGTGGAGCTGACCGAGCCGCCCTCGCTGTACTCGCAGCCCGTGGGCCGCGTGACCGAGGTGCTGGGCGAGATCGACGATCCCGGCATGGAGATCGAGATCGCGGTGCGCAAGTATGAGGTGCCGCACCGCTTCAGCGCCGAGACCCTGTCCCAGGCCGCCAAGCTGCCGGACCGCGTGCGGGCCGTGGACATGAAGAACCGCGTGGACCTGCGCGACGTGCCCCTGGTCACCATTGACGGCGAGGATGCGCGGGACTTCGACGACGCCGTCTTCTGCACGCCCCACAAGCAAGGGCGCGGCAAGAGTGCCTTCAAGGGCTGGCGCCTGCTGGTCGCGATTGCCGATGTCAGCCACTACGTGAAGCCGGGCGAACCGCTGGACCTCGATGCCTACGAGCGTGCCACCTCGGTCTATTTCCCCCGGCGCGTGATCCCCATGCTGCCGGAGAAGCTCTCCAACGGCCTGTGCTCGCTCAACCCCGATCAGGACCGGCTGTCCATGGTCTGCGACATGCTGATCACGGAGGAGGGCGAGACCTTTGCCTACCAGTTCTACCCGGCGGTGATCTGCTCGCATGCGCGGCTGACCTACACCGAGGTGGCGGCGGTGCTGGCCAATACCCACGGGCCCGAAGCGGCGCGCCGCAAGGACCTGGTGCCGCACCTGCTGCACCTGCACGAGGTCTACCGCGCGCTGCTGAGCCAGCGCCAGCGCCGCGGTGCCGTGGACTTCGATACGGTCGAGACGCAGATCGTCTGCGATGACAACGGCCGCATCGAGAAGATCATTCCCCGCACCCGCAACGATGCCCACCGCCTGATCGAGGAAGCCATGCTGGCCGCCAACGTCTGCGCGGCGGACTTCATTGCGGGCGGCAAGCACCACTCGCTGTACCGCGTGCACGAAGGGCCCACGCCGGAGAAGCGCACGGCGCTGCAGGCCTATCTGCGGGCCCTGGGCATCGGCATGGGTCTGTCGGACGACCCCTCGCCCGGCGAGTACCAGGCCATTGCCCACGCCACCAAGGACAGGCCGGACGCCACGCAGATCCACACCATGCTGTTGCGCTCCATGCAGCAGGCCATCTACACGGGCGCCAACGCGGGCCATTTCGGCCTGGCCTACCAGGCCTACACGCACTTCACCAGCCCGATCCGGCGCTACCCCGACTTGCTGGTGCACCGCGTGATCAAGGCCATGCTGGGCAACAAGCGCTATCTGCTTGACGCGGGCAAGATGGACGTGCCTGTACCGCCCAAGCGGCCCGGCAAGGGCAAGCCCATCAACCCGGCGGCTGCCAGCACCGAGCTCGAACGCTGGGAAGTCGTCGGTGCGCATTGCAGTGCCAACGAGCGCCGCGCCGACGAGGCTTCCCGCGACGTCGAGGCCTGGCTCAAATGCCGCTACATGCGCGAGCACCTGGGCGAGGAGTTCAGCGGCACCGTCAGCGCGGTGACGAGCTTTGGACTTTTCGTGCAGCTGGACGCGCTCTTCGTCGAGGGCCTGGTCCACATCACGGAGCTGGGCGGCGAGTACTACCGCTTCGACGAGGTGCGCCAGGAGCTGCGCGGCGAACGCACAGGTATCCGTTACGCCACCGGCGCGCGGGTGCAGGTGCAGGTCAGCCGCGTGGACCTGGATGGACGCAAGATCGACTTCCGCCTGGTGCGTGATGCCGACGAGCTGCGTTCCTCCGGCAAGCCCCTGCGCGACAAGACCGGCCAGGCGCTGCCGCGCCAGGCCACGGACAAGCTGGCCGAGGTGCAGCGTCAGGACCGCGAGGCCAAGGCCAGCGGCAAGCGGGCCAAGTCGGGCGGCGCCCGCGGATCCGGTCGCGCGGCAGGTGCCGCAGCGGCCGTGGCGCCGGTGCAGGCCAGGAAGGCGGCGGCTCGTCAATCGGCGGAGGCGGGCAAGGGCCGCAAGCGCCGCTGAAGCCTTGTGTTAAGTGATGCAGAACTCCCAATGCGAGACCCCATGTCTGAAGAGCAACTGCTGCAAGGCTCATGCCACTGTGGCGCAGTCCGCCTGACGCTGCCCTCGGCGCCGGAGCAGGCGACGCTGTGCAACTGCTCGATCTGCCGGCGCCTCGGGGGTCTGTGGGCGTACTACGAGTTCGGAACGGTCCGGATCGAAGGGCATCCCGAGCACACGGCCGAGTACATCTGGGGCGACAAGACGCTGCGCACGGTGCGCTGCAAGACCTGCGGCTGCGCCACGCATTGGGAGCCCCTCGTCCCGGAGCCGGGCGGCAAGCACGGCGTCAATCTGAACAACTTTGATCCACGCCTCCAGGCGGGCGTCCGGGTGCGCAGGTTTGACGGCGCGGACACCTGGACATTCATCGACTGACACCGCTTGCCGCTGCGCCGTTCTCGCCGGCGAACGCGAGCGGCTGAGGTGCCGGGCGGGTCCGCAGCCGTCTGCCGCTGCCGCCGCCTCCCTGTGTGATCAGCTCAGGGTGCCGTGAACTGAAGAGCGTGCATGCGCTCGATCAGTTCCGCGGCCCTGAGCGGTGCCGGCGCGCCCTGTGCCGCCTCGCCGTGCCAGGCCACGCCGATCGTGGCGACCTCATGGGGCGACAGCTGCGGTGCCTGCGCCCACAGGCCGCCCAGCCAGCCGGCCAGCACGTCTCCGGTGCCTGGGCTGGCCAGGGCCGCGTTGCCGCCGCCATTGAGGTGCAGGGGCTCGCCCGGGCTGGCCATCACGCTGCCGGAGCCTTTCAGCACGACGCTGCAGTCCAGCAGCGTGCTCAGCGCCCGAGTCGCGGCCAGCCGGTCGGCCTGGATTGCTTCGGCGGGGCAGGCCAGCAGGCGGGCGGCCTCCAGCGGATGCGGGGTCAGTATCGTCTGCAGGCCTCGGGCCCGGCGACCGCTCAGCAGCTGCTGGGTGGCGGCATCGCGCGACAGGCTGTTGAGGCCGTCGGCGTCAAGCACCAGGCGCGGCGCATGCTGCAGCACTGCCGGCAGCGCAGAGGCGGCGCGGACGTCCAGCCCGCGCGCAGCGCCGCACCCCACCACCAGGGTCAGGTCTTGCCAGGGCGTGTGTTCGTCAAGCGGCCCCTCGGGCCAGCGCATCAGCTCGGGGCGGCTCCCGGCGCCGGGCCCCAGGCTGCTGGGAGACAAGGGCTTGAGGTGGACCTTGCCGGCACCCGCGGCCAGAGCGGCGCTTGCCGCCAGTGCCGCGGCGCCTTCCATGTGGCTGGCCCCGCCGATGACCAGCACCTGGCCATAGCTGCCCTTGTGGCTGGCATGGCGGCGTGGGGTCAGGTCTTGCCAGCGTCGGCGCTCACCGCCGGTGACCAGCCAGCCGCTGTCGCCCACGACGCCGCCGGTGCCCAGCGCGTCAAACCAGATTCGTCCGGCCTGGTCGCGACCCTGCGCGGTGAACAGTCCCGGCTTGAGGCTCAGCAGACACAGGGTGTGCTGTGCGCTGACGACGGGGCCGGGCCGCCCCTGGGCATCTGGGCAGGACTGCCCCGTGTCGGACTGCAGGCCGCTGGGCAGGTCCACGCTCAGCACGGGCAATCCGCTGGCATTGATGGTGGCGATGGCCTGCGCCAGTGCACCCTCGGGCGCACGCTGCAGACCCAGCCCCAGCAGGGCGTCGATGATCAGGTCGCAGCCCGGCGGCGGCAGCGGTGATGGGCCGACGGTCAGTCCGGCGTCCACCGCGGACTGCAGGGCCCACTGCGCATCGGCGGGCATGGGCCTGCTGCCCGCCCAGTGACTGATGTGAACCTCGAGGCCTGCCGCGGCCAGATGGCGGGCGGCCACCAGGCCGTCACCGCCATTGTTGCCGGGGCCGCAGGCGACCCAGACGCGGCGGGCATGAGGCGCCACGGCCAGGCAAAGGCGCGCTGCGGCCAAGCCCGCGGCCGCCATCAGCGCGTGCGCGGGGGCCCGGGCGGCGGCCTCGGCTTCCAGTGCGCGGCAGCCCTGGGTGCTGAAGAGCGGGAGCCGGCCTGCGTGACGGAGTACCTCGATCATGCGGCCACTCTAGCTCAGCGCAGCCGTTCCGGTGCGAGTGGACTCAGGTCCAGGCCGGGGTCGCGCCCGCCGATCAGGGCGGCCATCACCTGGGCAGTGCCCGCCGCGAGCGCGGCTCCCTGGCCGCCGTGGGCCAGGTTCAGCCAGATGCCCTCGGCGCCGCTGGCGCCCAGCAGCGGCAGGCCGTCCGCCAGCATCAGTCGGGTGCCCTGCCAGTACTGGACCTGCTGCGGCAGGATGGCGCCGGGGAACCAGTCGTGCAGCACCGCATGCAGACGCTCGAAGCCCTTGTCGCCACGGCTGGGCAGCTGGAAGCTGGCGCCGCCGCTGACCCGCACGCGCTGCCCCAGCCGGCTGAGCAGCACCTGGTGGGCGTCGTCGATCAGGTTGGCGCGCGGCCCGAGGTCGGGGAAGGCCTCCAGCTGGCGCAGCGGTGCGGTCAGGCTGCGGCCCCAGACCTGTCGCAGCGCAGGCTTCAGGCCGAGCTGCGTCAGCAGTGGGTCCTCGGGCTGCGCGCCGCAGAGCAGGATGGCATCAAAGCTGTGGGTCTGGGCTTCGCGTGGGGCGGGCAGGGTGCTGGGGCCGGCCTTGCTGGCTGCCTCCTGCCTTTGCGCGGCAAGGGGTAGTCCGGCCTGGGCGGCTGGGCCATGGGTGAGGGCGGGGCGCTTGCCGGCTTGCAGCTTGCGGACCTCGGTGTGGAACATGAAGTGCACGCCCAGGCGCTGCGCGGCCTGCTTGAGCAGCAGGCACAGCTCGCGACCATTGGCGGCCTCCGCGTCCGGCAGATGCCAGCCGCCGTGCAGCGGCGTGTCCGGGCTGAGGCCGGGCTCCTGTCGGCGGCAGGCTTCGGCGTCCAGCCATTGGTGGGTGATGCCCGCGGCCTGCCAGCGCTCCGCCAGCGCTTTGGCCTTGCGGGCCTGCGCCTCGTCGCGCATAAGCACGAGCAGGCCCTCGCTGCGTTCATGGTCCAGCTGCAGCTGCCGCCGCAGCACGGTCGCGCGGGCCAGGCTGCGTTGGGCCAGGGTCAGCAGCGTGCACTGCTGGACGTCCTGCCAACCCTTGCCGCGCGCCTGGCGGGCGGCCCAGCGCCAGCCGGGATTGGACAGCCCGGCGGCTTCCAGTGCCAGGGCCTGGCTGCCGCACAGACCACCCCAGACGGGACTCAGGGCCGGGGCGCTGAGTCCGCCCTGCGCGAAGCTGGCCTCGGCGGCAACACTGCCGCTGCGTTCAAAGACGACGACGGCATGACCCTGGGCAGCCAGTTCAAGCGCGGCATGGACGCCGGTCAGGCCGGCGCCGACAACGGCGATTTCCATTCAGGACCTCGCCGTCAGCAGCCACCCGCCCGGCTGGGCAGACGCCATGGGTGCGAGGAGGGCTTGGTGCAGGGGCCACCGGCAGGCCCGAAGGGCTGTCTCGGGGCAGGCGGTGCTGCAAGGGGCGGGAGTGAACTTCAAGCGTGTTATACTCTTTGGGTTTTGCCGGGTCATGTTCCCGCGTCAAGGCAGGTGCAGTGCGATGTTGTCGCGTCTGTCCTGTTCGATTTTTGGCGCAGAGGAGGGCTTGGCAGACAAATCGCAAACCCGGCAATCGATAGGTGTCGCGTCTGCAGCGCTTGGATTCTGTGCAATTTCTGTGCGATTCAAGCTTTGAGCTGCGGCGCGATTCGAGCCGGATTTTAGAACCAACCTTCGGAGTTACTCATGTCCGTCACGATGCGCGAAATGCTGGAAGCAGGCGTCCACTTTGGTCACCAAACCCGCTTCTGGAACCCCAAGATGGCCCCCTTCATCTACGGCCATCGCAACAAGATCCACATCATCAACCTCGAAAAGACGCTGCCCAAGTTCGAGGAAGCCCTGAAGTTCGTGCGCCAGCTGTCGGCCAAGCGCGGCACGATCCTGATGATCGGCACCAAGCGTCAAGCCCGCGAGATCGTTGCCGCTGAAGCCCAGCGCGCCGGCGTGCCCTTCGTTGACCAGCGTTGGCTGGGCGGCATGCTGACCAACTTCAAGACGGTCAAGGGTTCGCTGAAGAACCTGAAGGACATGCAGGCTCAAGTCGAGAACGGCACCCAGCCCGCCATCAAGAAGGAAGCCCTGATGTTCCAGCGCGACCTGGCCAAGCTGGAAAAGAACATCGGCGGCATCCAAGACATGGCTGCCCTGCCTGACGCCATGTTCGTGATCGACGTCGGCTACCACAAGATCGCCATCGCCGAAGCCAAGAAGCTGGGCATCCCCGTGATCGGCGTGGTGGACACCAACCACTCGCCCGAGGGCATCGACTACGTCATCCCCGGCAACGACGACTCCGCCAAGGCTGTCGCTCTGTACGCCAAGGCTGTTGCTGACGCCGTGCTGGAAGGCCGTGCCAACAGCACCGCCGAGCTGGTGCAGGCAGTTGCCGCCGACGGCGACGAGTTCGTGGAAGTGAACGAAGGCGCCTGAGCCCTTCGCCACTTGCTCTCAAGGAAACGCGGGGCCGTCCCGAGTTTCCTTACCCCCTCGGGGGGGCCTGGCATGCAGTGACAGGTCTGGGGGCACTCAAGAGGGGCTGATTCAGCCCCTTTTTTCCACGCTGAATCTGTATTCGAGGAGCCGCCGTGTCGGCTCCCTGTCCAACGGAGATTGAAATGGCTGCAATTACCGCAAGCATGGTCGCCGAGCTGCGCGCCCGTACCGATGCTCCCATGATGGAGTGCAAGAAGGCCCTGACCGAGGCCGATGGCGACCTGACCCGCGCTGAAGAAATCCTGCGCGTCAAGCTGGGCAACAAGGCCGGCAAGGCCGCTTCCCGCATCACCGCTGAAGGCGTGGTGGCGGCTGCCGTCGTCGGCGGCGCCGGCGCCCTGATCGAAGTCAACTGCGAAACCGACTTCGTTTCCAAGAACGACGCCTTCCTGGCCTTCGTGAACGCCCTGGCTGGCCTCGTGGCCGAGAAGAACCCGGCCGACGTGGACGCCCTGTCGGCACTGCCCCTGTCCCAGGAAGGCTTCGGCCCGACCGTGGAAGACGTGCGCAAGGGCCTGATCGGCAAGATCGGCGAGAACATGACCATCCGCCGCTTCAAGCGCTACGAGGGTGGCAAGCTGGTCTCCTACCTGCACGGCACCCGCATCGGCGTGATGGTCGAGTTCGAGGGTGACGACGTGGCAGCCAAGGACGTCGCCATGCACGTGGCCGCCATGAAGCCGGCTGCGCTGTCCTCCGCCGAAGTGCCGGCTGATCTGGTCGCCAAGGAGCGCAAGATCGCCGAAGAGAAGGCTGCCGAGTCCGGCAAGCCGGCCGACATCGTCGCCAAGATGGTCGAAGGCTCGGTGCAGAAGTTCCTGAAGGAAGTCGCCCTGCTGGACCAGGTCTTCGTGAAGGCCGCCGACGGCAAGCAGTCCGTGGGCGCCATGCTCAAGGACAAGGCCACCACGGTGAAGAGCTTCACCCTGTACGTGGTGGGCGAAGGCATCGAGAAGAAGGTCGACGACTTCGCTGCCGAAGTGGCCGCCCAGAAGGCTGCCGCCGAAGCGGCTGCCGCTGCCAAGAACGCCTGAGCGTCCTTTGGCCGGGCTGACGAGCCTGGCCTGCCGCTCGGCGTGACCTGGGAATGAGGGGGAACTCCCCACTTCCTTGATTCACTGCGACGGCTGGAAACAAAGGGCGCCTCTGGCGCCCTTTACACTTGCGCCTGCGGCCGGGGGGGAGCGCTCTCCGGCATCGCGGCAACCCCACCACTCACGACGAGGACACAATGCCCGCGCACAAACGCATCCTGCTCAAACTTTCCGGTGAAGCCCTGATGGGCGATGACGCCTACGGCATCAACCGCGCCACCATCGTGCGCATGGTGCGCGAGATCCAGGAGGTGACGCAGCTGGGCGTGGAAGTGGCCGTCGTGATCGGCGGCGGCAACATCTTCCGCGGCGTGGCGGGCGGCTCGGTGGGCATGGATCGTGCCACCGCCGACTACATGGGCATGCTGGCCACAGTGATGAACGCCCTGGCCCTGGCCGACACCATGCGCCAAGAGGGCATGACGGCCCGCGTGATGTCCGCCATCAGCATCGAGCAGGTGGTCGAGCCCTATGTGCGCCCCAAGGCGCTGCAGTACCTGGAAGAGGGCAAGGTCGTCGTCTTCGCCGCCGGCACGGGCAATCCCTTCTTCACCACCGACACCGCCGCCGCGCTGCGCGGCGCCGAGATCGGTGCCGAGATCATGCTGAAGGCCACCAAGGTCGACGGCGTCTACACCGCCGATCCCAAGAAGGATCCGACGGCCACCCGCTACAGCCGCATCAGCTTCGATGAGGCGATCACCAAGAATCTGCAGGTGCTGGACGCCACTGCGTTCGCCCTGTGCCGCGACCAGAAGCTGCCCATCAAGGTCTTCAGCATCTTCAAGCCCGGCGCGCTCAAGCGCGTGGTCATGGGCGAGGACGAGGGCACCCTGGTCCACGTTTGAGCGTCCTGGCGCGTTGAGTCCGGGTCCATTCCTGAACAAGGTTGAGCATCATGAGCATTGCTGACATCAAGAAGAACGCCGAGGCCAAGATGGCCAAGACGGTCGAGTCCTTCAAGACTGAACTGCAGAAGATCCGCACCGGCCGGGCTCACCCGGGCATCCTGGATCAGGTTCATGTCGACTACTACGGCTCGCCGGTGCCCATCTCGCAGGTGGCCAATGTGAACCTGCTGGACGCCCGCACCATCAGCGTGCAACCCTGGGAAAAGGGCATGGGCGCCAAGATCGAGAAGGCCATCCGCGAGTCGGACCTGGGCCTGAACCCGTCCGCGCAGGGCGACCTGATCCGCGTGCCGATGCCGCCGCTGACCGAAGAGCGCCGCCGCGATCTGACCAAGGTGGTCAAGAGCGCCGGCGAGGACGCCAAGGTGGCCGTGCGCAATCTGCGCCGTGACGCCAACGAGCAGGCCAAGAAGCTGCAGAAGGACAAGCTGATCACCGAAGACGACGAGCGCCGCTCGCAGGAAGAGGTGCAGAAGCTGACCGATCGCGTGATCGGCGACATCGACAAGCTGATCGCGGCCAAGGAAGCCGAGATCCTGGCCGTCTGAGCCCGCCCATCGTGACGGACCAGAGCAAGGCGGTTCCCCGCCATGTGGCCATCGTCATGGATGGCAACGGCCGCTGGGCGAAGAGGCGCTTTCTGCCGCGCTTCTTCGGCCACAAGCAGGGCGTCGATGCGCTGGTGCGCGTCGTGCAGGCCTGCATCGATCGCAACATCGAGCACCTGACGGTGTTCGCCTTCTCCAGCGAAAACTGGAAACGCCCCTCCGACGAAGTCTCGGGCCTGATGGGCCTGGTGCTGGCGGCGGTGTCGCGCTACCTGGCGCGCATGGGGGCGATGGGCGTGCGCATCCGCATCGTCGGCGATCGCGAAGCGGTCTCCGAGAAGCTGCGCAATGCCTGGAACGAGGCGGAGTCTTCCACCCGGCACAACAGCAAGCTGACCCTGAACGTGGCCTTCAACTACGGTGGGCGCTGGGACATCGTGCAGGCCGTCCGCGCGGCCATGCAGGCGGGCGTCAAGCCCGAGGAGCTGACCGAGGCCAAGCTGTCCGAGTTCATGGCGATGAACTATGCCCCGGACCCGGACCTCTTCATCCGCACGGGCGGCGAGGTCCGCATCAGCAACTTCCTGCTGTGGCAGTCGGCCTACAGCGAGTTCGTGTTCTCGGACTGCCTGTGGCCGGACTTTGGCGAAGCGCAGCTGGACGCAGCCATCGCCGCCTTCCGCGAGCGCGACCGCCGCTTTGGCGGTGTCAAGGCCGACGCCGTGGTGGAGGCCTGAGTGCTCGGAACCCGCATCATCACGGCCATCGTGCTGCTGGCCATCCTGCTGCCGGCCCTGTTCGCCGGCTCGCCCTGGCCTTTTGCCGCCGTGACGCTGGTGCTGATCGGCGCAGGCGGCTGGGAGTGGGGGCGTCTCAACGGCCTGTCCCAGACGGCTGCGCTGCTGATGGGGCTGGCGCTCGCGGGCCTGTGCCTATTCACGCTGGTGGGGCCAGGTCTTGCCTCTGTGCCGGCCGCCCTGTGGTGGGGGGTGGGCGGCGCCTGGGTGCTGGGATCGTCCCAGGCCTTGCGCCTGGGCCCCGCGGGCTGGCCGCGCCTGCCCTTGGCGGGCCGCATGGTACTGGGCTTCGTGCTGTTGTGGGCCGCCTGGGCGGCCATGGCCAGCGCGCGCGGCCTTGGCCTCAACTTCATCCTCTCGGTGTTCTGCCTGGTGTGGGTGGCCGATGTCTTCGCCTACTTCGGCGGTCGCACCATGGGCCGGCGCAAGCTGGCCCCGGCCATCAGTCCGGGCAAGAGCTGGGAGGGCGTCTGGACCGGCATGGCGGCTGTGCTGCTGCTGAGTCTGGCCTGGACCTTTCTCCTGGAGCCGCGCATCCCGGTGGATGGCCCCAGCCTCTACACCCGGCTGTTGACGGGGCTGGGCCTCCCGCTCGGCCTGCTGGCCCTGGTCTTTCTGTCCGCGATGAGCGTGATCGGCGACCTCTTCGAATCCCTCGTCAAGCGCGCCGTGGGGGCCAAGGACAGCAGCCAACTGCTGCCTGGCCATGGCGGCGTGCTGGACCGTGTTGATGCCTTGCTGCCGGTCTTCCCGCTGGCACTGGCCCTGAACTCCCTCGTCGCATGAACACTTCCCGCTGCCAGCGCGTCTGCGTGCTCGGTTCGACCGGCTCCATCGGCACGAACACGCTGGATGTGCTGGGCCGCCATCCCGAGCAATACGAGGTTTTCGCGCTCAGCGCGATGAGCCGCGTGGAGGCCTTGCTGGCCCAGTGCCTGCAATGGCGACCGCGCTTTGCCGTGATGCCCGACGAAGCCGCGGCGCAGGAGCTGCGGCGCCTGCTGCGCGAGCAGGGCAGCCGCACCGAGGTGCTCAGCGGTCCGCAAGCGCTCAGCGAGGTCGCCGCCCACCCCGAGGTGGATGCGGTGATGGCCGCCATCGTGGGTGCGGCCGGCCTGGCGCCCTGCCTGGCCGCAGCGCGTGCCGGCAAGCGCCTGATGCTGGCCAACAAGGAAGCCATCGTCGTGGGAGGCGCCCTGTTCATGCAGGCCGTCGAGGACGGTGGCGCGACCCTGCTGCCGGTGGATTCCGAACATTCGGCGATTTTCCAGTGCCTGCCGGAGGACCGCTCGACCTGGGCCCGGCGCATCGATCACATCGTGCTGACTGCTTCCGGCGGCCCGTTCCGCCAGCGCGATCCCGCCACCCTGGCCGAGATCACACCCGAGCAGGCCTGCGCCCATCCCAACTGGGTGATGGGCCGCAAGATCTCGGTGGATTCGGCGACCATGATGAACAAGGCGCTGGAGGTGATCGAGGCGCGCTGGCTCTTCCAGCTCCAGCCCGAGCAGATCCGCGTGCTGATCCACCCGCAGAGCATCATCCATTCCATGGTGGTGTGCCGCGACAACTCGGTGCTGGCCCAGCTGGGGACGCCGGACATGCGCGTGCCCATTGCCTACGCGCTGTCTTTCCCGGCGCGCATCGAGTCCGGCGCCGCGCGCCTGGACCTGCTGGCGGGCAAGGACCTCAGCTTCGAGGAGGCGGATGAGCGCCGCTTCCCAGGCCTGTACCTGTCCTGGCAGGCGCTGCGCGCCGAGGAGGGGGCAACGGCCGTGCTCAATGCGGCCAATGAAGAGGCGGTGGCCGCCTTCCTGGACCGCGGCCTGCGCTTCGACCAGATTCACGCGATCAACGCGGGCGTGCTGGACGAGGTTCATCCGCAGGCCGGCCAGTGCCAGTCGCTGGAGGGGCTGCTGGCGCTGGATGCGCGGGCGCGGCAGGCGGCGCGGGATCGCATTGCAAGGCTGAGGGCCTGATGCTGCTGGAACTGCTGGCCTTTCTCGTCGCACTGGGGGTGCTGATCCTCGTGCATGAGTACGGGCACTTCAGCGTGGCCCGCGCCTGCGGCGTCAAGGTGCTGCGCTTCTCGCTGGGCTTCGGCCGCGTGATCTGGCGGCGCCAGCGCACGGCGGACGCGACGGAGTTCACGTTGTCGGTGCTGCCGCTGGGCGGCTATGTCCGCATGCTGGACGAGCGCGAGGCACCGGTGCCGCCGGCGCTGCGTGGGCAGGCCTTCAACACCAAGCCGCTGCGCCAGCGTGCGGCCATCGTGGCCGCCGGCCCGGCCGCCAACTTCCTTCTGGCGATTGCCTTGTTCGCGCTGCTGGCCTTCATGGGTCAGCAGGAGCCCCTGCCCGTGCTGGGCTCGCCCAAGCCCGGCGGTCTGGCCGAACGTGCCGGCATGCGTGCCGGGGATCGCGTGATGGCGTTGTCGCAGGACGGGCGGGAATGGCAAGACGTTGCATCCACCGCCGAGCTGCAGTGGCCGGTGATCGAGGCCATCACCGATCAGTCGGTGCTGGTCCTGCAGCTCGCGGATGCACAGGGCCACGGCCGGCGCGAGGTCCGCCTCGACATGCGCGAGCTCGGCACCCGCGAGCCGGACGCCGCCGCCCTGGGCCGGCTGGGCCTGGGCGGCCCTTTGCGCGAGCCGGTGCTCGGTCAGATCTCTTCAGGCGGACCCGCCGCCCGTGCCGGCCTGCTGCCGGGCGATCGCGTGCTCGACGTGGACGGCGTGGTCGTGCAGGACGCCGCCCAGCTCGTCGGTTTGATCCGCGGCCATGGCCAGGCGCCTGCCGGCACGGTGCAGCGCTGGCGCATCGAGCGCCAGGGCCAGGTCTTGTCCCTTGAGGTGCTGCCCGGCATCGAGCAGGAGGGCGATACCCGCTTCGGCCGCATCCAGGCTGCGGTGGGGTCGGCGCCGCAAACGGTACTGGTGCGCCATGCGCTGGACGAGTCCCTGCTGATCGGTTGGCGCAAGACCTGGGAGCAGTCCTGGATGACGCTCAAGATCTTCGGTCGCATGCTCGTCGGGCAGGCCTCGTTGAAGAACCTGAGCGGGCCGCTGACCATCGCCGATGCGGCCGGGCAGGCTGCCCGCGTGGGTCTTGTGCCGTTCCTGAACCTGCTGGCCATGCTTAGCGTCGGCTTAGGCGTCTTGAACCTGCTGCCGCTGCCCATGCTCGATGGGGGGCACCTGATGTATTATCTTTTCGAGGGTCTGAGCGGCCGCCCCGTGTCCGAGTGGTGGCTGGAGCGCCTGCAGCGCGCTGGTTTCTTCCTGATGCTGCTGATGATGGCTCTGGCCCTTTCCAACGACGTGACCCGCAAGCTGGGTCTGCACTGATCTCTCACCTGCATGTCTCCACACCTGAACCAGCGCGCGCGCATTCGCCCCTCCGTCCTGTCTCTCGCGCTCGCTGCTGCTCTGCAGGCCGGCAACGCCTGGGCAGTCGATCCCTTCGTGCTCAAGGACATTCGCGTCGAGGGCGTGCAGCGTACCGACCCGGGCACTGTCTTTGCCAGCCTGCCGTTCCGCGTGGGGGACACCTACAACGATGAGAAGGGCGCCGCCGCGCTGCGGGCCCTGTTCGCCACGGGACTGTTCAAGGACGTGCGCATCAACATCGACGGCGACGTGCTGGTGGTGGTGATCGACGAGCGTCCGGTCATCGCCGCCGTCAGTTTCGTCGGCCTGAAGGAATTCGACACCGAGGCACTGACCAAGTCGCTGAAGGACGTGGGCATCGGCGAGGGCAAGCCCTTCGACAAAGCCCTGGCCGACCGCGCCGAGCAGGAGCTGAAGCGGCAATACCTGACCCGCAGCCTCTACGGCGCCGAAGTCACCACGACCATCACGCCGCTGGAACGCAACCGCGTCAACGTGGCCTTCACCGTGACGGAAGGCGAGCCCGCCAAGATCGGCGAGATCCGCATCCTCGGCACCAAGGTCTTTTCGGAAAGCACGCTGCTGGGCCTGCTGGAGCAGACCACCTCCGGCTGGCTGACCTGGTACACCAAGAGCGATCGCTATTCGCGCACCAAGCTCAATGCCGACCTCGAAACGCTGCGCTCCTACTACCTGAATCGCGGCTACCTGGAGTTCTCGATCGAGTCCACCCAGGTCACGATCTCGCCGGACAAGCAAAGCATCAACATCGCCATCACCGTCAAGGAAGGCCAGCCCTACACCGTGACCGGTGTGAAGCTGGAAGGCGATCTGCTGGGCCGTGACGAGGAATTCAAGCGCCTGGTCGCCGTGCGGCCGGGGCAGGCCTACCGCGACGACGCCGTGTCGGCCACCAAGCGGGCCTTCACCGACTACCTCGGCACCTTCGGCTACGCCTTCGCGCGCGTGGAGAGCCGGCCGGAGATCGACAAGGCGACCGGGCAGGTCGTCGTGGCCTTGACCGTCGATCCGGGCCGGCGCGTCTATGTGCGGCGCATGCTGGTGACCGGCAACACGCGCACGCGCGACGAGGTCATCCGGCGCGAATTCCGCCAGTTCGAGAGCGCCTGGTATGACGGCCAGCGCATCAAGCTCTCGCGCGACCGCGTGGAGCGCCTGGGCTACTTCAAGGAGGTGACGATCGACACCAACGAGGTGCCCGGCGCACCCGATCAGGTCGACGTCACCATCGCCGTGACCGAGCGTCCCACCGGCAACATCATGGTCGGCGCGGGCTACAGCAGCCAGCAGGGCATCTCCTTCACCGGCTCCGTGCGCCAGGACAACGTCTTCGGCTCGGGCAATTACCTGGGCGTGGAGGTGAACACCGCCAAGACCGGGCGCGCGCTGTCGCTGTCGACGGTCGATCCCTACTTCACGGTCGACGGCGTGTCCCGCGGCGTGGACGTGTTCTACCGCACCAGCAAGCCCTACAACAGCTTTGGCGACGCCTACGAGTTCGCCAGCTACGGTGGCTCGGTGCGCTTCGGCGTGCCGTTCTCCGAACTGGACACCGTCTTCTTCGGCCTGGGTGTTGAGAAGACCCACATCTCGACGAACGCCGGCATTCCCTTGATGTACAAGCTGCAGGTGCTGGAGCAGGGCAACAACAGCCTGGCGATTCCGCTGACCATCGGCTGGCAGAACGAAGGGCGTGACAGCATCATTTCGCCGACGGCCGGCAAGTACCAGCGCGTCAATCTCGAGATGAGCGCCCTGGGCGACGCCCGCTATGCGCGTGCCAGCCTGCAGTGGCAGCAGTTCTTCCCCCTCACCAACAAGTTCAGCTGGATGTTCAACGCCCAGCTTGACTGGGGCATGGGCTTGGGCGGACACAAGTACCCCATCTTCAAGAACTACTACGCGGGCGGCCTCGGATCGGTGCGCGGCTTCAGCGAAAATTCGCTGGGCCCAGTGGACCTGACGGGCTCCAACATCGGCGGCAACCTGCGCTTCAATGTCAACACCGAGCTCTACATTCCCGTTCCTGGTGCTGGCAATGACAAGTCTTTCCGCCTTTTCACCTTCCTGGATGCCGGCAACGTGTGGGACACCAAGAACCCCTACTACAAGGTGACGCTGGATTCTGTCCGGGTCTCGGCCGGTTTGGGCATCAGTTGGTTGTCGCCCATGGGCCCCTTGAAGCTGAGCATGGGCAAGCCCCTTCGCAAAGACGCGAAAGATAGAATCGAGAAATTCCAATTCCAAGTCGGGACTGCATTCTGATGAAGAGCACCTTGATGAAGTCGCTGTGCGCACTGGCCCTGGTGGCCGGGCCGGCGATGACCTTGCAAGCCCAGGAACTCAAGATCGGCTACGTGAACCTTGAGCGCGTCACGCGCGAGAGCAATTTCGCCAAGGCCGCCCAGACCAAGCTGGAAACGGAATTCAGCCGGCGCGAGAAAGAGATCAAGGACGCCGAGCAGAAGCTGCGCCAGGCCGCCGAAAAGTTCGACAAGGACTCCACGCTGCTGTCCGAGGCCGACCGCAGCCGCCGCCAGCGCGACCTGGCCGAGCAGGAACGCGACCTGCAGCGCAAGAAGCGCGAATACTCGGAAGACCTGCAGCAGCGCCGCGGCGAGGAACTGCAGACCCTGATCGAGCGCACCAATCGCATCGTCAAGCAGATTTTCGACAACGAAAAGTACGACTTGATCCTGCAGGACGCCAGCTTCGTCAGCAACCGCGTGGACATTACCAAGAAGGTGATCGACGCGCTCAACACCCAGAAGTGATTGGATACCGCCGTCACCTTGGCTGACCTGATCGCCGCCTTGGGCGGCGATCTTCTTGGTGCGCCCGAAACGACCATCCGGCGCATCGCGGCGCTGGAGTCGGCCGATGCCGCGTCCATCGCCTTCCTGGCCAATGTGCGCTACCAGTCGCAGCTCAAGGCCACGCAGGCCGCCTGCGTGATCGTCGCGCCGGCGCTGGCCGAGGCGGCAGCAGGGCGGCAGCCGGGCGCGGCGGTGATCGTCACGCCGGACCCCTACCTCTACTTCGCTCGCCTCACCCAGTGGTGGGCGCAGCGCGTGCGTCCGCTGCCGCCGGCGCGCATCCATCCCTCGGCGGTGATCGCCGAGGACGCCCAGCTCGGGCAGGGCGTGGACATTGGCCCGCTGGCCGTGATCGAGTCCGGCGCGGTGATTGGAGATGGCGCCCGCATCGGCGCGCATTGCGTGATCGAGGCGCGGGCGCGCATCGGTGCCGGCAGCCGCCTTTCGCCGCGCGTCACCGTAGGCTTTGACTGCCAGGTTGGCGCGCACTGCATCCTGCACAGCGGCGTGGTGATCGGCGCAGACGGCTTCGGCTTCGCACCGAGCCAGGGCCGCTGGGAAAAGATCGAGCAGCTGGGCGCCGTGCACATCGGCGACCATGTCGAGATCGGCGCCAACAGCTGCATCGACCGTGGCGCCCTGGGCGACACCGTGCTGGAGGAGGGCGTCAAGCTCGACAACCTGGTCCAGATCGGCCACAACGTGCAGGTGGGCGCCCACACGGCCATGGCCGGCTGCGCTGGCGTGGCGGGCAGTGCCCGCATCGGCGCGCACTGCACCGTGGGCGGCGGTGCCATCGTGCTGGGGCACCTGAGCCTGGCGGACCATGTCCATGTGTCCGCCGCCACCGTGGTCACCCGCAGCATCGCCAAGCCCGGCCAGTACAGCGGCGTCTTCCCCTTCGACGACAATGCCAGCTGGGAAAAGAACGCAGCAACCCTGAGACAGTTGCATGCCATGCGCGACCGATTGCGCGCCTTAGAGAGAAAAGCATGACGACCGATACCAAGATGGACATCCACCAGATCCTGGCCAAGATCCCGCACCGCTATCCCATCCTGCTGGTGGACCGCGTGCTGGAGATCGAAAAGGGCAAGCGCATCCGCGCGCTGAAGAACGTGTCCATCAACGAGCCCTACTTCATGGGGCACTTCCCGCACCGTCCGGTGATGCCGGGCGTGCTGATGCTGGAAGCCATGGCGCAGGCCGCCACGGTGCTGACCTTGGTGAGCCTGGATGCTGAGCTGGACGACAAGACCGTCTGCTACTTCGCCGGCATCGATGGTGCCCGCTTCAAGCGCCCCGTGGAGCCCGGCGACCAGCTGATCCTGGACGTGACGCTGGACCGCGCCAAGGCCTCGATCTTCAAGTACACCGGCAAGGTCTATGTGGGCGAGGACATCGCCTGCGAGGCCGAGCTGATGTGCACCATGCGCCGCATCGAGGCCTGAGGCCCGCACCCCTTCACCCGCCGATCACCGGTCATCTCTGGACTCTGGAACGCAGTCGATGAGCAAGATCCACCCCACCGCCATCGTCGACCCCAAGGCCGAGCTGGACAGCTCGGTCGAGGTCGGTGCCTACACCCTCATCGGGCCGGGCGTGAAGATCGGTGCCGGCACGCGCATCGGCCCGCACTGCGTGCTGGAAGGTCCGACCACCATCGGCCGGGACAACCAGTTCTTCCAGTTCAGCTCGATCGGCGCCGCGCCCCAGGACAAGAAGTACGCCGGCGAGCCCACGCAGCTGATCGTGGGGGACCGCAACGTCGTGCGCGAGTTTTGCACCTTCAACCGCGGCACCTCGCAGGACGCCGGCATCACCCGCGTGGGCGATGACAACTGGATCATGGCCTACGTCCACCTGGCCCATGACTGCATCGTCGGCAACAAGACCATCTTCGCCAACAACGCGCAGCTGGCCGGCCATGTTCACGTGGGCGACTGGGCCATCCTGGGCGGCTTCACGGTCGTGCACCAGTTCGTGCACATCGGCGCGCACAGCATGACGGGCATGGGCTCCATCCTCTTCCAGGACCTGCCGCCCTTCATCATGGCCGCCGGCAACACCGCCGAGGCCCGCAGCTTCAACCTCGAAGGCCTCAAGCGCCGCGGCTTCACGCCCGAGCAGCTCAATGCCGTCAAGCAGATGTACCGCATTCTCTACCGCCGCGGCCTCACCGTCGACCAGGCCAAGATGGAGATGATGGTCCTGCAGGGTGAGCAGACGGAGGCCCGCGACACCATCCAGCTCATGCTGGACTTCCTCAACACCGCCACGCGCGGCATCATCCGCTGACCATGGCTGAGGCCGCGCCCCGCCTCAGCCTGGTGGCCGGCGAGGCCTCCGGCGATCTGCTCGGTGGCCTGCTGCTGGCGGGGCTGCGTGCGCGCTGGCCGGCGCTGAAGGCCGCCGGCATCGGCGGCCCGCGCATGGCCGCGCAGGGCTTCGAGGCCTGGTGGCCGCACCACAAGCTCTCGGTCTTCGGTTATGTCGATGCGCTGCTGCACCTGCGCGAGATCCTGGGCATCCGCAAGGCCCTGGGCGAGCGCCTGCTGGCCGATCCGCCGCAGGCCTTCATCGGCATCGATGCGCCGGACTTCAATTTCGCGCTTGAGGCCAAGCTCAAGGCCGCGGGCATCAAGAGCATCCATTTCGTCTGCCCTTCGATCTGGGCCTGGCGCGCCGAGCGTGTGAACAAGATCCGCGCCTCGACCGACCACGTGCTGTGCCTCTTCCCCTTCGAGCCCGCGCTGCTGGCCAAGGCGGGCATCGCCGCGAGCTATGTCGGCCATCCGCTGGCGGACCACATCCCCATGGAGCCGCCCCGGGCCGCGGCCCGCGTCAAGCTGGGTCTGGAGGAGGGTGACACCGTCGTGGCCCTGCTGCCGGGCAGCCGCAAGAGCGAGATCCGCTACATCGCCGAACCCCTGCTGCAGGCTGCCGCGCTGATGAGCCGGGCGCGACCAGGCCTGCGCTTCGTGATGCCGGTCGTGCCGGGACTGCGGGATCTCGTCCAGCCCCTGGTCCGCAAGCACGCGGCAGGGCTGGATCTGCAGCTGCTGGACGGGCAGTCGCACGAGGCCCTGGCCGCCTGCGACATCACCCTCGTGGCCAGCGGCACGGCCACGCTGGAGGCGGCCCTGTTCAAGCGGCCCATGGTGATCGCCTACCGCATGCATGCGCTGAACTGGTGGCGCATCCGGGCCAAGCGCCTGCAACCCTGGGTGGGCCTGCCCAATGTGCTGGCCGGCCGCTTCGTGGTGCCCGAGCTGCTGCAGCACGAGTGCACGCCCGAGGCCCTGGCCCGCGAAGGCCTGGCCTGGCTGGACGACCCGGCGCGCTGCGAGGCGGCTGTCGCCACCTTCCGAGAGCAACACCTGACCCTGCGCTGCAACACCGCGCAGCGGGCCGCCGATGCCATCGCGCAAGTCCTCGCGTCCTGAGCCCCCGCACCAGCTGGGTCTGCTGTGGGACGCGCCAGGCCTGATGGCCGGCGTGGACGAGGCCGGCCGCGGGCCCCTGGCCGGCCCGGTGGTGGCTGCCGCCGTCATCCTGGACGACGAGCACCCCATCGCCGGCCTGGCCGATTCCAAGGTGCTCAGCGAGAAGCGCCGCGAGCAGCTCTTCGACGAGATCCGTGCCAAGGCCCTGTGCTGCTGCATCGCCGAGGCCAGCGTCGAGGAGATCGACGAGCTCAACATCCTGCAGGCCACGATGCTGGCCATGCGCCGTGCCGTCGAGGGCCTGCGCCTGAAGCCTGCCAAGGTGCTGGTGGACGGCAACCGCCTGCCCACGCTCAAGATCCCTGCCGAGGCCATCGTCAAGGGCGATGCGAAGGTGCAGGCCATCTCGGCCGCCTCTATCCTGGCCAAGGTCCATCGCGACCGGCTGTGCCTGCAGTGGCACGAGAGCCATCCCGAGTACGGCTTTGCCGGCCACAAGGGCTACCCCACCGCCGAACACCTGCAGGCCCTGCGCGAGCACGGCCTGACCCCCTGGCACCGCCGCAGCTTCGGCCCCGTGAAAGCACTCCTCGAATGAAGCCCCAGCTCCAGCACATCAGCGCCCGAGACAACCCCAAGCTGCAGCGCCTGCGCAAGCTGGCGCAGGAGGCCGCGGCCTACCGCAAGCTGGGCAGCGTCTGGCTGGAGGGGGACCATCTGGCGCGGGCCGCGCTGCAGCGCGGCTGCCGTCCTTCGATGGCGGTCATCACAGAAGCAGCCTGCCAGGACGCCGAACTGCTGGCCCTGGCCGAGCATGCGCCGCTGGTCCTGGTGGTCGGCGAGGCCCTGTTCCAGGGCCTCAGCGGCCTGGAGAGCCCAGCCCGCATGGGCTTCGAGATGGCCCTGCCGTCGGACGCCGTCCTGCAGCCGGGCGTGGATACCGTGGTGCTGGATCGCCTGCAGGACGCGGGCAATGTCGGCACCATCCTGCGCAGCGCCGCGGCCATGGGCTTCCGCCAGATCGCCGCACTGAAGGGCACGGCCGCGCTGTGGTCGCAGAAAGTGCTGCGCGCCGGCATGGGCGCGCACTTCGGCCTGCGCCTGGTCGAGGGCCTGCAGCCCGCCGACCTCGATCGCCTGCAGCTGCCCCTGATCGCGACCAGCTCGCATGCTGAGCAAGAGCTCCACCGCGTGCAGCTCCCCAGCCCCTGCGCCTGGGTGATGGGCCACGAAGGGCAGGGCGTGCAGCCCGAGCTGATGCAGCGCTGCACCCTGACCGTGGGCATCCCCCAGCCCGGCGGCGAGGAATCGCTCAACGTTGGCAGCGCCGCCAGCATCTGCCTCTACGAGAGCGCTCGCCAACGGCTGCTGGCCTGACCCTCAGTCACCGATCACAGCGGCGTTGCTCTTAGAAAAGGAAAGGCCCGCTGCACCGCAGCCGGGCCTTTCCGCCCTGCACGGCACCCGAGGATCCGGCTTTGCCGGGCCTGCGGGTGCGCCCCCTTGAGGGGGCTCGCGAAGCGAGTAGGGGGTGAGCAGTAGCCCGGGCCTGCGGGTGCGCCCCCTGGGGGGCTCGCGAAGCGAGTAGGGGGGGTCAATAGATCAGCCGATCGGGGCGGATGTCGCGCAGGATGGTGGTGGCGATTTCCTCGATGGACTTGTGCGTCGACGACAGCCAGGCGATGCCCTCGCGCTTCATCATGGTCTCGGCCTCGTTGACCTCGTAGCGGCAGTTGAGGATGTCGGCGTACTTGCTGCCGGGGCGGCGCTCGTTGCGGATCTGCGAGAGGCGCTCCGGGTCGATGGTCAGGCCGAAGCATTTGCGCTTGTGCGGGCTCAGGGTGGAGGGCAGCTTGCCGCGCTCGAAGTCCTCGGGGATCAGCGGGTAGTTGGCCGCCTTGATGCCGTGCTGCATGGCCAGATACAACGAGGTGGGCGTCTTGCCACAGCGGCTCACGCCCACGAGGATGACGTCGGCGGTGTCCAGGTTCTTGGCGGACTGCCCGTCATCGTGCGCCAGCGAGAAATTGATCGCCTCGATGCGGTCGTGGTACTCCTGGCTCTTGGCGACGTCCGAGAAGCGGCCCACGCGGTGGTTGGACTTGATCTGGAGCTCCTCCTCCAGCGGCGCGATGAAGGTGCCGAACATGTCCAGCACCAGCCCCTTGCACTGGGTGCGCACCACCTCCAGCACCTCGGTATTGACCAGGGTGGCGAAGACGATGACCCGCTGGCCTTCGCTTTCGCACAAGTCATTGATCTCGCGGACCACCTGTCTGGCCTTGTCCGCGCTGTCGACGAAAGGGCGGCGCACATGGCGGGGCTTGCCGCCGAACTGCGCCAGGATCGAGTTCCCGAAGGTTTCGGCGGTGATCCCTGTGCCATCCGAGACGAAATACACGGTGCGATTGGGCATGTCCTGTTTCTCCGCAAACCTGGTTTCGTGGTGTTCCATCATAGAAGCTGATGCCCGTAGAATCGGCCGCAATCGATCGCTGGAAATGCCACACCCGAGCGCCATGCCGCAGTTCCTCCTCCAAGCAGAATTCAGAAATGGTGGAGCCGCGCATGCCTTTCCCTGGGTGAAGTTCGCTGTCAGTGCTGCGCCGAAGGACGCGCCGCTCGCCCCCTGCGAGCCCGCTGCGCCCGGCGTGGGAGCCCCGGTTTCACAACATCACGGAGTTTTCCCATGTCCTCTCGCTTCGACGCGGCCGCCCTGGTCGTCCCGTTTGAGAATCTGAGAATGAGCGACGTCGAGGTCGTTGGCGGCAAGAACGCCAGCCTCGGCGAAATGATCTCGCAGCTCGCCGCCTCCGGCGTGCGCGTGCCCGGCGGCTTTGCCACCACGGCCCATGCCTTCCGCGAGTTCCTGAAGTTCCAGGGTCTGGATGCGCGCATCCAGAAGCGTCTGGCCGACCTCAACACCGACGACGTCCGCGCGCTGGCCGAGGCCGGTGCCGAGATCCGCGGCTGGGTCGAGGCCCAGCCCTTCCCGGCGGACCTGGAGGCGGCCATCCGCAGCTCCTTCGCCGCACTGACGGCCGACAACCTCGACGCGACCTTCGCCGTGCGCTCCTCCGCCACGGCCGAGGATCTGCCCGACGCCTCCTTCGCCGGCCAGCAGGAGACCTTCCTGAACGTGCATGGCATCGAGGAAGTGCTGCACAAGATGAAGGAGGTCTTTGCCTCCCTCTACAACGACCGTGCCATCAGCTACCGCGTGCACAAGGGCTTTGCGCACAGCGAGGTGGCTCTGTCCGCGGGCGTGCAGCGCATGGTGCGCTCCGACCTCGGCTCGGCCGGCGTGATGTTCACCATCGACACCGAGTCCGGCTTCAAGGACGTGGTCTTCATCACCTCCAGCTACGGCCTGGGCGAGACGGTGGTGCAGGGCGCCGTCAACCCTGACGAGTTCTACGTGCACAAGCCCGCGCTCACCAAGGGCAAGTTCCCGGTCATCCGCCGCAACCTGGGCTCCAAGCTGATCCGCATGGAATTCAGCACGCCCGAGGAGAAGGCCGCGACCAAGAAGCTGGTCAAGACCGTGGACACCGCCCCCGAGCAGCGCAACCGCTACTCGCTGAACGATGACGAGGTCATCGAGCTGGCCAAGTACGCGCTGATCATCGAGCAGCACTACGGCCGCCCCATGGACATCGAGTGGGGCCGCGACGGCGTCGACGGCAAGCTCTACATCCTGCAGGCCCGCCCCGAAACGGTGAAGAGCCAGGCCGAGGGCCAGGTCGAGCACCGCTACAAGCTCAAGGGCCACAGCGTGGTGCTGGCCGAGGGCCGCGCCATCGGCCAGAAGATCGGCACCGGCCCCGTGCGCCTGGTCCACAACATCGCCGAAATGGAGCGTGTGCAGCCTGGCGACGTGCTGGTCACGGACATGACCGACCCGAACTGGGAGCCGGTGATGAAGCGCGCCAGCGCCATCGTCACCAACCGCGGCGGCCGGACCTGCCATGCGGCCATCATCGCCCGCGAGCTGGGCATCCCGGCCGTGGTGGGCTGCGGTGACGCCACCGAGAAGCTCAAGGACGGCCAACTGGTCACCGTGGCCTGCTCGGAAGGCGACACCGGCCACATCTACGACGGCCTGCTGGAGACCGAGATCACCGAGGTGCACCGCGGCGAGATGCCGTACTGCCCCGTCAAGATCATGATGAACGTGGGCAACCCGCAGCTGGCCTTCAACTTCGCCCAGATGCCGTCCAGCGGCGTGGGCCTGGCCCGCCTCGAGTTCATCATCAACAACAACATCGGCGTCCACCCCAAGGCCATCTTGGACTATCCCAACATCGATGCCGACCTGAAGAAGGCTGTTGAGTCGGTCGCCCGCGGCCATGCCTCGCCGCGTGCCTTCTACGTGGACAAGCTGGCCGAGGGCATCGCCACCATCGCCGCGGCCTTCTTCCCGCGTCCGGTCATCGTTCGCCTCTCCGACTTCAAGAGCAACGAGTACCGCAAGCTGATCGGTGGCTCACGCTATGAGCCGGATGAAGAGAACCCCATGCTGGGCTTCCGCGGCGCCTCGCGCTACATCAGCGGCGAGTTCTCCGATGCCTTCGCCATGGAGTGCGAAGCCCTGAAGCGCGTGCGCAATGACATGGGCCTGACCAATGTCGAGATCATGGTGCCCTTCGTGCGCACCGTGCGCCAGGCCGAACGCGTGGTCGCCATGCTGGCCGAGCGCGGCCTCAAGCGCGCCGCCTCGGGCGGCACCGACGGCCTGCGCCTGATCATGATGTGCGAGGTGCCCAGCAACGCCATCCTGGCCGAGCAGTTCCTGGAGCACTTCGACGGCATGTCCATCGGCTCCAACGACCTGACGCAGCTGACCCTGGGCCTGGACCGCGACTCCGGCCTGGAGCTGCTGGCCGGCGACTTCGACGAACGCGATTCGGCCGTCAAGGCGCTGATCTCCCGTGCCATCACGGCCTGCCGTGCCACCGGCAAGTACATCGGCATCTGCGGCCAGGGCCCCAGCGACCACCCGGACTTCGCCGACTGGCTGGCGCAGGAGGGCATCGTGTCGATGTCCCTCAACCCCGATAGCGTCATTGACACCTGGCAACGCCTTGCCAAGCGTTGACTGACTCCCCCCGTACCGGCTTCGCCGGCCCCCCTAGGGGGGCGCGCCCGTAGGCCCGGCAAAGCCGGATCCTCGGGCGCCGTGCGGGGCGCGACGCCTGCGGCTCGCGCATCCTGAGGCGGCTTGGGCTCAGCCGTGACCCTGAGAGCGGCTTTCGGCCGGGTTGATCTTGATGCGGCCGCCGGCCGCGCTCGCGCATCATTACTGCCATGCCTTCCCGTCCCTTGCTGCCCCGCCTGAACCGCATCTACGCGGGCTTCACGCTGGGCTTCGTGCTCTTCGTGGCCCTGCTGGCCCTGCTGGAGCAGTGGGGCATGCCCAAGAGCTGGATCGGTTTCAGCTTCCTGGCGGTGACGGTGCTGGTCTATGCGGGCATCGGCATCATCTCGCGCACCACCGACCCGGAGGAATACTTCGTGGCCGGGCGCCGCGTGCCGGCCTTCTACAACGGCATGGCTGCAGGCGCGGACTGGATGAGCGCCGCCTCCTTCATCGGCATGGCCGGCACGCTGTATCTCAGCGGCTATGGCGGCCTGGCCTTCGTGATGGGCTGGACGGGCGGGTTCTGTCTGGTGGCCCTGCTGCTGGCCCCCTATCTGCGCCGTCTGGGCCAGTTCACCATCCCCGATTTCCTGGGGCAGCGCTACGACAGCCAGTGGGTGCGCCTCTTCGGCGCCACCGCGGCCATCGTGATCTCCTTCATCTACGTGGTGGCCCAGATCTACGGCGTGGGGCTGATCACCACGCGGCTGACGGGACTGACCTTCGAGATCGGGGTCTTCGTGGGCCTGGGCGGTGTGCTGGTCTGCTCTTTCCTCGGCGGCATGCGCGCGGTGACCTGGACCCAGGTGGCGCAGTACATCGTGCTGATCCTGGCCTATCTGGTGCCCGTGGTCTGGCTCTCGGTCAAGCAGACCGGCGTGCCCGTTCCCCAGGCGGTCTACGGCTACCAGGTGCAGCGCATCACCGAGCGGGAGCAGCAGCTGGTGCGCGACCCGGGCGAGACCTCGGTCCGCGAGTTCTTTGCCAGCCGCGCTCGCGACTACGAACACAAGCTGCAGGATCCGGAACAGGCCCTGGCCCGCGAGCGCGCCGAGGCCTCGCGGCGCATTGCCGAGCTCAAGGCCCGCGAGGCCACGCTGGCGCAGATCCAGCAGGCCGAGAAGCAGCGCGCCGCGCTGCCCAAGACGCCGGCCGAGGCCGAGGAGCGCTGGATGCGGGCCCGCCAGCAGGACGAGCAACTGGCCCGGCCGCTGGCCGGCATGCCGCCCCATGCCCAGCCTTTTGCAGGCAAGCCGGACGGCACCCTGGATGAACGCGAGGAATTCAGCCGCTCGCGGCGCAATTTCCTGGCCCTGGTGTTCTGCCTGGCGGTGGGCACGGCCGGGCTGCCGCACATCCTGATCCGCTATCACACGACGGCCACGGTGCGCGAGGCGCGCTACTCGGTGGCGTGGTCGCTGTTCTTCATCGCCTTGCTCTACTTCACGGCGCCGGCGCTGGCGGTGATGGTCAAGTACGAGATCTTCAACGGCCTCATCGGCACGCCCATTGCGGAACTGCCCAGCTGGATCGGCCAGTGGATGCGGGTGGATCCTGGGCTGCTCTCCGTCACCGACGTCAACGGCGACGGCATCCTGCAGCTGGCCGAGCTGCGCATCGGCGGCGACATCATCATGCTGGCCACGCCGGAGCTCGCGGGGCTGCCCTACGTGGTCTCGGGCATGGTCGCCGCAGGTGGGCTGGCGGCCGCACTGTCCACGGCTGACGGGCTGCTGCTGACCATCTCCAGCGCTTTGACGCACGACGTCTACTACCGTGGCGTGAACCCGCGGGCGTCGGCAACCCGCCGGGTGACCTTGTCCAAGGCACTGCTGCTGGCAACGGCCTTGAGCGCAGCGGCCATCGCCTCGCAGAAGCCGGCGGACATCCTCTTCATGGTGGCGGCCGCCTTCTCGCTGGCCGGCTCGACGCTGGTGCCGCCGCTGGTGCTGGGCATTTTCTGGGCGCGCGCCAACAAGCACGGCGCGCTGGCCGGGATGCTGGTCGGGCTGGCGGTGACGGTGTACTACATGGTCCATGCCAGCCCCATGCTGCGCCAAAGCCTGGGAGTGCCCGGTCCGGCGCAGACCTGGTGGGGTATCCAGCCTATTTCCGCCGGCCTGTTCGGCATTCCAGCCGGTGTGCTGGCCATGGTCCTGGTGAGCTGGCTCACGCCCGCTCCCAGCCAGCTGGAGCGCGAGCGCATCGCCCTGCTGCACCAGCCGCCGCAGCGCTGAAGCCATGCCCTGCCGCGGCTGAGCGGGTCGTCCGCAGGACGTGGTTTGGCGAGCTGCCGTTTTGCGGCTACAATCGAGGGCTTTCCCTTGCCGGACCCAGAGAAGACGCTGGGGTTCGGCTTCCTCAGCCGGCGCTTGGCTCGACTCTTTGAGCTGGGCAAGGCTGGAATCCACAAGGAGTGTTTATGCGTCACTACGAGATCGTTCTGCTGATCCATCCGGATCAAAGCGAACAGGTTCCGGCCATGCTGGAACGTTACAAGGGCCTGATCACCACCGGTGGTGGTGTGGTTCACCGCGTCGAAGATTGGGGCCGCCGTCAACTGGCCTACCTGATCCAGAAGCTGGCCAAGGCGCACTACCTGTGCCTGAACATCGAATGCAGCAAGGAAACCCTGGCTGAGCTCGAGACCGGCTTCCGCTTCAACGACGCCGTGCTGCGCCACATGACCGTGGTCAAGAGCAAGGCCGACACCGCTCCGTCCGTCATGATGAAGGCGGTCGAGCGCGAGGAAGCCCGCAAGGCTCCTCAGGAAGCCTAAGCCCCAGGTTCTGTCGCGAGCCGTACCCGCGTCTGCAGTGAATCAGCTATTGCTCACCGCGCAGGTACAGGAAGTCGGTCTGATCCGCTACACCCCCGCTGGCATGCCGGCCCTGGATTTCAGCCTCAAGGCCGAATCCGAGGTCCAGGAAGCCGGAAGGCCCCGCAAGGTCTCCCTGGAGATCCGGGCCGTGGTGATCGGAGAGATCGTCAAGCGCATCCAGACGCTCGGCATCGGAGGCCAAGCCCGCTTCAGCGGCTTCCTCAGTGCCCAGCGCAACGGCCGTGGAACGCTGTTCCATGTCACCGCCCTGGATGAGGCTCGCAGCGCCTGATTCGTATCCGGATTGAAAAGTTAAGAGGTCACACTATGCCCCCAGCACGTGGTAAGGGTCGGTTCTCCAAGGACCGCAAGCCCAAGCGCAACCAACAATCGCTGCTGTTCCGCCGCAAGCGTTTCTGCCGCTTCACCGTCGCCGGTGTCGAGCAGATCGACTACAAGGACGTGGACACGCTGCGTGATTTCGTCGCTGAAAACGGCAAGATCACGCCCGCTCGCCTGACCGGCACGCGCGCTTTCTTCCAGCGTCAGCTGACCGTCGCCATCAAGCGCGCCCGTTTCCTGGCTCTGCTGCCCTACAGCGACCAGCACAAGGTTTGAGGAGTTAAGACACCATGCAAGTGATCCTGCTTGAAAAGGTGGCCAACCTCGGCAACCTGGGTGACATCGTCAAGGTCAAGGACGGCTACGCCCGCAACTTCCTGATCCCGACCCGCCAGGCACGCCGTGCCACCGAGGCCGCGATCAAGGAATTCGAAGCCAAGCGCGCCGAGCTGGAGAAGGCTGCCGCCGAAAAGCTGGCGGCTGCTCAAGCCCTGGGCGAAAGCCTGACCGGCAAGACCATCCGCATCGCCCAGAAGGCTGGCGTGGACGGCCGTCTGTTCGGTTCCGTGACCAACGCCGACGTCGCCGAAGCCCTGAACAAGAGCGGCTTCTCGGTGGTCAAGGCCCAGGTGCGCATGCCTCACGGCCCGCTGAAGGCAGTGGGCGAGTTCCCCGTGAACGTCGCTGCCCACACCGACGTGGTCGTCGAGATCAGCGTCCAGGTGGTGGCCGAGGCCGAGTAAGCCTTCGCCAAATCCTGATTGCGCAGCGCCCTGGGTGCTGCGCACAATCAGCAAAGCCGACAGCCCCTGGCCGTCGGCTTTTGTCATTTTTGGGCTGGCAGTTATACAGAGCTGCCCCCATGTCATGCACAGACTTGTCCACAGCCTGGTGTCGGCCCTGGCCGCCTGCGCGGCCGGACGCCTGGGCGAGACCCTGCCACCGACCGACGCAGTTTCATGAACGCCATCGTTTCTCCGACCCCCGGGACCCCTCGCGATGAAGAGGTGGCCCGCCTGCGTGTGCCGCCGCACTCCGTCGAAGCCGAGCAAAGCGTGCTGGGCGGGCTGTTGATCGACAACTCCGCCTGGGACCGCGCCGGCGACCTGCTGACCGAGACGGACTTCTACCGCTTCGAGCACAAGCAAATCTTCGCGGCCCTGGGCAAGCTGATCAATGCCGGCAAGCCGGCCGACGTGGTGACGGTCTTCGAGGAACTGACCTCGCTGGGCAAGGCGGCCGACTGCGGCGGCCTCAAGTACCTCAACGACCTGGCCCAGAGCGTGCCGAGTGCTGCGAACTTGCGGCGTTATGCGGAAATCGTCCGGGAGCGCGCCATCCTGCGCAAGCTGGTCACGACCAGCGACGAGATCGCCACCGCCGCGCTGGCCCCGCAGGGCCGCGCCGTGACGGAAATCCTCGACGAGGCCGAAGGCAAGATCTTCCGCATCGGCGAGGAAGGCTCGCGCAGCAAGCAGGGTTTCCAGTCCATGGACCAGCTGGTCGTGCAGCTGATCGACCGCGTCAACGAGCTGGCCGAGCAGGGCGCCGAGGACGTCACCGGCGTGCGCACCGGCTTCTACGACCTGGACCGCATGACGGCCGGCCTGCAGCCCGGTGACCTGATCATCCTGGCCGCGCGTCCTTCCATGGGCAAGACGGCCTTTGCCATCAACATCGGCGAGAACGTGGCCATCAACGAAGGCCTGCCGGTGGTGATCTATTCGATGGAAATGGGCGCGGCCCAGCTGGCCCTGCGTATGGTGGGTTCCATCGGTCGCATCGACCAGGGCCACCTTCGCACCGGCCGCCTGGCGGATGACGAATGGAGCCGCCTCTCCGAGGCCGTGGACAAGCTCGGCAAGGCCTCCATTTTCATCGACGAGAGCCCCGGCCTCTCACCCAGCGAAGTGCGGGCCCGTGCCCGCCGCCAGGCCCGCATGTGCGGCCAGCTGGGGCTCATCATCATCGACTACCTGCAGCTGATGAGCGGCAACGGCGGCGCCAGCGAGGAAAACCGCGCCACCGTGGTGGGTGAAATTTCCCGCGGCCTGAAGGCCTTGGCCAAGGAGCTGCGCTGCCCGGTGATTGCGCTGTCGCAGCTGAACCGAAGCGTGGAAACCCGGCCCGACAAGCGCCCCATGATGTCCGACCTGCGCGAATCGGGCGCCATCGAGCAGGATGCCGACATCATCATGTTCATCTATCGCGACGAGTACTACACCAAGGAAGAGTGCAAGGAACCGGGTGTGGCCGAGATCATCATCGCCAAGCAGCGTAACGGCCCGGTGGGCACGGTGAAGCTGGCCTTCCAGCGCATGCACACGAAGTTCGAGAACCTGGCGCCGGGCTACGTGGGCCCGGCGGGGGACGAGTACTGATCACCGTCCGGTCCACCCCCTTGAAATTTGGAAATACTGTATGAAAATACAGTATGCCTGCGCCACCTGACTTCGACCCCGATGCCCTGTTCGCCGACCGCGAAAATGCGGGCGCGGGCGCGGGCGCGGGTGCCGAGGCAGCCCAGGTCCTGCCCTGGCCGCAGGTCATCAAGGGGCGCGGCAGCGCCTGGGCCATCGCCCACCGTTTCGAGCAGGACCGGCGTGAGGCGGTAGACGACGGCTGGGGCACGCTGGACCAGCAGGTCGCGGAGCAAAGCCTGCCACCGCAAACGCAGGTGGTGGAGGAGCTGGCGCGCAGCATCCTGTCCAGCAACCAGTCGCCGGACATCGTCTTCGACCTCTCCATCAATCCCTACCGGGGCTGCGAGCATGGCTGCATTTACTGCTTTGCCCGCCCGACCCACAGCTACCTGAACCTGTCGCCGGGGCTGGATTTCGAGACCCGTCTGGTGGCCAAGATCAATGCCGCGGAACGCCTGCGGGCCGAGCTGTCGCGGCCAGGCTATGAGCCGCGCCTCCTTTGCATAGGCACGGCCACCGACGCCTACCAGCCCGTCGAGCGCAGGCTTGGCATCACGCGCCGGATCATCGAGGTGCTGGCCGAGCATCGGCATCCATTTTCTCTGGTCACCAAGTCTGCGGGCGTTGAGCGCGACCTGGACCTGATCGCGCCCATGGCGGCCCAGGGCCTGGCGGCGGTCTATGTGTCCATCACCACCTTGGACCCGGTGCTGGCGCGCATCCTCGAGCCGCGAGCCGCCGCACCGCACCGGCGCCTGACGACGCTGCGAACACTGGCCGAGGCGGGCGTGCCGGTGGGAGTCAGCGTGTCGCCGCTGATTCCCTTCATCAATGAGCCGGAGCTGGAGCGCATCCTGGAACAGGCGGCCGAGGCGGGCGCGCGCTCGGCGTTCAGCATTCCGCTGCGCCTGCCCTGGGAGGTCAAGCCGCTGTTCCAGGACTGGCTGCAGCAGCATTTCCCTGAGCGGGCCGGACGGGTGATGGCGCGGCTGCGTGACTTGCGCAGCGGCCGGGACAACGACCCGCGCTTTGGCAGCCGCATGCGGGGCGAGGGCTTGTGGGCCGACCTGCTGCAACAGCGCATGCGCAAGGCCTGCGCGCGCCTGGGTTTGAATCGGGAACGCACACCGTTGGACCTGACGCTGTTCATGCGGCCGGCAAGCCGGCCGGGCAGGCCCTCGCAGCGGCAGGGCGAGCTGTTCTAGTGCAGTGTTCGACGCGATGAGGCACTGAAGAAATCCGATGGGTTTGTCATCGTGGCTAGGCGCAAGCCCCAGCGAAGCTCCGTGGCATCGCGAGGATTTGCAACAAGGTCAAGGCGGCAACGACGCGGTTTTCGGTGCCGATCAGCGTGGAACCCTGCACTAGGCGCCGCGCGCCGCGCGCCGCGTGCCGCGTGCCGCGTGCCGCGTGCCGCGTGCCGCGTGCCGCGTGCCGCGTGCCGCGTGCCGCGTGCCGCGTGCCGCGCGCCGTGTGCCGTGTGCCGTGTGCCGTGTGCCGCGTGCCGCGTGCCGCGCGCCGTGTGCCGTGTGCCGTGCGCCGTGCGCCGTGCGCCGTGTGCCGTGTGCCGTGCGCCGTGCGCCGTGCGCCAGCTTCGCCTGCGAATCGCAGCGGCTGTCCTATGCCGACGAGCCAGGCGGGGAGGCGCCCGGTGTTGACTGGCCTTCATTGGGCGGCAGCCACTGCTGCAGCGCGTGCAGGTGTGCGCTGATGCTGCGGCCCAGCGCATCCAGGGCCGCCTGCAGCGCGTCTTCGGACGAAGCGCCCGTGCAGCTCTGCTCGACGGACGCGGCCAGCGCTGCCAGTCCGGTCATGCCCAGATTGCCCGCGGCCCCCTTGAGCCGGTGCGCCGTGCTTTGCAAGGGCTGCAGCCCGGCCGTGCGGGCGGCTTCGAAGAGTTCGGGGTGTTGCGCGTAGTAGTGGCTGAACTGGCGCAGCAATTTCTGCAGCAAGGGCAACTGCCCCGCACAGCGTCGCAGCGCCGCGTCGAAGTCGACGTCAGGCATGGCGGGCCAGCCGGGCCCGCCGGGCAGGCTGGCCGTGTGGCCGTTCACGGCGGGGTCCGCCTGGATCGGCGCTGGTGACGCGGACTCCGTCGCCGGCCGCTCGGCAGCCAAGGGATGCGGGATGTCATGGGATGACGGGGCAGGGTGGGGGCGGGCCCTGCTTGGCAGCGCGTGGCGTGCGATGCAGGCCTTCAAGGCATCGACGTCCACCGGCTTGGTCAGGTGGTCCCTCATGCCGGCGTCCAGGCTGTGCTGGCGGTGCTCGACCATGGCATGTGCCGTGACCGCCACCATGGGCAGCGCCGGGGCCAGGAGACGCAAGGCGGCGGCCGTTTCATAGCCGTCCATGTCCGGCATCTGCACGTCCATCAGCACGATGTCGAAGGCGTCGGGGCCGCCTTGCCGGACCTGCTCAATGGCTTCGTCGCCGCTGGCGGCCGGCGTGGTCTGCACGCCGAACTGGCTGAGCATGTCTTGCAGGATCTCGCGGTTGATGTCCACGTCGTCCACCACCAGCACGCGCACGCCGGCGAGGTCATGGCCGATGTCCGGCGCGTCGGGCGAGCCCTCCGGCGCTGCTGCCAACTGAAGCGGCAGTGTCACGGTGAAGGTCGCGCCGCGACCCGGCTCGCTGTCCACCGTCAGCGTGCCGCCCATGGCTTCGACCTGCCGGCGGCTGATGGCCAGCCCCAGCCCGGAACCGCCGTATTTGCGGGTGGTGGACGAGTCGGCCTGCTCGAAGGCATGAAAGATGCGCTCCTGGTGTTCTTTGGGGATGCCAGGTCCGGTGTCGCTAACCAATAAGGTCAGCGTGCTTTCGGTGCAACCCAGGCCCAGCTTCACCTCGCCGTGCTCCGTGAACTTGATGGCGTTGGCCAGCAGGTTCACCAGCACCTGGCTCACACGCAAGGGGTCGAGCAGCACCCAGGCGGGTGCGGCCTGCGCGTCCCATCTCAGGGTCAGGCCCTTTTCGAGCGCGCGATCGCTGACCAGCTCCATCACTTCCTCGAGCAGCGCGAGCAGGCGCACGGGCTGGAGGTCCACGCCCAGCTTGCCGGACTCGATCCGCGTGAAGTCCAGCACGTCGTTGATGACGCCCTGCAGATGGCGGCCGGCGCGCAGGATGCGCTCGAAGGTCTGGCTGGGCGGCGGCCCGCCGGCCTCGTTGCGGCGGCCCAGCTGGGCCAGGCCCAGCATGGCATTCAGCGGCGTGCGGATCTCGTGGCTCATATTGGCCAGGAACTCGCCCTTGGCCTTGGCCGAGGCCTGCGCCTGGTCCCGCGCGGTGCTGAGCTCGCGCTGCAGGGTCTTGAGCATGGTCACGTCCGTGCCCAGGTTCAGCACGGCGTAGGGGCGTCCGCGGTGGTCCTTCAGCGGGACCGAGGTGGTCAGATAGTCCCGTGCCGTGCTGTGCGGGTGCCGGACCTGCTCTTCGACGGTGACCGGCTGGCCGTCCCTGAGCACCTGTTCGTCGCGCTTCAGCATCTCGGCTGCATGGCCCGCATCGAACAGGTCCTTGATGGATCGCCCCAGCACCTCGTCACGCGTGCGGCCGACGGCAGTCTCGAAGTAGCGGTTGACCATCATGTAGCGCCCCACGGGGCTGCGAATGGACAGGGTGATGGGCAGGGCCTCGATGATCTCCTGCATGCGCTGGCGTTCGGCCTGCTGCTCCGCCGTGCGCGCGGCCACTTCGTCCTGCAGCCTGGCGCGGTGCTGCCGCAGTTCGGCCTCGGCCATGGCGCGCGCGCTGACGTCATGGATGAAGATCACCACCTGCACTTCGCCGTTGAACTCCAGGCGATCCAGCTTCAGGTCCAGCCAGAGCGCCGTGCCGTCCTTGCGCGAGGCCTGCCAGGCGAAGTGCTGGGCACCCACCCGGGCCGCGTCGTGGACGCGGGCGAGGAAGTTTGCCTTCTGCGCTTCGCGGCCCTGGCTCATCAGCGAATCACCCAGCTCCTCGATGCTGGCGCAGCCGAAGGTGGCGAGGGCCTGGTCGTTGGCGTAGTGGATGGCGGCGGTCTCGGCATCCACGATCTGGATGCCGAACAGCGCGCCGTCGAGCAGGCTGCGCAGGCGCTGCTCGCTGCGTCGAAGCTCCTCGCTGCTGTCCTGCTGGGACTGCATGGCTTTCAGCAGCAGCTCATGCGCGGACTGCAGGGAGGAGGTCGCCTGCCAGAAGATCGCGGAGAAGCGCGTGACCAGCCAGGCGCACAGCGTCAGCACGGCCAGGTACACGACGATGAAGCTGCCGGGCGGCGGGGTGTTGAGGGCCGTCGGGCCGACGATCCAGCCCATTTCGTGGGCAGCACCCAAAAGGGCAATGCCGCTGATGGAGGTCAGCGTCACGGCCCACATGACGCGCCGACCCGACAGGAAGGCTGCGATCAGGGTGATCAGCAGCAGCCCCGGTATGCCGGACGAGTACAGGCCGAGGCCATGCGTGTAGGCCGAGGCGATCAGGGCAATGCCGGCGCTCAGGCAGAAAAAGGCCATCGCAAGGCGCAGGCCCCAGCGCCGCGTCATGAGGGCGCAAGCCAGGCACAGCAGCAGAACCGCGCTGGCGGTTCCCATGCGGCTGATGCGGATCGCCCAGGGCTGGCTTTGCAGGGCCAGGGTTCCCATCTGGATCAGCGCGGCAGCGGCAATCAACAGCAGGAGCCGCCAGCCGACGCTCTGCAGCGCCGCCTCGATGTGGCGCCGGAACTGCTCGGCGTGGCTGAAGTCGGGCTTGAGCGCCTCATCCAGGGAAGAGGACTTCGCCGTGGGTGCCATGACGCGCGGGCGGGCAGTGTGAGCTGGGCCGGGGCTGGAAGCCTAGCGGGCTAAATGTAGGCGCTGAGCTTGCGGATGACGCGATTCAGGAACTCCTCATTGGACTGCGCCTCGGTCAGGGCCTGCAGCAGGTGGTCGCGATGTTCGGTGACCAGGAGGTTGATGTGGTCCTCCTGCCCGGCCGTCAGGCCCAGATGAAGAAAGCTCTCCTCGAACTGCCGCCGCATCTCGTCAAACTGGCCGCGCACGGCGCCCTGCAGATGGCGGTGACCGGCCGCAATGTCGGTCAGCGCGTGGCGGGTCATCTGCACCAGGCGGCGGATCTCGGCCAGCTCGTGGCTGGTCATCTCGTTGTCCAGAGTGGCGACGCGGCTGATCATGGCCTCGACCAGCAGCGCGATGTTGTCCAGGGCGCGGCCGGCCTTGTCCGCTGCCGCGCGATCCAGCGCGGACCTGTCCATGGGCAGGTCGCGGACGAACAGCGTGACGGATCCATAGGCGAACGCGGTATGGGGGCCCATCGCGCGGATGCGCTGCCCGCCCGTCAGCTGGCTGACGTGCTCCAACAGCGACTGTTCCAGCGCCGAGCAATTGGCCCGGGCGTTGCGCGACAGCGTCTCGCGCCGGCCGCGGATCTGCAGGCAGCCGTCGTAGCCATAGGACGCCAGGGCTTCGAACAGCGCCTCCGCCACGGCCCCGTAGGAGTGGCAGCCATTGAGCTTGCGCTGGAAGCTCAAGGCGACGCCGGCCTCGCCGACCATGTCCGCCGTGCTCAGCACCGCGTTCATGGCTTCGTCGAGCTGCCCGCTCAACTCGCGGGCCCGATCGATGCGGTTGAGCTGCAGCGCGACCTTGGTGCTGAGTTCCTCGGGATTGAAGGGCTTGGGCAGGTAGTCATCGCCGCCCGCCGCGTAGCCGAGCAGGCGTTCCTCGATCGAGGTCTTGGCGGAGTGGAAGATGACGGGCAGGTCCGGGTACCTGCTCTTGAGCGTCTGACAGGTGTCATAGCCCGACATGCCGGGCATGTCGACGTCCAGGATGACCAGCTCCGGCAGTGCCTCGGCACATTGCGCCAGGGCCGCTTCACCGCGCTGCGCGAAGCGGACGTCGAAATGACTGCTGAGGTTGGCGGCGAGCATCTCCAGCGTCGATTCCTCGTCGTCAACCAAGAGCAAAGACCGGCGATCAAGCATCATGAACTCCTAGGTCCTGGGCGGTCGGAGGCGCCGCGCAGGTGACCTTGACCTGCTGCGGGGACAGCCCTTCAGCCCGGCTCAGCCTAATCGCGAGTGCGCCTGGCAACAAGCCCCGCCGTGGGCCGCAAAGCAACGTCAGCCCGCATGCAGGCGCTTTAGGTGACGATTTCGTGACGCTTGCACGCTACGGTCTCCCTGCCGGGGAACGTCCCCCCCAAAGTGGGGAAATCCAGCCGCCAATCCATCACGAATCGGCGGGTGCCCCCCGCTCATAGCGCGGCAAGTCGGTGCCCTGGCGGCGTTCTTCGCGGCCGTTTTGCCAACTCGCTGGGTGTTTCGGCACCGCCTCGGGCTGTTCGGCATGGGCCTGTCCTCGACAGGGCCGAGCAAGCTCGCTACGCTCGGTCCCGGATCTTGCGCTTCGAGGGCCGCTCCGGCTCGGCAGCGAGGGCAGTCTCTTCATGCAGGCTGCATCGTGCCGAGTATTTGGAGTGGTATGTCTTGGCTGACTGTGCAGGGAGCCCATGGTGCTGAATGAACACCCGAGTGCCCGCGGCGGGCGGCTCGTCGGTCCGCTTCGGATCACGCGCGTTGCCGGCCTGCCTTTGCCCGGGCGCACCCTGCCTGCACCAGATGCGCCTCGATTGATCCGAAAGGCCAGACCACTGGCTGACTTGCTTCGACTGGCTTCGATGGTTGACTTCCTTGCGGAGAGCATTCAATGAGCGGCAAGACGATTCTGGTGGTGGACGACTCGGGCTCATTCCGGACCGTGGTGAAGCTGGCGCTGAAGAAAGCCGGCTACACCGTTCTCGAGGCCGGCGACGGCCAGGCGGCGCTGAGCACCCTGCAGGGCGATGCCAAGGTGCATCTGATCGTCTGCGACGTCAACATGCCCGTCATGGATGGCCTGAGCTTCCTGCGTGAACTCAAGACCCTGGCCGCCTACAAGTTCACGCCGGTCATCATGCTGACCACCGAATCGCAGGAAGCCAAGAAGGCCGAGGGCCGCGCGGCAGGTGCCAAGGCATGGATCACCAAGCCCTTCCAGCCTTCGGAGCTGGTGGATGCCGTCAACCGGCTGTGCGTCTGAGGACAGCGCATGGATGCCGAAGCGCCTTCTGAGCCGCCTGCCGAGCTGGATGCCTTGAGCGAGCGCCCGGCGCTTCGTTGGGCGGCGGGCCCGGAGCTGACCATCGTGCAGGCCAGCGCGGTGCATGCCGAGTGGCTGGGACTGCTGGAGGCGGGGCCGGCAAGCCTGGCCCTGGCGCTGGATGGCGTCGAGGAGTTCGACAGTGCGGGCGTCCAGCTGCTGCTGAGCTTGAAGGCGAGCGCGACCCAGAGGGGTTGCGACTGCCGCATCGAATCCTGCAGCCCGGCCGTGCGCCGGGCGCTTGCCGACTACCGCCTCGAATCGGTGCTTGGCCTCGTGTCCCCAGCGGACAGCAGCGCGGAGTGAGACGCCATGGCGGCCAGTGACGACGACGCCGAAATCCTTGCCGCAGCCAGGGCCGGCTTCATCGAGGAAGCCGAAGAAATGCTGGCGCAGTGCGAGGCGGCATTGCTGGTGCTGGAGGGCGATCCCACCGACGCGGAAAGTCTCAACGCCGCATTCAGGGCCGCGCACACGATCAAGGGAACCGCTGGGCTGTTCGGCTTCGATCGGGTGGTGTCCTTCACCCATGAGGCCGAGACACTGCTGGAGGCCCTGCGCGCCGGGCATCGGGCGCTGGACGACGAGGTGATGGCAGCCCTGCTGCAGGCCAAGGACCAGATCGGGCGCCTCCTGCAGGAGCTGCGCGATGGCCAACTCGACGACGAGGTGACGGCGAGCAGCCAGGCGTTGGCGGCACGGCTGCGTGCCTTGCTGCCGGGCGCCGCCGTGGATGCGGGCTCCGCGCTCGATCCGGCCGCGAACAGGGCCGCGCCTGCCGGCCTGCCGCCGGGCGATGTGCCGGGCGCGCCGCCTGTGCGCATCTCCGATGCCTGGCACTTCTCCCTGCGCTTCGGGCCGGATGCGCTGCGCAATGGCCTGGACCCGCTGTCCTTTCTCCGCTACCTCACGGGCAAGGGGCAGCTGCTGGGCTTGTGCACCCTGGACGAGGCGGTGCCGGCCATGGAGGCGCTGGACCCGGAAGCCTGCTACCTGGGATTCGAGATCCAGCTGCTGAGCGACTGCAGCGCCGACGAGCTGCGCGGCGTCTTCGAGTTCGCTGCCGAGGACAGCGACCTGATCCTGCTGCCGCCCGGCGCCCCCGCAAGTGACTACGAGGGCGTGCTGGAGCGCCGCTGCGGCGACGACGAAGCCGCGCGCAGCCGCCTGCTGGAACGCTTCCGCGGCCTGGGCCTCCAGTTCGAGCAGCGCATGGCGCGCGACCCGGACAGCGATCAAGCGCTGCCCCTGCCGGCCATCGAGCGGCGCCAGGAGGGGGCCGCGTCGAGCCGTGATCGGCGCAGCGGCGAAGGGGACCGCCGCCAGGGGGGGCGTGACCGCCGCAATGGCGATGAAACACGGTTCGTGCGGGTGCGGGCCGACAAGCTGGACCGTCTGATCGACCTGATCGGTGAATTGCTCATCGCGGGTTCGGGGGCGCAGATGGTGGCGCATCTGGAGAGCAATCCGGCGCTGCTGGAGGCGACCCAGCGCGTGATGGATCTGGTGCAGGAAACCCGCGACGGCGCACTGTCGCTGCGCATGGTGCCCATCGGCGAGACCTTCGGCCGCTTTCACCGGGTCGTGCGCGACACCGCCAAGCAGCTGGGCAAGGACATCGAGCTGGTGGTCACAGGCGGCGACACCGAGCTCGACAAGGCCATGGTGGACCAGGTGGCCGACCCCTTGATGCACCTGATCCGCAACAGCATGGACCACGGCCTGGAGACGCCGCAGGAACGCCTGGCCGCCGGCAAGCCGGCCCTGGGGCGGCTCGTGCTCAACGCCTTCCATGAGACCGGCGCCGTGGTGATCGAGGTGCGCGATGACGGGCGAGGCCTGTCGCGCGAGCGAATCCTGAACAAGGCCCATGAGCGCGGCCTGGTCGATCCCGGCCAGGTCCTGCCCGACCACGAGGTGTGGCAGCTGATCTTCCTTCCCGGCTTCTCGACGGCCGAGCAGGTGACGGACCTCTCCGGGCGCGGCGTCGGCATGGACGTGGTCAAGCGCAACATTGAAGCGCTGCGCGGCAGCATCGCCCTGCACAGCGAGCCGGGAGGGGGCACGCTCACGCAGATCCGCCTGCCGCTGACGCTGGCCATGATCGACGGCTTCCTGACCATGGTCGGCGGCGTGCACTATGTGGTGCCGATGTCCGCGGTGGCCGAATGCATAGACATGCCGCCGGAGTTCGCGCGGCAGGGGGAGCGCGTCAGCGGCACCTTCGATCTGCGCGGCGAGATCCTGCCCTGGCTGGACCTCGCCCGCTTCTACGGCGTGCCGGCCGAACAGGGCCGGCGCCGCAGCGTGATGGTGGTGCGCGATGGCGCCCATCGGGTAGGCCTGGTGGTGGACCGGCTGCTGGGCGAGCACCAGACCGTGATCAAGCCGCTGTCGGGCATCTTCCAGCATCTGCGCGCCTTGGCAGGCTCCACCATCCTGGGCTCGGGCGATGTCGCCCTGGTGCTGGACGTACCGGGTCTGCTGGGAACCGCTGTGTCCGACGGTTGCGCCGACACCGCATCAGTCATGACGAACAAGCAGGCTCATTGAGCCCAGGGAGACCGATATGAAGTGGCTGCGACAGCTTTCCTTGACAGGCAAATTCTCGCTACTCGGCGTCTTGGGCTTTTTCCTGGCGGGCTTGCCGGCCTTCATGCTGCTGCAGGCCGAGTCGCAGCTGCTGGAGGAAACGCACCGGCAGGAGCTTGGCGCGTCCACGCTGGAGATGGCGGGCCCGCTGGCACAGCAGATGCAGCGCTTGCGGGGGCTCAGCGGCATGGAGCTGAGCGGCCATGCCTCGGCGGCACGCGAGCGGCAGCAGCTGCTGGCCAAGACGCAGGCGGACCTCGAAAAGGCCGTCGCGCTTGCCGGCGAGCGCGGCTACGAGAAGGCGCGCCTCATGCTCAAGGAGGTCGCCAGCCAGACGGCTCGCCTGGCCCAGCAGGTGGACAGCCGCGCCGTGAATGCGCAGGACAGTTTCGATGCCCACGTGCAGCTGATGCGCAGCCTGCTGCGCGGCTGGTCGCTCGTGGCCGACGAGTCGGGACTCATGCTGTATCCGGAGGCGGACGGCTACTACCTGACGCTGATGGCAGCGGAAACCGTGCCGCGTGCCGCCGAGACCCAGGCGCAGCTGCGCGGCCGCGGTGCCGTGCTCGTCGGCGCGCGGGAGCTCAAGGACGCCGACAAGGTGGTGCTGACCGCCCTGCAGATGGACCTGGACGAGCGCCAGTTCCAGTCACAGCAGCAGGCCGAGCAGGTCTTCGCTGCGCGCCCGGCGCTCAAGAACACGCTGCAGCCGCTGCTGGATCGGTTCGGGGCCGGCGCACTGTCCATTCAGAAGCTGGTCAGGACCGAAGTCAGCTCGGGCAAGCCAAGCATGAGCGGGCCGCAGTTCTTCGAGGCGGCCGGCGAGTTTCTCGGCGCTTCCTACGAGCTGCATGATGCCGTCGGCGTGGAGCTGCGCAAGGTGCTGCGTGAACGCATCCAGATGCTGGAGCGCCGGCGCATGACCCTGCTGGTCGGCATGCTGGTCCTGGGCCTGGGCTGCAGTGTGTTCAGCTGGCTGGTCCTGCGCTCCGTTTCCGAACCGCTGGTGCACGCGATGTCCATCACCCAGGCCGTCGCAGAAGGCCGGCTGGACAACGACATCCGCGACCAGGGCAAGGACGAGGTGGCGCAGCTGCTGAAGTCCATGACCCGCATGCAGACCGACCTGCGCGACCGCACGCAGCGCGATCGCGAGCAGCTGGAGTCCACCAGCCGCATCAAGCAGGCGCTGGACGGCTGCTCGACCAACGTGATGCTGGTCGACCCCGAGGGCAGCATCATCTATGCGAACCGATCGGTGATGGAAATGCTGCAGGGCAATGAGGCCGAACTCCGCAAGGTGCTGCCGCAGTTCTCCGCCGCCGCCGTCGTCGGGCAGAACATCGACGTTCTGCACAAGAGCCCCGCGCATCAGTCCCAGCCGATCGGCCAGCTGCAGTCGGAGTACCGCGCCCGGATTGCGCTGGGCGTGCTGCGCTTCGACCTGGTGGCCAACCCCATCCTGTCGCCGCAAGGCAAGCGGCTGGGCACGGTGGTGGAATGGAAGGACATGACGGCCGAGCTGGCGGCGCGCGAGCGCGAGCAGCGGCTGGCGGCGGAGAACGCGCGGGTGCGGCAGGCGCTGGACACCTGTTCGACGAACGTCATGATCGCGGATGCCGACGGGCTGATCGTCTACGGCAACCAGTCCGTGGCGCAGATGATGTCGCGCAACGAGGGTGAGCTGCGCAAGGCCCTGCCTCAGTTCGACGCGCGGCGCATCGTCGGAGCGAGCTTCGACCAGTTCCACCGCAACCCCGGCCACCAGCGCCAGCTGCTGGGGTCGCTCAAGGGCGAGTACAAGACGGAAGTCCAGGTGGGCGCGTTGACGTTCAGCCTGAGCGCCAACCCGATCCTGGACGAGCAGGGTCAGCGCCTGGGAACGGTGGTGGAGTGGAAGGACCGCACCGCGGAGGTCGCGGCGGAGACCGAGATCAGCTCGATGGTGGATGGTGCGGCGCAGGGCGACTTCTCGCAGCGGATCGCGCTGGAGGGCAAGGAGCCGTTCTTCGCGATGCTGGGCGGCAAATTCAACGCGCTGATCGAAACGGTGAGTGCAACGATACAGGAGGTCCGGGCCTCGGCGGAGCAGTTGACGGCGGCGTCGGACCAGGTGTCGCAGACCTCGCAGTCGCTGTCGCACTCGGCCTCGCAGCAGGCGGCGAGCGTGGAGCAGACCACCGCGGCGCTGCAGGAGATCGCCGCGAGCGTGAAGCAGAACGCGGAGAACGCGAACGTGACGGACGGCATCGCCACGCAGGCTTCGCGCGAGGCAATGGACGGCGGCCAGGCGGTGTCGATGACGGTGGAGGCGATGAAGCAGATCGCGACCAAGATCTCCATCGTCGACGACATCGCCTACCAGACCAACCTGCTGGCGCTGAACGCGGCGATCGAGGCTGCGCGCGCCGGCGAGCACGGCAAGGGCTTCGCGGTGGTGGCGGCGGAGGTGCGCAAGCTCGCCGAGCGCAGCCAGGTGGCGGCGCAGGAGATTGGCGGGCTGGCGGGGTCCAGCGTCGAGCTGGCGGAGAAGGCGGGCCGCGTGCTGTCCAGCATGGTGCCTTCGATCCAGAAGACGAGCTCGCTGGTGCAGGAGATTGCAGCGGCGAGCGCGGAGCAGTCCGACGGCGTGAACCAGATTAGCGCGTCCATGCACCACCTGTCCGGGGCGACGCAGCAGACGGCGTCGGCGTCGGAGCAGCTCTCCGCCACGGCCGAGCAGCTCTCCGCGCAGGCCACGCAGCTGCAGGAGCTCATGAGCTACTTCCGGCTGCAGCAGGGCGGGGGCGGCGGGACAGGGCATGCGCGCGGCGCCCATCTTGGCAGCGGTCACGGCAATGGCCATGAACCGCGCGCGGCGGCGCGGGCGCCCGCGGTGGTGTCCGGACTGCACAGACCGGCGCGGCCCCTGGCGACTTCGGCAGGAAGCGGGCATGCCGCGGGCGGCGCCAAGGTGATCGGGCAGATCGACGAATCGCACTTCAAGCGCTTCTGATGGGCGCCATGACCGAGATCGCGGGCCTGGATGCGTCGCTGGATCAGTTGCTGAGCCTGGCCAGCGGCGGCGAGCGACTGGCGGTGCCCATTGGCAGTGTCCGCGAAATCCTGGAGGTCGGCCGGCTGACGCCCGTGCCGCGCACGCCGGGCTTCGTTCGCGGCGTCATGAACCTGCGCGGCGCGGTGGTGCCCGTGATCGATCTCGCTGCACGCCTGGGCCTGCGCGTCACGCCGCTGGAGCGGCGCAGTGCGATCGTGGTGGTCGAGAGCCAGGCCTGCGCGCCGCAGCGCCTGGTCGTGGGGCTGCTGGTCGACGCGGTCTACGAGGTGCTGGACCTCTCGGCCCAGCACATGGAAGCGGTGCCCTCGCTCGGCGTCGCCGTGCCCGGCGTGTTCCTGCACGGCATGATCCACGCGAAGGGGGGCTATGTGGCGGTGCTCAATCTGGCCCAGGTCCTCGATCCGGAGACCCTGGCGCGCATGATCGGCGAGGCGGCGCACAGCGAGCGCTGAGTCCGGCGATGAGTACGCTCTCGGCGCCTGCCTATGCAGCAATCAGTGATTACTTCTTCCGCGTCTCGGGCATCCGGCTGACGACGGGCAAGAAGGCGCTGGTGCACGGCCGCTTGTATCGACTGGCCCTGGACAACGGCCATGCGGACCTGGAGAGCTTCATCCAGGAACTGGTCCGCGGGCAACTGCCGGAGGCACTCGCGGTGGCGGCGGTGGACCGGCTCACCACCAACGAAACCTACTTCTACCGCGAACCCGCGCATTTCGACGACCTGCGGCAGCGCTTGGCCGCGCATCCTGAAGGTCAGGAAGTTCGCCTCTGGAGCGCCGCCAGCTCCACCGGCGAAGAGGCTTACAGCACTGCCATGCTGCTGGGAGACCTGATGCGCGCGACACCCTGGCGCGTCGTGGGCACGGACCTCTCGACCTCGGTGGTGCAAGCCGCCCGCCAGGGCCTGTACGCGCTGGAGCGCGCCGCCAACATCCCTGAGGACTACCGCCGGCGCTTCTGCCTGAAGGGGAGCGGTCCCTACGAGGGCTATCTGCTGATCGACAAGTCCATCCGCAGCCATGTCGAGTTCCTGGTTGCCAACCTCATGCGCGATCTGCCGGCGCTGCCGACCTTCGATGTGATCTTTCTGCGCAATGTGCTGATTTACTTCGAGCCGGAGCAGAAGGCGGCCATCGTGCGGCGCGTGCTGGAGCGGCTGAAGCCGGACGGCGTGCTCTACGTCGGCCACGCCGAGTCGCTCAACGGACTGAACCTGCCCTTGCGAGCCGTGGGCACCGCCATCTATGCGCACGCCTGACCGCCCCTTGCCCGATGGCGTCGGGCTCGAAAGCGGCCCTGTGATCACGGTGCTGCCGGGGCAGCTTTACTTCGGCCGCGGCGTGAAGCTCAAGACACTGCTGGGCTCGTGCATCGGGCTCACGCTCTGGCATCCCCAGTGCCGGCTGGGCGGCATGTGCCACTTCATGCTGCCCGGGCGCATGCGCAGGCCGGAGGCGCCGCTGGACGGCCGCTACGGCGATGAAGCCATAGCAGCGCTGGTCGACCGCATCATCGAGTCCGGCACCCGGACGCAGGACTATGTGGCGCACCTGTACGGCGGCGCCGATACCCTGCCCGACGCCAGCCGGCTGAAGACCCATGTCGGCGAACGCAACATCGAGACCGCGTGGGCGCTGGTGGAGCAGCACGGGTTCCAGCTCGAGGGCGTGGACGTGGGCGACAACGTGCCGCGTTCGGTCACGCTGGACCTGCAGACGGGTGTCGTCACCATGAGCCGGGGCACCCCCACCAATTCCGGGAGGCGATGAGATGACGATCCGCGTGGCCCTGATCGATGACTCGGCCGTCGTTCGCAAGCATCTGAGCGGCCTGCTGGAACGCGCCGGCATCGAGGTGCTGTTCACCGCGGCCGATCCCTTGTTTGCCTGGCCCAAGCTGCAGGCCAGCTGGCCCGACGTCATCGTCCTGGACGTGGAGATGCCCCGCCAGGACGGCCTTTCCTTTCTGGTGGAGCTCATGCACAAGCGGCCAACACCGGTGGTGATGTGCTCCACCTTGACCGAGGCCGGCTGCGAGACGACTCTGCAGGCCCTGGCAGCCGGCGCCGTGGGTTTCGTGACCAAACCCCGGCTGGGCCTGCGCGACTTCCTGGAGGACGATTCCAACGGCCTGGTGGCCGCCGTGCGCGCCGCGGCCCGGGCGAATCTGCGCGCCATGCCGCGCCTGGCGCAGCCGTCCCAGCCGCCTCAGTCGAGCCAGAGTGGTCCCGACGGCCCGCGCACAGCGGCGAGCACGGGACCGTCGTCGCCGGCCCCCACCGCGGCCCTGAGCCTCACCACCGACCGCGTGATCGCCATCGGCAGCTCCACCGGAGGGGTGCAGACCGTCGAGGTCTTGCTGCGGCAGCTGCCCAGGCGCAGTCCGGGCATCGTGCTGGTGCAGCACATGCCGCCCAGCTTCACCCATGCCCTGGCCAAGCGCCTCAATGACGTGCTCGAGCTCGAGGTGCTGGAGGCTCGGGACGGCGATCGGGTGATCGAGGGCCGCATGCTCGTCGCCCCAGGGGGCTGCCATATGCAGCTGCGGCGCAGCGGCGCGCAGTATGTGGTCGAGGTGCGGGACGGGCCCGTCGTCAACCATCACAAGCCCTCGGTGGACGTGCTGTTCCGTTCCGTGGCCCAGGCGGCCGGGCGCAATGCGATCGGCGTCATCCTGACCGGCATGGGCGACGACGGGGCGCGCGGCCTGCTGTGCATGCGCCAGGCCGGGGCCCGCACGCTGGCTCAGGATGAAGCCACTTGCGTGGTGTACGGCATGCCCAAGGCCGCGGTGGCGATGGGGGCCGTGGACCGGAGCGTGGGCCTGGACCAGATGGGCGCGGCCATCCAGGGCTTGCTGGCCTGAACGCAGGGCCTGCAGGCGCGAGTGCCGGCGCCGGCGTGGAGCTCAGGGGCTGGTACGGCATTCGCGCAGCAGATCCCATTCGGGCTTGTAGATGCTGCTGCGCACCTCGGCCAGGCCCAGCACGGTGTGGCTGAGCCAGTCGTGCGAAAGGGGCTGGTCCAGCCGGCCCTGCAGGCAGCGCCTGTCCACGCCGTAATGCCGCGCGCTGGCTTCGGGCAGCCAGACGATCCAGGGCACCTGCGTCTGTTCCCTGGGAGCCACGGCATAGGGAACGCCGTGCAGGTACAGCTTGTTCTCGCCCAGGGACTCGCCGTGGTCGGACACATAGAGCAGGCTCACGTCGAACTCCTTCTGGCGCTGCAACCAGGCGACGGTTTCGGCCAGCACGGTGTCGGCATACACGATGCTGTTGTCGTAAGCGTTGAGCACCTGCTCGCGCGGGCATTGCTGCAAGGCGTTGCTGCGGCATTCCGGCATGAAGGGCTTGAGCTCGGGCGGCGAGCGCCTGAAATAGGCCGGCCCATGGCTGCCCATGGGGTGCATGACCAGGACCACGCCGCGTTGGCGCCGCTGGGCGTCCAGGCTCTGCAGCCGGGCGTCGAGCTCGTGCAGCAGCGCCATGTCCAGGCATTCGCCATCGTCGCAGAGACCGGAGGGCAGCGGTGTCTTGCCCGCTGCCTGCGTGGCATGCGCATGCGGCACCCGCTCGCACAGGCCCTTGCAACCGCTCTGGTTGTCCAGCCACAGCACGGCCAGGCCCGCGCGCTGGAGGGCGTCCAGCAGGTTCTCCTGTTCGCTGCCCTGGTCCAGGAAGGCACGGCGCCCGAGGTGGGAGAACATGCAAGGGAGCGACGCGGCGGTGCTGGTGCCGCAGGCGCTGACCTGGCGGAAGCTCAGCACGTCCAGCTGGGCCAGCCGCGGATTGGTGGGGCGTGCATAGCCGTTCAGGGAGAAGTTGGCAGACCTGGCCGTTTCACCGACCATCAGCAGCAGCAGGCGGGGCTTGGCCTGCGGGTCCCTGGGCTGCCATTGCGCATCGGCCGCGACTACGGCCGGCGGCCCGGCCGGCGCCTGGTGCGACTCCACGGCCACCACACCCAGCGACCAGAACGAGGCCAGCGGATTGATCATGTAGCGCAGCGAGGGGTGGTTGCGCATGGTCGAGGCCAGGTCGGCATAGCTGCTCATGGCCAGTCCGACCATCAGGGCCAGGCCGCCGATCAGGCCCGCGAGATTCAAGCCCAGGCGCCGGGGCCAGGACCACGGCGCGATGGGCTGCCGCCATAGCCAGATCGAAGGCAGCACGCCCAGCAGCAGCAGGCTGCCCAGCAGGCGCCAACTGAGCAGGTCGCGCGTTTCCTTCATGTCGGTCTGCAGGACATTGACCATCATGGTTGGGTCCATCACCGTGCCGTAGGCTCCCATGAAGTGGGCCGCTGCGGCGGCGCTGAGCAGGCACAAGACCAGCACCGGCTTGTAGATGCGGGGCCAGGCCAGGGTGCTGAGCAGCGCCGCGTGCAGGCTGATGACGATGCCCGCGAACACGAGCACGAAGCCCCACCCCCGGGCCCCTTGCAGCTCAGGCAAGGCCAACATGCGCTGCCACAAGGGCCAGTTGGCCAGCCCGCCCATCCACAAGGCAGCGAGCCAGCTCAAGGCGAGCGGGGACCAGCGCTTGGCTGGGGCTTGGAAATCTGAAGGCTTCATGCAGACGGAACCCTGGCGACGGACGCCCGGCATTGTGGCGCAGACCCGTGACAGGGCTGGCGAGGATCAGGCGGGGCGTGGGGCCTGGCGCGCAGGCATCAGGCGCGCCGACTGCCGGTGCGAAGACATCAGGAGCGCAGGGCCAGGCCACCGGCCTGGCGCACATTGCGTCGCGAGATGGTCACGCCCAAGGGCAGGACGAAGCGCTTTTGCAGGGCTTCGATCTGGGCATTGAGCGCTTGCGCATCCTCGATCTTCTCCTCGTGCCGTTTGAGCACGGCCTGGGCCATGTCGATCAGCTTGGCGTTGCGCGTTTCCTCGCCCTGCTGGATCAGCAGTTCCACGCCTGTGCGCGCGCTGCCCCGCATGGTGTGGCGCATGGCGGTTTCGGCGATGCCGAAGATGCGGGCATGGCAGTCACGCAGCTCGGTCATGGCCATCTCGTTTTTCTCGCACATGGAGATCAGCACCTCGGTGCTGGCCTTGGACGTGCAGTAGCGCAGTCCGATGCGCGTGATCAGCTCCTTGATCTCCTCCAGCTGAATTTCCTGGCCCGAGAAGCGAATCCACAAGGCCAGCAGGAGGGTGGCGGCCTCCAGGTCGAAGGCCTCCGATTCCAGCTCCTGGCTCATGCCGCGAGCCAGCTGCAGCGCGTCGGCCACCCGGCGCTCCTGCAGCAGGCGCAGGCCCTGGATCAGCGTGCCGAAGCGCTGCAGCCGCTTGGCCTGGGGCGCGCGCTCGATCTCGCGCAGCATGGCCTCGTGCACCAGCTTCAGGTTTTTGCCGTCCCGCTGGTCGAATCGCATCAGGGCGATCAGCACCAGGGTGAACATGTCGAAGAGCTTGGAGCGCAGGCCGTTGATCATGGCGCGCTCCAGCAGCTTCAGCGCCTCGTCCCGCTCCCCGGCATAGAAGGCCAGCGTGCCGGCGCGCTGCTGGCGCAGCAGGCAGCCGGGCGTCAGGTTCGAGGCCGTGCGGTAGGTGCGCAGGGCGTCGGTGATCTCGCCTTGCTCCATCTGCACGCGGCCCATGACGTCGTAGGAGTCGGCGTGGTCGGGCATGTCGCCGATCAGAGCCTCCAGGGTGCGTTTGGCGGCCACCAGATTGCCCGAGGCCAGCTCGGTGCGGGCCACGCCCAGGCGTGCCCAGGGCACGGTCTTGGCCTCGATGATGGCGTCATAGAGCTTGCGGGCGTCTTCCAGGCGGTTGAGCCGCAGCAGCAGCTCGGCGCCGATGCGCGCGGCATAGAGCCAGAACTGGGCGCGTTCCTCGAAGCGCTTCAGGCACAGCTGGGCGGCCAGCTCGAAGTTCTGCTGCTCGATGGCCTCGAAGATGTCCTTGAGCACGCGCTTTCGATAGCGCGCATTGCTCAGCCGGTCGGCCAGCGAGGCGCTGGTGTAGGGCTTGATCAGGTAGGCATCCAGCGCGGCCTCGGCGGCCTCGGCCACCTTGGCGTAGGTGGCTTCGCCCGTCACCATGACGAAGACCGTGGAGTAGGGCAGCAGGTTCTCGCGGCGCAGCTCGTCCAGCAAATCCTGTCCGGACATGTCGGAGCCGTCAAAGTGGTAGTCGCACAGGACGATGTCGTAGGCCTTGTGCTCCAGGATGATGCGCGCGTCCTTGACGCGTGTTGCCTGGCGTACCGTGCCCACGCCCAGCTCACGCAGCTGCGCCGCCATCAGGCTTCGTGCCGTGGCGTTGCTGTCGATGACCAGGGCGCAGGCGTCCTGGATGTCCTTGTCGAGCATCTGCATGGGTCAATGGCGGCGTCCCGCCATGGGGCAATTCAATCCTGAACTCTCATGGCGATCTTCGGCGAATTTAAAAGAGACTTGATGCCCAATATCCCGCCGCACAGCGGCCAAATTACCGCTCTGCGAAAAGAAATGAGCCCGCATGGGGCTCATTGCTTCGCATGAACGGCCTCACGGGCGCGGCCGGACGGCCTTACTTGAACAAATCCTTGACCCGGTCCGTCCAGCTCTTGGCATTGGGCGAGTGGCGCTCGCCGCCTTCGCGGAAGCTCTTGTCCAGGTCCTTGAGCAGCTTGCGCTGGTACTCCGTGAGCTTGACCGGTGTTTCCACGCTGATGTGGCAGTAGAGGTCGCCGGGATAGCTGGAACGCACGCCCTTGATGCCCTTGCCGCGCAGGCGGAAGGTCTTGCCATGCTGGGTGCCTTCGGGCAGCTCGATCTCGGCCTTGCCGCCCAGCGTGGGGACCTCGATGGTGCCGCCCAGGGCCGCGGTGGTCATGCCCACGGGCATGGTGCAGTGCAGGTCGTCGCCGTCGCGTTCGAAGATGTCGTGCTGCTTGATGCGGATCTCGATGTAGAGGTCGCCCGCCGGGCCGCCATTCACGCCAGGCTCGCCGTTGCCCGCCGAGCGGATGCGCATGCCTTCGTTGATGCCGGCCGGGATCTTGACCTCCAGCGTCTTGGTCTTCTTGATCCTGCCCTGGCCGCTGCAGGTGGTGCAGGGGTCGGGGATGATCTTGCCGCTGCCGTGGCAGTGCGGGCAGGTCTGCTGCACGCTGAAGAAGCCCTGGCGCATGTGCACCGTGCCGGAACCGCCGCAGGAGCCGCAGGTCTTGGCGGAAGTGCCGGGCTTGGCGCCGCTGCCATGGCAGGTCTCGCAGGACTCCCAGGACGGGATGCGGATCTGGGTTTCCTTGCCGCGGGCCGCCTCTTCCAGCGTGATCTCCATGGCATAAGACAGGTCGCTGCCGCGGTAGACCTGCTGGCCGCCGCCGCGGCGACCACCACCGCCGCCGCCGAAGATGTCGCCGAAGATGTCGCCGAAAGCCTCGGCAAAGCCGCCAAAGCCTTCCGCGCCAGGGCCGCCGCGGAAGCCGCCGGCGTTGGGATCCACGCCCGCATGGCCGTACTGGTCGTAGGCCGCGCGCTTCTGGGCGTCGGTCAGCATCTCGTAGGCTTCCTTGGCCTCCTTGAACTTTTCTTCGGCCGCAGCGGCGCCGTCCCCCTGGTTGCGGTCAGGGTGGTACTTCATGGCCAGCTTGCGGTAGGCCTTCTTGATGTCCTCTTCGCTGGCGTTCTTGGCGACGCCAAGGACTTCGTAATAGTCACGCTTTGCCATGGGCGGATCCTGGCTTCTCAAACAATTGCGCCGCGCCGGGGGCCAAGGGGTGATCCCAGGCTTAGGCGCGGCGGGTCAGCACACCCTGCAGGCCAAAGCGCCTGCCGGGCCGAGCCGTCGATTACTTGCTGTCCTTGACTTCCTTGAACTCGGCGTCGACGACGTTGTCATCGGCCGGCTTGGCGGAAGCCTGCTGCTGAGCCTGGGCCTGGGCACCGGCCTCGGCCGCACCGGCGGCCTGCTGGGCCTGGGCGTCGGCGTACATCTTCTCGCCCAGCTTCTGGCTTGCGGTCATCAGGGCTTCGGACTTGGCGTCGATGTCGGCCTTGTCCTCGCCCTTCAGGGCCACTTCCAGCTCCTTGATGGCCGCTTCGATCTTGTCCTTCTCGCCGGCTTCCAGCTTGTCGCCGTGCTCGGTGAGGGACTTGCGCACCGAGTGCACCAGGCCGTCGCCCTGGTTCTTGGCCTGGACCAGCTCGACCTTCTTCTTGTCCTCGGCGGCATTGGCCTCGGCGTCCTTCACCATCTTCTCGATCTCGGCCTCGGACAGGCCCGAGTTCGCCTTGATGGTGATCTTGTTCTCCTTGCCCGTGCCCTTGTCCTTGGCGCTGACGTGCAGGATGCCGTTGGCGTCGATGTCGAAGGTCACCTCGATCTGGGGCGTGCCGCGCATGGCCGGCGGGATGCCTTCCAGGTTGAACTCGCCCAGGCTCTTGTTGGCCTGCGCCATCTCGCGCTCGCCCTGGTAGACCTTGATGGTCACGGCCGGCTGGTTGTCTTCAGCGGTCGAGAAGGTCTGGCTGAACTTGGTCGGGATGGTCGTGTTCTTCTTGATCATCTTGGTCATCACGCCGCCCAGGGTCTCGATGCCCAGGGACAGCGGGGTGACGTCCAGCAGCAGCACGTCCTTGCGCTCGCCGCCCAGGACCTGGCCCTGGATGGCGGCACCGACGGCCACAGCCTCATCGGGGTTCACGTCCTTGCGCGGGTCCTTGCCGAAGAACTCCTTGACCTTGTCCTGCACCTTGGGCATGCGGGTCATGCCGCCGACCAGGATCACGTCGTCGATCTCGCCCACGGCCACGCCGGCATCCTTGATGGCGGTGCGGCAGGGGGCGATGGTGCGCTCGATCAGCTCCTCCACCAGCGACTCCAGCTTGGCGCGGGTCAGCTTGATGTTCAGGTGCTTGGGGCCCGAGGCATCGGCCGTGATGTAGGGCAGGTTGACGTCGGTCTGCGAGGAGTTCGACAGCTCAATCTTGGCCTTCTCGGCGGCTTCCTTCAGGCGCTGCAGGGCCAGCACGTCCTTGGTCAGGTCGACGCCCTGTTCCTTCTTGAACTCGGCAATGATGTAGTCAATGATGCGCTGGTCGAAGTCTTCACCGCCCAGGAAGGTGTCGCCGTTGGTCGACAGCACCTCGAACTGCATCTCGCCGTCGACATCGGCAATCTCGATGATGGAGATGTCGAAGGTGCCGCCGCCCAGGTCATACACGGCGATCTTGCGGTCGCCCTTGCCGTGCTTGTCCAGGCCGAAGGCCAGGGCCGCGGCGGTGGGTTCGTTGATGATGCGCTTGACATCCAGACCGGCGATGCGGCCGGCGTCCTTGGTGGCCTGGCGCTGGGCATCGTTGAAGTAGGCCGGCACCGTGATCACGGCTTCCGTCACTTCCTCGCCCAGGTAGTCCTCGGCGGTCTTCTTCATCTTGCGCAGCACTTCGGCGCTGACCTGCGGGGGCGCCAGCTTCTTGCCGCGCACTTCCACCCAGGCGTCGCCGTTGTCGGCGGCGGCGATGGTGTAGGGCATCAGGTCGATGTCCTTCTGGACTTCCTTCTCGGTGAACTTGCGCCCGATCAGGCGCTTCACCGCGTACAGGGTGTTCTTGGGATTGGTCACGGCCTGGCGCTTGGCCGAGGCGCCGACCAGGATCTCACCGTCTTCCTGGTAGGCAATGATGGAGGGCGTGGTGCGCGCGCCTTCGGCGTTCTCGATCACGCGGGTGGTGTTGCCTTCCATGACGGCCACGCACGAGTTCGTGGTGCCCAGGTCAATACCGATGATCTTTCCCATGATGTTCTGCTCCTGAATCTGGTTTCGTTAAGGACGAAATGTGGTTGGGTGGCGGTCTTTCAAGGGCCGCGTCCCGTGAATTACTTGGGGGCGGCGACCGTCACCAGAGCCGGACGCAGCACGCGCTCGGCGATGGAGTAGCCCTTCTGGAGGACGGCGACCACGGTATTGGCTTCCTGGTCGGCCGGCACCATGGAGATGGCCTGGTGCTGATGCGGGTCGAACTTGGCGCCGGTGGCCGGATTGATCTCCAGCACCTTGTTGCGCTCCAGCGCGGCGGCCAGCTGGCGGCGGGTGGCGTGCACGCCTTCCAGCACCTGCTCGACGGTGGCGTCCGGGCGGGCGATGGCGGCTTCCATGCTGTCCATCACCGGCAGCATGGCTTCGGCAAAGCCTTCCACGGCGAACTTGCGGGCCTTGGACACTTCTTCGTCCGAGCGGCGGCGGATGTTCTCGACCTCGGCCTTGGCGCGCAGGTAGGCATCGGACATCTCGGCCAGGCGGGCCTCCAGATCGGCCAGCTTCTGCTCGGGACTCGACTCGGTGTCAGGCGTTGTGGCTTCTGCGGCGGTGTCGGGGGTTGGGTTCTCGGTGCTCATGGATAGTGGGCGTAGATGGGCCCCAGCGTGTCATGGGCCAGCCATGGAACGGGGCGACGCGACCTAACTGGGGGCAATGCCCCAGGCTTCAAGAGGGCGAATTTTGGCACGAAGCCCCGGAGAAACCCGGAACCGGCCGCGCTCAGTCGGACTCAGTCTGACTCGGGGCCTGCCTCGGCACTCCAACGGTTCCAGTCCGCCAGGCGGCGGCGGTCCTGCTTGGTGGGGCGCCCCTGGCTGATGCTGGCCGCCGGTTCGGGCGCCAGGCGGCGGCTTTCGGCCGCCTGCTCGCGCTTGAGCAGGCTCTCGGCGGTTTCCTCGTACAAGGTCTGGGCTTGGGGCGCGGGACCGCGCACATGCGACAGGGCCCGCACCACCACCTCGCGCTCGACCACGCCTTGGCGCAGCCGCAGCACGTCGCCAGGCTTGAGTTCGCGGGAGGGCTTGGCCGGCTGGCCGTTGACGCTGACCCGGCCCTTGCCGATCTCCTCGACGGCCAGGGCACGGGTCTTGTAGAAGCGGGCGGCCCAGAGCCATTTGTCCAGGCGCACATCGTCGGACAGGGGCAGGGCCTTCATGCGGACGCCCCCATGGCGCGGGCGCGCTGGGCCTGGGCGTCCAGGGCCGCGGGATCGGGTACGCCGCGCGTAGGCCAGCCTTGCAGATGGCGTTCGGCCAGCTCGGCCAGGGCGCGCATGCCCTGCAGATCATCGTTGAGGCAGGCGATGTAGCTGAAGCGCTGGCCGCCGGCGGTCTCGAAGGCTTCCTTGGCCTCCTGGGCGATCTCTTCCAGCGTCTCCAGACAGTCGGCGCTGAAGCCCGGGCAGATCAGATCCACCGACTTGAGCCCGCCAGCCGCCAGTTGGCGCAGCGTGGGCTCGGTGTAGGGCTCCAGCCACTTGGCTTTGCCGAAACGGCTCTGGAAGCTCACCAGGTACTGGTCCGGGCGCAGGCCCAGCGCCTCGGCCAGCAGGCGGCCCGTCTTGTGGCATTCGCAGTGGTAGGGGTCGCCCAGGTGCAGGGTGCGCTCGGGCATGCCGTGGAAGCTCATCACGAGCTTGTCGCCCTGGCCGTGTGTGGCCCAGTGGCGGCGCACGCTGTCGGCGAGGGCGCGGATGTGGGCCGGATCGTCGTGGTAGCGGTTGATGAAGCGCAGCTCGGGGACGTGGCGTGTCTGCAGGGCCCAGCGGGCCACGGCGTCGATGACGCTGCCTGTGGTGGCACCCGAATACTGGGGGTAGGCCGGCAGGACCAGGATGCGATGCACCCCTTCGGCCTTCAGCGCATCCAGCTGGCTGGCGATGGAGGGCTGGCCATAGCGCATCGCGTAGCGTACCTGCAGCAGGTGGCCGCGCTCGCCCAGCAGGCCTTGCAGCAGCTTGGCCTGGCGCTCGGTCCAGACCTTCAGCGGCGAACCTTCCTTCATCCAGATGCTGGCGTACTTGGCGGCCGACTTGGCCGGGCGCACACGCAGGATGATGCCGTGCAGGATCAGCCACCAGAGCAGTCGCGGGATCTCGACCACGCGAGGGTCGCTCAGAAACTCAGCCAGGTAGCGCCGCAGGGCGGGTGGCGTGGGAGCGTCGGGGGTACCCAGATTGCACAGCAGCAGGCCGGTACGGATGGGGCTGCCGTGTCGGAAGCCCGGTTCAGTCTTGAAGCTCATGGCGGCCGATTGTCCCGCAGCCGGACTTCAGTTGCGCCGCTGGGGATGCCCGAGAGAGCGCGGTTCGGTGTCGGCAAAGTGCAGCACCTCGAAGCGCACCGTCGGCGCCGAGAGGTCGGACGGGGGGCCGCCCAGGCCGATCACGCCGCTGCCGTGCAGGGTGCAGGAGCCGCGGCGCAGGGAGACGATCTCGCTGTCACGGCCAAAGCGGACGAAGGTGCCGTTGTAGCTGAGGTCGGTCAGCGAAAAGCTGCCGCCGTGCCAGTCGATGCGGGCGTGCGAGCGCGACACGCGCACGTCGGTGATGCAGTAGGTGGCTTGCGTGCTGCGCCCCAGGATCACCGGCATGCTGCTGATGTCGAAGATGCGGTCCAGGTCCAGCCAGACCAGGCGTATGCCGTCGGGGTCCACCGTGGGCATGGGGTCGCCGAACTGGGTGGCCGCTGCGGGCTCGCTGCTTTGGGCGTAGTTGTCCAGCACATAGACGTGGACGGGCTCGGCCCGGCCGCGTACGGCGATCAGGTCCAGGCTGCGAAAGCGCAGGCGCTGGGTGACGACCAGTCCCTGCAGCACTTCCTTGGTGATCAGGGTTTCATCGTCGCCAGCGTGGTCCAGCAGCCGGGCGGCGACATTGACGGCGTCGCCGAAGCAGTCGCCGTTCATCTCCACCACTTCGCCGCGGGCCAGTGCCACCTGCAGCTTCAGGCCGCGCAGGCCGGGCGATGCGCCGTGCTGCTGCCCGCGCGAGACGATGCGCTGCAGGGCTTCGTGCATCTGCATGGCGGCCTTGATGCCGTCGCCGGCATCGCTGAACACGGCCATGAGGCCGTCGCCCAGGGTTTTGATCAGCTTGCCGTTGCAGTCCCCGACGGCACGCCCCACGAGATTGACCGCATGGGTAACGACCGAGGTGGCTTCCGCATTGCCCAGCGTCTCGAACAGGCCCGTGCTGCCGCGCAAGTCGGCAAACAGGACGATGCGTTCGCTGATCTGGGTCATGTATGGCGTGTCGGTACTGCGTGACAGAAGTCTCAGTGTAGCGGGCGCGCCCCGACGGTCACTTGGCGATAACGCCAGATTTAGCCGCCCATTCGCCACGCATCGCGCGGCTTCCTGCGTGAATGGTGACGGCTTGTTGCAAAAAAGAAAGCCGATGCGGCGGGGCATCGGCTTCTTGGGGGGGATTTGTGCCATGCCTTGCTGCGCAAGCCATGGCGCCATGCAGGCTGGGGGCACGGCCACGGATTTGTGCCATGCCTTGCTGCGCAAGCCATGGCGCAAACTGCGTCGCCGCTGCGCGGCATCTTGCGGCGCCCAATGGCGCCGCAAGACACGTCCCTGTCCAACCTTTACAGGTTGTCCAGGTACGTGCGCAGTTTGTCCGAACGGCTCGGGTGCTTCAGTTTGCGGATGGCCTTGGCTTCGATCTGACGGATGCGCTCACGGGTGACGTCGAACTGCTTGCCGACTTCCTCCAGCGTATGGTCCGTGCTCATCTCGATGCCGAAGCGCATGCGCAGCACCTTGGCCTCGCGCGGGGTCAGGCTGTCGAGGATGTCCTTCACCACGTCGCGCAGGCCGGCCTGCATGGCCGCCTCGATGGGCGCGGTGTTGTTGGTGTCCTCGATGAAATCGCCCAGGTGGCTGTCGTCGTCGTCCCCGATCGGCGTTTCCATGGAGATCGGCTCCTTGGCGATCTTCATGATCTTGCGGATCTTGTCCTCGGGGATCTCCATCTTCTCGGCCAGGGTCGGGGCGTCCGGCTCGTAGCCGAATTCCTGCAGGTGCTGGCGCGAGATGCGGTTCATCTTGTTGATCGTCTCGATCATGTGAACCGGGATGCGGATGGTGCGCGCCTGGTCGGCGATCGAGCGCGTGATGGCCTGGCGAATCCACCAGGTGGCATAAGTCGAGAACTTGTAGCCGCGGCGGTACTCGAACTTGTCCACCGCCTTCATCAGGCCGATATTGCCTTCCTGGATCAGGTCCAGGAACTGCAGGCCGCGGTTGGTGTACTTCTTGGCAATCGAGATCACCAGGCGCAGGTTGGCCTCGATCATTTCCTTCTTGGCGTCGCGCGAGGCCTTCTCGCCTTCGTTCATGCGCTTGTTGATCTCCTTGAGATCGTCCAGCGGCACGACGGCCTTGGCCTGGATGTCGATGAGCTTTTGCTGCAGCTCCTGCACAGCAGGCAGATTGCGGCCCAGCACGGCGGAATAGGGCTTGGCGGCAGCAACTTCCTTCTCGGCCCATTCCAGGTTCAGCGCATTGGGCGGGAAGGTCTTGATGAAGTGCTCCTGCGACATGCCGCACTTGTCCACCACGATCTTGCGCAGCTCGCGCTCGTAGCGGCGCACATCGTCCACCTGCGAGCGCAGGATGTCGCACAGGCGCTCGATGGTCTTGACGGTGAAGCGGATGGTCATCAGCTCGGCGCTGATGGCGTGCTGGGCCTTGTCATAGGCGGCGGAGCGGTAGCCGTCCTTCTCGAAGGCCTTGCGCATCTTCTCGAAGTTGCTGTCCAGGGCGTCGAACTTGACCAGAGCTGCGTTCTTCAGCTCTTCCAGCTTCTTGGTCAGGGCCTTGGAGCCGCCGTTGCCGTCGTCGTCGTCGTCTTCGTCAAACTCGTCGAAGTCTTCCTCGGCCACGTAATCGTCGGCCTCGTCCTCGGCCACGAAGCCATCGACCACCTCGGAGATCTGCTGCTCGCCGGCACGGATCTTGGCGGCCATGGAGAGGATCTCGGCGATGGTCGTCGGCGAGGCGGAGATGGCCAGCATCATGGCCTGCAGCCCGCCTTCGATGCGCTTGGCGATCTCGATTTCGCCTTCACGGGTGAGCAGTTCCACCGTGCCCATCTCGCGCATGTACATGCGCACCGGATCGGTCGTGCGGCCGAACTCGGAGTCCACGGTGGACAACGCGGCTTCGGCCGCTTCCTCGGCCTCTTCCTCGGTGGCCGTCGGCGAGGTGCTGCCCTGGATCAGCAGGGTGGCGGCGTCCGGCGCCTGCTCGTACACCGCGATGCCCATGTCGTTCAACATGGACACGATGGCCTCGAGGATTTCCTCGTTGATCAGCTTTTCGGGCAGGTGGTCGTTGATTTCCTGATGCGTCAGGAAACCACGCGTCTTGCCCATCTTGATCAGGGTCTTGAGCTCCTGGCGGCGCTTGGCGACTTCCTCTTCCGTCAGCGCGGTCTCGTCCAGGCCGAACTCGCGCATCAGCGCGCGCTCCTTGGCGCGGCTGACCTTCATGCGCAGGGGTTTGGCCTTGGGCTTGTCTTCGCCGCTGTCCTCCACCTCGACCTCGGCACTGGCCTCGACTTCGGCCTCGCCTTCCAGTTCGGCCTCGATGTCGGAGAAGTCCTCCTCCTCGGCCTCGGGCTTGGCGGCCTTCTTGGACTCGGTGGCTGCCTTGGGCTTGCGACCTCGCTTGGGCTTGGCTTCATCGCCCGCGCCGGCAGCGGTCGCCGTGGCGGCCTTGCTGCTCTTGCGCGCAGGCTTCTTGATGTCTTCAGCCAATTCCTCAGCCTTGGGGGCGGTTGCCTTGGACGCGGTCTTCTTGGCGGTCATGCAGTTCCTCGAGTGGAGTGGGTGCGCAATGCAAGCGGCCACCTGCGCGCGCCCGGTTCCAGGCGCCGCCCAGGCGGCACAAACAAGGGCCCTGGTTCTGCCTGGATGGCGGTCCATGCCCGCCATATTCAACAATATGGCGGCATGCACCGGCCCTTCAAGGCGAGCGCCAAGGCTTTGCGCGTACAAGGCTAGCGTGTACGTTGAAGAGTGCAGCCCTCAAGCGGATAAAGGTGGCCTTGATACCTTCAGTGGGTGCCCAGGGTCAGTGGGTGGCCGGGTCCGGGAGGTGCTGCCGTCACTCTTGACGCGCGAAAACCCTTAATTATCCAACAAGAAGCAACGGATTTCAAAGAAGTTTGAGCTCCTGGATGCGCTGGCGCAACTCGCGCAGCTGCTCCAGCACGGTGGGCGTTACCGGCCCGGCGCTCAGCTGGCGGGACTCCTCTTCCAGGCGGCTGATCCAGAGTTTGCGCAGCAGGCGCTGGAAATCCTCCAGTTGCAGCTCGTCGTCGCTGGCGTACAGGCGCCCGCCGGCGGCGCGCTGGGCCAGTTCCAGCAGGCCTTCCTCCTCGAGGGCCGCCTGCAGCACCGACCAGGGCCCAGGCCCATGGTTGACCAGATGACGCTCCAGCCAGGCCACCACCTGCCCGTGTTCGCCCGGCAGTTCGTGCAGGAGCTGGTGGTCCTCGTCACTCAGCAACTCCCACCAGGCGCAGTGCAGCAGCAGCATGCGAAGGGCGTGGTCGCGCGGGTGGGCCGGCTGGTGCCGGGGCAGGCCGTAGGTCTCGTCCTGCTCGCGCTTTTTCCATTCCTTCCAGTCCTTGCGGTCGCCGCGCCAGGGCTTTTTCTCGCCGCCGCCGGGCTTGCGGCCGGGCGCGGTGCCGGCGGGGGGCGGATCCAGGTCAGGCATCGCGCCGGAGCCGGATTGGGCGTAGGCCAGTTCATCCAAGTCGGGCGGCGGCCCGTCCCAGGGGGCGTCGTCCGGGCCCGGCGCTGCCGCATGGCGCTCCTGCCGTTCGTGGCGGGGCGTCTGGCGGCGGCCTTCGCCGGCCTGCCAGAGGCTGAGCAGCTCCTGGTCCGGCAGCTGCGCAATGCGGGCCAGTTCGCCCAGCAACTGGCGCTTGAGCAAGCCCTGGGGCAGGTGCTGCCACAGGGGCTTGGCCTGCGCCAGCATGCGGGCTCGGCCCTCGGCGCTGCTCAGGTCCAGTCCTTCGCCGCAATGGTCGATCAGCTGGCGCGACAGCGGGATGGCACGCTCCACGCAACGCTCGAAGGCCTCGCCGCCCAGCTCGCGCACATAGGAGTCGGGATCGTGCTCGCTGGGCAGAAAGAGGAACTTGATGCTGCGCGTGTCGGTCGCATGGGGCAGGGCGGCTTCCAGGGCGCGGCCTGCGGCGCGGCGGCCGGCGGCGTCGCCGTCAAAGCTGAAGACCACCGACTCGGTGAAGCGGAACAGCTTCTGCACATGGTCCGCGGTGCAGGCAGTCCCCAGCGTGGCGACGGCATTGTTGAAGCCATGCTGGGCCAGGGCCACCACGTCCATATAGCCTTCGACCACCAATGCGTAGCCGCGCTGGCGCAAGCCCGTGCGGCCTTCGTAAAGGCCATAAAGCTCCCGCCCCTTGCTGAAGACCGGCGTTTCGGGCGAGTTCAGGTACTTGGGTTCGCCCTTGTCCAGCACCCGTCCGCCAAAGCCGATCACCTCGCCCTGCACATTGCGGATGGGGAACATGATGCGGTCCCGGAAGCGGTCGTAGCGGCGCTGTTCCTCGGCGCTCTTGCCCGGATCGTCCTGGAGGATCACCAGGCCGGACTCGACGAGCAGTGCGTCGTCGTAAGAGGGGAAGGCGCTGGCCAGTGCCCGCCAGCCCTCCGGCGCGTAGCCCAGTCCGAACTGCGCGGCAACGGCGCCGGTCAGGCCCCGGCGCTTGAGGTAGTCGATGGCGCGCGCATGGCCCTTGAGCTGCTTGCGGTAATGGTCCGCCGCCTTGGCCATCACATCGGTAAGGCTCAGCTGATGCGCCTTCTGGGCCTGGGCGCGCTGGATCTCCGCCGGGCTGCGCTCGTCCTGCGGCACCTGCATGCCCACCTGCTGGGCCAGGTCCTCGACGGCCTCGATAAAGCCCGCGCCGGTGTGCTCCATGAGGAAGCCGATGGCGTTGCCGTGTACGCCGCAGCCGAAGCAGTGGTAGGTCTGGCGGCTGGGGCTGACGATGAAGCTGGGGGACTTCTCCCCATGAAACGGGCACAGGCCCTTGTGGTTGATGCCGGCCTTCTTGAGCTCGACATGACGGCCCACGACGTCGACGATGTCGACGCGGGCAAGCAGATCCTGAATAAAACCGGGTGGAATCACCGCGGCAGTCTATCGGAAAGCCCGCGGCCTACGGCTCAAGCCATGCCCATGGGCGCGGGCACGCTGATGCGGCCGTCGAAGTCCGGCGAGCGCTCAAAGGCCTGCACCCAGATCGGCACCAGTTCTGCCGGCATGGCGCTGGCGATGCCATGGCCCTGGCCCTGCTCGCAGCCCAGCGCCAGCAAGGCCTGGGCGTGGGCGGCGGATTCCACGCCTTCCGCGATCACGTCGCAGCCAAAGGTGCGGGCCAGGCCGATCACGCCTTCCACGAGGGCCCGGTCGTGGGCATCGCTGAGCATTTGCTGGACGAAGGAGCGGTCGATCTTCAGCAGGTCCACCGGCAGCTGCTTGAGGTAGCTGAGGTTGGAGTAGCCGGTGCCGAAATCGTCCAGCGCGAACTGCACGCCCAGGCCGCGGCAATGCTCGATCAGGCGCTGGGTTGCAGCCACGTCGGCCAGTGCCGCGGACTCCAGCACCTCCAGCATCAGCAGGCGGGCCAGGCCCGGGCGATGGCGCGCGAGCAGCTCGTCCAGGCGTTGGGCGAAGTCGGGCGATTGCAGATGTCGCGCGGTGACGTTGACGGCCAGACGCAGTGGCCGGCCGTCGGCGGCCCATTGCTCGGCTTGCTTCAAAGCCTGCTCGATGACCCAGTCACCGATGCGCACGCCCAGGCCGGTGTGCTCGACCAGGGGCAGGAAGTGGCCCGGCAGCATCAGGCCGCGTTCGGGGTCATGCCAGCGCAGCAAGGCTTCCATGCCCAGCACCTTGCCGCGCCGCATGTCCACCTTGGGCTGGTAGTAGAGCTGCAGCTCGCCCAGGTCCAGGGCCTGCTGCATGCGACCCAGGGCCAGCACCTTGGCTTCGCTGCGCTGGCGTTCGTCGGTGTCGAAGAGCTCGAAGCCATCGCGGCCCGAGCGCTTGACCTTGTACAGGGCGTGGGCGGCGTGGCGCATCAGGGTCTCGGTGTCGGAGGCGTCCTGGGGGAACAGGGTCGCCCCCAGGCTGGCGCTCAAGCGCAGCGGGCTGCCTTCGGCAATGTCGTACAGCGGGGCGCGCACCACGTCCAGCACGCGATCCAGCGCCGGGCGGGCCTCGTCCTCGCTGCGGCAGCGCAGGATCAGCGCAAAGCCGTCACCGCCGATGCGCGCCAGATGGTCGGTCCAGGCCTCCGTCCGGCGCAGAGCGCTGCGCAGTCGCCGGGCCATTTCGACCAGGGTCTGGTCACCGGCAGCGCGGCCCAGGCGGTCGTTGATGGCGCCGAAATGATCCAGGTCCAGGTTGCAGACGCACAGCATGAAGCCATCGCGGCGTGCCAGCGCCAGGGCCTGGTTCAGCTGCGCCGTGAAGCTTGCCTGGTTGGGCAGGCCGGTCAAGGCATCGAACTGGTTTTGCCGCAGCAGCTGGCTTTGCTGCCATTCCTCCTGCGTGCGGTCCTGCAGCGCAAAGACGTGGTAGCGCAGCAGGCCATCGTCGTCGTGCAGCAGGGTGATGCGCATCTGCAGCACGCGGGTCTTGCCGCGGGCATTGCGCAGGCGCAGCGGTCCTTCCCACAGCCCCTCGCGAGCCAGCGCGTCCTCCAGCGCTTCCGGCGTGAAGCCGTTGTGCTGAAGGACCTCCGGATCCACCAGCAGGCAGGGGCTGCCGATCAGGGACTCGCGGTCGCGGCCCAGGATGGCGCAGCAGCTGGGATTCATGTCCACGACTCGATGGCGTGGGTCGCTCACCAGAATGCCCTCATGCACGGTCTGAAAGAGGTGCGCGCTGAGCTGCTCGCGTTCGCCTGCGATCTTGAGGCTGGTGATGTCGCGCAGGCTGGCCACCAGCAAGGACGGGTGGCCATAGGTGTCGCGCTCCATCACCTGAGCCTGCCACTGCAGCCAGCGCCAGTCGCCGGCCGGTCGCACGCGCAGCTCCTGGCTGTCGGACCGGGCTTCGTCGGCTTCGCTCTGCAGCAGCCGGGCCTGGGCCTGGGCCAGGCGCGGGCGATCCAGGGGATGCGCGTGCTCCAGCCACTGCTCGACGTCTTTGGTGCCGCGGCTGCCGCTCAAGGCCTGCCAGCGCAAACTCTGCCGCGGCAGCTGTTCGCCAGCGCGCCAGACCATCAGGCCGAGCCCGCTGGCGTCGAAAAGCGTTTGCCACTGCAGCAGTTGCTGGCGCTGCCGGGCCCGCATCAGCTGGACGATCATGGGCAGCACGGCGGCGGCGAGCAATTCGCAGGCGATCTCGATGGGCTGCTCGTCTCCGTGCTCAGCGCTTGGCTCAAGCCAGTGGACGCCGTGATGCAGCGCCAGGCTGCCGGCCACGGCCAAGGCGGCCAGGCTGCTGATCCAGGGCGGCGCCTGCCAGGCCAGCAGGGTGAGCAGCACCAGCCACAGTGCCGGGAGCGGCGGCCAGTGCAGCAGCCAGCTGGAGGCCAGGCAGAGCGTCAGCGCCAGGGCGGCGGCCATGGCGCCGGTGGAGGCCGGTTCGCGCATGCTGCCTGGCGCGGGGCGCAGGCTCAGCAGCAGCGGCAGACTCAGTGCCAAGGCCGTGCTGCCGGCAGTCCAACGCAGCAGCAGGGTCTGGGACGCCGAGTGGAGGTCCTGGCCCCAACTGCTCCAGCGCTGCTCGAAGCCTTCCATGCCTGGCATGAGCGGCAGCAGCGAGGACAAGGGGGCAGCGATGCCCAGGCAGGCAATCAGGCTCAAGCCGTGGTCCCGACTCTCGTCCAGCGACTGCTTGAAGTCCTGCCTGCAGAGAAAGGCGTGCGCAGCCGCGGCGGCCAGCAGTGCATTGAGGGTCTGGGCCAGCGCTGCGCCGGCGCTGGCAGCGACCGGCCACAGCAGGATCCAGCTGCTGAGGCCCGTCAGGGGGAGCGCGGTCCAGTGTCCGCGCAGCAGACCAAACAGGCACAGGCTCAGCAAACCGGCATGGGGCCAGGCCGATTCCAAGGGCAATTGAAGCCGCAGCGACAGGCGGACCAGCAGATAAAGGAGCACCGACACGCCGGCCCAGACGGCAAGGCTTTGTGCGATGGGGCTGCGGGCGTGGCGCGCTGGCCTGGCGTTGCGTGCGGTCAAGCGAGGCGGGTCCGGAAAAGGAGGGTGCCCTCGGTGGGCACAGGGGGGTGGAACAGGCCATGCTAGCAGCAGGGTCAGCAGGGCGCTGGCTGCCGCCGACCCTCAGGCGCGGGGTGGGAATGCCCGGATGGTGGCACGCGTCCCGCCGGCCGCCCGCCGCGCCCCCAGCCGTATGTCGAGCTTTATGCCGGCCAACTGCCGGCCCGAAAAGAAAAAAGCGGCCGGAGCCGCTTTCATCAGGACCTGCCCAAACCGGCCGCAGCCGTGGTCAGACGTGGAAGTCTTCCAGCTTGGCGCCGGCAGCAATGGCCGCCTTCAGCCACTTGGGCTGCAGGCCGCGGCCGCTCCAGCTTTCGCCCGTAGCTTGGTTCCGGTATTTGGCGGCCACCTTGCTGGTCTTGGCGGCCTTGGGGGGTCGGGAGCCCAGGTCTGCCACGGTCAGGCCGTAATCGGCCATCAGCGACCGGACTTTGGCGATGGCCTCGCTCCGCTCCTTGTCCTTGGTTTCAGCGATTTGTTGATCCAGCGCGGCTCGTTGAGCCAGCAATTCCTTCAAAGAAGCCATTTTGCAACCCTCGCGTGGTACCGAGAACCCATTGTCTCTGACGGGAATTGTAGTTACTTATTCCTGATTTTGCATGCCGGCCAATATCGCCCGGCTGCCTTTGAGTATTTTTGCAACGACATGCCTTCTTGCGAACGGAATTGTGAAGGTCTGTGTTTGAGTCCAAGTGCCTCATCAAGAACCCCGGCGCCGGCGTTGGAATCCGGGGCCTTGCAGGCGGACGATTGACGAAAAAATGCCCGGCGGGGCCGGGCATTTTTCGCAAGGCGGCAGTCTCGTCTTTTTTGACTCAGGCCGAGGGCGGTACGTATCCGGCAGGTTGCTCGGCGCCTGCGCCGAAGAAGAACTGCTCCATCTGGCGGGCCAGATATTGGCGGGCGCGCTGGTCGGCCAGATTGAGCCGGTTTTCATTGACCAGCATGGTCTGGTGTTTCATCCAGAGCTGCCAGGCTTCCTTGCTGACGTTCTCGTAGATGCGCTTGCCCAGTTCGCCCGGATAGGGGGCAAAGTCCAGGCCTTCGCCTTCCTTCTTCAGATAGGTGCATTGCACGATGCGGGCCATGGTAATCCTCGTCGAAATCGGTGTTTGTTGATGGCAGTGCCGCACTGTAGCGCGCGGCCCAAAGCGTGGTGGGGAAAGGGGTTAGGAATGTCGGGTCTCAGAGCTTCTTGACCAGCACCTGGGAGCGGCGATCCCAGTTGTACTTGCGCTTGCGTTCCTCGGGCAGCCAGTCAGGGTCGACCTGCGCGAAGCCGCGCTTGATGAACCAGTGCATGGTGCGGGTCGTCAGCACGAAAATGCTGTTCAGGCCCATGGCCTTGGCGCGCTGTTCCACGCGTTTGAGGATGCGGTCGCCATCACCCTGGCCTTGCACGGCCGGTGATATGGTCAGCGCCGCCATTTCCGCGGTCTTGGCCTCCACATAAGGGTAGAGGGCCGCGCAACCGAAGATCACGCCGTCATGCTCGATCACCGTGTAGAGCTCGATATCGCGCTCGATTTCGGTGCGGTCGCGCTTGACCAGCGTGCCGTCGCGCTCGAAAGGCTCGATCAGCGCGATGATGCCGCCCACGTCGTCGGAATTGGCCTCGCGCAGGCTTTCGAGTTTCTCGTCCACCACCATGGTGCCAATGCCATCATGGGTGTAAACCTCCTGCAAAAGTGCGCCATCCACGGCCAGCGGCAGTATGTGGGAACGCTCCACACCGGCCTGGCAGGCTTTAACGCAATGCTGCAGGTAGAAATTCACGTCCAGCGGGTCGGTGGGGGCGGGCTTGCCGGCCAGCATTCGCACGGCGTCGGCCAGGGCCAGTTCGGTGTCGATGGCGCTGTCGGGGTCGCCGGGGTTTTCGGGAACGCCAGCCACTTCGCAGACGAAAAGCAGTTTGTCGGCCTGCAGGGCGATGGCAGTGCTGGTGGCCACGTCCTCCATGCTGAGATTGAAGGCTTCGCCGGTGGGCGAGAAACCAAATGGCGAGAGCAGCACGACGGCGCCGGTATCGAGGGCCCGCTGGATGGCGGTGGCGTCCACTTTGCGGACCAGGCCGCTGTGCTGGAAATCCACGCCGTCGACGATACCCACAGGCCTGGCGGTCAGGAAATTACCGGACACCACGCGCACCGCGGCATTGGCCATGGGGGTATTGGGCAGCCCTTGCGAAAAGGCGGCTTCGATTTCAAAGCGCAGTTGCCCGGCGGCTTCCTGGGCGCAGTCCAGGGCGATGGCGTCCGTCACGCGCATGCCGTGGCTGTAGCGCGAGGCCTGCCCCTTGGCCGCCAACTGCTCATTCACCTGCGGGCGGAATCCATGCACCAGCACGATATTGATGCCCATGGCGTGCATGATGGAGAGATCCTGCACGAAGGCATTGAGCTTGCCGGCCGCCACCAATTCACCGGTCATGCCGACCACGAAGGTTTCACCGCGGTAGGCGTGGATATAGGGCGCTACGGCGCGGAACCAGGGCACGAAGGTGTGAGGAAAGACCAGACTCATGGATAGGGATTGTGCCGCAGCCAGCGGGCATCCACCCGGTCGTCAGGGTCTGGAGGGCCGCACTTGCGTCCGGTCCTGCACGGCGCGAGGATGGCCCCTCTTCGACTTCATTCACGCGAGGAGATTGCTCATGGACGTATTCACCACACCCGGCGCCTTCAGCTGGTCGGAACTGATGACGAAGGATCCGGCCAAGGCAGCCGAGTTCTATGGGGGCCTGTTCGGCTGGAAGATTGAGGCGATGGACATGCCGGAGGGCAAGTACTACGTGGCCAAGGTGGGCGACGTGGCCGTTGGCGGCATGGCCAGTTGCCCGGATGGCGCACCGGCCATGACCACGGCCTGGGGCTGCTATGTCACCGTTGCCAACGTCGACGAGACGCTCAAGCGCTGCGAGGCCATGGGCGGCAAGGTGCTGATGCCTGCCATGGACGTGCCCACGGTGGGACGCATGGCCTGCATCCAGGACCCGCAAGGTGCCGCGATCAGCGTCATCACCTACTTCCCGCGCGAGGGCTGAACCTCGCGCGAGGGCGGCCCGGGGCGGGGGGGACCTCCGGCGTTCGGGCGCAGGGCGCAGATAATCCGCGCGCTGTGAACAATTCCAAGAAAAACTCCCCCTCCTCGATCGCCGCGGCTTTTGCCGAGGCCGCCGCGCGCCCGGCCGTCAATTCGCCTGTCGACGCATGGGCTGCGCCATCCGCGGGATCGTCCGCCGGATCGGCCGCCCGGTCGCCTGCCGATAGCCCCGCTCCCGCAGCAGGGCGTCCGCGCCGCCCTGCAGGCAGTCCGGGGCACGCCACCGCCGGAGGCCGCGCCGACGCGGCGCGGCGACAAGCCGGCGCGCCAGGCAAACCCTCTCACGCAGTGCCGCATGCGGCAATCCATGCGGGCGGCTCCCGCGAGCGCCGCGCCCCGCGGGACATGCCCGCCAATCCGCTGCCGCCCATCAACTTCCCGGAGAACCTGCCGGTCTCTGCGCGCCGCGAGGAGATCGCTCGCCTGCTGAGCGAGCACCAGGTGATCATCGTCTGTGGCGAAACCGGTTCGGGCAAGACCACGCAGTTGCCAAAGATCGCGCTGGCCCTGGGCCGCGGTCGCGCCAACGGCGGCGGCCTGATCGGCCATACGCAGCCGCGGCGCATCGCGGCCTCCAGCGTGGCCAAGCGCATCGCCGAGGAGCTGAAGACGCCGCTGGGCGAAGTGGTCGGCTACAAGGTGCGCTTCCAGGACCGGCTGCAGCCCGGCGCCAGCGTCAAGCTGATGACCGACGGCATCCTGCTGGCCGAGACGCAGACCGATCCGCTGCTCAAGGCCTACGACACCCTGATCATCGACGAGGCCCACGAGCGCAGCCTCAACATCGACTTCCTGCTGGGCTATCTGCGCGAAATCCTGGCCCGCCGGCCGGACCTGAAGGTGGTCGTGACCTCGGCCACCATCGACGCCGAGCGCTTCGCGGAACACTTCGCCGGCGCCAAGGGCCCGGCGCCGGTGGTGATGGTGTCCGGCCGCACTTTCCCGGTGGAGCAGCGCTACCGGCCCTTCGAGGAGAGTCGCGAGTACGACCTCAACAACGCCATTTGCGACGGCGTGGATGAGCTGTGGCGTGAGGGCTCGGGCGATGTGCTGGTCTTCCTGCCCGGCGAGCGCGAGATCCGCGAGGCCGCCGAAGCCCTGCGCAAGCACCACCCACCCGGCGTGGAGGTGCTGCCCCTGTTCGCGCGGCTCTCGCAGCAGGAGCAGGACCGCGTTTTCGAGACCGGCGGCGCGCCGCGCATCGTGCTGGCCACCAATGTGGCAGAGACCTCGCTGACGGTGCCGGGCATCCGCTACGTGATCGACGCCGGCACGGCCCGCGTCAAGCGCTACAGCTACCGCAACAAGGTCGAGCAGCTGCAGATCGAGCCGGTGAGCCAGGCGGCAGCCAACCAGCGCGCCGGCCGCTGCGGACGCGTGGCCAACGGCATCTGCATCCGGCTCTACGACGAAAAGGATTTCCTGGGCCGCCCGCGCTTCACCGACCCGGAGATCCTGCGCTCCTCGCTGGCCGGCGTGATTCTGCGCATGAAGGCCCTGCACCTGGGCACGGTCGAGGATTTCCCCTTCATCGAGCCGCCGCCGCGCAAGGCCATCGCCGACGGCTACCAGCTGCTCGCCGAACTGGGCGCCGTGGACGAGCGCAACGAGCTGACCGACATCGGCAAGGAGCTCTCCAAGCTGCCGCTGGATCCGCGCGTGGGGCGCATGATCCTCGAGGCCCGGCGCCGCGATGCGCTTTCCGAGGTGCTCATCATCGCCAGCGCGCTGAGCGGCCAGGACGTGCGCGACCGGCCCCTGGAACAGCAGCAGCAGGCCGATGAGAAGCACAAGAAGTTCGACGACGAGAAGTCGGAGTTCATGGGCTATCTCAAGCTCTGGAAATGGATCGAGGAATCGCGCGGCGGGCAGGGTGAACACAAGCTCTCCAACCGTCGCTACGAGCAGCTGCTGCGGGATAACTTCGTCAGTCCGCGTTGCGTCCGGGAGTGGCGGGACATCCACTCGCAGCTGCACACTGTGGTGGCCGAGCATGGCTGGCGTCTCAATGGCAGCCCGGCCACCTACGACCAGGTGCACCTGTCCATGCTGGCGGGATTCTTGGGCAATATCGGCTGCAAGAGCGACGACGATGAGTGGTATCTGGGTGCCCGTGGCATCAAGTTCTGGCGCCACCCTGGCGCGCACCTGTCCAAGAAGCCGGGGCGCTGGATCGTCGCAGCCGAGCTGGTGGATACCACGCGGCTCTATGGTCGCGGCCTGGCCCAAATTGACATCAACTGGATCGCGCCCCTGGCCGGCCATCTGCTCAAGACCCAGCTTTTGGAACCGCACTGGGAGAAGAAGGCTGCCGAGGTGGTGGCGCTGGAACGCGCCACGCTATACGGCATCGTGATCTACAACAACCGCCGGGTGAACTTTGGGCGGGTGGATCCGGTGGCTGCGCGCGACATCTTCATCCGCGAGGCCCTGGTCAACGGCGAGTGGGACACCAAGCTGCCCTTCCTCGCCCACAACCAGAAGCAGATCGCCAAGGTCGAGGAGCTGGAGCACAAGTCCCGTCGCCAGGACGTGCTGGTGGACGAGGGTCTGATCTACGCCTACTACGACCAGCAGCTGCCGGCGGAGGTCTGCTCGGGCGCCAGCTTCGAGAAGTGGTACCGCGAGGCCAGCAAGGGCAACCCGCGCCTGTTGCACCTCAGCCGCGATGAGCTGATGCGCCACGAGGCGGCCGGCATCACCAGCAATGCCTTCCCCAAGATGCTGCGACTGGGTGGGGTGGACTGCAAGGCCGAGTACCTGCACCAGCCCGGCGATGCCCGCGACGGCGTCACCGTCACCGTGCCCATCTTCGCGCTCAACCAGGTTAACGAGGATCAGTGCGAATGGCTGGTGCCGGGCATGCTGGAGGCCAAGGTGCTGGCGCTGCTCAAGAGCCTCTACCAGAAGCCGCGCGCACGCCTGACGCCGCTGCCGGACTTCGTGGCGGAGTTCGTGGAGCTCAACCCCTTCGCCCAAGGCAGCCTGATGGACGTCCTGGTCAAGGCTGTGCGCGAGCGCAGCCAGATCGCCGTGCAGCGCAACGACTTCAAGCTGGAGCAGGTGCCGCCGCACCTGTTCATGAACTTCCGCGTGGTCGACGAGCATGGCCGTCAACTGGGCCAGGGGCGCAACCTGGCGGCACTCAAGGCCGAGCTCGGTGCGCAGGCCCGCTCCGCCTTCCAGGCCCTGGCCGCGCTGAAGCTGCAAAGCCAGGCCGCGCCCGAACCGCCCGCCGCGCCACCCTCCCTCGTCACGCCGGGCGGTGGCAAGGCCTTGCGCGCTGAAGTCCGGGCGCCCGCACCCAAGCCGCAGCAGGCCGCGCAGGCCTACACCGCCTGGACCTTTGGCGAGCTGCCCGAGCTGATGGAGGTCCAGAAGGGCGGGCAGACGCTGATCGGCTTCCCGGCCCTGATCGACAAAGTCGCGCATGTCGAGATCGAGGTCTTCGACGAGCCCGAGGTGGCGGCGGTGCGGCACCGCGCCGGCCTGCGCCGCCTCGTCGCGCTGCAGATCCGCGAGCCGCTGAAGTACCTGGAGAAGAACATCCCCGACCTGCAGAAGATGGCTGTGGCCTTCATGAGCCTGGGCACGGCCGAGGAGTTGCGTGACCAGATCATCGACGTCGCCCTGGACCGCGCTTTTCTGGGCGATCCGCTGCCGACGGACGAGTTCGGCTTCAAGGCCCGCATCGAGGAGGGGCGCACCCGGCTCAACCTGATCGCCCAGGAGGTGGCACGGCTGGTGGGCACGGTGCTGCTCGAGTACCAGGCTGCGCTGCGCAAGCTCAAGGACAGCCGCGCGTCCAAAGAGGTGGCCGAGGACATCCAGGCCCAGCTGCAGCGCCTGTGCGGCAAGCGCTTCGTGCTGCAGACGCCCTGGGCGCAGCTGCAGCACTATCCGCGCTACCTCAAGGGCATCACGCTGCGCCTGGACAAACTGCGCGCCGATGCCGCCCGCGATGCCAAATGGATGGCCGAGTACCGGCCGCTGGAGCAGCGCTGGCAGCGCCGCCTGGCCGAGCTCAAGGGCGCGGCGGACAGCCGCATGGAGGACTTCCGCTGGCAGCTGGAGGAGCTCCGCGTCAGCCTCTTCGCCCAGGAGTTGCGCACTCCTCAACCGGTCAGTGTCAAGCGCCTGGAGAAGGTCTGGACGCAGCTCAGCCACTGAGGGCGTTCGCCGGCGCTTCGGGGCGTGAATTCGCCACGTCGGGGGCGAGAAGCTGAAAAAGCTGGCGCGCCGACGCCAGTTCAGACTATGCCGGGCTGGCGCTTCGCGCTCAAATAGAGCAAGTTGGGGGCCGGGCCGCATGCGCGCCGGCCACGTCATACAAGTCCAGAACCTTCCGTGTCTCCTACGTCTGCCTCTACCGCCCCCGTGGCCTCCGCCGCACCCCTGCGGCGCTTCGGCCGTTTCGAGTTGCGCGCACTGCTCAGCAAGACGCCGCGCAGCCTGTTGTGGCTGGTATTCGACCCTCGCAATGGCCAGGAGCTGATGCTGGCCATGCCGCGTGAAAAGCCTGGCAGCGCCGAGGCCCTGGCACTATGGAAGCGCACGGCGGACGCCAGCGCCCGCATCAGCCATCCGCGGCTGGCCCATGTGGTGGAGCAGGGCGAGGTCGAGCAATGGCCGTATCAGGCCTACGACCGGGCTCTGGGCGAGACGCTGGAAGAGCGCCTGCGCCGCCAGCCCACGCCGCTGCCGCTGGACGTGGCGGCCTGGGTCTGCCAGCTGCTGGAAGGCCTGGCCTACGCCCACGAGGCGGGCCATGTGCATCGCGACATCCAGCTGGGGCATGTGCTGATCAATGCGACGGACCATGTTCGCCTGCTGGGCCTGGAAGTGGCCCAGGACTTGGAGGGTGCGGAGCAGGACTTCAATACCCAGAGCCGCAGCGTCACGCGTGAGGCGGCCGAGCAGGACGTGCTGTGCGTGGGCCTGCTGCTGCACCGCTTGCTGAGCGGCAAGTCGGTGCTGGAGCAAACGGACCTGCGCCGCGCGATGGAGCTCATGCAGCCCCAGGGGCGCGAGCTGGTGCGCCTGGGCTGGGAGACGCCGCATCCGATCCCGGACGCCTTGCGTGCCATCGCCAACCGCGCGACGGACCGGCAGGCGCGCCAGCGCTACCACCAGGCGCGTACCTTCCTGCGCGCCCTGGAGGGGTGGCGCACCGCAGCGGCCCATGATGAAGGCGGACCCATCGCCCTGCTGATGGACAAGCTGCAGCGCTTCGGCCATCTGCCGGCCAGTTCGACGCGGCTGTCGCAAATCCTGGGCGCCTCGGGTCTGGAAGGGCAGCATGCGGCTGCGCTTTCCGGCCTGGTGCTGGACGACATGGCCCTGAGCCTGGAGCTGCTGCGCCGGGTCAACAATGCGCTGAAGCAGAGCGGGGCGTCCAACAGCGGCACCATGCTCAATATGCAGCGCGCGATCGCGATGATCGGCCTGAACGGCCTGCAGTCGGCGGTGCGTGCGCTCAAGCCCTGGCCCGGTCCTTTGTCCGAGCTGCAGGCGACGGTGCTGCGCAGCTTGATGAAGCGGGTTCATCGGGCCGGCCTCATCGCGCAGAACCTGCGGCCGGCGGGCTACGACGCCGAGGTGATCTACCTGGTCTGCCTGCTGCAGAACCTGGGCCGGCTGCTGGTGCAGTACCACTTCCCCGATGATGCCCAGCAGATCCGCCAGCTGATGCAGCCGCCCGAAGCCACCGAGGAGACGCCGCATCCGGCGGCCATGGGCGAGCAGGCGGCGGCCTATGCCGTGCTGGGTTGCGACCTGGAGACCCTGGGCAATGCCGTGGCGCGCTACTGGGGCCTGGACGACGACGTCCAGCACATGATGCACCGGGCCTCGCCCGACGCGCCGGTGCGCCATTCCAGCACGGACACCGAGGTCATCCGGCTCACCTGCAGCTTTGCCAATGAGCTGGTCGACGCCATGGTGCAGCCCGAAGCGCGGCGCAAGCAAGCGCTGGAGCAGGCCACACGGCGCTATGCGCGGGTGCTGGGCCTGGGCCTGCGCGACGTGAAGGAAGCGCTGAAGCCCGAGACGGCCCGCCGCGAAGCGGCCAGCAGCCATGGCCTAGAAGCGGCACGCGAAATCGGCTCGTCCAACCACACGCTGACGGCCAATCTGGACATCCCGCCCATCGTGCCCTCGGCCACAGCCGACGGGCCGCAGGCCTCGGCACTGCGCAAGCGCCTGGCCGGCACGGGGGAGGATGCGCCAGCCGACCCGCCGAGCGACCCACCGCCCGAGCCCCGCTGAGGCCGGTCTCTTCGCGCCCCCCAACACTGCCAGACCAAGCCCCATGCCATCCCACCCTCAGGCCCAACAACCGCCGCAGATCGGTCGCTTCCGGGTGCTGCGCGAGCTGGGGCGAGGGGCCCAGGCCACGGTCTGGCTGGCTCACGACCCGCGCCTGGACCGCGATGTGGCGCTGAAGGTGCTCGTCCCTACCGCGGACCCGGCCCTCGTCGACGCCGGGCTGCACGAGGCCCGCGCGGTGGCCCGCCTGATGCATCCGCACATCGTGCCGGTCTTCGAGGTCGACCAGCAGGATGGCCAGGCCTACATGGTCTTCGAGTATGTGCCCGGCAGCACGCTCACCGAGAAACTGCAGCGCAATCCGGTGATGAAGGCCCGCGAGGCGGTGGAGCTGATGCTGGGCGTGCTCGACGGCCTGATCGCCGCGCATGAAGCCGGCGTCGTGCATCGCGACCTCAAGCCCAGCAACATCCTCATCGATGCCAAGGGCCGCGGCCGCATCCTGGATTTCGGCATCGCCGACTGGACCAGCGATCCCAGCCACCGCCGCCGCGTGGTGGGGACGCCGGGCTACCTCTCGCCCGAGGCCGCGCAGGGCTTTGCGCCGTCGCCGGCCATGGACGTCTTCGCCGTGGCCGTGATGCTGTCGGAGATGCTCAGCGGTCGCCGCCTCAATTACGACCCCGACCCCTGGAAGGCCGTGCGCCGTGTGGTCGACGAGGACCTGCTGCTGCCCGATGGCTTGGACCCCGACGTGGATGACGCCCTGCGTGCCATCGTGCAGCGCGGGCTGGCCCGCGACCCGGCGCTGCGTTGGCCCACCGCACGCGCCCTGCATGACGCGCTGGCCGAGTGGCTGCATCCCCCGGTGATGAGCAGTGGTGGCCTGGCGGACAACGGCACGCTGGATTTCCTGCTGCGCCGCATGCGGCACCGCTCCGACTTCCCGGCCATGTCCGAGTCCATGTCGCGCATCCAGCGCATCACGTCTTCGGAGAACGAAAGCCTCAACAACCTGTCCAACGAGATCCTCAAGGACGTGGCCCTGACGCACAAGCTGCTGCGCCTGGTCAACACGGTGCAGTACACGCATGCCGGGGGCGGCAGCATCAGCACCGTGTCGCGGGCAGCGGCGCTGATCGGCTTTGCGGGCATCCGCAACCTGGCGCTGTCCCTGATCCTGCTGGAGCGCATGGAGAACAAGGCCCATGCGCGCGCCTTGCGCGAGGAGTTCCTGCGTTCGCTGATGGCCGCCTCGCTGGCCCGCGAGCTGTGCCCTTCCGAGCGCGAACACGAGGAGGCCTTCCTGGTCGGCATGCTGCAGAACCTGGGGCGCTTGCTGACCGAGTTCTACTTTCCCGAAGAGGCGCAGCAGATCCGGCGCTTCGTGCGGCCGGAGCGTGGGCAGGGGGCAGCCGCCGCGGCGCCCATCAGCGAAGCCGCGGCCTCGCAGCAGGTGCTGGGGCTGAGCTTCGAGCAGCTGGGCCTGGGCGTGGCCCGCCAGTGGGGCTTGCCGGACGCGCTGCAGCGGGGCATGAGCCGTCCCGAGGGTGAGGCGCCCACGCGCATGCTGGAAGGCGGCGTCGAGCGCCTGCGCTGGCTGGCGCGTGCCGCGAACGATGTGACCGACGTGATCCTGCACAGCGAGCCCCACGAGGCCCATGCGAGGGTTCGTCACATGGGCCAGCGCTATGCGCGGGCCCTGGGTCTGAGCGCCGAGCGCATCGACCAGGCGGCGGACCAGGCCCGGCAGCGGCTGTCCCAGATGGCCGAGGCCATGGACATCCGACTGCCCAAGAGCTCGCAGGCCCAGCGCCTGCTGGCGCCGCTGTCGGCCGCGCCCGACGACAGCCTCTCGCCTCTGGAGCTGCAGGCCACGGCCGTCTACGAGCCGACCCAGGTGCTGGCCCATGAGACCACCCTTCGCCAGGCGGCGGCCGAGGTGCTGGCGGCCGGCATCCACGACGTCACCAACGTCATGGTCGAGAACTTCAAGCTCAATGAAGTGCTGCGCATGATCCTGGAGACCATCTACCGCGGCCTGGGTTTTCGCCGCGTGGTGTTCTGCCTGCGGGATCCGCGCACGAACGCGCTGACGGGCCGTTTCGGGCTGGGCGAACAGGTGGAGCAGGTGGTGCCGCTTTTCAGCGTGCCGCTGCTGGGCCCGGGCGGGGCGCCGCCGGCCGACCTGTTCACCGCGATCTGCCAGAAGGGCGCCGACACCCTGATTGCAGACGCCTCCCAGCCCCGGGTTGCCGAGCGCCTGCCGGCCTGGTTCCAGGGCAGCGTGCATGGCGCCAGCTTCCTGATCCTGCCCCTGATGATGAAGGGCAGCTGCTTCGCGATGATTTACGCCGATCGGGTCGAGGCCGGCAGCCTGAATCTGGACGAGAAGGAGCTGTCGCTGCTGCGCACCCTGCGCAACCAGGCCGTGATGGCCTTCAAGCAGGTCGGCTGAGGCTTGCCGGCCCGCGGCGCAGCGCGGCCGGCTGCGCAGAGGCGACAAAAAACCCGGCACTGGGCCGGGTTGATGTGCAGAAGCCGCTCAGGCGGATTCCACGGATGTCGGGTTGACGAGCCTTACCCCCGGCACTGGTCACAACGGTTAGGGCTGCTTGGTTCCCCACCTGACCCGGTTGGCCGCGCTTCCATGCGAGGAGGCCCGTCAGCGCGCATTGTATGCGATCGGCGGAGCACTCCCGGGAAAGCCGGGCGATGCCGCCCCGCCGTCGGCTCGCGAAGAATTGCACGCGCGCAGTGCACCCCACTGCGACGGTCTCGCCATCCGCGCCGCGCCAAGGGCTTCCATTGCCGGGCGCGAGGCCTGTAGAATTCGACTCGTGCTGCGACATCCGTCCGGCACACCGCCGATTTACCAACTACTTGCGGGCGGTCAACAAGTACGGCTAAAGCGTTGCGGCTCCGATGTTGCCCCGGGCCGGCAAACGCCGGTGATTTGGGCACTCGGAGTTTTTTCATGCACGGACTTGCCGATTTCGATCGCCTCCTCAGCGCCCGCGCTGCCTCTTCGCGCCAATGGCGGCGCGGCACCTCGTCGCCGCTGGCACCGACGCGCCGCCTGCGCGATCCGCAGGGCCAAGTGGTGGGCGAATGGCCGGGGCAGGCCAGCCCGGCAGACATCCTGGCTGCCGCCTATCGCTTGCAGCCGGGGGACTGGTGCGGCGCGCTGGCCGAGGAGTGCGGGGGCTTGAACCCCGTCTGGCGCCTGGGGCTGTTCCGTGCCGATCGCCATGGCCAGCCGCGCCTGGGCCGCGACACCGGGCCGCTGTGGCTCAGCCCGCCCGTGAATGCCCGTGCCGGCGAACGTCCGGCCGAGCTGCTGCAGGCCCTGCGCCGCGCAGCGGTGCAGACGCTGTGGACGCAGGGCTGGCGGCTTTCAGCCTGAGGCCCTTGTCCCGGCCTGCCAGCCACGCCGTCCCCACGCCCAATCCATGCCGGAGCAGGCACCCGTCCCGCCAAACCCTGCAGAGCCAGCCGCCGCTCACAGCCCGGCATTGATTGCGGCTCAACGCCGCAATCAATGCCACACCCCGGGGGCAAGGGGCGCCAGCCCCCCGGGGCCGAGCGCCGGGCCGCCCCAAGCCGGCCCCTTGGCCTTGCCAGTGGCCCCATGGCCGCAGGCAAGGCCGTGCCCTCGGGGGACCGCCCAGGCCCGCCCGCGTCCAGCGTGGCGGGCCTGGGCGAGGGGCTCACAACCCCAGCCACGGCGAACGCGTGATGGACGCGCCCATCATGTAGGCCAGCAGGAGCAGGGCCAGCAGATAGCCCAGCAGGCGGAACTCGCCGCGCCCCATCGCCCAATGCGCGCTGACGGTGTAGCCCACCAGGGCCAGCAGCTTGGCCGTGAGCCAGGTGTCGCGGGTGAGGGAGTAGCCGATCGAGCCCCAGAGGCTGATGCCGCATACCGTCAGCATGGTGTCCACGCCGAAGACCACCGAGCGCAGCCGCACGTCCATGGACCATTCGGCACCGAGCTGGAAGGCCAGGCCCCGGACCAGGAACAGCACGACGCTGCACCAGGCCAGCAGGCTGTGGATGTAGACCAGGGGGCTGTAGAACCAGTCCATCGTGCAGCGTCTCCTCTGGATTTGAGCTTGTGCCCGCGCGCCGGGCGCTGTCAAGCCGGACTCTCCAGAACGCGCTCGTGAAAAAGCCTGCCGTGGCACGAGGCCAGGGCAGGCTTTGCGCAGGCAGGCCGGCTTAGCGCAGCTGCAGGTCGTCGTCGCTGAAGCGGATGTTCAGGGGCTCGATCAGCAGCTGCTTCTCGCCGTCTTCCAGCTGGCCGGCCACCCAGGCCTCGATGCCGCAGGCCTTGGAGATCTCGACCACCTTCTGGGCTTGCTCGGCCGGCACGAAGATGGCGAAGCCCGCGCCCATGTTCAGGGTGGAGTAGGCCTCGCGGTCGTCCTGCTTCGCATGCTCCTGCATGAACTTCAGCACCGGCGTGACCGGCGGCACCGTGTGGATGCGGTAGGTGAACTGGCCGGGATGGCGCAGCAGCTTGCGCCAGCCGTGGCCGGTGATGTTGGCGCAGTAGTGCGGGATGATCCCGGCCTTGTACAGCGCCTCGGTGACGGGCGAGTACAGCACCGTCGGGGCCAGCAGGGCCTCGCCGTAGCTCAGGCCGGGGCTGATCTCGGTCAGGTAGCCCTGGGGCAGTCGCTCGACCAGCTTGCGGGCCAGGGACAGGCCGTTGGCATGGATGCCGCTGGAGGCCAGCAGCACGATGGCGTCGCCGGCGCCGAGCTTGTCGCCCACCGAGAGGCGCTCCTTGGGGTTGATCAGGCCGGTGCAGGAGGCGGCCAGGTCGATGCGGCCTTCCTCCACGATGCCGGCCAGCGCGGGCGTCTCGCCGCCGCCCCAGGCGACCTGGCAGGTGTCGCAGGCCTTCTTCCAGCCTTCGACCAGCGCCTGGGCGCGCAGCTTGTCGCCGAACCAGTCCGAGCCGCCGGCGGCCCAGTAGGCCTGCACCACCAGGGGTGTGGCGCCCACGGTGATCAGGTCATTGATGGCCATGGCGATGGTGTCCTGCGCGATGCCGGCGTAGAAGCTCTTGCCCGTCAGCTTGGACATCTCGTCGGCCACCAGGGTCTTGGTGCCCAGGCATTCGACGATGGAGGCCAGGTAGAAGGGGCCCACATCCAACACATAGGCCGACTCGCCGCGCGAAGCCTTCACCTCGGTGAAGCCATGGCCGCCCAGATGGGCCGCGGTGGCCGCGGCGGCGCGCTGGGCGCTGATCTTCAGGGGGTCGATGAGGTCGTAATTGACGCCGGCCTGTTCGTAGCTCAGCGTGTCGGGAGAGGAGGGGGCGTGCGTGCTCATGGGGGGCGATTATCGGTCATGGCCGCGACTTCCACGCGGCGCCTGGCGGTGGGCCCGCCCGCCCGTAGAATCCGCCGCCATGAGCTACCAGGTTCTCGCCCGCAAGTACCGCCCCCACCGTTTCGAGGAACTGGTGGGCCAAGAGCACGTCGTGCAGGCGCTGGCCAATGCGCTGACGCAGCAGCGGCTGCATCACGCCTACTTGTTCACCGGGACCCGCGGCGTGGGCAAGACCACGGTTTCGCGCATCCTGGCCAAGAGTCTCAACTGCACCGGGGCTGACGGGCAGGGCGGCATCACGGCCCAGCCCTGCGGCGTCTGCGCCGCCTGCCGGGACATCGACGCCGGCCGCTTCGTGGACTACGTGGAGCTGGACGCGGCTTCCAACCGCGGCGTCGAGGAGATCTCGCAGCTGCTGGACCAGTCGGTCTACAAGCCGGTAGTGGGTCGCTTCAAGGTCTACATGATCGACGAAGTGCACATGCTCTCGAACACCGCGTTCAACGCGATGCTCAAGACGCTGGAGGAGCCGCCCGAGTACCTGAAGTTCGTGCTCGCGACCACCGACCCGCAGAAGGTGCCGGTCACCGTGCTGTCGCGCTGCCTGCAATTCAATCTGCGCCCCATGGCGCCGCAAAACGTGCAGATGCACCTGGGGCGCGTGCTGGAGGCCGAGCAGGTGGCGGTGGACGCCGGCTCGCTGCGCCTGCTGGCCCGCGCTGCACGCGGCTCCATGCGCGATGCGCTCTCGCTGACCGATCAGGCCATCGCCTTTGGCTCCGGGACGCTCAGCGAGGACGGCGTGCGCCAGATGCTGGGCACGGTGGACCGCAGCCATGTCATCGCCATCCTCGACGCCCTGATCGCGGCGGATGGCCCGGCCGTCGTGGCGGCGGCGGATCGCCTGCGCGACCTGGGCCTCTCGGCCGCCGGCACGCTGGAAGACCTGGCAACGGCCCTGCAGCAGATGGCCATCGCCCAGGCCGCGCCCGGCGCGCTGGACGCGCAGGATCCGGACAGCGCCGAGGCCCAGCGCCTGGCTGCCGCGCTGCCGCCCGACGAGATCCAGCTGATGTACAGCATGGCCCTGCATGGCCGCCAGGAGCTGCCGCTGGCGCCGGACGAATACGCCGGCCTGGTGATGGTCCTGCTGCGCATGCTGGCCTTTCGTCCCCGGGGCGGGGCGGGCCTGAGCCCGGCGAGCACGACGGCAGGGGCGCCCGCGCCCGCCGCTGCCGCGTCTGCGGCGGCACCGCTGCTGCGGCCTGCCGCGGCGGCGGCCATGGCGGTGCCCGCGCGCATGCCCGTGGCTGCGCCGGCCCTCCCGGCGGTGGTCGCTGCAGCGCCGCTTGAAGCACCGGCCGCCCGCCCCATGGCAACGCCCGATCCAGCCGCTTCAGCCGCTCTCTCTGCAGCGTCCGCGGCGGCGCCTGCCGAACCGGCATCGGCGCTTCAGCCGGCCGACGACCTGGCCGACGACCTGGCCGACGACCTGGCCGACGACCTGGCCGACGACCTGGCCGGCGACCTGGCCGGCGACCTCCATCAGCCTGACCCGCAGCCCCTGCCGACGTCCGAGCCGCCGCCCGCAGCGCAGGCGCCTGCTCAAGCGCCGCTGCAGGCCAGCGCCCAGGTTCCTGCGCCTGCGCAGGGCATCCTGGCCCGATCACGCCCGGGTGAGACCGTCTCTCCCAGTGCCCGCCTGCGCCCGCGCCCGGTGGTCCATGCCGACGCGCCGGAAGCCGAGGGGGACGAACCCCCGCCCTGGCTGGACGCGCCTCCCGCGGATGAGGACGGCGCGGTCATGGCCTCCGACGCGGGCCTGGACCTGCCCGAGCCCGGCCCGCGTGGCGAAGGCGGCTATGCCTCCACCGCCGGCGGAACGATCGCCCTGCAGGCCACCGCCTTGGGCGAGCGCTGGGCCGGCGTCATGAAGCAGCTGGGCCTGACCGCGCTGCCGCGTGAACTGGGCATGCAGGCCGAGTGCCTGGCCATCGACGAGAGCGTGCAGCCGCAGCAGTGGCGCTTCCGGGTGGAGCGCGATTCGCTGCGCCAGCCGGCGCTGAAGGACAAGCTGCAGGCTGCGCTGGCCGCGCACCTGCAGGCGGAGGTGCGCATCGAGCTCGAGACCGGCGTCGCCACCGATTCCCCGGCGCTGCGCGAAGCCACCGAGGCCCAGGCCCGGCAGCGACGCGCCGAACAGATCATCCTCGAGGACCCGCTGGTCAAGGAGCTGCTGGCGCAGTTCAAGACGGCACGCATCGTGCCCGGGTCCATCAAGCCTCACTGAGCGCTGGAGCGTAGGCAGCTCCGAGCCAGGCGCTCAGCCTTTGACACTGACAACGAAACCAGGAGTGTGAATCATGATGAAGGGTCAACTTGCCGGCCTGATGAAGCAGGCGCAGGCCATGCAGGACAACCTCAAGAAGGCCCAGGACGAACTGGCCCTGGTCGAGGTGGAAGGCCAGTCCGGCGCCGGTCTGGTCAAGGTCCTGATGACCTGCAAGCACGACGTCAAGCGCGTCACCATCGACCCCAGCCTGCTGGCCGATGACAAGGACATGCTGGAGGATCTGGTCGCTGCGGCCTTCAATGATGCCGTGCGCCGCGCCGAGCAGGTCAGCACGGAGAAGATGGGCAAGCTCACTGCCGGGATGCCCCTGCCTCCTGGCATGAAATTTCCGTTTTAAGGCTCCCCCCCACGGGCTTCGCCCGCCCCCCCAGGGGCTCAGCCGTAGGACCGGCGGAGCCGGATCCTCGGCTGTCGCTGGGCTTCCCGACACCGCGGGTCCGGCCTTGCCTCAAAGGGGCGCGATTGCAGGGCCGGCTGTGCGGTAGCCGCAGATACTGGCTTGAAGGCGTGTCGAGCACAAGCAGGAACTCCATTGAACGCACTTGAGCAATTGATCGACGCGCTGCGCTGCCTGCCGGGTGTGGGGCAGAAGTCGGCGCAGCGGATGGCCTATCACCTGCTGCAGCATGACCGGGCGGGCGCGCTGCGTCTGTCGGAGGCGCTGCGGGCGGCAGGGGAGCGGGTGGGGCATTGCGAGCGCTGCTACACCTTCAGCGAGGCCGGCCTGTGCGAGATCTGCCAGGACGAGACGCGGGACGCGCGCCTGCTGGCCGTGGTGGAAACGCCTGCGGACCAGGCGGCACTGGAGCGCACCGGCTCCTACCGCGGCTACTACTTCGTGCTGCAGGGTCGGGTGAGCCCGCTGGACGGCATCGGCGGCCGGGAGATCGGCGTGAGCCAGCTGCTGGAGCGGGTGGAGGACAGCCAGCTGGAGGAGGTGATCCTGGCCACCAGCTTCACCGCCGAAGGCGAAGCCACCGCGCATGTGCTGGCCCAGGCGCTGCGCTCGCGCGGCATCAAGGCCACGCGCCTGGCTCGCGGCGTGCCGGTGGGCAGCGAGCTGGAATACGTGGACCTCGGTACCATCGCTCACGCCCTGGTGGATCGGCGCTGATGTCGGCTCGCGCCCGCGGGCCCGCTGCGGCCCCCGCCAGCCGCTTCACCTTGTCATGAAAGGCAAGACATGACCCTCGCCAATACCTGCATCATCGTTGCCGCGCTGCTGCCCATTGTCTGCGCCGGGCTCGCCAAGTCCCGGGGCTTCGGCAAGCGCCGCCGAGACGGAGGTTACGACAACCACGATCCGCGGCGCTGGATGTCCGGCCTGCAGGGCTGGCAGGCCCGCGCCAACGCCGCCCAGGCCAACAGCTTCGAGGCGCTGCCGCTGTTCATCGCCGGTGTGCTGGCGGCGCAGCAGATGCAGGCTCCTCAGGATCGCATCGACCTGCTGGCGGCGTCCTTCATCGGTATCCGCCTGGTCTACATCGCCGTCTACCTGGCGGACCTTGCCACGCTGCGGTCCATCATCTGGGCGCTGGGGCTGGCCTGCTCTATCGGCCTGTTCTTCCTGCGCTGAACCTGCCGCACTGGGTGGCAAGACCTGACCCCACTGGGTCCAGCGACGTGCGCCTGGCGCCCGCCTCGCCATGGCGCCGGCTCGACCTGCCTGTGCCAAGCGCTTAGAGTGGGCGGCCATGAACACACAAAGACGCAAGCATCTGCAAGGCCTGGCGCGTGCGGCCGGCCTGCTGGCCCTGGCCGCAGGCGGGCCGCTGGTGTCGGGCCTGTCGCGCGCGCAGGAGCGCCCCCAGTCGGGCTTGGACAAGGCCGAGGCACTGCAGCTGGGCGGGGAGAGCCTGTTGCTGTCCTCCGCAGTCCTGGGCGAGAAGCGGCGCATCAACGTCTACCTGCCCGAGCCCTATCTGCAGCAGGCGGACCTGCGCCTGCCCCTGCTCGTGATGCCCGATGGCGGCATGGCCGAGGATTTCCCCCATGTCGCCGGCCTGCTGCAGGTGGGCATCGCCAATGGCACGGTGCGGCCTTTCATCCTGGCAGGCATCGAGAACACCCAGCGCCGCCGCGACCTCACACCGCCCAGCGAGGATGCGCGTGACCGCGCCATCGCGCCGCAGATCGGCGGCTCGGCCGCCTTCCGCCGCTTCCTGCGTGAAGAGCTGCTGCCCCTGCTGCAGGCGCGCTATCGCTGCACGTCGGAGCGCGCCATCATCGGCGAATCGCTGGCCGGCCTGTTCGTGCTGGAGACGCTGCTGCTGGAGCCGGACCTGTTCAGCACCGGCATCGCCATCGATCCCAGCCTGTGGTGGAACCGCGAGCAGCTGCTCAAGGACCTGCCCTCGCGTTCACCGGCGCTGGCCCGTCACCAGCTCTTCATCGCCAGCGCCGACAAGGACGGCAACACCGCGCCCATCCGCCGCTTCGTGCAGCAATTGCGGCGCCAGCGGCCTGCGGGCCTGGATTGGCATTACCAGCCCATGGCCGGCGAGGGGCATGCCACCGTCTATCACCCGGCGGCGCTGATGGCGATGCGGCGCCTGCTCAAGCCGGCCGGCGCGTGATCATGCGCAGCCTGGCTCGCTTCAGCGCTGGGCCAGGTTGGGGTTGTTGCGGCCGTTGAGCGCCAGGCGCGTGGCGCTGGACTTGCTGCTGACCTTGGTGGCGCGGCTGCTCGTGGCCTTGCTCGACTTCTTGCCGCCCGCATTGCTGGAAGCCACGCGCACCGGTGCGGCATTGGCGCTGTAGACCACCAGGGTCTGGCCGGCCTTCAGCGAGGCCTTGCTGCTCAGTTTGTTCCACTGCGCGAACTGGTCCACGCTGACGCGGTAGCGGGTCGCCAGGCTGGCCACGGTGTCGCCCCGGGCGGCCTTGAACTGCATGCGGCGCAGCGGCGGGGCGTCGGGCGTCAGGGCCATGCTGGCGTGCTCGGCCAGGTGCTCGGAGACGTCCTGGTCGCGATGCGCCGTGCGCGGCACCAGCAGGGTGGAGCCCTGCTTCACCAGCATGCGCGGCGGGATGGTGTTCACCTCGCGCAGCTGGCCTTCGTTCATGCCCACCTGCTTCGCGGCATCGGCCGGGCTCATGGTCTTGGGCACCACCCAGGCCGTCCAGGTGGCCAGCGGGCCCTCATGGGCCGCCAGATTGGCCACGAAGGCGCCGGCATTGTCATAGGGCAGCAGGATCTGCGGCGTGCTGGCGGCCAGGATCACCGGCTTGTTCATCTGGGGGTTGAAGGCCTTGAAGGCACCGACCTCCATGCCGGCCAGGCGTGCGGCCACCTCCACGTCCATGTCGCGCTCGATGCGAACGGTCAGGAAGAAGGGATGGTTGGCGATCTCCGGCAGGGCCAGGCCGTAGCTTTCGGGCCGCAGCACGATGTTCTTCACCGCCTGCAGCTTGGGCAGGTAGTAGCGCGTCTCGTCGGGGATGCGCAGGCTGTCGTAGTCGATGGGCAGGCCGGCGGCCAGGTTGCGCTTGACGGCCTTCTGGACGTTGCCCGGGCCCCAGTTGTAGGCGGCCAGGGCCAGTTGCCAGTCGCCGTCGAACATCTTGTTCAGGCGGCCCAGATAGTCCAGCGCGGCGCGGGTGGAGGCCAGCACATCGCGGCGGTCATCGCGGAAGATGTTCTGCTTGAGCGCGAAATCGCGGCCGGTGGCCGGCATGAACTGCCACATGCCCACCGCCTTGGCGTTGGACTGCGCGTCGGCGCGGAAGGCGCTTTCCACGAAGGGCAGCAGGGCCAGCTCGGTGGGCATGCCGCGCTTCTCGACCTCCTCCACCACGTGGTAGAGGTAGCGGCTGCCGCGCTCGGTCATGCGCTGCACGTAGTCCGGGCGGGCGGCGTACCAGGCCTCGGCCTTGCGCACGCCCTCGTTGCTCAGCTCGGGCATGGCAAAGCCCTTGCGGACGCGGGCCCAGAGGTCGGCGCGGGCGGCGGCGTCGGCCAGGTTGACCTTCTCGCCGGGCTTGAGGCTGTCTTCCAGCAGGCCGTAGTCCAGGGCGGCAGGTGAGTGCTGGGCGATGGGCGGCAGCTCGGCCGTGCCGCTGACGTGCGCGGCGCCAGCGGCGATGCCCGCCGCCGGCGGGGCCTCCTGGCGCGGGGCATGGGCACAAGCGCCCAGCAGCAGCAGGGCGCAGACGCCAAGAATGCCTCGCGGGATGTCTCGTGCTGGGGAGCAAAGGGGCAGGGCAGGCATCGTGGCGGTCAGCTTCATCATCTGAATTCGTTCTTCCAAAGGCGCAGGGCGCTGAAGACGGCCAGGGGCTCGTCCACATGGCAGGGCTCAGCGCGAGACTGGCCGGCCAGCCGGGCGCCGATCGCAGACTTCACGGCAGGCTCCCGGCAGCGCAGGAATGGATTGATCTTCAATTCGGTCGCCAGCAGGGCCGGCAGGGTCGGGTCTTGCGCCGCGCGCCTGGCCTGGCACCAGGCCTCATGCAGGGCCATGGCTTCGTTGGCGGGCTCAATGGTCCTCGCAAATCGCAGATTCGACAAGGTGTATTCATGCGCGCAACAGATCCGCGTCTGCTCCGGCAGGGCGGCCAGGCGCTCCAGCGAGGCGTGGAGCTGGGCCAGGCTGCCGTCGAACACGCGGCCACAGCCGGCGGAAAAAAGCGTGTCGCCGCAAAACAGCAGAGGCGCCTGGCCGGGTTGCTGCAGCAGGTAGCTGACGTGGTCCGCCGTATGGCCGGGCGTGCCCAGGACCTCGAAGCGCTGTCCCAGCAGCTCCAGCACCTGCCCGTCTTGCACAGGCACGCAGGGCCGCGGATTGGCCGCATGAGGCGGGGCAAAGACCTGACCCTCCAGCACGCTGTGCAGCTCTGCCACGCCGCCGATGTGATCGCCGTGGTGGTGCGTCACTAGAATGGCAGTGAGTCGCAGGCCGCGGGCTTGCAAGGCATCCAGCACCGGCGCGGCTTCGCCCGGATCCACCACCAGGGCTTGAACACCATCGTGCAGCATCCAGACGTAGTTGTCCGTGAAGGCCGGGAGGGCGATCAACTCGAGGGCTGCGGGCATGGGGAGGTGCAGGGGTGAACAGTCGGGTGGCGCAGATTGTAGAGTTGGCCCGCTGGCTGCAGACGCCGCCCGGGCGCTACCTGCTGGACTGGGAGCAGCGCCAGGTGGACGAGGCCGTGGTGGACCTCTTCGGCTTCCATGCCCTGCAGCTGGGCTTTCCCGAACTGCAGGGCCTGCGCGCCAATCGCATGCGTCACCGCTGGCTGGCGCTGGACAGCACCGAACAGTTCGCGCTGCCGCCGCCTGCCGCGCGCGAGGACGGCCTGGCGGCGGAGCAGGCCCGCTTCAGCCAGTTCGACAGCAGCAGCCTGCTGCTGGAAGCCGCTCCAACCCTGCGCTGCGCCTTCGACGCCCTGCCTTTCGAGGCCAACAGCCTGGACTTGATCGTGCTGCCCCATGCGCTGGAGCTGGCTGATGATCCGCACCAGACGCTGCGCGAGGTCGAGCGCGTGCTGCGTCCGGAAGGGCGGCTGGTGATCCTGGGTCTGAATCCCGCCAGCCTTTGGGGGCTGAGGCAGAATCTGGGCCGCCTGAGGCGCCATGTGTGGCCCGGCAGCGCCGAGAGCCTGTTCCTCCCCCGGGCCGGTGAGTTCATCGGCTACTGGCGGCTGCGCGACTGGCTGCGCCTGCTCAATTTCGAGGTCGAACGCGCCCAGTTCGGCTGCTACCGTCCGCCGCTGCACACCGAGCCCTGGCTCAAGCGCTGGCAGTGGATGGAAGGCGCAGGCATGCGCTGGTGGACGGTGCTGGGCGCCGTCTATTTCATGGTGGCCGTCAAGCGCGTGCACGGCATGCGTCTCGTAGGCCTGGCACGCAGCAGCAAACTCTCCGCCAAGGCCGCGCCGGCCGTGGCCATGCATCCGCATCCGCGCGATTTCCAATCCCGACACTCCCCAGACTCATGAGCGAACCCGACAAGAAGCCTGCCCCCGCCATTGCCAAGCCCGAGGTCGTGATCTATACCGACGGCGCCTGCAAGGGCAATCCCGGTCCCGGCGGCTGGGGCGCCTGGCTGCGCTCGGGCGCCCATGAGAAGGAACTCTTCGGCGGTGAGCAGGGCACGACCAACAATCGCATGGAGCTCACGGCGGTGATCGAGGCGCTGGCCTCGCTCAAGCGCAGCTGCAGGATCAAGCTCTACACCGACAGCGAATACGTGCGCAAGGGCATGACCGAATGGATCCAGGGCTGGCAGCGCCGCGGCTGGAAGACCGCCGACGGCAAGCCGGTCAAGAACGTCGAGCTGTGGCAGCGGCTGGACGCACTGCGCAAGCTGCATGAGGTGGAGTGGCACTGGGTCAAGGGCCACGCCGGCGACCCGGGCAACGAGCGCGCCGACGCCCTGGCCAACCGCGGCGTGGCGGAGGTGGGCCGGCGTTGACGGCGGCGGCGCGTTGGCGCCGTTGCCCACCACCCGCCGTTCATGCCGCTTGAAGCGTGCCCCGGCGCATTTCCCCGCGTTTGGCGATGCACGGGGCGTGCGCCGCCGCTACATTGCGCGCTCCTACCGGAATATCGCGCATGAAGTACAAGAGCTTGCACAAGGGTTTGGTGGCCGCGGGCCTGCTGGCTGCCGTGGGTGTGGCCTATGTCTGGCAGACGCCGGGGGCGCTGCCTTCGGCCAAGGCGGTGGCCGGCAGGAGTCCGGACAAGGGCACCGACAAGGGCACAGACAAGGGCACAGACAAGGGCGCTGATAACAGCGTTGCCAAAAGTACCGCGGCTGCCAAGGACGCCAAGCCAGCCGGCCCGGTGCCGGTCGAGGCCCGGCAGGTGCAAGTGCGAACCCTCAGCGACGAGACCCAGGCCGTGGGCAGCCTGCGCGCCCACCAATCGGTGGTGCTCAAGCCGGAGGTTGCCGGGCGCATCGTCAAGCTGGGCTTCCAGGACGGCCAGCGCGTGCGCAAGGGTCAGGTCTTGATCCAGTTGGACGACAGCCTGCAGGCGGCCCAGCTGCAGCAGGCCGAGGCCCAGGCCCACATCGCCCGCACCCAGCTGCAGCGCAACAAGGAACTGCTGGCCCAGGGCTTCGTGACTCCCAGCGCCCTGGACCAGGCCCAGGCCGCGCTGGACGTCGCCGAGGCACAGGTGGCCCTGGCCAAGGCGCAGGCCCAGCGCATGCGCGTGCTGGCGCCCTTCGACGGCGTTGCGGGCATTCGCTCGGTGAGCCTGGGGGACTACGTCAAGGACGGTGCCGAGCTGGTGTCCCTGGAAGACAGCGCCATCATCTGGGTGGACTTCCGCCTGCCCGAGCGCGAGGCCCCGCGCGTGCGGCCGGGCCAGGCGCTGCAACTGAGCCTGGACGCCTTGCCCGGCAGGCAGTTCGAAGCCCGCGTGCAGGCGCTGGATGCACAGCTGGACGCCAACGGCCGCTCGCTGCTGGTGCGGGCCCAGGTGCTCAAGCCCGGGCCGGAGCTGCGCTCGGGGCTCTTCGCCCGCGTGCGCCTGAGCCTGGGCGAGCGCCAGCAGGCCATGGTCGTGCCCGAGGAGGCGCTGGTGCCCCAGGGGGGCAAGCAGTACCTGGTCAAACTGGTCCCCGCGCCCGACGGCCAGGGCCAGCTCGCCCAGCGCCTGGAAGCCCGGCTCGGGCTGCGGGTGCCGGGCCTGGTCGAGATCACCGAGGGCCTGAAGCCGGGCGACTGGGTGGTCACCGCCGGTCAGGCCAAGCTCATGCGCAGCGACGGCCAGGCCGTCAAGCGGGTGGACCTGGACCAGCAGGGCGCGAAGCCTGGCGCCGCCAGTGCGCCGGCCAAGGGCTGAAGCGGCAGAGCGAGGAATTCCCATGCGTCTGTCCGAGATTGCCATCCGCCGCCCGGTCTTCGCGACCGTCATGTCCCTGATGCTGCTGCTGCTGGGGCTGGTGTCCTTCTACAAGCTCTCGCTGCGAGAATACCCGCGCATCGACGAGCCGGTGGTCACCGTCAACACCCGCCTCACCGGCGCGTCCTCCGAGGTGATCGAGAGCCAGGTCACCAAGCCGCTGGAGGACTCCATCGCCGGCATCGAGGGTGTGGACACCGTCACCTCGATCTCGCGCTCCGAGCAGAGCCAGATCACGGTGCGCTTCAAGCTCGAGAAGAACCCGGACAACGCTGCCGCTGACGTGCGCGACCGCGTGGCCCGGGTGCGGGGCCGCCTGCCTACGGCGGTGGACGAGCCCGTGATCGCCAAGGTCGAGGCCGACGCCCAGCCCACGCTGCGCATGGCCTTCACCAGCGAGACCATGGATCCGCTGGAGGTCTCCGACCTCGTCAACCGCGTGGTCAAGCCGCGCCTGCAGACCATCCCCGGCGTGGCCGATGTCGAGATCGGCGGCGACCGCCGCTACGCCATGCGCATCTGGCTGGATGCCGACCGTCTGGCCGCCTATCGCCTCAGCGTGCAGGACGTCGAGGACGCCTTGCGCAAGCAGAACCTCGAAGTCCCCGCCGGCCGCGTGGAAAGCCGGCAGCGCGAGTTCAACGTCACCGCGCGCACGGACCTCAACACCGTGGCCCAGTTCCGCGACATCGCGCTGCGCCAGTTCAACGGCTACACGGTCAAGCTGTCCGACGTGGCCCGCATCGAGGAGGCCGCGGCCAGCGAGCGCTCGCGGGTGCGGCTCAACGGCATTCCCTCGGTGTCGCTGGGCGTGATCAAGCAGGCGACGGCCAATCCGCTGGAAGTCTCGGAGGCGGTGACGGCCATGATGCCGCGCCTGCAGCAAGACCTGCCCCCCGGCATCACCGCGCGGCCGGCCAGCGACAACGCCATCTTCATCGACCGCTCCATCAAGTCCGTCTACCACACCATCGCCGAGGCCGTGGTGCTGGTGGCCCTGGTCGTGTTCCTGTTCCTGCGTACGGTGCGGGCCTCGGTCATCCCGCTGGTGACGATTCCGGTGAGCCTGATCGGCGCCTTTGCACTGATGGCCGCGGCGGGCTTCACCGTCAACACCATGACCCTGCTGGCCCTGGTGCTGGCCATCGGCCTGGTTGTGGACGACGCCATCGTGGTGCTGGAGAACATCTTCCGCCACATCGAGGAGGGGCTGTCGCCCTTCCAGGCCGCGCTGCGCGGCGCGCGGGAGATCGGCTTCGCCGTGGTGGCCATGACGCTGACGCTGGCGGCGGTGTTCGCGCCGCTGGCCTTCACGCCGGGGCGCACGGGACGGCTCTTCGTGGAGTTCGCGCTGACCCTGGCCGGCGCCGTGCTGGTCTCGGGCTTTGTGGCGCTGACGCTCACGCCCATGATGTGCTCCAAGCTGCTGCGCCATGTGGACAAGCCCACGCGCTTTGATGCGGGCATGGAGCGCGTGCTCGTCTGGGTCAGCGCCCGCTACGCCTCGGCCCTGCGCTTCGCCCTGGGCCAGCGCTGGCTGGTGCTGCTGGTGATGGCCGGCGCGGCGGGCGGCAGCTGGTGGCTGTTCACCCACGCCAAGAGCGAGCTGGCGCCCATGGAGGACCGCGGCGTGGTGGTGATGCCCATCACCGCCCCGGACGGCGCCACGCTGGAGTTCACGGCCCGCTATCTCGATGCCGTCGAGCGCATTGCCTCGCAATACCCGGAGTTCGAGCGCCGCTTCTTCTTTGCCGGCGGCTCGACGGTGTCCCAGGGCATGTCCATCCTGCGCACCGTCGACTGGGACGAGCGCCAGCGCAGCACGCAAGACCTGGCGCGCGCGCTGATCCCGCAGGTGAGCCAGCTGCCGGGCGTCAACGCCTTCCCCATCACGCCGCCCAGCCTGGGGCAGGGTTTCAACGCGCGTCCCATCAGCTATGTGATCGTCAGCGGCGACAGCTACGAGAACCTCAACAGGGTCGTGCAGCAGTTCCAGGCCGAGATGGCCAGGAACCCCGGCTTCGTGCAGGTGGACAACGACCTGCGCCTGAACAAGCCTGAGCTCTTCCTGGAGGTGGACCGCGAGCGCGCGTCCGATCTCGGCGTGCAGGTGGACCAGGTGGCCCGCACGGTGGAGACCATGCTGGGCAGCCGCGTGGTGACCCGCTACAAGCGCGATGCGGAGCAGTACGACGTGCTGGTCCAGACCGAGGCGCAGGCGCGCAGCACGCCCCAGCAGATCGAGCGTCTCTACGTGCGCAGCCGCACGGACGCGCTGGTGCCGCTGTCCGCCGTGGTCAAAGTGCGCGAGGCGGTGAGCCCGAAGGAACTCAACCATTTCAACCAGCGCCGCGCCGTGACCATCAGCGCCGGGCTGGCGCCGGGCTATGCCCTGGGCGAGGCGCTGCAGGACCTGGACCGCATCGCCGCGCGCGCGCTGCCCCTGGGCTATGCCACCGAGCTCAACGGCGTGTCCCGCGAATACAAGGCCTCCAGCGGCGCATTGGGCCTGGTCTTCGTGCTGGCCCTGCTGTTCATCTTCCTGGTGCTGTCGGCGCAGTTCGAGAGCTTCGTCGATCCCTTCGTCATCATGCTGTCGGTGCCGCTGTCCATGGTGGGTGCGCTGGCGGCGCTGCAGTGGAGCGGCGGCACGCTCAATGTCTATTCGCAGATCGGCCTGATCACCCTGGTGGGGCTGATCACCAAGCACGGCATCCTGATCGTGGAGTTCAGCAACCAGCTGCGCCAGCAGGGCCGCAGCACGCGGGAGGCGGTGGTCGAGGCCTCCGCGCTGCGCCTGCGGCCCATCCTGATGACCACCGGTGCCATGGTGCTGGGCGCCTTGCCTCTGGCCCTGGCGACGGGTGCCGGCGCGGAAAGCCGCCAGCAGATCGGCTGGGTCATCGTGGGCGGCATGAGCCTGGGCACGCTGCTGACCCTCTTCGTGGTGCCGACCATGTACCTGCTGCTGGCCCGGCGAGGCGTGCCGGGCGAGATCGCCACGCCGGCCCTGCAGCACTGAAGGATGGGCTCGGGGACGGCTGAGGCTCAGGCCTCGGGGCCCGTGCCTACGTCGGTGCCCATGCTCGTACCCGTACCACCGCGGTAGGCGCGCAGGGCCGCCAGATCCAGCACCAGGAGCCCGCGCCGGCTGACGCGGACCAGCCCGGCGCGTTCCAGCGTCTGCAGTGCGATGTTGGCCCGTTGCCGCGAAACGCCGGCCAACTGGCCCAACTCCGCCTGGCTGAGGTGGAGCAGGGGGCCGGGATCGGGGTAGACCTCGGGCTGGTACAGGCCGGCCAGGGCCTGGGCGATGCGGCCGGTGGAGTCCAGCAGGCGGTCCCCGCAGAGCTTGGCGATGAAGCCGCCCATGCGTGCGCCCATCAGCTGCTGCAGGTAGTGGTTGAAGGGCAGGCTGGTCGCGCGCAACTGCTCGAAGCAGTCCAGGGGCAGCAGGGCCACGCGGCAGTCGCTCAGCGCCCGTGCGTCGTACTGCCAGCGGCCACGCTTGATCAGCGTGCCTTCGCCGAACCAGCCGCCCGCCGCCAGGCTGGTGAGGCTGGTCTCCCTGCCATCGGGCATGCTGACGCTCATGCAGGCCACGCCGCTGATCAGGCCCAGCCAGTGCAAGGCCGGCTCGCCGGCGCGCACGATGGTCTGGCCGGCGCCGACCTGCGCCTCTCGGCATTGCGCGATCACCGCCTCCAGCTCGACCGCGCCCAGGGCACGGCCCCAGACCGACTTCCTCAACATTTCCGCCAGGCTCATGCCGTCTCCAGGGCGCACGCTGCGACAGGCGGCGATTCTAGAGAGGCTGCGCTGCCGCAAGAACAAGAGGCCGGCTGCGCCTAGAATCCGCGCAACATTGGGACGCCAGACAAGGGCCGCAGGTCCAGGGGACGAGCAGATGAGCATCAAGAGTGACAAGTGGATCCGCCGCATGGCCGAGCAGCACGGCATGATCGAGCCTTTCGAGCCCGGCCAGGTGCGCGAGGCGGATGGCCGCAAGATCGTCAGCTACGGCACCTCCAGCTACGGCTACGACATCCGCTGCGCGCCGGAATTCAAGATCTTCACCAATGTGCACAGCACGGTCGTCGACCCCAAGAATTTCGACGAGAAGAGCTTCGTGGACTTCCATGGCGACGTCTGCATCATCCCGCCCAACAGCTTCGCGCTGGCCCGCACCGTCGAGTACTTCCGCATCCCGCGCAATGTGCTGACCATCTGCCTGGGCAAGAGCACCTATGCGCGCTGCGGCATCATCGTGAACGTCACGCCCTTCGAACCCGAATGGGAAGGCTATGTGACCCTGGAGTTCTCCAACACCACGCCGCTGCCGGCCAAGATTTACGCCGGCGAGGGTTGCGCCCAAGTGCTGTTCTTCGAGAGTGACGAGGTCTGCGAGACCTCCTACCGCGACCGCGGCGGCAAGTACCAGGGCCAGGTCGGCGTCACGCTGCCCAAGGCCTGAGCGGGCCGGTCGGCCGCCAGCGGGCGGACTTGACTCGAATAAGCCGGGCAAGACCCGGCTTTTTCTCGCTCAAGTTGCGGCGCGGCCCGGCATCATGGACCCAGGCAGTATCCGCATTCCGAGGTCCATCATGAGCTTTCCCCTGCATCTGGTTCCCAAGACGAGCGCCGCAGCGGCGCCGGAGGCGCTCATCCATGGCCAGGCGCAAGAGCTGCCCGAGCTGGGCCTGGATCTAGGGCTAGGGCTGACGCTGAGCACCGGCATCGACATGGCCGAGCTGCAGGCCTTCAGCCGGCTGATGGAGGCCCATGGCCTGCCGCTGCAGCCCACGCGCATGATCTACGACCGGCTGTATGCCTTCGACTGCCTGGCGCTGGCGCATGACAGCGGCGACGAGGCCCTGCGCCGCATGGCCCTGCACATCTTCAATGCCTACCAGGCGCGTGGGGAGTGGATCGGGCTGATGCACTGAGCACGAGCGCATCCACGCTGCAAAAGCCTTCTGCGCGAGGGCTTTGCCGTTTCGGGCGCACGCTCAGAGCGCCGTCAGCCAGTCGCAGCGCAGCCGCCCGCTGCGATGCAGCCGCCGCCGCGCCAGCACATAGCATCGCGGACTCATCGAAGCGATGAAGCACAGGGGCAGCGCCGCCCATTCGCCCGACAGCAGGCTGCCCGGCAGTCCCACCCAGCCCATCAGCCAGCAGGTGAGCACCAGATTCCAGGTGAAGAGCTCGACGCCATGGGCCGCCGAGTGCAGGAGCAGCCAGCGCTTGATGCTGGCCAGTTGGCTCAGGGTCATGGCGGTCTCCGTCAGGTTCGTGTCAGTTTATTTATCGGCGACGCGGGCGGAATTCGCCAGCAGCGCGCGCCCTCCGGCTGTCCCCTGAACACGGTCAGCGCATGCACAGCGGCGGCGGCCAGCCGGGGAATGACCCAATGCCGGACGGCACATCCCCGGGATGCATGAATGCGTGTATGGTCGCGGCTTCTCGTATTTCATGAACCCTAGCCCATGAACGCTGTCACCCTGGCCCGCTTCGCGCTGGCCCCCCTCGCGCTGGCCGCAGGCCTGGCCCACGCCAACGAAGGCATGTGGATGCCCCAGCAATTGCCGCAGATCGCCAAGGACCTCAAGGCCACCGGCCTGGCCATGGACCCGGCCAAGCTGAACAAGCTGACCGAGTTCCCCATGGGCGCCGTGATCAGCCTGGGCGGCTGCACGGCCTCCTTCGTCTCGCCGCAGGGCCTGGTGGTGACCAACCATCACTGCGCCTACGGCAGCATCCAGTACAACTCCACCCCCCAGCGTGACCTGATCAAGAAGGGCTTCCTGGCCAGTTCCTTCGAAGAGGAGCTGCCGGCCGCCCCGGGCAGCCGCGTCTTCGTGACGGTGGATGTCAAGGACGTCAGCGCCGAGGTGCTGGACGCCAAGGTCCAGGCGCTCAAGGGCAAGGCCCGCACTGACGCCATCGAGGCCAAGCAGAAGTCCCTGATCGCCGAGTGCGAGAAGGACAAGGGCCACCGCTGCACCGTCAGCGCCTTCTACGGCAGCCTGGTCTTCCAGCTGATCAAGCAGATGGAGATCCGCGACGTGCGCCTGGTGCACGCCCCGGCGGACATGGTCGGCCGCTTCGGCGGTGACACCGACAACTGGATCTGGCCCCGCCACACCGGCGACTACAGCTTCTACCGCGCCTACGTGGGCCCGGACGGCAAGCCGGCCGACTACAGCAAGGACAACAAGCCCTTCCAGCCCAAGCACTTCCTGAAGCTGGCCAGCAGCCCGCTGAAGGAAGGCGATTTCGTGATGGTCACCGGCTACCCCGGCCGCACCAACCGCTACCGCCTGCCCAGCGAGGTGGACTTCACCTTCGGCTGGGAGCGCCCCACCAGCATCAAGGCCTTCGGCGAGTACCTGGACCTGATCAAGCGCGAGACCGAAGGCCGCCGCGACGGCGAGATCAAGATGGCCGGCACCGTGGCGGGCCTGGGCAATGCCTACAAGAACTGGCAGGGCCAGCAGGCCAGCTACGACGGCAGCGACATCCTCGCCCGCAAGTCCGCCGCCTATGCCGAGCTGAAGGCCTGGGTCAACGCCGATGCCAAGCGCCGCGAGCAGTTCGGCGCCAGCCTGGACAACGTCGACCGCCTGCTGGCCGAGCGCCAGGCGTTGGCCAAGCGCGAAGTGCTGCTGGGCCTGAGCATGCCCACCCTGCTGAACACCGCCGCCGGGCTGTATGAAGGCGCCGTGCAGCGCAAGCTGCCCGACGCCGAGCGCAAGCTGGGTTTCCAGGAGCGCGACGCCCTGCGCCGCCGCCAGGGTCTGGAAGCCCTGGATCGCCGCTATGACGAGCAGACCGACAAGGCCAAGACCGTGCACTTCCTGGCCCAGTACCTGGCCCAGCCGGCCGACATGCTCAACCAGGCCGTACTCAAGGGCCTGGGCCTGCAGGCCAATATGCCGGCCGACGCCCTCAAGGCCCGTGTGGACGCGCTCTATGCCGGCAGCAAGCTGGCTGACAAGGCTGAGCGCCTGGCCTGGTTCGAGCGCGGCAGCGAGGACTTCGAGAAGAGCAGCGACAGCTTCATCGCCGCTGCCGTGGCCCTGCATGCCGACACCGAGGCCCGCGAGAACCGCGCCAAGGAGATCGGCGGCCACATCCAGCAGGCCTATGCCGACGTGATGAAGGCCCTGATCGCCTTCAAGGGCAGCAAGGGCCAGGCCGTCTATCCGGACGCCAACGGCACCCTGCGCGTGAGCTTCGGCAAGGTCGCCGGCCGCGACGGCGTGGACGGCACCACCTGGACCGCCTTCACCACCCTGCGCGGCATTCCCGCCAAGCACCAGGGCAAGGGGGACTTCAACGCGCCCGCCGAGCAACTGGCCGCCATCAAGGCCGGCGAGTTCGGCAAGTACGGCATGAAGTCCCTGAACTCGGTGCCGGTCAACTTCCTGGCCACGCTGGACACCACCGGCGGCAACTCCGGCTCGCCCGTGCTGAACAAGAACGCCGAGCTGGTGGGCCTGCTCTTCGACGGCACCCTGGACGCCGTGATCTCGGACTGGGACTTCAACGAGAAGACCACCCGCAGCATCTGCCTGGACGCGCGCTACATGCAGTGGCAGATGAAGTACGTGGACAAGGCCGATCGCCTGCTGAAGGAAATGAACGCACTGTAACTACCCCCCCCTACCGGCTTCGCCGGCCCCCCAGGGGGCGAGCTTGAGGGCCCGGCAGAACCGGATCCCCAAGCTCCGCTGGGGACAAAACGGGACCTGCGTTGGGTCCCGTTTTGTTTTCTGGCCCGCGCTCTGCTGCGGGCACCGTGCTTCGCGGGGCCTCAGGGGCAGTTCAAGTTCAAGCGCTTGGCCAAGGACAAAGCCCTCCACGGCAAGGGGGCGCGCCCGTAGGCCCGGCAGAGCCGGATCCCCAAGCTCCGCTGGGGACAAAACGGGACCTGCGTTGGGTCCCGTTTTGCTTTCTGGCCCGCGCTCTGCTGCGGGCACCGTGCTTCGCGGGGCCTCGGGGGCAGTTCAAGTTCAAGCGCTTGGCCAAGGACAAAGCCCTCCACGGCAAGGGGGCGCGCCCGTAGGCCCGGCAGAGCCGGATCCTCGGGCGCCGCTGGGGACAAAACGGGACCTGCGTTGGGTCCCGTTTTGCTTTCTGGCCCGCGCTCTGCTGCGGGCACCGTGCTTCGCGGGGCCTCGGGGGCAGTTCAAGTTCAAGCGCTTGGCCAAGGACAAAGCCCTCCACGGCAAGGGGGCGCGCCCGTAGGCCCGGCAGAGCCGGATCCCCAAGCTCTGCTGGGGACAAAACGGGACCTGCGTTGGGTCCCGTTTTGCTTTCTGGCCCGCGCTCTGCTGCGGGCACCGTGCTTCGCGGGGCCTCAGGGGCAGTTCAAGTTCAAGCGCTTGGCCAAGGAGAAAGCCCTCGACGGAGGGCTTTGTTCATGTCGGATGTGCGTTTCGGGCGGGCTTACTTGAGCAGGATGCTCCGGTCGACGTCGGTGATGCGGGTGCGGCCGCAGAAGGCCATGCTGAGGTCGAGTTCCTTGTGGATGATCTCCAGCACCTTGCTCACGCCGGGGCCGCCCATGGCGCCCAGGCCGTAGAGGAAGGCGCGGCCGATGTAGCAGCCGCGGGCTCCGAGGGCCCAGGCCTTGAGCACGTCCTGGCCGCTGCGGATGCCGCCGTCCATGTGGACTTCGATCTGCGAGCCCACGGCCTCGACGATGGCGGGCAGGGCGCGGATGCTGGACTCGGCACCGTCCAGCTGGCGACCACCGTGGTTGCTGACGATCAGCGCGTCGGCACCGCTGTCCACGGCCAGGCGCGCGTCTTCCACATCCTGGATGCCTTTGAGGATGAGCTTGCCGCCCCAGCGCTTCTTGATCCATGCCACGTCGGCCCAGGACAGCGCCGGGTCGAACTGCTTGGCCGTCCAGTCGGACAGCGAGCTCATGTCATCCACGCCCTTCACATGGCCGACGATGTTGCCGAACTGCCGGCGCGGCGTACCCAGCAGCCCCAAGCACCAGCGCGGCTTGCAGGCCAGATCGATCAGGTTGGCCAGCGTGGGCTTGGGCGGCGCGGACAGGCCATTCTTCAGGTCCTTGTGCCGCTGGCCCAGGATCTGCAGGTCCAGCGTCAGCACCAGTGCGCTGCAGCCGGCCGCCTTGGCGCGGTCGATCAGGCTTTCGATGAAGGCGCGGTCCTTCATCACATAGAGCTGGAACCAGAAGGGCTTGCCGGTGTGCGCGGCCACGTCCTCGATGGAGCAGATGCTCATGGTCGAGAGCGTGAAGGGCACGCCGAAGGCCTCGGCGGCCTGCGCGGCCAGGATCTCGCCGTCGGCATGCTGCATGCCGGTCAGGCCGGTCGGCGCCAGCGCCACAGGCATGGACACGGTCTGGCCGACCATGGTGGTCGCGGTACTGCGGTTCTCCATGTTCACCGCCACGCGCTGGCGCAGCTTGATGCCCTGGAAATCGGCCTCGTTGGCGCGGTAGGTGCTTTCGGTCCAGCTTCCCGAGTCCGCGTAGTCGTAGAACATGCGGGGGACGCGGCGCTTGGCCAGCAGTCGCAGGTCTTCGATGCAGGTGATGACGGGCATGGGGTCTCCGTGGGGCAGTGCACGATGAGTCGTTGGATGCGATCCTAGTGGCTGCCGGCCCCGATGCGACGGAATCAGTGGCCGAGCAGCGCGGAAGCCGTTTCCGAGCCAGCACGGGCGCTGGTGCCGCAATGCCGCCGCAGCCAGTCCGCCAGCGCCAGCAGGCCCGGCGAGGCATGCAGGGGCAGTGGGCGCAGTGCATAGGCCTGGGCTGCCGGGACCTCAAGCGGCCAGGGCCTTTGCAGCAGGCCCTGGTCCAGCAGCCGCCCGGCCAGGGCCTGCCCGACCAGCGCCACGCCCTGGCCACATTCGGCCGCCTGCAGCACCAGCCCCAGGTCGATGAAGCGCGGACCCTCGGTCGGCTCGGGCGCCTGCAGCCCAGCGGCCTGGAACCAGGGCTGCCAGGACTGCAGCGGCGTGCGCAGCAGCGGCAGCGACAGCAGCTCGCACAAGGGTGGGTTCGGCGGCAGGCGCGCGGCCAGCGCGGGCGCCAGCAAAGGCGTCACGGCGTCGCGCAGCAGCAGCTCGGCGGCGGGCGGCTGGGGCGCGTGGTAGACCTGCAGCTCGGCTTCCGGTGCACCGTCGTCCAGGTAGGGCACGCTCAGCACAAGCTCCAGTTCCAGCTCGGGATGCGCTTCGCTGAAGGCGGGCAGGGCGGGCACCAGGATCTGCCGCGCGAAGGTGGGCGGCGCACACAGGCGCAGGCGCTCGCGACGCTGCTGCGGGCGGCGGTGCTGGGGTGCGGCGGCCAGCAGGTCCAGGGCGGCGCGCACCTGGTCCAGGTATTCGCGCCCGGCAGCGGTGAGGCTCCACTGGCCCCCTTGGCGCTGGAACAGGGCCAGGCCCAGCAGCTCTTCCAAGGCGCCGATGCGCTTGCCCACGGCGCTGGCGCTGATGTGCAGGGCCTCCGCGGCGGGCTCCAGCAGCCCCAGGGCCGCCACGGCCTGGAAGGCGCGCAGGCCGTCGATGGAAGGCAGGCGCAGGTCCGGGGCCAGGGAAGGGGCATGCGAAGATGGACTCATGGACACAGCTTTCAACGATGAAGCAGCCGCAGTGCGGCCCTGGTGGCGCCGGCTGCTGTGGGGCAGCGCCGGGCTGATCAGCCTGGCTTTGGGCATTCTCGGCATTTTCCTTCCGCTGTTGCCGACGACGCCCTTCGTGCTGCTGGCGGCCTTCTGCTTTTCGCGCGGCAGCCGGCGCTGCGAGGCCTGGCTGCTGGGCCATCCGCGCTTCGGCCCCATGATCCACGACTGGCGCCGGCATCGTGCCGTGCCCTGGCGGGCCAAGCAGCTCGCCTGGGGCATGATGGCCCTGGGGTCAGGTCTTGCCGCCTGGCGCTTGCCGCTGGCTTGGTGCTGGCTGCCCGCCGCCTGCTGCCTGGCTGTAGGCATTTGGATGTGGCGGCTGCCGACGCGCGAACGCCTGGCGCGCCGCTAGCGGCCGGCTCAGCGCGCCGGGCCCGCCCCTGGCGCCAGCGCCGCCGGCCAGTGCATGGGCAGCTCCAGCCGCAGCGCAAAACCCTGCTCGGGCTGCAGCAGTTGCGCCTGCCCGCCCAGGCGCTTGGCCAGATTGGCGACGATGTACATGCCCAGGCCCGATCCGCCCTGGCCGCGGCGGGTGGTGAAGAAGGGCTCGAACGCATGGGCCCGCACCGCCTCGCTGAGGCCGATGCCGTCGTCCGCATAGTCGATGCGCAGCATCGTTGCGCAGCACTGGGCGCGCAGGGTGATCCGGCCGCCGCGGCCCTCCGGGAAGGCGTGGGTCAGGCTGTTCATGAGGAGGTTGGAAAGGATCTGGCTGAGCAGCCCGGGCACCGTCTCGATCTGCAGGCCCTCCGGCACCTCCAGCCGGCATTCGACCTGCGCCCGGCGCAGCGCGGGGCTGTGCACCGACAGCACGCTTTGCAGGTAGTCCTTCAGCCCCAGGCGCTGCGGCGCCTCGGCATTCTGGTCCACGGCGATGCGCTTGAAGTCGCCCATGAGCGTCGCGGCCCTTTGCAGGTTGCGGTCCACCAGATCGGCGGCGCTGGCCAGTTGGGCGGCCAGGTTCTGAAGCTCGCCGCGCGTGAGTTTCTCCGTGCCTTGGGCCACGCGCCCGAGCCGCTTGGCGCTGTCTGCAATGCCCGAGGCCGCGGTGACGGCCACGCCGATGGGCGTGTTCACGTCATGCGCGATGCTGGCGACCATGCGGCCCAGGGAGACGAACTTCTCCTGCTCCAGTTCCTGGCGGGCGTCCTTGGCCAGGGCCAGGTCCAGCGAGAGCAGCAGCCGCTCGCAGATTTTGGCCAGGTGACCGGCGCTGAGCAGGTTCTCGCGGGTCCAGGCGCGCTCGCTGCCGAGCCGCTGCAGCCACAAAATGCCGCGCAACTGCTGCTGCAGGCGCAAGGGCACCTCGATGCGCCCGCCCTGCGTCTGCGCGCCCGGCCGCGAGGCCAGCTCCACGGCGTGCGGGTGCAGTCGCATGTCGCGGATCACCAGGGGCTCGTGGCTGTCGGTCAGCATGCGCAGGTAGGCCGCGCAATGGCGGGCGTCCAGCCCGTGGGCGCTGGGCTTGGCCGCCTGCGCGATGCTGATGAACTGCTGCTGGCCGTTCTCGTCCCACCACACGGTCCAGTCGTCCAGGCCCAGGATGGCCAGCACCTGCTCGCGCATTTGCAGCAGCGCCAGGCGCAGGTCCTCGGGCGTTTCGATGCTGAAGTGCTGGTTGGACAAGGCCAGCATGCGCTCTTCGGGGCCTTGGCGCAGATGGTCCAAGCGTACCAGGGCGCTGAGCCGCTCCGTCAGGCTCAGCCGGTGGAGCTCGGACTCCAGGGCCTGGTGCTGCCAGAGCTGCTCCAGCGCCTCGCCGAGCCGGCCGGCGTGCTGGTAGAGCTGGGCCAATGCCCTGTGGGCGCTGCTTTGCTGGCGCCGTGCGCCCAGGCTGCGCGCCAGTGCCAGGGCCTGTTCACCGCTCTGGATGGCGTGCGTCCAGTCCTTGCCGTCCATGGCCAGCTCGGTGAGGGTGGCGCTGATCATGGCCTCCAGCCACACGTAGCCGCAGCGGCGCGCCGACTCCAGCGCCTGCTCGCAGCGCTGGCGGGCCAGTTGCACCTGACCCGTGGCCTGCGCGCAGCGGGCCAGATGCCACTGGGCCTCGGCCACGTAGTCCCGGTGCCCGATGCTGCGGGCCCGCTCCATGCCCCGCTCGAAGCTGTCGCGGGCCTGCAGGTACTCGGCGCGGTTGTACTGGGCCACGCCCAGGTTGATCAGCAACTTGGCCTGCAGGTAGCGCGCGGCCAGCTGGGGCGCACCGCTGCGCAGCTGGCTCTGGGCGTCCAGCAGCAGGTGCTGGCCGGTCTGCCAGTCCCCCAGCGCGAAATGCAGCTGGGCCAGACCGATGCAGGGGGCGACGCCCTCCAGGCTGCCGGGCTGCAGGGCAGCGAGGTCCAGGGCCTCGGACCAGTGGGCGCTGGCCTGCTGATACTCGGCCGCCTGGTAGCACAGCCGCCCCAAGGCCTCGTGCAGTCGCGTTGCCTGGCGGATCAGCCCGGCCTCCTGCGCCTGGGACAGGGCCTGCTGCAGCGCAGGACGCAGCGCGGCGGCGCGGCCCAGGCGCTCGCTCGAGAAGAACAGCCCCAGCAGCAGTTGCAGCCGGCGCATGAGGGGCAGGTCTTGCGCCTGCTGCAGCGCATGCTCGTAGAGCGGCAGGGCGCAGCGCGGGTGGCGCATGCCGGCCAAGGCCAGGCGATGTAGCAGCCGTGCTGCCGCATCGTTGTCGACTGGGGCGGGGGCCGGACTCGCGCCGGGGGACGGGGGCTGGTACTGCTGCATGCCGCTCCTTGCTGGCCCGGCCATGCGTCACGCGCTGCCGGCGCCTTGAACAGGGCTCAGGATACCGAGGCCCGGCGCTGCCGACCAGCATGCAAGCCGGGGATCAGAACAGCGGCAGGTTCTCGAGCCTGGCCTGGGCGGGGCGCGCCGCCCTGGCCGGCGGCGGTGGCGCATCGCCGGGGCGGCTCAGCGAGGCCATGCGCACGCCCAGCAGGCGCAGGCGCTGGCTCAGGTCCACCCGCTTGAGGCACTGGCCCGCAGCCTGGCGGATGGCGGCGGCGTCCTGGATGGGCAGGGGCAGGGTCAGGTCGCGGGTGACGGTGCGAAAACCCTCGAAACGCAGCTTGATGCCCACGGTGCGGCCCAGGTAGCCCTTGCGCTGCAGGTCCGCGGCGAGCTGTTCGCAGAGCTCGGTGAAGATGCGGCCCAGCAGCTCGCGGTCATGCCTGGCGTGCAGGTCGCGCTCGAAGGTGGTCTCGCGGCTGATGGACACGGGCTCGCTGTGCGTCACCACCGGCCGCTCGTCGCGCCCGTGCGCGGCCTCGTGCAGCCAGGCCCCGTAGCTGCGGCCGAAGCGTTCGATCAGCATGACCGGCGAGGCCACCGCGAGCTCGGCGATGGTCCGGATGCCCAGCGCCTCCAGCTTGGCCGCCGCCTTGGGGCCGATGCCGTTGATGCGCCGCACCGGCAGGGGCCAGATGCGTTCGGCGATGTCCTCATGCGTCAGCACGGTCAGGCCGTCGGGCTTGTCCAGGTCGGATGCGATCTTGGACAGCAGCTTGTTGGGCGTGATGCCGATGGAGCAGCTCAGTCCGGTGGCCCGGCTGACACTGTTCTTGATCTCGCGGGCCACGGCGCGCACGCCACCCAGCGGGTCATGCCCCACGGCCTCCTGCACGCCGGGCACCGCGCTCAGGTCGATGTAGATCTCGTCGATGCCGCGGTCCTCGATCACCGGGGCGATCTCGGCCACGGCAGCCTTGAACAGGCGCGAGTAATGCCGGTAGGCCTCGAAGTCGGTGGGCAGGAGGACGGCGTCAGGCGCCAACAGCGCGGCCTTCATCAGGCCCATGGCCGAGTACACGCCCAGGGCCCGGGCGGCATAAGTGGAGGTGGTGACGACGCCGCGGCCGGCATAGTCCCGCAGGCGGGCGTACTGCCGGCTGCCGTCCTGCAGCGTGCGCGGCGCATGCATGCGCCGGCCGCCGATCACCACCGGCTGGCCTTTGAGCTCGGGGTAGCGCAGCAGCTCCACGGAGGCGTAGAAGGCGTCCATGTCCAGATGGGCGATCCAGCGCCGGGGCGCTGGCGCTGCATCCAGGGGCCGCTCGAACTCACTCATGGCGGCATTGTCGCCCGCCGCCCTGACAGGCGCTGTCAGCAGTGGGCGCGCAAGAGGGCTGGCCGGCTCAGTGCCCGCAGCTGCTGCTGCCGCAGGAGCTGATGGCCGCGCCGGCCGTGGCCTCGCTGGCCTCGGGCTTGCTCAGCAGGCCGGTGCTGCTGTCGAAGCCGACCTGCTGCATGTGGAAGACCAGGGCCGCGTCCATCATCTCGGCATGGGCCGGGAACCACTGGGCCAGCTCGGGGCCGATGATGCGCATGGGCTCCAGGTCCTTCAGCTCCAGCGCGTAGCGCCGCACCTCGCGCAGGGTGTCCAGCACCATCTGGTGCTGCTTGCTGTGGCAGTTCTCCGGGGCAAAGCCGGTGGCGGCCATCCAGCGCTCTTCCATCGCGAAATGCGCCTCGGTGTGCGCCAGCAGGGCTTCGAAGGCGGGCATGGCATCTCCGCCGCTGGCCAGGGCGGCGGAGAACTCGTTCAGCAAACCCACGAATTCTTGGTGGGTGTCGTCCAGCTCGGCGTGTTGCAGCGCGAGCTCGGGGGTCCAGGTGATCAGGCTCATGGCCGAACGATACCCGACGCGCCTGACGGCAGGTCTTGAGACGCGTCAAGGGCAGCGCGGGCGGCGCTTAGGCCAGCCGGGCCCGGTGCCGCGCCACCTGCGCCCGGACCTGCTGCGGTGCGGTGCCGCCCAGGATGTTGCGGGCATTGAGCGAGCCGCGCAGCGAGAGCAGGTCAAACACGTCGGCCTCGATGCGGGCGTCGAAGGCCTTGAGCTCCTCCAGCTTCAAGGCCGAGAGGTCGCGGCCTTCAGCGATCGCCGTCTTGACCGCATGGGCCACCACCTCGTGGGCATCGCGGAAGGGCAGGCCCTTCTTGACCAGGTAGTCCGCCAGGTCCGTGGCGGTGGCGTAGCCGCGCATCGCGGCGCGTTCCATGGCCTCGGGCTTGACGGTGATGCCGGCGGCCATCTCGGCGAAGATGCGCAGGGTGTCCTTGAGCGTGTCGACGGTGTCGAACAGGGGCTCCTTGTCTTCCTGGTTGTCCTTGTTGTAGGCCAGGGGCTGGCCCTTCATCAGGGTGATCAGGCCCATCAGGTGGCCCACCACGCGGCCGCTCTTGCCGCGGGCCAGCTCGGGCACGTCGGGGTTCTTCTTCTGCGGCATGATGGACGAGCCGGTGCAGAAGCGGTCGGCCAGGTCGATGAAGCCGAAGCTCTGGCTCATCCACAGGATCAGCTCTTCGGAGAGGCGGGAGATGTGCACCATCACCAGGCTGGCGGCGGCGCTGAACTCGATGGCGAAGTCGCGGTCGGAGACCGCGTCCAGGCTGTTCTGGCAGACGGCTTCCATGTCGAGCGTGCGGGCCACGCGCTCGCGGTCCAGCGGGTAGCTGGTGCCGGCCAGGGCGGCGGCGCCCAGGGGCAGGCGGTTCACGCGGCGGCGCACATCGGCCATGCGCTCGGCGTCGCGGGCGAACATCTCCACATAGGCCAGCAGGTGATGGCCGAAGGCCACGGGCTGCGCCACCTGCAGGTGCGTGAAGCCGGGCAGGATGGTCTCGGCGTTCTGCTCCGCCACGTCGACCAGGGCGAGCTGCAGCGCCGCGAGCAACTGGGTGATTTCGTCGATCTCGCCGCGCAGCCACAGGCGCACGTCGGTGGCGACCTGGTCGTTGCGGCTGCGGCCGGTGTGCAGGCGCTTGCCGGCCAGGCCCACGAGCTCGGTCAGGCGGGCTTCGATATTGAGGTGCACATCCTCCAGGTCCAGCTTCCATTCGAAGCGGCCGTCTTCGATCTCCTCGCGGATCTGGGCCATGCCGCGCTGGATGGCCGCGTGGTCCTCGGCGCTCAGGATGCCTTGGGCCGTCAGCATCTCGGCATGGGCCAGGCTGCCTTCGATGTCCGCCTTCCACAGCCGCTTGTCGAAGAACACGCTGGCGGTGTAGCGCTTGACCAGCTCGCTCATGGGCTCGGAGAACAGCGCGGACCAGGCTTGGGACTTGTTGGCGAGTTGGTTGTCGGACATGGTTTGTTGCAAGGCGGCGGGCCGGCACCGTGCGGGGCGGGCCCTGGGCTGGGGGAGAATGGCCGTCGATTCTAAAGACTGCCATCCGGCCCGACCCCTTCCAGCCGCCGTCCAGCCTTCGAAGCTCATGAAGCAGCCGCCTTCCTCCACGTCGGACTCCGCCACGACTCTGCTGCCGCCGCTGGTCGCCGCGCGCTCGGGACCGCCGGAGGCGCTCAAGGACGAGGAAGCCGCGCTGCGGGCCCAGCTCTTCGACGTCTGCCATATCGGCCTGGTGCTGCGCGCGGTGCTGGGGGTGCAGGTTCTGCTGTCGCTGGGTGTGGCCCTGCAGGCCCGCGACGCGGTGCAATGGCTTTGGCAGCTCGCCAGTGCCAGCTTCGTGTCCATGACGGCCGTGCTGGCCTGGCTGGTACTGGTGTGCGCGGGCAAGCGGCTGCTGGCGCAGCTGAGCAGCTTCGGGCAATGGTTGGCATTGGCAGCGCTCGGCGCCGCGAGCGCAAGCCTGGCCTGGCAACTGCTCAATGTGGCCGAAGGCGAGCCCGGCAACGGCTTTCGGCTGCTGGCCGTGGCGCTCAGCGGCGCGACGGTGGCCTCTTCGCTGTGGCTGTGGCTGCGCAGCCGCCAGCGCTGGCAGCGTCCGGCGGCGGCCATGGCCCAGCTGGTGGAGCTGCAGTCCCGCATCCGCCCCCACTTCCTCTTCAATACCCTCAACTCCGCCATCGTGCTGGTGCAGCTGGACCCGCAACGCGCCGAGAAGGTGCTGGAGGACCTGAGCGAGCTGTTCCGGGTGGCGCTGAGCGAGAGCGGTGCTGCCGTCAGCCTGGACGAGGAAATCGAGCTGGCACGGCGCTATCTGGAGATCGAGCAGATCCGCTTTGGGGAGCGCCTGCGTTTGCGCTGGCGCCTGGATCCGCAGGCCGGTGCCGTGCGCGTGCCGCCGCTGCTGCTCCAGCCTTTGGTGGAGAACGCGGTGCGCCATGGCGTCGAGCCCAATGACGACGGCGGCGAGATCGAGGTGCTGACCCGCTGCCGCGGCAGCCAGGTGGAGCTGCGCGTGAGCAACACCGTCGGCCAGGGCGCCTCACGCCCCGGCCACGGCCTGGCGCTGGACAATGTGCGCGAGCGTCTGCTCCTGATGCATGACGTGGCGGCGCAATTCGAGGTCCATGCAGAGCCGCGGCGCTATGTGGTGAAAATTCTGCTGCCCCTGCAATCCTGAGGCTTCCGGTGATGACCCCGTCTGGCGACTCCCCGCTGCGAACCTTGATCGTCGACGACGAGCCGCTGGCGCGCCTGCGCCTGCGCGGCCTGCTGGAAGGGCTGCCGGGCCTGCCGGTGCGCGTGCTGGCCGAGGCCGCGTCTGCGGTCCAGGCCCAGGCGTGGCTGCGCGAGCACCCCTGCGACCTGGTCTTCCTGGACATCCAGATGCCCGGGCCGGACGGCCTTCAGCTGGCACAGTCCCTGGCAGCGCTGCCGCGGCGGCCGGTCGTGATCTTCGTGACGGCCCACGCCCAGCATGCCTTGCGCGCCTTCGAGATCGAGGCCCTGGACTACCTGACCAAGCCGGTGCGGCGCGAAAGGCTGGAAGCGGCGGTCGAACGCGCCCGCAGCCGGCTTCAGGAGCGCCTGGCGGCCGCGACCTGGCAGCAGGCGCAGGCCGAGGCCCAGGACTTGCCGGAGGGCGAGTGCCTGACCATCACCGAGCGGGGGCGCCTGATCCGTGTGCCCATGGCCCAGGTGCTTTACTTCAAGGCTGAGCTCAAGTACCTGACGGTCCGTACCGGGAGCCAGAGCTACATCATGGAAGGCTCGCTGTCTGATCTGGAACAGCGCCTGGGCGGGCGCTTCCTGCGCATCCATCGCAACGCCCTGGTGGCGCGCAAGGCCATGCGCGAGCTGGACCGGCACTTCACCCCGCCCGGCGGCGAGGCCGATGCCGAAGCCGGCGAGGGCTGGGCCCTGCGCGTGGCGCCGGTGGACGAATGGCTGTCGGTGTCGCGGCGCCAGGTGGCCGCGGTGCGCGAGGCCCTGGCTTCGGGAGGGCAGGGCGGCCGCTGAGCGGCACGCCCCGGCGAGCCGCTCAGCCGGTGTTGCGCAGGCCCGCGGCGATGCCGTTGATGGACAGATGGATGCCGCGCTGCACGCGCTCCAGGCTGGGATCCTCGGCCCGTTTCTCGACCGGGATGGCCCGGTAGCGGCGCATCAGTTCGACCTGCAGGTGATGCAGCGGGTCGATGTAGGGGAAGCGGTGCGCGATGGAGCGCGCCAGCGCCGGATTGCCTGCCAGGTTGTGCTTCTCGCCGCTGATCAGCGCGACGGCCTGCTGCGTGCGGCGGAACTCCGCTTCGATGGCCGCGAAGATCCGCTTGCCCAGCTTCTTGTCCTCGACCAGGTCCGAATAGCGCTGCGCCAGGCCCAGGTCGGTCTTGGCCAGCACCATGTCCAGGTTGGACAGCAGGGTGCGGAAGAAGGGCCACTGGCGGTGCATGCGCCTGAGCAGGGCCAGGCGCTGCTCGCGCTGGGCCGGATCGGCCTCCAGGAAGGCCGCCACGCCGGCGCCGAAGCCGCACCAGCCCGGCAGCGCCACGCGCGACTGGCCCCAGCTGAAGCCCCAGGGAATGGCGCGCAGGTCCTCGATGGCGCGCGTGGCCTTGCGCGAGGCCGGGCGCGAACCGATGTTCAGTTCGGCGATTTCGCGGATGGGCGTGGACGAGAAGAAGTAGTCGGCGAAGCCCCGCGTCTCGTAGACCAGGCCGCGGTAGGCCGCGAAGCTGGCATCCGAGAGCTGCTGCGCCGCGTCCAGGAAGGATTTGGGCGCGCTCTTGGTCGGGTGCAGCAGCGTGGCCTCCAGCGTGGCGGCGACGAGGGTCTCGAGGTTGCGCCGGCCGATGTCGGGATTGGCGTACTTGGAAGCGATCACCTCGCCCTGCTCGGTCAGGCGGATCTGCCCGTTCACCGTGCCCGGGGGCTGGGCCAGGATGGCCTGGTAGCTGGGACCGCCGCCGCGGCCCACCGTGCCGCCGCGGCCATGGAAGAGGCGCAGGGTGATGCCGTGATGGGCCTTGAGCTGGTCGAAGAGGCCGACCAGGGCGATCTCTGCACGGTACAGCTCCCAGTTGCTGGTGAAGACGCCGCCGTCCTTGTTGGAGTCCGAGTAGCCCAGCATGATGTCCTGCTCCGCGCCCGAGCGCTTGATCAGCGCCGCGACACCGGGCAGGGCATAGAACTCGCGCATGATCAGCGGCGCCTCGCGCAGGTCGCCGATGGTTTCGAACAGGGGCACGACGATGAGGTCGCTGAACGCTTCGCCGTCCAGCAGGCCACGCAGCAGGCCGACCTCCTTGAACAGCAGCATCACCTCCAGCAGGTCGCTGACGGTCTCGGTGTGGCTGATGATGTAGTGGCGAATGGCTTCGCGGCCGAAGCGCTGCAGGGACTCGCGGGCCGCCTCGAAGATGGCGAGCTCGCCCACGGTGCGTTCGCTGTATTCGGCGCTGACCACGCGCAGCGGGCGCGCGTCATTCAGCAAGCCCAGCAGCAGCTGGCGTCGGGCCGGCTCATCCAGGGCGGCATAGTCCGGGCAGACGCGCGCGGTGGCCAGCAGCTCGGCGACCACCAGCTCGTGCTGGTCCGAACTCTGACGCAGATCCAGCGTGGCCAGATGGAAGCCGAAGACCTGCACGGCGCGGATCAGGGGCTTGAGGCGCGGCGCGATCAGGGCCTCGGCATGGTGCGTTTTGAGTGAATCCGCAATCACGCGCAGGTCGGCCAGCAGCTCCTCGGGCGTCAGGTAGGGGTCTTGCGGCGCGACGGCGTGGCGCAGCGCCTCGGTCCCGGTCAGCGCGTGCAGCGTGGCCGCCAGGCGGGCGTACATGCCGGTCAGCGCACGCCGGTAGGGCTCATCCATGCGGTGCTCGTTGCGGTCCGGGCTGCGCTCGGCCAGCAGCTGCATGGCGGGGCTGACCTGGGCCAGGCGGGCGGAGATGGAGAGCTCCGCGCCCAGCTCGTGCAGCTCGGTCAGGTAATGGCGCAGTGCCACCTCGCTCTGGCGCTTGAGCGCATGACGCAGCGTCGTGGCGGTGACGTTGGGGTTGCCGTCGCGGTCGCCGCCGATCCAGTGGCCCATGCGCAAAAAGCTGTTGAGCTCATGGCCGGGCAGGGCCTCCTCCAGCTCGCAGTAGAGCTTGGGGATCTGGCGCAGGAAGGTGGCGTGGTAGTAGGACAGTGCGTTCTCGATCTCGTCGGCCACGGTCAGCTTGGAGTAGCGCAGCATGCGCGTCTGCCACAGCTGGGTGATGCGGGCGCGGATCAGGTTCTCGTTGTCGCGCTTCTCGCGCTCGGTCTGCAGGCGGTCGCGCTGCTCCACGAGCTCGGCAATGGCGCGCTCGGCGTCCAGGATGCTCTTGCGCTGTACCTCGGTCGGGTGGGCGGTCAGCACCGGGGAAATGAAGCCGTGCTGCAGGGTGCGGGCGACCTCGGCCGGGCGCACCCCGGCTTCGTGCAGGCGTTCCATGCAGTAGGCCAGAGAGCCGGCCTGGAGGCTGCCGGCGCGTTCATGGATCTCGCGGCGGCGCACATGGTGGCGGTCCTCGGCGATATTGGCCAGGTGCGAGAAGTAGCTGAAGGCGCGGATCACGCTGACGGTCTGCTCGCCGGACAGGCTCTTGAGCAGCTTGTCGAAGGCCTTGCCCGCCTGCGTGTCGTGCTTGTGGCGATAGGCAACCGAGAGCTTGCGCACGCGCTCGACCAGCTCATAGGCCTCGCGCCCTTCCTGCTCGCGGATCACCTCGCCCAGGATGCGACCCAGCAGGCGGATGTCTTCCATCAGGGGCTGGTTCTTGTCCTCGGCGTCCTTGCGGGCCGGTGTTCGAGGCTTGGCCGTCTTGCTGCCGACTTGGCGGCTGGCAGCGGCGGTGGCGCGGGGCGCGCGATCGGGGGCAGGGGCGGCAGGACGGGCAGGCATGGCGGCTTGGGGGTTGGCTCCGGGGTTGCCGGAGCGTGGGGGCTGGGTGCGCGAAAGCGTAGCCGGATCACGATTGCCGCACCGTTCAGCCGGTTTTCAGCAATGTAACCAAGTTACCTTGCTTTGACTTTATCAGTTTCTTTGACCCCTTCGTGGCCGCCCCGCCACGGGCCTGCGCTAGCATCCCACCATGATGGAAAACATAGTGATCGCGACGCGCGAAAGCAGGCTGGCCCTCTGGCAGGCCGAACATGTGAAGGCCCTGCTGGAGCAGCGCCTGAGTGCCAAGGTGGCGTTGCTGGGCATGACCACCCGCGGGGACCAGATCCTGGATCGCACCCTGTCCAAGGTGGGAGGCAAGGGGCTCTTCGTCAAGGAGCTGGAAACGGCGCTGGAGGAAGGTCGGGCCCACCTGGCCGTGCACTCGCTCAAGGACGTGCCCATGGATCTGCCCGAGGGCTTTGCCCTGGTCGCCATCCTGGAGCGCGAGGATGCGCGCGATGCCTTTGTCTCCAACACCTACGGCGGCCTGGATGACTTGCCGAAGGGCGCGCTGGTGGGGACCTCCAGCCTGCGCCGGGTGGTGCAGCTGAAGAATCTGCGACCCGACCTGCGCATCGAACCCCTGCGCGGCAACCTGGACACGCGGCTGCGCAAGCTGGACGAAGGCGGCTACGACGCCATCGTGCTTGCGGCGGCGGGCCTTAAGCGCCTGGGCCTGGGGGAGCGCATCCGCTCCTTCTTTGCGCTGGACCAGATGATTCCCTGCGCCGGACAAGGCGCCCTGGGCCTGGAGGTGCGCGCCGATGCCGCGGCACTGATCCAGGCGCTGGGCGGCCTCACCGACAGGTCCACCTGGCTGGCCACGCAGGCCGAGCGCGCCGTCTCGCGCAGCCTGGGCGGCAGCTGCTCCATGCCCTTGGCCGCACATGCCCGATGGGTGCAAGGTCAGCTCCACCTGGACGTGGCCCTGGGACATCCGGAGCATGCCGAGCGCCCGCTGCTGAAGGCACGGGTGCTTGGGCAGCCGGCCGATGAAGCGGCGGCGCGCAGCCTGGGCCTGCAGGCCGCCGAGGCCCTGCGGGCGCAGGGCGCCGAGGATTACCTGCGCTGTGCCTGAGCAAGGCGCGCACGCCCCGGCCGGCGCGGCATCCAGCCCGGGGCCGCGCCTGATCCTGACGCGTCCGCGCGCCCAGGCACGGGATTGGCTGCGGCGCATGCACCGGCTTGGCGTGCCCTGCGCGCTGTTGCCGCTGCTGGACATCCACCCGCTGGACCCCGGCCCCGCCCGCGAGGCCTGGGGGCGGCTGGCGGAACAGTCGCTGCTGATGTTCGTCAGCCCCAACGCGGTCGAGCATTTCTTCGCTGCCCGCCCCGAGGGCGTGGCTTGGCCGGCGCACACCCTGGCCGCCACCGTCGGCCCTGGCAGCGCGCAAGCGCTGCTTGGCCATGGCGTGCCGCCGGCGCTGCTGCGCCAGCCGCCCGCGGACGCACCCAGCCTGGATTCCGAACACCTGTGGCCTTTGCTGGCCGGCGAGGACTGGCATGGCAGGCAGGTACTGCTGGTCCGTGGCGACGGGGGCAGGGAATGGCTGGCGGATCGGCTGCGCGAGGCCGGCGCACGGGTGACAGGGCTCAGCGTCTATCGGCGTCAGGCGCCCAGCCTGTCCGCTGAGGAACAGGCGGTGTTGACCGCAGCGCTGGCCGCGCCGCAGGACCATGTCTGGCTCTTCAGCAGCGCCGAGGCCATCGCCCATCTGCCGCAGCTCGCCGGCCCGCAGGCGGACTGGACGCGCAGCCGCGCCATCGCCACGCATGAGCGCATTGCCGAAGGCGCGCGGCGTCTCGGCGTCGGGCATGTGGTTTTGACGCGACCGGACGCCGTGGCGGTCGCCCAGGCCCTGCAAGGCCCCTGGGACTGACACCTACAATCCCCGGCACTGTGAGCGAGCAAGACATCCCCCGCAGCGCCCCGGCTTCCGAGCCCGAGAGCGCCTCCGTGCTGCCCGAGAAAGTGCCGGCCCGCGCCGGCACGCCGGGTTCGCTGACCCTGATCCTGCTGACTCTGGGCGTGCTGTCCCTGGGCGCCCTGGGCCTGGCCTGGCAGGGGCACAGCCGCGCCAAGCAGCTGGAGCAGGAACTGGTGCGACGCCAGGAGCAGAGCCAGACCCAGGCCTCCGAGGCCCGCGGCATGGCCAGCCGGGCGCAGGATGTGGCCCAGGAAACGGCGGCCAAGCTGGCGCTGCTGGACGCACGCCTCGCCGAGGTGGCCCTGCAGCGCGGGCAGCTGGAAGAACTGATCCAGTCCATGTCCCGCTCGCGGGACGAAAACCTGCTGGGGGACATCGAGGCCTCGCTGCGGGTGGCTTTGCAGCAGACCAGCATCACCGGCAGTGCCGAGCCCCTGGTGGCGGCCTTGAAGCAGGCTGACGAGCGCCTGCAGCGCTACAAGCAGCCCCGCCTGGAGGGCGTGCGCCGCGCGGTGGTTCGCGACCTGGATCGCGTCAAGGCGGTCAGCGTGGTCGACGTTGCCACCCTGGGCATCAAGCTGGACGAGGTGGCGCGTCTGGCGGACGAACTGCCGCTGCTCTCCGTGGCGGAGCGCGTGGCACAGGCCGAGGGCGAAGCAAGGGCGGAAGCCCGAGCCGAGGGCAAGGGCGATGCCAGGTCGGACGCCAAGCCCAGGAAGCCGGCCCAGCCCGCTGCCAAGGCGGCTGCGGCCCCCGAAGGCTGGGACGCCTGGTGGGCGTTGGCGCAGCTGCGCTGGCAGGAGCTCAGCAGCCAGGTCTGGCAGGAGACCAAGTCGCTGGTCCGCGTCACCCGCATCAGCCACCCTGAAGCCGCGCTGATCACGCCCGAGCAGGGCTACTTCCTGCGCGAAAACCTCAAGCTGCGTCTGCTCAATGCGCGCCTGGCCCTCTTGAGCCGCCAGTACGACACGGCGCAGTCCGACCTGCGCGAAGCGCTGGCCTTGCTGGATCGTTACGTGGACATGCGCTCGCGCAAGGCCCAGTCGGCAGCCGAACTGCTGCGCCAGGTGCAGGGCCAGGCTCGCCAGGTGGCGGTGCCGCGTCCCGATGACAGCCTCGCGGCCCTGGCCGCGGCCGGCCGCTGAGGGAGGCCGGCTCATGCGTACCGTGATCTGGCTGGTGCTGCTCTTCGCCGCGGCGGTGGTCGCTGCCCTGACCTTGGGCAGCAACGACGGCCTGGCAAGTTTTTACTGGAATGGCTGGCGGCTGGACGTGTCGCTCAACCTGTTCCTGCTGGCGCTGGTGGCCGGCTGCTTTGCGCTGGTGACCCTCATCCAGACTATCAACTCCCTGATTTCCCTGCCGCGCCGTGCCCGCGAATGGCGCATGGCGCAGCGCGAGCGCAGTGCTCAGCTGGCCTTGCGCGAAGCGCTGGCGGAGTTTTTCGGCGCCCGCTATGGCCGAGCCCAGAAGGCGGTGCAGCGTGCCTTGAACATCCAGTCCCAGACGCCTGACCTGGCCCAGGACCAGGCCTTCATGGCCCTGAGCCATCTGCTGGCGGCCCAAAGCGCCCACCGCCTGCAGGACAAGCGACGTCGTGACGAGCAGCTCCAGCTGGCCCTTCAATTCGCGCAGGCCTCCTCGCAGGCCAAGGCCCAGGAAGAGGGGGCCAAGCTGCTGGCGGCCGAGTGGGCGCTCGATGATCGTGATGCTCAGCGTGCCAGCCAGATCCTGGCTGAGCTGACGCCCGGCGTGGCCCGGCGCACGCAGGCGCTGCGCCTGAAGCTGCAGGCTGCACGTTTGTCCCGCCAGCCCTTGGAAGCCTTGCGCACGGCACGTCTGCTGGCCAAACACCAGGGCTTCTCCAAGGCGGCCGCGCAGGGGTTGCTGCGGTCGCTGGCGGTCGAGGCCCTGGAGGCTGGCCGGGACATCGATCAGCTGCGCTCGGCCTGGCAACAGCTCGACACGGCCGACCGGCGCGATGTGTTCGTGGCGGCACGGGCCGCCCAGTGTGCCGCCAGCCTGGGCGCGCCGGACGACGGCCGAGGCTGGCTGCGCCCTTCCTGGGACGACTATGCCGAGCTGCAGGCCGACGAGCGCCTGGCGCTCGCCGAGGCCCTGGTGCACTGCATGGCCGGTCTGGGGCCGGAATGGCTGCAGCGCCTGGAAAGCCTGACGCAGCGCCATGCCCGCGACCCCGGCCTGTCTTACGCGCTGGGTCATGCCCTGGCTGAGCGCCAGCTTTGGGGCAAGGCCCGCTTGATGCTGGAGCAGGCGACGCAGGAACGTCAGCTGAGCGTGGCTGCGCGCCGCCGCTGCTGGCTCCAATTGGCGAATCTGGCGGAGAACGATGGTGACGCCGAGCGTCGCGCGCGCTGCTTCGAGGCCGCCGCCTTGCTTTGACCCGCCCGTGCCGATGGTGATCTCAGCGTTCGGCAAGGGTGGCGCGAGTTCCGCCGGATGCCGAAAAGTTCAGATGAATCTTGCGCTCCAAGAAAAAACCATGCTATAGTTCAAGGCTTCGGCGGCTGTAGCTCAGTTGGATAGAGTACTTGGCTACGAACCAAGGGGTCGTGGGTTCGAATCCTGCCAGCCGCGCCAGAAAATGAAACCAGCTGAACTAAAAAGCAGCTGGGTAAAGCCGAAAAGATTGCTATCAAGGCCCCTTTCAGGGTCCAAAAGGCAGCTGAAAAAGCTGCTGCCGATAAGCAAAAATGGGAAACGCCAGTGCTGGCACTGAGTTTCACCGGCTGTTGTTTGAGGCGTGCATCACGGTGCTGCAAGGCATCGAGATGAACCGGAAAAAATAAAAAAATGAGGCCTTGGGCTTGCGATTCAATCGAAAATCGCGCTAGAATCTAAGGCTCAACTAAAGCGGCTGTAGCTCAGTTGGATAGAGTACTTGGCTACGAACCAAGGGGTCGTGGGTTCGAATCCTGCCAGCCGCGCCAATAACAAGAAATGAAAAAGGCCTGCGAGAAATCGCAGGCCTTTTTTTCTTTTCAGTCCCATTCGAAAAACTTGGCTGAGCAAAACTTGGCTGAGCATTTTCGGCTGAACTGTCCAGGCTGCCGTTTCCCAACTGCACCTTCCCAACTGCACGATCCCAACTGCACCTTTCCAACTGCACCTTTCCAACTGCCGTTTCACAACCGCGGTTCACCACTGCCGTTTCCCGACAGCGATTTAGCAACAGCTGTTTCTCCGCTGGGCTTTCCAGTGGGGCGTTTCCAACCGAGGTTTCCTGTCGGCAACTGTGCCGCGAGAACCGGCACCTTGCGACGCACTCCAAATAGCCTGGCATGTCCTTGCCGGCAGGGCACGGGACGCGGGGCGACTTGCAGGTTTTCACTTGCCCATGCAGCGGCGGGTGCCGGTCATGGCGCTCTTTCGACTTGGCCCGGTGCAGCGTCCCTCAGCAGGCTTGCCCTGCATTGCGGCGTGAGTGGCAGGAGGTCGAGGATTTCCGCCGCCTGTGCACCGGCTGCCGGGGGAGCGCTTGGTTCGCGTGTGCGGCTGCGCGAAAAGCGCGGCGCGGCGCAGGCCTGCCAATGGCCCTCCACCTCGACGAAGGCCTGGCGCGCCTGCTGATGGGGATGCCGTGGTGCTTCGTTCAGGTCCAGCACGCCAGCCACGCAGGCCTCGCTGCCTTCCAGCAGCGCGACCCAAGCGTCGCGCGGTTTTTCCTTCAAGCGGCGCGCCACCCGTTCGCGCAGCCGAGGCCAGCGGTGCCAGTCGAGTTGCCCGCCTGGATCTTCGTCCGCCAGGTCCAGGCGCTGCAGCAGCTCCCGATAGAAAGCCGGCTCGATGGCGCCCAGGCTGAGAAAGCGTCCGTCGGCGCATTCGAAGCTGTCATAGAAGGGGCTGCCGTGCAGGAAGAAGTTTTGCGCGGGATCGGTCGGCCACAGGCCCTGGCCCATCAAGGACCGGGCGAGGCTGCCCAGCAGATTGGCGCCGTCCAGCATGGCGGCATCCACGACTTGGCCACGGCCTGAATTGCGGCTTTCCAGCAAGGCGCACACCATGCCAAAGGCCAGCAGCAGCCCGCCGCCGGCCATGTCGCCGATCACGGTGGCGGGAATGATGGGGGCCTGGCCGGGACGCTGACTCAGACTCAGCAGGCCGCTTAAGGCCACGTAGTTGATGTCATGGCCGGCCGCCTGGGCCAGCGGCCCGGTCTGGCCCCAGCCGGTGACGCGTCCGTAGACCAGGCGTGGATGCAGGGGCTCGAACGCGGCGGGACCCAGGCCCAGCCGCTCCATGACGCCGGGACGATAGCCTTCGATGAGGCCGTCTGCGCGCAGCACCAGCTGCCGCAGGGCCTCGATGGCCTCGGGCTTTTTCAGATCCAGGACCAGGGAGCGTTTGCCCCGGTTCATGGCGCCGCCGCTGCCCAGGCTGCGCTGCGCTGCAGGGCGTTCGATGACGATCACGTCAGCGCCCATATCGGCCAGCAGCATGCCGGTGAAGGGGCAGGGGCCGATGCCGGCCAGTTCGATGATCCGCAGTCCGCTCAAGGGTCCCGACGTCATGCTGCTCCTTCCAAAGCCATACTGCTGGGGCAGACCTGTCGCTTCGTGCCAGGTCCCCGAGGGGTCGACAAAACTTGACGAGACAATACACGCATGAGCAAGGCTTTCACCAAGGAAAACGACGGGGATGACGACGATGACATCCCCGGCCTGCCGCCATTGCCGGCGGGCGCACGCAACTACATCACGCCCCAGGGCTACGCCCGGCTGCGCGCGGAATTCATGGAGCTGCTGGACGTGGAGCGGCCCAAGATCGTCGAGGCCGTGTCCTGGGCCGCGAAGAATGGCGACCGGTCCGAGAACGGCGATTACCTCTACGGCAAGAAGCGCCTGCGTGAAATTGACCGGCGCCTCCGCTTCCTGACCAAGCGTCTGGACATCGCCGAGGTGGCCGATCCGTCCCTGCACCATGGCTGCGACCAGATCTTCTTTGGCGCCACGGTCACCTACGCCAACAGCAAGGGAGAAGAGCGCACCATCACGATCAAGGGCATCGACGAGGCCGACAGCCTCAAGGGTGAGGTCAGCTGGGTGTCGCCGATTGCACGTGCCCTGCTCAAGGCGAGAGAGGGGGACGAAGTGCAGCTGATGACGCCAGGTGGGCTGGAGCAGCTGGAGGTGGTGCAGGTCCGCTATCCGGCACCTGACGAGTCCTGAGCGGCTACCGAGCGGCCGCTGGAGACAAGGGCTGCAGCGCCCGTGCGGCGGCCCTGCTCAGGGCTTGATGCGCCAGACCCGCAACACGGCTGGGGAGCGTTTGAGCATGCGCAGCACCTCGGCCAGATGCAGGCGGTCCCGCACCGAGATCAGCAGCTGCATTTCGGCCGTCTCGCGTGCCTGGGACTCATCGCTCATGGAAATATGCGTGATGTCGGCCTCCGCGGTGCTGACGGCGGTGGCGATCTGCGCCAGCACGCCCTTGCCGTTACGCATCAACACGCCGATGGCGGCCTCAAAGCTACGGGTCATCTCTTCGGCCCAGGCCACGGCGATCCAGTGCTCGCTGTCGCGCTGGAAGAGTCGGCGGCCGACCTGGCATTCGGCCGTGTGCACGATCAGCCCTTCGCCGCGGCCCAGATAGCCCTTGACGTCATCGCCGGGCACGGGGCGGCAGCAACTGGCCAGGCGCACCGAGGCGCCTTCGCTGCCGTCCAGCGTGATCTGCCCCTGGGTGGTCTGGTCGTCAGTGCCGAAGCGGCCGAGCGTGAGCGTGACGGCATCGGGACGCTGGCCCTGCGCCGCCAGCATGCGGGCCATTTTCTTGGCCACGATGGTTGCGATCTTGCGGCCCAGTCCCACTTCCACCAGCAATTCGTGCACGCTGCGGTTGCCAGCCCATTTGGCGAGGTCCAGCCACAAGGCCTGGGCGTCCTGGTCCTCGATGTCCAGGCTGGGAAGGGCCAGCCCCTCGGCACGCAGAGCCTGGGCCAGCATCTTCTGCCCCAGTTCGCGTGACTCCTCCTGCTCCAGATTCTTCAGGAAATGGCGGATCTTCGAACGGGCGCGACCCGTGCGCACGAAGCTGAGCCAGGCCGGGTTGGGCCTGGCGCCGGTAGCGGTGATGATCTCCACCACGTCACCGCTGCGCAGCTCAGCGCGCAGCGGAACGGGTTCGCCATTGACCTTGGCCGCCACGCAGTGATCGCCGACATCGGAGTGGATGGCATAGGCGTAGTCCACCGGCGTGGCGCCGCGCGGCAGCGCCATGATCTTGCTCTTGGGGGTGAAGACGTAGACCGCGTCCGGGAAGAGATCGATCTTGACGTGCTCCAGGAATTCGCTGGCGTCGCGGGTCTCGTCCTGGATGTCGATCAGCGACTGCAGCCAGCGCGAGCCCAGCTGCTGCACGGCCTGCGGATTGCCCTTGGCCTTGTAGAGCCAATGGGCTGCCACGCCTTTCTCGGCCACCATGTGCATGGTCTCGGTGCGCATCTGAAACTCCACCGGCGTACCCAGCGGGCTGACCAGGGTGGTGTGCAGGCTTTGGTAGCCATTGGGCTTGGGGATGGCGATGTAGTCCTTGAAGCGGCCGGGCTGGGGTTTGTAGAGCTGGTGCAGCACGCCCAGGGCCAGGTAGCACTGCGGCAGCTCCGCCACCACGACGCGGAAGCCGAAGATGTCGCTCACCTGGGCAAAGCTCAGGTGCTTCTCGCGCATCTTCTTGTAGATGGAGAACAGGGTCTTCTCGCGGCCCTGGATCTCGACCTTCAGACCGGCATCCGCAAAGGCCTTGACGACGTCACGCTCGATGCGGGAGACCAGGTCGCGCCGGTTGCCGCGCGCCTTGGCGACGGCCTTGGACAGCGCCGCATGGCGCCAGGGGTGGATGTACTGGAATGAGAGCTCCTGCAGCTCCCGGTAAATCTCGTTGAGGCCCAGCCGGTGCGCGATGGGGGCATAGATGTCCAGCGTTTCCCGGGCGATGCGGCGGCGCTTCTCGAAGGCCATGTGGCCCATGGTCCGCATATTGTGCAGACGGTCGGCCAGCTTGATCAGGATGACGCGCACGTCCCTGGCCATGGCCAGCAGCATCTTGCGGAAGGACTCCGCCTGGGACTCCTCCTTGGTGGAGAACTGCAGCTTGTCCAGCTTGGTGAGGCCGTCCACCAGTTCGGCGGTCGGCGCCTCGAAGCGCTCGATCAGCTCGGTCTTGGTGACGCCGCAGTCCTCCATGGCGTCATGCATCAGCGCCGCCATGATGGCTTGGGCATCCAGCCGCCACTCGGCGCAAATGCCAGCCACCGCGATCGGGTGCGTGATGTAGGGCTCGCCACTGGCCCGGAACTGACCCAGGTGGGCCTCGTCGGCGAACTTGTAGGCTTCGCGAATGCGCTTGATGTCCGCCTTGGGCAGATAGCTCAGCCGGTGCAGCAAGGCGTCAAAAGACGCCGCCTCGGCCTGAGTAGGCTCTTGGGCGGTCTTGTGCAAGCCCGGCATCAGCGCGGCGGGCAAGGAGGCGGCGAAAGAACGAAGACCCATGAAGCGAAATTAACACAAGGCCAATGCCGACTGCTGCCCTCAGCACAAATTGCTGGGGCGGGAGGGCGCGTGCCGGGCCGGCGGATGCGGGCAAACCATGAAAAAAGGCGCCCTATTGGGCAATGCCAGTCAGTTAAGCCTGACTGGCATTTTTTTCGTCGGGAATTTGTGAGCCCGGTTCTTGACCTCTCTGGCGTAGCTTCGTTCGCCGCGGCGCGGTGGCAGCACAAAGTGGCGAGATTGCT
>JAYRKJ010000002.1:0-331917 GCA_041905785.1 Burkholderiaceae bacterium
CGGCGCCGCCGGCGTGGTCCGGCTTGATCCTCAGGGATAGTAGTCACGTGTCCACCAAGAGTTATGGTGGACACGAGGCTCCTATGTCGCCGGCCGGCCTTCAAGATGGGGCGGCTGGACGTTCACGAATGGCTTTGACTTTGTCCATCAAGGATTGCAGGCGGCGCAGTCGGCCCTGCGATCCTGCACGGAGCAGGGTCAGGTCCGGGTCGCCGATGAGCCGCAGGCCCGTCCCTTCTCCATGCCCTGCAGTGACTTCGGTGCCGTTCCGCGCCTGTACAGGTTCAGGGCGCCCGCGCTGCCGCTCGGCCGGGCACGCTGACGCGGCCCCTGATTCAGTCCCTGGCCAGGCGCGCCTTGCGCTCCGCCGTGTAGTCCCACCAGGGCCGCGGCTCGTCCCCGTCCATGAAGCGGGTGACGGCAATGAAGACGTCGATCACGCAGGGGTCGTGGCGCTGGCCGGTGCGCTGGCACAGGGCCTCGTAGAGCTGGAAGGGATCGCGACCCTTGAGCTGTTCGGGCTGCTGGATGCCCAGCTGCAGCAGGTCGGCGGCCATGGCCGGGCCGATATTGGGCAGGTCGGTGAGGCGGCGCAGCCGCTGGCGGTCGACTTTGGCGGGATGCATGCGAGCAGCTCAGACGAGGGTATCCGGGTCGCCCCACAGCGCCTTCTGGTAGGCCTTGATGCGAGGGGCCAGCAGGTCGGCACGGGCCAGGCTGTCCGGGGGCCAGTACTTGGCGCGGTCATAGTACTCGGGCACGGCCACCGCACCGGGCGGAAGCTGGAGCCAGCGCTGCTTGCTGCTGGTGAAGATGTGGATGTCCGGCGGCAGGGCGTCCGGGTCGTCCAGCGTGCCCACGCGCACGAACTTCACCAAGGGGCCGGCGCCGGCGTAATGGCTCCAGACGGCGATGCGGCAGTGCGGGCAACGGGCGATCTTCTGGCCAGCGCCGCTTTCCGAGGGGGTGGCGACCAGTTCCGGCACCTCCCCCAGGCTTTCGACGCGCTCGGCCTCGATCATGGCGTTGAGCGCGAAGGCGCTGCCGCTCTCGCGCTGGCACCAGCGGCAGTGGCAGCAGTGCACGAACAGCGGGGCGCCGAGCACGCGGTAGCGCACGGCCCGGCAGTCGCAGCCGCCTTCGAGCGGGTAGGTCGGGGTGGGTTTCAAGGCGCTTGCTTCCTCAGCCATTGGGGTCGTGTTGCTGATATCGGCCATGCGGGCGGGGACTGCAGGGCATCGCCGTGAGCCTTCGCGCTAGGCCTGCCGGGGCCAATGCCGATCGAAGATAGGCCGCACCGTCGGATGCTGCTCGACGCGCTGCAGCTGCGCCAGGAAGTCCGGGCGCTGCGCTGCCAGATCGGCCCGGGTGCCGGACCATTGGGACACCACGGCGGCCAGCAGGGCCAGGGCGTCGGGTCGCGCATCCTCGTGCTTTTGCGCCAGCAGCGGGCCGAAGGTATCGGCGAACAGGCGCCAGTGCGCATGCAGACGCTCCCGGGTGCCGGCGCGCAGGCGCTCGCAGGACACCGGGTCGGGGTCGCGCAGCCAGCGCTCGGGATAGTCGCAGATGCTGATCGCGGCATAGCAGTTGGCAGCGATGTAGACCAGGCCGCGCATCACCTGCGCGCGGGCCGATGGCGCCTCGGGCAGCAGCCCGGAGGCCGGATGCGCCAGCCCCAGGTGGATCAGGATGGCGGCGCTTTCGCTGAGCACCGTGCCGTCGGGCAGAACCAGGGTCGGGACCTGCTGCAGCGGGTTCGCCCGGGTCAGGGCCTCAAGGTCGGACAGCGGGTCCCAGGATGCAGCCTGGCGCAGTTCGAAGGGCAGGCCGGCCAGGGTCAGCGCGCACTCGATGGCCGCCGACCCGCAGCCGCGATAGCCGAACAGAACATGCATGATGCGATCGTCTCCTTGCGTGTCCACGGGTCAGACCCCGCCACCCTGCTCCCAGCCGCCTTCCGGCGCCGCCGGTGGGCTGGCCGGCGCCGCCACGCCGTCGATGGGCGCGATCCGCGGCAGCTCGACGATGAAGCGCGTGCCCTCGCCCACCACGCTTTGCACGCGGATGCTGCCGCCCAGCAGGGTGTGGACGATGTTGTAGCAGATGTGCAGGCCCAGCCCCGAGCCGCCCTGCCCCAGCCGCGTGGTGAAGAAGGGCTCGAAGATGCGGCGCAGGTTCTGCGGCGGGATGCCCTGGCCGTCGTCGCTGAACTCGATCAGCACCCGGTCCGGCCCTTGCGCCTGGGCTTGCAGGCGCATGTGGCCGCCCTTGCGTCCGTCAAAGCCGTGCAGCATGGCGTTGAGCACCAGATTGCCGATCACCTGACCCAGCGGACCTGGATAGCTGTCCATCATCAGGCCCGGCTGCAGCTGCAGGCGGATCTCGTGCTCTTCGCGGCGGATGCGGCTGGCCAGGGTCATCACCACTTCTTCCACGGTCTGGGCCAGGTCGAAGCCGCGGCGCTGGTCCGAGGTCTGGTCCACGGCCAGCTGCTTGAAGCTGGCGATCAGATTGGACGCCTGCTCCAGGCTGCGCAGCAGCAAGGTGGTCGAGGCCTCGCTGCCTTCGCAATAGCTCAGCAGCTCGCTGCGGCGCAGGGCGCCGGCCGCGATCCGCTGCTGGAAGTGCTGGCTGGCGTCGCGCAGGGTGCTGGCCATCAGCAGGCTGTTGCCGATGGGCGTATTGAGCTCATGGGCCACGCCAGCCACCAGGGAGCCCAGCGCCGCCAGCTTTTCCTGCTCGACCAGGCGGTCCTGGGCCAGCTGCAGGCGGCGGTAGGCCTCGGCGTTGTCGTAGGCCACGGCGGCATAGGCGCCCAGGGTGCGCAGGATGTCCAGGTCGGCCTGGCTGAAGGCCTTGGGCACCTCGCTGAGCACGGCGATCACGCCCATCACCTTGCCTTTGAGCCGCATGGGCACATAAAGGCCGGAACGCGCCTGCTTGACCGGCCGGCCGTCGGCCAGCCGCGTGTCTTCCTGGCCGCTGAGCTGGCGCACATGGCTGTCCAGGCGCCGGACGTCATGCGGGAACTCGTCGATCATCAGCTCCTGGCCCTGCAGCACGCATTGGGTGGACGGCTGCTCGGGCGCCGAGAGGCTGCGCTGGTAGGGCCGGAAGGGCTGACCGTCCTGCATCACGAAGTCGAAGTCGATCACGCCCGCGTCCCAGTTCACCCGGCCGACGCCGAACACGCTGGCGTTCATCAGCTCGCTGACGTGGGCATAGAGCGTCTGCTGGACGGTGTGCAGGTCGCGGGTGGCCGTGATGTCCCGGCCGATCTCGCTGAGCAGGGTGATGCTGCGCCGGGCCTTCTCGGCGGCCTCGCGCTGGGCCTCGGCCTGCTGCTTCTTGAGCTGCAGCTGCCGGCCTTGCTCCACCACCTCTTCCGTGCGCTGGGCGACCTTGGATTCCAGGCGCTGGCGGGCGGCGTGCAGGGCCGAAGTCCGCCAGTGGTAGGCCCAGCCCATCAGGGCCAGCAGGCCCAGCAGCAGGCTGCCGCGCCACCACCAGGTGCGCCAGAAGGGGGGCAGGACCTCGATCTCGAGCAGGGGCTGCACGGGGCTCCAGACGCCGTCCGGGTTGGCCGCACGGGCCAGCAGGCGATAGCGGCCGGGGTCCAGGTTGGTGTAGGTGGCCATGGCCTGCTCGCCCTGGCCCTGGATCCACTCGCGGTCGAAGCCTTCCAGGAACCAGGCGTAGCGGTTGCGTCGCGGGTCGGCGAAATGCAGAGCAGAGAACTCGAAGCTGACCATGGTCTCCTCATGGTTCAGCTGCATGCGGCGCGCGGCATGCAGGGGGCCGCTGATGCCCACGTCGCGCAGACCGAGGCTGGCGCTGGAACCCACGCGCTGCGCGCGGCTGGCGGCCGCGGCGTCGGGCAGCAGGCTTTGGTTGTACAGGCGCAGGTCCGAGAGCACCACGTCCGGGGCCCGCGGGTTGTCGCGCAACTGGCCGGGCAGGAAGCGGATCATGCCCGTGCTGCCGAAGAAGAGGCTGCCATCCGGGCCGCGCGCCGCGGCTCCGAAGTTGACGCCGCTGCCGAAGCGCGAGCGCCCGGCATAGCGCCGGGCGCTCTGCTGGTCCGGCAGCAGCTGCACCAGGCCGTCCTCGGCCCCCAGCCAGATCTCGCCGTCCAGGCTGTCCTGCAGGGCTTCGTAGGAGCCGTGATCCAGTCCCGGCGTGCCGGACCAGTCGCGCAGCCGCCAGCGCTGGCCTTCCTGGCGCAGTTCATAGACCCCCTGGTTGCTGGCCAGCCAGATCCGTCCCCGCGCATCCTGGCGCAGCGCGTGCACGGCCAACTTCTGGGGCTGGGAGAGCACGGCGTCGGGCGCGAGCGCGAACTCGAAGTCGTCGCTTTCGCGGCGGTAGCGATAGAGGCCGCCCTTGGTGCCCAGCCACAGCCTGCCCAGGCGATCCTCCAGCAGGCAGTCGATGGTGTCGTGCTGCAGGGCCTGGGCCTCGCCGGGCCGGGCGGTGTAGCGATGCACGCGCAGGCTGCCAGGCTCCACGCGGTAGAGACCGGCGGCGCTGCTCGCCCAGATCTGGCCCTGCTCGTCCTCCAGCACGGCGCTGATGGACGCGGCGGCCGGCGTGCCGGCCTGCAGGGCCACGACCTGGCTGCGCCGCTGCCGGACGTCGTAGCGCAGCAGGCCGCCATCGCCGCCCACCCAGAGCCGGCCCTCGCGGTCGCGCGTCAGGGCCTTGATGTTGCGCAGCGGCTGCTGTTCCAGCGGAATGCGCTCGGTGTCGCCGCTGGGCAGGTGCAGGCGGTTGAGCCCGCCGCCGTAGATGCCGACCCACAGGTGCTCGGCGTCGTCCGGGGCAAAGGCCATGGGCGAATCACCGCTGAGGCTGCGTTCGTCGCCCGGCACGTGGTGGTAGCGCAGGAAGCCGCCGGAGCGCAGATCAGCCAGGCTCAGGCCCTTGCCCCAGCTGCCGACCCACAGCACGCCGTCGCGGTCGATCATCAAAGAGGCCACACTGTCCGAGCCCAGGCTGTCGGGCACGGCGGGCTGATGCCGGTAGAGGCGCAGGCCTTGGCCGTCGTCCCGCCATTGCAGCAGGCCTTGGTGGTCGCCCAGGCCGAGCCAGACGCTGCCCGCACGGTCCTGGACCAGCGCAAAGACCGTGCTGCGGGGCAGGCTCAGCTGCGCTTGCAGCGGGTCGGGCTGCGCCGCCTGGCCCGCGGCCAGCTTCCAGACCTGCGCGCCGCCGCTGAGGCCCACCCACAGGCGGCCGCTCTGGTCCAGCAGCAGGCTGCGCGGCAGCAGTTCCGAGGCGGGACGGCCCGCGGCCATAGGGTGCGCCGAGGTCTGCAGGCGCTGCTGCAGCCGACCCTGGGCGTCGACGTGCAGCAGCCAGTCCTCGAGCGCAAACCAGACGCCGTCCTGCCCATCGCTCAGGATGGCCCTCACCCGACCCTTGGGCAGGGACAGCTCGGCAGGAGGCTGCCAGCGGCTGAACTGCTCGCTCTGGCGGTCCAGCAGAAACAGACCCCCGACCAGGCCCACCCACAGCTGCCCGCCCTGCCGCGGGGCGAAGCCCAGCACACGGCGCTGCTGCAGCGCCAGCCCCGGTGGCAGGCTCAGCCGGTGGACCTTCTCGGTGGCCAGCGCCAGGCGGTCCACGCCGTCGCTGGTGCCTACCCACAAGCTGCCCTGCCCGTCGTCATGCAGGGCCTGAATGAAGGGATGGCTGAGGGTGTCCGGCTGTTCGGGCCGTGCCGCAAAGGTCTGGACGTGGCGGCCGTCGAAGCGGGCCAGGCCGCTGGTCGTGCCCAGCCAGACGAAGCCGCGCTGGTCCTGCAGGCTGACCATGATCGCGTCGCTGGGCAGGCCGTTGCCGGAGTTCAGCGCGGTGAAGGGCAGGGCCTGCAGTGCGGCGGCGAGCGCGGCCGAGGGCAGGAGGGCGGCGGCCAGCCCGACCTGGGCGATCCGGGCAGCGTTTCCTTTCAGGAGCCCAATCCATGAAGCCACGAGCCAACCCCAACAGCAAGCAGCCCCCAGCGTAACGAATGCCCGCGCCACTGACCAGCGGGCGCGGCGCGCCCGCCGTGAAAAGCTGAGCCAGGGGCCTGGGCTATGCTCGGCGCTTTCGGGAGTCCGCCATGCTTGCCACCAGCCTCGGCATTCACGATCTGGGCCTTTTCATCGTCTCAGGCCTGCTGCTCAACATCACGCCGGGCCCGGACTCGCTGCTGATCATGAGTCGCAGTGCCAGCCAGGGCTGGCGCGCGGGGTCGGCGGCGGCGCTGGGCATAGGCACGGGGACCCTGGTTCACGTGCTGGCCGGTGCGCTGGGGCTTTCGGCGCTGCTGGCAGCCTCGGCGACGGCCTTCGTGGTGGTCAAGCTGCTGGGCGCGGCCTATCTGGTCTGGCTGGGGCTGGGCATGCTGTGGCAGCGCCGCGCGGCGCCAGTGCCCGCGGCGGCGCAGACGCTGGCGCGCCCTGCGCCGCTGGCGCTGTGGGCCATCTTCCGCCAGGGGCTGCTGACCAATGTGCTCAACCCCAAGGTGGCGCTGTTCTTCCTGGCCTTCGTGCCGCAGTTCATCAGCGCGGACGCTTCGCACAAGGGTCTGGCCTTCGTGCTGCTGGGCCTGATCTTCGACCTCAACGGCATGCTGTGGTGCCATGCCCTGGCCTGGTTCACCGCCGGTGCGAGCCGCCACATCCGCGTGCCCGCCGCGTGGCTGGTCCTGCTGAACCGCGGCATCGGTGCCCTCTTCCTGGCCTTCGGGATCCGGCTGGCGCTGGCCGAGGCGCGATGAGCGGCGGTTTTGCGGCGGCTTGCGGCGGTTTGCGGCGGGCTCAGGGACTGATCCAGTCCTGCGCCTGGTCCGCGGTCATGCCCTGGTGGTGACTGAGAAAGACCTGACCCCGGAACCAACGCTCCCAGCGTGCGGCGCGCAGCCGGTCCAGCACCGGGCCCTTGAGCTCGCTGAGGTCCAGGCGCAGTCCCTGGCGCTGCAGGCCGTCGTGCAGTTCCCGCAGGGCCTCCAGCCCGCTGTAGTCGATGCCGTTGACCGGTGACATCTGCAGCACCACGCGGCGCGTGCCCGGCTGCTGCACGAGCTGGGCCTGGACCACGTCGGCCAGGCTGCGCGCGTTGGTGAAGAGCAGGCTTTCGTCGATGCGCAGGCCCATCACCTCGGGCACGCACTCGACCTCGTGCCGCCCCACGTTGCGGTAGTGTTCGGTGCCGCGCACGCGGCCGACCAGGGCCACATGCGGGCGTGCGGTGCGCTGCAGCAGCAGGGCGATGGAGCCCAGCACGCCCAGCCCCAGGGCGGCGGCCACGCTGACGTTGAGCACGAGCAGGGTCACGGCCAGCATCAGCAGGGCTTCGGAACGGGCATAGCGCCAGGCTTCCAGGTAGGGGCGCCACTGCAGGCCGGACAGCACGGCGACGAGGATGGTGGCGGCCAGCACGCTGCGCGGCAGCCAGGCCAGGGCCGGTGCCAGGCCCAGGGCGGCGGCGCCTATCAGCAAGGCGGCAAGGACGCTGCTCATGCGGCTGCGGCTGCCCGCGTCAAACAGCAGGGCGCTGCGCGAGAAGCTGCCCGCCACCGGCATGCCGGCGCTGAAGGCGGCCGCGAGGTTGGCGCCTGCCAGGCCCATCAGTTCGCGCCGCGCGTCGACGCGCTCGCCACGGCGCCGCGCCAGGGCCTCGGCCACGACCAGGCTGCTGACGTAGGCGACCAGCGCGATCAGCAAGGCCCCCGGCAGCAGGGCCAGCCACAGCGCCGGATCCAGCGGCGGCCATTGCAGGCGTGGGTGCAGGGCGGGCAGCGTGCCCAGCAGCCGCACGCCCTGGTCCTGGGCCTGGAGCAGCCAGGCCGCGCCCAGGGTCAGCAACAGCACCAGCAGCGGCGCCAGCCGGGCCCCGAGCCCGCGCAGCAGGTGCCGGCCCAGCAGGAGCAAGGCAACCGCAGCGAGCCCGAAGCCGACCGTGGGCCCATGCCAGCGCCAGCCGCTGCCCGCGGCACTGCTGAGCAAGGCCGGCAGCTCGGAGCCCTGGGCGGGGCTGCCCAGCAGGGCCGGCAGCTGGCTCAGGGCGATGGCCAGCGTGGCCCCGGTCTCGAAGCCGTGCAGCACGGGCACGCTCATCAGCGCCGCCAGTGCGTCCAGCCGCAGCGCGGCGGCCGCGGCCATCAGCAGGCCCGCCTCGGCCGCCAGCACCAGGGCGGCCTGGGCGCCGCTGTAGCCCGCGGGGGCCTGCGCTGCGGCCTGCGCCACCATCAGCGCGACGATGGCCACCGGGCCCACGCCGAGGTAGGGGCTGGAGCCGAGCAGCGCATAGGCCAGCAGGGGCAGCAGACTGGCGTAGATGCCCACCTCGGCGGGCAAACCGGCCAGCAGGGCATAGGCCAGGCTTTGCGGGATCAGCAGCACGCTGACCACGGCCGCGGCGACCAGGTCCTCGCGCCAGGGGCCTTGCGCATAGGCGCGCAGCGTTTGCAGCGGTTTCACAGGACGTTGAGCGGAATCTTGAGGTAGTGCACGCCGTTGGCCTCGGCCGGCGGCAGCCGCCCTGCCCGCACATTGATCTGGACTGCGGGCAGCAGCAGCTGGGGCAGGCCCAGGCTGCGGTCCCGGGCCTGGCGCATCGCGATGAAGGCGGCCTCGCTGACGCCCTGGTGCAGGTGCACGTTGTGGGCGCGCTGGTCGGCCACGGTGCTGATCCAGCAGGCCGGGCGGCTGCTGGGCGGGTAGTCGTGGCAAAGGTGCAGGCGCGTGTGCCCGGGCAGGCTCAGCAGGCGCCGCACGGAGCGGTAGAGGGTGGCGGCGTCGCCACCGGGGAAGTCGCAGCGCGCGCTGCCGTAGTCGGGCATGAAGAGGGTGTCGCCGATGAAGACATCGTCACCCACCCGGTAGCTGATGCAGGCCGGCGTATGGCCCGGCGTGTGCAGCACCTCGACCTCCAGGCCGCCGACGGCGAAGCGATCGCCGTCCTCGAAGAGCTGGTCGAAGGGACTGCCGTCAACGGGAATGGCGGGGTCGTTGAACAGCTGTCGAAAGACCTGCTGGACCTGGGTGATCCGCGCGCCGATCCCGATGCGCCCCCCCAGCCGCTGCTGCAGATAGGGCGCGGCGCTGAGGTGGTCGGCATGGCAGTGGGTTTCCAGCAGCCAGTCCACCGTCAGCTGCTGCTCGTGGATCCAGGCGACGATGAGGTCGGCGTTCAGGCTGCTGCTGCGGCCGGACTTGGGGTCGTAGTCCAGCACCGGGTCGATGATGGCGCAGCGCCGGCTGACCGGGTCGGCCAGCACATGGCTCACCGTGTGCGTGGCCGCGTCATAGAAGGCATGGATCAGGGCCTGGATCTGGGGTTGGGGCATGGCGGCTCCTGCAGGGCCCGGGCAGTATAGGGGTGGGCCTGCGGGGCCCGCGCTCAGTGCGCCGGGGGTCCCAGCACCTGCAGCAGCTGGACCCGCGAGGAGATGCAGGCGGCGTCGAAATCGGCCTGGATCTGGGTCAGGGCCTCGGTGTCGTGCGCGTCGATGGTGGCGATGCCGATGGCGCGGTTGCGGCCCTGGGCCTTGGCGGTGTAGAGGACCATGTCGGCCCAGTTGACCGCCTGTTCCCAATGCAGCGACAGCCCGGTGGGCGGCAGCGGGAAGTGCGCGAAGCCGACCGAGACCGTCACCAGCAGGGGCCCGTCCGGCGTCTGCACCCTTTCGCCCCCGACGGCGAAGAGGATGCGCTCGGCCATCTGCAGCAGCTGGGCTGGCGGCACGCCGGGGATGAAGACCAGGAATTCCTCGCCTCCCCAGCGCACCACCAGGTCTTCCTCACGCACGGCCTGGGTGATGCGGCGGGCCACTTCGCAGATCACGGAGTCGCCCGCCGAGTGGCCGTGTTCGTCGTTGACATGCTTGAAGTGGTCGATGTCGACCATCAGCAGCGCACCATTGAAGGTGCTGGCGGCGTGATGCTCCATCACCGCCATGAAGTGGCGGCGGTTGGCGAGATTGGTCAGCGGGTCGCGTTCGCTCTGGGCGCGCAGCAGGGCCTCGTTGGCCTTGAGCTGGCGGTTGGCCTGGCGCACTTTGCGCAGCATCAGCACCAGCAGGGGCAGCAGCAGGGCCGTCAGCAGGGCCAGGGCCATGCCCACGCGCTGGGCCAGCACGCTGTTGGAGACCTGCCGCGCCTTGAGTTCGCGGTCGCGCTGCAGCAGGGCCAGCTCGGCACTCTTGCGGTCGCTGTCGTAGCGCAGCCGGAGCTCGTCCAGCTGGGCCTTGCGCGAAGCCTCCTGGGCCTGCTGGCTCTGTTCGCGCTCGGCCACCAGGGCCTTCAGCGCTTCGGCCCACTGGCCGGCGCCGGTCCAGGCGTCGGCCAGCTCTTCCAGCTCGTGGCTGCGTTCGGCGGCGCCGACCAGGTCCGGCCGCATGGCGTCCAGCCGCCGGCGCTCCTGGCGGGCCGCGTCGAACTGGTGCAGCTGGATCAGGGCCAGGCTCATGTTGTGGCGCAGGACTCGCTCTATGCGCCGGTCCTGGTAGTCCTCCAGCGCCGGCAGCGCCAGGCGGGCCTGGGCCAGGGCGCGCTCGGGTTGCCGGGCGCTCAGGTAGAAGTCCGCCAGATTGGCGCGCACCACCGCCTCAACCCGGCGTGCACCGGCGCTGTGGGCCAGGCCCAGGGCTTCCTCCAGGGTTCGCAGCTGGGCGCTGCGGTCCTTGCGAGCGACCGCAACACCGCCTTCGTAGACCTTGATGCGGGCCAGGGTCGCGGGGTCCGCCTGGGCCGCCTGCAGGGCCTGCGCCATGTGCTGCCGACCAGTGTCGGACCGGTCCTGCTGGTGCTCGGCCACGGCCAGCCGGCCCAGGCTCAGGGCCAACAGGGCGGGGTGCTTGAGCAGCCGGGCCAGGGCCGCGTGGCGTTCGAACACGGTGATGGCGGTGGCGCCCGCGCCGGTGGCCTCCTGGCCCAGGCCCAGCAGGCGCAGACCCAGCCAGGCGGCGGTGGCATCGCAGCCGGCCTCGACGCTGCTTTGCAGGTCGGCGTCCTTGTGCTCCCACTGGCAGGGCGGATGCAGCAGCTCCAGGCCCTTGCGCGCCAGATCGCTGGCGGCCTGGGGGCGGTCCTGCCGCTCGGCCACCATGGCCCGTATCAGTAGGGCGTGGCCGGGGAAGGCCGCGTCCAGTTGGCGGGCCAGGCCCTCGGCCTCAGCGGCGCCCTGCCCCGCGGTCAGGGCCGCGGCCAGATCCAGGCTCAGCTCGGCGTGCAGGGCGGCGTCCCCTGCGGCCTGCGCCTGCTGCTGCAGCGGGCGCAGCGCCTTGACCGCCTCGGCTGGATGGTCGTAGGCCAGCAGCGTCAGTCGCAGGCCTTCGCGGCGCAATTCGGCGCGGTTGAGGCTGAGTTCCGACGCGCCAGGGGCCGACGCGGCGGCCGGTGAACTGGCGGGCGAACTGGCCGACGCAGCGCCCGACGAACCGGGCGATGAACTGACGGTGCCGGGCGCGGCGTGCGCGCCAGCGGCGGCCAGGGCCATCAGCAGGGGCATCAGCCACGGACGGCGGACGCTAGACGGCGCGGCGGGCATCATGCGCGGGGCTCCGTCCATTGCGCCGGGCCGGCTTGCGTCGAAAGCCGCACCTTGCCGTCGTGCCAGGCCGCTTCCATCTGCTCGGCCAGCTGCAGCAGGCTTTCGCCGTCCTGCGCGTCGGCCCACTGCACGCCGTAGGCCTTGTTGCGGCCATGGGCCTTGGCCATGTACATGAGGGTGTCGACCATGTCGATGGCGCGCTCCCAGTGCAGCGAAATGCCGTGCGGCTCGACCGGGAAGCTGGCAAAGCCGATGGAGGCCGTCACGGGCACGGTATGGCGCTCGTGCACCACGGGCTGCCCGCCAATGGCCTCCAGCAGGCGCTGGCCCAGGTGCTGGGCGAAGACGGGGTCGCAGGACTTGACCACGATGAGGAACTCCTCGCCGCCCCAGCGCACCACCAGGTCGTCCTCGCGCAGGGCCTGGCGCAGGCGGCGCGAGACCTCCACCAGCACGGTGTCGCCGGCGGCGTGGCCGTACTGGTCGTTGATGCGCTTGAAGTGGTCGATGTCGATCAGGAAGACGCTGCCGCGCAGCCGGTCCTGCTCCTCCCGCTGGCGGATGGCGGCCTGGAAGTGGCGCCGGTTGGCCAGGCCGGTGAGCGGGTCGCGCTCGCTCTGCACCTTGAGCCGCTCGTTGGTGCTCTGCAGAGCCATGTTGGTGCGCCGTACGCGGCGGTAGGCCAGCAGCAGCAGGGTGCTGGCGGCCAGCACGCAGCCGCCCATCAGCAGCCACAGCCGGAATTCCAGCTGGCTGGCGCGCAGCTGCTCGGACTTGAGGCTCATGTCCCGGTTCAGCAGCTCGAACTCGCGGCTGCGGCGCTCGGCCTCCAGCGCCTCCTGGGCTTCGAGCACGGTCTTGCGCAGGTCGTCGCGATAGAGCTGGTGGCGGTACTGGCGCTCCTTCAGGTAGGCCTGCACCGCGTCCTGCGTCAGGCCCACGTCCTGCAGCGCGCGGCCGTACTCCTCCAGCAGGCCGTCCATGCCGGTGGCCGAACCCGCGTTGGCGGCCAGCTCGAAGCCGGCCTCGACCTCGCGCCGGCCTTGCGCCACCTGGCCGGTGTGCATCAGCGCGATGCCCAGGTTGTGACGCGCGATCGACTCGGAGAAGACGTCCTTGCGCTTTTGCGCCAGCCGCACGGCCTCGGTGGTCAGCGCGATGGCGCCGGCCCACTCCTTCTTGCGCAGGAAATCATCGGCGCGGTTGCTCAGCGCGTTGGAGATCAGGTCCTCCAGCCCGGTCTCACGCGCGGCTTCCAGCGCCGCGAGCGTGGCGCGCTCGGTGATGGCACGGTCGCGTTCCTGGTAGATGGTGCCGCGGCTGACCTCGATGAAATAGCGCAGCAGCGGACGCTTGTCCTGGGCGGCCAGCTGCTCGGCCTCCTCCAGCGCCTTGACGGACTGCTCGAACTGCTGGGCGGCGCTGTAGGTGCTGGCCAGCTGCAGCCGCGCAAAGATGCGCCGGCTGGGCGATGCGGCGGCGCCGTCGGCCAGCGCCAGGGCGCGGTGGGCGGCGCGCAGGGCCTGGTCGAACTCGCCCTGGTCGGTGAACAGGCCGGCGCGCAGCTCGTAAAGCGTCAGCAGCAGGCGCGGTGGCTGGCCGGATTCGTCCACTTCATCCAGCACGCTCAGGATCTTCTTGAGCTTCTTGCCCTGCCCGGACAGGGCCGCACGGCGGGCGTCCGAGACCGCCTGGGTCAGGCGCAGGGTGACGGCCACGCGCGGGTTCTCACGCCCGGGCCAGTGCTCCAGCTGCTGGCGCAGTTCCTCGTAGCGCTCGGCTTCGTCGACGCGCGCCAGCACCACGGCGCGCAGGCCCAGGATGGCCAGCCGTGAGGCGCTGCCCGGGGCCGCGCGCTGGGCCATCTCGCGCAGCTCGTCGTCGATCTGGCGCGGACGCATGCGGATGTCCAGCTCCATCTGGTCCAGCCTGGCCAGCAGCTCCGGTGCGGCTTCGTCGGCGCCGGCTCGGCTCTGGCTGTCGGGCTGGCAGGCGGCCAGGCCGAGCACGAGGGCACCCAGCGCCAGGCCTAGGCGCCAGCGCAAGGGGGCGGAGCGTGAGCGGGTTCTCATCGGCTGGGCGTTGAGCCGATTTGACGCTGACGGCTGGGCTTGGACGAGTGACGACATCGCGCTTAAGTCAAAAAAATACGCAGATATCGACAATCATTCGCGCGCTCGGCCCGGCGCGAGCAGCAGATTCAGCAGCAGTGCGCCGAAGGTGGCGGTGCCGATGCCGCCCAGGGCGAAGTCGCCCAGGCGCAGGGTGTAGTCCCCGGTGCCCAGGATCAGGGTGATGGCAGCCAGCATCAGGCTGCCGTGCCGGCTGAAGTCCACGCGGTTGTCCACCCAGATCTTGGCGCCGGCTACGGCGATCAGCCCGAAGACCACGATGCTGACCCCGCCCATCACCGGCAGCGGGATGGTCTGGATCAGCGCACCGAACTTGGGCGAAAAGCCCAGCAGGATGGCCAGCAGCCCGGCCACCACGAAGACGGCCGTGGAGTAGATGCGGTTGGCCGCCATCACGCCGATGTTCTCGGCGTAGGTCGTGACGCCGGTGCCGCCGACGGCGCCGCTGAGCATCGTGGCCAGGCCATCGCCCATGAAGGCGCGGCCCATGTCGCGGTCCACATTGCGTCCGGTCATCGCGGCCACGGCCTTGAGGTGGCCCAGGTTCTCGGCCACCAGGATCAGGGCCACCGGTGCGATCAGCAGCAAAGCCCCGGCCTCGAAGCGCGGGCTGGCGAAGTGCGGCAGACCCAACCATGCGGCCTGCGCCACGCCGCTGAAGTCCATGGGCTTGCCCAGTCCCAGGCCATTGGTCAGCAGGGCATAGAGCACGCTGGCGATCAGCAGGCCCGCCAGGATCAGCAGGCGCTGCAGCAGCCCGCGGCTGTGCACGGCGACGGCCGCCACGCAAAGAAAGGTCAGGGCCTGCACCCAGGCGTCGAAGGGCGTGGGTGCCATGTTCTTGATGGGCACGCTGGCCAGGTTCAGGCCGATCACCGCCACGATGGCGCCGGTCACCACCGGCGGCATCAGCCGTTCGATCCAGCCCGTGCCCAGCCACTGCACCACGGCGCCGATCAGGAAGTACAGGGCTCCGCAGGCCACGATGCCGCCCAGGGCCAGGCCGATCTGGGCATTCGGCCCGCTGCCGCCATAGCCGGTGGCGCTGATCACCACCCCGATGAAGGCGAAGCTGGAGCCCAGAAAGCTGGGCACGCGCCCACCCACCATGAGGAAGAAAATCAAGGTGCCGATGCCGCTCATCAGGATGGCGACATTGGGATCGAAGCCCATCAGCAGCGGCGCCAGCACCGTGGCACCGAACATGGCCACCACATGCTGGAGGCCCAGGGCAATGGTTTGCGGCCAGGCCAGGCGTTCATCCGGGGCCACGGCTTGCCCGTCCAGGGCGGCGACCTCGCGCCAAGGGGGGATCCAGCTCACAGCGCGCTCCTCTCAGGCTGCTTTTGACTTCTGTTGCTCGGAATCCCTGCCCCCCGGTCGAGGGGCAGGGGGCTTCCGGCACCTGTGCGCGCAGTGTAGTGAGCGGGGGGCGGGCCCCGGCTCGGGCGATATCCCTATATGGCCAGACCCCGGCCGCGGAAAGTTGCACGTTTTGTAACGATTTGCATCGCCGGCGGCGACCATGCCGGGGATATATCGCCGATCAGCGCTGGCCCCTCGTGGCTTGGCCGTCGCCACGCGCCCATCAGCGGTCCCCAGCCAGGGATGGCTCGCTGGTGCAGTGTTCCGCGCTGACCGGCACACAAAGCCGCGTCTTTGCCGCCTTGGCGTTGTCGCAAAAACCTTCGCGATGCGACTGGGCATCGCCGTGGTTTGCGCTTAGCCCACGACGACCAGTCCATCGGTTTTCTTCAGGGCCTCGTCGCGTCGAACACTGCAGCTGGCGCGAGAGGCTCCGCCTCCGCAGACCCCGCCAGCCAGGCGGCGACGCCCTGCTGCACCTGAGCGTCATCCAGCAGCCGGCGGTGGCCCAGGCCGTCGGTGAGTTGCAGGCGGGCCTGAGGCAGCGCGGCGGCCAGGGCCTCGCTGTAGCTGGCCGGCACGGCCCGGTCCTGGCGGTCGTGCACCAGCAGGACGGGCAGGCGCAAATGCTGTCCCAGCCAGGCCGGTTCGAAGCCTGCCAGCCCTGGCCGGGCGCGCGCTTCCAGGGCCTGGCGCAGCCGTTCGCGCACGCCCGTGCTCAGCCCGAAGCTGGCGACGAAGCCGTCCAGCAGGTGGCGCGGCGGCGCCGAGCAGGCCAGCAGGGCCAGGCGCTGCACCGGCAGGCCGCGGGCCACCCCATGCGCTGCGGCCAGCGCGCCGATGGAGTGCGCCGCGATGCCCGTCCAGGGGCCGTGCTCCACGCTCAGCACCTGCAGCGCACGCTGCCACTGGGCGATGTCGGTGCGCCAGCCGCTGCTGCGCCCATGCGCCGGCCAGTCCAGCAGCCAGGGCGAGAGCCCGGCCTCCCAGCAGGCCTGGGCCAGGCCCCGCATCTGTGCGGCCTGGCCGCTCCAGCCGTGCAGGAGCAGCACACGCGGACGCTGCGCGCCGTCCGGCCGATGCCACAACTGCAGGCGCCGGGTCTCGAAGGGCAGGGTCAGGCCTTGCCAGGGTGACAGGGGCGGACGCGGCTGCAGCAGCCGCGGCGGCAGCGGGGTGTCGAAGAGGCGCAGGGCCAGGCGGGCGGCCTGGGCGGGCGCATGGCGCTGCAGCAGGTCCAGGCTGGCGCGCAGGCCTTGCAGCAGGCGGCCCTGGGCATAAAAGCGCTCGACGGCGGGGCGGGTCTGGCTCATGGTCTCACCCCAGAAAGAAGTCGCGGTTGCGGGCGGGGACGGCCTGCCAGAGGCGCCGCAGGGCGCGCCAGCCGCGCCACGCAAGGCCGGCCAGCCCGCACAGGGCCAGAATCAGAAGGGGGCTGAACATGGTGAGCGGCCTTTCGAGTGAATTCGCACGATCGTGCGAAGTTGCGGGAAATGAAACGCAGGACTGGGCCTGCGCTCGGCGGTCAGGAGTCAGCCGGACGCAGACCCTGCATCAGGCGTTGATAGGCGTTCCAGCCGCGTTCGGCAGCCAATGGGTCGCGCAGGAAGCGGGTCTCGCGCACGACGGCGGTGAAGATGGCGTCGAGGTCGAAGACCAGCTGATCGGGGTCGAGGTCCGCCCGCAGATGGCCGCAATCGACGGCCTGCAGCACGCTGCGCCGCAAGACCTGGCGCCAGCGCTTGACGCCGGCGAGCAGCAGCTCGCGCAAGGGGCCTTCGCGGTCATCGAACTCGAAGGCACCGGCCACGTAGAGGCAGCTGCCGCGGTGCCCGGTCTGGCAGGCTCGGGCCAGCCAGGCGCGCATGATGGCGTCCAGCCGCGGCAGGCCGCGGGGCTCACGCAGGGCGGGCACCAGGATGTCCTGCTGGAAGCGGCGGTCGAACTCGTCCAGCACTGCCTTCTGCAGGCCCTCGCGCGAGCCGATGCGCGAGAACACCCCGCTCTTGGACAGGTTCAGCCGCTTGGCGATCTCGCCGATGGACAGGCTCTCCAGGCCTTCCAGCGCGGCCATCTCCAGCGCCATGTCCACGATGGCGGTTTGCGTCAGCTCGCTGCGTTCGGTCTTGGCTTCCATGGCGCGAATTTAGCACGATCGTGCGAAGTTGCAAGTGCCAGGGTCTCCGTGGGGTTTTGAGACACTCGGGCCTTCGCCGCTCCCCGCCTGCCCGCCATGCCTCTCCTGGCCGCCGCCGACTACCAGCCCGCCCTGCAGGCGCTGTTCGAGCGCATCGAAGCCCGGCTGCGCCCACTGCTGCCAGGCGCGCGCATCGAGCACATCGGGGCCTCCTCCATCCCGGGCGCCTCGTCCAAGGGCGACCTGGACATCTGCGTGATCGTCCCGCCTGCCGAGCACGCCCGCGTGGTCGACCTGCTGCGCGGCCGGGGTTATCACGTCAAGCCGGACACGCTGCGCACGCCCGAGCTGTGCATGCTGGTGGCGTCGCAGGAGGTGGCCGAGGGCCAGGACCTGGCCCTGCAGATCGTCGCGCAGGACTCGGCGTTCGAGGACTTCCTGCGCTTTCGCGAGGCTTTGCGCAGGGATCCTGCCCTGGTGGCGGCCTATGACGCCGTCAAGCGCCGGCATTGGGACCAGGGCGAGGACGCTTATCGGGCGGCGAAGGCCCGATTCATTGAATCCGTGCTGGCGGCGGGCGGCGACTGCCTATAGTCCGCCCCGCGCCGGTGGATCGGCGGGATGGATGTCATGAGCGATGCACAGGCGGTGAGGCCGCGCCTGGACTGGGCGGCTTTCGAGAAGGACGCGGGCGGCGTGGTGCTGGCCCTGCGCGAGCTGGGTCGGGCCGTGGAAGCCTCGGGGCTGGACAAGCGCCTGTGCGAGCTGCTCAAGGTGCGCGTCTCGCAGATCAATGGCTGCGCCTTTTGCCTGCAATACCACCTCAAGCTGGGCCGCGAGCTGGGCCTGGACGGCCTGCTGCTGGACCAACTGGCCTGCTGGCGGGACTCGCCGGCCTTTTCACGGCGCGAGCGCTCGGCCCTCGCCTGGGCCGAGGTGCTGACGCTGCAGGCCGGGCATCCGGATGCCGATGCCGCCTATGCCGCGCTGCAGGCGCAGTTCGGCAACGCGGAAATCGCCAACCTGACCGCAGCGGTCGCGCACATCAACGCCTGGAACCGCATCGCCGGCGGTCTGCGCTTCATACCGCCTGCCGCTTGAGGGCTGCGCGGCCCGGCGGGCGCCTCAACGCGGACTGCCCGCGGGGGCGCCGCTGATGTCCACGTACTCCCACCAGTTGAGCCAGAACAGCGGCCGGCGATAGCCCTGCACCCAGGGATGGGCCAGGTCCGTGACATAGCGGTGTCCGCGGAACTTGTAGGGCATGTAGGCGGTGGCCAGGCGCTTGCTTTCCCGGAACAGGGCCTGGCGCTGCGGTCCGTCGGGCAGGCCGCCGGCCTGCTCGACGAGCCGGTCCATGGCCTCCAGACGGAAGCGGGCGTAGTTGGACGCGCCGATGTGGCCGCTGTGGAAGCTGGCCAGCGCGTCCTGCGCGTCGGGCTTGGCGGCCGACACGGCCAGGCTCCAGATCATGTAGTGACCGGCGCGCAGGGCCTTGAAGTTCTCGGGCCACTTGCCGGTGCGGAAGTGCACGCGCAGGCCCACCGCGGCCAGGCTCTTCTGCCACAGTTCGTCGATCTGGCGCTGGAAGCCGTCGGGCGTGGTGAGGCTCTCCAGCACCAGTTGGCGGCCGTCCGGGTCTTCGCGCCAGCCGTCGCCGTCGCGGTCACGGTAGCCGTACAGGTCCAGCAGGGCCTTGGCGCGCGCAGGATCGTAGTCCCCCATCTCGCTCTTGTAGGTCGGGTCGTAGGCCGTGGTGTGGGGCAGGTAGGGCGACTGGGCCGGGATGGCCTGGCCACGGCGGGCCAGGCTGATCTCACGCCGGCAGTCGGTGGCCAGTGCGATGGCACGGCGCAGGGCCACCCGGGCGGGCTCATAGCCACCCACCACCGGATCGTCCATGTTGAAGACGGTGTAGAGCACGTCGGCCAGCAGCTCGCGGTAGGCCTGGATGCCCTGACGGGCCAGGTTGGGGGCGAGGCGGCCCTGGGGCAGGATCTGCTGGATGAAGTCCTCTGGCGTGCGCTCCAGGAAGTCGAACTGGCGGTTCAGGAAGGCGAGCCAGCGCGGCTGGTTCTCCTCGATGATGGCCACCTGCACCTGGTCGACCATGGGCAGGCGCCGGCCCTTGAAGCGGGCCAGCAAGACCTGACCCTCTTTGTCCTCGGGCGCGGGCTGGGCGTCGTAGTAGCGCTCGCGGTACTGCGGGTTGCGATCCAGCGTGATCAGCGAGCTGCGCCGCCACTGGCTCAGCACGAACGGGCCGGTGCCCACCGGATGCTCCATGGTCTGGCCCGCATAGGCCTCGATCACCTCGCGCGCCACCGCGCCGTAGGTGTCGATCTGGGCGAAGACCTCCAGCAGGCGCGGGCGTGTTTCCTTGAGACGGATCTGCAGGGTGTAGCGGTCCAGGGCGCGCAGGCCTTCGATGGGTTTGTCGTAGTCGAAGGGCGTCTTGCTCTTGAGCAGGGCCGCGCGGTACTCGGCCAGGCCCAGGATGCCCAGCTCCTCCAGCTCGGACCAGGACGGCGAGGCGACCTCGGGATCGGCGAAGCGCTTCCAGCTGTAGATGAAGTCCTCCGCCACCAGCTCGCGGCGCTGGCCCTTGAAGGCGGGGTCGGCGGCAAAGTAGATGCCGGGGCGCACCCGCATGGTCCAGACCTTGAAGTCGTCCGAGACCTCGGGCATGGCTTCGGCCACCAGGGGCTTCAGCAGGGCGGGCTTGGCCAGATGGTCGTAGCTGTAGAGGCCCTCGAAGATGTGGGCGGTGATGATGCGCGAGTAGAGGTCGCTGATGCGGGCCGGGTCGAAGCCGGTTTCGGCGATGCGGAAGGCATAGCGCAGCACCTTGGCCGGCGCCGGGGAGGCAGCCGCAGGCGGGAGCTCGGCACCGAAGCCGGCAAGGCCGGCGAGAACAGCCAGGAGATCACGGCGGGAAGAGCCGCCCGCGGCAGCGCGGAATGTCATGGACGCAGTGTCGCGGAAGCCCCGGCTCCGGCGAGCACGTATTCACCCCTAGTGCGCCACATTCCTGGGGCACACCCGGACGCGTCAGCGCCGCGCGCTCGCCTGCTGCTCGAGGTCGATGTCCACGTAGGCCCAGAAGTCGCGCATGTAGATGTTGCGGTCATAGCCGATCACCCAGGGCTGGGCCATGTCCGTGAAGATGCGGTGCACCTCGGCCTTGAAGGGCATGTAGGCCACCAGCAGGCGCTGGGCCTCGGCCATCAGGGCCTGGCGCTCGGGGCCGTCGGGCAGGCGCTTCTGCTTGGCGTACAGGGCGTTGTAGGCCGGCAGGTCGAAGCGCGACTTGTTGGACTGGCCCTTGTTGGGGCCGTAGCCCAGGCCCAGGAAGGTGTCGCCGTCCGGCGCCGTGGCGCTCCAGCCCACGCCCCACATCTGCAGCCTGCCGGCGTTGGCCGCCTTGAGGTTCTCGGGCCACTTGCCGAAGCGGAACTTGATGCGCACCTGGATCGCGTCCATCGCCTTTTGCCAGAGCTCGGCCAGCGCGCGCTTCTCGCCATCGGGTTCAGTGGCGTACTCGATCACCAGGGGCCGGCCGTCGGGCAGGTCGCGCCAGCCGTCGCCGTCCTTGTCCACGTAGCCGTAGAGGTCCAGCAGCGCCCGGGCACGGCCCACATCGTGCTGGCTCATCTCGGAGCGGAAGCCGGGGTCGTAGCCGAAGGTGCCGGGCGGGATGGGGCCTTGCGCGGGGATGGCCTGGCCGCGGCGCGGCAGGCGCACCACCTTCTCCAGGTCCACCGCCAGGGCGATGGCGCGGCGCAGCGCCACCTTGTCCGGCGTGTAGCCGCCCAGCACCGGGTCCTCCATGTTGAAGTAGGAGAGGTACAGGTCGGAGCGCGAGTACCGGATGGCCTGCATGCCGCGCTTGGCCAGGTTGGGCGCGAGCTTGTTCTGCGGCATGACCATGGGCAGGAACTCCTGCGGCACGTCGTCCACCAGGTCGGACTCGTTGCGCAGGAAGGACAGCCAGCGCGGCTGGTTCTCCTCGATCACGGCGATCTCCACCCGGTCCACCATGGGCAGCTTGCGGCCCTTGAGGCGGGCGGCCGCCGCGACCATGCGCGCGTCCGCCGGGTTGGGGGTCTCGTCGTAGAACACGTCGCGGTAGTTCGGGTTCTTCTCAAGCACGATGAGCGAGCTGCGCCGCCAGTCCGCCAGACGCCAGGGGCCGGTGCCCACCGGGTGCTCCATGCTCTTGTCGCCATAGGCCTCGATCACTTCGCGGGCCACCGCGCCCAGCATGGCATCGGCGAAGTTGTAGATGAAGCGCGGGTCGCCCAGCTCGGTGCGGATCTGGAAGGTGTAGCGGTCCAGCACCTTGGCGCCGGCGACCTCGCGGTCGTAATCGAAGGGCTTCTTGCTCCTGAGGGCCTGCTGGCGCAGCTCGGACAGCCCCGGCAGCAGGGCGTTCTCCAGCACGTAGAGGTTGCTGCTCTGCGTGGCCGGGTCGTAATGGCGCTTGAGCGAGTAGACGTAATCGGCGGCGGTCAGCTCGCGCTTGCGGCCGTGAAATGCCGGGTCGTCGGCGAAGTAGATGCCCGGCTTGACGCGAAAGGTCAGGGTCTTGAAGTCGGCGCTGATGACCGGCATCGCTTCCACGGTGGAGGGCTTCAGGCGGGCCGGCCGGGCGAGGTACTCGAAGCGCAGCGGGGCATCGAAGATGCCGGCGGTGATGGTGCGGGAATACAGGTCCGAGACCCGCGCGGGGTCGAAGCCGGTCTCGGCGACGCGGATGGCATAGCGCAGGACCTTCTGGGGCGCCGCGGCGACCGGGTCCGGGGGCGCAGCACTTGGGGCCTGGGCATGCAGCGACGGGCCGGCCCCCAGGGCACCCAGCAACAGAGCAGCAGCAACGACAGCGCGCATTCTTGGCATCCCTCACGAACCAGTGGCCGGGCACGGCAGGTCCGGCACGGGCTGGCGATTGTGACGCAGAAGCCCCAGGAATTCCCCTAGGAAGAATCCAGCATCGGCTCCGCACAAACAGGCATGGGCAGGCTGACGGGCCTGCACTAGACTGGCGCCCGAGTTGGAGCGGCCAGCGCCCGCCGCTGCACTCAATCCTGGGCTCTGGCTGCCGCCGGGGCTGGCAGTCCGACCCGGAGACCGACAGCCATGACGGCATATCTCTTGCGGCGCCTGTGGCAAATGGTTCCCACCCTGCTGGGCGTCGTGCTGCTGGTGTTTTTCCTGTTCCGCTGGTTTGGCGGCGACCCGGCCGAGATCCTCGGCGGGCAGAACGCGTCCGCCGAACAGATCCTGGCCATCCGCGAACAGCTGGGCCTGAACCGGCCGGTCTGGGAGCAGCTGCTGATCTTCCTGAAGCAGATCGTCACCTTCAACTGGGGTCACAGCTGGGCCACCCATGAATCCGTGGGCCGGCTTTTCGCGACCCGCCTGCCCGCCACCTTGACCGTGATGCTGCCCATCCTGTGCCTGGAGGTGCTGCTCGCCATTCCCCTCGCACTGGCCGTGGCCGCCGTGCGGGGCTCGCTGACCGACCGCGCAGTGATGGTGCTGAGCACGGTGGCCGTGTCGATTTCCCTGTTGGTCTACGTGATCGTGGGCCAGTACCTCTTCGCCTTCCGGCTGGGGTGGTTCCCCGTGCAGGGCTGGAGCGACAGCACCTGGACCAATCTCATGACCTATGCACCGCTGCCCGTCATGGTGGCGGTCGCCGTGGCGCTGGCACCGTACACGCGGCTCTACCGCAGCTTCTTCCTGGACGAGATCGGCCATGACTACGTGCGCACCGCCCGCGCCAAGGGGCTGACGGAGCGGCGCATCCTGCTCAAGCACGTGCTGCGCAATGCGCTGATCCCCATCCTCACCAACATCTCGGTGGCCCTGCCCGGCGTGTTCGTGGGCTCCTTCCTGCTGGAGGTCTTCTTCTCCATCCCGGGCCTGGGCCGCGAGCTGCTGCTGGCGGTCAACCGCAGCGACTACCCGGTGATCCAGGCCTTCGCCATCTACCTGGCCATGCTGACCATGGTGATCAATCTCATCACCGACCTGCTGTACAAGCGCGTCGACCCCCGGGTGGTGCTGAAATGACCCGCCTTCTGTCGGCTTCGCCGGCCTTGTCGGCCGCCTCCTGGGGCGACGCTCAAAGCGTCGGCATTGGTATCGCGCGGGCTGTCAGCCTGCGTGGGTGAGCTTTATGAGTGCAACTGTGACTGCATTGCCTGTGAATTCGAGCGCCGCATCGCAAGGATCCCAGGGCGTCTGGGCCGCGGCCTGGCGGCGCCTGCGCGGGGACCGTCTGGGCATGGCCTGCCTCTGGGTGGTGGTGCTGTTCCTGGGCCTGGTGCTGGCGACGGGCCTGGGGCTGATCGCGGCGGACTGGCAGAAGGAGATCGGCGTGTCCAATGCGCCGCCCAGCTTCATGGGGCCGGGCGCCGCCGAATCGACGCAGGCGGCCCAGGGGCCCAAGGGTCCCAATGTGGACCTCTCCGACGTCGACCCCCTGGCCCCCCGCTACGCCGAATGGGAAGCCCGGGCCCGCAGCTTCAAGACCGAGGACCTCGTCAAGCGCGAAACCCTGCCCTTCGGGGCCGACCGGCTGGGCCGCGACGTGCTGGCCAAGGTGATGAAGGGGGCCGAGGTGTCCATCATGGTGGGGGTGCTGGCCGCCCTGGTCGCCACCCTGATCGGCACGGTGCTGGGCGCCCTCTCCGGCTTCTTCGGCCGGCGCGTGGGGGACTTTCTGGAGTGGGTCTACAACGTCTTCACCGCGGTGCCGGACATCCTGCTGATCTTCGCCTTCGCGGCCATCTTCGGCCGCGGCGTGCTGCCGGTGGTGATGATCCTGGGCCTGGCCGGCTGGACCGGCGTGTACCGGCTGGTGCGCGCCGAGTTCATCAAGCACTCCAGCCGCGAGTACGTGCGGGCCGCCGAGGCCATCGGCGCCTCGCAGGGCGCGCGCATGTTCCGCCACATCCTGCCCAATGTTTCGCACGTGACCCTGGTGCAGCTGTCCCTGCTGGTGGTGCGCTTCATCAAGAGCGAGGTGATCCTGTCCTACCTGGGGCTGGGCGTCAGCGTGGACCAGGTCTCCTGGGGCACCATGCTGGCCGAGGCACAGAGCGAGCTGATCCTGGGCTACTGGTGGCAGCTGACTGCCGTGGCCGTTTGCATGGCGGTGTTCGTGACGGCCTTCGCGCTGTGCACGGATGCGCTGCGCGACGCGCTGGATCCCAAATTGCGTGGCCTGGAATGATGGAACACCCCCTACGCGCTTCGCGCGCCCCATCGAAGGGGGCCAGTCCGCAGGCCCGGCAAAGCGGGGTCCTCGGGCTGCACCTGATCAAACCCGGTGGAGTTGGCGCCGGAACGAATGAGAGATGACATGCTGCTGAGTATCCAAGACCTCCACGTTGCCTTCCGCATGGGCAAGCTGCGCGGCGAGGTGCAGCGCCAGCAGGCGGTGAAGGGCATCAGCTTCGATGTCCCAGAGAACAGCACCGTCGCCCTGGTGGGCGAGTCGGGTTCGGGCAAGAGCGTCACGGCCATGTCCATCCTCAACCTGCTGCCGGACAACGCCGAGCGCAGCGGCCGCATCCTCTTCCAGGGCCGCGACCTGCTGCAGAGCTCGCTGCGCGAGCTGCAGGCCCTGCGCGGACGCGAGATCGCCTGCGTGTTCCAGGACCCCATGAGTTCGCTCAACCCGGTCTTCACCGTGGGCGACCAGATCATGGAGGGCCTGATGCTGCATCTGGGCATGAGCCGCCGCCAGGCGCAGGCCCGCGCCGAAGAGCTGCTCAACGAGGTCGGCATCCCCGACCCCAAGCGGCGCCTGGGCTCCTATCCGCACGAGATGTCGGGCGGCCAGCAGCAGCGGGTGATGATCGCCCTGGCCCTGTCTTGCGGCCCCAAGCTGTTGATCGCCGACGAGCCCACCACGGCGCTGGACGTCACCATCCAGCGTCAGGTGCTGGAGCTGCTGGCCCGGCTGAAGGAGGCTCATCGCATGAGCCTGCTCTTCATCTCGCACGACCTGGGCGTGGTGGGCGAAATCGCGGACCAGGTGGTGGTGATGCGCCACGGCCAGGTCCGCGAGCAGGCACCGGTGGCGCAGATTTTCCAGTTGCCGCAGGATGCCTACACGCGCGCCCTGCTGGCTTGTCGGCCCTCGCTGCAAGACAACCCGGCGCGGTTGACCGTGATCGATGACCACATCGCCGGCCGTCCGGCCCATCAGACGGCCACCGCCAAGGATCCCGAGGCGCCGGTGATCCTGGAGGTGCGCGGCCTGAGCAAGAGCTTCTATTTCCGCGAGGGCCTGTTCGGCCGCAAGGAATTCCAGGCGGTCAAGAACGTCAGCTTCCAGCTGCGCAAGGGCCACACCCTGGGCGTGGTGGGCGAGTCCGGCTCGGGCAAGACCACCATGGGCTTGACCCTGCTGCGCCTGCATGAGCCCAGCGGCGGCGAGGTGCTGTTCGAGGGCCGCGACCTGCTCAAGATGAGCGCGGCGCAATGGCAGCGGATGCGCCGCCGCATCCAGGTGGTGTTCCAGAACCCCTATGCCTCGCTGAACCCGCGCTTCACCATCGCCCAGACCCTGGTGGAGCCCATGGAGATCCACGACATCGGCGCCGATCATGAAGAGCGACTGGAGATCGCCGCGGGCCTGCTGAAGAAGGTGGGCCTGGATGAATCCGCCCTGCCCAAGTACCCGCATGAGTTCTCGGGCGGCCAGCGCCAGCGCATCGCCATCGCGCGCTGCCTGACGCTCAAGCCCGAGGTGCTTGTGCTGGACGAAGCCGTCTCGGCCCTGGACGTGTCGGTGCAGGCCCAGGTGCTGAACCTGCTGAAGGACCTGCAGGACGAGTTCGGCCTCAGCTACATCTTCATCAGCCATGACCTGGCCGTGGTGCGCTTCATCTCGGACGAGGTGCTGGTGATGCAGCATGGCGACGTGGTCGAGCAGGCGGAGACCTCGCAGCTCCTGGCTGCACCGCAGCAGGACTACACGCGGCGCTTGCTGAGTGCGGTGCCGCGCGGCTACCAGGCGGGTGCCAAACGCTGAGGGCCGGCTCCGCGCATCCCGTCCCACGTCAGCAACCGTTCATCGCTTTGCACGGCGGGCCGGACGCGGCTTCGCCTACAGTCGCCCCCATTCCAAACCATCCCCTGGAGGACACCCATGAAACGCATCGCCACCCTGGCCGCCGTCACCCTCGCTGCCCTGCTGAACAGCGCCTGCGTCATCGCCCCCAACAGCGAGCGCGTCATCGCCGATCGCGAGGCGCTGACTCAGATGAGCGAGCAGGCCACCAAGACCTGCGGCGCCGGCAACGTCAAGGACGTGACCCACAAGAGCTTCACCTGCAAGTGACGCACCATGCGGCGTCATGCCGCCGGCCTATGATGGGCGCATGCAAAGCCATGTGAACGCCAACGGCCTGCGCATTGCCGTCGACGACCAGGGGCCCCGCGGGGCCCCTGCGCTTTTGATGGTCATGGGTTTGGGGCTGCAGCTGATCGCCTGGCCCCAGGGCCTGGTCGACGCCCTCACGGCCCGCGGTCTGCGCGTGGTCCGCTTCGACAACCGCGACGTCGGCCTCAGCCAGCACCTGGACCACCTGGGCGTGCCCCACCTGGGATGGGCCTCGTTCAAGCACCTGCTGCACCTGCCGGTGCGCAGCCCCTACAGCCTGGCCGACATGGCCCGCGACGCGCTGGGCGTGATGGAGGCGCTGGCCCTGCCGCGTGCCCATGTCTGGGGGGCGTCCATGGGCGGCATGATCGCCCAGCATCTCGCGGCCCTGGCGCCGGACCGGGTGCAAAGCCTGACCCTCATGATGACCACCGCGGGCGCCCGCCATCTGCCGGGTCCGAGCTGGCCGGTGCGCCAGGCCCTGCTGGCCCGCCCGCTGCGGCGCGACGAAGCCACGCTGCAGGCGCATTTCGCCGCGCTGTACCGGCTGATCGGCAGCCCGGCCTACCCGGCACCGGAAGGCTGGCTGGAAGCGCGTGTCCTGGAGGCCATCCGCCGCAGCGACCATCCGGCGGGCATGCTGCGCCAGCTGATGGCCGTGGTGGCCGACGCCGACCGCACGCCGCTGGTTCGCCGCATCGCCGCGCCCAGCCTGGTGATCCATGGCGAGGCGGACCCCTTGGTGCCGGTCGCAGCGGGCCGGCACCTGGCGCGCCAGCTGCGCCAGGTGAGCACGGACTTCATCCCCGGCATGGGGCACGACCTGCCGCCGGCCCTGTGGCCCCGTTATGCGGACCGGGTGGCGGCCCTGGTCCATGGGGCACATGCCGCATGAGTGCAAGCCCTGCCGATCTCCTTGAGGCCTGGTCGGCGACGGCAGGCACCCTGGGTCTGAGGCAAGACCTGACCCTGGCCGACAGGCTCCTGGCCGCCTGGGCGGAACCTCAGCGGCGCTACCACACCGTCCAGCACCTGCGCGAGTGCCTGCAGGCCCTGGCGCAGTGGCGCCAGCTGGCCCAGGCGCCGGAACTGCTGGCCCTGGCCCTGTGGTTCCATGACGCCGTCTACGACCCGCAGGCCGCGGACAACGAGATCCGCAGCGCCGACTGGGCTCGTGACGCCCTGCTTGCGTGGGGGCTGCCCGCCGAGGCCTGTGAACGCGTGGCCCAGCTGGTGCTGGCCACTCGCGACCACAGGGCGGTGGACGCCGATATGGGCTTGCTGCTGGACCTCGACCTGGCCATCCTGGCGGCGCCCACCGAGCGCTTTGTCGAGTACGAACGCCAGATCCGGGAGGAGTACGCCTTCGTGCCGGCGCCGGCATTCAGGGCGGGCCGGCAGCGCATCCTCAGCGGCTTCCTGGCCCGCCCGCGCCTCTTCGCCACCGACGCGCTGCATGCGGCCTGGGACGCCAGGGCTCGCCGCAACCTGCAGTCGGCCTGCGCCGCGCTGGCCTGCGCCGCGCTGGCCTGCGCCTAGTGCCGTGTTCGACGCTGTGAGGCACTGGAGAAAGCCGATGGATTTGTCGTCGTGGCTGGGCGCCAACCACGGCGATACCCTGTGGCATCGCGAGGAGTTGCAGCAACGCCAAGGCGGCAAAGACGCGGTTTGAGGTGCCGATTGGCGTGGAACACGGCATTAGAGCTGCGCCGCCACCACGCGGCCGCCGCGCAGCTGCACGCGCGCCTCGCCGAAACGGGCGAGATCCTCGGCGTCGTGGGTGATCATCAACAGGGGAATCTGCACGCGCGCCAGCAGCCGCTCCAGCTCCTGGCGCAGGCGTTCGCGCAGCTCGGCGTCGAGCGCGGCGAAGGGCTCGTCCAGCAGCAGGGCGCGGGGCTCGGTGATCAGTGCGCGGGCCAGGGCCGTGCGCTGGCGCTGGCCGCCGGAAAGCTGGTGCGGCAGCTGGGCGGCCACGCCGTCCAGCTCCATCAGGCCCAGCCAGTGCGCCAGCTTCTCGTTCATCACGCTGCGCGGCGGATTGCGCCAGCCGCGCAGCAGGCCGAAGGCGATGTTCTGGCGCACGTTCAGCTGCGGGAACAGGGCGTAGTCCTGGAACAGATAGCCCAGGCGACGGGCCCGGCAGGGCAGTTCCAGCTTCTGCGTGCTGTCGAACAGCGTTTCTCCGGCGATGCAGACGCGCCCGGCATCCGGCCGCAGGAGACCCGCGACGGCCTGCAGGGTGAGGCTCTTCCCGGCGCCCGAGGGGCCGTGGATGACCAGGCTGCGGGCCGTGGTGGCCAGCGCCAGGTCCAGGGCAAAACCTGACCCCGTGCTGCCGGAGGACGGCGGCAGCTGCTTGCGAATGCGGATCTCGAAGCTCATCGGGACGGCCCTCGCAGCGCGTACCGTCCCGACAGGCGGGAATGAAGTCCTTCGGGCGACCGTACGCGGCTCATGCCCGCTCCCGGCTGGGCGGTGCCAGGCGGCTGGCCGCCACCAGCACGGCCACGCAGCTCAGCGAGGTGATCCAGACCATCAGCTGCGCGATGCCGTCCTGCCCCGCCTGCACTGCCTCGTAGATGGCGATGGACAGAGTCTGGGTCTGGCCCGGAATGCTGCCGGCCACCATCAGCGTGGCGCCGAACTCTCCCAGCGCGCGGGCAAAGGCCAGCAGCAGACCGGCCAGAATGCCGCGCCAGGCCAGGGGCAGGCTCACGCGGCAGAACACCGCCCATTCGCTGAGGCCCAGCATGCGCCCGGCCTGTTCCAGCTGCGGGTCCACCTGCTCGAAGGCGCTGCGGGCGGCCTTGAGCACCAGCGGGAAAGCCACCAGGGCGGCGGCGATCACCGCACCCTGCCAGGTGAAGATGAGACGGATGCCGAAGGTCTCGAACAGCCAGGCACCCAGCCAGCCCTTGCGGCCCACCAACACCAGCAGGTAGTAGCCCAGTACCGTGGGCGGCAGCACCAGGGGCAGGGTCAGCACGGCGTCGAGCAGCTCGCGGCCCGGAAAGCGCCAGCGCGCCAGGGCATAGCCCAAGGCCGTACCCGCCAGCAGGTCCAGGCCGCTGGCCCACAGCGCCACCTTGAGCGACAGGCCCAGTGCGATCATCGCCTCAGGCATGGAGGCGCGGCCGGCAGGCGTTCGGTTGGTGGGGCATGGCGGTGGCTGGCGTCGCGTCAGGATGAGCCGCAATATACCGCCCCGCATAACGGGCGGGCTTGTCGCGGCTCAGGCCAGCAGCTTGAGCAGGCGCTGGATCTCGGTCTTGCAGGCCGCCTGGGCCTTGGCCTCGATGCCGCGGTAGAGGTCCAGCAGCTGGCGTCCGCTGTCGCTGAGCTCGCTGCCGCCGCCTTGCGTGCCGCCGGCGGCGCTGATCACGGCGGGCTGCTTGAGCGAACGGTTGAGCTCGTCGATCAGCGTCCAGGCACGCCGGTAGGACATGCCCAGGGCCTTGGCCGCAGCGGTGATGGAGCGGGTCTCGTCCAGCGCTTCGAGCAGAGCGATCTTGCCCGGTCCGACGGCGATGATGTCGTCCACCGTCACCCGCATGCGCAGCCGCAGCTGAGGCTTGGCGCGCTGCATCTCAGGGCTTGGCGGGCAGCTTTTGCAGCGTCAGCACCGCTTCGTAGTCCGCGGGGTTGGGCGGCTTGCGCGTGTCCGGGCGCGGCTCCAGGCTCTTGAGCTGGATGCTGTAGCCGGCCACCCGCGCTGCCTCGGCCTGCGGCCATGGCAGGGTCAGGACTTGCCCGGCGCCTTCGCTGGGCTGCACCCAGAACAGGGCCTGGGCCGTGCCGGCGCTGATGCACTGCACGTTGGCCGGGCAGCGCTGGTCACGATAGCCGATGAACTGGATCTGCAGGCTGCCCGCGGCATCGCCGCCGCCGGCCTGGAACTTCAGGCTCAGGGTCTCGGGGGCAGGGGCCGCCCAGGCCGAGGCACCGCTCAGGGCCAGGGAGGTCGCGAGGAGCAGGCGTGAAACTAGATGGGACGGCAAGGCGGTCATCCGGGCTTCCTTTCAGCACACATGGGCGCATTCTGGCACTGCGGCGGCCGGCATCGGCCCTCATGCACCATGCGGGACGCTAAGCTGCTGAGCCCGTGCCCACCACGCAACGCAGGAGGTCGAATGGACCCCAGTGCCCAGTCCGCCCAGGTGTTTGACCAACTGGCGGATCTGTACCAAGCCAAGTACATGGACCTCGATCTCTACGACGAGAGCTATGCCCTGTTCGCCCGACACCTGCCCCCGGACGCGCGCGTGCTGGACGCCGCCTGCGGCCCCGGCACGGTGGCACGCCGCCTGCTGGCCTGGCGGCCGGACCTGCAGCTGCTGGGCGTGGACCTCGCGCCGCGCATGATCGAGCTGGCGCGGGCCGCGGTGCCGGGCGCGCGCTTCGAGCAGGGGGACTGCCGGCAGCTGCCCGGCGGGCCCGCCAGCTGGGATGCCATCGTCTGCGCCTTCGGCCTGCCCTACCTGAGCCCGGCGGATGCGCAGGACTTCATCGCCCAGGCGGCGCGGCTGCTGCGGCCGGGCGGCCTGCTCTACCTCAGCACGCAAGGGGGCCGGCCAGAGGACTCCGGCCCGCAGCGCAGCAGCCGCGGCGATGTGGTGCATGTCTTCTTCCATCCGCTGCACGGGCCGGCGGGCGTCCAGGCCTTCCTGCAAGGCGCGGGGCTCAGCTTGAAGATCCAGGAACCCCTGCCTTGTCCGGCCAACGCGCCGGTGCAGACGCAGGACTGGTACTGCATCGCTGCCAGGCCGCCTGCGCCGGAACCGTCGCCATGACGGCATCGCCGGCCTTGGACCCGCGGCGCCGGATGCCGTGATGAGGCGCCCGTAGCCAGGCCCGGAGGGATCATGTTCGTCTCTCCTGGCCGCCGGCCGCAGGGGTCGCACCGCTGCCCGCGAAGCACTGCGTTAGCCATGACGCCGCGTCCTTGCCGACGGGGCCGGCGCGCGATTCACAAGACCTGATCGACAGGCATGGCATGCCGCGGGTGCTTGCCGGCCGGCAGGCCTGCGCGTACATTCGTGCAACACAAAAGGACTGCGCGGCAACGCGCTGAGCCTGTCGCTGGTGCATAAAACCGGCTATTGCACAGGGAGCTGGTGCGATGATCTCTCCGTTTTCTGGCGAGACCACGGCCCATGCGCGCTGGCGGCGCGCGGGTCTGATCGGCATGGCCGGCATCGTTGCGGTGCTGCTGGCATTCCTGGCGTACCAGGCCTTTGTTTCCCAGCGCACCGTCGTTGCTGCTGACAAGCTGAGCATCGCGGTCCCGTCCGCCCCTCACGCGGCCTTGATCCATCTGGCACTGGCGAAGCGCTACTTCGATGACGAGGGGCTCGCGCTGAGTTCGGTGCCCGTCACGCACGGCAAGCTGGCCCTGGAACTGCTGGCACAGGGCCGCGTCGACATGGCGGCAGCGGCCGAGCTGCCCTTCGCCGTCAAGGTCATGAACGGGCAATCGTTCTCGCTCGTCGCCTCGATCGCCAGTGCGACTTCCGAGATGGCCGTGATCGCACGGCGCGACCGCCACATCGATGGCCCCGGCGACCTGGCCGGCAAGCGGGTTGGCGTCACGCTGGGCACCAGCGGCGAGTACTTCCTCTGGGCCTTCCTGATCCGGCACCAGCTGGCCCCGGAGTCGGTCACGCTGGTCGACATCCCGCCCGAGCGGCTCGATGCCGAACTGGCCGGCGGCAGGGTCGATGCCATCGCGGCCTGGCAGCCGACGCGCGCCCGCGCCGTGGCAGCGCTTGGCAAGGACGGGCTGGAACTGGTCGAGCCCAATGCCTACACGGCGACCTATGTCCTGGTCGGCCAGCGGCAATTCCTGCAGGCGCATCCGGCCATCCCCGAGAAGCTCCTGCGCGCCTTGCTCCGAGCCGAAGACTTCATGCGCCGCCAGCCCGAGCAGGCGCAACAGCTGGTGGCGCAGCGCCTGCAGGTGCCGTTCGAGACACTCCGGCCGCGCTGGGATGACCAGGACTTCCGCGTCGACTTTCTCCAGTCGCAGCTGATCACCCTGGAAGAGGAGGCGCATTGGGCGGTCGCGCGCGGCTATGCCCCGCCGGGCCCGGACCCCAACTTCCTTCCCCACCTGTATCTGGACGGCCTGCTGCAGGTCCGTCCCGAGCGGGTCACCGTCGTTCACTAGCGTGGAAGCCATGCGCATCAGTACCAAAGTCGGGCTGGCCGCTGCCGTCGTCTTCACCGCGATTGGCTTGATCGGCGCCATGATCTGGTGGGCCAACGATGAGATCGAGGACGCGAACCGCCAGCGCCTTCAGACGATGGAGGTCTCGCGCGCGCTCAGCGATCTGCGCCTGGTCACCTTCGAGTACATGCTGCACCGGCAGGAGCGTGCGCGACTGCAGGAGCAGCAGGTGGCCGCCCGGCTCGAGCGCCTGATCGCGGCCAATCCCTTCGATGACCCGCAGCTGGCCTCCGTCGTCGAGGACATGCGTGCACGCACGGCGACCACCCACCGACTGTTCGGCGAACTGCCGCCCACGCTGACCCCGCCGGACGCCCCCGATCGCGCGGTGAAGCAGCGCTTCGAGGCCCAGCTGACCAGCCGTCTGCTGATCTACCAGCAGGAGAGCGCGGCCGATGCGATGCTGCTGTCCAGCTCGTCGACGGAGCGCATCACCAGCGCGCAGCGCCGCATGGTGCTGGTCATCGTCGCGGGCCTGGGCTTGTTCGCCACGCTGGCCGTTGCGGCGGTCTGGCTCATGCGCCGCGGCGTGCTTGCGCCGATTGCCAGCCTGGAGCAGGCCATGCGCGAGGTGGCTGGCGGCAATTGGGACTACCGGCTTGCGATCGCGGGCGACGACGAGATCGGGCGCATGTCCCGCCATTTCGAAGCCATGACCGGCGCCCTGCGCGACTCCTTCAATCGCATCGAGAAGAGCAACGTCGAACTGGCGGCCTTGAACAAGGAGATCGAAGCGTTCAGCTACTCGGTCTCTCACGACCTGCGCAGCCCCCTGCGCAGCATGGACGGCTTCTCGCAGGCGCTGATGGAGGACTACGCAGAACGTCTGGACGATCAGGGGCTGGACTACCTCAGGCGCATACGCGCCGCCAGCCAGCGCATGGCGCGGCTGATCGACGAGCTGCTGGGGCTGTCTCGCGTGACGCGCGCGGAGCTGTCGATCCGGGCCGTCAACCTGAGCGACATGGCGCGCGACATCGCCGCCTCGCTGGAGAGACAGCAGCCGCGACCGAAGGCGCTATGGCAGATCGACGAGGGCATCACGGTCCAGGCCGACCGGGCGCTGGTCCAGATTGCCATGCAGAACCTGCTGGAAAACGCCTGGAAGTTCACCAGCAAGACCGAGCAACCGGTGATACGCGTGGGCGCCGAGCAGCGCGATGGGAAGACGATCTGCTTCGTCTCCGACAACGGGGTCGGCTTCGACATGGCGTATGCCGACCGGCTGTTCGGCGCATTCCAGCGCCTGCACCACGAGTCGGAGTTCGCCGGCACCGGCATCGGGCTGGCGACGGTGCAGCGCATTTTCCGCCGCCACGGCGGCAGCATCTGGGCCAAGGCCGAGCCCGATAGGGGCGCGACCTTCTTCTTCAGTCTTCAGCAGGATGGGGTGCAACGATGAGCGAGGCATGCAAGGACATCCTGTTGGTCGAGGACAACCCGGATGACGTGGCGCTGACGATCCGCGCGTTCCAGCGCAGCCATTTGCTGAACCCGATCACCGTCGCGCGGGACGGGGTGGAGGCGCTGGACTTCCTGTTTGCGCGCGGCGTCCATCAGGCACGCGCGGAGTTGCCGCTGCCGACGCTGGTCATCCTCGACCTCAAGCTGCCCAAGCTCGACGGCCTCAGCGTGCTGCGGTCGATCCGCGCCGATGAGCGGACCCGCCTGCTGCCGGTGGTCATCCTGACCTCGTCCAAGGAGGAGCAGGACCTGGTGTCGGGCTATTCGCTGGGCGCCAACAGCTATGTGCGCAAGCCGGTCGACTTCACCGAGTTCCTGGACGCGGTCAAGGTGCTGGGCATCTACTGGCTGGCGCTGAACCAGCTTCCTCCGCACGGGTGCGGCGAATGAGCAAGGATGTACAGATCCTCATCGTCGAGGACTCCGACGACGACGTGCGCTTGACCGTGCTGGCGCTGCGCCGCGGCGGCTTCAATCCCAGCTACCAGTGTGTCCAGGATGCGGCCTCGTTGCGGGGCGCGCTGAGCGCGTCGCGCTGGGATGCCGTGCTGGCGGACTTCAGCATGCCGCGCTTCAGCGGCATCGAGGCGCTCAACATCTTTCGCACCGCCAACCTCGACATTCCCTTCATCTTCGTATCGGGCGCCATCGGGGAGGAAACCGCCGTCGCGGCGATGAAGGCCGGTGCGAACGACTACGTGATGAAGCAGAACATCGCCCGCCTGGCGCCCGCGCTCGCGCGCGAGCTCGACCAGGCCTCGATTCGCGCCCGCCACCGCCAGGTGCAGATCGACCTCAAGCTCTCGCACGACCGCTACCTGGATCTCTATGACTTCGCGCCGGTCGGCTACATGACCCTTGCGCGCGACGGCGTGATCGCGCAGCTCAACCTGACTTGCGCTGCGATGCTCGGCTTGCGCCGGGAGCATCTGCGCGGGACCGTCTTTGAGCGCTTTGTAGGAGAAGCCGACAAGCGGCGCTGGCAGGACGTCTTCGCGCGCATGCTGACACCGGGGGACCGCGAGCGCATCGAGCTGCTGTTGCAGCGGCCGCTCGGCGCGCCCTTCCACGCGCAGCTCGACTGCATGCGCGTGCAGAGCCAGCACAACGTGCCCATGCTGCGCATGGCGGTCCTGGACATCAGCGACCGCAAGGCGGCGGAGGCCGACCGCCAGATGTACGAGGCGCAGCTGCGCCATGTCCAGAAGATGGAATCGATAGGCACACTCGCCGGCGGGATTGCCCACGACTTCAACAACATCCTGGGCGCCATCCTCGGCAACGTCGACCTCGCGCGTTCGGAGCTGCCCGAAGGCCATCCGGCGCTGGCCAACCTCGGGGAAATCCATCGAGCGGGTTCGCGCGCCCGCAATCTGGTGCGCCAGATCCTCACCTTCAGCCGGCGCCAGCCGCAGGAGCTGCGCACGCAGGCCCTGGGTCCGGTGATCGAGGAAACGCACAAGCTCTTGCGCGCCACGCTGCCGGCCGGGGTGGAGGTCAAGGTCGTGAGCCCCGAAGCGCCCGTGTACGTCCAGGCCGATGCGACGCAGGTCCAGCAGGTGCTGATGAACCTCTGCACCAATGCCTGGCATGCCCTGCGCGACGGCAGCGGGCGCATCACGGTTGGTCTGGAAGCGGTGTGGCTGGACCCGGTGGCCGCCCATCGCCTTGGCGAGCTGGCTCCTGGGCAGTACGCGCATCTCTGGGTCCAGGACAACGGCGTGGGAATGGACGAGCGCACGCGCGAGCGCATCTTCGAACCCTTCTTCACGACCAAGCCCATCGGGCGCGGGACGGGGCTGGGGCTGGCCGTGGTGCATGGCATCTTGTCGGCGCATCATGGCGGCATCGACGTCGACAGCGCGCCCGGCCTGGGCAGCACCTTCCATCTGTACTTCCCCTGTGTGGAGCGGACCGCCGATGCCGACGCCGCCGAGGCGGCCCCGGCGCAGGCGATGCGCGGTCACGGCGAGCACGTGCTGTACGTCGACGACGACGACACCATGATCCTGGTGGCGGAGGGCGTCCTGCTGCGCGCGGGCTATCGGGTCAGCGTATTCCACGACTCCCGGCAGGCGCTGCAGGCGCTGCGCGAGCATCCCGAGGCTTTCGACTGCGTGGTGACGGACTTCAACATGCCCGAGCTGTCGGGGCTGGACATCGCGCACGAGATGGCCCAGATCCGTCCCGACATGCCCGTCGTGATCAGCTCCGGCAACATCACCGATGAACTCCGCGACCATGCGCGGCGGTCCGGCGTGAAGGGCCTGCTCGAGAAGCAGAACACCTCGCAGGACCTCAGCGGCCTGCTCAGCCGCATCCTCTCCGGCAGCACCAAGAGCGAGCGTTGAGGCGGCAGGCCTTGCGCGCGGCTCCGAAGGCTCGGAGTGCGCGGGGCAGGCCGTTCATCGCTGGCCTGCTGCCGGCGTTTCGGCAGCGACATGAACCATCCGCGCATGCTCAGGTCATGAAGAGGAATGCAGGGCGATTGGGCGACTGTCGTGGGTGGTGCGTTAGAGGGTTGTGCGTCATCGGTGAGATGTGAACGCGGCTTCCATCAAGGCAACCTCAGCTCCATCGGTGGCAAGCTCTGCGTCCCAACCTAGCATACGGAACTGCGTGAGAATTCGATCTTCTGCGCCAATCGCTGCTTCTAACTTGACTCGTTGAAATAGACCGTTCGGCATTCTCTCGATTGCACTCAGAAATCCGGATCGGTCTGGTAGGCCCGTGGCAATTGCCTCTTGTGTTGCCGCCAGCCGTTCGTTGCATAGGCGTGGCTTCATCCACCTTGCGGAGGAGGGGGTGTCGACAGGCTCCACACCACAAAACCCGCCAGCCATGACCTTGTGCACCCTTGCCAATTGCATCCAACTGTATTACTGTATTGATACACAACTTCATCAGCCATGACAGCCCTCCACCTCTTTCACATCCAGACGGGTTCGACCGAGCCCATCTATCGCCAGCTGCTGGAGCAGTTGCGACGCCTGGTGGCGAGCGCCCAGCTGTCGGCGGGGCAGGAGCTGCCTTCGGTGCGCGAGCTGGCGGCCCACCTGGCGGTCAATCCCATGACCGTCTCCAAGGCCTACGGGCTGATGGAGGCGGAAGGCCTGGTGGAGCGCCAGCGCGGCCTGCCCATGCGGGTGGCGGCCCAGCATGGCAGGCGTCAGCCGCTGGGCGCGCGCGTCGAGCTGCTGCGCCCCACGCTGGAGAAGGCCGCCGACGAAGCCCGGCAGCTGGAGCTGAAGCCCGCCCAGGCCCTGCAGCTGTTCCAAACCATTCTTGACGAGGGAGATCGCGCATGAACACCCCATCCCTGAGCTCCGCCGGCCTGCAGCTGGCCGTGCCGCTGGCCGCACAGTCGGCGGCCCTGTCCCCCGCCGTGATGCTGCAAGGCCTGCGCCTGCGCTACGGCCAGCACCTGGTGCTGGATGGCATCGACTGGCAGCTGATGCCCGGCCAGGTCGTGGGCCTGCTGGGGCGCAACGGCGCCGGCAAGACCAGCCTGCTGGAGAGCCTGCTGGGCCTGCGCGATCCGCAAGCCGGCCGCGCCGCGTTGTTCGGCTGCGATGTGCGCGCGCTGGACGACGCCACCCGCGCCCGCATCGGCTATGTGCCCCAGCAGTCCGATCTCTTCGAGCAGTTCACGCCGGCCCAGCTGCTGGCCTACTTCCGCAGCTTCTATCCCCGCTGGAACGAGGGCCTGGTCGAAGGCCTGATGTCGCGCTGGGAGCTGCCGCGGGACAAGCCCATCGCCAAGCTCTCCGGCGGGCAGCAGCAGCGCCTGTCCATCGTGCGCGCGCTGGCGCACGGGCCGGACCTGCTGGTGCTGGACGAGCCCGTCGCCGCCCTGGACCCCCTGGGCCGGCGCGACTTCCTGCGCGAGCTGGTCGAGCAGGTGCTGGACCGCGGCACCACCGTGGTCTTCTCCACGCACATCCTCTCGGACCTGGAGCGTGTGGCCTTCAACGTGGCCTTTCTGAGCCGCGGGCGCCTGGCGCTGCAGGCGCCGCTGGACGGGCTGATGGACCAGTGCCGGATCGCCCAGGGCACCGCAGCCTCGCTGCAGCGCCAGGAGGGCGCACTGGGCGCTTCCGTGCTGTCCCGCCGCACCGTGGGCGACGGGCAGGAGCGCTGGCTGCTGCAGTGGTCGGAGGGTCAGGTCTTGCCTGCCGAAGCCGAGCGGCTGCAGCGCGTGCAGCTGGACGATCTCTTCGAGGAGCTGACTGCATGAAGGCCGCACCTGCTTCGATGGGGGCCGTGCTGGCGGCGCCCTGGCGCTGGCAGCTCAACCAGCTCCAGCCGCTGATGCTGTGGGGCGGGGTGCTGCTCCTGGCCTTGCTGCTGGGCTTGCTCGCTGCCTTCAAGGGTTGGGTGGTGGGGCTCTTTGCCGCGGGCGTGGCCGCTGTCAGCCTGGTCGTGGCGGCCTGGATGCTGACCCTGTCCGGCTTGCGCCGCCAGAACCATCCGCACCTGGCCCGCCTGGTGCCGGGGCATGTGCGCCGGCTGCGCCTGGCGGTGCTGCTGCTGTGGGGCCTGCCGGTGCTGGCCGTGGGCGCGGGGGCACGCTGGCTGGCGTCCGACCCCTGGGCCGCCCTGCTGCTGACGGCGCTGGTCTTGAGCGTGCTGACCACGTTCCTGCGCTGGCCCATGAGCTTTGTGCTGGTGTGGTTCCTGCCGCCCACCCTGATCCCGCTGTGGCAGCGCTGGCCCCTCACACGGGACCTGACCGAGGCCTGGCAGTCCGCTTGGCATCTCGGTCCCCAGTGGCTGTGCCTGCCCATCCTCGGGGCGCTGGCCTGGTTCCAGATGGACCTGATCGGCCGTGGGGACGAGGCCCATGCGCAGCGCTACCGGCGCCTGGAGCGGCTGCTGGCGTCCCTGCATCAGGGGGGCAACCCGCGCTACCAGGGGCGCTGGGGCCTGCGGATGGGCTGGCTGTTCGCGGCCCTGCAGCGCTGGTACATGGCGCGCCTGTCGGCCCTGCCGCGGCCCACCTTGCGCCATCGCCTGGCCCGGCTGGAACTGCCCCTCTACGGCAGCGCGCACTGGACCATGGTGCTGGGCAGCCTGCTGGTCGTGCTGCCTGTCATTGCGCTGGCCGTCGGCCTGGCGGGCTTGCTGGGCCTGCTGGGGCCCGAGCTGCCCGCCGCCGGTGCGTTCTGGCACGAGCTGCCCGGAGGCTGGCTGCTGCTGGGCGCAGGCCAGCTATTCATGGGCCTGCTGATGGGGACGATGTTCAGCATGAGTGCGGCCCTGCAGCGCTCGCGGCGCGAGCAGGCCCTGCTCGTCCTGCTGCCCGGCGTGCCGCAGCAGGGCCAGCTGCGCGCCGGCCTGCTGACCCGCCAGGGCTGGCTGCTCCTGGGGCTGGCCTTGCCTGGTCTGCTGCTGCTCAGCCAGGTGGAGCTGCCGGGTCCTGCGCCCTTGCTGTTGGGTTTCGGGGTGGGCTTGCTGCCCGCCAGCCTGCTGCTGCTGCGTCCCTGGGCCGAACAGTCCCGCGCCGGCCAACTGCACTTGCTGCTGGCCGTTCCCGTCGGCCTGTTCTGGCATTTCCAGGTGCACGATGCGCTGGATGCGCGGGCACGGCTGCTGCTGGTGGCGCTGCTGTTGCTGTTGACGGTGCTGGCCTGGATCGCGGGCCTGCGCCGGCTGCGGGGCGAGACCCTGGCCCCGCTGCCGATGGGAAGGCGGGCCGCCTGAAGCGCCCTGATGCTTTCCTGATGCGGGCCCTGCTACCGTAGCGCCCATGAGCATCCCGCCCCTGCTGAAGCGCTGCCTGCCGCCCGCCCTGATCTGGGCAGGCAGCTGGGCGCTGATGCTGCGGGTGGAGACCCATGTGGAGCTGGCCAATCTGGTGCTGCTGCTGGTGCTGGCGGCCACGCTGAGCACCTTGTGGCTGCCACTGCTGGCTTCGATGGGGCTGAGCCTGTTGGCGGTGCTGGCCTTCAACTGGCACTTCGTGACGCCCGAGCGCAGCGCCGAGCTGCAGGGCTGGAGCCATTTGTGGCTGCTGGGCACCATGCTGGCCCTGTCCTGGCTGGTGGCCGTGCTGCTGAGCCGGCTGCGGCGCGAGGCGGACGCGGCCCGGCGCCACGCGGCGCAGGCCGACCAGCTGCGGGCCCTGGGCCAGGCGCTGCGCGACAGCCAGTCGCCCGTCGAGGCCGCGCAGTTGCTGCAAACCCAGCTCGATGCGCTGCTGCCCACGCCGGCGCCCCTGCTGTTGAGCACCGGCCCCCTGCCCGGCGAGAACCGGCTGGGCGCGGGTCAGCTGCTGATCGGCGAGCCCGACGCCGAGCAGCTGGCCGGCCTCTGGGCCTGCTGGCGCCAGGGCCATCCCTTTGGTCCGGGCACCGGCCGCTACCAGGACCTGACAGCCTGGTACCTGCCCTTGCGCGGGCGCGCAGCCAGCCACGGCGCTGCCCTGCTGATCCTGCCGGACGCGGCGCATGCCGACCCCGAGCTGCGCGCCCATGCGCAGTCGCTGTGCGACCAGATGGGCCAGGCGCTGGAACGTCAGGCGGCCGAGCAAGCCGCTCGCCGCGCGCACGACGAAGCCCAGGGCCAGGCCACGCGCAATGCCTTGCTGGCGGCCATCTCGCATGACTACCGCACGCCCTTGGCCACCATCATGGGCGCAGCCAGCTCGCTGCTGGACCAGGGCGAGCGCCAGACGCCGGCGCAGCGCCAGAAGCTGCTGGCCACGGTGCTGGACGAAACCCGCCAGCTCTCGCGCATGACCGACAACACCCTGCAGCTCGCCCGCCTGGAAAGCGCCGGCCTGCAGCTGCGCACGGACTGGGAGGCGCCCGAGGAGGTGGTCGGTGCCGCCCTGCGTCGCGTGCGTCAGCGCCAGGCCCAGGCAGCGCAGCGCGTGCGCCTGCGCGTGGCCAGCGCGCTGCCGCTGCTGCAGTGCGACGCGGTGCTGCTGGCCCAGCTGCTGGACAACCTGCTGGACAACGCCTTGCGCTACGCGCCCGAGGGACCCATCGAGCTGCTGGTGCGGCATGAGCAGGGCGAGCTGCTGCTGGCCGTGCGCGACCGCGGGCCCGGCGTGCCGCCGGCCGCCCGGGCCCGCATCTTTGAGCCTTTCCAGCGCGGCGAGGAACTGGACCGCGAGCGGCCCGACGGCGCTGGCAGCCGTCGTGGTGCCGGCGTGGGCCTGGCCGCCTGCCGCGCCATCGCTGCGGCCCATGGCGGCAGCCTGCGCCTGCGGGCCCGCAGCCATGGTGGGTCCAGCTTTGAATGCCGCCTGCCGGTGCAGGCGCTGCCCGATATCGACACGAATCTGGAGGACACGCGATGAGCCTGCGCGTGATGCTGGTCGAGGACGACCGCGAGCTGCGCCGCACCCTGCGCGACGCCCTGGCGCTGGAGGGCTACGAGGTGCTGACCGCCGCCAGCCTGGCCGAGGGTCAGGCCTTGCTGAGCCATGCCGAGCCGCCCGACCTGGTCCTGCTGGACCTGGGGCTGCCCGACGGCGAGGGCGAGGAGCTGCTGCAGCGTCTGCGCCGCGAGCGCGGTACGCCGCTGCTGGTGATCTCGGCTCGCGAGCAGGACGGCGCCAAGGTGCGCCTGCTGGATGCCGGCGCGGACGACTACCTGGTCAAGCCCTTCTCCATCAGCGAGCTGCTGGCCCGCATGCGCGTGGCCCTGCGCCACCGCGGTGTGCACACCCGCGCGGCGGTCACGCGCTATGAGCAGGGCCGACTCTGCGTGGACCTGGAGGCGCACCGCGTCAGCCTGGATGGCGAGGTCCTGCACTTGACTCCCACCGAGTTCAAGCTGCTGGCCCGCCTGGTGCGCAGCGCCGGTCAGGTCGTGACCCATCGCGCCTTGCTGACCGATGTCTGGGGGCCGGAGTTCACCGAGCACACCCACTACCTGCGGCTCTACATGGGCCAGCTGCGCGCCAAGCTGGAGGCGGAGCCGGCCGACCCCAGGCTGCTGCTGACCGAGCCGGGCGTCGGCTACCGGCTGGCCGACGGCCGCTGAAGGCGGCGCATCCCATGCCCGCAGCACGCGAATCAAGGGGGAGATTCACACCATGAAGCGATGCCATCGCATGCTGAGCCTGGGCCTGCTGCTCCCGGCCCTGGCGACGGGCGGCACGGTGCCTGGCAGCCAGGCCGCCCTGGAGCGGATGCTGGATGCACGTCTGGCGCAGGACCGCTCGGGCGCCTGCGTCCAGGCTGCTGTGATCGACAAGGGTCAGGTCTTGCGCGCCAGCCGTTGTGCCGGCACGCGCCAGGAGGGGCCGCCGGCGCAGGACGCGGCATTCGAGATCGGCTCCATCAGCAAGACCATGACGGCCCTGCTGGTGGCGGAGCTGGTCACGCGCGGCCTGTGGTCGCTGGATGATCCGATCGCCAGGCATCTGCCGCAGGGGACTGAGCTTCCCCGGCAGGACGAACGCCAGATCCTGCTGCGCGATCTGCTGACCCACAGCAGCGGCCTGCCGCCACTGCCGCCGGGCCTGGTGGTCAGCGACCCCGACGATCCCTATGCCGGGCTGGACGAGGCGCAGCTGCTGGCCTCGCTGGGCCGGGTCCGGCTGACGCGGCCCATCGGCAGCCAGGTCGAGTACTCGAACTTCGGCATGATGCTGGTGTCGCTTGCCGCGGCCCGCGCCCTGGGTGGAGATTTCGAGGCGGCCCTGCGCCAGACCGTGTTCGAGCCGCTGGGCATGCGCCAGTCCCATGTGCGGCCGGGGCCGCAGTTCCGTCCTGCCCAGGGCCACCAGCCCGGTGGTGAAGCGACGAAAGCCTGGACGGTGGCACCCAATCTGGCCGGCATGGGGATGGTGAAGGCCTCCCTGGCTGATATGGAGCGCTATGCCCGCGCCCAGCTGGGAGAGGCCCCCGCGGAACTGAGCGCGGCGCTGCGCCTGAGTCAGCAGCCGCTGGCCCATGGGTTCGCGATGAACTGGCTGGTCCGGTCTCTGCAGGGGCATGAGCTGCTGATGCACGAGGGCGCGACGGGCGGCTTCTCCGCCTTCATGGCGCTGGAAGCCTCCCGGCAGCGGGCGGTCGTGCTGCTGTCCGACACGGCGCTGGCGGACCTGGGCGGGCTGGGCGAGCTGGGCCTGGCGGTGCTGGGGCTGGACGTCCCGCTGCGCCCGCGGCGGGACATCCAGGCGACGCCGGCCTTGCGCAAGGCGCTGAGCGGGGACTACGAGCTGGCCGGCATGACCCTGCGCATCTGGGAGGGCGAGGACGGGCGGCTGATGGCGCAGGCCGCCGGGCAGAAGGCCTTCGAGCTGAAGTACGACAGCCAGGGCGACTTCTACCCCCAGGGCTTCACCGCCCTGCTGAGCCCGGTGCCGTCCAGCCAGACGGGCGCGCCCATCGAGCGCTTCGTCTGGCGCCAGATGGGCGGGGTGTCCGAGGGCCGTCGTCGCGGCCTGCAGGAGGCACCGCCGGCCATCAAGAATCCGGCGTGGCAGGACTGGGCCGGCGAGTTCCTGCTGGCGCCGCAATTCAGCCTGAACGTTTTCGAGCGCGACGGACGGCTGATGGTGCAGGGCAGCGGCCAGCCGGCCATCGCGGCCGAGGTGCGTGGCGAGGACCGCATCGCCGTCCCGGCCGTTGGCGCTGTTGTGAGCTTCGAGCGCGACGCTGCCGGTCATGTGGTGGCCGCCGTGCTGCAGCAGAACGGCCAGCGCCTGCGCGGTCCCAAACGCTGAGCGCCCGGCTCGCAGGCGCGGACTTATGCGTTCCTGATGGCCCGGCTGCGATGCTGGCGGCAACGTCACTTCAAGCATCGCAGCATGTCCTCTGCTCAGCACGCGCCCTCAACGGATGGCGGTCATCCCAAGGCCCTGGCGGCCCTGACCTTGGGGGCCATCGGCGTTGTCTATGGCGACATCGGCACCAGCCCGCTCTACACCGTCAAGGAAGTCTTTCTGCCGGCCACCGGCGTGGCCCTGGAGCCAGGCAACGTCATCGGGACCGTCTCGACCATCCTGTGGGCGCTGATGCTGGTGGTGTCGCTGAAGTACGTGCTCCTGATCCTGCGCGCCGACAACCGCGGCGAAGGCGGCGGCCTGGCGCTCACCGCGCTGGCGGCGCAGGCCGTTCGTGAGCGCCCGCGCCTGCGCGGTGCCCTGCTGTTGCTGGGGGTGTTCGGTGCCACGCTGTTCTATGGGGACAGCATCATCACGCCGGCTGTCTCGGTGATGGGCGCCATCGAAGGCCTGGAGGTCATCACGCCTGCGCTCAAGCCCATGGTCCTGCCCTTGTCCCTGCTGATCCTGGTCGGACTGTTCGTGATCCAGCGCTTCGGCACCGCGGTGGTGGGGCGGCTCTTCGGCCCGGTGATCACTTTGTGGTTTGTGGTGCTGGCCGGCATGGGCCTGTGGCACATCGGGCAGGAGCCCGGCATCCTGGCGGCCCTGAACCCGCTGCACGCCTGGCATTTCCTGACCGAGCGCGGCTGGCATCTCTTCGCCGCCGTGGGGGCCATCGTGCTGGCCCTGACCGGCGCCGAGGCGCTGTATGCCGACATGGGCCACTTCGGCGCCCGCCCCATCCGCCTGGCCTGGACGGGGCTGGTGCTGCCTTCCCTGGCCCTGAACTACATGGGCCAGGGTGCCTTGCTGCTCAAGGACCCCAGCGCCATCGAGAACCCCTTCTACCGCCTGTTCCCGTCCAGCTGGCTGCTGCCGGCCGTGGTGCTGGCCGCCCTGGCCGCGGTGATTGCCTCGCAGGCGGTGATCTCGGGCGCCTACTCCATGACCAAGCAGGCCATCCAGCTGGGCTTCCTGCCCCGCATGGAGGTGCGCAACACCTCCGCTCATGAGGCCGGGCAGATCTACATGCCCGGCGTCAACTGGGCGCTGCTGGCGGGCGTGCTGGCCGCCGTGCTGTACTTCGGCAGCTCCTCGGCCCTGGCCGGCGCCTACGGCATCGCCGTGACGCTGACCATGATGATCACCACGGTGCTGACCTTCTTCGTCGTGCGCCACGGCTGGGGCCTGCCGGCGCCCGTCGCTTACGGGGCCACGCTTTTTTTCCTGGCCCTGGATGCCCTGCTGGTGGCCGGCTGCGCGGTCAAGTTCCTGGACGGCGGCTGGTTCCCGCTGGCCATGGGCGGCCTGCTGTTCCTGGTGATGAGCACCTGGTCCCGCGGCCGTGAGCTGCTGATGGCCGGCATCCAGCGCGACGGCCTGGCCCTGCTGCCCTTCCTGCAAAGCGTGGCCGGCAGCGACAGCGGCGTGTACCGCGCCAGCCGCACGGCGGTCTACGCGGTGGCCAACCCGGACACCGTACCCCAGGCCCTGCTGCACAACCTCAAGCACAACCAGGTGCTGCACGAGCAGAACCTCATCCTGACCGTGGTCTACGCCGAACGCCCCTATGTGCCGCAGGGCGAACGGGTGGAACTGCAGGCCCTGGTGCCGGGCTTCTGGCGCGTCACCCTGCACTTCGGCTTCATGGACGTGCCCGACGTCCCTGCCGCCCTGGCCTTGTGCAAGCCCCTGGGCCTGGACGTGCCGCCCTTCGAGACCAGCTACTTCCTCAGCCGCGAGACGGTGGTGCCCACGCCGGGCGCCGGCATGGCCAACTGGCGCGAGCGGCTCTTTGCCACCCTGAGCCGCAATGCGGGCAGCGCGGCCGAGTACTTCCACCTGCCGGACAACGCCGTGGTGGAACTGGGCACCCGGGTGCAGATCTGACGAAGGCTTGAACGAACCTCAGGGAGGAGGTGAGCAGCCGCCGGCCCGGGCCGACCCGCTGAGGGAGGCCGGGCCGGCAGGCCTGTTCCGGCGTCTGCCTACAATCGCGGCCCGCTGAACTTGTTGTACCCGTCCCGCGTGCGCCCATGAACATCATCGTCAAGGAAGAACTCAAGGCCTACATCGACCCGCTGACGCCCGAGGAGCACGAAGCGCTTGAGCGCAGCATCCTGGCCGAAGGCTGCCGCGACGCGCTGGTGCTGTGGGGCGACGTCCTGGTCGACGGGCACAACCGCTACGGCATCTGCCAGAAGCACGGCCTGCCCTTCCAGACCATCCAGCATCCGCACTTCAAGTCCATGGAGGACGTGCACCTGTGGATGATCGACCAGCACCTGGGCCGCCGCAGCGTCTCGGATTTTCAGCGCGGTGTGCTGGCCCTGCGCAAGAAGGAGATTCTGGCCGAGCGCCGGGCCCGCAAGCTGGCCGAAAGCGCCGAGCAGATGGCCGCCGCGCCCGGTGAGGCCGATGTCGCAGAACCCGGCGCCGACGCCCCCTGGGAGGGCCAGGCCGAGCTGCCGCCCGTGCCCGTGCTGAACACCCGCGAAGCCGTGGCTCGCGCGGCGCGCATCAGCGCTGCCCAAGTCCAGCAGATCGAGAAAATCCAGAAAAACGCCGCCCCGGAGCTGGTGGCAGCGGTGCGCGCAGGCACCGTGTCGCTCAACACCGCCGCCACCGTGGCCGCCCTGCCGGTGGAGGAACAGCAGGCCGTCGTGGCCGCAGGCAAGGACGAGATCAAGCAGGCCGCCAAACGGGTGCGCCAGTCCAAGGCCAAGCCCAAGGAGGCGGCGGCAGAGGGCGGTGACGAGAAGCTCAACAGCGCCGGGCTGCCGCCGGTCACGGCCGAGTCCGCCACCGAGGCCCAGATCAAGGCCCTGCAGGCCCGCGTGGCCGAGCTGGAGGCCGAGAATGCCGCGCTGCGCGCCCAGCTGGCGGCGCTGCAGGCCTGATCGCGTCAGCTCACCGCGTCCAGCCAGGCAAGACCTGGCCCCCAGTGCTCAAAGCGGCAGCTCGGTGTAATAGCGCCCGCCGTGGAAGATCAAGGGCTGGGCCTGGGGCTGCACGCTGCAGCGCTCCACCTCGCCCACGAAGATCACGTGGTCGCCTTCCTCGTACTGGCTGCGGTTGGCGCATTCGAAGACCGCTGCGCAGCCCAGCAGCACCGGTACGCCGCCCGCGCCTTCGCTCCAGGCCACGCCGGCGAAGCGGTCGATGTCCCGCGTGGCAAAGCGCTGGGCCAGCGCTTTCTGCTCGGCCGCCAGGATGTGGATGGCGTAGTGCGAACCGCCGCTGAATACCGGCATGGACCCGGCGCGCCGCGCCAGGCTCCACAGCACCAGCGGTGGCGTGAGCGAGACGCTGTTGAAGGAATTGGCCGTCAACCCCACCAGGGAGCCGCCCTCGGCGCGGGCGGTGACGATGCAGACGCCCGTGGCGAACAGGCCCAGCGCGGCACGGAACTGCTGGGCATCGGCCGGGTCGGCGGCGGTGCCTGGAGCTTCAGCCGGCACTGTCGGAAACGGGGGCGGTTTTGACATGCGTCTATTGTCGCCCGGCAGGCGCCTCCCCTGGTGCGGGGGGATTTGAGCAGCGCACGGCGCGGCTCTCGCCAAAGATTGCGCTGGCTCAGGGCGCCGCTGTCGCGGGCCGGGTCCACTGCGGGCGTGAATGCGCCACGCCCTTCCAGCCCCGTCAGCACCGCCGTCTGGCCCGTGCTGCCGCCCTTGCCCGTCCCGCTGGCACCGGCGGGACCCCTGGGTGTGTCCGGCCCCTGCGAGCTGCTGCTGCTGGACGCCAGCCAGCTGCAGGGCTGCCTCAGTGCGTTCCATGACGGCGACCTGGCCCTGGACCTCAAAGTGCCGCGGCGTCGCCAGCCGCTGTGCGTGCCGCTGAACCGCCTGCAATGGCTGCACCTGGATGCGCTGCCGCAGCTGCCCCCCGATGTCTCGGCGCTGCAGGGCCTGCAGGTGGAGTTGTCCGGCCCGGTGGCGGCGCCCGTGCGCGGCGAGTGCCTGGGCGAGCGGCAGGTGCCTGGCGGTCGCTGGCTGCTGCTGCGCGATGAATCCGGGCGCCTGGGACAGTGGTTCGTGCATCGTCGGCCGGATGTGGGACTGCGCTGCTTGGGCGAGACGAAGCGCTCCTAGAATCCGCCCCATGCCCACCCCGCCCGCCTCCGCGGCGCCTTCGGTCGCGCCCGGTCTGGCGGCGCGTCTGCAGAGCGTCTACCGCCTCGCCATCGTCACCTTGCTGGGCTTTGCGTCCGGCCTGCCCCTGTCCTTGACCGGGCCGACCATGCAGGCCTGGCTGAGCGGGGAGGGCATTGATCTGGCCACCATCGGCGTGCTGAGCCTGGTCGGCCTGCCCTATACCTTCAAGTTCCTCTGGGCGCCCCTGATGGACCGCTTCGAACTGCCTCTGCTGGGGCGGCGGCGCGGCTGGATGGTGCTGACCCAGCTCGCGCTGGCCGGCCTGATGATGGCCATGGCCGCGTGCTCGCCCAAGGCCAGCACGGGCCTCTTCGCGCTCCTGGCGCTGGGCGTGGCCTTTGCCTCGGCGGCGCAGGACATCGTCATCGACGCCTATCGCACCGACGTGCTCGTGCCCGCCGAGCGCGGGCTGGGGGCCTCGTTGAACGTTGCGGGCTACCGGCTGGCGATGATCGTCTCCGGCGGCCTGACCTTCATCTGGGTGGACCCGAAGCAGGGCGGCGGCTGGACCTGGCCGCAGGTCTACCAGGCCATGGCCTGGCTGATGGTGGCCGCCGCCGTGGCTTCTGCCTTGCTGGTGCCCCGCCTGCGCCAGGCCCGTGCGCCGCAAAGCGTGGCCCGCCATGACGTGACCGGCTTTCTGGCCGTGCTGCTCACCGTAGGCCTGGGCGCAACGGCGGTCAACCTGTTCCTGGCCCCGGCCCTGCGGCAGGGCCTGGCGCCGCTGTGGGCGCTGAGCAGCCTGCCCGCGGCGCTGGCGGGCAAGTGGACGGACTTCCTCACCCTGCTCGTGGGCATCGCCCTGATCGGCCCCGCCGCGCTGTGGACGGCACGGCGCGCGCGCTTCGAGACCTTGCTGAACAGCCTGGGCAACTACTTCGCCCAGCCCGGCGCCCTGGCCTTTCTGGGCTTCATCGTGCTGTACAAGCTGGGCGACGCCTTCGCCCAGGCCCTGCTGACCCCCTTCTTCCTGAACGGCATGCACTTCAGCACTGCCGAGATCGGCGTGGCCTACAAGGTGATCGGCATGTGGCTGAGCATCCTGGGCGCGCTGCTGGGAGGGGCTTTGATGCTGAAGCTGCGCCTGTGGCGCTCTTTGCTGGCGTTTGGCAGCCTGCAGACCCTCAGCGCCTTGGGGCTTTGGTGGCTGGCGCAGGCGGGGCCGGGGCAGCTGGGGCGCATCGTCATGCCGGCCTTCGACTGGGGCTTCGTGAAGCTGGCCCAGGCCACGCCGGTGGACGTGAGCCTGATGCTCGCCGTGGCCAACGAGAACCTCTGCGGCGGCATGGCCACCGCCGCCCTGCTGGCTCTGCTGATGAGCCTGTGCAACCAGCGCTTCACCGCGACGCAGTTCGCCTTGCTGTCGGCCTTTGCCATGGTCGGCCGGGTGTGGGTGGGGCCGCTGGCGGGCGTGCTGGCGGAATCCATCGGCTGGCCCGGCTTCTTCATCGTGGCCTTCGGGCTGGGGCTGCCTGGCCTGCTGATGCTGCTGGGGCCCCTGCGCCAAGCCATCCTGGCCCTTGAAGTGGCGCCGGATGACGCCAACTCGGCAGTGGAGGCTGCGTAAGGCCTGTCGAGTGCCGCCCGGCGCCTGAAGCCAGCCGGCCAGGGTTTGCGGCCTCGGGTGCCTTGCCCGGCGACACGCATGCAGGGCGTCGGCGGCTGCCGGCGATCGGCGTGGCGGCGCAGGTGTGGCGGCGTAGGGGTGGGGCCGGGCTGTGTACAGTCGGTGCCTGGACGTTGCGAACCGGGCCTGCCTGGCTTCGTCGCGCAAGGGCTAGCAAGACCATGAACGATTTCATTCTCCATCACGAACTTTCCTTGGACGGCGTGCCAGCCTATGGCTTCGGCCGATGCGAATGCCGAGGCTGCGCGCCGCAGCAACCCGCGCGGCGCCTGTTCACCGGCCTGCTGGGCCTGGGTGCCTTGGGGGCGGCTGCGCCTGCCCTGGCGCGGGAAGGCGTGGAGGTGGGCGAGAAGAGCTGGGCCACCAAGCTGGTCCCCGCGGAGCAGGTGGAAGCCGCCGCGGCCCAGCAGTACACCCAGACGATGCGCCAGGCGGGTCAGCAGCGGGCACTTGCGCCTGCCAACCACCCGCAGGTGATCCGGCTGCGGGCCATCGCCCAGCGCATCATCCCCTTCGCCCTGCCCTGGAACCCCCGGGCGCAGGACTGGAAATGGGAAGTCAACCTGATCGGCAGCGCCCAGCTCAACGCCTACTGCATGCCGGGCGGCAAGATCGCCTTCTATTACGGCATCCTGGAGAAGCTGCAGCTCAGCGACGACGAGGTGGCCATGATCATGGGCCATGAGGTGGCCCACGCCTTGCGCGAGCATGCACGCGAACGCATGGGTAAGGGGGCAGCCACGCGCCTGGGTGCGGGTCTGCTCTCGGGATTGCTGGGCCTGGGCAACACCGGTGACGCCCTGCTGAACATGGGCGGCCAGCTGCTGACCCTCAAGTTCAGCCGCGAGGACGAGACCGAGGCCGACCTGGTCGGCATGGAGCTGGCCGCCCGCGCGGGCTACAACCCGGCCGCCGGCATCAGCCTCTGGGAAAAAATGGGTCAGGCCGCCAAGGGCGCGCCGCCGCAATGGCTGTCCACGCACCCGGCTGGCAACACCCGCATCAAGGACATCGAGGCCAATCTGCCCAAGGTCCAGGGCCTGTATGACAAGGCGCCCAAGCCCACGCAGCGCTTCGAGCCGGCGCCGCCGCTCAAGAGCCGCAGCAGCGGCAACTGAGCCCGCTCACCAGCGCGAGGGCAGGGTCCTCAGCCTTTCATAACGGCCGCGTTCCGACCGGACCAGATAGCCGCCCAGCTCCAGGTCCTTGATCAGCTTGGAGATCATCTCTCGCGAGCAACCCAGCCGCTGGGCCATGGCTTGGTGGGTCAGTCGCTGGCGGGCAAGGGCAGGGTCCTCCAGCAGGTGCTTGAGCCGGCCATAGACATCGTTCAAGGCCAGCTGCTTGGTGGACAGCGTGGCCGCGCGTGCCCGCTGGATGACCTTGGCGATCAGCTCCAGCGCGAACTCGGGTTCGGCACGGATGTGCTCCAGCAGGCTGGCGCGGGTCAGCATCACACAGCGGCAGGGTGATTCGGTGATGACACTGGCGCTGCGCGGACCACCGTCCAGGCTCATTTCGCCGACATACTCACCGGCGCCATAGACGCCATAGGTGATCTCGCGGCCACGGTGGTCGCAGCTGAAGACGCGCAGCTGCCCGCTGAGCACCAGGTAGAGGCTGTCGCCCTGGCTGCCCTCTTCGATCAGCAGCGTGCCCTTGCGGTAGCTGCGCTCGACGCCGCGGGCCGCCAATCGCTGCAGCAGCGCTGGCAGGCCCGGCCAGTCGGGCGCGGGCGGATCCTGAGGGGGGACGGGAGCAGCGGGACTCATCGAACGATTCACACGCGGCGCGGGCGCGGACCCGCGATGCGAATCATGTTAGCGCGGGCGGTGCCACCAAGGGGCCGTCATTGCGTGCCCAGCGGAGGGCTGTCCCGTGTTGGGATGGCAGGCGCCGGAGGCGCACGGGGAACGAAGCACCGGGAACGAAGGACGGAGCACGAAGCACGGAGCACGGAGCACGAAGCACGAAGCACGAAGCACGAAGCACGAAGCACGAAGCACGAAGCACGAAGCGCGGGGCACGGGGCACGGGGCACGGGGCACGGGGCACGGGGCACGGGGCACGGGGCACGGGGCAACGGGGCAACTGGGCAACTGGGCAACGGGCGAAGCCAATGCCAGGCGGCCCGCGGCAGGGCCGGCCGCGGCCTCCGCGATGCAAATGATGGCTGTGGCCTGGTCCTTGCGTTGCCGGCTGCCCGGCTGTCGCTCAGGCCAGGTCCATGCGCAAGGCGGACATCAGCGGGGGCAGCACCGCCAGCTGGCGCATCAGCTCGCCGATGCTTTGGGCGCCCGATTTGGCGCGAATGCTCTGAATCTGAGTGCGTACCGTCGAAATGGCCACGCCTTGCTGCTCAGCCACCTTGTTGGGGCGGGCGCCCTCGCTCAGGAGTTTGAGCACCTCGGTCTCGGTGGGTGTCAGCCCATAGCGCAGGGCAAACCACTGGGCGGCCAGATCCGCGCACAGCTGCCGGCGCTCCAGCACCAGCAGCACGGCGGCCTGCTCCACATTGCGGTTCAGCGGCACCACGACGACGTTGACCCGTTCCGTGCCTTCGCCCAGGCGCAGCAGGCAGCGCCGGCCTTCGTGCTCGGCCTTGCCCAGCGCTTCGAACAGCGGGGCGCTGTCCGTCTCAAGCCGGGTGCGCAACTGGCCCCCCTGCACCTGCAGCGGGAAGCTGGCGACCAGCGCACGGCGCGCGGCGTGGTTGGTGTAGAGCAGCTGCCCAGTGCCGCTGACCAGCAGCACGCCGTAATCCAGCTCCTCCAGCACCAGATTCAGCCAGTGCGTGCTGAGCGAGACGGCGCGCCGCCGCTCCTGGGGCACGCTGCGCGGCAGGGGTTGCCGCAGCTCGTGCAGCACCTGGTCGGCGACGCGCAGGGCTCCCGCGCGCGACACCGCAGCCGAATCCATCGACGCATTGATTGACCACATGTTCATCTCCCTGATGTGGCGGAGTCGCATGCGGCGCTCCGCCTGTTTGACGGTATCGGACGGACCACAGCCAGTGCCAGGCCGCGTGCCGATCGCGGACATGGCGCAGACCTCGCGCCCGCCGCCGCGGAGATGACAGACTCCGCAGCGAAGGCCATAGCCTAGGAGCGCGCTCCCGGCGCTGGGGGTGAATCTTCGAAAGCTGGAATGTGAGGAATTCACCAGCCTTTTCAGGGCCGCGTGGGCGGTGTGCTCCGGGCCGCCAGCGGGGCGCCCTAGCCCGGCCCCAGTTTTGCGCTTGTCGCGCGTCCTTGTCCGCCTGTCCGCCTGTCCGCCTGTCCGCCTGTCCGGCCGGCCGTCCGCAGTGTCCGCGGACACCGGCCTTCGCCAGGCGCTGCGATGTAAGTGACTGATGCGTAATGATTTTCCGAATTGCCTCGCCTTGGCATGAGGCTTGCATGAGAAGGGCATCGTTGCCTACTTACTGTCCACCATGATTCGAGATACCTCTGCCCAGGACCGCCCCATTGCCCGGTCAGGCCCATCCAGCCGCCGCTGGCTCTTGGGAGGCCTGGGCCTGTTGACCGTGCTGGGCGCGGGCCTGGCCTGGCCCAGGCTGCAGCAGGGCCTGGGTGGCGCCGCCTCGGTGAGCCAGGCCCGCCTGACGCTTGCCGAAGTGAAGATCGGCCCCCTGGTTCGCGATGTGGCGGGCGAGGGCAAGGTGGTCGCCGCGGTCAGCCCCACGCTCTATGCGGGCAACGCGGGCGTGGTCAGCGTGAAGGTGCAGGCGGGGGACCAGGTCCGCAAGGGTCAGGTCTTGCTGCAGTTGCAGAGCCCCGAGCTGATGGCCCGCCTGGGCCAGGAGCGCTCCAACGCGGACGCGCTGCGCAGCGAGCTCCTGCGCGCCGAGGCGGACGCCCGCCAGCAGCGCGCCCAGGCCCAGAGCAATCTGGAGACCGCTCAGCTGGTCCGCCGCACCGCGCAGAACGACCTCGCCCGCCAGGAGCAGGCCTTCAAGGCCGGCGCCACGGCCAGCATGCAGGTCGACCAGGCCCGTGACGCCCTGGCCAAGGCGGAGATCGCGCTGAAGCAGGCCCGCGAACTGCTGGACCTCAAGGACGACGCCACCCGCTTCGAGCTGCAGGCCAAGCGCCAGGCGCATGAGCGCCAGCAGCTGGTGGTGGCCGAGCTCAGCCGCCAGGAAGAGGAGCTCAAGGTGCGCTCGCCTGTCGATGGCCAGGTCGGGCAGCTCTTCGTCACCGAGCGCATGAGCGTGGCCAAGGACGCCAAGCTGCTGACCGTCGTGGACCTGTCCGCCCTGGAGGTGCAGATGCAGGTGGCCGAGAGCTTCGCCCGCGAGCTGCAGCCCGGCATGCCCGGCGAGATCCGCGGCCCCAGCCAGAGCTGGAAAGGCGTGCTGAGCTCGGTCTCGCCCGAGGTGGTGAACAACGAGGTCGCTGCCCGGCTGCGTTTCGAGGGCACCCAGCCCGAGCAGCTGCGCCAGAACCAACGCCTCTCAGTGCGTGTGCTGCTGGACCGCCGCGAGCAGGTGCTGCAGGTGGCGCGCGGCGCCTTCGTCGACGAAGGTGGTGGTCGCTTCTGCTACGTGGCGCAGGGCAATGAGGCCGTGCGCCGCCCCATCCGGCTGGGCGCGCAAAGCCTGGCCCAGGTCGAGGTGCTGGACGGGCTCAAGCCCGGCGAGCGTGTGGTCGTCAACGGTGCCGAGCACTTCAAGGGTGCCGAGCGCGTCACCCTCAGCCCCTGAACCCCTCCATTCGAATTCCAGGGACCAAGAAAGGATTTCCCCATGCTGAAGATGCAAGCTCTCTCCAAGGTCTATCGCACCGAGATGGTCGAGACCTTCGCCCTGCGCCAGTTCAATCTGGAGGTCAGGCAGGGCGAGTTCGTCGCCGTCACCGGCCCCTCGGGCTCGGGCAAGACCACCTTTCTGACCATTGCCGGCCTGCTGGAGTCCTTCACCAGCGGCAGCTACCTGCTGGACGGCCAGGACGTCAGCGGCATGGACGACGACCAGCGCTCGCGTCTGCGCAACCAGAAGATCGGCTTCATCTTCCAGGCCTTCAACCTGATCCCGGACCTCAATGTGCTGGACAACATCGAGGTGCCCCTGCGCTACCGCGGCATGGGGCGCGAGGAGCGCCAGCGCCGCGCCCGTGAGGCCCTGGCCCGCGTCGGGCTGGCCGCGCGCGAGAAGCACTACCCGGCCGAACTCTCGGGCGGCCAGCAGCAGCGCGTGGCCATCGCCCGGGCGCTGGCCGGCGAGCCCAAGCTCTTGCTGGCCGACGAGCCCACCGGCAACCTCGACAGCGCCATGGCGCGCAGCGTGATGGACCTGCTGGAGGAGCTGCACCGCGACGGCGCCACCATCGTCATGGTCACCCACGACATGCAGCTGGCCGCCCGCGCCCAGCGCAACGTGCACGTGATGGACGGCCAGGTGGTGGACATCGCCGCCGAGCTGCGCCTGGGCGAGCTGCTGCATCCGCAGGGTCAGGTCTTGCGCGAGATGGTCTGAGGGCGGTTCATGCAGCGACGTTTCCCTTCCCTGATGCGCTGGCGCCCTCCGGCCCTGTGCCTTGCCCTGCTGGCCCTGCTCGGCACGGCCCGCGCCGACGATTTGCTCGGCATCTATGCCCAGGCCCGCGCCGCCGACCCGGTGCTGGCCCAGGCCCGCGCCCAGCGCGGTGTGCAGGCCGAGCTGCTCGTCCAGAGCCGCGCGCCCCTTTTGCCGCAGTGGTCCCTGAGCGCCGATGAGGAGCGCAGCGAGGGCCAGCGCAGCCGCCGCAGCGCCAGCCACCTCAGCCAGGTTCTGGTGGACCTGAGCCAGCTGCGCAGCCTGGATGCCGCCCAGGCCCGGCTGGACGCCGAGGATGCCCGCCTGCGCGCCGCCGAGCAGCAGCTCTGCGCCCGCGTGGCCCAGGCCTATTTCCAGGTGCTGTCTGCGCAGTCGGCCCTGGAGACGGCCGAGGCCAACGAGGCGGCCTTCGCCCAGCAGGTGTCCCAGGCGCAGACGCGCTACGAAGCGGGCCTCTCGGCCCTGGTCGATGTCGAGCAGGCGCGGGCCTACCATGGCCTCTCGCGCGGCCAGACGCAGCAGGCCCGGCAGCAGCTGGCCGATGCGCGCCAGGCCCTGGCCGAGATCACCGGCCAGCTGCCGGGCCCGCTGCAGGCCCTGAGCAGCCAGCTGCCCACGCCGGCGCTGCAGCCGGAGGATGCCGAGGCCTGGGTGGCTCGCGCCCTGAGCCAGCAGCCCTTGCTGCAGGCGGCGCAGGGCAGCCTGCGGGCCAGCGAGCGCCGCATCGACGCGGCCCATGCCGGCCACCTGCCCACGCTGAGCCTGGGCCTGGACAGCCAGCGCCGCAGCGGCTTCGGCGTCCCTGCAGCGGATGCCGGCCGCAGGGTCAACACCGTCGCCGTGCGCCTGAGCATTCCGCTCTTCGCGGGCGGCGCCACCCAGTCCCAGCAGCGCCAGGCCGTGCATGAGCGCGACCAGCAGCGCGAACAGCTGGAGGCCACCCGCCGCGCCCTGGTGCGCGAGACGCAGGCCCAGGTGCTGGCGGTCAAGCTGGGCATCGAGCAGGTGGCCAGCAGCGCCGCCGCCGTGCAGGCCGCCGAGCGCGCCCTGGCCGCCACCCGTGCGGGCCAGGCCCTGGGCACCCGCTCCATGACCGACCTGCTGCTGGCCATCCAGACCCATGCCCAGGCCCGCAATGCCCACGCCCAGGCCCGCCACGCCTATGTGCTGGCGACGCTGCAGCTGCAAGCCGCCGTCGGGCAACTGGGTGAGGCCGAACTCGCCCGCGTGAATCAACTCCTGCAAGGAGCAAGCTGATGTTTGCCTATTACATCGAACTGGCCCTGCGCAGCTTCAGGCGCAGCCGCGGCCTGACCGCGCTGATGCTGCTGACCATCGCCATCGGCGTGGCGGCCTGCATGACCACGCTGACCATCTTCCATGTGCTCTCGCGCGACCCCATCCCGCACAAGAGCGATCGCCTTTTCAACGTGCAGCTGGATGCCGGGCGCATGCGCGACGGCTTTGTGCCGGGTGGCGAGCCCATCTACCAGCTGACCCGCTTCGATGCCGAGGCCCTTCTGCGCGAAGCCCGCGCCAAGCGTCAGGTGATGATGACGGGCGGCGGCGTGGCGGTGTCGCCGCCCGATGGCAAGGAGCGCCCCTTCCTGGCCACCGGACGCTGGGCCAGCAGCGACTTCTTCGCCATGTTTGAGGCGCCCTTTCAGTACGGCAGCGGCTGGAGCCGCGAGGACGACGCCGGCGAGGCCCGCGTGGTGGTGCTCTCGCGCCGGCTCAACGACCGCCTTTTCGGTGGCGCAGACAGCCGTGGCAAGACGCTGCGCCTGCGTGACAAGGAACTGCGCATCATCGGCGTGCTGGACCACTGGCGCCCCGTGCCGCACTACTTCGACATCAGCCTGGGCGCCTATGCCGAGACGGCCGAGCTCTTCGCGCCGCTGTCCACCGCCATCGCCCTGAAGTTCGGCAGCTCGGGCAATGTGAACTGCTGGGGCAACGTCAACGGCGACATGCGCGTGCTGCAGGCGCCCTGCTCCTGGCTGCAATACTGGGTGGAACTGGAACAGCCCGCCGACGCTCCCGCGTACAAGGCCTATCTCGAGCAGTACTCCGACCTGCAGCGTCAGGCTGGCCGCTACGAGCGTCCCACCAACGTCCGCCTGCGTTCCGTGATGGACTGGCTGCAGTCCCAGCAGGTGGTGCCCAATGACGTCGGCCTGCAGCTGTGGCTGTCCTTCGGCTTCCTGGTCGTGTGCCTGGTCAACACGGTGGGCCTGCAGCTGGCCAAGGCGCTGCGCCGCTCGGGCGAAATCGGCGTGCGGCGCGCCCTCGGGGCACCGCGCAGGCAGATCTTCCTGCAGTTCCTGGTCGAAGCCGGCAGCCTGGGCCTGGCTGGCGGCGTGCTGGGTCTGGGCCTGACCGGCCTGGGCATCTGGGCCGTGCGTCATGGCAGCAGCGACTACGCCGCGACCGTGCAGCTGGATTTGCGCATGCTCGTCACGACCCTGGGCGTGGCCCTGATGGCCAGCGTTCTGGCCGGCCTGCTGCCCGCCTGGCGGGCCTGCCAAGTGCAGCCCGCCCTGCAACTCAAGACCCAATGAGGAGCCTTCCGTCATGGAACTGATGCCCATTCTGGCGACTCTGAAGCGCCACAAAACCGCCGCCGGCCTCATCGTGCTGCAGGTGGCTCTGACCTGCACCATCGTCTGCAACGCCCTGTTCCTGATCAGCCAGCGGCTGGAGCGCATCCAGGAACCCAGCGGCATGGCTGACGAGGAACTCATCACCCTGCGCATGTCGGGCGTGACGCCCAACGAGAACCCGCAGGCCCAGACCGAGGTGGACCTGGTCGCGCTGCGCCAGCTGCCAGGCGTCAAGGGCGTCACCCTGATGAACCAGGTGCCCTACGGCCCGCAGTTCTCGGTGAGCGGGCTGCGCCACAGCGATGACGAGAAGGCCCAGGGCACCGGCGTGCCGGAGTACCGCGTCGGCGAGGGCGGACTGGCCCTGCTGGGTCTGCGCCTGGTCGAAGGGCGGGACTTCATGCCCGAGGAGTTCCGCGACGGCAAGACCTATGACGAGGAGGATGGCGTCAACATTCCCGCCCTTATCGTCAGCCGCGTCACGGCCCGGCGCCTCTTCCCCGAGGGCTCGGCCCTGGGCCAGAAGGTCTGGGGCGTGGGGTCCGGTCCCAGCACCATCGTCGGGGTGGTGGATCGCATGATCTCGCCCCACCCCGGCGGTGCCAACGAGGATGCCCTGGCCATGATCCTGCCGCTCAGGCAGAGCTTCCAGCGGGCCGAGTATGTGCTGCGCGTCGACGCTGCCCAGCGCGACGCCACGCTGAAGGCCGCGGGCGAGACCCTGGGTCGCGTGGGGCCGGCCCGCATCCTGCGCGGCAGCACCACCTGGGCCGATGCGCGGGCCCGCTACTACGCCCAGGACCGCAGCATGATCGGCCTGCTGATCGGCGTCTGCCTCGCCCTGCTGGTGGTGACCGCCTTCGGCATCGTTGGCCTGGCCAGCTTCTGGGTGCAGCAGCGCACCCGCATGATCGGCACGCGCCGTGCGTTGGGCGCCACGCGCGGGCAGATCCTGCGCTACTTCCAGGCCGAGAACTTCCTGCTCAGTAGCGCGGGCATCGTGCTGGGCTTGCTGGGAGCGGCCGGCCTGAGCAGCGTGCTGGTGCACCAGTACGAGCTGCCGGGCCTGCCCTGGCACTACCTGCCTGCCGGTGCCTCCGCACTGTGGCTGCTGGGCCAGCTCGCCGTGCTGGGGCCGGCGCGCCGCGCCGCGGCCCTGCCGCCGGTGGCTGCGTTGCGCAGCTGAGGATGCGGCCCAAGGCGGCCGGCTTCCGAGGGATGATCCGGCCCCGCGCGCCTCTGCTGCGGGGCCGTCTGCTTGCTATTCTCGCCCCCTCATGCGAACCGTTCTGATCATCGACGACAACCCCGGCGTGCGCGAGGCCCTGGCCCTGCTGCTCTCGCTGCACGACATTCGCGCCCTGTGTGCCGCCGATCCCGCCGAGGGCCTGGACCTGCTGGGGCGCGAGCCCGTGGACCTGGTGATCCAGGACATGAATTTCAGCGCCGACACCACCTCGGGCGAGGAGGGCCGCGCGCTGTTCCAGCAGTTGCGCCAGCAGCGGCCGGATCTGCCGGTCATCCTGCTGACGGCGTGGACGCAGCTGGAGCAGGCCGTGGCGCTGGTCAAGGCCGGTGCCGCCGATTACCTGGCCAAGCCCTGGGATGACCTCAAGCTGCTGGCCACCGTGGAAAACCTGCTGGAGCTGGCCGAGTCCAACGAGGCCCTGAGCCAGGCCCGGCAGCAGCGCCGCCAGCGGCTGGACGCGCTGCGCGCGCGCTACGCCCTGGGCGATCTGGTCTTCGCCTCCGACGCCATGATCGCCACGCTGGAGATGGCCTGCCAGGTGGCTCGCGCGCCGCTGCCGGTGCTGATCACCGGCCCCAACGGCAGCGGCAAGGAACGCATCGCCCAGCTGGTGCATGCCAACTCCGCCGTAGCGCGCGGACCCCTGGTGGCGCTGAACTGCGGCGCGCTGCCGGCGGACCTGATCGAGGCCGAACTCTTCGGCGCCGAGAGCGGTGCCTTCACCGGCGCAGGCAAGGCGCGCGAGGGCCGCTTCGAGGCCGCCGACGGCGGCACGCTGTTCCTGGACGAGATCGGCAACCTGCCCCTGGCCGGCCAGATGAAGCTGCTGCGTGTGCTGGAAACCGGCCAGTTCGAGCGCCTGGGTTCCACCCGCACCCGCAGCACCCGCGTGCGCGTGATCAGCGCCACCAATGCGGACCTGCCCGCCATGGTGGCAGCGGGCAGCTTCCGCGAGGACCTCTACTACCGGCTCAACGTGATCGAGCTGCGTCTGCCCCCGTTGGCCGAGCGCCGGGACGACATCCTGCCCCTGGCCGACCACGTGCTGGCCGAGCACGGCCGCCAGACGGGCCAGGCCGTTCGTCTCACCGACGCAGCGCGCGCTGCGCTGCTGGCCCATGCCTGGCCCGGCAATGTGCGCGAGTTGCGCAATGCCCTTGCCCGCGCGGCCCTGCTGTGCCGCGACGGCCAGATCCAGGCGGCCGACCTGGGCCTGCTCGCCACGGCAGCCACGCTGCAGTCGGCCCAGGCCCATCGCAACCTGGACGAGCCCAGCCGCGAAGCCGTGCTGGCCGCCCTGCAGGCCGCGCAGGGCGTGGTGGCCCGTGCCGCGCAGCAGCTGGGCCTCTCGCGCCAGGCGCTGTACCGTCGCATGGACCGCTACGGGCTGCCTCGCGAAGGCGGGGTCTGAGCATGATGAAGCGCCTGGCCGGCATGCAGCCCCTGCAATACCTTGGCCTGCGCCTGTTGCTGGGCCTGCTGCTGATCGCCCTGCTGGCCTTGGGACTGCAGGCGGCCTTCAGCCTGGGCCCGCTGCCGCCGCTGTTGCGCGAGATGGGCTGGGGCGCCCTCGCGGCACGCACGAGCCTGTGGCTGCCGCTGCTGATCCTGGCCTTGCTGCTGCCGGTGGCCGGCGTGCTGGTGCTGTGGTGCCTGGCCCCGCTGCGGCGCGTGTTGCGAGCCCTGGAGGGCGCGGTGCTCAGCTACCGCGATGGTGACTTCAACACCACCCTGGCCGCCGAGGGCCAGGGCGAGCTGCAGGCCCTGCTGAGTGCGCACCGCGAGCTGGCCGGCGCCTTGCGCAGCCAGCGCCAGCACCTGGCCCAGCGCGAGCTGCTGCTGGACACGGTGGTGCAGAACACGCCGCTGGCCCTGCTCCTGGTCGATCCCCAGGGGCGGGTGGCCTATGCCAATATCGCCGCCCGCCAGCTGCTGGCCCAGGGCCGGCGCCTGGCCGGCCAGGACTGGGACACCGTGCTGGCGCCCCTGCCGCCGGCCCTGGCCGAGGCCTTGCGACAGGGCGAGGACCAGCTGCTGACCCTGAGCGAGGGCGTGGACGGCGGCACGGGCGAGGCCGAGAGCTTTCACCTGTCTCGACGCACGCTGAACCTGCTGGGCCAGCCGCATCACCTGGTGCTGCTGCGCCGCATCACCCGGGAGCTGTCGCGCCAGGAGGTGGCCAGCTGGAAGCGCGTGATCCGTGTGATCAGCCACGAACTGAACAACTCGCTCGCCCCCATCTCCTCCCTGGCCCACAGCGGGGCCGAGCTGGCCCGCCGCGGCCAGACCGAGCGCCTGCCGCAGGTCTTCCAGAGCATCGGCGAGCGCGCCCGGCATCTGCACGAGTTCCTGGCCGGCTATGCCAGCGTGGCCAAACTGCCGCTGCCGCGCCTGGCCCGGGTGTCCTGGGCCGACTTCATGGCTCACCTCATGAGCCAGCAGGCCTTCGAACTCGAAGGCACCCTGCCCGAGGAAGACGCCAGCTTCGACCGTGCGCAGGTGGAGCAGGCCTTGATCAACCTGCTGAAGAATGCGCACGAAGCGAGCCAGGGCAGCGGCGCTGCGGCCGACGTGCGCCTGTCCGTGCAACGGCAGGGGGCGCAGTGGTGCCTGACCGTGTCCGACCGTGGCCCTGGCATGAGCGAGACCGTGCTGGCCCAGGCCCTGCTTCCCTTCTACTCGACCAAGCGCAGCGGGACCGGTCTGGGCCTGGCCCTGGCGCGCGAGATCACCGAGGCCCATGGCGGGCGCATCCTGCTGGCCAATCGCGAAGAAGGCGGGCTGCGAGTCAGCCTGCTGCTGCCGGTGCGCTGAGCACCCTCGTCCCGAGGCCCAGGCGGCCGGGCCGCGCACCTAGCCCCAGCGGGCGTGGCTCAGGAAGGGGTTGCTGCGGCGCTCCTGGCCGAAGCTGGACTCCGGGCCGTGGCCGGGGATGAAGACGGTGTCATCGCCCATGGGCCAGAGCCGCTCGGTGATGGAGCTGATCAGCTGCGCATGATTGCCGCCGGGAAAATCCGTGCGGCCGATGGAGCCGGCGAAGAGCACGTCGCCCACGAAGCAGCGCCGCGCCGAAGCACTGTGAAAGACCACGTGGCCCGGCGTGTGACCTGGGCAGTGGCGCACAGTCAGCGATTCCTGGCCGATCTGCACCGTGTCGCCGTCCTGCAGCCAGCGCGTGGGCGTGAAGGACTCCACCGCGGGGAAGCCGAACATCGCGCTTTGCTGCGGCAAGCCGTCGATCCAGAACTGGTCGCCCGGGTGCGGCCCCACGATGGGCAGGCCCTTCAGCCGCGCCAGCTCGGCCGTGCCGCCCGCATGGTCGATGTGCGCATGCGTCAGCCAGATCGCCTTCAAGGCCAGGCCCAGCCTCTGCACTTCCTGCAGCAGGCGCGGAACCTCGCCCCCCGGGTCTATCACCGCGGCTTCCTGGGTCTGGTCACACCAGACGAAGGAGCAGTTCTGCTGGAAGGGGGTGACGGGGACGGTGTGGTAGCGGAGGGGCATGGGGGAGGGAGCTGAGAACAATGTTTCGAAGTTGCGGGCAAATTATCGAAGGCTTGGGGGGAGGCTGGCCGTGCGATGAGGCCAAAGTTTCGAAGCTTGGTGGCGCAGTTGGGAAAGGCCGCAGCTTGGACGGGCCGGGAGGCGCGTGTGGTGGCGTGGAGAAGGCTGGCGAAGGCTGACTGCTTGAGGCTGGGTGCAGTCAGCCAGGTTTGACGGCTAGATTACTGCCTTCGACAAGACCTGCCTGACGGCCCGCTGTGCGGGCCATTTCTTCATCTGAACTTCTTTCTTCAAGACCTGCAGCCGTGGCGGGGGCTGGCGTTGGCAAGGACAACAAGGTGCGGACTGGCCAAACTACAAACGGCCGTTCGTGTGGCGCTCGATGCCACGGACCCTGCTGGAGGACGCATGCGGGCGACCGATCCGTTGGCTAGGGAAACACGAAATTCGTCGTGAGCGTGGCGCCGATGCCCAGGCTCAAGGGGCCGGCGTTCTTGCTGGCGCCGGCGGCACTCGCGTTGAGGCTGTACTTGCCGGCCGCCGCTGCATCGGCCATGAAGCTGAGCGTCGTTGCCGCGGCGTATGACGCCACCATGGGCGCGCCAACCGGCAGCACATAGGCGTAGGCGCCGCTGCCCGCGTCGACGCTGCGCTGCGCCACGGTGATCATGCGGCCCATGCTGAGCATTTGGGTGGCTTGCACGCTGGCATCGACAGGGACGCTGCCTGTGAACACGCTGCCTGCAAGCGTGCCGGTGAACGACGCTGGCGGGTTCAGGCCGCCGGGCGAGGTCGTGATCGAGGTGAGCACGCCGCTGCTGACGCCCACGCCCGTCACGACCGCGGTGGACCGGCCGCTGGCCGTCACGACCAGGTCGTAGGTGCCGGGCAGCACCGGCTGCAGCAGGTACATGCCCGCGCCGTCCGGCGTCGTGGTCTTGATGATGGTGCCGTTCTGCTGAAGCGTGACCAGCGTGGAACCCGAGGCAATGCTGGCGTCCACGCTGCCGCGCACGCCGGAAATGAGGCGAGGCATGACCGTCACCACCGGCTTGAGGAGGTACTGCCCCGAGGCGCCGGCGCGCACGACGGACCTGCAGGCATCGAAGTCCAGCACGAAGTCGGCCAGCTGATCGGCGTTGACCGTGATGTCGACGTTCGCCTTGAGTCCCGATTGGGCGCCGCTCGGCGTCGTCAGCGCCACCTCGGTGCCGCCGCTGGGCACGACCGAGTTGGCCGGTGGCGCGGTACCGGCATTGGCGGCCAGCACCAGCCGCATCTGCGTGTAGTGGCCGGCTGGCAAGGGGGTGCTGCCCAGGGTCGCCAGCACGCCGTTGCGCAGGGTGAGCAGGTCCACCCGCAGCGCCGGGCTGAGGACGATCTCGGACCACCCGGCATCGCCGTCCGCCGCCGTGCTGCTCTGATGCACCCGCACCTTCTGGATGGTGATGTTGACCTGCTCGAAGCCGCAGGCCGGCGCGTCGGTCAGCGAGAGCTGCAGCGTGCCGGTGCTGCCGGGCATCGTGCCCGCCGAGCCACCCCCGCCGCCGCAGGAAGCCAGCAGGGACAAACCGATGGCGCTCAGACAGTGCGCAAATCCGAATCGCAGCGCTTGGCCAGGCAGCAGCTTCATCATGATCGTCTCCGTGAATGTCGGGGTGGCGGGCGGCATCAAGACATGGCTTTGATCCATGTTAGGTCGTCGAACGCGGGCTGGCAGCCCCTGGCGCTGCAGCTGTAAGCGAGTGCGTCGCCTGGGCCCGCATGGGGCCGGTGCTGCTGCTTGCGTACACGCCATTTACTTTCGGCAACGGTGGGGCATGGGCTGCGGGCCTACGCTTGCTCGAATGAACGGAGTCACGCACTTTTGGCCACCACGCGTTTGGCCGTCGTCTGGCTGGGCCCGCGCAAGCGGCTGCCACGCGGCCGTCGCCGTGGGCGGCTCGCTTTGCCTGGCGTGGATGGCGGGCCTCGGTGGCTGCGCCGGCCCTGGCGCAGGCACCGCCGGCGCACCTCCCACTGCGGCAACGGCCGCGCCACCCCCGCCTGCCGCCGAGGACTTGCAGCGACGCCGCGAGTTCGACAAGGCCCTGGACAGCTGGCACGGCGCGACCGTGCAGGAGCTGCTGCGCAAGATGGGCAAGCCCGAGGCGGTCACGCGGCGGGCGGACGGCAGCTACGACTACCGCTACTCCAAGTCCACGCGCGGAGGCCCCGACGGGCGGCCGGCCTTCAGCTGCACCGTGCGCTACCTGGTCGATGCACCGGGCCGGCAGGTGATCGGCCATTCGATCGTAGGGTGCTGAGCAGTGGGTGAGGCGGTACGAGCCCGCTATGCTCGCGGCTCCGCCTTCTCATTGGGCCCTGCCTCCAGGCCGCGCGCTGGCGGCTGGCAGCGCTCACACCCTGCATGCTTCTCGACCTCGGCCCCCTGCGCCACAACACGGCCTTTCGCCGCCTTTTCGCCAGCCAGTTCATCTCCGGCCTGGGGAGCATGGTCAGCTATGTGGCCGTGCCCTGGCAGCTCTATGAACTGACGCGCTCCAATGCCCAGGTCGGTCTGCTGGGCCTGGTGCAGCTGCTGCCGGTGGTGCTGTGCGGCCTGCTGGGCGGCGCGGTGGCGGACCGCATGGACCGCAAGCGTCTGCTGATCGGCTCCGAAGCGCTGATGGCCCTGTGCCTGGCTGGCTTGCTGGCCAATGCCATGAGCGCGGCCCCCAGCGTGCTGGCCATCTACGCCCTGGTGGCGGTGCTGCAGGGCGCCAGCGGCTTCCACCGTCCGGCGCTGGAGGCCCTGACGCAGAAGCTGGCGCGGCCTGAGGAGTTTGCGGCCGTGGCGGCGCTGTCCTCGGTGCGGGGCACGGTGGGCATGGTGGCGGGCCCGGCGCTGGCGGGGCTGCTGCTGGCGCGCTGGGGTGCGGTGGGCGCCTATGTCTTCGACTTCTGCACCTTCCTGGCCGCGCTGTTCTTCATCGCCCGCATCCCCAAGGCGGCGATCGGAACGCCGGCCTCGCCCGAGGAGCGGCCGCATCTGCTGGCCGACCTGGCCGAGGGCCTGCGCTTCGCCTGGCGCCGCCCGGAGCTGATGGGCACCTACATCGTCGACATCGTCGCCATGGCTTTTGCCTTCCCCGTGGCGCTGTTCCCGGCCATGGCCGCGGCGGACGGGCGCACCGAGTCCGTGGGCTGGCTGCTGTCGGCGATGTCGGTCGGTGCGCTGCTCATCGGCGTCTTCAGCGGCTGGACGGGGCGTGTGCGGCGGCATGGGCGGGCCGTGGTCATCGCGGCGGCCATGTGGGCCCTGGGCATCGTGGCCCTGGGCTTCGCGCCCAGCCTGATGATGGGCCTGGCCTGCCTGGTGGTGGCCGGCGCGGCGGACATGGTCAGCGGCGTGTTCCGCGGGACCATCTGGAACGAGACCATTCCCAACGAGCTGCGCGGCCGCCTGGCCGGCATCGAGATGATCAGCTACCTGACCGGCCCCCTGATCGGCAACGCCCGCGCGGGCTTCATGGCCGATGCCTGGGGCGTCTCCACCGCAGTCTGGCTGGGCGGCGCCATCTGCCTCGCTGGCGTCATCGCGACGGGCTTCGCCTTGCCGCGCTTCTGGGTCTATCGCAGCGCGCCGGCGCCGGTCACCAGCGCCGGCCCCGGCACCCCGGCCCCTTGATCGAATGAGGCGTCGGGCCTCTCCCTGGGAGTGCCGGGCGCAGCCCCCGGGCTCGGCACCAGGCGGCGCCGAACCCGGGACCGCCCTTGCGGGCGGACGGCCTTAGCGGACCAGGTAGCTGAACTCCAGGTCGATCGTGCTGCCTGCGGTCCAGGCGGCCGGATGACCCAGGCGGACAGACTGGCCGTTGAAGCCCAGCGTCAGGACGTTCTCGTTCGCACCAATGGTTGCCCAGCAGGGGTAGGTCGTGCCGTTGATGGTGACGACGGCGGGAAGGCCGCGTTGGTCAACGGACAGATGCCCCTTGAACGGCAGGCTCAGCTGGTAGCCGCTGGTGCCGTTGCCATAGGTGGTGGTGGAGCCCGTAACGACCCGGATCGACACCAGGCAGGCATGCCCGCTGCGCTGGTAGGACGCAGTGATCGAGCCATTGCCAATGCTCGGCTGCGCGCCGCTGCCCTCGGGTTGGGTCCACAGGGGGGTGTAGGGCTTGCGCTGGTCGTAGACCTCGTTGTACTGGCAGGTGGCCGCCTCCTCCGTGAAGCCCGAACCGAGGGTGCAGGCCGTGATCTTCGCGCCTTGCATGTTCTTCAGGGCCAGCAGGCCGGAGAAGGCCACGCCGGTGAGCGTGATGTCGGAGCCGCTCAAGGTGACGGGGTCGGACAGCGAGGCGAAGCGCCCGTTGGCGATGTGCAGCAAGGCGGTGCTGGCCGAGGTCAGCAGATTGCGTGCATAGAAGTTGGTGACGGACACGCCGTTGCCACCCGCCGAGAAGTCGAACAGGCCACCGCTCAGCCAGATGTTGCTGAAGAACTTCGGGCTGGCCGTGTTGTCGGACAGCTTGACCGCCGCGACCGTGGTCGGGTTCGTGGTGGTGGCCTCCAGGTCCGCGATGGTCGAACCGCCACCCTGGTTGAGGGCGAACTCCAGGGCGATGCCTTGCGACTGGCTGATGCGCACGCGCCGGATCAGCTGGCTGAAGCCGTTGCTGACCACGATGCCGCGACCCGAATAGGAGCCCCCCTGGCACTCCAGGTTGATGTCCTGGATGGCGCCCAGGTCGCCCAGGGTCACCAGGTCGAAGTTCCCCATCTTCTTGATCGTGGTGGCACGCTGTCCGCCTGCACCCTGCCAGGACTGGGACGCCGCCTGCACCAGGCCGCCGGACACCAGGTAGGTCCCGGCAGGCCAGTACAAGGTGCCCGCGCCGGTCGCGCTGATGGCCTTGTTGATGCTCGCTGTGTCGTCGGCGCTGCCATTGCCGCGGGCGCCGAACTGGCGTACAGAGAAGCCGCCCGTGGCGTGCAGCTTCCAGCGCTTGCCGTCGTTGGCGACGATGACGGAGCCGCCGTTGTCCAGCGAGCTCAGGTCGGCGGTGTCGCAGTAGTAGGAGCCGCCGCCGCCGTCGCCGGCGCCGTAGTAGCCGAGGACTTCATAGACATCGCCGGCGCTGGCACCGGTGATGGCGCGCAGAGAGCTGATGTTGGCAGTGGTCGAGATGATGGCCATGGTTCTTCCCTTTTCCTTGTTGATCGTTGACTGATTCCCTGCTGGATGGCCAGCAGATGCCATGGCGTGGTCAATGCATCCAACGCGTTGGATGAGCGCATCCTGCCAACTTGGGACGCATCTTGAATGCGAGGTCATGCCGGCCACCGGGTCCGGACTGTCGTGATTTGCCACCCGCACCTCAAGGGGCCGGGGAGCGCTGGAGGATCGTCTGGATACGCGCCGAATGCTTCTTTCGCCTGGCATGAGAGACAGCTTACGGGGTTGGTAGCTCATGGCATGAGCCACCTGGAATTTCTACGAAATTCCTGACCTTGCGTGCGCCGATCGCCCGGGCCCGGGCCCGGGGCAGGCGGCGCCGCGGGGTGCTTACAGCGGCCGGATGCCAAACACCTGCCGCAGGTACGCCAGAAAGGTCTCGTCATCGCACAGCGTCTTGCCTGGGCTGTCGCTGAGCTTGGCCACCGGCTGGCCGTTGGCATGGGTCAGCTTCATCACGATGTTCAGGGGCGTCAGGCCCAGATCGTTGCTCAGGTGGGTGCCGATGCCGAAGCCCAGCTGCACGCGGTCGGCGAAGTGGCGGTACAGGGCGATGGCCTTGTCCACGGTCAGGCCGTCGCTGAAGACCAGGCGCTTGGTGTGGGCGTCGATGCGCAGCTTGGCGTAATGGGCCAGGGCCTTTTCGCCCCAGAGGATGGGATCGCCGCTGTCATGGCGCAGGCCGTCGAAAAGCTTGGCGAAGTAGAGGTCGAAGTCAGCCAGGAAGGCGTCCATGCCGACCACGTCGGTCAGGGCGATGCCCAGGTCGCCGCGGTACTCCTGCACCCAGTCCTCCAGCGCCGCCTTCTGGTGGTCGCGCAGGCGCACCGTTCCCAGGGCCTGGAAGGTCTGCAGGTACTCGTGCGCCATGGTGCCGATGGGCACCAGGCCCAGTTCGCGCGCCAGCTTCACGTTGGAGCTGCCCTTGAAGTGCTGCGGCAGGGCGTCGCGCAGCTGGCGCACGACCTCGCGCTGCCAGTCGCCCGAGAAGCGGCGGCGCAGGCCGAAGTCGAAGAGCTCGAAAGGGTGGCGATGCTGCTCGGCCTCCTGCGCGAAGGCCTGCAGCGTGGCGATCTTGGCGTCCAGGCGGCGCTGGCCCTCGGCGCGCACGGCTGGCGTGTCCAGGCGACGGAAATAGAGCTCGTTGACGATGGCCAGCACCGGGATCTCGAAGGCCATCACATGCACCTGCGGGCCGCGCGCGACGATGTGCAGGGTGTCGCCTTCGCTGCTGACGTCGATGAAGGCGCGCTGGAAGCGGAAGAGACGCAGGAAGTCGATGAAGTCGCTCTTGATGAAGCGCAGACCCCGCAGATAGGCCAGTTCCTCATCCGACAGGCTCAGCGCGCACAGGGCGTCGAGTTCGCGCTCCACCTCGTCCTTGAGCGCGCTCAGGGGAAAGGCCGGCGTATTGCGGCACACGAAGCGGTACTCCGCCTGCGTCTGCGGGTGGCGGTGCAGCAGCGCCTGCCACATGGTGAACTTGTAGAGGTCGGTGTCCAGCAGGCTGCGGATCACGGGCGGGTGGGCAGAGGTGCTCATGGGCGCGTCTTTCAGAACTCGGTGCTGAGGGCGAGCCGCACGCCCCGCGCCTGCATGGCGCCGAAGAAGGCTTCCTGGGCAGCTTCGAAGCCGGCCACCGGGCTGATGCAGTCGCGCAGCAGCACCAGTTTGCCGCAGGCGCCTGCAGGCAGGTGCTCGACCAGGTGCTCCACCGTGGCCTTGACGCAGTGGCTGCCCGCCTCGCCGGCGATCAGCAGCTCATCGGCATGGTCCAGCGCCGCCAGCAGCTGCCGGTTGAGCTGGGTGCGGGTGTCGTCCGCATCCGGCACCTCGGCCTGGAGCGCGCTGTAGTGCTCGGTCCAGGGATTCTCGCCCTTGGTGACGATCTGCACTGCGCGGCCCTGTGCGTCCGCCCAGCGGTCCAGGGCGGCCTGCAGCCCGGCATGCACCGTCTGGCCCCAGCTGCCCATCTGGCAGTGCACGGGCCAGACCATCAGCGTGTAGCGCCCCGCGGCTTCCAGCGCGTCCAGGTAGTCCAGCACGCGCGCCCGGGCTGCGGCTGCCCGCGGGCGGAAGGCGCCGGCGCGCACCTGCGCGGCGGTGATGGCGGTGAAGGGCGTGGGGGCCGCCTGCGTGGCCTCGTCCAGCCAGAAGCCGGGGTGGGCGATGTCGATGCGGTGGTGCGAATCGAGGGTCACGGTGATGCCCTGCAGGCCTGCACCCAGGCGCTCCACCAGGGCGGCGGCGCGCAGCAGGTCGTCATGGGCGCCGGCCACGGGCAGGGCCGGGCGGAGGCGGGTGCCCAGGGCCGGGCTGTGCGGCAGCCAGTCCTCGGGCAGGTCGCAGAAGTCGTTCTGGGGATCGATCAGCAGCAGCTGGGTGTTCATGGCGGTGCTCCCGTTCAAGTCTTGCGCACGGGTCTCATCATACGCTGACTTAAATGCAGAATGCAATTAACTAAGAAGATGGCATTGCGACATGGCATGGGTCGGAGGCCAGGCGAGGCCGATGGTGCAGCGCCCTCGCCCTGCGCCGTTTCGGAGCTATCCTCTGTTCGGTGAGCGCTTCAACAAACTCCCGCCGCACGCCGGCACCCCTCATCTGCACGGTGGACCTCGTGCTGCTGACCCTGCGGGACGAGCAGCTGCAGGTGCTGCTGCTCAAGCGCGAGCGCGAGCCCTTTGCCGGCGCCCTGGCCCTGCCTGGCGGCTACGTGCATGTGGGCGAAGACCAGGGCTGCGAGGACGCAGCCCAGCGCGTGCTGCGCGACAAAGCCGGCCTGCAGGAGCTCTACCTGGAGCAGCTGGCCACCTTCAGCGGCCCGGGGCGGGATCCGCGCGGGTGGAGCGTGTCGGTGGCCTATGTAGCGTTGGTGGATGCGGGGCGGCTGGCCCGGCATGCGCCGCCGGTGGAGGGCTGCGCCTGGCTGCCCGTGGACCGCCTGCCCGCCCTGGCCTTCGACCATGGGCACATCGTGGCGGCCGCGGTGGCGCGGGTGCGCAGCAAGAGTCTGTACTCCTCGCTGCCGGCGCACCTGTGCCCTGAGCCCTTCACCCTGCCCGAGCTGCAGGCGGTCTACCAGGCGGTGCTGGGCGAAGCCATCAATCCCGTGAGCTTCCGCCGCAAGATGGACGAGCTGGACATCCTGGACACCGTGGCCGGTGCCAAGCGCGCCGAGGGGGCGCACCGCCCGGCGCAGCTGTACCGCCTCAAGAAGGAATTCCGCCAGCGGCTGCGCATGGTGGGACGGGGTCTGAAGGCCTGAGACGAATAGGGGACAGCCCTGCCATTGCCCGCCAGCCGCGCCTAAACTTGAGGTGCACAAGAGCAGACATCGGGGAGCCGCGCAACCCAAGTGGAGGCCGCCATGGCTTCAGCGGCTGAACTGCTCCGCATCATCGAGATCCACGGCCAGGTGGCCGAGCTGGGCCTGGACCTGCCCGGGGTCATGAACCTGGTGGCGCAGGCCACCCTGTCGCTGGTGGCGGCGGATGGCGCGGTCGTCGAGATCGCCGAGGACGAGGTCCTGCACTACCGCGCGGCCAGCGGCACGGCCATGGCGCAGCTGGGGGTGCAGGTGTCCTTGAAGGCCAGCCTCTCCGGCGAATGCATGCGGCGCGCCGAGGCCCTGATCTGCCAGGACTCCGAGCAGGATCCACGGGTGGACCGCAGCGCCTGCCGGCGGGTGGGCCTGCGCTCCATGGTGGTCGTGCCCCTGATGCACCTGGGCCAGCCTGTGGGGGTGCTCAAGGCCATGTCGCGCGAGCGCGGCCAGTTCGGCCCGGAGCAGGCCGAGTTGCTGAGCCTGCTGTCGCGCGTGGTCGGCAATTCCATGTACTGGGCCACCCGCTATGGCCAGGACGATCTCTTCCTGCGCGCCACGCATGACGACCTCACCGGCCTGGCCAACCGGGCGATGTTCATGGAGCAGTTGCGCGGGGCCCTGCAGCGCTCGCGCCGCAACCGGCGGGGGCTGGCCGTGCTGATCCTGGACATGGACGGGCTCAAGGCCCTGAACGACGGTCACGGCCACAGCGTGGGTGATGCGGCGCTGGTGGAATTTGCGCGCCGCCTGAAGGAAACGGCGCGCAGCGAGGACGTGGTGGCGCGGCTGGGCGGCGATGAATTCGCCATCCTGATGCCTTCCGCGGACGAGTGCGCCGGTGCCTGGCAGTTCAAGCAGCGTCTGCAGGAGGTGTTGCGTTCGCCCTTCGTCTTTCAAGGCCGGCGCCACGCCATCGAAGGCAGCTGCGGCCTTGCGCTGTACCCGGCTGACGCCCTCAATGCCGAGGCGCTGATCGACTGCGCCGACCAGCGCATGTATGAATCCAAGCGCCAGCGCAAGCAGGCCCAGGGCATCGTGGCCTCATGAACGCCGAGCTCTGGCGCCGGGTCAGCGCAGCCGGAAAACCGAGATCGCATCCGCCAGGCGCTGCGACTGGTCCTTGAGGCTCTCCGCGGCCGAGGCGGCCTGCTCCACCAGGGCGGCGTTCTGCTGCGTCATCTGGTCCAGCTGGCCGACGGCGGCGTTGACCTGGTCGATGCCTTCGCGCTGCTCGTGCGCTGCGGCGCTGATCTCGCCAATGATGTCGGTCACGCGCTGCACGCTGTTGACGATCTCGTTCATGGTGCTGCCGGCGCTCGTCACCAGGCGCGAGCCGGATTCCACGCGGTCCACGCTGGTGGCGATCAGGGTCTTGATCTCGCGCGCGGCCTCGGCGCTGCGCTGGGCCAGGGAGCGCACCTCGCCCGCCACCACCGCGAAGCCGCGGCCCTGCTCGCCGGCCCGCGCCGCCTCTACGGCGGCGTTCAGCGCCAGGATGTTGGTCTGGAAGGCGATGCCGTCGATCACGCCGATGATGTCCCCGATGCGCCGCGAGCTCTCGCTGATCTCGCCCATGGTGGCCACGACCTGGGTCATGACCGCGCCGCCGCGCTGCGCCGTCTCGGCGGCCGAGCTCGCCAGCTGGTTGGCGGTGGTGGCCGAGTCCGCCGTCTGGCGCACGGTGCCGGTCAGCTGCGTCAGCGAGGCCGCGGCCTGCTGGAGGTTGGAGGCGGTCTGCTCGGTGCGAGAAGACAGGTCCATGTTTCCGGTGGCGATCTCGGCGCTGGCGGTGCTGATGCTGTCGGTGGAGCCGCGCAGCTCGCCGATCAGCCGCAGCAGAGCGTCCTGCATGGTGTGCAGGGCGCGCAGCAGATGGCCGGTCTCGTCGCTGCCCTGCACGTCGATGGGCCGGCTGAGGTCGAAGTGCGAGATGGCGTCTGCCACCGAGACGGCCTGGTGCAGCGGGCGCGTGATGGAGCGGGCCAGCCACAGGGCCAGGGCCCCGCCCGTGAGCAGCGCGCAGGCGCCGAAGATCAGCAGGGCCAGGCGTGCGCGCTGGTTGGTGGTTTGCAACTCTTTGAGGACCTGGTCCAGCCGGTCGCGCTGCAGCTGCGCGACCTCGCGGATGCTTTCCAGGTAGAGCTTGGCCGCGGGCGAGAAGGCCTGCTCGAAGAGCTGCTGCGCCTTGGCCGCGTCGCCGGCCTTGCGCGCGGCGGCGATGGCATCGCGGGAGCTGAGATAGCCCTTGCGCAGCTCGCCGATGCGCTCGAAGCGCGCGCGGTCCTCGGGCAGGGTCAGCTGCTTGCCCAGCTGCTGTTGCAGCTCGGTGGAGCGCTGGGTGGACTCGGCCGCCTGTTGTGCGAAGTAGCTGGCCAGTTGGTCATCGCTGCTGACCGCGATGGCGGTGGTGCGGGTGATGCCGTTGAAGACATTGCGGTACCAGTCCGCGGCGATGCGCTCGGTGACCATGGTGTCGGCCTGCATGGCATCGGTGCGCGCGGCCACGCGGCTGAGGCCCCAGTAGCCCAGGCCCGAGCCTATCAAGGCCACCAGCAACACCAGGGCCTGGACCTGGGCCAGGCGCTGGGCGATGGAGCGTGGGGAGGACAGGAATCGCAGCATGACCGTCTCCTCATGCCTCGCGCGGGACGATGGCGGGGCTGCAGGGATGTTCGCATGCGCCTACCTGCGGTGCCAAGCCGGCCGCGCTCAGCGTGTGGCGCCCTTGCGCCGCGCCTGCCGCGCCCCCGTGGCCGTGCCGGTGTCGCGAGGCGGGTCCAGCGCCCCCGCCGCGGCAGCCTTGAGCAGGCGCTGGAAGGTCGGGCACTGGGCGTGGCTGGGCGCGGGGCAGGCGGCGGCATGGCGCAGGCCCCGGCTCATGGCGCGCAGCCGCAGGATCTGGGCATCGATCTCATCAGCCTTCGCCGCCAGCAGGCCGCGGTCCACGCTGGGCTCGCCGTTGGGCAGCACCATGGTGCGGATTTCGTCCAGCGACAGCCCGGCGGCCTGCCCCAGCGCGATCAGGGCCAGCTGGCCCAGCACGCCGGGCGCGTAGCGGCGCCGGCCGGCCTCTTCGCGCTCCATGGGGGCGATCAGCCCACGGCGCTCGTAGTAGCGCAGGGTCGAGGCCGCCACGCCCGAGCGGCGCGCCACCTCAGCGATGTCCATCACAACAGGGCCCTTGACTTGAAGTTGACTTCAACTTCTATCCTGCTGCCGAAGTCGACATGCGTCAAGTGCCTGTCGCTCATGTGAACGGAGGTGTGCGATGGATGCATGGATGGAGCCGGGATCGATCCTGCCGCAGGTGTTGGGCCTGGGCATCGGGGCGACGGCGCTGATGGACTTGTGGCTGATGGGCCTGCGCCGGGCGGGCGTCCCGACCTTGAACTTTTCGCTCTTGGGCCGCTGGACTGGCCACCTGCTGCGCGGGCGGTGGCGTCACGCGGCGATGGCGCGGGCCAGTCCCGTGCAGGGGGAGTTGGCCCTGGGCTGGACCATGCACTACGCCGTGGGCCTGCTGTTCGCGGCGCTGCTGGTGGCCTGGCAGGGCAGCGCCTGGCTCGCCGCACCGCGCCTGGGTCCAGCCTTGGCGCTGGGGCTTGGCACGGTCGCCGCCCCGCTGCTGATCATGCAGCCGGCGATGGGTGCGGGCCTGGCCGGCCGGCGCAACGGACCGATCGCCCGGAACCTGCTGCGCAGCGCCGCCAACCACGCCGTCTTCGGCTTGGGCCTGTACCTGAGTGCGCAGGCGCTGCGACTCATCGCGGCGATGCAGGGCGCGAGTGCCTGAGGGCCATCAAGACCTGACCCCTGCCCTTTCTCATCTTCCCGTCTTTCTCAAGGAGTGAACCATCATGAAGAAGCTGGCCGTCATCTATCACAGCGCCCATGGGCACACGGCCCATATCGCGCGGCACATCGTCGAGGGCGCGCGGGGCGTCGAAGGCGTCGAGGTGGACCTGCTGCAGGCCGACACGCTCGGCGACAACCCGGAGGCCGTGGCGGCCTACGACGGTCTGCTGATGGGCTCGCCCACCTACCTGGGCGGCGTCTCCAGCGTGTTCAAGCGCTTCATGGACGCCACCGGACGCATGTGGCGCCAGCAGCGCCTGCGGGGCAAGCTGGCCGGCGCCTTCACCGTGTCGTCCCTGCCATCGGGCGACAAGCAGTCCACGCTGATGTCGATGTTCGTGTTCGCCATGCAGCACGGCATGGTCTGGGTCGGCAATCCCATCCTGCCCGAACAGCATGCCGGCGTGCCCGAGCGCGAAGCCGCGAACCGCCTGGGCTCGTGGTCCGGCCTGATGGCGCAGTCGGGCCATGGCATGCCGGCCGACGCCTTCGAGCCGGGCGACATCAAGACCGCGCAGCTCTTTGGCCGCCACATGGCCGAAACCCTGCATCGCCTGGGCACGGCCTGAGGCGGGCGCTCGCATGAAGGAGACGCCATGATCCCCGCCCGCTACGCCGGCCTGCTGTTCGCCCTGATCCTCTCAGGCCTGATGTCGGCCCTGGTCGCCGCCGTGGCCAGCTGGAGCCAGGTGCCGCCGTCGCCGGCGGACCCGGCGCCCTGGCTGCTGGCCTGGCGCCGCGCCTGGCTTCACGCCTGGCCGCTGGCCTTTCCGGCCGTCCTGCTGCTGGCGCCGTTGACCCGCCGGCTGGTCGCCTGGCTGACCACTCCGCGTAGACCACGGCGCGCTGACCACGCCGCATAGAGCTGGCCGCGTTGGTCGCTGCGCGTTGCCCGCGCCGCGCCCCGTGTTGACCGGCACTCAATCCAGCGGCCAGGGCATCCAGCGTGGCAGGCGCAGCGTCGCTGGCTCGGCCGCAGGCGCAGGCGACGCGGGCTGGCCCGCCTGGCGCCACCAGGCCGTGGGGCTGGGCGTGGCCTGTGCCGGCTCCAGGGCCTCGCCCAGCCGCGGCATCAGCAAGGGCACGCCGCGCTCGGGCGCCAGCTGCAGCAGCGTCTCGGCGGGCTCGTCCCAATCATGGGTGGCCAGGTTGAAAGTGCCCCAGTGCACCGGCAGCAGCGCCCCGCCGCCCAGCCAGTCCCAGGCCTGCAGGGCGTTCACGGGGCCCAGGTGGATGTCGCCCCAGGAGGGGTGGTAGGCGCCCACCTCCAGCATGACCAGGTCGAAGGGGCCGAAGCGCTCGCGGATGGCCTGGTACTCGCGGCTGAGGCCCGTGTCGCCGCTGAAGAACACGCGGTGGCGCGGTGATTCGATCACGAAGGACGACCACAGCGTGGCGTTCTTGTCCTTGAGGCCGCGGCCGGAGAAATGCTGGGAAGGCGCGGCATGCACGCGCAGCTCGCTGCCGGGCAGCTGATGGGACTCCCACCAGTCCAGCTCGATGATGCGCTCGGGCGGGATGCCCCAGGCCTCCAGGTGCGCGCCCACGCCCAGCGAGGTGATGAAGGGCTGGGGCCGTTTGGCCAGGGCGCGGATGGTGGGGTAGTCCAGGTGGTCGTAGTGGTCGTGCGAGATCAGCACGGCGTCCAGCGCCGGCAGCGCGCGCAGCGGCACCGGCGGCGGCTGGTAGCGCTTGGGCCCGGCCAGGGTGGAGGGCGAGACCCGCGGCCCCCAGACCGGGTCGGTCAGCAGACGCAGGCCGTCGATCTCGATCAGCACGCTGGAGTGGCCCAGCCAGCTGGCGCGCAGTCCGCTGCCCGGCGCGCGGGCCCAGGTCTCGCGCGGATGGACCACCGGCAGCGGGCCCGGCGGGCGCCGCCGACCGTCAGGACAAAGGATTTCCAGCATCGACGCGCGCGGGCCGTCGGTGTCGCGCAGGCCCGGGTCAATGGGGTGAAGGTTGCGAAAGCCCTGGCCGTCCCAGCGCGGCGAGGCCTGCATGCGTTCCAGCCGTGCGCCGCTGGCGCGCTTGCCCATCGATTTCATGCCTGGCTGCTCCTGCGGTGTGGGGAGCCCCATGGTAGCGGGCGGCCGGCGCTGGCGCAGGCGGTGCTCGCGCATGAAAAAGACGCGCCGAGGCGCGTCTTGCAGTTGGAGGACGAGGCGATCAGGCCAGCGTCTTCTCGGCGCCGTGGGTCCAGGTCACCAGCTTGCCGGAGATGGCCCACAGGCCCAGGCCGAAAGCCAGCAGGAAGACGGTCAGGCCGCCGAAGATGGCGAGCTCGCCCGCGTGTTCGGCATAGGCGCCGACCACGCCAGCCAGCTTGTTGGCCACCGCGTTGATCAGGAACCAGACGCCCATCATCAGGCTGGCCAGGCGCACCGGGGCCAGCTTGGTCACCATGGACAGTCCCACCGGGGAGATGCACAGCTCGCCCATGGTGTGCAGCAGATAGGCCAGCACCAGCCAGTGCATGCCGGCCTTCCCGTTCGCCGACTGCTCCATCGAGGCGCCCACCATGAAGAGGAAACCCAGGGCCGTGAACACCAGGCCCAGAATCATCTTCGATGGCGTGCTGGGGTTCTTGCCGGCGCGGCCGAGGGTGCTCCAGACCGTGGCGAATACGGGGCCCAGCAGCACGATGAAGAAGGCGTTCACGGACTGGAACCAGCCTGCAGGCACCTCGAAAGTGCCGATGAAGCGGTTGGTCTTCTCCGAGGCATAGATGTTCAACAGGCCGCCGGCCTGCTCAAAGGCAGTCCAGAAGATCACGATGAACACGAAGAGCACGAACACCACGCGCATGCGGTCCCATTCGACCTGGGTCAGCGGCTCCTTCTTGCCGCCATTGGCCATCAGCGCGCGCTTGGCGCCGGGCTCCTTGCCGATGTCGCCCAGCAGGCGCTGCGCCAACAGCAACTGCGTCACCACCGAGATCAGCATGCCGAAGCCGGCCGACATGTAGCCGTACTTCCAGCCCCATTCGGCGCTCTCGCCCAGGGTGGAGCACACCAGCGGAGCCAGGAAGGCTCCGACGTTGATGCCCATGTAGAAGATGGTGAAGGCGCCATCGCGGCGGGCATCGCCGGGGCGGTAGAGATCACCCACCATGGTCGAGATGTTCGGCTTGAAGAAGCCGTTGCCGACGATCAGCAAGGCTAGGCCCACGTAGAACAGCTTGGTGTTGCCTGGAATGGAAGCACTGAGCGTGAACTGCCCGGCGGCCATGATCAGGCCGCCCAGGATGATGGACTTGCGCTGGCCCAGGTAGTTGTCGGCAATCCAGCCGCCGAACAGAGGCGTCAGATAGCACAGGCCGGTGAAGGTACCGTAAAGGCCCAGCGCCTCTTCATTGCTCCAACCAAAGCCGGGGTTGGCGGCGGTAGCGCCGGCGACCAGCGTCAGCACCAGCAGGGCACGCATGCCGTAGTAGCTGAAGCGCTCCCACATTTCAGTGGCAAACAGCAGGAACAGGCCCTTGGGATGGCCGAGGAAGGTGCCGGCCGGGACGTTTGAACTCATACAAAACCTTTGGGTGACAGGTCAGCGCAGGAGCCGACCCCCGGTTGAGGGGGCGACGCAAGACAGCAGGGAATCCGCAGTGCACCCTCGATTGCGACCCGCCCGCGCGACCCTGCGAGCCGGATGGCTGAAGGTGGCGCATTGGGGCCACGCTGGTGCTGCGCGGTCGCAGGATTGTCGCCGCGCGCTTACAGCATGTTTCTGCGGGTTCCTACCAGGGGCAAGACCTGGCACCCCTGTCTTTTGACATAGGTTCAAGGCTGCCCGCGCGGCATGCGTGCGTCTTGCGCACGCCTCAGCGCCGCGGCTGCCAGCGCAGCAGCCGAAGGCCCAGCGCCACGACCAGCAGCGCCGCGCCCGCGTCCGCCAGCACCGCCAGCCACAGGCTGCCCCAGCCGGCCAGAGTCAGCGCCAGTACCAGCGCCTTCAGGCCCAGGGCCAGACCGATGTTCTGCCACAGCACCCGGTTGCAGTCGCGCGAAAGCATGATCAGTTCCGGCAGGCGGCGCAGGTCGTCCTGCATCAGGGCGATGTCGGCCGTCTCCAGCGCGGTGGCGGTGCCCGCCGCACCCATGGCGATGCCGATGTCGGCACGCGCCAGTGCCGGGGCATCGTTGACGCCGTCCCCCACCATGGCCACCGGACCGCGCTCACGCAACTGGGCGATGGCGGCGAGCTTCTGCTGCGGCAGCAGCGGCGCCTGGACCTGGGCTTCGGGCAGCCCCAGTTCGCGGGCCGCGGCCAGGGCGGCGCCGCGCTGGTCGCCGCTGAGCATGTGGACCTGCACACCCGCCGCCTGCAGGGCCGCCACGGCGTCGGCGCTGTGCGAGCGCAGCCGGTCGCGCATTGCCAGCAGCCCTTCGCAGCGCCAGCCAGGCTCGCCATCGCGCAGCAGCCACAGCACACTGCAGCCCGCCTCGCTCCAGTGGCGGGCTGCGGCCTCGGCGGCGGGACTCACGGCGCCCAGCTCGCGCGCCAGGGTCTCGTTGCCCAGCTGCCAGCCCAGCCCCTCCAAGCGGGCGCGCACGCCGCGGCCGGGCAGGGTCTCGAAGTCCTGCAGCGGAGTCAGGGTCAGGTCTTGCGCGACGGCGGCCTCGACCAGGGCCAACGCCAGCGGATGGCGAGAGCCGGCATTCAGGCTTGCGGCATGGCGCAGGAGGCCGCGTTCGTCCAGGCTGCCCAGCGCCGTGTGACCGAGCAGCGCCGGCCGGCCTTGCGTGAGCGTGCCGGTCTTGTCCATCGCGATGCTTTGCAGGCGGTGGGCCTGCTCCAGGTAGAGGCCGCCCTTGATCAGCAGTCCGCGACGGGCAGCGGCGGTCAGCGCGCTGACCACGGTCACCGGCGTGGAGATCACCAGGGCACAGGGGCAGGCCACCACCATCAGCACCAGGGCCTTGTAGATCCAGGGCGCGAAGGGCTCGCCCAGCCACAGCGGCGGCAGAAGGCCCAGCAGCAGCGCCGCGGCGACGACCAGCGGCGTGTAGACACGCGCAAAGCGGTCCACGAAGCGCTGCGTGGGCGCACGCTGGGCCTGCGCTTCCTGCACGGCCTGGGCCATGCGGTCCAACAGGGTCTGTCCCTTGGCCGCGGTGACCGTCATCAGCAGCAGGCCCAGTTCATTGACCGAGCCGGCCAGCAGCGCGTCCCCTGCGGCCTTGGGCACCGGCAGGCTCTCGCCCGTCAGCGCCGCCTCGTTGACGCTGGACTGGCCTTCGACCACCTGGCCGTCCAGCGGCACGCGCTCGCCGGCGCGGATGCGCAGCACGGCGCCCAGCGGCACCCGCTCGCTGGGCTGCTCCGCCCATTGGCCATCGGGCTGGCGCACCCAGGCGGTTTCGGGCGCCAGGGCCCCAAGGGCGCGGATGGCGTCGCGGGCGCGGGCCAGGCTCAGCGCTTCCAGCATCTCGGACAGCCCGAAGAGCCAGACCACCATGGCGGCCTCGGGCCACTGGCCCAGGACCAGCGCGCCGATCACGGCCAGGCTCATCAGCAGATGGATGTTGAGCGTGAGGCTGCGCAAGGCCACCCAGCCCTTGCGCAGCGTGGGCAGGCCGCCAAGCATGATGGCCAGCAGGGCGCTGGCGATGACGGCTGGCTCCAAGGCGCCCGCGTAGTGCAGCGCCTCCGCGGCGACGGCCGCCACACCGGCGGCAGCCATGCGCCAGCGCAGGGGCACGGGGACGGCGGGCGCCACCGGGGCTGCCTGCTGCCCTTGCACAGGCACGGCATCCAGGCCCGCGGTCTGGATGCGCGCCCGCAGGGCCAGGGCAAAGTCCGCGGCATCGGCGGCGTCATGGTCCACGCAGAGCATCCGGCCCAGCAGGTCAAAGTGCAGTGCCCGGATCGCGGGCTCGCCGGCCAGATGCTTGCGCAGCAGCGCTTCCTCCGTCGGGCAATCCATGCCGGCGATATGCAGCCGCAGCCGCTGCTGGCCTGGCGCCAGGCCGGCCGGAGGCGTGCCGCTTGAAGCCGCTGCGCTGCCGCAGCAGCCCGCCCCGCTCAGCGCGTGCGCGTGTGCGTGTGCGTGTGCGTGTGCGTGTGCGTGTGCGTGTGCGTGTGCGTGTGCGTGTGCGTGTGCGTGTGCGTGTGCGTGCTCGTGCTCGTGCTCGTGCTCGTGCTCGTGCTCGTGCTCGTGCTCGTGCTCGTGCTCGTGCTCGTGCTCGTGCTCGTGCTCGTGCTCGTGCTCGTGCTCGTGCTCGTGCTCGTGCTCCAATTCATGCCTGCTGGAGTGAGAGTGGGTGCTGACATCTTGGCAGCTTGACCCGCTGGTCCCGGCCTTGCAGCAGCTCGATCCGCTGGGGGGCAAGGGCCTGTCGGTGACGTCGGTGGGCGAGGCGTGGCGGGTCGGCATGTCCATGGGAGGGAATTGCACAGCCTGTAGTCACTCCAGAGTCAAGCGACTATGCTGGGGCCCCTCTCAGTACACTTTTCCAGCCGCAAGGGGAAGCATCCGATGCGCATCGGCGAACTCAGCAAGGCGACGGGGGTCGACATCGAGACCATCCGTTTCTACGAGAAAAGCGGGCTGCTGCCGCCGCCATCGCGCAGTGCCAACGGCTACCGCGACTACGCCCGGCCGCACCTGGAGCGCCTGGCCTTTATCCGGCATTGCCGGGCCCTGGACATGTCCTTGGCCGATGTGAGCCTGCTGCTGCAGAGCCTGCACAGCCACGATCCGCAGCAGCTCGCCAGCGTGGACGCCCTGGTCGACGCGCAGCTGGCGCGGGTGCGGGCTCGCCTCAAGAGCATGCATGCGCTGGAGGCGCAGCTGCAGGCGCTCAAGAGCCGCTGCGATGCCCGGCACGAGCGCCATGGCTGCGGCATTCTGGCGGAACTGGTGGCGGCGGCGCATGGCGAGGCCTGCGCCTGCCACGGCGATCAGAGCTTGAAGCCGTAGTCGATGGTCAGCGGCGCGTGGTCGCTGAACTTCTGATCCTTGTAGATGGCCTCGCGCTGCGCCAGGGTGGCCAGCTTGGGCGTGGCGAAGTGGTAGTCCAGACGCCAGCCCACGTTCTTGGCGTAGGCCTGGCCGCGGTTGCTCCACCAGGTGTAGCAATCGTCGGTGGTGTCCGGCTTCAGCAGGCGGTAGACGTCCACCAGCCCGCCCTGGGCGGGATCGGTCAGCTGCGTCACCCAGGCGCGCTCCTCGGGCAGGAAGCCGCTGTTCTTGACGTTGCCCTTCCAGTTCTTGAGGTCGGCTTCCTTGTGGGCGATGTTGATGTCGCCGACCAGGATGAACTCGCGCTCGGCCTTCAAGGCCATCAGGTGCGGGTAGATGGCCGCCAGGAAACGGAACTTGGCCTGCTGGCGGTCCTCGCCGCTGGAGCCGCTGGGGAAGTAGCAGCTGATCAGGCTGAGCTTGCGGCCGGGCTTGTCGAAGCGCTTTTCCACGTAGCGGCCCTCGTCATCGAACTCGGGCACGCCGAAGCCGATGATGAGGTCGCTGGGCTCCTCGCGGGTGTAGAGCCCCACGCCGGAGTAGCCCTTCTTCTGCGCATAGTGGAAGTGCCCTTTGAGGTCCCCCGGGCTGCAGAACACGTTCTCGACATGCTCGTGCTGGGCTTTGACCTCCTGTACGCCGACGGCATCGGCCTGCTGCTGGGGCAGCCAGTCGAAAAAGCCCTTGGTGGCCGCGGAGCGGATGCCGTTCAGGTTGGCGGTGATGAAGCGCACGGTGAATTTTCCTCATCTGGGGAGCGGATGGCGGCGAGTATCGCAGTGCGGCGGTGCTGAACTGGTCTGATGTTGGTCAGCAACAGCCGCGCACCGTTTGGGTGCCCGGGCCCAACTGGGGATGACGCCGACCGGCCGCTCTTGCTAGATTCACAAGCGTCAGATGGCAAACGTTTGGCGCTCCTGAGGTCGCTCAAGTGATCATGGCTGCGACCTTTCTTGGGACCGACGCACAGGCCCCGTGACGCCGTGCGATGCCGTCCGCGGTGCCGCCTTCGCTGCCATTCCCATCGTTCCAGACATCGTCCAAGGAGTACCCCCGATGACTCGCAAGACCGTTGCCCGCCGCAGCCCGCTGGCCTTGGCCCTGAGCCTGGCCCTGCCGGCCTTCCTGCCGACCCTGGCCCAGGCACAGGAGACGACCAAGGCCGAGTCGGCCCGCCCCCAGACCAACCAGCTGGAGGCCGTGGTGATCACCGCCGAGCGCCGGGTGGAGAACATCCGGGACGTGCCCAACGCCGTCTCGGCCATCAGCGGCGAGAAGCTGGACGTGATCAACTCCAGCGGGCAGGACATCCGTGCCCTGTCCGGCCGCGTGCCCAGCCTGAACATCGAGTCGTCCTTCGGTCGGGCCTTCCCGCGCTTTTACCTGCGCGGCTACGGCAACACCGACTTCCGCCTCAACGCGTCCCAGCCGGTCTCGCTGATCTACGACGAGGTGGTGCAGGAGAACCCCATCCTCAAGGGCTTTCCTGCATTTGACGTGAAGAACGTCGAAGTGCTGGCCGGCCCGCAGGGCACCCTGTTCGGCCGCAACACGCCGGCCGGCGTGGTGAAGTTCGAGTCGGTCAAGCCTTCCAAGCGCCAGGACGCCTACTTCAACGCCTCCTTCGGCAGCCAGAGCATGGTGAACCTGGAAGGGGCGGCCAATCTGCCCGTGGGCGGCGACTGGGCGCTGCGCATCTCGGCGCAGAACCAGCATCGCGGCAACTGGGTCAAGAACGAGCTGCCCAATGCCAAGACCTCGTCCACCGAGGGCTATGACGACCGCGCCGTGCGCATCCAGGCGCTGTATGAACCCAGCCAGGGCTTCAGCGCCCTGTTCAATGTGCACAACCGCGAGCTCAAGGGCAGCCCACGCCTGTTCCGCGCGTCCATCATCAAGCCTGGCACGAATGAGCTGGTCGACGGCTTCGATCCGGCCAAGATGTTCATTGATGGCCAGACCGAGCAGCTGCTGCACAGCACCGGCGCCAGCATGCGCCTGAAGTGGACCCTGGATGGCATGACCCTGCATTCCATCACCGCCCTCGAGACCGTGCAGCCCTTCAGCCGCGGCGACATCGATGGCGGCTACCGCTACCACAACCCCTTCTCCGGCGACCCCAAGACGACGCCCTATCCCAGCCAGGGCGAGGCCACGTGGCAGATGGACACCTCGGACGCCTTGATGGGCCATCGCCAGCTGACGCAGGAGTTCCGCCTGGAGTCCCAGGCCGCCGGGCCGCTGCGCTGGCAGGGCGGGCTGTATTTCTTTGACGAGAAGTACACGATGCGCACGGTGGACTACAACGCCAGCAATCCGGCGGACGGCATCATCGACAGCCGCCAGACCAACAAGGCCTGGGCCCTGTTCGGTTCGGTCAACTACGAGCTGAGCCCCGACTTCAAGCTGCGCGGCGGCCTACGCTACACGCAGGACAAGAAGGACCTGAACACCGTCGGCAAAGTCAACGACAGCGCCGGCACCAGCGCCAGCACCGATGACCACAAGCTGAGCTGGGACGCTTCCGGCACCTATGCGCTGGACAAGCAGACCAACCTCTACGCACGTGTGGCCACCGGCTTCCGGGCGGCGTCCATCTACCCGGCCAGTGGCTTTGGCCCGCAGACCAAGGCCCGCCCGGAGACGGTCACGTCCTACGAGGCCGGCGTGAAGAGCGAGTTCTGGAACCGCCGCGCCCGCCTGTCGGCCAATGTGTTCACCTACACGGTGAAAGACCAGCAGCTGACGGCCGTGGGCGGCAGCGGCAACAGCAACACGCTGCTCAACGCCAGCAAGGGCCAGGGCCAGGGCTTCGAGCTCAATCTGGACCTGATCCCGGTGGAACGCCTGATGCTCACCATGGGCCTCAGCTACAACGACACCAAGATCAAGGACCCGACGCTCTTCGCGACCCGCCCGGGCAGCAACGCCACCATGGTGGGCACGCCGGACGCCAACGGCCGCTACAGCCTCTACAACAACCCGCTGCCCAATGCGCCCAAGTGGATCGCCAACCTGACGGCGCGCTACTCGATCCCGACGGCCGACGGCAACGAATACTTCGTCTACACCGACTGGGCCTACCGCTCCAAGGTCAACTTCTTCCTGTATGAAGCCAAGGAGTTCACCGGCAAGGCCTTGCTGGAAGGCGGCCTGCGCGCCGGCTATGTCTGGGGTGACGGCCGGTACGAGGTGGCGGGCTTCGTGCGCAACCTGAGCAACAAGGTGGTCGTGAACGGCGCGATCGACTTCGACAACCTGACCGGCTTCGTCAACGAGCCCCGTACCTACGGCGTGCAGTTCAAGGCCCTGTTCTGATCTGGCACTGACACCGGCGTCGTCGGATGCCGGTGCCAAGCGGGCCCGCGGCCCGGCATCCTCCCGTGTCCCCTGGTTTCACGGGGCGGGATGCCGGGCCTTTTTGCGCCGGCTCAATACAATGCGGGCCACCTCGAGATCCGCATGACCTGCCATGACCACCTCCTCCACGCCGCTTGCCCAGGAATTCGTTGCCTTTGCCGTGGAGGCCGGCGTGCTGCGCTTCGGCGAGTTCAAGACCAAGGCCGGGCGGCTGAGCCCCTATTTTTTCAATGCCGGCCTCTTCAATGACGGCGCCAAGCTGGGCCGCCTGGCCGAGTTCTACGCCAAGACGCTGCTGGCCTCCGGGATCGAGTTCGACATGATCTTTGGCCCGGCCTACAAGGGCATCACCCTGGCCGCCGCGGTGTCGGTGGAGCTGGCGCGTCTGGGTCACAACAAGCCCTTTGCCTACAACCGCAAGGAAGCCAAGGACCACGGCGAAGGCGGCACCCTGGTCGGCGCCCCGGTGCAGGGCCGGGTCTTGATCATCGACGATGTCATCTCGGCCGGTACCTCGGTGCGCGAATCCATCGCCATGATCCAGGCCGCCGGCGCCACGCCCTGCGGTGTCTCGATCGCCCTGGACCGGCAGGAAAAGGCGGCCGAAAACGGGGTGGAGCAGCCCTGGTCGGCCGTGCAGTATGTCAACCGACAACTGCAGCTGCCCGTGAGTGCCATTGCCGGCTTGTCTGACTTGCTGCAGTATCTGCATCACGACAGCTCGGCGGACATCGCTGCCCATGCAGCGGCCGTCCAGGCCTATCGAGATCGCTACGGAGTCTGATGCCAACGCTGCGCCGTCCCATGTCACTGCGCCGGTTCTTCTGCCAGCCGCTGCCGCTGGCCGGCCTGCTGCTGGGTTTGATGGGGTCAGGTCTTGCCCACGGACAGGGCAAGTCCATCTACAGCTGCGTGGCGCCCGACGGGCGCAAGCTGACGTCTGACCGCCCCATCCCCGAATGCGCCGCCCGTGAGCAGCGGGTGCACAACCCCGACGGTTCGGTGAAGTCGCTGCTGCCGCCTGCCATGTCGCTGGAGGAAAAGGCCGCCCTGGAGCTCAAGGAGCGCAAGCTCGCCGCAGAGCGTGCGGCGCAGCAGGACGCGATCCGGCGTGATCGCAACCTCATGATCCGCTACCGCACGGAGGCGGCCCACCGCGAGGCCCGCGAGGCCGCACTCGATGACATCAACAAGGCCATGCAGGCCTCGGAGCGTCGCATCAAGGAGCTCGTGATGGAGCGCAAGCCGCTGCAGGACGAGGCCGAGTTCTACAAGGGCAAGCCCCTGCCGCCCAAGCTCAAGCAGCAGCTGGACGCCAACGATGTGGCGGCCGAAGCCCAGCGCGTGCTGATCGAGAACCAGAAGGCGGAGCTGGTGCGGGTCAACAAGGTGTTCGACGCCGAGCTTGCCCGTCTCAAGAAGCTCTGGGCCGGTGCGCCGCCGGGCAGCCTGGATGGACCCGCCTCGGCACCGGGCGCTCCGCCGTCAGCCGCTTCGGCGAGCAGCCGCTGAGGCGTTCTTGCCGGCAGGCACCCGCAACAAAGGCCGCTGTCTCCAGCGGCCTTTGTCATGGACGTGAGGGTGTTCAGCCGCCCAGCTTCTTCTTCAGCAGCTCGTTGACCAGGGCCGGGTTGGCCTTGCCCTTGGTGGCCTTCATGGCCTGGCCGACGAGGGCGTTGAAGGCCTTGTCCTTGCCGGCGCGGAACTCGTCCACCGACTTCTGGTTGGCGGCCAGCACCTCGTCGAGGATGCGCTCGATCTCGCCGGTGTCGTTGGACTGCTTCAGGTCCTTGGCGGCGATGAGGGCGTCCACATCCTGACCTTCGCCGGCCCACAGGGCATCGAAGACCTGCTTGGCGGAGTTGTTGGAGATGGTGCCGTCGCTGATGCGGCCGATCAGCGTGGCCAGCAGGGCGGCCTTCACCGGCGCCGCGTCGATCTCGATGCCTTCGCTGTTGAGGCGCTTGCTGATCTCGCCCATCACCCAGTTCGCCACCAGCTTGGGCGCCGCGCCCGCGGCCTTGGCGGCCTCGTAGTAGCGGGCCGTCTTGAGGCTCTGGGTCATCATGCTGGCGTCGTACTCGGGCAGGCCGTCGGCCTCGATGAAGCGCTTGGCCATCACGCCCGGCAGCTCGGGCATTTCGCCGCGCACCTGCTCCACCCACTCCGGCGCGATCACCAAGGGCGGCAGGTCGGGGTCGGGGAAGTAGCGGTAGTCCGCCGAGTCCTCCTTGGAACGCATCGCGCGGGTCTCGCCGGTGTCCGGGTTGTAGAGCACCGTGGCCTGCTGGATCTTGAGGCCGTCCTCGATCTGGTCGATCTGCCAGTTCACCTCGTAGTTCACCGCATCCACGAGGAAGCGGAAGCTGTTGAGGTTCTTGATCTCGCGGCGAGTGCCATAGGGCTCGCCGGGCTTGCGCACCGAGACGTTGACGTCGCAGCGGAAGGAGCCTTCCTGCATGTTGCCGTCGCAGATGCCCAGCCACATCACGAGCGCGTGCAGGGTCTTGGCGTACTCGCAGGCCTCGGCGGCGGAGCGCATGTCGGGCTCGGAGACGATCTCCAGCAGCGGCGTGCCGGCGCGGTTCAGGTCGATGCCCGACTGGCCGTGGTAGTCCTCGTGCAGGCTCTTGCCGGCGTCTTCCTCGAGATGGGCGCGGGTCAGGTTCACGACCTTCTTCTCGTCGCCGACGAAGAACTCCACCGTGCCGCCCTGCACCACCGGGATCTCGAACTGGGAGATCTGGTAGCCCTTGGGCAGGTCCGGGTAGAAGTAGTTCTTGCGCGCGAAGATGGACAGCGGCGCCACCTTGGCGCCCACGGCCAGGCCGAAGCGGATGGCGCGGTCCACCGCGGCGCGGTTGAGCACCGGCAGGGTGCCGGGCAGGGCCAGGTCCACTGGTGAGGCCTGGGTGTTGGGCTCGGCACCGAAGGCGGTCGAAGAACCACTGAAGATCTTGGACTGGGTGGAGAGCTGGACGTGGTTCTCCAGGCCGATCACCACCTCATAGCCGCGCACCAGCTTGCTGTTGGGCTTGTTCATGCTCAGATTCCGTTCGGGGCACGGGTGTGCCAGTCGGTGGCCTGCTGCAGCGCGTGCGCGGTGTGCAGCAGCTGCCCTTCCCTGAAGTAGTTGCCGATCAGCTGCAGGCCGACAGGCATGCCGGCCTCGCCAAAGCCCACCGGCACGCTCATGCCGGGCAGGCCAGCGAGCGAACCCGGCAGCGTGAAGATGTCGGCCAGGTAGGCCTTGACCGGATCGTCCGCGCCCTCGCCTGCCTTCCAGGCCACGCTGGGGGCGACCGGGCCGGCGATCACGTCGCAGTGCTGGAAGGCCTGCTGGAAGTCGTCGGCAATCATGCGGCGCAGCTTCTGGGCTTGCAGGTAGTAGGCGTCGTAGTAGCCGTGGCTCAGCACATAGGTGCCGATCATGATGCGGCGCTTGACCTCGGCGCCGAAGCCTTCGGCACGGGTCTTCTTGTACATGTCCAGAAGATCCGCGTAGTTCGCGGCACGATGGCCGAACTTGACACCATCGAAGCGGCTCAGGTTGGAACTGGCCTCGGCCGGGGCAATGATGTAGTAGACCGGGATGGCCAGCTCGGTGCGCGGCAGGCTCACCTCGACCAGCGTGGCCCCCAGCTTTTCCAGCTCGGCCAGGCCCTGGCGCACCGCACCGTTGACGTCGGCGGACAGCGCGGCAGGGAAGAACTCCTTGGGCAAACCGATGCGCAGGCCCTTGAGCGGCTGCGCGGCACTGGCGCCTTCGCGGGCGGCCAGCATTTGCGCATGGAAGTCCTGCGGCGGCTGGTTGATGCTGGTGGCGTCGCGCTCGTCAAAACCGCTCATGGCAGACAGCAGCAGGGCGCAGTCTTCGGCCGAGCGGGCCATGGGGCCGGCCTGGTCCAGGCTGGAGGCGAAGGCGATCATCCCGTAGCGGCTGCAGACGCCGTAGGTCGGCTTGATGCCGGTGATGCCGGTGAAGCTGGCCGGCTGGCGGATCGAGCCGCCGGTGTCGGTGCCGGTGGTAGCGGGCACCAGGCGGGCCGCCACGGCGACGGCCGAGCCGCCCGAGGAGCCGCCGGGCACGCGCGTGCGGTCCCAGGGGTTGTGGGCCGGGCCGTAGGCGCTGTTCTCGTTGGCCGAGCCCATCGCGAACTCGTCGCAGTTGAGCTTGCCCAGCGAGTGCGTGCCGGCCGCGTTGAGCCGGGCGACGACGGTGGCGTCGAAGGGGCTGCGGTAGCCGGCCAGCATCTTGGAGCCGGCCGTGGTGGGCATGTCCGCGGTGACGTAGATGTCCTTGTGCGCCAGGGGGATGCCCAGCAGCGGGCCGGCGTCGCCGCCGGCCAGTCGGCGGTCCGCCTCGGCCGCGCGGGCCAGGGCGCCCTCGGCGTCCACATGCAGGAAAGCGCCCAGTTGCGACGCGCCGGTAACGCGTGCAAGCAGGTGTTGGGTGAGTTCGGTGGCGGAGAAGGCCTTGGCGCGCAGGCCCTGGCCGAGCTCGGCCACGCCCAGTTCGTGGAGAGACTTCATTCGATGACCTTGGGGACCAGGAACAGGCCGTCCTCGACGGCGGGGGCGCTCCTCTGGTTGAGTTCGCGCTGGTTGCTCTCGGTGACCACGTCTTCACGCAGGCGCAATTGCACGTCCTGCACGGCAGACAGCGGGGTGTACAGCGGCTCGACGCCGCTGGTGTCCACCGCGCTCATCTGCTCGACGATGGAGAAAAAGCCATTGAGCTGGCCGAGCAAGGCGCCTTGCTCCGCGTCGGAAAGTTCGAGGCGGGCGAGGTGGGCGATGCGGCTCACGTCATCCTGGGTCAGGGCCATGGGCGAGTCCGGGTTTGTTGGTGGTCCTGGGCACCGCGCCAAAGCGCAATGCATGGCGTGGTGCATAGCCGCTTACAGACTGCAAAAACAGGCGCTGTCAGGGGCTAGTCAGGGGGCGAAACAAAGGGGTGATCAGGTATTATCTCCGCTTATCTCCATGGTAACGGGGCTGCAGGGCCGCCAAGGCACAGGCAGCCTCGTTGCACATGGTGCGAACACCCTCGTGCAGCCGCTGGCGTCACTGCTTCGGCTGCATTCGTTTGACGCCCGCCGCCCCCCAGAGAATTGCCAGTGCCGTGCCCGCGCGACCCCTGCCGCCGCCCGGCCTGAAGCCCAGCCCACACCATGTTTTCGTCCCTGCGCCGTTACTTCTCCACCGACCTGGCCATCGACCTCGGCACCGCCAACACGCTGATCTATGTGCGTGGCAAAGGCATCGTGCTGGATGAGCCCTCTGTCGTCGCCATCCGCCACGAAGGCGGCTCCAGCGGCAAGAAGACCATCCAGGCCGTCGGCCGCGAGGCCAAGGCCATGCTGGGCAAAGTGCCCGGCAACATCGAGGCCATCCGCCCCATGAAGGACGGCGTGATCGCCGACTTCGTCATCACCGAGCAGATGATCAAGCAGTTCATCAAGATGGTGCATGACACGAAGCTGCTGCGTCCCTCGCCCTGCATCATCATCTGCGTGCCCTGCGGCTCGACCCAGGTCGAGAAGCGCGCCATCCGCGACGCCGCCCTGGGCGCTGGCGCCTCGCGCGTGGAGCTGATCGAGGAGCCCATGGCCGCGGCCATCGGCGCCGGCCTGCCGGTCTCGGAGGCCTCGGGCTCCATGGTCATCGACATCGGCGGCGGCACCACGGAGGTCGGCGTGATCTCGCTGGGCGGCATGGTCTACAAGGGCTCGGTGCGCGTCGGCGGCGACAAGTTCGACGAAGCCATCATCAACTACATCCGCCGCAACTACGGCATGCTGATCGGCGAACCCACCGCCGAGGCCATCAAGAAGCAGATCGGCTCGGCCTTCCCCGGCTCCGAGGTCAAGGAGATGGAGGTGAAGGGCCGCAACCTCAGCGAGGGCGTGCCGCGCAGCTTCACCATCTCGTCCAATGAGATCCTGGAAGCCCTGACCGACCCGCTGAACCAGATCGTCTCGGCCGTGAAGAATGCGCTGGAGCAGACGCCGCCCGAGCTGGGGGCCGACATCGCCGAGCGCGGCATGATGCTGACCGGCGGCGGCGCCCTGCTGCGTGACCTGGACCGTCTGCTGGCCGAGGAGACCGGCCTGCCGGTGCTGGTGGCGGAAGATCCGCTGACCTGCGTGGTGCGCGGTTGCGGCATGGCGCTGGAGCACATGGAACGCCTCGGCTCCATCTTCGCTTCCGAGTGAGGCCTGCTGCGCGGCCGCCATGCGTCGTTGGGCGGTGCTCGGGATCCTCACGTACCTCCAGTACGCTCCGGTCCCTGCGCTCCGTCCGCCTAGCCTGGCGCCCGCTCGCGACGGCCCGATACACCGTGATGGCCTGACCAACTAGTTCGCAAGCCATGCCCTTCGGCACCCTGGAGCGCAATGCGCCGCCGCTGTTCCGCCAAGGCCCCTCGGCCTTGACGCGGCTGCTGCTGTGCGCGGCCTTTGCCATCTTCCTGATGGTGCTGGACGCTCGCTTCAAGCTGGCGCAGCCGGCGCGCACGGTCGTGGCGCTGGCGCTCAATCCGGTGCAGCGCCTGCTGCTGTCGCCGGTCGACGCCTGGGAGAAGCTCGGCGACTATCTGCGCGGCATGGAGAAGGCCATGGCGGCCGAGGATCTGGCGCGGCGCCAGCTCGTGGCCCAGGCCGAGCGCCTGGCCCGGGCTCAGCAGCTGCAGGCCGAGAACCAGCGCCTGCGTGCCTTGCTCAAGATGCAAGCGGCGCAGACCCTCAGCTCGGTGGCGGCCGAGGTGCTGTATGAGGCCCCGGACCCGTACTCGCGCCGCGTCACCATCGACCGCGGCAGCCAGCACGGCGTGCGCCTGGCCTCGCCGGTGATCACCGAAGCTGGCGTGCTGGGCCAGGTGACGCGGGTGTACACCTTCTCGTCCGAGGTCACCCTCATCACCGACAAGGACGCGGCCATTCCCGTGCTCAACACCCGCACCCAGCAGCGCGGCGTGGCATTTGGCGGGGAGCGTGGCCTGGAGCTGCGCTTCACGGCTGCCAATGCCGACATCCAGCCGGGCGACGTGCTGTCCACCTCGGGCCTGGACGGCATCTATCCGCCCGGCCTGCCGGTGGCGAAGGTGGGAGGCGTCGAGCGCCGCGGCGACACCAGCTTCGCCCGGGTGAGCCTGCAGGCGACGGTGCCGGTGGACAGCGTGCGCCATGTGCTGGTGCTGGCGCCGCTGGCCATCCATGAGGCAGCCCGCGCCGAGGCCGCCGAGGCGGCGGCCCAGGAGGCCCAGGCCCTGGCCGAGCGCAAGGCGCAGGCCAAGGCGGACGCCAAGCAGCGAGCCGCCGAGCAGAAGGCGGCTCGCGAAGCCGCCAAGGAAGCGGCCAAGGACGCTGGCAAGGAGCCTGCCAAGGACAGCAAGGGAGGGTCTCCGCGATGATCATGCCGCGTGCTGCCGGCCAACTGCTGCTGCCGGCCAATCCCTTCTTCATCGCCTTCAGCCTGGTGCTGGCCCTGATGCTGGACATGATTCCGCTGGGACGCCAGCCCGCCATGCCGGACTTCCTGGCCATCGTGCTCGTGTTCTGGAATGTGCATCAGCCGCGCCGCGTCAACGTGGGCTGGGCCTTTCTCTTCGGCCTGCTGGTCGACGTGCATCACGGTGCGCTGCTGGGCCAGCATGCGCTGGCCTACAGCGGGCTGAGCTTCGGCGCCGTGGCGCTGCACCGCCGCCTGCCGTGGTTCTCGCGCTGGGGTCAGGCCTTGCATGTGCTGCCGCTGTTCGCGCTGGCGCACGCCGTGTCCTTGGTGGTGCGTCTGGCCGTGGGCGGCATGGGGCCGGGCTGGTCCTTGCTGCTGGCGCCGGTCATCGAGGCTCTGCTGTGGCCCTTTGCCAGCTGGATCCTCCTGGCTCCGCAGCGCCGGCCGCCGGACCGCGACGAGCATCGTCCGCTGTGAGCCCGCTTCGCCAGAGACCATGACCCTGCTGCACAACGTCCACCAGGAGCAGTCGCGCTTTCGCGTGCGGGTGCTGGCGGCGGCCGGCTTCGTGCTGTTCTGCTTCGGCCTGCTGGCGGCGCGCCTGGTCTACCTGCAGGTGATGCAGCACGAGACCCTGCTCGAACGCGCCGAATCCAACCGCGTGACCGTGGTGCCCATCGTGCCGAACCGCGGACTGATCGTGGACCGCAACGGCGTCGTGCTGGCCAGCAACTACTCCGCCTACACGCTGGAGATCACGCCCTCCAAGGTGGTGGACTTGGACGCAACCATCAATGAGTTGGCCGAGGTGGTGGAAATCCAGGCGCGGGACCGCAAGCGCTTCAAGCGCCTGATGGAGGAGAGCAAGAACTTCGAGTCCCTGCCGATTCGCACCAAGCTGACGGACGCCGAGGTGGCCCGCTTCGCCGCCCAGCGCTTCCGCTTCCCGGGCGTGGATATCAAGGCGCGGCTCTTCCGCAGCTACCCGCTGGGCGAGGTGGGCAGCCATCTGATCGGCTACATCGGCCGCATCAACCAGGCCGAGAAGAAGGCGATGGACGAATGGGCGGACGAGGACGTCGCCAACTACCGCGGCACCGAGTACATCGGCAAGCTGGGCCTCGAGCAGTACTACGAGCGCGAGCTGCATGGCCAGACCGGCTTCGAGCAGATGGAAACCAGCGCGGCCGGCCGCGCCGTGCGTCGCCTGCGCCATCAGCCGCCCACGCCGGGCAACACGCTCAAACTCTCCATCGACATCCGGCTGCAGGCCCTGGTCGAGGAGCTGTTCAAGGACCGCCGCGGCGCGCTGGTCGCCATCGACCCGCGCAACGGCGAGGTGCTGGCCTTCGTCTCCAAGCCCACCTTCGACCCCAATCTCTTCGTCGACGGCATCGACGCCGACAGCTGGGCCGCACTCAACGAGGACATCGACAAGCCGCTGCTCAACCGCGCGCTGCGCGGCACCTATCCGCCGGGCTCGACCTTCAAGCCGCTGATGGCCATGGCCGCGCTCAACAGCGGCAAGCGCTCCGCCAGCACGGTCATCATGGACAACCTGACCTACAGCTTCGGAGGCCGCACGTTCGGCAGCCCGGAGACCGACCGGCCCGGCCCCAAGGACATGCGCCTGGCCATCGTCAGCTCCTCCAATGTCTACTTCTACAGCCTGGCCAACGAGATGGGCGTGGACCTGATCCATGACCAACTGGAGCCCTTCGGCCTGGGCCGCAAGACCGGCATCGACCTGTTGGGCGAGGTCACGGGCGACCTGCCTTCACAGGACTGGAAACGCAGGAAGTTCAGAAGGCCGGAGCAGCAGAAATGGTTTGCCGGCGAGACCATCTCGCTGGGCATCGGCCAGGGCTACAACAACTTCACCATGCTGCAGATGGCCACCGCCTACGCCACGCTCTCGACCGGCGGCCAGCGCTTCAAGCCGCGCCTGGTGCGCGAGATCGAGGACGTGGTCCAGCACCAGAGCCGGCGCATCGCCAGCGAAGCCCTGGACCCCATCCCGCTCAAACCTGAGCACGTGGACGTCATCCGCAACGCCATGAACGGCGTGACCCTGGAGGGCACGTCGCGCCAGGTCTTCATGGGTGCGCCCTACCAGAGCGGAGGCAAGACCGGCACAGCCCAGGCCGTCGGCCTGAAGGCGGGCGAGAAATACAGCAGCATCAAGGCGGACGAACACAAGCGGGACCACTCGCTCTACGTGGCCTTCGCGCCCGTGGACAAGCCTTCCATTGCATTGGCCGTGATCGTGGAGAACGCGGGCTGGGGCTCGAGCGCCGCAGCACCGATCGCTCGACGCGTCTTCGACTACGCCTTGCTGGGTCTGTACCCCAGCGAGGAAGACATCGTCCTGACCCAGCAAGGCAAGACCATGGCGCCAGTGGGCACGCCGCGCAAGGCCAGCGAGGTGCCGTTGCCTGGCCAGTCAGCGCTGGTGCCGCTGTCGGCGGCGGCGGCTTCGGCGCCGGGCGCTGCGGCCAGCCGACCCACCACGCCTGCGCGGCTCGCCGCTGCGCCAGCGGCGGCCAGCGGAGCCCGCCCATGAATGACAGCTTCAGCGTGCGTGCCCTGCGCGGCCGCATCCAGCCCTGGCTCGAGGGCCTGGACTGGCCCCTGCTCATCGCCGTGTTCTGGCTGATGGGCCTGGGCCTGCTGTGCATGTACTCGGCCGGCTATGACCACGGCACCCGCTTTGTCGACCACCTGCGCAACACCTTGCTGAGCCTGGCCGTGATGCTGGTCATGGCCCAGCTGCCGCCGCAGCGCCTGATCAAGATCGCCGTGCCGCTCTACAGCATCGGCTTGATGCTGCTGTTGGCGACGGCGCTGTTCGGCGTCACCAAAAAGGGCGCGACGCGCTGGCTCAACGTGGGCATCACGCAGATCCAGCCCTCGGAGATCCTCAAGATCGCGATGCCGTTGATGCTGGCCTGGTGGTTCCAGAAGCGCGAAGGCCAGCTGCGCCTGCCGGATTTCCTGGCCGCCTTCGTGCTGCTGGGCCTGCCGGTGGGGCTGATCGCCAAGCAGCCGGACCTGGGCACTTCCCTGCTGGTGCTGGCGGCCGGGCTCTACGTCATTTTCTTCGCCGGCCTGTCCTGGAAGCTCATCCTGCCGGTGATGGCCGCCGGCGGCATCGGCATCGCGGCCTTGGTGATGAGCGAGGAGCAGATCTGCCAGCCGGAGGTCACCTGGCCGGTGCTGCGCGAATACCAGAAGCACCGCGTCTGCACCCTGCTGGACCCCAGCAAGGATCCGCTGGGCAAGGGCTTCCACGTGATCCAGGGGGGGATCGCCATCGGCTCCGGCGGCGTGACCGGCAAGGGCTTCATGAAGGGCACGCAGACCCATCTGGAATTCATCCCCGAGCGCACCACCGACTTCATCTTCGCGGCCTATGGCGAGGAGTTCGGCCTGATCGGGGCGGCGGCGCTGCTGCTGGGCTTTACCGCCCTGATCCTGCGCGGCCTGATGATTGCCTTCGAGGCGCCCACGCTGTTCGGCCGCCTGATGGCCGGCGCCGTCACCCTGTCCTTCTTCACCTATGTGTTCGTGAACATGGGCATGGTCAGCGGCATCCTCCCGGTGGTGGGCGTGCCGCTGCCCTTCATCTCCTATGGCGGCACGGCCATGGTGATGCTGGGCTTGAGTCTGGGCATTTTGCTGAGCATCGCCAAGTCCAGGCGCTACAAGCGCCACTGAGGCCACCGAGGCCCGCGGAGGAGCCAGCTCAGCCGTGTTGCAGGGGCATTCACGCCTTGGCGGCTTCCCCGCCGTCCGCGCTGGCGGCGGGCTCGGCCAGCGGATGCGCATGGAAGCGGATGGTGAAGCGGGCGCCCGGCCCCATGCCATCGGCCTCGACCACGCCGGGGCGGCGCGGGCGCGCGTCGTCCAGGGTCAGCTCCGCCTCGTGCTGCTGGGCGATCTCGCGCACGATGGCCAGTCCGAGGCCGGAGCCGTCCACATTGGTTCCCAGGGCCCGGTAGAAGGGCTGGAAGACCTGTTGCCGCTCGGCCTCGGCGATACCCGGCCCGGAGTCCTCCACCTGCAGCACGCAGACCTGGCCGAAGGGGTCCTCCACAATGCGCACGGTGATGGTGCCGCCAGGTGGGGTGTAGAGCAGCGCGTTGTCGACCAGGTTGCGAATCAGCTCGCGGATCAGGATGGGGTGGCCCAGGATGCGCAGGCTGCTGCGCTCCTCATCCGGCCCTTCGTAGCCCAGGTCCAGGCGCTTGTCCAGCGCGCGGGGGACGAAGTCCCGCACCGTCTCCATCGCGATCTCGGGCAGATTGATCTCCGAGCGCCGCGCCGCGTGTTCCTGGTCCTCGGCCCGGGCCATCGCCAGCAACTGGTTGACCATGTGGGCAGCGCGCTGGCTGGACAGGGCGATCTGCTGCAGCGAACGCTTCAGCTCCTGCGGCGAGGTGCGGCCCTCGTCGATCTCGCGCTGGGCGAGTTCGGCTTGCGTGCGCAGACCGGCCAAGGGCGTCTTGAGCTGATGAGCGGCATCGGCGAGGAAATGCTTCTGCCTGCTGAGCGACAGGTCCAGCCGCTGCAGCAGGTCGTTGATCGCGTGCACCAGTGGCGCGACCTCATCGGGGATGCGGCGCTCGTCGATGGGGCTGAGGTCGGAACTGTCGCGCGAGCGGATGCGGCGCTGCAGCTCGTTGAGCGGTGCGATGCCGCGCGCCAGCGCCAGCCAGACCAGCAGCACGGCCAGGGGCAGGATGACGAACTGCGGCAGGATCACGCCCTTGATGATTTCGTTGGTGAGCCGCGAGCGCTTGCCCAGCGTCTCGGCCACCTGCACCAGCATCGGCCCCTTGCCGCCGCCTTCCGGCGTCACCCACAGATAGGCCACGCGCACGCTTTCGTTGTTGACCTCGTCGTCGCGAAATCGCAGCTCCCAGGGCGTTCCGGCCTCGTCGGCATTGGGCGTGGGAAGTTCCTTGTCGCCGCTGAGGAACTCGCCGCGCGGTCCCTGGACCAGGTAGTAGATGGTGTCTGACTCATCGGCACGCAGCAGCGCGGCGGCCTCGGGCGCGAGGGCGTAGCGCGAGCGGGCGCTGGCGGCGGCGGGGTTGCGGGGTTCGGCCGCCACCTGCAGACCCAGCGAGCGGGCCATCTCGCCCAGCTCGCGGTCGTAGGGCTTGCTGGCGATGCCTTGTGCGACCAGCCAGGTCAGTGCGACGCTGATGGGCCAGATCACCAGCAGCGGGGCGAGCATCCAATCCAGGATCTCGCCGAACAGCGAACGCTGGCCGCCGTCAGCTGCCATGGGTCTTGCGCGCGCGGTTGAGTGGCAAGACCTGACCCCTCGGGATGTTCAGCGCTTCATGCCCACGGGCGCACATTCAGCCGGGGATCTTTTCCAGGCAGTAGCCCAGGCCGCGGACGGTGGCGATGCGGATGGGGCCCTGCTCGATCTTCTTGCGCAGGCGGTGGATGTAGACCTCAATCGCGTTGTTGCTGACCTCCTCACCCCATTCGCACAGGCGCTCCACCAGCTGGTCCTTGCTGACCAGTCGGCCGGCGCGCTGCAGCAGCACCTCCAGCAGCGAGAGTTCGCGGGCCGAGAGCTCAATCATCTGCTCATTGATGTAGGCCACGCGGCCGGTAGCGTCGAAGGACAGCGGGCCGTGCTTGATGATGCTGGAGGCTGTGCCCAGGCCGCGCCGCGTGAGCGCGCGCACGCGGGCCTCGAGCTCTTGCAGCGAGAAGGGCTTGGCCATGTAGTCGTCCGCGCCCAGGTCCAGGCCCTTGACGCGCTGCTCCACGCTGTCGGCTGCGGTCAGGATCAGCACGGGCATGGTGGCGCCGCGGGCGCGCAGCTTGCGCAACACGTCCAGGCCATGCAGGCGGGGCAGGCCCAGGTCCAGGATCACGAGGTCGAACTCGTGCGAGGCCAGGGCCGCGTCGGCCTCGGTGCCGGTCGAGACCTGGTCCACCGCATACCCGCTGGAGCGCAGGGCGCGCAGCAGGCCATCGGCCAGCACTTGGTCATCTTCCGCGATCAGGATGCGCATGCTTGTCTCCTTGGCCGTCGCCGCCCGGACTGCAAGGACGGTGGCTTTGTCCGCCATTCTAGGGACTGGGGCCGACCTCGAGCTCCTGCCACGGCTTGTCAGCAGGGGTGGCACCAACTACTGTACAAACATACAGATTGGGCCATAATGCGCGCAATCTCAGGAGCAATCAATGGACGCCCCCGCAAAGACTGCGAACACCGCCGTGAACACCGAAAAAGCCAAGGCCCTGCAGGCCGCACTCGCCCAGATCGAAAAGCAGTTCGGCAAGGGTTCCATCATGCGCCTGGGTGAGGGCGAGAAGATCGAAGACATCCAGGTCGTCTCGACCGGCTCCTTGGGCCTGGACATCGCCCTGGGCGTCGGCGGTCTGCCGCGCGGGCGGGTGGTCGAGATCTATGGTCCTGAGTCTTCCGGCAAGACCACCCTGACCCTGCAGGTGATCGCCGAGATGCAGAAGCTCAGCGGCGTCTGCGCCTTCATCGACGCTGAGCACGCCCTGGACGTGCAGTACGCACAGAAGCTGGGCGTGAACCTCCAGGACCTGCTGATCAGCCAGCCGGACACCGGCGAGCAGGCCCTGGAAATCGTGGACGCCCTGGTGCGCTCGGGTTCGGTCGACCTGATCATCGTGGACTCGGTCGCCGCGCTGACCCCCAAGGCCGAGCTGGAAGGTGAGATGGGCGACGCCCTGCCCGGCCTGCAGGCTCGCCTGATGAGCCAGGCCCTGCGCAAGCTGACGGCCACCATCAAGAAGACCAACTGCACGGTTGTCTTCATCAACCAGATCCGCATGAAGATCGGCGTGATGTTCGGCTCGCCCGAAACCACTACCGGCGGCAATGCGCTCAAGTTCTATGCCTCGGTGCGCCTGGACATCCGCCGCATCGGCTCCATCAAGAAGGGCGAAGAGGTCATCGGCTCCGAGACCAAAGTCAAGGTAGTGAAGAACAAGGTCTCGCCGCCCTTCAAGACGGCCGAGTTCGACATTCTTTATGGCGAAGGCATCAGCCGTGAGGGCGAGATCATCGACATGGGTGTGACCGCCAAGGTGGTGGACAAGTCCGGCGCCTGGTATGCCTACAAGGGCGAGAAGATCGGCCAAGGCAAGGACAACGCCCGCGAGTTCCTGCGCGAGAACCCGGACCTGGCCATCGAAATCGAAAACAAGATCCGCGAGTCCCTGGGCATTCCGCTGATCGGCGCGGTGGCAGACACCGAGTAAGCCAGCCTTCGTCAGTCACCCTGCCTGGGCGGCTCAGCGGCTCCCTTCCCGAGCCGGGCCTCGTTCCCCAGCGTGAGGCCTCCGCGGCCTTCCCTTCATGATCATGCGTGTTCCGTCCGAGCCCTGCCTCCCCCAGCCCAACGGGCCGCTGCAGGCCCAGGCTCGGGCCCTGGTGCAACGCTTCTGGGCGCTGTACCAGGGCCGCCAGTGGGCGCAGGCCCAAGCCTTGCTGGCGCCCCAGGCGGAGTGCCTGTGGTGGGCCACGCAAGAGCGTTTCCGTGGTGCTGATGCCGTCGTCCATGTGAACGCGGTGTATCCCGAAGGGTGGACGATTCGCCTGCTGGACCTGCAGTCCCTGGCGGATGGTCGCGTGCTGAGCCTGGTTCGTGTGGATCAGGACGGGCACAGCTTCTATGCCAACAGTTACTTCCACGTCAGGGATGGCCTGATCCAGCAGATCGACGAGTACTGGTCCGACGTGCAGCCGGCACCGGCTTGGCGGCGGGATCCCTTGGCGCCGCTGGTGGGGCGAAGCAGCATGCCGACGGATCGGCGCCAGGGCCAGTCGCTCCTCCCGCCGGATGCAGCGCCAGGATCGCCGGGGCAGGACTGACGCTGCGACGCTGGGGCCGGCATGGGTTGGTGCACGGGGCTGGATTTGAGCAAGAACACTCGCATGGCCGGACGCAAGTCACCCCTCAGCCTGAAGGCGCGGGCCATCGCGCTGCTGGCCCAGCGCGAGCACAGCGTGGCCGAGCTGCGGCGCAAGCTGCTGCGCCTGGCCCAGCAGCGCGACTGGCAGATCTGGGAAGAGGCGCAGCAGCCTGTGGCGCACAAGCCAGCGTCGCGAGAGGCCCAAGGGATCCCTGGCGCGTCGAGCGGCGCCGATGCAGGCGATCCCACCGCAGCGCGCCACGCGGCACCCGAGGATCTGCGCTTGGCCGAGCATCGCCGCGTCGGCAGCTTCGACCTGGATGAGGACTGGGTCCGGCCTCCGGATCACGCCGACGCTCACTCCCATCCCCGCACCCGTTCGGAGCCATCCGCTCACCACCGGCCCGCCCAGCCAGACCGGCCCAGCGTACACAGCAGGCAGGCCTTGAGCGCCGTCCTGGACGAACAAGGCCATCAGGCTCGCGCCGAAGAAGTTGAGCTGCTGCTGCAGTGGCTTCAGCAGCGGGGCTATCTCAGCGAATCCCGCCTCGTGGAGTCACGCATCAACGCGCGGGCGGCCCGCTACGGCAATTTGCGCATCCGCCAGGAGTTGAAGCAGCTAGGCGTTGCGCCGGACGAAGAGCAGCAGGCCAGGCTCAAGGAGAGCGAGCTCGAGCGCGCCCGCGAAGTCTGGCGCCGCAAGTTTGGTGGGGAGATGCCTGCCGATGCTGCCAGCCGTGCCAAGCAGATGCGCTTCCTGGCAGCGCGTGGGTTCTCGTCCGATGTGGTGCGCCAGGTCTTGCGCGCCGAGGGCGAGCAAGGCGATGCTGCCGAGCTGGAGTGCTGAGGACGCTGGGCCGTGCGGACGGCTGCGACGGCTTGCTTGCCTGGCCAGCACGGTTGCTGGCGGCCAGCCTGGCGCTGGCGCCCGCAGCAGCTTCCGCACCGAGGTTTCCGCATCCAGGCTTGCGCCCCAACGGTTCGCCACCAACGGGCCCGCACCAAGAAGAGGCGCCTCGACAGCCTCGCGACAGGCTTGGTGCAGCGCAACATGCTACATTGGCGGCCTGCGCAAGCGCGCCCGCCGGTCTGACGAGGCCTGCGGGCCGTTTTTTGCGCCCTTGCACCGCCGCTGTTCCATGTCCTCCTTGTCCCCCTGTTCCGAGCGTCAGCTGATGCATCGCCGCGCCATTGCCGTGCAGGTCTATGCGCGCGCCGACGGGCTGTTCGAGGTCGAGGCGGAGCTGCAGGACAGCAAGACGCGCGACATTCCCCTGGCCGGCGGCATCCGGCGTGCCGGCGAGCCTGTGCACGACATGGGCCTGTGGCTGGTCGTGGACCGCCACCTGGACATCCTGGCGGCAAGCTCCAGCACGCGCTGGATGCCCTATCCCGGCCAGTGCGGCCAGCACGGCGACGCCTACCGGCAACTGGTGGGCCTGAACCTGATGACCGGGTTCCGGGCTGCGGTCAAGCAGCGCCTGGCTGGCGTCAAGGGCTGCACCCACCTCACCGAGCTCTGCCAGCACCTGCCCACCGCGGTGATCCAGGCCTTCGCGGGCGTGGTGCTGGATGTGCGCGAAGGCGCGGAAGATGGCACGCCACCCTTCCAGATCGACCGCTGCCACGCACTTCGCAGCGACGGTGCCGTGGTGCAAACTCATTACCCTCGCTGGTATCGCGGCGCGGCGGTGACCCCGCCAGCCGCCGGTAACGGCAACCTTTCCTGACTATCCATCAAGCGAGACCTCCCCATGAAGATTCACGAGTACCAGGGCAAGGAAATCCTGCGCCAGTTCGGCGTGCCGGTGCCGCGCGGCATTCCCGCGTTCACGGTGCAAGAAGCCGTCGAAGCGGCCCAGAAGCTGGGCGGTCCGGTCTGGGTGGTCAAGGCCCAGATCCACGCCGGTGGCCGTGGCAAGGGCGGTGGCGTGAAGGTCGCCAAGACCCTGGACGATGTGAAGGCCCTGTCCGAGAAGATCCTGGGCATGCAGCTGGTCACGCACCAGACCGGCCCGGAAGGCCAGAAGGTCCGTCGCCTCTACATCGAAGACGGCGCTGACATCAAGAACGAGCTGTACGTCTCCCTGGTCACCGACCGCGGCACGCAGAAGGTCGCCTTCATCGCTTCCAGCGAAGGCGGCATGGACATCGAAGAGGTCGCGCACTCGACCCCCGAGAAGATCGTCACCGAGATGATCGACCCGCTGACCGGCCTGACCGAAGCGCAGAGCCGCAAGATCGCTGCGGCCATCGGCCTGACCGGCGCCTCGATCGACCAGGCTGTCGACATCTTCGCCAAGCTGTACAAGTGCTACATGGACACCGACGCGTCGCTGGTGGAGATCAACCCGCTGAACTGCGACTCCAAGGGCAACCTGATCGCCCTGGACGCCAAGTTCAACTTCGACGCCAACGCCCTGTTCCGTCATCCCGAGATCGTGGCCTACCGCGACCTGGACGAAGAGGATCCCGCTGAAGTCGAGGCTTCCAAGTTCGACCTGGCCTACATCTCCCTGGACGGCAACATCGGCTGCCTGGTGAACGGCGCCGGTCTGGCCATGGCCACCATGGACACCATCAAGCTGTTCGGCGGCGAGCCGGCCAACTTCCTGGACGTCGGCGGTGGCGCCACGGCCGAGAAGGTGACCGAGGCCTTCAAGATCATGCTGAAGAACAAGTCCGTGAAGGGCATCCTGGTCAACATCTTCGGCGGCATCATGAAGTGCGACACCATCGCCGAAGGCGTGATCACCGCCTGCAAGGCCGTGAACCTGTCCGTGCCGCTGGTCGTCCGCATGAAGGGCACCAACGAAGAACTTGGCAAGAAGATGCTGGCCGAATCCGGCCTGCCCATCATCGCCGCCGACACGATGGCCGAAGCGGCCACCAAGATCGTCGCTGCCGTCAAGTAAGCCCAGCAAGGAATAGAACCATGAGCATCTACATCAACAAGGACACCAAGGTCATCACCCAGGGCATCACGGGCAAGACCGGTCAATTCCACACCCTGGGCTGCCAGGCCTACGCGAACGGCAAGAATGCCTTCGTCGCCGGCGTGAACCCCAAGAAGGCGGGTGAGAAGTTCTCCGACATCCCCATCTACGCCACCGTCAAGGAAGCGGCAAGCCAGACCGGCGCCACCGTGTCCGTGATCTACGTGCCGCCCGCCGGCGCTGCTGCCGCCATCTGGGAAGCCGTTGAAGCCGACCTGGACCTGGCCATCTGCATCACCGAAGGCATTCCCGTGCGTGACATGCTGGAAGTGCGCAACAAGATGAAGGCCAAGGAAGCCGCCGGCGGCAAGAAGACCCTGCTGCTGGGCCCCAACTGCCCGGGCCTGATCACCCCGGAAGAGATCAAGATCGGCATCATGCCCGGCCACATCCACCGCAAGGGCCGCATCGGCGTGGTCTCGCGCTCCGGCACGCTGACCTATGAAGCCGTGGCGCAGCTGACCGAGCTGGGCATCGGCCAGTCCTCGGCCGTCGGCATCGGTGGTGACCCGATCAACGGCCTGAAGCACATCGACGTGATGCAGGCCTTCAACGACGATCCGGACACCGATGCCGTGATCATGATCGGCGAGATCGGTGGCCCGGACGAGGCCGAAGCCGCCCGCTGGTGCAAGGCCAATATGAAGAAGCCCATCGTCGGCTTCATCGCTGGCGTTACCGCCCCTCCGGGCAAGCGCATGGGCCACGCCGGCGCGCTGATCTCCGGTGGCGCCGACACGGCCGATGCCAAGCTGGCCATCATGGAAGAGTGCGGCTTCAAGGTGACCCGCAATCCGTCCGAGATGGGCCGCATCCTGAAGTCGCTGCTGTAAGCGAGTCGCCCCTCGCCGTCGCTGCGTGGTTCCACGCACGGGGCGGTGGTGCGGGCGACGGACAATCCGTCAGGCCAGCTGGTCTGACCCATTCACGTCAAAGGGGGCTTCGGCCCCTTTTGGCGCTTTTGATGTCGGCCGGATCTGGGGTCAGGCCTCGAAACCCCGTAGACTGATCTGGCTGACGGCCTCCAATCTCAATTCCTTGCGCAAATGGACATGCTCACAAGCCCAGAGTTCTGGCTGGCCGTAGGTCAGATCATCATGATCGACATCCTGCTGGGTGGCGACAATGCGGTCGTGATTGCCCTGGCCTGCCGCAAGCTGCCGGACAACCAGCGAACCAAGGGCATCATCTGGGGCACTGTCGGCGCCATCGTGCTGCGTGTGGTGTTGATCTTTTTCGCGCTGACCCTGCTCAAGCTGCCTTACCTGAAGCTGATCGGCGCGGCCCTGCTGCTGTGGATCGGCATCAAGCTGCTGGTTCCTGAGGACGAGGACGGGCATGGCGACATCCAGGCCAGCGACAGACTCTGGGCTGCGGTGAAGACCGTGATCCTGGCGGATCTGGTGATGAGCGTGGACAACGTCATTGCCATTGCCGGGGCTGCCGAGGGTGCGGGTGGCGGGCATCAGATGCCCCTGGTCATCTTCGGTCTGCTGGTGTCCGTCCCCATCATCGTCTGGGGCAGCCAACTGGTGATCCGGCTGATGGACCGCTTTCCGATGATCATCACCCTGGGCGGCATGCTGCTGGGGTGGATCGCGGGCACCATGGCGCTCAGCGACCCGGCAGTGCTGGAACGCATCGTGCCGGGCCAGACGGCAGCGCCTGCGCTGTGGCATTACGCGTCCGGCGTCCTGGGTGCTTTGGCCGTGCTGGCCGCCGGCCGGTTGATGTCTCGGCGCACCGAGCCGGCCAGCGACTGAGGCCCGGACATGAGCACGGGGGGTTTTCTGCGCAAATGGTTCGGGCGACTTCGCGCCGAGCAGGCCGCGCAGATGCCGGCTGCGGCGCAGCCTCCCGCCGCCGAGGGCGTGGCGAGTGCGCCGCCCGCTGCGGAGGCCCTGAAGGTGCGCTACCTGCTGGGCGAGGAAATCGGCCGCGGCGCCATGGCCATCGTCTACAAGGCCACCGAACGATCCACCGGCCGCCAGCTGGCGCTCAAGCGCCTGGCCCTTCAACGCGAGTTCTCCCAGGAGGATCTGGCCGATGTGCGCGCGCGCTTCATGCGCGAGGCGCGCGCCGCAGCCCATCTGCAGCATCCGGACATCCTGCGCGTGCTGGACGCGGGTGAAGCAGAAGGCGATACCTGGATCGCGATGGAATATGTGCTCGGCCGCGACCTGAGCCACTTCACCCGGCCGGGTGATCTCCTGCCCGTGGCCGAGGTGCTGCAGCTGGTCGCCCGGCTGGCTCGTGCCCTGCACTACGCCCACAGCCATGGCGTGGTACACCGGGACATCAAGCCGGCCAACATCATGCTGGACCGCGTCAGCCACAGCGTGAAGCTGATGGACTTCGGCATCGCACGCATCGCCGACGGCAGCCGCACCCGGACCGGCCTGGTGCTGGGCACGCCGTCCTTCATGTCGCCGGAGCAGCTGGCGGGCTTGCAGGTGGATGGCCGCAGCGACCTGTATTCCCTGGGTGTGTTGCTCTTCCAGCTGCTGACCGGGCAGCTGCCGCACCAGGCCGAGTCCATGGCCAAGCTGATGTACCGCATTGCCAACGAGACGCCGCCAGATGTGCGCCACTTCCGGCCCGAGCTGCCCGAAGCCTTGGCCATGGTGCTGGCGCTGGCCCTGGAGAAGCGTCCCGAGCTCCGCTATGCCAATGGCGAGCAGTTCGCGCAGGACCTGGAGGCCGTGCTGCAGCAGCTGCCGGCCGAGCCTGCACCTCCCTCGCCTTCCTCAGAAAACCCGGCGGGAACCGAGGCATTCGCACAAACACTGCGCCTCAGTGGCCAGGTTCCGGTGCAGAATGCCGCCTCCCAGCCACCGAAAGATTCCCAAGCATGAGTCTGGAGTTCTTCAGCGCGACCGACGTCGGCCGAGCCCGTGACAACAACGAGGACTCGGTCGCCGTGGACGAAGCGGCGCAGCTGGCCGTGCTGGCGGACGGCATGGGCGGCTACAACGCGGGCGAGGTGGCCAGCCAGATGCTGACCAGCTTCATCAAGTCCGAACTGGGCCGCTGGCTGAGGGAGGGGGGCGCCGCGGCGACCCTTCAGGACGTCAAGCGCGCCATGGACATCTGCGTGGACAACGCCAACCGCGCCATCTTCAACGCCGCCAATACCAATCCGCGCTATGCCGGCATGGGCACCACCCTGGTGCTGTCCGTCTTCCGCGGCGACACCCTGCTGCTGGGCCATGTGGGGGATTCCCGTGCCTACCGCTTGCGCGGCGGCCAGCTGGCCCAGCTGACCCGGGACCATTCCCTGCTGCAGGAGCAGCTGGACGCCGGCCTGCTGACGCCCGAGGAGGCGGTGTTTTCCAGCAACAAGAACCTGGTGACCCGCGCTGTGGGCGTGGAAGATACCGTGCTGCTGGAGTTGCACGAGCACGACGTCCAGCCCGGCGATCTTTTCCTCATGTGTTCGGATGGACTGTCCGATATGCTGGATGAGTCCGCCCTGGCACAGTTGCTGCTTCGTAATGCCTCGTTGTCCGAAACGACCCTGTCCCTCATTGACGCGGCCAATGACATGGGCGGCAAGGATAATATTGCGATCGTCCTGGCCCGGGCTGAGGGGCGCTCCAAGTCCGGTGCCCGGCCTTGGTGGCCCTTCGGACGCAAGTGAGTGACGGCTTACCCGGCAGCGGGCGCAAGAGACAATGCGGCAGGCTGCGGCACAGAAGCAACAAGATTTGAGGTCAACAATGGGCAAGCTGGTGGTTTCGCTCGACGGTGTGGTGATCAAGGAAGTGCAGATCACCAAGGACAAGACCACGCTGGGTCGGCGCCCCTACAACGACATCGTGATCGACAACCTGGCGGTCAGCGGCGAGCATGCCGTGCTGCAGATGGTGGGCGCCGATGTCTTCATCGAGGACCTCAACTCCACCAACGGCACCTACATCAACGGCAAGGCCATCAAGAAGCAGCTGCTGGCCAATAACGATGTGGTGGAAGTCGGCAAGTACAAGATCCGCTACCTGGTCGAAGAGAACGCCGACTACGAAAAAACCATGATCCTGAAGCCGGGCGCCACCTCGCCCAGCGGCTTCGGCATGCCTTCGGGCTTCGGCAGCTTCCCTACGGCGGCCAATACCAACCCGGCGTCGATCAAGGTGCTCAACGGTGCGGCCGCGGGTCGCGAGGTCAGCCTGACCAAGGTCGTGACCACCGTCGGCAAGCCCGGCGTGCAGGTGGCGTCCATCACCAAGCGGCCCAGCGGCTACGTGCTGGCGCACGTGGAAGGCCAGTCGCGCCCGACCATCAACGGCAGCCCGCTGGTGGGTGAGTCCGTCGCGCTCAAGAGCGGTGACGTGATCGAGCTGGCCGGCACGCAAATGCAGTTCCTGCAGGCCTGAAGCGCGGCTCCCCCGGCCGGGGGAAGCCCGCCGTGCAGAGTTCACGGCCCCAGCGACTGCAATCACCACCCGTACATTTAGCGGGCCGAATCGGGACTTCGACGCTACCCAGGCCATGGGGCCCGGCGTAAAGTGCCAGCACCCGACCCTGCCGCGGCCTGGCTGCACTTGCTGCGGTGGGTTTGCTGTCTGCCCCCCAGTTTGAGCTTTCCATGAACATCCGCGTCCTGGGCTGTTCCGGCGCCATTGCCGCCGGCTACAAGACCACCGCCTTTTTGCTCGATGACGATGTCCTGATCGACGCGGGCACGGGCGTGGGCGACCTGGAACTGTCGGCCCTTGCACGCGTCGATCACATCCTGGTCAGCCATGCCCACCTGGACCATGTGCTGGGCATTCCCTTGCTGGCGGACTCCGTGATGCGCCTGCGCATGCAGACCGGCCGGCCGCCCATCCAGGTCCATGCGCTGCCCGAGACCCTGGACGCCCTTCGCCAGCACATCTTCAACGGCGTGATCTGGCCCGACTTCACGCGCCTTCCGGAGCCCGGCCGCCCCGTGCTGCAGTTGCAGCCGCTGGCCGTGGGCGAGCGTCGGACTTTTGGGCGGAGCCAGATCGAGGTGCTCAGCGCCTCCCACACCGTGCCGGCCTGCGGTTTTGCGGTCGATGGCGGCGCGGCGGGGCACTGGGTTTTCACCGGCGACACGGGTCCCAATCCGGCCCTGTGGGCTCGCCTGGCCGAGATCAAGGTGGCGCAACTGGTCATCGAGACCGCCTTTGGCGACGATGAATGCGAGCTGGCGCGCATTTCCCAGCATCTGTGCCCGCGCTCCCTCGCCCTGGAACTGCGTCATTTCAGTCAAGCGGCCGAGGTCTACATCACCCACATCAAGCCGGGTGAGATCGAGCCCGTGATGCAGGCCATCCATGCGCTGGACAAGCGCCACAGCGTCAGCGCACTGCATGCCGGCCAGCTGATGCAGCTGTGAAGTCGGCGGGTCCGCCCGCCCATCCGCTTGCATGCTTTGCTGACCTTCGTTTACCTTCTGCAACTTCTGGAGCTGACCATTTTTGTCAGCTCTTTTTCCAGCCGACCAATTGCGCCAGCAGGCCTGACAAAAATGGTCAATTCCAGGGCTTACCAGCGTGACTTTTGCCCTGCGTACCGCACAATGGCCGGCTGGCACGACCCCTGCATTCAGGGGGGCTGTCCCAACCCCTCATTCTTCTCGTAGGAGTTTGTTATGAAGCGCGTCCAACAAGGTTTCACCCTGATTGAACTGATGATCGTCGTGGCGATCATCGGCATCCTGGCTGCTGTGGCGATCCCGCAGTACAAGGACTATGTGGCCAAGTCCAAGATTGGCAACGCCATTGTCGTTGTTGATACGTGGAAGACGGCATTCGGTGTCTGCGTGCAGGAGAATGGCGGAGACGCCACGAACTGCACCGTTGGCAAGAATGGCATTCCGGACGACAAGACTACCGGCGTTTCCAAGGAAGTCCTCAAGGTCGTGACGCCGTCGGCAGGCACGTTCGTTATGACTTTCAGGGGCAAGGAAGACGTGGGTACCGATCTCGCGGACGGCACGATCACCTTTGAGGCCGCTGTCACCGACACCACCATCACCTGGAAGACCACGCCTGGATCCTCCATTACCAACAAGGTGCTCGTCGACCACATCAAGAAGACCAATATGGGTACCTGATCTTCTGCGATAGCGAATGCTGATTTGGGGCCCCTCCGGGGGCCCTTGCTATTGGTGCTATCTGTTACGTCTTGCGTGGGGCCCCTTTGTCAAAAATCGCAGAGTACCAAACGCCTGAATCGCGAGTTCGAGCGAGAAAAAGCTCTCCTGTAAGGGTACGTGAGGAAACACCAAGGTGAAAACTCAGGGCGGGATTCGGGGCATGCACCGGCAAGTCACCGCAGGGTTGCTGCTGGCATTTTTGACGCTGATACCCTGGATACCCCATACCACCCACAGCGCCTATGACACGGGCCGCGTCTGGCAAAGCGGCTTGATGCTTTTCGCAGCGTTCGGTTCAGGCGCATGGGCTTGGGCGCAGCTTCGGTGGCGTTTTTTGTGGTGGCTGGTGCTGTTGTTGAGCCTGGCGTCCATGCTGTCCTCCGCCGTGCCTCTGGTGGCGGCGCGGGAAATGGCGATGTACATGGGTCTGCTCGCGCTGGCCATCATTTGTTGGCAGATGAGTGCTGATGAGCGCGGATTCGTGTTGGACGGCTTGGTGCTGGGATGGCTTGCCTACGGGCTGCAGGTGCTGATCTTTGCCATGCTTGCCATCATGCAAGCTGAGCCACTCCACCCCTGGAGGCTTTTGAGCGGTTTCGACAACCCTCGTTACCTGAACCACGTACAAGTCGTAGTCATCCCACTGCTGTTGTCTCGTGCACAGGCGCCGGGCGTGCCGGCTTGGCTTCGTCGTGCTGCGTGGTCAGCGCTTGTCCTGCAAGGATTTCTGCTCGGTATCAGCCAGGGGCGGTCCGTTGTTGTGGCCTTGCTTGGCGCGCTGCTCGTGATGCTGACCTTGGGGGGGGCGCAAGGCCGCCGCGCAGCAATGCTGCTGTTGGGCAGCCTGCTGGCGGGCGCTGGGCTCTATTACGTCGTTTGTCGTGCCTTGCCCCAAGTCCTGGATCAGTCCATGCAGGGCTATGCGTTGACGGTCGACCAGATCAGCAACAGTCATTCCCGCGGGTACTTGTGGGGAATTGCAGGGCAGCACATTCGAGCGCATCCATGGCTTGGCGTGGGCCCGATGCACTTTGCCCATGACATCAACCGTGCTGGCGCACATCCTCATAATCTGTATCTTCAGTGGGCTGCAGAGTTCGGTCTGCCGGCGGCGGTGCTGGCAGTTGGCTTGTTGGCCGATGCGTTGGTGTACAGGGGGCGTCAGATCTGCCGCGGCACTGACCCAAACGCGCTCATTCTTTACGCCGGTATGGTGGCTGTGCTGCTGGATGCATGCTTTTCTGGCAACTTGGTCATGCCTTTATCCCAAACCTACATTGCGTTGCTTTGGGGGTGGGGGTCGCATGGCGGGCGCGCCGTCGAAATGCCAACTGGCACGAGGAGCGGTCCTTGGCGCACCGTTTTGGTATGTTTGCTTCTGCTGCTTTACTGCATACCCACGTGGAAGGAGTTTGGCCTGGAAGAGCCTGCGATTGGCAACGGGCTGCCGGGCGACAAGCTCGACAGTAGACGTAACCCGCGCTTTTGGCAGCAAGGCTGGTTCTAGTTTTTTTTCCTCGCAGTGAATCGATAGACTGCAGCGTGTGAACCCCATCTTTCCTCTCCTTGCCGCCACCCTCCCCACCCTCCTCGCCTACAGCCTCGCGCCCTCCACCACGCTGCTGAACCAGCTGCTGGCGCTGAGCCTCTGGGGCGCCGTGTTGCTGATGATGGAGATCCGTACCCGCCATGCCGGCTGGGGCGCCTTACCGCTCAGCGCTTGGGGCTTGCTCGCGATGGCGGTGGCGGTACTGGGCGCGTTGTCCGGCGTCAAGCAGACGGCGCTGACGCTGCTGCCGGCGCTGGCGCTCTTGATGGCCGGTCTGCTGCTGCTGGCGGGGGCCCGTGCAGGGAGCTCGGTGCAGGCGCTGGCCTGGGGGCGGGCCCTGGCCCTGGGCTTGTTGCTGGCGGCGCTGGGGGGGGCGCTGGTCTCCCTGATCCAGGTCTTCATGCCCGACTGGACCGATGCCGCCTGGATCGCCCGCTCAGGCATCCCGGGGCGGGCGGTGGGCAATATCCGCCAGCCCAATCACCTGGCCAGCCTGCTGCTGTGGGGCTGCATCGCGGCCGTCTGGCTCAGTGAGAGTTGGGCGCGCGAGCGCCCGGCCCTGCGCGCCCTCCTGCCCATGGTGCTGTGGCTGCTGCTCTTCTGCGTGGTGCTCAGCGCCTCGCGCACCGGCATGTGGTTCGGCGTGGCGCTGCTGGTGCTGTGGGGGCTGCTGGACGACCAGTTGCGTGTGCACGCCCGCCTCAGCCTGCTGATCACGCCTTTGCTGACCTATGCCTCCTGGCAGTTCATGCACTGGTGGTCCTTTGCCAGCGGGCATGCCTTCGGTGCCGAAGCGCGGCTGGCCGAAGGCGCCGGCTCGCCGTCACGGGTGGCCATCCTCAAGAACAGCTGGGCCCTGCTGCAACAGCACCCCTGGCGCGGCGTGGGCTGGGGCGATTTCAACTTTGCCTGGACCCTCACGCCCTTTCCCGACCGCCCCGTGGCCTTCTTCGATCACTGCCATAACCTGGTGATGCAGCTGCTGGTGGAGATGGGGTGGCCCCTGGGCCTGCTGATGCTGGGCGGCCTGGCCTGGTTGCTGTGGCTGGCGCTGCGCTCGGCGTACCGGGCCCGCGGAGCCCTGGCCCTGCAGCGGCGCTGCGCGCTGATGGTGGTGCTGATGATAGGACTGCACAGCATGCTGGAGTACCCGCTGTGGTACCTCTATTTCCTGCTTCCGACGGCGTTTGCCCTGGGCCTGGCGTTGGCACGGGGTGATGACGACGCATCGCTTGGGCCAAGGCCTGGTGCGGGGTCTGATGCATGGCCTGATGGGCAAGACCTGACCCCAGCTGCACCCGTGTCGGACTGGCGCCAGCGCCTGCTGCAGGCTGCGGGCGCCGCGATGATCGCCGGTGCGGCCTATGCCGCCTGGGACTACCTGCACATTGTCGACATCTACCGCTCCGGGCCGCGCCTGGCGCCGCTGGAGGAGCGCATCGCGACGGGGCAGCGCAGCCTGCTGTTCTCGGCGGCGGCAGACTACGCGGCGGCCACCGTGCCGCCGCCGTCGCGGGTCACGCTGGACGCGGCGCGGCGCACCGGCCACAGCCTGATCGACGTCCGCCTGATGATTGCCTGGGCCCAGTCCCTGCATGCCGCAGGCGAGACCGACAAGGCACGCTACCTGGTGCAGCGCCTGCGCGAATTCCACAATGCGGCCGCTGACGAATGGCTGGGCGAATGCGAGGCCTGGCCGACCCTTGCCGAGCGCCCCTTCCAGTGCGAGGCGCCGCAAAAGGTCTACCGCTACGAGGACTTCCGCTGACCCGCCGCACGGCGGGCCGGACTCAGCGCTGGGCCACCCAGTCGCCGCTCTTGCCGCCCTTTTTTTCCATCACGCGGATGCCTTCCATGACCATGCCGCGGTCGGCGGCCTTGCACATGTCGTAGATGGTCAGCAGGCCCAGCTGCACGGCGGTGAGGGCTTCCATCTCAACGCCGGTCTGCCCCAGGGTCTCGACCTGGGCTTCGCAGTGCACGGTGGCGGCGGCCTCATCGATGCGGAACTCCACCGCAACCCGGGTGATGGGCAGGGGATGGCACAGGGGGATGAGATCGCTGGTGCGCTTGGCGCCCTGGATGGCGGCAATGCGGGCCACGCCCAGCACATCGCCTTTCTTGGCGCTGCCGCTCTGGATCAGGGCCAGCGTGGCGGGCTGCATGCGGATGCTGCCAATCGCCCGCGCCACGCGGTGGGTGACGGCCTTGGCGGACACATCGACCATATGGGCCTGGCCCTGGGCGTCAAAATGGGTGAGCGGCGAATTCATGGGCAGCAACACTGGCTTAAGGATTGGCTGCCATGATAGCGAGCGGTCGGGCCTGCCGACCTGTTCCGCATCGAGGTTCTGCAGCGTCCGAGGGAGACGGCATTGTTGGTGAACAGAAGGCTTGCCGTGGCGCAAGAAAAATCCCTGGCGCAGCGCCTGTTGGCCGCTCTGTGCGCCGGCCTCATGCTGCTGCCCGCAGCCCCGCTGCGCGCCCAGGTGAACCTGCCGGCGCTGGGGGATTCGGTGTCGGACGACCTCAGCATCGGCGCCGAAAAGCGCTTGGGCGAGCAGATCATGCGGCAGATCCGCCCGGACCCGGACTATCTGGACGATCCCCTGCTGCTCGAGTACGTAGAGGGCATCTGGACGCCCTTGGTCGAGGCGGCCAAGCGTCAGGGCAATATCGGTGACGACACCGTCGAGCGCTTCGCCTGGGAGGCCTTCCTGGTCCGCGATCGCAGCGTCAATGCCTTCGCGCTGCCGGGCGGCTACGTGGGCGTGCACCTGGGCCTGCTGGCCATCACCAGCTCCCGTGACGAGCTGGCCTCGGTGCTGGGCCATGAGCTCTCGCACATCACGCAGCGCCACATCGCCCGGCGTATCGTCGGGGACTCCCGCAGCAGCATGGCCGCGATGGCCGGCATGGTGCTGGGGCTGATCGCGGCGTCCAAGGCCGGCAGCGTGGACCTTGCCAACGCGGCCATCATGGGCAGCCAGGCTGCGGCCGCCCAGGCCTCGCTCAATTTCTCACGCGATATGGAGCGCGAGGCCGACCGCGTCGGTTTCAACGTCATGCTGGGGGCGGGGTTCCAGGGCTTGGGCATGGTCAGCATGTTCGAGCGCATGGACCAGGCCTATCACCTGATGGACTCCGGCGCCTACCCCTATCTGCGTTCACACCCGCTGACTACCGAGCGCATCGGCGATGCGCGGCTGCGCCTGGGCACCGAGACGCCGGCAGCGCTGGAGACTTCGCCTGAGCACGCCCTCATGGCGGCTCGGGCCCGTGTGCTGATGGATGCCCGTGCCGAGGCCTGGCGCCAGCTGCAGGGCATGGACGCCGGCGTGCGCCAGACCCTGGCCCATGGTCACGAGCAAATGGCGGCCCGCTACGCCAGCGCGCTGGCCTCGATCAAGCTGCGCGACTTCGCCCGCGCCGAGGCTGCCTTGCAGCAAGCGGAGCAGTTGCTGCGCCAGACGGTGCCGGACGACGCCCGGGCGCGCCGCGACCTGGCCTTCCTGCGCGCGGAGCTGGCGCAGGCGCGCGGTGACGCGTCGGCAGGCTACGTGGCCTTGTCGGCGCTGCCTGAGAAGAGCCGCGCGGTGCTGATGATGCGCGGCCTGCTGGCGCAGGTGGACCGGCAGCCCGAGCGGGTCCGTGCCGCAGCGGAGTCACTGCAGACGCATGTGAGCCTGTATCCCGGTGATGCCGGGGCCTGGGGCCTGCTGTCGCAGCTGTGGACGCAGCTGGACCAGCCGCTGCGCGCCGTTCGCGCCATGGGCGAATCCCGGGCCGCCCTGGGGGACATCAACGGCGCCATCGACCGCCTGCGCTCGGGCCTGCGCCTGTCACGAACCAAGAATGCCGATCAGTTCGAAGCCTCGGTGATCGACGCGCGCCTGCGCAGCCTGCTGTACGAGCGCCGGCAGCTGCTGCTGGAGATGTACCCGCGCGGCGCGCCGCCGGGTGCCGAACTGCCCTGAGCCTGACCGCCCCTGCCCTGGCCGCGTGAGGCGCGCGGACGGGGGTCAGTCGATGGACGAGGGGAAGAGCCGCTCCACCACGGTGTCGATCAGCATGCCGCAAAGGCTGTAGATCAGCGAGCCGATCAGCGCGGCGCCGAAGCCGGTGACGGCAAAGCCGTCCAGCACGCCGGCCGCGGCCCAGAACATCAGGGCATTGATCACGAAGAGGAACAGCCCCAGGCTCACCACCGTGACCGGCAGCGTCAACAGTACGAGGATGGGCCGCAGCAGGGTATTGAGCAGGCCCAGGATCAAGGCTGCGATCATGGCCGAGCCGAAGCTTTTCACTTCGACGCCGGGGTAGAGATGGGCGACCAGCAGCAGGGCGCCAGCCAGCAGCAGCCAACGGGTGAGGGTCTTCATGGCGGCGAGCATACCCGTGCGGCCGTGAATTTGGCGCGCACCGGCGCTACGGACTTGCCCTGGATCATCCCTGCACGTGCACAGGGCATCGCCGCTGGTGCACAATCCGCCCATCCGAAAGGGGAGTAGCTCTCGGCCCATGGGCTGAGGCGGCCGCCCGTCAAGACGGTGCTCGCGAGAGCGCCCGGGCCCCGCAGCCGGCCAGCGCTTGTCCAAGAGCGCAGGCCATGCCCCGCAAGACCTTTCGTGAGCCGTTGACGTCCATGCCGCCCCGGGTGGCCGGATGTCTTGTCTCTGACGTCTTGCGGGAGTCCTCTATGAGCAGCGCGCCTCTGTGGCTGTGGGTTTTCTTCGTGGTGTCCGTTCTGGGCGCCTTGTTCGTCGATTTCGTCCTGCTGCGCAAGCAGGGCGCACATGAGGTGGGGCTGCGCGAAGCCTTGCGCTGGTCCGCGGTCTGGGTCGCGCTCAGCCTGGCCTTCAATGCCCTGCTGTGGTGGGCGATACGGGATGGCAGCGGCGACACGGCCCTGGCCAACACCCGCGCCCTGGAGTTCCTCACCGGCTACCTGATCGAGAAGTCGCTGGCGGTGGACAACATCTTTGTCTTCCTGATGATCTTCAACTACTTCTCGGTGCCGCCGTCGCACCAGAAGCGGGTGCTGATGTGGGGCATCGTCGGTGCCATCGTGCTGCGTTCGGTGATGATCCTGGTGGGCAGCTGGCTGATCGCCCAATTCCATTGGGTGCTCTACCTCTTCGGCGCCTTCTTGCTGCTCACCGGCATCAAGATGTGGTGGGCCGCAGGCCAGGAGCCGGACATGGAGTCCAACCCCGCGCTGCGGCTGCTGCGCCGAGCGCTGCCGGTGAGCCCGCAACTCGACGGCGAGCGTTTCTTCACGCGTTTCGATGGCCGGTGGATGGCCACGCCGCTGTTCCTCGTCGTGGCGCTGGTCGGTGTGACGGATGTGATCTTTGCGGTGGACTCCATCCCGGCCATTTTTGCCGTGACCCAGGACCCCTTCATCGTGCTGAGCTCCAACATCTTCGCCATCCTGGGCCTGCGCGCCATGTACTTCCTGCTGGCAGCCATGGCTGCCAAGTTCCACCTGCTGAGCTACGGCCTGGCGGTCGTGCTGGCCTTCATCGGGACCAAGATGATGCTGATTGATGTGGTGAAGATCCCGGTGCTGGTCTCGCTGGGCGTGGTCGTCACCATTCTGGCGGTCACCATGGTGCTGAGCGTGCGCACGGCCCCCCGGCTCTCGCGCTGAGCGCAGCCGGACTGTGACAGGCCAGGACCTGTCACCCCATCCCAGCGGGCCTTGCGCCCGCTTTTTTATTTTCTGCGGGGGGGCACCTGACATATTTGCTAGTCCCGGGGTGAACTAGCAGATTTGTGAGTTTCGAGCTTGCAGCCAATTTCCTAAAGTTCGTTCCGTCGGCACAGAAATGTTTTCGACAAACCAGGCAGAAACCTCTGCCCGGTCATTCAAAACCCTTATCCAACTGACGGAGATATTCACATGGCAAACGACATCAAGAAGTCCCAAGACCAAGGTGCTGAAGACCAAGCCAAGGTGCTGAACCTGCAAGACCTGGAAGAAAGCAATGAGGCCAGCGGCGGTGCCATGGCCTGGAGCACCGACAGCATCCAGTGCGGCGGCGTGACCACCAACGAGTGGAGCACCGTCAGCCGCGGCTGCCGCACCGTCCAAGCCAACCAGCTGTGATGGGGCCGGGCGAGGTGAACCGCGCTTCGCTCCCTCATTCCTGGTGAGAAGAGCCCAGGGTGGCGGCCCGTCGTCCACCCGGCTCCTTTGTTTCCTTCCCGAGGACTTGACATGACCTTCGATGCCAAAGACGTCCAGGGTTCCAGCGCGGAACCGGACGCCCAGATGCTGGTGCTGAGCCTGCAGGACCTGGACGAGTTGCCCTATGCCGGCGCCGCGATGGCGCTGGACGCGTGGAGCGCGACCAGCGTTGGCTGCGACACGCCGCGCGACACCGCCTGGAGCACGCTCAGCAAGGGCTGCTTCGGCCAATGAACCGATCACCGGCGCGAGCGCCCTTGCCCTTCTGCACCGTCAGCCCTGAGTGCGACGGCTATGGCAGGAGCAGGCACCGGGACCCGTGACCGACCAACGAATGTGAATGGATGGCGCCATGTCCAACCCAGACTCGCCCCTGAACCACCCGGCCGATGCCAAAGCCCGGCCGCATGCCGCGGATCCCCACGTTTACGTGCCACAAAGCGCCTACCAGGCCGGCCCGGAGTACCGGCAGTGCGTCGAGGCCCTGCTGCCCAAGCAGTGGCGCCTGCAGGTCGGCAGCTTTTGGACGCAGGCGCTCTCGCCCATTCGTCCCATGACGGTGCAGGGATGGAAGATCCACATCTCGGCCCTGCCGGGCACGGCGGTGGAGACGCTGCGCATCGTGGCCCCCGTGTGCATGGCTCGTGGCATCGAGTTCAAGTTCGCCAGCGATTCCGCCATCCTGCTGAACCTCTTGTCCAAGAACTGCGCTCGCCAGGCCAGCGGCAAGTTCATCACCATCTATGCACCGACGGCCCAGCAGTGCCGCCTGCTGCTGGAAGAACTGCATCCCCTGCTGCGCGACAAGGCCGGGCCGTATGTCCTCTCAGACCGGCGCTACAAGGATTCCCAGGTGCTGCACTACCGCTATGGCGGTTTCCACACCCTGGTTGAGGAAAGCGCCAATGGCGCCCGCAAGATGTGCATCCTGGGCGAGGAGTACGCCTACACCGAGGACGTACGCGCCCCGCGCTTCACCCTGCCTGACTTTGTGCAGGACGTGATCACGGATGCGCCCGCTGCCGCACCTGCCAGCCCGGCTGATGCGCCGACCCCGGCTCCCGCCAAGGACCGGGTGGCCCAGGCCGTGTTCGGCGGCAAATACAAGATTGAATCTGTGATTCGATTCTCGAATGCCGGGGGCGTCTATCTGGCAAAAAATATCGAAACTGAAGAGGCCCTGATCATCAAGGAGGCCCGTCCGTATATCGGCATGGACGGTTTTGGTGTCGATAACACGGTCCGGCTCAAGAAAGAGCACCGGATTCTCTCCAAGATTGCGAAGGAGGGTATCGCGCCCATTCCAGAAGACATATTCCAGGAGTGGGAGCATATATTTCTCCCGATTGAGAAAATACCTGGCCGGACCCTGCGCGAGCATGTGCTCAGCACCTTGCCCCTGATCCACAACGACAACAGCGCCGAGCAGGTGCAGACCTGGATGCAGGACTGTGTGCGTCTGATGGTCCGCCTGATGGAGTGCGTGGCAGTGCTGCACCGCCATGGTGTCGTGTTCGGCGACTTGTCGCTCAACAACGTGATGGTGGATCCCGACACCCTGGCGCTGCGCCTCATCGACTTCGAGGGCGCCTTCGAGCCTGGGGTCGACGCGCCCTGCAACATGTTCACGCCGGGCTACGGCCGTCCGGAGCGCACTGAGCGCCATGGCATTGACTTTGCGGACGACCTCTACGCCCTGGGCTGCGTGATGCTGGCCATGTTGGCGCCCAACCCGACCGTGAACCAGCTCAGTGCGGATTACGCCCGAGACTTTGCTGCCGCCGTGCAGGCCGAGACCGGGCTGCCGCAGCCCTACATCGACTGCATGATGCAGTTGCTGAACGATCCCCAGGTCGAGCTGTCCGCCTGCATCGCCACGCTGAAGACCATCTCTTGGGGCGAGGCCCGTGCTCGCCAGCTGGACACCCTGCCGGCCGAGCCCGACATCGACTTCTGCAGCCAGACCGTGCAGGGCGTGTTCCGCTACCAGGACCAGGTGATGGACGTTCGGCAGCCGGAGCGCGTGTTTCCGGTGGCCTCCAAGCTCAGCGACCCCCTGGCGGTGGACCGCGGCATGCTCGGCATCGCCCATGCCCGGCACCAGGTGCAGGGCCGGATTCCCGAGGCCTTGAGTGACTGGATTCAGCGCCGCTTCAGCACCCAGGCGCCGCGTTCCGGCCTGATGAACGGCCTCAGTGGCACGGCCTGGGTTCTGGCGGACCTGGGTTTCGAGTCGCAAGCCCGGGCGGCCCTGAAGGCGGCAGGCATGCACACCCTGCTGTTCCAGAACATGTCCCTGGGCTATGGTGTGGCCGGCTACGGCCTGAGCCAGCTGCGCTTCTGGACCCTCACCAAGGAGGTCAGCCATCTGCGCGAAGCGCGCAAGATGGCCGACATCCTCTGCGAGGCTGCGCTGGTCCGGCCCGAAGGCTTGGCCTGGGAAGACCCCGATGGCGCGCAGGGCGCCGCCCTGGGCTGGATGGAGGGGGCCAGTGGCATCGCGCTCTTCCTGCTCTACGCCTTTTGCGTAACCGGTGATGCCCGCTACCTGAAGACCGGCGAGCTGGGGCTCCAGTTCGATCTCGCGCACGGACGCGAAGCTGGGCAGTCCTATGGCTTCGCCCGGCGCAGCCTGGCCTCCGACCGCATCCTGATGCCCTACCTAGAGCATGGCGCAGCCGGGGTGGGCACGGTGGCGTTGCGCTACCTGGCTGTCACGGGGCAGGCCCGCTACGCGGAGTTCGCGGCACGCATCAAGTCCTCGGTGGCGCACAAGTTCGCCGTCCTGCCGGGTTTGTTCACGGGCCTGTCCGGCCTGGGCAACTACCTGCTGGATGCCTACCAGTTCCTCCAGGATCCCAGCTACCTGCGCCTGGCCCATCGCGCCGCACAAGGCGTCAAGCTCTTCCATGTCCCGCGGGGTGAGGGCTCGGCCTTCCCCGGCTTCGACCAGGGCAAGCTGACCTGTGACTACGCCGACGGCTCAGCGGGCATCGTGCTCTTCCTGCACCGCCTGCTCAGTGGCACAGGCAATTTCAACTTCGTGCTGGATGGCCTGCTGGAACAAGGGCGCGTCCTGGCTCAGTCGGGCGCAGCTGGGGTGTCGCCGCTGTCTGTCAGCCGCGCGGCAACGGCCGAGTCTGTCCTGCAATCAGCCTGAACCTTGGAGAACACCATGAATCCGCCAAGCGCCGAGACCGCGCCGGCACAGGGCGGCGCCAAGATCCGCCTGCTGTTCCGGCAGCAGGCCGTGGACTTCCAGCGCCAGAAGCCCTATGGCACCGTGCTGCTGCTGCGGCCACTGAGCCATCGCCTGCTCACCGCGACCTTCAGCCTGTTTGCCCTGGCGCTCATTGTCTTCTTCATGGGCTTCAGCACCACGCGCAAGGCTCATGTGCAAGGCTTGCTCCTGCCGGATGCTGGCGTGATCCGCGTGCAGAGCAGCCAGGCCGGACAGCTGTCGCGGGCCTTGGTCCACGAGGGGCAGAAGGTCCGCCGCGGCGAGCTGATGTTCGTGCTCAATACCGAGCGCAGCAACGCCGATGCGGGCTCTGCCGAGCGGGCGGTGGCCGAGCTGCTGCGGCAGCGGCACAGCAGTTTTGCGCAGGAGCTGCGCCAGTCGGGCGAGCAGGCCCAGCAAAAGGCCCTGGCCCAGGCGCGCCGTGAGGAGGATCTCCAGTCGGAGCTGGGCCAGCTGGCCGGCCAGGTGAGCCTGCAACAGCAGCGCGTGTCCTTGGCCGAGCAGGCCTACCATCGCTTCGAGGAGCTGCGCGCCACAAGCTTTGTCTCGGCTGCCCTGTTGCAGGACAAGCAGGCCGAGCTCCTGGACCAGCGCCAGCGCCTGGCCGATCTTCTGCGCATGCAGCTGTCCAAGAAAAGCGAACTTTCCGGCGTGCAGGCCGAGCGCCAGGAAGGGCGCCTGCAGGCCCAGCGCGAGGCTCAGGCTTTGCAGCGCAGCGCGGCCGCTGTTGAACAGGAACTGACCGAGAACGAGGCGCGCAGCCAGACCCTGATCCGCGCGCCGCAGGACGGCATCGTCACGGCCATTGGCGTCACGCCCGGGCAGGTGGTGACGCCCGCCGTGGTGCTGGCCTCGCTGCTGCCCGAGGGCGCGCAGCTGGAGGCCGAGGTGTACGCCCCCTCGCGGGCCGTGGGCTTCATCACCCCGGGGATGGACGTGCTGGTGCGCTACCAAGCGTATCCGCACCAGAAGTTCGGTCAGCACCACGCCCGGGTCAAGGAGATCACCCACACCTCAATGCCCAGCGAGGAGTTGCCTGCGGGTCTGGCCAGCGTCTTCAAGGAGAACGAGCCGCTCTACAAGATCCGGCTCAGCCTGGACCGCCAGGCCATCACCGCCTACGGCAAGGACGTGCCGCTGAAGTCCGGCATGTTGCTGGACGCCAGCGTGCAGCTGGAAACGCGCCGCCTCTACGAATGGGCCATCGAGCCCCTGTTCAGCATCACCGGGCGTCTGTGACGCTGCCAGGGCATCCGGACGAGGACCGAACATGCAAGCCATCCACACACTCAACTTTTCCCTGTTCCAGGGGCGCCGCCTGCCGCTGCTGCTGCAAACCGAATCCGCCGAGTGCGGCCTGGCCAGCCTGGCCATGATTGCCGGCTACTGGGGCTACGAGGTGGACCTGGCCAGCCTGCGCCGCCGCTTCAACGTCTCGATCAAGGGCACGACCATCAAGGGCGTGGCCGAAATTGCCGAGGCCATGGGCCTGCAGGCGCGTGCCCTGCGCCTGGAGATGAAGAATCTTCCCGACCTCAAGCTGCCCTGCGTTTTGCACTGGAACATGAACCACTTCGTGGTGCTGCGTTCGGTCGGTGCCAACCGGGCCCTGATTCACGATCCGGCGGTGGGTGAGCGCAGTTTGACTCTGGAGGAGTTCTCGAACTACTTCACCGGCGTGGCGCTTGAGCTATCGCCGGGAAGTCGCTTCGAGAAGCGCGTTGAGAAGCAGCGCTACAGCCTGCTGTCCCTGATGGGGCGGGTGCGCGGCCTGCGTGCCGGGTTGCTGCAGCTGCTCACCCTGGGCCTGGTGCTGCAGCTGCTGGGCCTGATCGCTCCCTTCTACCTGCAATGGGTGGTGGACGAGGCCCTGCTGGCCGCGGACCGAGATATGGTCACCGTGCTGGGCATCGGCTTTGCCCTGCTGGTCCTGTTGCAGACCGCGGTGGGACTGACCCGCTCCTGGATGACGACCACGCTCGCCACGGATCTGAACTTCCAGTGGTTCAACAACGCTTTCGCGCATCTGATGCGCCTGCCACTGCCCTACTTCGAGAAGCGGCACACCGGGGACATCGCCTCGCGTTTCGGCTCCATCCAGGCCATCCAGCGGCGCCTGACCTCGCAGTTCGTAGAAGGCCTGATCGACGGCGTGATGGTGCTGGGCACCCTGGGCCTGATGCTGCTGTACAGCCCGCGGCTGAGCGCTGTGGCCGGCGTCGCCGTGGGGCTCTACGTCCTGCTGCGCTGGGCCATCTATCACGCACTCAAGGCCGCGACAGCCGAGCAGATCGTGCATGCAGCCAAGCAGCAGACCCATTTCATGGAGTCGGTGCGCGGGGTGCAGAGCGTGCGTCTGTTCGGCCGCGGCGGCGAGCGCTGCCAGAGCTGGATGAACAAGCTGGCGGACCAGTTCAATGCCGAGCTGCGCATCGCCAAGCTGTCGGTGTCCTACGAGACGGCTCAGCAATTCCTGTTCAACTTCGAGCGGGTGGTCGTGGTCTGGATGGCGGCCCTGCTGGTGGTCGACAACGCTCTGTCCGTGGGCATGATGTTCGCGTTCCTGAGCTACAAGGACCAGTTCAGCCAGCGCATGTCGGGCCTGGTGGACAAGCTCTTCGAGTTCCGCATGCTGATGCTGCACGGCGACCGCGTGGCCGACATCGTGATGACCGAGGCTGAGTCGGACGCGCTGGAATCCGACGTGGCCGTGGACAGTCTGGAGCCGTCCATCGAGTTCCAAAACCTTGGCTTCCGCTACTCGGACAGCGAACCCTTCGTGCTGCGTGGCCTGAACCTGAGCATCCCGGCCGGGCAAAGCATTGCCATCACCGGCGCCTCGGGCAGCGGCAAGACCACCCTGGTCAAGCTGTTGTTGGGCCTGCTGGAGCCGACCGAGGGTGAGATCCTGGTGGGTGGGGTGGCGGTCAAGCGAGTCGGCATGGCCCATTTCCGGACCCTGCTGGGGACCGTGATGCAGGACGACTGCCTGTTCGCCGGCTCGCTGGCCGAGAACATCTGCTTCTTTGCACCCGACCCGGACATGCACCGCATCCAGGCCTGCGCCCGCCAGGCCGCGATCGAGGACGACATCCTCGCCATGCCCATGCGCTACAACACCCTGGTCGGTGACATCGGCTCCGGCCTGTCCGGCGGGCAGAAGCAGCGCATCCTGCTGGCCCGAGCGCTCTACCGCAATCCGCGCATCCTGGTCCTGGACGAGGCCACCAGCCATCTGGACTTGAACAGTGAGCGTGCCGTGAATGCCGCCGTGCAGAAGGCCGAGCTGACTCGCATCATCGTGGCCCACCGGCCCGAGACCATTGCGATGGCCGATCGCGTCGTCTGCATGCATCAGGGGCAGCTGCGCGAAGACAGCCAGCTGGGCCAGGGGCGGCGCGCATGAAGGCCGTCCTTCGCCGGTTCGTTGTGCAGGGGCCAAAAAATGGCCACCGCGAGGGTGGCCTGAACGAGAGAGAGCAAGGGTTGGGCCCGGCTGCCGGGCAGCGCGGATCAGCAGGCTTGAAGAGCTGGCGTCGCGGGCGCGCGCAGGGCGGTCAGGGCGATAGCTGGATGGTGCGATTCGGGGCTGGCGCCCAGGGCGGCCAGGGTCTTTTCATTGAACTCGATCAGGGCCGCAACCAGCAGCTGCTGGCCGTGGCGCACTGGCGGGCCCATGCGGCGGATGTCCACACCCCAGCGCATCGCCAGGCGCTCGATCGCCACGGATGTGCAGAACACCAGGCGTTGGGCGCCATGGCGGGCGGCTGTGCGGATGGCTTGCAGCAGCACCTGCTTGCCCACCAGCAGGTCGGCATGGGCGTCGGCCGGGCCATGGGTGTTCATGGCCGCGTAGCGCGACAGCTCCCAGACAGCAGCGTCGCGTGGAAGCGGGTTGCCGCCCAGCAGTTGCGGAAAGAGCTCCGCCAGCAGATAGGGCCCCGTGGTAGGAAGCAGGCGTGCATAACCTATCAGATGGCCGTCTTCGCTCCGGGCTGCCAGGTGCAAGGCTTGCGGAATGTCGAACTGGTCCTGGTCGTGTCCCACGGGGCAAGGCAGCTCCCAACCCAGGTGGCCGACGAAGACTTCGTAGCGGTAGGCCGCCAGTTCTGCGCGGGACGCCCCACTCAGGGCGAGGTCGGCGTGGCATTCAAGCTTCATATGCTCCTCCGTGGATGGAGATCCAGGTTTTGGGATGGAGCGGATTTCAGTCGCTGGGCGCCTGGCACACAACTAACAGATGTGATAGGCCGGGGCCGCCGGTCCTGTCGCTACAGTTGCGTCCAGGATGGTCTCGATGCCATCCCAGGCGCACCTGGCCGCTTGCTGCGGGCGGCGCGGGTGGGTCAATGGGGATCCTGAACTTAGAAAGAGAAAGGCGGGCCGTTCAGTGCTGGGGGCAGGCAACATCATGCCGGTCTCCAGGCAATGGCCTGACACATGAACATCGACTATTACCTGAGATTACAGCCTGAGGCATTGACGCACCTGAGTCTGCGCCATCTGGAGTCCCATGTGGACCTGGAGTTGACGCGGCCGCCCAGGCCACAGGAGCGCGAAGGTGCCTGGCTGACAGAGGACATCGGCGGCTACACCGAATGGGTGGACGCAGATGGGGCCGGCTATTCCCTGGGTTGGGACTGGTACGTGCAAGCGCCCGCGGGTGGCCTGGCCGTCAGGCAGCATTCCATCCGGACCAACATCATGCTGGTGGATTGCGTCGGTGGCGACCTCGGCCGCGCGCAGACCGAACAGGTGCTGCTGGACTGGCTGCAGCGTTGGGATTGGAAGGAGCAGGTGCTGGCTGCCTTGCGCGCCGACGGTTGCGACATTAGGTAGTTACCTTAGGTTTGCCCCAGTAGCCAGCCGGTCGCACTGTTGGCACGCTAGCGGCTTTTCATCCACGAGAGGGCCGCGACCCGGCCTTGCGCGCCATGAAATGCTGGCAAAGCGAGCAGTTGCGTCTGATTGGCAATGCGTCCAGCACGCAGGAGACCTTCGATACGGTGCTGGCAGAGGCGCATCGCATCGGCTTCACGTATTGCTCCTTCGGCATGAAGGGCCCAGTCCCGCTGGCGGCGCCGCGCGTGGTCTGGTGCAGCAACTACCCGATTGAATGGCAGCGCCGCTATGAAGAGCAGGGGTATCTGCGCATGGATCCGACGGTGCAGCGAGCCATCACCTCGGATGACATCATGGTCTGGGACGACGCGCTTTATGCGGAGGCGCCGGAGTTGCGGGCCGATGCGGCCGCACATGGCCTTCGCCATGGCGTGGCCGTGCCTCGGCGCGATGCCCGCGGCATGGTGAGTCTGCTCAGCTTCGTGCGTTCGGAAGACCAGGTCTCAGCCGAGGAGCTGGCCGCCAAGCGGGAGCGCATGCATTGGCTGTCCGTGCTGTGCCATGACGGCATGCTCAAAGTCTGGGGCGACCTGCTGCGGGACGATTCCGCCATGGCCTTGTCGGACCGTGAACGCGACGTGCTGCGCTGGGCCTGCGAAGGCAAGACCTCCACCGATATCGCCCAGATCATGCAGATCTCCGAGGCCACGGTGAATTTCCACACTCGCAATTCCTGCGCCAAGTTGGGCACCAGCAACCGTACTGCGGCGGCGGTGCGGGCGGCCTTGCTGGGCTTGCTGTGGTGAGGACCGGTCGGGCGCGTCGTTGCCGCCCTTGTTGACTTTCCTGAAGCACTGGCCGTCGGTTGCCGGGCGCCTGATGCGCGAGGCGGTTCATGTCGTTTGAGTAAAAGCAAATGCGAATGGTTCGCATTGTGTATATGATGGCGGCATGAGCCAAGCGCTTGCCTCCCTTCCGCTGGACTTTTCTCCAGCCCTCCTGCCGCCGCAGCGCGGTGCCGATGCTGCACGGCCGGAGCGCAGCACCGCCCAGCGGCTGGATTCCCTGCCTGTGGCCGGGCAGGACGGTTGGCAGCCGCGGCGCAGCAAGCGCCTGCTGCTGCCGGTGCTGGGCCTGCATGTGCTGATGGCCTGGGGCCTGGTGCAGATGGGCGTTGTGCCCATGCCGGCCCGGCCGGCGCCGGTCGAGGTCAAGCTGGTGGCGCTGGAGCAGCGCCGTACGCCCCCGCCCGTGGTGACGCGCCAGACCCATGCCCCTCAGTTCCCGCAGCTCACCGTGCCGCCGGTGGAGGTGCCGAACGTCCAGGTGCTGCCTTCGCCCGTGACTGCCGTGGTGGCCGAGAACCCGCCGCCGCGGCCGGCCGTGGTGTCCAGCCCGGCGCCGGCAGCTGCCGGTCCTGCGCCGGTGATGGCCGGTCCGCGCGAGGTGCCCGCCAGCGCGGTGCAGTACCTGCAGGCGCCTCCCATCGCCGTGCCGGCGCTGTCTCGCCGCCTCGGTGAAAAAGGCACGGTGGTGCTGAAGGTGCTGGTGGACCGCGACGGCCTGCCGCGCCAGATCAGCCTGCTCCAGTCCTCCGGCTTCGCCCGCCTGGACGAGCAAGCCCTGCAGGCCATGCGGGCGGCGCGCTTCAAGCCCCACATGGAGCAGGGCGAGCCGGTCGAGATGCTGGTGCTCACGCCCATCCAATACGAGCTGAGCCGGTGAGCTGGCGCTCACCTCCGCTCTCTGCCATCCCCTCACACGTGGTGGCGGCTGCCGACTACGAAGCCCTTGCACGCGAGCGCCTGGACGACGCCGCCTGGGCCTACCTGGACGGCGCGGCCGCAGATGAACGCACCGCTGCGGCCAACCGCGAGGCCTTTGCCAGGCTGACGCTGCAGACCCGCGTGCTGCGCGACCTGCGTGGCGGCCATACCCGCTGCCGCTTGCTGGGGATGGACCTGCCGCATCCCATGCTGCTGGCGCCGGTGGCGCACCAGGGGCTTTTTCACCCGGACGCGGAGGCGGCCACGGCGCTTGCGGCGGGGGTCATGCAGACGCCGATGATCGTCAGCACCCTGTCCACCCTGGGCATCGAGGCACTTGCCGCCCGGGCGAGCGGGCCCTTGTGGTTTCAGCTGTACGCCCAGCCGTGCTGGGACGACACCCTGCGCCTGGTTCGCCGGGCCGAGTTGGCCGGCTGCCGCGCCCTGGTGCTGACCGTGGATGCGCCGGTGGCGGGGGCGCGCAATCGCGAGCAGCGTGCAGGCTTTGCGCTGCCGGCCGACCTGTCGCCCAAGGACCTGCAAGGCCTGGCGTCCTTGCCGCCACAGGAAGCCGGGACCGATCCCGTGTTCGATCGCCTGATGGCCGTTGCGCCGCGCTGGGAGCAAGTCCAGGCCCTGCGCAAAGCCACCGGGCTTCCCTTGCTCATCAAGGGTCTGACCCATCCGGACGACGCCCGGCTGGCCCTGGCGTCAGGCGTAGACGGGCTTATCGTGTCCAACCATGGCGGGCGAACCCTGGATGGTCTGCCGGCCGCCCTGGACCTCCTGCCGGCAATCGTGCAGGCTGTGCAGGGCCGGGTGCCGGTGCTGATGGATGGTGGCATCCGGCGCGGCAGCGACGTCTACAAGGCCATGTTGCTGGGGGCCGATGCGGTGCTGCTGGGCCGCTGCTGGGTGTATGCCCTTGCGGCGGCGGGCGCCCTGGGCGTGGCGCACGTGATACGACTCCTGCAGGAAGAGCTGGCCTTGACCATGGCCTTGTGTGGGTGCCGGGAGCTGTCGGAGTTGGCTTCCCCGGTCTGATGCAGCTTGCATGACACAAATCAATTGCAAATGCGAATGCTTCGCATCTAGAATGTACGATTGTCGCAGCAAGCCATCCGTTTCAACGGGCCGGGGTGCCTCGCGCGCCGCGCCCGGCTCGGGCTTGCGGGGTGGGAGGGATCGTGCCGGCCTTTCGGTAGCCAGCCGCCCAACATCCCCCGAAACGGAGCGTCCATGTCCCACATCAAGAGCCGCAAGCACGCGGCCCCGATCCGCCTGAGCACCACCGCCCTGGCCCTGCTGGCTGGCAGCCTGCCTGGACTGGCCTTGGCCGGCGAAGGTGTCGCCCCCGTCCGCAAGTCTGAAGAGCAGGTGCTGCCCACGCTGAAGGCGACGGCCGCGCCGGAGTCCGGCTTCAAGGCCGATAAGAGCGCCAACGCCAAGCTGACCCAGCCGCTGCTGGATACGCCCAAGTCGGTGCAGGTCATCAAGAAGGAGATGCTGCAGGAGCAGGGCGCGGCCTCGCTGATGGACGCGCTGCGCAACACGCCCGGCATCACCATGCAGCTGGGCGAGAACGGCAGCACCTCGGCCGGCGACACCTTCCAGATGCGCGGCTTCTCCACGCAGACCGCCACCTTCGTCGACGGCATGCGCGACCTGGGCGCCGTGACGCGCGACACCTTCAATCTCGAGTCGGTGGAGGTGGTCAAGGGGCCGTCGGGTGCGGACATTGGCCGTGGCGCCAGCGCCGGCTACATCAACCTGATCAGCAAGCAGCCCCAGGCCGACCAGTTCAATGAGCTCAACCTGAGCCTGGGCACGGCCAGCCGCAAGCGCGCCACGCTGGACAGCAATGTGCAGCTGGGCGCCAACACCGCCGCGCGCGTCAACGTGATGGTGCAGGACGGCGGCATCGAGGGCCGCGATCTGGTCAAGAACAAGGGCTGGGGCCTCGCGCCTTCGGTGGCCTTTGGCCTGAACACGCCCACCCGCCTCTTCCTCTACTCGCAGCACCTGCGTCAGAACAACGTGCCGGACGGCGGCATTCCCACCACCGGCATGACGGGCTTCTACAACGCAGACGCCAGGATCCAGGCCGCCAGCCGGGTGCGTCGCGAGAACTTCTACGGCAGTGCCGCCGACTATGAGAAGGTCGACGCCGACATGTTCTCGGCCCGCCTGGAAATGGACCTGGGCGGCGGCACGCAGCTCAAGAGCCTGACCCGCTACGGCCGCACGCGCATGGACCGCGTGCTGACGGGCGTGAACGCCCTCAGCGTCAACGCCACCAGCCAGGCCATCGAGGTGGCGCGCACCCGCCAGCGCGTGGACCAGCGCAACGAGATCCTGGGCCACCAGACCAATGTGGTGAGCAGCTTCAAGCTCTCCGGCCTGCAGAACGACCTGAGCGCCGGCTTCGAGCTGCTGATGGAGAACCAGACCAACCGCGGCTTCACCAACGGCAGCACCAGCACCGTGGACGTGGTGCTCAACAAGGCCAAGGTACCCGGCATTGCCATCCCCAATGCCAATCTCTACGCGCCCAACACGGCGGATGCGCTTGGCCTGCCCATCGCCACCGGCGCCGACACCGACGGCCGCAGCCTGACGCAGGCGCTCTACGCCTTCGACACCCTGCACATCAACGAGCAGCTCAAGCTCAACGGCGGTCTGCGCGTGGAGCACTACAGCCTGCGCACCAACAGCAGCGCGCTGGTGACCGGCGGCAGCGCCGGCAACGCGGCCACCTACAAGCCCCAGGGCTATGACGTGGGCAGCCTGGCACCCAGCAACCTCAGCAACGGCGACTGGCTCAAGAGCTGGAACCTGGGCCTGGTCTACAAGCCGGTTGCGGAGGGCACGCTCTACGCTTCGCTGGCCAACAGCTACACCCCGCCGGGCGGCGACAATTTCGCGCTGTCCGCAAGCAGCACCAGCCAGGCCAATGCCGCGCTGGACCCGCAGAAGACTCGCAACATCGAGCTGGGCGTCAAGTGGGAACTGCTGGACAAGCGGCTCAACGTCAGCACCGCCCTGTACCACACCACCAACGAGGGCCAGGTCTCCTACGACGACTTGAAGAACCCCATCCCCATGGGCAAGACCCGGGTGACGGGCCTGGAGCTGTCGGCCGTGGGCCAGCTCACCAACTTCTGGCAGGTCTCGGCCGGCGTCGCCCGCATGAAGACCCGCCAGAGCGAGCAGTGGACCAGCGATCGCAAGTTCGAGGTGGTCGGTGTGCGCTGGTCGCCGGACTGGACGGCCACGCTGTGGACTTCCTACACATTCGGCGACTTCACGCTGGGCGGCGGCCTGCGCCATGTGTCCGAACAGAAGCGCGCCATCAACACGGACACGGCTGCGGCGAACATGAAGACCATCCCCGCCTACACCGTGACCGACCTGATGGCCGCCTATGCCTGGAGCAAGACCCTGAAGCTCCAGCTCAACGTGGGCAATGTCTTCGACAAGACCTACATCGCCTCGCTCAACAACAGCGGCGCGCGCATGAAGCTGGGCGCCGAGCGCAGCGTCACGCTCAGCGCGAACCTGCTGTTCTGAGCCCCGCCGACGCCACCCCTGCCCCAGGAGCCCCGCATGCTGCTGCACATCCCCGAAGTTCTCAGCAAGACGGAGGTGCGGGCCCTGCGCAAGGCCCTGGATGAGCAGGGATGGGTGTCAGGTCTTGCCACCGCCGGTCCGCAGGCCGCGCAGGCCAAGGACAACGAGCAGATCAGCCCGGACTCGCCAGGCTTCCTGAGCCTGTCCGAGCGCGTGGCCGCGGCGCTGCAGCGCCATCCGCTGTTTGTCTCGTCGGTCCTGCCGCGCCACGTGCTGCCGCCCATGTTCAACCGCTACCAGGGCGGCGGCCAGTACGGCAACCACATCGACAACGCCCTGCAGACCGACCGCCGCACCGGCCAGGTGGTGCGTACCGACGTGTCGACGACGGTCTTTCTCTGCGAGCCCGAGGAATACGAGGGCGGCGAGCTGATCGTGGAGGACAGCTACGGCACGCATGAAGTCAAGCTGGCGGCGGGAGATGCCATCGTCTACCCCTCGACCTCGCTGCACCGCGTGGAGCCCGTGCGCTCGGGGGCGCGCATCGCGTCCTTCCTCTGGACTCAGAGCCTGGTGCGTGACGCCTGGCGCCGCGCCATGCTTTTCGAGCTGGACATGACCATCGTCAAGCTGCGCGGGCAGCTGGGCGACAGTGCCGAGGTGACGGCCCTCACCGGCCACTATCACAAGCTGCTGCAGCAATGGGCGGAGTGACGCGTGCATGAAGCATGACCCGAAGGTCGGCGAGGGGAAGGGGGCCGTGTCGCGGCGCGCCGACTGGATGCGCTCCCTGTACCGATGGCACTGGATCAGCTCGGCGCTGTCGCTGGTAGGCATGCTGCTGTTCGCGATCACCGGCTTCACGCTCAACCATGCGGCCGACATCGAGAGCCAGCCACGCGTGGTGCAGCGCCAGCTCAGTCTGCCGGCACCGCTGCGCCCGCTGCTTGATGTGCCGGCCTTGCGCGGCGCTGCGCCGGTGCCAGCGCCTGTGCGCGACTGGCTGGTGCAGTCGCTGGACGCGGAGCTTGCCCGCGATGGCAGCGTCGAGTGGTCCGACGACGAGCTCTACATGGCCCTGCCCCGGCCGGGCGGTGACGCCTGGCTGCGGCTGGACCGTCGAAGCGGCGAGCTCGAGTACGAACGCAGTGACCGCGGCTGGCTGGCCTATTTCAACGACCTCCACAAAGGCCGCCATGCCGGCCGGGCCTGGAGCCTGTTCATCGACCTGTTCGCAGCCGCCAGCCTGGTGTTTTGCGTCACCGGTTTGCTGATCCTGCAGCAGCATGCCGGGCGCCGGCCCAGCACCTGGCCGCTGGTTGGCGCGGGCCTGGTCTTGCCGGTGCTGCTGGCCCTGCTGCTGGTTCACTGAAAGCCTCGATATCGGAAGGATTCCCCATGTACAACGCCACCACCCTCATCACCGCAGGCCGCTGGGCGGCCTTCGGAGCCCTGGGCCTGGCCGGCTCCCCGGTCTGGGCCGCCGAGGTCCAGCTCAAGCTGGATCTGCCGCGCCTCAACGTGGCCGAGTACCACCGCCCCTATGTGGCCGTCTGGCTGGAACGCCCCGGCGAAGCCGGTGCCGCAGCCCAGTTGGCCGTCTGGTACGACCTCAAGAAGCCCAACAACGGCGGCGCGAAATGGCTGCGCGACATGCGCCAGTGGTGGCGCCAGGGCGGCCGTGCCTTGAGTCTGCCGGCCGACGGCGTCAGCGGCGCCACGCGCGCGCCGGGCGAAGCCGTGCTGCAGCTGGACAAGCACCCTGCCCTGGCCCAGCTGCAGCCCGGCAACTACGAGCTGGTGGTGGAAGCCGCCCGCGAGGCTGGTGGCCGCGAGGTGCTGCGCCTGCCTCTGGCCTGGCCCGTCAAGGCCGCGCAGCAGAGCAAGGCTCAGGGCGAGCATGAGCTGGGCGCCGCGCAACTGATCGTCAAACCCTGAGGAGCCTGACCATGTGGAGCAAGACCAGACCCCTGCTGACCGCCCTGGCGCTGTGCCTGGCCGGCAGCGCCCAGGCGCACATGAGCTGGTTGCTGGCCAACAGCTACCAGGTCAATGGCAAGGATGCAGTGGTGTCCGTTGACGCCGCGGTGTCCGAGGATCTCTTCATCTTCGAGCGCGCCCTCAAGCTGGAGCAGCTCGTGATCACCGCGCCGGACGGCAGCCGTCTCGAACCCCAGCAGCGCAGCGCCGCGCGGCATCGCGAGAGTTTCGAGCTGCACCTCACCCAGGACGGCACCTACCGCGTCAGCCATGTGCAGCTGGCCCTGATGGGCAGCTATCTGCTGGACGGGCAGACCCGGCGCCTGCGCGCCACGCCCGCGACCCTGGAGCAGGAACTGCCATCCGGTGCCCAGCTTCAGAGCCTGACCGAGGTGCACAACCGCCAGCAGATCTTCGTGAGCAAGGAGGTGCCGGGCAAGCCGGCCTTCGTGCCCGAAGGCCGTGGCCTGGAACTGCTGCCGCTGGATCCCGTGACCGAGCTGAGCCACGGCGACCGCAGCCGCTTCCGCTTGCTGCTGGACGGCCAGCCGCTGCCCGACGCCCCCATGCGCCTCCTGCGTGAAGGCAATCGCTACCGCTACAAGCTGGGCGAGCTGCTGATCAAGACGGATGCCAAGGGCGAGTTCACGCTCGAATGGACGGAGGCTGGCCGCTACTGGCTGGGTGTCAGCCAGGGCGACAAGCCGGCGCCGGGCGTGAGCGGCACGCGCGACAAGCCTCTGCGCCGCGCCAGCCTGGGCGTCAGCTTCGAAGTGCTGCCGCGCTGAGCGATGCCGACTTGCGCGGCCCTGCCGCAGATCGCCCTGCCCCGCCAGCTGAGTCCCGAGGTTCCGCCCTGGGGTCAGGTCTTGCACAGCCTGCGCGGGCAGACCATGGGCACCGGCTGGTCCCTGCTGTTCTATGGACCTGCGAGCCTGCGCCTGGCGCCGGTGGAGTCCGCCGTGCAGGCGCGCTTGGACGCACTGGTGGCCGAGCTGAGCCACTGGGAGGCGCAGTCCCTTCTTTCGCACTTCAACGCGCTCGCGCCAGGTGAGGGCCTGGACCTGCCGCCTGACTTCCGCGCCGTCATCGAGGCCGCCCTGCATGTGGCGGAGGCCAGCGAAGGCGCCTTCGATCCCTGCATGGGCGCGCTGGTCCAGCGCTGGGGCTTCGGTCCACCAGGGCAGCCGCCAGCCCAGGCGCGCGCGCCGCTTCAGGCCTGGCGGGAGCTGCGCTGGGACGCCGGGCGCGGCCGTCTGATGCAGCCGGGCGGCCTGATGCTGGACTTCTCGGCCATTGCCAAGGGCCACGCGGTGGACCGCATCTCGGCCCTGCTGCGCGAGCTGGGCCTGCCGCATCACCTGGTCGAGATCGGCGGCGAACTGCGCGGCCAGGGTCTCAAGCCCGAGGGCCAGCCCTGGTGGGTGGATGTGGAACCGCCCGCGGCAGACTGTGCCTTGCCCGTGCTGCGCATCGCTTTGCATCAACTGGCCGTGGCCAGCTCCGGCGACTACCGGCGCTATCGCCTCGATGGGCAGGGACGGCGCCTGTCGCACACCCTCGATCCGCGCACGGGGCATCCGGTGGCGCATGGTCTGGCCCTGGTGAGCGTGCTGCATGAAAGTGCGATGTGGGCCGACGCCTGGTCCACCGCGCTGATGGTGCTGGGGCCGGACCAGGGCCTGGCCCTGGCGGAGGCCCAGGGGCTTGCCGCGCGCCTGGTCGTGCGCGGCGAGCAGGGCTGGCACCAGCTGCTGTCCACGGCGCTGCGAGGCCTGATCGAGGAGGCCGAGGTATGACGCTGCTGCTCAGCGCGTGGCGCGTGGCGCTGGCGCTCGTGGTGCTGGCGAGCTACCTGGCCGGCTGCGCCTGGCTGTGGCGGCGCCACCGGCAGGCCCTTCGCGCTGAACAGCACAGGCAGGCGATGGAAGGCCGGCAGGACGATGCCATTCTGGTGCTGCATGCCAGCCAGACCGGCCAGGCTCAGGCGCTGGCTGAGGAAACCGCCCGGCGCCTGCAGGCGGCCGGGAAGGCGGTGCGCCTGCTGCCCTTGGGGGCACTCGATGCCAGCTCGCTGCACGGGGCGCGCCAGGCCTTGTTCATCGCCAGCACGAGCGGTGAGGGTGACGCGCCGGACAGCGCCAGGCGCTTTGTTCATCGCTGCATGCAAGCCGAGGACGGGCCCGGCTTGCATGGCCTGCAGGCGGCGGTGCTGGCCCTGGGGGATCGTCGTTATCGCGAGTTCTGTGCCTTCGGCCGCTCGCTGGCCGCATGGCTGCAGGCCAGCGGCGCGCAGCCGCTGTTTGAGCCGCTGCTGGTGGACCGGGGCGATGCTCGCGCGATCGCCCAATGGTGGCGCCAACTGGAGGGTGTCATGCCCGACCTTGCGCAGCGGGTGTCGGAGGACAGCTCCGCCGCTGCGCCACTCGCCGCGTCCAGCCCCTGGATCCTGCAGCAGCGGCGCCTGCTCAACCCGGGCAGCCAGGGCGCGCCCCTGTACCTCCTGCGCTTCACGCTGGACGGGAGTCGCGGAGAAGTGATGCCATCCTGGCAGGCCGGCGACCTGGTCCAGGTCTTGCCACCGGACGATGCGCAGCGATCGCGCTCCTACAGCATCGCCTCCTTGCCCACGGACGGCGGCCTGGAGCTGCTGGTGCGCGAGCGCCGTGACGCGCAGGGACGGCTGGGAGCCGCCTCGGCTTGGCTGTGCCATCGGCTGAACGTGGGGCAGGCGCTTGCGCTGCGCCTTCAGCCGCATGAAGGCTTCCGTCAATCGGGCAACGAGGAGCGGGCGCTGATCCTGATTGGCAACGGCACGGGATTTGCCGGGCTGCGCGCGCACTTGAAGCGCCGTGCCGAGCAGTGGCGCGAGGGGCGCAGCGCGGCACCGGTCTGGCTGCTGCATGGCGAGCGGCAGGCGCGCCACGACACGCACTTCGAGGAGGAGCTGCAGGCCTGGTGCAGCGAAGGGCTGCTGGCTCACGTGGATCGCGTCTACTCGCGCGACCTGCCGGGCCGCCATGTCCAGCAGCAACTGCAGGCCGATTGGCAGCGCCTGCGGGACTGGCTGGCGCGCGATGCGGCCATCTATGTCTGCGGCAGCCTGCAGGGCATGGGCCAGGCCGTGGACCGGCTCTTGCGAGAGCAGCTGGGCGAGCCCGGACTGCAGGCGCTCATTGCATCAGGACGTTACCGGCGCGATGTCTACTGAGGCCTCGCGAGCCTGGCGCGCGAGGTCCGCGATGCGCGCGACGCCCGTGTTGATCGGCCTGCCGGCGCGATGGCCGCGCTGAACTGATGCAGCGCCGCGACAAAAGCGATCCACGTGACATCAAATGAGGCTGTCTTAGGGGCAACCTCCCCCTGCAAAGCCTTCTCTTTGCCAGAGGCCCGCAGTACCATAGGCCGCGCAGGGTGCTAGAGAGACTTGAAGGAAACACCTTCGCCCGTGGCCCGGCACATCAACAATCTTTTGATGGAGAGAATCGAAATGGCAACTGCGAAGAAGGCCGCGCCCGCCAAGAAGGCGGCAGCACCGGCCAAGAAGGCCGCTGCGCCGGCAAAGAAGGCTGCCCCTGCAAAGAAGGCCGCTCCTGCCAAGAAGGCAGCGCCCGCGAAGAAGGCTGCGCCGGCCAAGAAGGCCGCAGCCCCCGCAAAGAAGCGCACGCCCAATGCAGCCTTCATGAAAGCCCTGACCCCCAGCAACGCGCTGGCGGCCATCGTCGGTGCAGCACCGCTGCCCCGCACCGATGTGACCAAGAAGGTCTGGGAATACATCAAGAAGCACAAGCTGCAGGACGAAGTGCAGAAGCGCGTCATCAATGCCGACGCCAAGCTGAAGGAAATCTTCGGCAAGGCCAAGGCCGACATGTTCGAGATGACCAAGCTGATCAACAGCCATCTGAAGTGAGCTGCCAAGGCGGGGCTGCGCGCAGTCCCCGCCTCGTGCACGAAGGCCCGGCGCTTGCCGGGTTTTTTTTCGCCTGGACAGCAGGTCCGGCAGCGCGGGGCCTGATGCACCTGCGCGAAAAGCGTGAATACCGCATGCGCCAGACGCCCCGCGATTGAGGGGCTGCGCGGGAGAGCGGTGGCCGTGGCCCCTACACTTGGCGCCAAAGAGTCCGTCCCTCCTGTGACTGGACTCATGCATCCCGGGCCCTGCAGCACCGGGAGCCCTCGTCGAACGGGAACTCAGCATGTCATTGATCGCGACGCTCGCGCTGGCCGCCTCGGGCCTCACTTTGCCCCATTGCTCCTGGGATCGCCCAGGGGTCAATCCTTTCATGGGCGACGTGGTCCTGGCCGTCGACGACTACAAGGACATCCCCGAGGCCACGCGCCTGAAGCTCAAGAAGCGCATGAGCGAGCGCCAGTACGAGGACATGGTCACCATCAAGCGCGACAGCATCGAGGGCAAGAGCGAGTACGGCGCCGAGATCCGCGACATGCACTACGGCGCCAGCGGCAACGTCTGCCGCACCGTGACGCGCAAGAAGTGGACCAACGAGCATGCCGAGCGCGGCCTGGTCTATTGCGAGGACAACCAGTGCGTGGTCGTGCCGACGGTCTGTCGCAATGTGAGCCGCATCAAGCGCCTGCCGATCAAGCCGGTGGCCGCCCTGCCGGCCTTTGCCGAAAACATCATTTCCGCCAAGTCCGATGTCGAGGACGCCCCCCTGCTGATCGATCCGCCGGCGGCCGGTGTGATCGGCAACCTGCCCAGCGATCGCAACAGCTTTGCCCAGGTGGCCAACCTGCCCACCGACGGCGGCAATGGCAGCAAGCCCTTCGTGCCCGCGACGCCCGGCGGCAACCCGCAGATCCCCGCCGGCAGCGTGACCCCGGTGCCGGAGCCGCAGGTCTGGCTGATGCTCCTGGCCGGGCTCGCGGCCCTGGGATTCAAGATGCGCCGTCAGCGCGTTTGAGCCAGGCATCCTCCATGAAGAAAGGGCCGCAGCGATGCGGCCCTTTTGCATGAGTGCCGGCGCGTTCAGCCGCGCGCCAGCAGCGGCGCCAGGTAGCGTCCGGTATGGCTTTGCTCGCAGGCCGCCAGTTGCTCCGGCGTGCCGGCCATCAGCAGCCGGCCACCGCCGGCACCACCTTCGGGGCCCATGTCGATCAGCCAGTCGGCCGTCTTGATCACGTCCAGGTTGTGTTCGATCACGACGATGGTGTTGCCCGCGTCGCGCAGCGCATGCAGCACTTTCAGCAGCAGCTGGATGTCACCGAAGTGCAGGCCGGTGGTGGGTTCGTCCAGGATGTAGAGCGTGCGGCCGGTGTCCCGCTTGGAGAGCTCCAGCGCCAGTTTCACGCGCTGGGCCTCGCCGCCCGAGAGCGTGGTCGCGCTCTGGCCCAGCTTCACATAGCCCAGGCCCACGTCCATCAGCGTGTGCAGCTTGCGCGCGATGCTGGGCACGGCGCCAAAGAACTCGCAGGCGTCCTCCACAGTCATGTCCAGCACCTGCGTGATGTTCTTGCCCTTGTAGAGCACCTCCAGCGTCTCGCGGTTGTAGCGCTTGCCATGGCAGACGTCGCAGGGCACGTAGACATCGGGCAGGAAGTGCATCTCCACCTTCAGCACGCCGTCGCCCTGGCAGGACTCGCAGCGCCCGCCTGCGACGTTGAAGCTGAAGCGGCCGGGACCGTAGCCGCGCTCGCGGGCCGTGGGCATCTCGGCGAAGAGTTCGCGGATGGGCGTGAACAGGCCGGTATAGGTGGCGGGGTTGGAGCGCGGCGTGCGGCCGATGGGCGACTGGTCGACGTTGATCACCTTGTCGAAAGCGTCCAGGCCCTCGATCTCATCGTGGGGCGCAGGCTCCAGGTGGCTTTGATAGAGCTTGCGGGCCACGGCCGCATAGAGCGTGTCGTTGACCAGCGTGCTCTTGCCCGAGCCTGAGACGCCGGTCACGCAGCTCAGCAGCCCGACCGGGAACTCCACCGTCACGCCCTTGAGGTTGTTGCCGCGGGCATTGATGATGCGGAGGGTGCGCGGGTCGGTGCTGTCGGCCAGGCTGTGGCGCTTCTTCGGCACCTCGATGCGCTCGACGCCGCTGAGGTAGCGGCCGGTCAGCGAGTCCGGATTCGCGGCCACCTCCTCGGGCGTGCCCTGGGCGATGATGCGGCCGCCGTGCACGCCGGCGCCGGGGCCCAGGTCCAGCACGTGGTCGGCGGCGCGGATGGCGTCCTCGTCATGCTCGACCACCAGCACCGAATTGCCCAGATCGCGCAGGCGGCGCAGGGTGGCGATGAGGCGGTCGTTGTCGCGCTGGTGCAGGCCAATGGAGGGCTCGTCCAGCACATACATCACGCCGGTGAGCCCGGAGCCGATCTGCGAGGCCAGGCGGATGCGCTGGGCCTCGCCGCCCGAGAGCGTGTCGGCACTGCGGTCCAGGCTCAGGTAGTTCAGGCCCACGTCGTTGAGGAAGCGCAGCCGGGCGGCGATCTCGCGCACGACCTTGTCGCCGATCTCGGCCTTGGCGCCCTTGAGCTTCAGCCCTTCGAAATAGTCCAGGCATTCGCGCAGCGTGGCGTGCTCGACCTCGTAAATGGGCCGGCCTTTCAGCGCCGGATCGGCCGGCTGCAGCAGCACATGGCGTGCCTCGCGGCGCAGGCGCGAGCCCTCGCAATCGGGGCAGGGCTTGGGCGCCATGTAGCGGGCGAGGTCCTCGCGCACGGCGCTGGAATCGGTCTCCCGGTAGCGGCGCTGCAGATTGGGCAGGATGCCCTCGAAGGGGTGCGAGCGCTTGACCGAGCGCTTCTTGCCATTGGCCCCTTCGGCCTCGTAGGTGAAGGTGATGTCCTCGGTGCCGGAGCCATGCAGCAGCACTTGGCGCGCCTGCTCGGGCAGCTCCTCGAAGGGCAGCTCCAGGTCGAAGCTGTAGTGGCGCGCGACCGATTCCAGCAGCGAGTAGGTGTAGCCGTTGCGGCGGTCCCAGCCTTTGACCGCGCCGCTGGCCAGGCTCAGCGTGGGGAAGGCGACCACGCGCTCCGGGTCCATCACCGTCACCTGGCCCAGGCCCTCGCAGCTGGGGCAGGCGCCCACCGGCGAGTTGAAGGAGAAAAGCCGCGGCTCCAGTTCGGGCAGTGAGTAGCTGCAGATGGGGCAGGCAAACTTGCTGGAGAAGATCTGCTCGGCGCTCTTGGCGTCCGGGCTGTCCATGTCCAGTACCAGGGCGCGCCCTTCGGCCAGGCGCAGCGCGGCCTCGAAGCTCTCGGCCAGGCGCTGCCGCAAGCCTTCGGCGCTGTCGGTCTTGAGGCGCACGCGGTCGATCACCACGTCGATATCGTGCTTCTCGGCCTTCTTGAGGGCCGGGAGTTCCGGGGCCTCCACTGTCACGCCATCGACGCGGAAGCGCACATAGCCCTGGGCCTGCAGGTCCTGGAACAGCTCCAGGAACTCGCCCTTGCGGTCGCGCACCACGGGGGCCAGCAGCATCAGCTTGCTGCCCTCGGGCATGGCCAGCACGGCGTCGACCATCTGGCCCACGCTCTGCGCTTCCAGGGGCAGGCCGTGGTCGGGACAGAAGGGCGTGCCGGCGCGGGCGTAGAGCAGGCGCAGGTAGTCGTGGATTTCGGTGACCGTGCCCACGGTGGAGCGCGGGTTGTGGCTGGTGGCCTTTTGCTCGATGGAGATGGCCGGCGACAGCCCCTCGATCACATCGACCTCGGGCTTGTCCATCAGCTGCAGGAACTGCCGCGCATAGGCCGAGAGGCTTTCCACGTAGCGGCGCTGGCCCTCGGCGTAAAGCGTGTCGAAGGCGAGGCTGGACTTGCCGGAGCCGGACAGGCCGGTGATCACCACCAGCTGGTTGCGCGGCAGGTCGACGTCAATGTTCTTGAGGTTGTGGGTGCGCGCGCCGCGGACCCGGATCATGGGGCTCTCCATCGGGGTCTGGGTGCGGGGGGTGGGCTCAGTGGACATGCGCGTCGCGGCAAGGGGAAACCCGCCATGATAGGCCGAGTGCCGCGTCTTGCCTGCAGCTCCACTGCCAGCCTCTGTCAGCAGCGTCCGACATGCGTGTTTATCCCCCGATCAATGGCTGTCGAGTTGCGGCACCATCGCTGACAATTGGTTGCAGTGCGTGTGCGCAGTTCGCCTGGAGACAAGCTTGAGTGAAGAAACCCGTCAGCGCAAATCATGGCTGGATGGCTTCATGGCTTATCCCTTGCCAGCGGGGCTGGACGAGGAAGTCGCCCGACGAAACATCGTCCTGCTGGACCAGAAGCTCTACCAGCTCTGGAGCCTGGGTGAGAACCTGATCTACGCCTGGACGCCCACGCCGCAAGGCATCGAAGTGCTGCTGGCGCCGCATGCCTTGCTCACCGAGTTCACCGAACGCGCGCCCAGCGGTGCGGAGCGCATGCGCCGGGCGACCATGCTGGAGACCTTGCTGGCCCAGCAGGAACACCTGAGCGCCGAGGCCTTCCAGGCCACGGCCCGCGAGCTGGAGCTCGAACCCCTGCGCGTGGCGCTGCCCTTCTCGCCCAGCGAGGGCTTGGGCCTGCGCCTGGTGGCGGCCATTGTCGAGCGCTACGGCATCCGCCTGGTCGAGGACCGGGCCGTGATCCTGCTCGATGCCGTGGGCTTTTCGCTGCTGACGCCGCTGGAGCAGGTGGTGCAGCTCAGCAGCCTGTCCTGCTCGGTCAACGCGGCCTACGCCAAGCTGCTGGACCGCGAGATCAACATCAACTTCGCCCGCACCACGACGGGTGACGGCTTCTACATCTGGAACCGCATGCGCGGCATGGCGGCCAATGTGGAGCTCTACCAGCTGCTGCAGTTCATCCTGGCTGACAACGCCCTGGCCCGCGAGCGCGCCACGCGCAAGGGCACGGTGCCTCGGCTGCGTGCCTGCTTCCATGTGGGCTCGCACTACGAGTTCTATCAGAGCGAGGGCCTGAACCCCACGTCCTTCAGCTATTTGGTGGGCCAGGTCACGATCGAGCTGGCACGCATGATCGAGCGCGCGCTGCCGGGGCAGATCCTGGTGGGCAAGTTCTACACCGCCATGCGTGACGCCGAGGAACTGCTGATGGTGGACAGCAAGGACTTCGTCGATCGCACCCGCGCGCCGCTGCAGGCCTTGAACGGTCTGGCCCTGGGCGGCTCGGAGATCGACGAGATCGCCTGCTACCTCACCGGCCAGCGCGACACGGCCTTTGGCGGCAGCTACGGCATCAACGAGTACGAGATCCAGGACAAGCACGGCCTGCTGCACCGCGTCTACAACGCCAAGATCAACATCCACCGCCGCCATGGCGAGCCCATCTACCTCGGGCTGCGTGAAGACGATCTCGCGGGCTTCCACGCGCGGATTGTCAATGGCTGAAGCCCGGATGTTTTGTCCCCTGAATTCGCTCCACAATCGCCCCGGCTTTCAGTGACCCCGACGAGGACTGCGCCGGGCGCCTGCCTGCTGCAGCGGGCCTGACTGCCGCAATGAACGGCGACCGCATCTGCTGAGTCGCCCTTGTCTTTTTCTGGAGCGAGGGAATTTCATGAATCTGGTGTTGAACCGGCTGGCCGTGGCACTGCGGCCAGGCATGGTGCTGGCTGCCGCCGCGATGGCGCTGACGGCTTGTGGTGGTGGTGGTGGATCGGACCCGACGCCCACACCGACTCCCACGCCAACCCCTACGCCAAGCCCCACGCCAAGCCCCACGCCAAGTCCGACCTCCTGCACCTCGGGCGCCGTGACCCTGGTCGCCACCAGCGCAGCGCAGGCCGGCAGCAACGTGGAGCTGCAGGCCCAGGCCTGCGGCTTCACCCTCGGCGATCCGCAATGGACGCAGACCCAGGGCGCGACGCTGCCGCTGATGTCGCCGCGCTCGGCAGCACTGAGCCTGGAGCCCGCGGCGGGCGACTACGGCTTCAGCTTCAGCTATCTCGACGCCCAGGGGCGGCGCCAGACACAGGCCTTGCAGCTGAAGGTGGCGGCATCCAGCGCTGCGGCATTGACGGTGCGCGGCGACCCCTCCCTGTGGAGCGGGGACGGCGCTTCGCTGCGCGCCTGGTTGCCTGGCCTGTCGGCGGCGGATGCCGCAGCGGCCACCTACAGCTGGACCCAGACCGAGGGCCCGGCCGTGATGGGCCTGCAGGGGCAGGACAAGTCCCGCATCCTGTTCAAGGGGCCTGTCGTGAGCACGGACACGGCGCTGAAGTTCCGAGTCGACGTCAAGCTCGCGAACGGCCAGTCCCTGAGCGACAGCTTCATGATGCTGCTGCAGCCGCAGCCCGGCAGCACCTCGCAGCCGCTGTTTGACACGAGGAATCCCAGCTCGCGCGTCTATCCCTACCTGCGCAACGGCAACTATGCCGCTGCGCTGGCCGCCTGCATCTACGGCCCCACGGTGGACCGCGCCAATCTCTGCCCCATGAGCCGTCTGCCCATGCTGGGCACGGAAACCGGCGGCGCCACGCCCACGGTCGAGCAGGTCATGGCCCGCGTGCTGGTCAGCCATGACTGGATGGCCGAAGTCTTCGAGCGCTATCTGCGCGAGCAGGACACGCATGGTGACTTCCGCAATTTGCTCAAGGCCACGACGGCGGTCGTCATTGGGGCACGCGTGCGGCCGGCTTTCTACTGGAGCGCTACTGGTGCCATCTACCTGGATGCCAGCTATCTATGGCTGACGCCTCAGCAGCGTGACACGGTCAGCGAGACGCCGGACCCGCGGGCCGATTTTGGCGGGGATCTGGGCTACACCATGCTGTGGCGCTATGTGAAGGACAAGGAGTACGCCGGCGGCAGCTATCCCGTGGCCGAGCGTCGCAGCCGCGAGCTGCCGGCCCTGCATGCGCGCCTGGGCAGTCTGATGTACCACGAGCTGACCCATGCGGGCGACTTCACGCCGCCCCGCCTGCATGCCGTGCTCAACCCGGCGCTGCGCGTGTTCCAGATCGATGCCGGCGTGACGGCCTCGGACGACCTGGCTGCCAAGCTGCCCCTGCAGTCCAGCCAGATGGTGGGCCTGGGCAAGGTGCAGTTCTTCGGCGCGCCGTCAACGGCTGAGCAACGCGGCTATACCCCGCAAAACATCATCAGCTTCTTCGAGCCCGACCGCGCGACCGACGAATACAACTACTCCCTGCCCGACGGCGCCAGTGTGGGCCGCGAGGACGCCGCCATGCTGGTCGAGGAGGCCATGATGCAGCTGCGCTTCGGCATCCTGCGCGACGTGGCGATCACGCCCGCGCTGACGGCTTCCAGCACCAGCTCGAACATCCTGCTCAGCTGGGGTCAGCGAGGCCGTGTGGGCGAGTCGAAGATCAAACCGCGCGTGGCCCTGGTGATGGCGCAGACCATGCCCTGGATGGCGGCCAGCGAGCTCGACAAGCTGGCCACCCCCGTGGCTCTGCCGGCGGGCAAGAGCTGGCTGGCTGTGCTGGACCCGGCAGCGGCGGCACGCCCGTCCGATGCGCAGCGCGTGCATGCCGATGAAGCCCTGCGCGAGATGGGCAGCCGCCAGCAGGATCGCCGCCGCGCGGCCCAGCTGCAACGCGAATTCCGGCAGTCTGCCCAGTGAACCGCGGCAGCCCGTGGGGGCGCCCCACGGAGAGGCCGCCCCGCGCCTGGTGTCGCTGGCGCGGGTCGACCATCTGGCCGTGGTGCAGCGCTCCCTTGCGCACCCGCGGAGCACCGGTGCCCTCACCATGCCGCGGCATCCGCCGCGGGTGGTGAGCAGCGGTCTGTCGCCGTGCGCCTTGTCGCCACGCAGCGGCATCCGCATTGAGCAGCTGACCCTGGCCCTGAACGACATCGCCAGCGCCGGCTGCCTGGAGCACCTGCGCTAGCGTTGAACGCGGACCTCAGGCTTCACTTGAAGCGGCTCACTTGAATCGGTACTGCAGGCTGGCGTAGACGAAGCGGCCGCGCGGGTCGGTGTAGCTGGGGTCATAGCCGGACAGGAAGAACCAGGCCTGCTGCGAGAAGGGCGGCGCCGTGTTGAACAGGTTCTTGACGCCGGCCCGCAGCGTCAGGTTCGGCGTGGCGGCCCAGGCGCCGGTGAGATCCCACAGCGAGTAGGCCTTCACCTGGCGGTCCGGCTTGCCCACGATGGTCTGGTCCGTGTAGCCGGAGAGGTAGCTGTTGGACAGCGTGGCGCTCCAGTCGCCGTGCTCCCAGTCCGCGCTCACGGTATGGCGCCAGCGCTGCACCACGCCGTCGTTGATGAAGTGGCCGAGGTTGCTCACGTAGGGATCGTCATTGCCGGTCTGCTGCTCGGAGTTCAGCGTCAGCGTGCCGTTGAAGCGCAGACCGAAGCTGCCCCAGCGGCTCTTGAGCCCGCTCAGCGTGGCGCTGAAGTCCAGGCCGGAGATCTTCTGGCCGCCGCGGTTCTCCTTGACCAGGTCGATGTGGTCGATCGCGTTGTCCTCGTCGCGATGGACCAGGCTGCCGTACTTGTCGAGGTGGGCCAGGATCACGTCCACGCCCAGGGTGCTGATCAGGTCGCGCTTTCTGATGTTCCAGTAGTCCAGGCTGAGGTTGACACCCTCCCTGGGTTCCATGACGGCGCCGAAGCTGAACTGGCGGGACTTCTCGGGCTTGAGCTTGGCATTGCTGTATTCCAGGGTCTTCCAGGTGTCGGAGCAGTCGGTCACGGTGTTGTCCGGGTCTGCCGCCATGCAGACCGGGTCGACCAGCGTGGCGGCCGTACCTCTGGTGACGGGTCGGTAAAGGTCCGTCATGCTGGGCGCGCGGAAGCCCGAGCCCACCGAGGCGCGCAGCAACAGCGCCTTGCCGGCGGTGTACCGGAGGCCCAGCTTGGGGCTCGCGGCACTGCCGGTGTTCTGGTAGTGCTCATGGCGCAGCGCGGCCTGCAGCTCCAGCTGCTTGGTGATGGGCGCGCTCAGCTCGGCATAGACGCCGGCCACGCGGCGCGAACGGCCGAAGTCGGCATCCGGCCCCTGCGAGGTCTCACCCAGGATCAGGTCCTTGGCCAGGGCATCGGACTGGTGGTAGTCCTGCCGCTCGCGGCGCAGCTCGCCGCCAAGGGCCAGGGCCAGGTCGCCGCCTTCGAGCGGGGCCAGGGCCCGCGAGGCCTTGAAGTCCAGGCTGTCCATGCGGCCGATGGCGCGGCGCACCTCGCCGCGGATCTGTGCCTTTTCGTACAGGGCCAGGCCCGCGGACCCCGAAGGCCCGAAGGGATTGAGCGTGCCGCCGGCAAAGCCTTCCCGGATCATCTGCTCGTTGAGATAGCCCTGGTAGTCGCGGTCGGAGACGGTGTTGCGGCTGTGGTTGAACGCGAGCTCGTAGTCCCAGCCCTTGAGCGCGCCGCTCAGGCCGGCCACGTAGCGCTGGCCGCTGGAGACCAGCTCGCTGGTGCGCAGGCCGGCCTCGATCAGCCGGGTGCGCACGGTGATGACGCGGTCTTCGTCACCCGCGTCCAGCGTGGCCAGGCTGGTCCTGGACAGGGCGCTGACCTTGGAGACGTCCATGTCGGCATCCACCCGGTTGGGCGTGCCCGAATACAGCGTGCGCGAGCGGCTCAGCGCAGCCTCGGCGAATAGCTGGTGGCCCTGGCCGAGCTCAAAGACGCCGCGCGTGAACAGGTTGGACTTGTTCGACTTCGGGTAGAGCTCGATGTCCCGCATGTAGTCGTAGGTGCAGCCGTCCACGCCGCCGATGCCTGCGGGCAGGTACAGCGAGGCCGGCGCATTGCAGCCCGTGGCTGCCGCCGGGTTGATGTTCCGGGTGCTGATGACGGTCTTGCCGTTGGTGGAAAAGCCGTCGTCGATGAGGATGTCGCGCTGGCTGCGGCTCAGCCGGATATTGCCGGGGAAGCTGGCGCTGGACAGCAGGTCCGGCAGGGTCTCGGGAATCTTCAGGTCGTTGATGAACTGGCGCTGGCTGGCGTTGAGCGGCGTCGTCGTCTGCAGGTCCAGCACGGCGAAGAGGTTGTAGCCGTCGCGGCTGATGTCCCCCATGCCGCCGGCGATGGACGCCGTGCGCTTGCCGGCCCCGCCTTCCGGCGTGTGACCGGCGCTGACATTGAGCTCCACGCCCTGGTAGTCCTTGCGCGTGATGAAGTTGATCACGCCGCCGATGGCGTCGCTGCCGTAAAGTGCCGAGGCGCCGTCCAGCAGCACCTCCACGCGCTGGATGGCGGCGGCCGGGATGTTGTTGAGATCCACGCCGGCGGCGTCGCCCGGCGAGGCGAAGTTGGCCATGCGCCGGCCGTTGAGCAGCACCAGTGTGGAGGACACGCCGATGCCGCGCAGGTTGGCACCGTTCATGCCCATCTGGTCGCGGAAGCCGCCATAGGCCACGCTGCCGCCGTCAGTCAGGTTGTTGGTGCTGGCGCTCAGGCGCGCCACGATCTCGGCGGCGGTGGTGAGGCCCTGCTTGACGATGTCCTGGCGCGTCAGCACCTGCACCGGCAGCGCGGTCTCGGACTCCAGGCGCTTGATGGCCGATCCGGTGATCTCCACCTTCTGCAGCTGGGCATCGACGGGCGGCTGCTGCGCCCAGGCCGGCGCGCTGGCCAGGCACAGCAGCGCGGCCTGGGCCGTGATGCGGCGGGTGGGGCGCGAGCGCAAGAAGGGGCGGCGGGGCGTGCGGATCATGTTGGTGGGACTCCCTGTGACGAAAGACGCCTTCGCGGACCGCGAGGGTCAGGTCTTGCCAGCCCGAGGACGGGCGGCCTGAGGCATGATGGCACTGCGGTGACAGCGGCGTGAATCCTGTCCGTCAGCATTTGTGCATCGCGCACAACGTCTGTCCCCAGTCCGTGGTGTCGACTGTGCGACTTGCGAACGGCTGGGCCGCAAGTGAACCGCATACTGAGATCCCGCTGTTTCGACGTCCCGACGAGCGCCCGCCATGACTGCCCTGAAGAAGAGCCTGCTGCCCACCCTGCCAGCCCTGCTGGCCCTGTTGATGCTGACCGCCGCGCCGTCTGTTCAGGCGGCGGGCAGCGACAAGAAAGGCACCACCGGCACGCAGCCCGGCAACAGTTCGCCGCCGCCGGCCAGCGGCATCTGGACCATCATCCCTGGCCTGGGGCGGGCCAATCCGCCCAAGCCGGCCGCCCCTGCGCCCGCGGCCAGCGCGCCGCAGCCGGGCGCCGAGCTCGCGATCAAGGGCTATGCCATCCCGATCGGCGGGGCGCTGAAGTCGGACAACGAAGAAGTCTGGGGCCGCATCGTGCAGCTGGCGGGCGGCAAGGGCGCGCGCTTCGTGGTCTTCGGTACGGCCTCGGAGGATCCGGAGGCCAGCGCCAAGCAGGCCGTGGAGCTGCTGCAGCGCCGCGGCGCGGTGGCCGAAGCTCTGCCGGTGGCGCCCAAGTTCAGCTGGGTGGACCTCCACAAGGTGGTGCGCGACCCGGCTCTGATTGCCAAGGTCAAGGCCTCGCGCGGGGTGTTCTTCACCGGCGGCTCGCAGGAGCGCATCGTTGACGTGCTGATGCCGGGCGGCAACGTGACGCCCATGCTGGAGGCGATCTGGGATGTCTACCGCAAGGGCGGCGTGGTGGCCGGCACCTCGGCCGGCGCGGCCATCATGAGCTCGGTGATGTTTCGGGACGCGCCCAGCGTCATCAACATCATGAAAGGCAAGTGGGCCGAGGGCAAGCAGGTGGACCGCGGCCTGGGCTTCGTGGGGCCGGAGCTCTTCGTCGACCAGCACTTCCTCAAGCGCGGACGCTTCGGCCGCATGATCCCGCTGATGATGGCCAAGGGCTACAAGCTGGGCCTGGGCGTCGAGGAAAACAGCGCGGCCGTCATCCGCGGCGACGAGATCGAGATCATCGGCGGACGCGGCGCCATGATCGTGGACCTCAGCGAGGTCAAGACCGATCCCACGCTGGGCGCCTTCAACGTCACCAACGCAAGGCTGACCTATCTGGACCATGGCGACAGGTTCAACACCCGGACCCGCATCGCCACGCCCACCGCGATCAAGCTGCGCGGCCAGAAGCTGGACCCCTACGCGCCCGACTACAAGCCCTATTACACCGAGGACCTCTTCCACCTGGACATGCTGGGCGACCAGACCATTGCCAACGCCATGGCCTACCTCATCGACAGCAACAAGCCCGAGGTGCGCGGCCTGGCCTTCGACGTGATCCCCAAGGCCGGCGACCCGCTGTCGGAACTGGGCTTCCTGTTCCGCCTCTACAAGGGCAAGGGCAGCGTCGGCTGGAGCACCGAGGAGCTGGGGGGCGAGGAGTACACGGTGCTGGGCCTGTACCTGGACATCACGCCGGTGCACATGCCGCATCCCCTGTACGGCAACTGGAACGGCGCCAACCGCAACAACGTCCAGCCCGAGCAGCCGCCGACCAGCCAGTGAGGCGGATCGGCACCGGCCGGGGCTTGATGGCGCTCAAACCGTCGCTCGTCGCCTGAGGCTGGCAAGTCGGGCCGCGGGCGACGCACACTCGGCAGCTTTGCTGCTGACCGAGACAGACCATGCGCAAGACCTGCCCCTCCCTGCTCCGCGCCACGCTGCCCGCCGCCCTTGGCCTTGCGGGCCTGCTCAGCCTGGCCGGCCCCGCCTGGGCCGACGAAGGCATGTGGACCTTCGACAACGCCCCGCTGCCGCTGATCGAGCAGCGCTACGGCCTCAAGCTCAGCCCCGCCTGGCTGGAGCATGTGCGCAAGTCGGCCGTGCGCTTCGGAGCCTCGGCGTCCTTTGTTTCCAAGGACGGCCTGATGCTGACCAACCACCACGTGGCGCGCAGCTGCATCGCCCGACTGTCCACCGCCGAGCGCGACCTGATCGCCAACGGTTTCGTGGCCGCCAGCCGCGGGCAGGAGCTGCAATGCCCGGGGGCCGATGCCCGCGTGCTGATGTCCTGGGAGGACGTCACCGCCACCGTCACCGGGGCTGCCAGGCCCGGCATGACCGACGCCGAGGCCGCCGCCGCGCGCAAGGCCGCCATCGCCCAGCTGGAAGGCGACTGCAAGCGCAGCACCGGCATGAAGTGCGATGTAGTGACGCTCTACAGCGGCGCGCTCTACCACCTCTACCGCTACAAGGAATGGCAGGACGTGCGCCTGGTCTTGGCGCCAGAAGGCCATGCCTCTGACTTTGGCGGCGATCCGGACAACTTCAACTTTCCCCGCTTCGCCCTCGACTTCGCGCTGCTGCGCGTCTACGAGAACGGCAAGCCGGTGCAGCCCGAGCACTTCCTGAAGCTGGCGGTCCAAGCGCCCAAGGAGGGCGATCCCGTGTTCGTGATCGGCCATCCTGGCAACACCGATCGGCTCAACACTCTGGCGCAGCTGCAGGCCAAGCGCGACGCGCTGCTGCCCCTGGCCATCGAGGGCGCGCAGGCCCAGCTGAAGATGCTGGCCGACTATGCCGAGCGTTCGCCCGAGAGCGCCCGCCGCGCCCATGCGCTGGTGGCCGGCATCTCGAACACCTTGAAGGCCAACACGGGCCAGCTCAAGGCGCTGCAGGACGCCGCCAACTTCGAGCGCAAGCGCCAGGAAGAGGCGCAGTTCCGTGCCGGCTACGCCAAGCTGGGCCGCAAGGACGATCCCTGGGCGCAGGTCGAGGCAGCGACGCGCCGTCAGGTCGAGCTGGCCCGTGAGGCGGCCTATGCCAACGCCGGCTTCAACACCCTGCTGGGCACGGCCCTGACCCTGGTCGAGATCGCCAAAGAGCGCGCCCTGCCCGAGGGCGAACGCATGCGCGGCTACTCGGCCAACGGTCTGGCCGCCGCCGAGCGCCGCGTGCGCGCTGACGTGCCCACCTACAAGGATCTGGAGCAGGCCCGCTACACCCTCCAGCTGGAGCGTGCCCAGAAGGCCCTGGGCAAGGACCATCCTTTCGTGAAGGCCGCTCTGGACACGCAGACGCCGGCCGCCGCGGCCCAGGCCATGATCCAGGGCAGCCGCCTGGATGAGCTGTCCGAGCGCCTGCGCCTGCTCGAAGGCGGAGCCGCGGCGATCGAGGCTTCCACCGACCCGGCCATCGTGCTGGCCCGCAGCCTCTATCCGCTGCAGCGCGAGCTTTCGCGCCGCATGGAGCGCGAGGTGGATGAGCCGCTGAAGCGCGCCGCCGAGCAACTCGGCCGCGCCCGCTTCGAGCTGATGGGCAAGAGCGTGCCACCCGATGCCACCGGCACCCTGCGCTTCAGCTACGGCCGCCTGGCCGGCTACGAGAGCGACGGCTACCGCCTGCCCTACAAGACCGTCTTCGGCGGCCTCTTCGCCCGCGCCGACGCCTTCGACAACGCGCCGCCCTTCAAGGTGGCGCCCAAGCTGGCCGCCGCCCGTGACAAGCTCGACATGAGCGTGCCCATGAACTTCGTCTCCACCAACGACATCATCGGCGGCAACTCCGGCTCGCCCATCGTCAACAAGGACGGCGAGCTGGTGGGCCTGATCTTCGACGGCAACCTGGACAGCCTGGGCGGCCGCTTCCTCTACGACGAGCGCCAGAACCGCGCCACCTCGGTGGACATGCGCGCCATCCTTCAGGCCCTGGAGAAGGTCTATGGCGCGCCGCACATCGCGAAGGAGCTGCGGGGGCAGTGAGGCATTGATTCAGGGACTGTGCAGAGCGAGCGCAAGAGCGGGGTCCGCAACACCCGGATGGGCTCCCCGCCGACGCCCAGTCATGCTCGGGACTGGATCCAGTCGTTGACCCGCCGCTCCAGCACATCCAGCGGCACCGCACCGCCCGCCAGCACGGCATCGTGGAAGGCCCGCAGCTCGAAGCGATCGCCCAGGGTCTGTTCGGCCCTGGCGCGCAGGGCCAGCAGCTGCAGCTGCCCGATCTTGTAGGACAGGGCCTGGGCGGGCCAGCCGATGTAGCGGTCGATCTCATTGACGATGTCGACCTCGGTCTTGGCCGCATGAGCGCGGAAGTAGTCGATGGCCTGCTCGCGCGTCCAGCGCAGGGCGTGGATGCCGGTGTCCACCACCAGGCGCACGGCGCGCCACATGTCGTAGGTCAGCTGGCCGAAGTGGGAGAAGGGGTCGCGGTAGAGGCCCAGCTCGTAGCCCAGGCGCTCGGCATAGAGGGCCCAGCCTTCCAGATAGCCGTTGTAGGCCGCGAAGCGCCGGAACTTGGGCAGCGCGCCCTGCTCCTGCGCCAGCGCGATCTGCAGGTGGTGGCCGGGCACCGCCTCGTGGGCGGTCAGCACCTCGACCTCGTACAGCGGACGCATCTCCGGCCGGTAGAGGTTGACGTAGTAGTAGCCGGCGCGGCGACCGTCCTCCGACGGTCCTGAGTAGTAGGCCGCCGTGGTGTTGGGCGCGCTGGTGTCCGGGATGGCCCGCACGCCGTAGGGAGTGCGCGGCAGCGTGCCGAAGAGCTTGGGCAGCTCTGGCTCGATGCGCTTGCAGGCCAGCACGTAGGCGGCGAAGAGTGAATCGGCGTCCGGCGCATAGAAGCGCGGGTCCGTGCGCAGCCACTCGAAGAAGTCCTGCAGGCTGCCCTGGAAGTCCAGGGATTCCATCACCGCCTGCATCTCGCCCTGAATGCGCGCCACCTCGGCCAGGCCGATCTGATGGATGTCCTCGGCGCTGAGCGTGGTGTTGGTGTGGTGGGCAATGCGGTTGGCGTAGTAAGCCTCGCCTTGCGGACTGTCCCAGATGCCGTGGCTCTCGCGGCAGGCGCTCAGGTAGTGGCCGACGAAGAAGTCGCGGAAGCGCCGGTAAGCCGGCACGATCTGGTCCCGGATCACCGCCAGCGCCTGTTGGCGCAGACCTTGCGTCTCGGGCCAGGCCTCGGGCAGGGATCGGAAGGCGCTGAAGAAGGGGCTGGACGCCGCCTCGTCCACCAGTTGGGCGTCCAGCTGAGGCAGCACCCGCTCCATCAGCAAGCGCGGCTGGGTGTGGCCGCGCGCCACGGCCTCGGCCAGTAGCGCCTGGTATTGCGCCAGGTAGTGCGGCAGGCCCTGCAGGCGCTGCAGCCAAACCTGCACATCCGCCGGGCTGTCCAGCGGCATCAGCTCGGCCAGCTCGTTCAGGCTTTGCGGGCCCTCGCGTGCGGTGATGGCATAGGCCTCGTGGAAGAAGGCCTGCAGCTTGATGCGGCCCTGCAGCTCTTGCTCGAAGAGCTCGTGGGTCAGCCGAGCCTGCGCCGGCAGCGCGTCGCGGGGGATGGACTGCAGCTGTGCCAGCGTCTGGCGGTCGGCGTCATGGCGAGCGGCACGGGCCGCCGGGCCCAGGTCGGGCCAGTCGGCGTTGTGGGCCGTCTCGCCCACATAGGTGGCCAGCAGCGGGTCGGCGGCCATGTCGCGGGACCAGGTCTTGTCCAGCAGGGCCTGGAGCCGGGCGGCGGCTTGCGTGGCGGTGGCGGTTTCGATGGTGGCGGTGGACGGCGTGGTGCGGGAAGTCATGGCAGGTGTCGCTGAGCTGGCGGCCATGGTGCCATGGGCGCTGGCCTGCGGCCCTTCGTTCATCGCGCCTGGATGCAGTTCACACGCATAGGCTGCGCCTTCGTCGCCTGCGGCTTTCGGGGTGCTCCCCTATTGACGACACTGCATTCACTGGATCAATCAACGCAAGGAGCACACCATGATCACCCGCCCCACCAGCTATATCGCCTTCGCCATCGGCCTTGTTGCCACCGCCGCGCTGTTCGCCGGCGTGCGTGTGCAGGTCGACCGCGCGGCCGAGTTCCGCAGCCAGATCGTCAAGCTCGAGCCCGTCGTGATCCACGGCAAGCGCGCCGAGCAGGTCGCCCAGATCCAGCAACTGCCCCAGGTCGTGATCAACGGCCGCCGCGCTGACGCCAGCGTGTCATGAAGCAGCCAGCCCTGCGCTGATTGCCCTGTTCCAGGAGCCCGGCTTTGGCCGGGCTTTTGCTTTTCTGACGCCGATCCAGTAGCGCTCGCTGCCCCAGCGGTCCAAGCCCGTCGCGCCTGCCGACCATTCGCCCGCGCGGGCCGCCATTCGCCGCAAACGCTGCGACGCGGCGGCGGCCTCCCGGCATCCTTCAGTCCATGGATGCATTGCATCCCCATGTCGACCGAAGAAAGGAGCCCCTCATGTCCAGCAGCACCCTCGTCCGCATCGTCCTGTGCGCCGTGATGGCCTACCAGGGTTACCAACTGGGCGCCGACTACGGCCGCATGCTCAAGGCCTGGGTGCAGAGTCAGGAGGCGTCCAGCACCCTCAATATCTCGCGCCCGTAAGCCTCCAGCTTCTTGGCGCCCACGCCGCTGATGCGGCCCAGTGCGTCCAGCGACTGCGGTTGCTGGCGGGCCATCTCGGCCAGGGTGACGTTCTGGAAGATCACATAGGCCGGCAGGCCATGCTCGCGGGCCACCTCGGATCGCCAGGCCTTGAGCAGCTCGAAGCGGGCCAGCGCGGCAGGGTCCAGGTCCAGCGGCGCGCCCTTGGCCACGCTGCCGCTGCGGCTGACCTTGCCGCGCTTGGGGGCCTGCGTGGGCACGCGCAGGCGGATGGCCACCTCGCCGCGCAGCACGCTGCGCGCACTCTCGGCCAGGGCCAGGGTGCCGTACTCGCCCTCGGCGAAGACATGGCCCAGGGCCACCAGCTGGCGCAGCACGCCGCGCCACTGCGCCTCGCTGAGTTCGGCACCGATGGCCCAGGTGCTGAGGTGCTGGTGGCCGTACTGGGCGACCTTGTCGCTCATCTTGCCGCGCAGCACGTCAATCAGATGCCCCGCCCCGAAACGCTGGCCGCCGTTCTGGTGGAAGCGGTAGATGCAGGACAGCAGCTTGCGCGCCGCCTCGGTGCCATCCCAGGTGGCGGGCGGGTTCAGGCAGTTGTCGCAGTGGCCGCAGTGCTGCAGGGGGCGGCCGTCGGCGCCGCGGTAGGTCTCGTCGAAATAGGCCAGCAGCCGCACGCGGCGGCAGTCGGTGGCTTCGGCCAGCGCCAGCAGGGCGTCGAGCTTGCCGCGCTGGATCTTCTTGAACTCCTCGCCGGCCGGGCTTTCGTCGATCATGCGGCGCTGGTTCACCACGTCGGCCAGGCCGTAGGCCATCCAGGCCTCGGCGGGTTCGCCGTCGCGCCCGGCGCGGCCGGTCTCCTGGTAGTAGGCCTCGATGTTCTTGGGCAGGTCCAGATGGGCCACGAAGCGCACGTCGGGCTTGTCGATGCCCATGCCGAAGGCGATGGTGGCCACCATCACCAGGCCGTCCTCGCGCAGGAAACGGTCCTGGTGGCGCATGCGCAGCTCGGCGTCCAGCCCGGCGTGATAGGGCAGGGCGCGTATGCCCTCGCCCTCCAGCCAGGCGGCGGTCTCCTCGACCTTCTTGCGGCTCTGGCAGTAGACGATGCCGGCTTCGTCCTCGTGCTCGTCCTGGATGAAGCGCAACAGCTGCTCGCGCGGCTTCTCCTTCTCGACGATGGCGTAGCGGATGTTGGGCCGGTCGAAGCTGGAGATGAAGACCCGCGCCTCGTGCAGGGCCAGGCGCTCGATGATGTCGGCCCGGGTGACGTCGTCGGCGGTGGCGGTCAGCGCGATGCGCGGCACCTCGGGGAAGCGCTCGTGCAGGGTCGAGAGCGCCAGGTACTCGCTGCGGAAGTCGTGGCCCCACTGGCTCACGCAATGAGCCTCGTCGATCGCGAAGAGGCTCAGCAGGCCCTTCTCGTGCAGATGGGTGAGTTGGGCCAGGAAGCGCGGCGTGGTGACGCGCTCGGGCGCCGCGTAGAGCAGGGTGAGGCGCCCGCTCATCAGCTCGCGCTCGACCTGCTGGGCCTCCTCGCTGCTGAGGCTGGAGTTGAGGAAGGCGGCGTGCACGCCGGCTTCCTCGAGCGCGCCGACCTGGTCGTGCATCAGCGCAATCAATGGGCTGACCACGATGCTCACGCCCCGGCCCTGGCGGTGGCGGGCGATGGCAGGGATCTGGTAGCAAAGGCTCTTCCCCCCGCCGGTGGGCATGAGCACCAGGGCGTCGCCGTCGGCGCAGACATGCTCGACGATGGCGGCCTGCTCGCCACGGAAGGCGCTGTAGCCGAAGACCTCCTGCAGGAGGGTCAAGGGAAGGGAGGACGGGGCGGGAGCAGGCATGGCAAGCGCGCAATGGTACGCGCTTCGCCAGGCCGGCCCTGTCCGCAAGGCAGCGGAGGGTCGCGGCAGGCGCCGAGAATAATGGGCCTTCCGCCATCCTGTCCCGGCCGCCGGCGTGCCCTCGGGCTGCGTAAGATGAGCCGGATGCCAGACAGGAGTCGTGCATGAGCCAGACCGATCCCGAGACTGCCGGCGGTGCCGAGAACCGCGCCGCCGAACTGCGCCGCAAGCTGATCCGCAACCACCAGGAAGTGCCGCGCGAGCTGTTCCAGCGTGCGCCGCTCTATGAAAGCCAGGTGGGCGGGGTGTCGGACGGCACCCTGGCCCGCAAGCTGGGCTGCGCCATCGACACCGTGCCCCCGGGCAAGCAGAGCTGCCCTTACCACTTCCACCACACGCAGGAAGAGATGTTCATCATCCTGGCGGGCGAGGGCACCCTGCGCGTGGCGGGCGAGCGCCTGGCGGTGAAGGCGGGGGACGTGATCTTCATCCCCTGCGGGCCGGACTACCCGCACCACCTGATCAACACCTCGCAGGCGGACCTCAGCTATCTGTCCATCAGCACGCAGGAACGGCCCGAGGTCTGCGAATACCCGGACTCCGGCAAGCTCGGCGTCTTCTCCAAAGGCCCGGCCTTCCTGCAGCGCCGCGACGCGGGCCTGGACTATTGGGACGGCGAACCCTGAGTGAACGCGTCCCGCGGCGGGCCGCCGTGCTGCCTCAGCGCGGCGGCTTCTCGCCCAGGGCGTTGACCCGCGCCAGCCCGCTGGTGCGGCGCTTCACCTCGGGCGCGCCCCAGTACTCGACGGTGCCGATGCCCGACACGCTGACCCGCAGCTCCTCCGTGACCCACAGATTCGCCTGGCCGATGCCGCTGATGGCCACGGTGGCCAGCTCGGCGCGCAGTTGGTCGGCCTGCAGCTTGCCCTTGCCGGTGATCTGCAGGTTCAGGTCCTGCACCTGGCCCTTGAGCAGGCCTTCGCCCGAACCCGAGATGCCGAAGCTCAGCTGCTCGGCCACCAGGTCGTCGAAGCGCACCTGGCCGGCGCCGGAGATGTGGATGGCGAGCTTCTGCAGGCGCATGGGCTCGGCGGCGCGCAGGTCGGCCGCGCCGGAGATCACCAGCTGGCGCAGGTTGCGCACGCTCACGTCCACCTGCAGGCGCTGGCTGTTCCAGAACTTCCAGGTGCCCGCCGGGTGGATCAGCAGCTTGTCACCCTGCAGTTCCACGCTGACGTCCTTCTGCAAGTCGCCGTCGCCCACGATGAAGACCTGGTCGCGCGGACCCTGCACCAGGCGCAGCTGGGCCGAGCCGGCGACTTCCAGGCGCTCGAAGGGCCCCGGGGCATAGACGCGGCCTTCCGGCTCGTCGGCCTGCGCGGCGCAGGGCAGCATCACGAGCGCGCAGGCCAGGGCCAGACAGCGCGCGGCCAGGGAGGGGACGGGATTGGGGGCGTTCATATCGACTGCTCACGCAAACGCTTGGAGACCTCGCGGCTGGCCGTGAAGCGCGTGCCGTCGCGCATCTGGACCACCAGCTGGGAGTTCTCGTCCGGGCTCATGGACTCGACGAAGTCGAGGTTGACGATGCAGGCCCGCTGCAGCTTCAGGAAACGCAGCGGGTCCAGCCGCTGCTCGAAGGCCGTGATGGGCAGGCGGACCAGGAACTGGCGCCCGCGGCTGGCCACGGCGGTGTACTTGGTGTCGGAGCGCAGGTACTCGATGGCTTCGACCTGCAACGGGAAGATCTTGCCCTGATCGCGCACCAGGATGCGTGTCAGCGGCTCCTGCTCGGCGCCGGGCAGGACCGACGCAGACTCCAAGGCCCCCTGCCATTGCTGAAGATGGCCCACGGTCTGCAGTGCGTGCTGCACGGCCTCGGCGAAGCGTTCCTGCGAGAAGGGCTTGAGCAGGTAGTCCACCGCGTGCAGCTCGAAGGCGGCCAGGGCGTGCTCGTCGTAGGCGGTGGTGAAGATCACCGCCGGGCTCTGGTTCATGCCGGCTTCGCCCAGGGCGCGCAGCACCTGCAGGCCGGTCATGCCGGGCATCTGGATGTCCATGAACACCAGGCCGGGCTGCAGGCGCTGGATGGCCTCCAGCGCTGCCGGGCCGTCGCTGCACTGGGCCACCAGCTCCAGCTGGGGCAGGGACTGGACCCATTCGGCCAGGCTTTCGGCGGCCAGCGGTTCGTCCTCGGCGATGAGGGTGCGGATGCGGGGAGGATTCATGCTTCTTGGGGGATCCAGAGGTCGACGCGAAAGCCTGCGCCGGGCTGGGTGTGGACGCGCAGCCGCGCCCGTCCTTCGTAATCCAGCGCAAAGCGGCGGCGCAGCGCACCCAGGCCGATGCCGCTGCGGCCGGGCCGGTCAGCGTCCAGCCGGGCGGGATCGCAGCCTTCGCCGTCGTCCTGCACGCAGAGGTTCAGTCCGCCGTTCAAGGCGTCGCGCTGGGCGCTGATCTGGATGGTGCCGCCCTGCACGCGCGGCGCGATGCCGTGCACGATGCAGTTCTCCACCAGGGGCTGGAGGGTCAGCGGTGGCACTTCATCCAGCAGCACGGACTCGTCCAGGGCCCACTGCACCCGCAGGCGCGGGCCCAGGCGCAGGGCTTCCAGGGCCAGGTAGTCGCGCACGAAGTCCAGCTCCTGCTGCAGATCGACCCGGTCGGTGGCGCAGCGCTTGCTGTCCAGCACATAGCGCAGCATGCCCGAGAAGCGCAGCAGGGCCTGCTCGGCCGCGCGTGCATCCTTGCGGGTCAGGGCGATCAGGGAGTTGAGGGTGTTGAAGAGGAAATGCGGGTTGAGCTTGCCGCTGATGGCCGACAGCTCGGCCCGGGCCAGGGCCGATTCGGCCTGCGCAGCGGCCACGGCCAGGGCACGGGCCTGCCGGGCGCTGAAGACGGCGCCAAAGCCCGTGGCCGCCGCCGCGTAGGCGATCAGACCCCAGATGGCCCGCCAGAGGATGGACTGGGCCAGCATGGCGTCGGCATGCGCGCTGCCGAACAGCGCCTGGGCCAGTTGGTAGTCCATCAGCTGCCAGAGGGTGCTGAAGAGGAGGGCGGCGCCGGCATGCAGGCCCACCAGCTGCCAGCCCGGCCGGCTGCGTGCGCTGACCCAGCGCATCCAGGGGTGGACCGCCGTGCCCAGCAGCATGGGCGCCCACAGGGTCAACGTGGACTGGAACAGCGCCTCCCAGACCTTCCAGGGCCCGCGCTGGAACTCCGTGCCGGCCAGCACGAACAGCCCCCAGGTCAGGGCGCAGATGCCGGCATAGCCCAGCCACAGCCGGTGCGAGGACGGCTGCTCGTCACGGGGGGCAGGTGTGGTGGACGACATGGCGCCATCCTAGCCAAGCCCGGCAGGCGGCCGGGCCGGCGGGAGACCAAGTGCCGGAAGCCGGGCATGGCGTGCGATTCCCGCCCTGTCTTGAGGGCCCCCGCCTGGCTGTCGCGCCGGTTTGCTCCCGTCTTCGGGGGACGGCCCGGGGAAGCCCTGGCAGGGGGGTGGGCCGGGCCGCGCGGCATAATCGGGGTTTGAATTTCTGCCCGCGAGCGCTTCCATGGCATCCGTCAACAAAGTCATCCTCATTGGCAACCTCGGCCGTGATCCCGAGGTTCGCTACACCCCCAGCGGCGCCGCGGTCTGCAACATCAGCCTGGCGACCACCCGCAACTGGAAGAGCCGTGAAGGCGGCGAGCGCCAGGAAGAGACTGAATGGCACCGCGTGGTCTTCTACGATCGCCTGGCCGAGATCGCCGGCGAGTACCTGAAGAAGGGCCGCCCGGTGTATGTCGAGGGCCGCCTGAAGACCCGCAAATGGCAGGACAAGGAAGGCCGCGACCAGTACACCACCGAAATCATCGCCGAGCAGATGCAGCTGCTGGGCGGACGCGACAGCGGCGGCGGTGAGGACTTCGGCGGCGGTGGCGGCGGCTACAGCCGCGAGCGCAGCGCCCCGCAAGGCGGCCAGGGTGGCGGAGACGACTTCGGTGGCGAGGCCCGCGCGCCGCGTGCCGCTGCACCGCGTCCGGCCCCCGCGCCGCGCCCGGCGCCGGCTCCCGCGTCCCGGCCGGCAACCGGCTTTGACGATATGGATGACGATATTCCCTTCTGACCCAGCCTTACCCCGGTACGCGAATCCGCAGGCCCTGAGTGCGTGGCACTCGGGGCTTTTTTGCCTCTAGGGGCTTGCCGGGCGCTTGTCCCAGCCAGGGCTCGGTCAGGGCTGAACCTGCCCGCGGGCTTCTGATGCCCGCCGGCCAGTGGTCAAGCCCTGGCCTTGCGAAACGCCGCCGGCGCCCGCCCCAGGAGGCGCTGGAAGGCGCGCCGCATGCGCTCGGTGTTGCCGAATCCGCAGTCCTCGGCAATGCGCTGGACCGAGGGCTGGCCGCCTTCCAGCGCGGCCCGCGCCGCCTCCACCCGCAGCCGCTCGATGGCCTGGGCCGGCGTCGTCCCGGTTTCGTCCCGGAAGCAGCGCGCGAAATGGCGCGGACTCATGCAGGCGCGCGCCGCCAGCGCCTCCACGCGGTGGTCATGCTTGAGATGGCGCCGCACATGGTCCATCAGCGCGCCGAAGCGGCCGTCCGGACGCTGCAGGTCCAGCAGCGGTGAGAACTGTGACTGCCCGCCCGGGCGTCGCCGCTCCACCACCAGTTGGCGCGCCGCCTCGAGCGCCAGCGCTTCGCCGCAGTCGCGGGCCAGCAGGGCCATGCACAGGTCGATGCCGGCCGTCATGCCGGCGCTGGTCCAGACCTCGGGCAGCGGCTGCGCCCGCTTACGCTGCGCCGGCTCGCGCACGAAGATGCGGTCGGGACGCAGGCGCACGGCCGGGAAGTCACGCTCGAACTGCCGGCTGCGGGACCAGTGCGTGGTCGCCATGCGCTGGTCGAGCAGGCCGGCCGCCGCCAGCAGCAGGCTGCCGCTGCAAATGCTGGCCAAGCGTGCGCCCGAGCGGCCGGCGCGCTGCAGCCAGGCGATGAGGCGGATGTCGCGGCAGGCCCCATCGACCCCATCGCCGCCGATCACCATCACCAGGTCGTCCCCGTCCAGCCGGCGCGGCAGCGCCTGCACCGGCCAGTCCACGCCCACCGAGCTGCGCACCGTACCCCGCGCACTTGCCGCCAAGCGCCAGCTGTACCGGCCCGGGCGGGCCTGCCGGCCGACCTCAAACACGGCCATGGGGCCCGCCAGGTCGAGCTGCTGGAAGTCCGGAAACAACACGAAGGTGATGCGGCAGGTCATGCCGCATTCTGGCAGAGCCCTTGCGCGGACTTGCCAGCCCAAGCATGGCAGAAAAGGTGGGAACTGTGTCATGGCAGCCATGGCGACGGTGCGGCATGCTGCGAGCCTTCTTCATTGATGCGCAGCAGGAGGCGCCTCCCTATGAACATTGGCATCGTGATCTTTGACGAGGTGGAGCTGCTGGACATGGCCGGCCCCTACGAGGTTTTCACCACCGCGGCGCGCGTGCATGGCCGGACCCAAGCGCCCGGCGCGCCGCCTCTGTTCAGGGTGCACACCCTGGCACGCCAGCCGCGTGCGGTGCGGGCGCGGGCAGGGCTGGGCCTGCAGCCGGACTGCACGCTGCAGGATCATCCGCCGCTGGACTGCGCCATCGTGCCCGGTGGCGTGGTGGACGCCGAGCTCGGGCAGGGCGAGCTGATGGCCTGGATCGCCGCTCAGGCGCGAACGGCCCGCATCCTGGCATCGGTCTGTACCGGCGCCCTGCTGCTGGCGCAGTCCGGCGTGCTGGACGGCCTGGTGGTCACGACACATTGGGAGGATGTGGAGGCGCTGCGTGCTCTGCGACCCGGGCTGCAGGTGCGCGAAGGCGTGCGCTGGGTGGACGCCGGCGGCATCGTCACCTCGGCAGGCATCGCGGCCGGCATCGACATGAGCCTGCATCTGGTGCAGCGCCTGCACAGCCGGGAGCTGGCCATGCGCACGGCGCGGCAGCTCGATGTCGACTGGACGCCGGCCGGCTGAGCGGCTCGCGCGACGCTGCCGTGCCCGCCTTCCCCGCGGCGCTTGCTCAGGCTGCAGCCACGCGGTTGCGCCCGTTGTTCTTGGCCTCGTAGAGTGCGTGGTCGGCGCGCTTGAAGACAGCCTCGATGTTGCCGTCCCCCGGCTCTGCGGTCGCGACGCCGATGCTGGCCGTGAAGCGCACGCAGCCGCCGTCTTCCAACGGCACCTCGGCCGCGGCGATGGCCAGGCGCAGGCGCTCTGCCGCCTCCATGGCGCTGGCCTTGTCTGTTTCCACCAGCAGCACGCCGAACTCCTCGCCGCCCAGCCGCCCCGCAATGTCCCCCTGGCGCAGCACCTCGTGGCAGACCTGCGCCAGCTTCTGCAGGGTCAGGTCCCCCACATGGTGGCCATGGCTGTCGTTGACGCGCTTGAAGTGGTCCAGGTCCAGCATCAGCATCGACAGCTTCCCCCCGTAGCGGCGCACGCGGGCGAGTTCCATATTGGCCTGCTCCATGAAGTGCCGGCGCGTCGCGCAGCCCGTGAGGGCATCGGTGCGCGCCTCGTGCTCAAGCCGCCATTCCATCTCCTTGCGTTCGGTGATGTCCTGCACGACGCCGATCATCTCCTTGACCCACTGGACGGTGCCCATGAGCTCCGGGCGCCGGTCATCATCCGCAAAGCTCATCAGCACGCCCTTGCCGTGCACCACGCGCAAGCGGCCGTCCGGCAGGACGATTCGAAAGTCCATGTCGAGTTCGCCGCCATGGCGAGCCTCAGCGAGGCGGCTGGCGACATGCTGGCGATCGTCCGGATGCACGGCATTCAGGAAGGACTCAAGGCTGGATCCCGCCGAGTTCGGATCCATGCCCAGCACGCGGTAGGTCTCCTCCGACCACTGCATGGCGCCGCTTTGCATGTCCAGTTCCCAATGCCCCAGGTGCGCCACCGATTGCGCGACGCGCAGGCGCTGCTCGCTCTTGCGCAGGGCCAGGTCGGCTTCCATCAGCTGCCGCTGCGAGCGGTGCAGCGCCACCTGCGTGTGCACGCGCGCCAGCACCTCTTCCCTCTGGAAGGGCTTGGTGATGTAGTCGACGCCGCCGGCGGCAAAGGCCCGGAGTTTGTCCTCGGTGTGGACGGCACCGCTGATGAAGATGACGGGAATGCCGAGCAGCCGCTCGTCCAGCTTGAGCCGGCGGCAGAGTTCAATGCCATCCATGCCGGGCATGCGGACGTCGAGCAGGACCAGGTCCGGCGGCTGTGCCGACACGGACCGCAAGGCCAGCTCGCCATTGCTGAAGGGGCGTGCCTGATAGCCGGCGCTGACGAGCATGTCCGTCAACAGCTTCAGCGTGGGCGCGGCGTCATCGACGATGAGGATATTGCCTGCCATGGTGAACTCAGTCCTGCTGGGCGGCCGACTCCAGCGCGTGCAGGATCGGAAGGTAGTCGAAGCGGTCGATGTGGCGCTGCACGGCCTCGGCCAGCGCGGCGTCCTGTTGCCGGATTTGGGGCATCAGGCCGGCGATGTGCTGGCTGTCACCGTTGACGAGCGCATCGGACAGCTGCTGGCGAAACGCCGGGTCGAGTTGGGCGAGGGTTGCGCTGGACAGCGCCTGCTCGCTGATGGGCGTCTGGGCCTCGGCGTGGATGAAGCGCACGCCCAGGTGGCGCGCCAGGCAGTCGAATATCTCTGAGGCGCGGTAGGGTTTGCGGATGAAGTCGTCCAGGCCTTGCGCGAGCGTTTCTTCACGCTGGTCACTGAACACCGAGGCGGACACGGCGACGATCTTCACCGCCTTGCCGCCCTCGAGTTCGCGGATGCGCCGCGTGGCTTCCAGGCCGTCCATGACGGGCATGCGCCGGTCCATCCAGATGAAATGCGGCTTGAAGCTCTGGAACATCTGGACGCCTTCCGCGCCGTTCGTGGCCAGGGCCACCGTGAACCCTGCGTCCTCCAGCAGGCGCCGCAGCAGCAGCTGGTTTTCCACCTGGTCTTCGACGATGAGCAATCGGTAGGCGGGCTGGCCGGGGGCCAGTCCGATGACGCGGCCGCGGTCCGCATCGGGCGGCAACACCGACGCTTCATCCGCCGGTTCGACAGGCACATCCAGCGTGAACAAGGAGCCTTTGCCCAGCTCGCTCTTGACGTCCACGCGACCGCCCATGAGATGGACAAACTCGCGCACGATGGCCAGCCCGAGCCCGCTGCCCTTGTGCGTGGCTGGCGCGCCGACTTGGACGAAGGGCTCGAAGATGCGTGCCTGGTCCTGCTTGGCAATGCCAACGCCGCTGTCCTCGACCTCGACGTGCAGCCGCAAGCCTTGCGCCTGCGAGCGGACCGCGGCTCGCAGCGTGACGCTGCCTTGGTGCGTGTACTTGATGGCATTGCTGGCCAGGTTGACGACGATCTGGCGCAGCTTGTCCTCGTCGGTGTTCAGGAATCGAGGAAACGCGGCTGGCAGCTCCAGACGCAGGTCCAGACCCTTCTCTTGTGCCCGCACCCTCAGCATGTCGGTGGCGTCGTTGAGCATCGCCAACACATCGAAAGGCTTGACGTTCAGCACGAACTGGCCGGCCTCGATCTTGGCCATGTCCAGCACGTCGTTGATGAGGGCCAGCAGGTGCTGGCCGCTGCGGTTGATGATGTCGAGCTTGCCGTGCTGCGCCTCGCTCAGGCCAGGATCGCTGCGCATCAGCTCCGAGAAGCCCAGGATGGCGTTGAGCGGCGTGCGCAGCTCATGGCTCATGGTGGCAAGGAAGACGCTCTTGGCGCGATTGGCCGCCTCGGCCTGCGCCTGGGCGCGTTGTGCCCGCACATTGGCTTGGCGCATGGCATAGGCGACGGCGGACATCAGGGTTCCGTTGAAGATGAAGACCGCCAGGCCCAGCCAGTCGGCACGGCTACTGATGAAGGGGCCGGGCGCCAGCACGGGCCAGGCGAACAGCACGGTCAGGCTGCCCAGGGCCATGGAGAGCATGCCGGCGCTGAAGCCCCCCATGATGGCGACGATCATCACCGCCGGATAGAAGGTCACCCAGGCCAGGCTGGTCCCGAGCGCCTGCAAGGGCCAGACGCGCAGTGAGGCGGCCAGCGCGATCGCGGCCAGCGCGAAAAGCTGGCGCTGCCATGCATGGCGCAGCGCGTTCAGGAGGGGCAGGCCGTTGAGCAAAGTCGGTTCACCAGGAATGCAATCACTCTACTCCTGGCGCCCGTCCTGCCCAAGCGATGCGAGCGCGGGCGTTGTCCTCCGTCTGCATGCCGCCCTGCGGCGAGGGTTCAGTAAAGGCGTATGGCGGTGTCGAAATGCCAGCTCCGCCTGATCTCGATCACGTCGTAGTCCTTGGCCAGGGCGGGCGGGAAGGGCGGGTAATGCGCCAGGTCGCGCACCACGCGTTCGATGGCGACATCCAGGGCCGGCGAACCGCTGGAGCGAACGAAGCTCACCGACTCCACCGAGCCGTCCGCGCGCACGGCCACGGTGACCAGGGCGTCGAAATGCGGGGCCTTGAGCAGCTCGCGCAGACGCTCGAAGCTGACGGTGTCGAGCTGGATCTTGCGGGCCCAGGCCTCGCCGTAGGCGACCAGCTCGGGGTTGGGGTCGCTGCGGCCCATCAGGCGCCCGCGGCGCTGGCTGCTGGCGTAAGGCAGGTCCTTGGACTGTCGGGACGACGCTGCCGCGGCGTCGCGCTGGGCGCGTTCTTCGTCCAGCTGGCGGCCGATCTCGCGCAGGCGGGCCTCGCGCCGCTCGGCGGCCTCCTGCTGGGCCGTCCGGGCGGCCTGCGCTGCGGCCAGAGCTGCGGCCTGAGCTGCAGCCTGGCGGGCTTCCTCCTGCCGTGCGCCTTCCTGGCGCTGGGCTTCCTGTCGGGCGGCTTCAAGGCGCGCAGCCTCCTGCTTTGCCGCATCTGCGCGGGCAGCTTCCTGTCGGGCGGCCTCGGCGCGAGCGGCTTCTGCCTGGGCCGCTGCGGCCCGCTCAGCGTCGAGACGCGCTGATTCGATGCGCTGCGCTTCAATCCGGGCCGCCTCTGCACGCTGGGCTTCGGCGTGTGCCGCTTCCTGCCGCACGGTCTGGGCGCGCGCCGCTTGTCGGGCGGCCTCCTGCCGGCTGGCCTCCGCTGCAGCCGATTCTTCCTGGCGGCGGGCCTGCACCTGGGCTTCGAGCCGGTTTGCCTCGCGCTGGGCAGCCTCCTGGCGGGCCTTTGCCAGGCGTGCCAGCCGTTCCAGTTCGGGCGAGTCTGGCTCCGCCTGCGGCAGGGTCTCCTGCGGCGGCTGCGCTGGCTCGGCCGGGCGGGCGTCGCCGCGTCCTGTGCCCGACCAGGCGGGCTGGCGCGCCAGCAGCGCCTGCAGCTCACGGGCGGTCTCGGCCGGGTCGATGGCCATGGCCTCGTGTGGCGCTCGCGCCTGCGTGGGCGCTGATGCTGACGCCGCCAACGGCACGGACCATGGCTCGGGCTCCACCGACTCCCTGGCCAGCCATCGTCGATCAGCCGCTGCGGACTCGCTGCGGGCCGGTTCCTGCCGCGAGGGCTGTGCCGCAGGCAGAGGCGGCGAGGGCATGTCGCGCGGTGGCCTGGCGTCCACAGTCGACGGCAGGGCCGCGGGTGCGGCGGGCAGGTCGTGCGCAGGGAGCGGCGCGCGCGGGGCCTCGCGGGGGGCCTTGCGCGATGGGGTTTGGGCAGCGTCCTGGGCAGGATCCTGGGGCGCGTTCTGAGGAAGTGGCGCCCCGAACGCCGGGCCGGGAGCCGCTTGCGAGGCAGGCCTTTGCGGCGGGCTCAGCCGCACCTGCAGGGGCGGCAACTCTGGCCGGCGTTCCTGCCAGGGCAGACCGAAGCCGGGCAGGCCCAGGCCCTGACCGCCAAAGCTCAGGCTCAACACGAAGGCGTGCAGGGCTAGCGAGAGGGCCAGGGCCAGGCCCGGCCGGCGCACGGCGCCCCGCTGCGGGCTCGCTGCCGCCGCATGCACGGACGCCGCCATGGCCGCCAGCTCCGCGGGCAGTTGCGCGCCGAAGGCGGGGGGAGACGCAAGGCTGAAGCGAAGCACGTTCAATCCAGGGCCGGGCAAGGGGGGCGCTTGATTCTCGCTGCAAGGAAAAAGGCGCGAGCCCCCGGAAGGGTCTCGCGCCTGGAAGGCTGCGGGCCCTGTGGGGCGCCCGCGGCTCTGGCTTCTTGCGGCTTACCAGCCGATGTCACGCAGCAGGTGGAAGGTCAGGTCCTTCGGTGCCTGCAGGATGGTCGTCAGGTCGGCGTTGATGAAGGGCTCCATCAGCTGGTTCGGGAAGGCGCTGGTGTCGTAGTGCGACACCGAGGACCCGGCCGCGTACGGATTGGGCGTGTACATGTAGGGGCGGCCCAGCAGGTCGGCGCCGGCGTACTGGCTCATGTCCAGGCCCAGGGTGATGTACAGGCCGGAACGCGTGCGGGTGCGGGCCTTCATCGCGTCCTTCAGTGCCTGGCCGTCCACCTTGCTGATGCGGGCGGAGGGGATGGTGACGGTGGCATCGGCGCCGCCCAGGCCCGGAGGCGGGTTGTCGGCGGCGTTGTCAGCGACCAGCACGGCCTTGGCGCCGGCCAACTGGGCGTTCTTGACCTTCTGGGTGAAGGGGCAGGCGCCGCGATCGACCAGTGCGATCTTGCCGGCCACAGCCAGCTTGTTGGCAGCGCTCAGCGGATCACAGGCCAGGCCGGTGACGCCGTCGGCCTGGTCGACCACGGGCATCACTTCGGCGCTGATGCCGGCGGCGGTGATGGCCGGCCCGAAGGAGGCCGGGCCGATCGCCAGGGCACGCATCAGGCTGGAAGGTGCGGTGATCTTGGCCGAAGGCGTGCCCAGGGCCAGGACTTCCGGCACCTTGGCGCCGACTTCAGCACCGGTCCACACCAGGCGGCGGCCGTTGTTGGCCGAGGTCACGCGCTCGGCAGCCGTCATGTCCACCCAGCGCTTGCCGGTCACGTTGTCCTGGAGGTAGTGGTCCCAGATGGAGGGCAGGCCGCCCATCATGGCGCCGGTCTTGCCATAGGTGAAGGTGGCGAAGCCCAGGCCATGGCCCAGTTCATGCAGCAGGGTCTCGACGAAGTTGACCTGCGTGCCGGCCGCGCCGTCCAGGCCCAGGTAGAAGCCCGAGCCGGCCAGGCAGTCGGGCTTGCCCAGGTTGATGTTGAACTGGGTCTTGATGTCGACGTTGCCGTAGCCGGAGCCGTCATCCGGCTGGCCTTCGGACAGATTCACGCCGGCGATCTTGTTGGCCAGTGCCTGGGGGTACCAGGTGTTGGCCTTGGAGGCGCCGGTGAAGTTGTACCAGGCGTTCCAGGCGCTGGCGCTGCCCAGCACGGCGGAGCTCGCCGTGCAGGTCAGGGCTTCCCAGCCGGCGCTGACGGTGATGGTGACGTCGCTGCTCAGCTGCTTTTCCCAGATGTCGGCCACGTAGCGATAGACGTTCCAGCGCTGCTGGCCAAGCGTGGTGCCGGCGTTGCCGCCCACGGGCGCGACGGGCGTGGGGTCGTCGAAGCCCGTGCCGGGCTTGTCGCGGCTGACAATGTTGATGGTGGCGGCCTGGGCGGCGCCGAAGGCCAGCAGCAGGGCGGCCGACAGGGGTTTGATGAAGTGCTTGCTCATGGCGGCGCTCACTCCTTGTTGCCGCTCTTGGCGGTGTTGTTCAGCACGGTGGCCTCGGCCTGGTCCTTGCCCTGCACGCAGGTGCTGGACAGGCTGCCGTCGGCATTGCGGGTCACCACGGAATAGCTGGCCTGCTCGTCAGTCATGCGCAGGCCGCGAGCGCCGGAGGCGTGCATGCGCACGGGCTGGCTCGGGGCGACGGCCAGGGCCCGCATGCGGGGCGCCTTGGCGGCCTGGGCCGCCTGCGACTTGGCCTGCATGGCCGCGAGTTCCTCGGCGGTGGGGGCGCGCAGCTGGCCGGTGACGGGGTCGCGCACGGCAATCATGCCTTGCGCGCCGTCTTCGCTCGCCGCAGGCTTGGCTTCGGCCTTGGCATGCTCGGCGCAGTCGGTGCAGGCCAGGGCGGCGCCGCTGAGCAGCAGGCCGCAGGCCAGGGCGATCAGGGATTGGCTCTTCATGTCTTGTTCTCCTCTTGGGGGGCTCAGGCCTTGCGGCGGCGCTGGGCGACGGCGGCACCGACCAGGCCCAGGGCGATCAGGGCGTAGCTGGCGGGCTCGGGGACGCTGCTGACGTCCAGGGTGTCGATGGCGATGTCGTTGGCGCTGGCGCCGTCGCCCTTGTAGACGAAGGCCAGGCGGCCGGTGCCGGCACCCAGGCCGCCCACATTCATGACGTAGTGGGTCCAGCCGTCCGGAGCGCCATTGGGGTTGCCGTCGGGGTTGATCTGCAGCAGCACCTGGTCAAAGCTGCTCAGGCTGCTGGCGCTGCCGTGCGTGCTCAGTCGCACATCCAGCTGGTCGATCCAGCCCGACACGGCTTCTTCGGTGCGGGCGTAGAAGCTCAGCTGCAGATTGGTGGCCAGGCTGAAGGTCTTGGTGATCAGCCAGTTCTCGATCCTGCCGGGCGCGGCCAGCGTGCCATTGACGCTGCTGGTGAAGTTGGCGGTCGCGTAACTGTTGGCGGCACCGGACTGAGCGGCATAGATGCCACCGGCGCCCTGCATCCAGTTGTTCAGCGGCTTCAGGCTGTTGTTGGTGAACACCCAGCCTTGGGCAGCCAGCCCGCCGACATTGTCAAAGCCCTCGGACAGCAGCGTGTCTGCCTGGGCGCTGGCCATGGCGGCCGACAGGGCCAGGACCGAGAAAAGTTGCTTGCGCATGAAAACCCTCCAAATGCGGATTCGAAATGGGCTGGAGGGCGTGCGGCGCCGGAAACTGCTGGGCCGGAACCTGTCCAGACCGTGCGGATTGTCACGACATGTCCCTCATAGAAGGGATTGCGGGAAGCCCTAGGTGCCCCGATTCGCGGGGGAGAGAAAGCCCTTAAAGGAAAGTCTGGATGGCAGGGGCTGCGATGGATGGCAGCCCTCCAGACGCGGGGGGTTCCGGTGCGGCGACTGTGCCGGTATGGCTACAGTGCGGGCCGTGCACTCCCTTGCTGCCCTGTGCCTTCGCCCCACATGTCCCCCGCCTTCTCGATCTATCTGGACTGGCTGCGCCTTTGCGCGGCATTGCTGGTGTTTGCTCATCACGCAGCCTATCCCCGCTATCACGGCAGTTGGCTGCAGGGGCTGGCGGGGTATGGGCACGAGGCGGTGGTGGTGTTCTTCGTCCTCTCAGGCTATGTGATCGCCCATACCCGTGAGCTCAAGGACCACGACTGGCAGCATTACCTGGTGCAGCGCCTGAGCCGCTTGTGGTCCGTCCTGCTGCCTGCCGTTGCCCTGACCCTGCTGCTGGACGCGTGGGGCCGGCCTCTGGCGCCTGCGCTGTATGAGCATGTGCAGGGCGGCTGGGGCCGTGCGCTGGCATCGCTGTTCTTTGTCAACGAGTTCTGGATCCAGGGCTTCGCAGCGGGCAGCAACATCCCTTTGTGGTCGCTGTCCTACGAGGCGGGCTACTACCTGCTGTTCGGCGTGCTCAGCTTTGGCTCGCCGAGGTGGCGCTGGCCGCTGGCCGCGCTGTGCGGGGTGCTGGTGGGGCCGCGCATCCTTCTGCTGCTGCCGGCCTGGCGGCTGGGCGTGTGGGTCCAGCGCAGTCGGTGGCTGCGCGAACGCAGCGCCTCGCAGGGTGCCCTGCTCGCCGCGGGTGGGCTGCTGTGGGCGCTGGCATGGTCGCTGGGCAAGGTGGGCAACCAGTTCATCACCTGGCGGCTGATCGAGCTGCTGCCGCCGCTGCTGGTGCAGCAACTGGGGGCCTCCGATGCGTTCGTGTCGGACAACCTCATTGCCTTGGGTGTCGCCGCCCATGTGGCCGGGATGTCCGTCTGGCTGCAGGGGCGTGCCGTCTGGCAGCCGCTGCGCTTCTGGGTGCCGCTGCTGTCGCGGGCCACCTTCCCCATCTATCTGTTCCATTACCCGCTGCTGCAGTTTTTCTCGGCGCTGGCGGCCGTCTGGCCGGTGCTGGCCTGGGGGGGCGTGACCGCGTTGAGCCTGGCCATTTCCGCCGGCCTGACCGAGCCTTGCGAACGCCTGCGCCGTGGGCTGCGCGGGCTGCTGCGCCGCGTCCTGCTGGCCTGAGCTGGCGTGAGCAAGGGTGGTCTGGCCCTATGATCGCGCGCCATGTCCCGGATGTGTTCCCTGCTCATTGCTGCGAGCTGCCTGCTTGGCGGGCGGGCCCTGGCCGAGCCCGCACCTGCACTGCCACCCGCATCTGCGCCGGTGCGCGGCTGCCAGCTCAGCGCCGAGGAGGCCCTGCGCCTGGCCAATGCCTGGCGGTCCGAAGCACGCCAATGCGGCAGGCAAGTGTTCGCCGCGGCTCCCGCGCTGCGCTGGAACGAGGCCTTGCAGCAGTCGGCGCTGCGCTTTGCCACCGAGCTGGCGGCGCGTGATGAGTTGAGCCACCAGGGCCTGAGCAGCCCGACGCTGCGCGAGCGCGTGCGCGAGGTGGGCTACGCCCTGCGTTCCGTGGGCGAGAACCTGGCGGCCGGCCCTCTGGGGCTGGACGAGGTTTTCAGCCTTTGGATAGGCAGCGAGGAGCACTGCAGCAACCTGATGAAGCCCGCGTTCGAGGAGCTCGGCCTGGCCTGTGTCAGCGGCACGGGGCGCTACGAGCGCTTCTGGGTGCTGCACCTGGCGGCGCCCGCCCGGCGCATGCCGCCGCCCTGACGAGTCGCTGCCGGCCCGGGCCGTGCGGCCCGGCGATCAGATCCAGCCCAGGTCGATGGCCCGCAGCACGGCCTGCGTGCGGTCGCGCACGCCCATCTTGGAGAACACCGCCGAGCAGTGGTTCTTGATCACGCCTTCGCTGTTGCCCAGCAGGGCGGCGATCTCGGTATTGCTGCGTCCGCTGGCCACCAGGCGCAGCACCTGCAGCTCCTTGGGCGAGAGCGGGTCGGGCTGGGGCGTGGCGCTGAAGGCGCGTTCGACGCTGGGGCGTTCCATGCGCTCGGTCAGCGAAGGGCGCAGGGCCGTGCCGCCGGCGGCCACGTCCTTCAGGGCCTGGACCAGGGTGTCCGGGCTGATGGCCTTGAGCAGGAAGCCCTTGGCGCCAGCGCGCACGGCCTCGTCGAAGGCGTCGGCGTCATCGAAGGTGGTCAGCAGCACCACCGGGATCTTCCAGGCGCGCGCCGCCAGGGCGCGGATCAGGCCGGTGCCGTCCAGCCGCGGCATGCGCATGTCGGAGAGGATCACGTCGGGCTGCTCCTCGGCCAGCTTCTCCAGGGCCTCGGCGCCGTCGGCGGCCTCGCCGACCAGCTGCACCTCCTCATGCAGGGCCAGCAGGCCCTTGAGGCCTTCGCGCACCAGCTGCTGGTCTTCCACCAGCAGGACCTTGATCTTCTCGCTCATGGACATCTCCTCTCGTCGTGAATCCGTGGCTCAACTCTTGCGCGGCACCCGCCATTCGATCATGAATCCGGGCGCGTTTTTCAGGATCTTGAAGCTGCCGCCCAGCTCGGCCATGCGTTCCTGCATGCCTTTGAGGCCATTGCCCTCGCGCAGGCGCGGCGCGCCGGGGCCGTCGTCCTCGACCGTCACGCAGACTTCGGTGGCATCGCCTTCACCGACACGGCTCAGGCGCACGGCGATGTGCTGGGCGCGGGCATGGCGCACGCTGTTGGTGACGGCTTCCTGGACGCAGCGCAACAGCGCGTGGGCGGTGCGCGGGCTCAGGTCCTGGGCGACTTCGTCCAGCTCCAGCTGGATGTCGGTGCTGGCAATGCCCTGCGCCAAGGCCTGCAGCGCCTCGCGCAGGTCGATGCGGTTGCTGGCGCGCTCGGCCGAGACGGCGGCGCGCACGTCGGCCAGCAGGTGGGCGGCGCCTTCGCGGGCGCGCGCCACGGCCTGTGAGGCGCCGTCGGGGTCCTGTCGCTTGAGCAGGGCCTCGGAGAGCTGCAGCTGCAGGTTCAGCGCAGTCAGGTGGTGGCCCATCACGTCGTGCAGCTCACGGGCCATCATCATGCGTTCGGCATAGCGCAGCTGCTCGGCCTGCAGGGCCTCGCCCGAGGTCTTCTCGGCCAGCATGACCTGCAGCCAGCGGCGCTTGTCGACCTCGTTGGCCAGCAGCCGGCCGATGCCGAAGGCCATTGCGTACAAGCCCACGAAAGCGCCCAACTGGGCCATCAGCAGGGCCCACATCGAGGCGTTGGGCTGCTGCTGCTCCTGCCATTCCGTCTCCGAGGGCAGCAGCGCATAGAGCAGCAGCCGGATCACGACCTGGCTGACCGCGAAGAAGAAGGCGGGCCGCAGGCGCAGGCGCACCGATGCCAGCACCGTGACCAGAAAGGGCAGGGCCGGCGTGATGCACCAGGCCAGCACGTCCAGCGCCACGATGCGCTGCAGGGCGCGGGGCCGCGGCCGGTCCAGGCTGCTCTCCTGCGCGGCCTGCCAGAAGAAGTAGATGAAGGCGCAGAACAGCACGAAGCAGGCAATCACCAGGGCCGGGTCCTGGGGCTGGCCCAGGCTGCGGCGGTAGAGCTGCGCCAGCAGGCCGTCATAGGGCTCGGAGTTGCCGCCGCGCAGCGCCGTCACCAGGCTGCCGAACTCCATCAGGAAGTAGGCCAGCGTGGCAATGCGCAGCACCACGGAGGGGCGTGCGATGCGGGCGAGGAAGCGGTCGAAGTTCAAGATGGGGCAAGGGCAGGCAGTGGGCGCCGGGCGGCCGGCCAGCGTGCCACAGCGCCGGATTTTGATCACGTGCCGGGCGTCATGCCCCGGAGCATCCGCTGGGCCGGGACCAGGGGGCCCGGATCACGGCATGGCTTCGGCGATGACGCCGCCGCCCAGACAGACCTCGCCATGGTAGAGCACGGCGCTCTGGCCGGGCGTCACCGCCCACTGCGCCTGGGGAAAGTCCAGGCGGAAGCGTCCGGCGTCCGGATGGTCGGGCGTGAAGGCGCAAGGGGCGTCGGCCTGGCGGTAGCGGGTCTTGGCACCGAAGCCGCCGAAGGCCGGCGCCGGACCGCACCAGGAGATGTCGTCGGCGATGAGTCCGTGGTACTGCAGCAGGGGATGGTCATGGCCCTGCACCACCACCAGGGTGTTGGTCTCCAGCTCCTTGCGGGCGACGAACCAGGGCGCGTGCTCGCCGCCGCCGCGCGGCGCGCCCTTGTCCTTGATGCCGCCGATGCCCAGCCCCTGGCGCTGGCCGAGCGTGTAGAAGGACAGGCCCACATGCTCGCCCAGCTTGCGGCCACGCTCGTCCTTGATGGAGCCTGGCTGGTGCGAAAGGTAGCGATTGAGGAACTCACGGAAGGGCCGCTCGCCGATGAAGCAGATGCCGGTGGAGTCCTTCTTCTTGGCATTGGGCAGGCCGATCTCCTCGGCGATGCGGCGCACCTCGGTCTTGGGCAGCTCGCCCACCGGGAACAGCGTCTTGGCCAACTGGTGCTGCTGCAGACGGTGCAGGAAGTAGCTCTGGTCCTTCAGCGGATCGAGGCCCTTGAGCAACTGGTAGACGGGGGCGCCCGCATCGCCGTGCGCCTGCTCTGCGAGGGGACCCCCGCCGGCTCGGCCTTCCACCTTGCGCACGCGGGCGTAGTGCCCCGTGGCGATCTTCTCGGCCCCGCGCGCCATGGCGTGGTCCAGGAAGGCCTTGAACTTGATCTCGGCATTGCACAGCACATCGGGGTTGGGCGTGCGACCGGCCTGGTATTCGCGCAGGAAGGCGGCGAAGACGCGGTCCTTGTAGTCGGCGGCGAAGTTGACGTGCTCGATCTCGATGCCGATCACGTCCGCCACCGAGGCCGCGTCCAGGAAGTCCTGGCGCGACGAGCAGTACTCGTCGTTGTCGTCGTCCTCCCAGTTCTTCATGAAGATGCCGATCACTTCATGGCCGGCCTTCTTGAGCAGGTAGGCCGAGACGGCCGAATCGACGCCGCCGGACAGGCCGATGACGACGCGATGCTTGGTGGACGAAGAGGCCAGTGGGGACAGGGACGGGGACGAACTCATGGGATCGATTGTCCCAAATGCGGGCCGGCCTGCGTTGCGCCAGGGCATCGGGGCGCAAGCCCGGTGCGCGGGATCAGGTCGAGGCCTGCACCTGCGCCAACGGCAGCTGCTCGAAGCTGGCCTGGTCGACGGGATGGCCGAAGAAGTAGCCCTGGAAGCGGCGGCAGCCCATCTTCAGCAGGGCGTCGCGCTGCTCGACGGTCTCCACCCCTTCGGCAATCACCTGCAGGCCGAAGGTCTGACCCAGGGCCACGATGGTGCGCGCGATCACGGCGCTGTTGGGGTCGCCCAGCATGTCCTTGACGAAGCTGCGGTCAATCTTCAGCTCCGCCAGGGGCAGTCGGCGCAGGTAGTTCAGCGAGGAATAGCCGGTGCCGAAGTCGTCCAGCGAGAAGCCCACGCCCGCGGCGCGCAGCTCGTTCATCTTGGCAATGGTGTCCTCGACGTTCTCGGCCAGCAGCGACTCGGTGAGCTCCAGCTTGAGCCGGCGCGGGTTGGCGCCATGGCGGCGCAAGGTGCCCAGCACGTCGGACACGAAATGCGCATCACGCAGCTGCAGCGCACTCACGTTGACGGACATGTCCAGCCGGCCGAGGCTGGGGTGCTGCGCCCAGCTGGCCAGCGTCCGGCAGGCCGACTCCAGCACCCAGGCGCCCAGCTCCAGCACGAAGCCGCACTGCTCGGCGGCCGGGATGAAGATGCTGGGCGGCACCAGGCCGCGCTCGGGATGCCGCCAGCGCAGCAGGGCCTCGGCGCCCAGCAGGCTGCCCTGCTCGTCGACCTGGGGCTGGTAATGCAGCAGCAGCTGCCGGCGCGCGACGCACTGGCGCAGGTCGGTTTCGAGGGCGGCACGGGTGGCCAGCACGGCCTGAAGCTCGGCGTCGTAGAAGCGGAAGGTGTTCTTGCCCTGCGACTTGGACTGGTACATGGCGGTGTCGGCATGGGCCATCAGTTCGCCGGCGCTGAGCAGATCGTCGCCGAACAGCGTGATACCGATGCTGGGGCTGCTGTGCTGCTCGCGCTCCATCAGCTCGAAGGGGCGCTCGAAGCTCTGCAGGATCTTGCGCGCCACCATCTCCGCATGGACGGCGGCCTGCCGACGGGTCTCCCCCAGGCTTTCCAGCATGATCACGAATTCGTCGCCGCCCAGGCGAGCCACGGTGTCTCCCTCGCGCACCGAGGCCTTGAGCCGATGCGCCACCTGCACCAGCACGCGATCGCCGAAGTCGTGGCCCCAGGTGTCGTTGAGCAGCTTGAACTCGTCCAGGTCGATGAAGAGCAGCGCGCCCATCTGGCCGCGGCGGGCCGCGCTGAGCACGGCGCGGTCCAGACGGTCCAGCAGCAGACGGCGGTTGGGCAGATCGGTCAGCTGGTCGAAGAAGGCCAGGCGCTGGATTTCGGCCTCGGCCGCGCGGCGCTGGGTGATGTCGCGCACCATGCCGATGTAGATGCGCACGCCATTGCGCTCGATGTCGTTGACGGCCAGGCTCATGGGGAAGCGCTCGCCGTTCTTGCGCAGGCCTTCGACCTCGCGGTCGCGGCCGACGACCTGGCGCACACCGGTCAGGGCGTAATGCGCCAGGTAGCGGTCGTGCTCCTCGGCGTAAGGCGAGGGCATCAGCATCTTGACGTTGCGGCCGACGACCTCGCTGGCGTCGTAGCCGAACATCAGGCTCGCTGCGCGGCTGAAGCTTTGCACGATGCCCACGGTGTCGATGGTGATGATGCCGTCGTTCACGTTGTCCAGGATGGCCTGCGTATGCTGGGCCGCCCCGAGCAGGGCCTCGCGGGCCAGCACTTCCTGCGTGACGTCGCGCGACAGCACGATCAGCCGCGGCGATTGCTCGGGCAGGGGCTGGCAGCGGCTTGCGTGCAGCTCGAAGAAGCGCCGACCCACGGGCAGGTCCAGCACGATGCGCTGGCCGTTGGTGGCGCCGTACTCCAGCGCCTCGGCCAGGGTCTGTATGACGATGGCCGAAGCCTCGGGCGGCAGCACCTCGGAAACATGCTTTCCGATGAAGTGGCTGGGCGAGGCCGCCAGCAGCTCGCTGGGCGGCGAGTGGTAGCTGAGATAGCGCCCCTCGGCATCGAACTGGAAGACCAGATCGGGCACCGTCCGCAGCGTGGTCTGCAGCTCCGTCTTGACCTGTTCCAGTTCCGCATAGGGGCGCTGTACGGCTTCCTGGAAGACGGCGCGGTGCAAAAACAGATAGGCGATGACCTTGTACACATGGCCGGCGAGGTTGAGCACGTCGGTCACGTCGCTGTAGAGCGTGAAAAAAAGCTCGCTCATGGCCATGCTCAGCACGGCGCCCAGCAGGGCGACGGCATTGAAGGGCGTCGGCGCGCGCATGCGCCGCAGCAGCTGCAGCGCCACCGCCACCAGCAGGCCGACCAGCAGCCATTCGGCGGCGATCTTCGCCGGGGTCAGGCCTTGCCCCGGGACAAAGGTGCGGGGCAGGCTCCCGGGATGCCACAGCACCACCCAATGCACCAGCGCCACCAGCAGCAGCAGGCCGGCCAGCAGCGTGCGCCGGCTTTGCGGGCGCAGCGACGGCTGCCAGGGCATGAGCACGACCCACAGCAGGCCCAGGCCGGCCGTCAGGCGCGCCGCCAGCCAGAAGGCGATGGCCTTTTCCGCGCCGGCGGGCGTCACGTAGTCCGGCATCCCCGCATAGGACAGCAGGTGCGAGAAGTCCAGCAGGGCCACGGCGGCGAAGACGGCGGCCAGCACGCACACATTGCCGGACACCTGGCCCAGCCGGCTGGCCCAGGCCAGGCTGAAGATCAGCGCCGCGACGATGATGGACAAGGTCTCCAGCAAGGCATGCAGCGGCGCATAGGACGCAAGGCCCTGCAGGGAAGACGGAACCGGCAGCCACCAGCAAAGCAGCAGCACGGCCAGCATCAGGCCCATGCGCGGCAGGAGCTTGCGCAGATCGGCCCGGTGGCTGGGGTCTAGTCGATCGAGGACTGGCAAGGCGGCTGGGCCCGCCGGCAGGCTAGGAACTTGCTTGGGTCGCCCGCCCGCTTGGGCTTGTGTTTTGGAGGCCTGGCCATGCTAGCACCAGGCAGGCGCAGAGCCTGTTCCCGGCGCCCCACAATGCTGCGCGGGGCATCCGGTCTTGATGTGCCTCAAGCTGCCGGCGGCTTGGCCGGGGCCCAAATGCTAGGGCAGCGGCTGGGGCTGCCAGAGGCTGTCGGCGCAGTGCAGCATCTCCAGCGGGTGCCTTTGGCCGCGCTGGTGATCCAGCACGCAGCGCCAGACCAGCTCAGAACGCGTGCGCCCCGCCGCAGCGGCCTGCGCGATCTCGTCCGGACTCAGCCACAGCCATCGCAGGATGCCCTCGTCCAGCGCCAGTCCCGGCAAGGGTTCGCCGACGTCACCGCAGAAGGCCAGGCGCAGATAGGTGAGGTCTTCGGCCGTGGCCGGGCGCTGGAAGCGCGCCATGTAAAGACCCAGCAGCGCCTGCGGCCTGAACGCGTGGGCGGTTTCCTCGCGCACTTCGCGGACGACGGCCTGCAAGGGCGACTCCCCCTGCTCCAGATGGCCGGCGGGCTGATTGATCCGCAGGCCTTCCGGCGTCTGCTCTTCCACCATCAGGTAGCGGCCCTGCCTCTCGATCAGGGCCGCGACGGTGACGCTGGGCTTGAAACGGGCGTGGGGGCTGCTGGCATTCATGCCTGCATTGTGGTGCGGAAGCTGCAGCCGGTGCGGCTTGGCGTCTCGCGAAGGGCGGCGTCCCGAGCGCGAGACGCCGCTGCGGTCCCATGGCGCGGGGGGCCTTGCGGCGGGTGAATGCGGCAGGTCCTGGGACAAACCCGCGTTCGCCGCCGGGTCAGACCGTCACGAAGCCCATGTAAGCTCGCCGCCAGTCTTGCCGATCTCGATCCGTAGGCTGCGCGGGCGCATGCCCCGCCGGCCCCCGTTCCCACAGGAGGAGTCCGATGCTGATTGCAGTGCCGCAGGAAACCGCGGCGGGTGAGTCCAGGGTCGCCGCGACGCCGGAGACCGTGAAGAAGCTGGTGGCCCAGGGCCATCGAGTCCTGGTCCAGCAGGAGGCCGGCCTCAGGGCCAGCGTCACCGACGAGGCGTATGCCGCGGCCGGTGCCGAGCTGGTCTCGCGCGAGCAGGCCTTTGCCGCGGAGATGCTGCTCAAGGTCCGCGCGCCCAGCCCCGAGGAGCTGGCGCTGGTCAAGCCGGGCACCGTGCTGGTGGGCATGCTCAATCCCTTCGACCGCGAGGGCCTGCAGCGCCTGGCGGACGCCCGGCTGACGGCCTTCGCCCTGGAGGCCGCACCGCGCACCACGCGCGCCCAGAGCATGGACGTGCTCTCCAGCCAGGCCAATGTGGCGGGCTACAAGGCAGTGATGATCGCCGCCGACCGCTACCAGCGCTTCTTCCCCATGCTGATGACGGCGGCCGGCACGGTCAAGGCCGCGCGCGTGGTGGTGCTGGGCGTGGGCGTCGCCGGCCTGCAGGCCATTGCGACGGCCAAGCGCCTGGGCGCGGTGATCGAGGCTTCGGACGTGCGGCCCTCCGTCAAGGAGCAGGTCGAGTCCCTGGGCGCCAAGTTCATCGACGTACCCTATGAGACCGCCGAGGAGCGCGAGGCGGCCGAAGGCGTGGGCGGCTACGCACGCCCCATGCCGGCGAGCTGGCTGGAGCGCCAGAAGCAGGAAGTCGCCAAGCGCGTGGCGCAGGCCGATGTGGTGATCACCACCGCGCTGATCCCCGGGCGGGCGGCGCCGGTGCTGGTGACCGAGGACATGGTGAAGGCCATGAAGGCCGGCTCGGTGATCGTGGACCTGGCGGCTCCGGCCGGGGGCAACTGCCCGCTGACCGAGCCGGGCCAGACCGTCGTCAAGCATGGCGTCACGCTGGTGGGCGAGACCAATCTGCCCGCCCTGGTGGCCGCCGACGCCTCGGCCCTCTACGCCCGCAATGTGCTGGACTTCCTCAAGCTGGTCTGCACCAAGGAGGCCGGGTTCCAGATCCCGCCGGAAGACGACATCGTCATGGCCTGCCTCGTCGCGCAGGACGGCCAGGTCAAACGCAACTGAAGGGGAACCGAGGCCATGGAAGTCATCGACCACACCGTCATCAACCTCATCATCTTCGTGCTGGCCATCTACGTGGGCTACCACGTGGTCTGGACCGTCACGCCGGCCCTGCACACGCCGCTGATGGCCGTCACCAATGCGATCTCGGCCATCGTCATCGTCGGCGCCATGCTGGCCGCGGCGCTCACCCGCACCGACATGGGCAAGGTGCTCGGCACCCTGGCCGTGGCCCTGGCCGCGGTCAACGTCTTCGGCGGCTTCCTGGTGACGCGGCGCATGCTGGAGATGTTCAAGAAAAAATCGCCAGCCAAAAAGGAGGCCAAGTGATGAGCCGTTCCAGCGATTTTTCGACGCAGGCCAGCCTGCCCCTTGGCAAGCTGTGCGAAGCGGCCGTGGCCAAGAAGGAGCGCAAGTCGCCCGCCGCCGAGGAGGGCCAGGCATGAGCATGAATCTCGTCACGCTGCTGTACCTGCTGGCCAGCGTCTGCTTCATCCAGGCCTTGAAGGGGCTGTCCCACCCGACCACCTCCATCCGCGGCAATGTCTTTGGCATGGTGGGCATGGGCATCGCGGTGGCCACCACGGCGGCCCTGATCGTCAAGCTGGCCCATGGCGATGCCTTCGGGCTCAGCTATGTGCTGGTGGGCCTGCTGATCGGCGGCGGCACGGGCGCCTACATGGCGCAGAAGGTCGAGATGACCAAGATGCCCGAGCTGGTCGCCTTCATGCACAGCATGATCGGCCTGGCGGCGGTCTGCATCGCGGCAGCGGCCGTGCTGGAGCCGGCGGCCTTTGGCATTGCGGATGCGGCCGGGCTCATTCCCGGCGGCAACCGCATCGAGCTGGGTCTGGGCGCCTTCATCGGCGCCATCACCTTCAGCGGCTCGGTCATCGCCTTCGGCAAACTCAGCGGCAAGTACAAGTTCCGCCTCTTCCAGGGCGCACCGGTGACTTTCGCCGGGCAGCACTGGCTGAATCTGGCGCTGGGGCTGGCCTCGCTGTTCTTCATCTTCGGCTTCTGGCATTCGCAGAGCTGGATGGACTTCGGCCTGGTGCTGGCGCTAGGCTTTGTGCTGGGCGTGCTGCTGATCATCCCCATAGGCGGGGCGGACATGCCGGTGGTGGTGTCCATGCTCAACAGCTATTCGGGCTGGGCGGCGGCGGGCATCGGCTTTTCGCTCAACAACAGCATGCTGATCATCGCCGGCTCGCTGGTGGGCAGCTCGGGTGCCATCCTGAGCTACATCATGTGCAAGGCCATGAACCGCTCCTTCTTCAACGTGATCCTGGGCGGCTTCGGTGGCGATGCCTCGACGGCGGCCGCGGGCGGCGCGGTGCAGCGCTCGGTCAAGAGCGGCAGCGCGGACGACGCGGCCTTCGTCATGGGCAATGCCGAGAGCGTGATCATCGTGCCCGGCTACGGTCTGGCCGTGGCGCGCGCCCAGCATGCGGTCAAGGAGCTGGCGGCCAAGCTGAACGAGAAGGGCGTCAGCGTCAAGTACGCCATCCATCCCGTCGCCGGCCGCATGCCCGGCCACATGAACGTGCTGCTGGCCGAGGCCGAGGTGCCCTACGACCAGGTCTTCGAGATGGAAGACATCAATGCCGAGTTTGGCCAGGCCGACGTGGCCATCATCCTGGGCGCCAACGACGTCGTGAACCCGGCCGCGCACCAGAAGGGCAGTCCCATCTACGGCATGCCCATCCTGGAGGCGTACAAGGCCAAGACCGTGATCGTCAACAAGCGCTCGATGGCGGCCGGCTACGCGGGCCTGGACAATGAGCTCTTCTACATGGACAAGACGCTCATGGTGTTCGGCGACGCAAAGAAGGTGGTCGAGGACATGGTGAAGGCGATCGAATAGAGACAATGGAATCGAGTCATGGCTGAGCGCCCCGCCGCGCCCCGGGCGGCGACACGCACGGGCCGCTTGCGGGCCCTGCTGCTGGGCGTGCTGCTGCCCCTGCTGGTCCTGGCCGGCCTGCATGGGCTGTCCCTGCGCCTGGGGCCGCTGAACATGCCGCAGGTGCTGCGCCTGGTGGACGGGCAGTGGATGGAGGACAAGCTGGGGCCGGCCCCCCTGCTGCCGGGACAGCCCCTTCCGGAAAAGGCCGAGGCCCTGCAGCTGCCCGACGTGCGCACCGAGGGCAGCGATCCGGGCTGGTACCTGCTGGACTTCAAGCTGCCCGAGGCGGTGCACGAGCCCTGGCTGGTGGCCTTCACCCACGCCCCGGAGCTCACGCTCTACCTGGACGGCAAGTTGCTGGCCCGCTCCCAGCAGGGCATGGAGCTGGAGCCCATGTACCGCGGCCTGCGTCTGGGCAGCAGCGGGGTGCTGATCAATGTGCCGCCGGCCATGCTGGAGGCCGGCGAGCACCGCCTGGCCCTGTACCTGGGCGCGACCGGGGACCAGATGGGCACGCTGTCCGTGGTCCAGCTGGGCCCGGCGACGCAGATGCGCCAGCTGCAGCAGGCCCGCGACTTCTGGCAGAACGCGCGGCTGCTGACGGCGCTCAGCGCGGCACTGCTGGGCTTCTTCCTGTTGCTGGTCTGGCTGGCGCTGCGCCAGGAATGGGTCTATGGTCTGACCGGCGTCTACGCGCTGAGCGCCGCCCTGCTGCTTCTGCCTTACCTGAGCGTGGCGCCCGTGCCGCTGCCGTGGTGGCGCATGATGCTGGACGCTGCGGACATCCTCGCCCGTGGCCTGATGCTGCTGCTGGTGGTGCAGTGGTTCGCGCCGGGCGACTCCTGGGGACGGCGCCTGGCCCTGGCCTTCATGGCCATCGCCATGCCCATCGACCTCTGGGCCGCCTATCACGGCTCGGTCTGGGACGCTTTCGAAAACCTCTGGCCCTGGTGGGCCCTGGGCAGTCGCGGCATTGTGATGGTCGGCGCCTGGGGCGTTGCCTTGCGCGCGGCGCTGCGCAGTGGGCTGGTCTCGCACAGCCTGGCCGCGGCCAGCCTGGGCCTGGCCTTCATGTGCTGGGCCTATGTGGGCTATTTCGCGCTGATCGACCAGGGCAGCTTTCCGCTGGTGGACATCAATGTGGCGGGCTATGCCGCCGTGGTGGGCATGGCCGGCTACGTGCTGCAGCGCCGCTTCGTGGCCTCGCTGCGCGCGCAGGCGCGCTCGCGCCAGGCGCTGGAGGAGGCGCTGGCCGCGCGGAGCCGCGAGCTGGAGGCGCGCTACCAGGACCTGCAGCGCAGCGAGCAGCTGCGCGTGGCAGCCCAGGAGCGCGAGCGCCTGCTGCAGGAGATGCATGACGGGCTGGGCTCGCAGCTGCTGATGGCCAAGCTGGGCGCGCGCCAGGGCATGGACACCGACACGCTGGTGGCCCTGCTGGACGACTGCATTGCCGAGATGCGCCTGACCATAGACGCCATGACGGTGGACGACGGCGACCTCGGGCTGCTGCTGGCCAATGTGCGCCACCGCCTGCAGGATCGGTTGCGTTCGGCCGGACTGCAGCTGGAATGGCAGCTGCAGGACACGCCGCACCTGCCGCGGCTGATGGGGGCGCAAGGGCGGGACCTGGTGCGCATCGTCCAGGAAGCGCTGAGCAACGTGCTGCACCATGCGCAGGCCAGCCGGGTGCGCTTTTCGACCCGCGTGGTGGACGACGGCGCGGCCGTGCTGCTGACCATCAGCGATGACGGCCTGGGTCTGCAGGACGGCCGTCGCGAAGGCCAGGGCCTCAAGGGCATGCGCAAGCGGGCCGAGCGCATCGGCGCGCAGATCAGCTGGCGCGAGGCCGACCCCGGCAGCGAGCGCCCCGGCTGCGAGCTGCAGCTGCGGATCCCCGTCGTGCCGCGTTGACGACCCCGACCTGGCGCGCCGAGCCTGGCGCCGCCCTCAAGCCACCAGCGGTGGCAGCAGCGGTGACTCCTGGTGCAGCCAGCGGCGCTGGATTTCAAGCAGCTTGGGGCCCAGCGCCAGAAAGAGCCCGGCCAGGCGCGGATCGAAGTGCCGGCCCTGCTGTTCGGTGATGAAGGCCAGCGCCTGCTCCGCCGGCCAGGCCTCCTTGTAGGCCCGCTTCATGGTCAGCGCGTCGTAGACATCCGCAATGGCCACGATGCGGGCGGACTCCGGGATGGCGGTGCCGGCGATGCCGTGCGGATAGCCGCTGCCATCCCACTTCTCGTGATGGTGCAGGGCAATCTCGGCTGCCATCTGGAAGACCGGCGCGGCGCTCTTGGAGAGGATCTCGTGCCCGATCAGCGGATGTCGGCGCATCTGTACCCATTCCTCCTCGTCCAGCGGGCCGGGCTTGCTCAGCACGTGATCCGGCACCCCGATCTTGCCGGTGTCATGCAGGGGCGCCGCCAGCTCCATCAGCCGGCAGCTCTCCACGCTCCAGCCCGCGGCGCGCGCCAGCTCGGCCGAGTAGGCCGCCATGCGCCAGACATGGGCGCCGGTGTCGTTGTCATTGAAGTGCCCCGCTTCGCTGAGCATGTAGATCGCGTCACGATGGCTGCGCTCCAGGCGGCTGTGGCGCACCAGGGAGAGGTGCGTCTGCACGCGGGCGCGCACCACCAGGGGCGAAATGGGCTTGACGATGAAGTCCACGGCGCCGGCCTCGAAGCCGCGGGCCTCATCGCCCACATCCGAGAGGCTGGTCACGAAGATCACCGGCAGGTGCTCGGTGGCCGGGTTGGCCTTGATGGCGCGGCAGACCTCGTAGCCGTCGATGCCGGGCATGCGGATGTCCAGCAGCACCAGGGCCGGCTTGTGCTTGGCGATGGCCTCCAGGGCACTGCCCCCGTCGCGGGCGTAGACCAGCTTGTGCACGGCACCCAGGGCCAGGCGCATGGCATCCAGATTGATGGGTTCGTCGTCGACGACAAGAATGGGACCTTGAGGCATGATCAGCACTCCCTTTCCAAAGCGGGACCGCGGCTGGCGGCGTCAAAGATGAGGCGTGCACCGCGGAAGTCATAGCTGGCCAGGCAGCGGTCCAGCGCGGCCAGCAGCTCGGGGTCCAGCAGGCCCTGGCATTGCGACAGGGCTTGCGCGAAACGGTCGTAGTCATCGCTGTCCAGGGCCTCGCGCAGGCTGCGCGGGTCCGGCCTGGCGGCGGTCGGCGTCCCTGCCGATGACGCGGGGGGCAGGTTCAAGTCCTCGACCTGGCGGAAGGCCTGGTGCAGCGCCTGCCGAAGCGTCTGCTGCAGGGCCTGCAGGGCAGGTCGCGGCAAGGGCGTGTCGGCCTGGGCGAGCTCCTCCAGCTGTGCGGCGGCGGCTGCGAGCTGCTCCAGGCCCAGCAGGGCGGCGGCACCACGAAGCTTGTGGGCGTAGGCGGACCAGGCGTGGGCTTCGTCAGGCAGTTCCTCGATGCTGCGGCGGTAGGCCGCCGCAAAGCGCAGCAGTGCCGCATGCCAGGCGGCTTCGTCGCCGAATGACTGCAGCCCGCGCGACCGATTCAACAAGAGGGGCCCCGCCGCCGGCTCGGCGGCCGTGGAGGACGCGGGCATGCGGTCCGGCCCGCTGGTCACCTGCTGGATGGCGTTGACCAGATCGTCGGCCGTGTACGGCTTGGCGATGAAGCCATTGACTCCGGCGGCCAGCGCCCGTTCGCGCTGCTCCTTGAAGGCGCCCGCACTGAGCGCCAGCACCGGCAGGCCTGCATGGCGAGGGTTCAGGCGCAAAGCGCGCGTGGCGCCGTAGCCATCCAGCACGGGCATCTGCATGTCCATCAGCACGACATCCACGCTGTCCCTGCCTTCCAGTCTTTGCAGCGCGGCATGACCGTCCTCGGCCTCCAGCACCTCGGCGCCTTCGCGCCGCAGCATGCGGGTGGCCACCTCGCGGTTGATGTCGCTGTCGTCCACCACCAGCACGCGCTGGCCCTGGAGCCTTGGCTGTTCGAGCGCGCTGCCGGGGGGGGGCTCGACCAGGCCCCGGTGCCCCTGGGCGGCCAGCACCGCGTCGTACAGGCTGGAAGCGGTGACCGGCTTGGTCAGCACGGCATCCACCACGGACTCGGTGTCCTGGCTGCGCAGCTCATTGCGGTCATAGGCCGTCACCATCACGATGATGGGCCACTGCCCGGTCCTGCGCTTGGCCTGGTGATGGGCGCGGATGCGACGCGCCGTCTCCAGTCCGTCCATGCCGGGCATGCGCCAGTCCAGCACCAGCACGTCATAGGCTTCATCCAGCGCCTGGTCCAGACTGGCCAGGGCCGCCTCGCCGGACTCGACCGCCCGGGCGCGCCAGCCCAGGCCCTGGGCTGTCTGACTCAGCACCTGGCGCGCAAGGTCATGGTCGTCGGCGATCAGCACCGACAGGCCGCTGTTGGTCTTGCGCTCTGGGGTGTCGGCGCGGGCCGGGTCCAGGCTGAGCTCGAAGCTGAACTCGCTGCCCTGTCCGGGTTCGCTTTGCACCTTCAGCGTGCCGCCCATCAGCGCGACCAGCCGCGAACTGATCGCCAAGCCCAGGCCCGTGCCGCCGTAGCTGCGGGTGGTGGAGTTGTCCGCCTGGTTGAAGGCTTCGAAGATCGCGCCCTGCTTCTCCAGCGGGATGCCGATGCCGGTGTCGCGCACACTGAAGCGCAGCCGCGCTGGGCCGGGGTGAAGGCCGCGGTGCAGGCCGGTGTCCGCACCTGGGCTGGTGTCCGCGCCTGGGCTGGTGTCCAGCCGCTGCACGGTCAGCACCACCTCGCCGCTGGGCGTGAACTTGACGGCGTTGCTGAGCAGGTTGGTCAGCACCTGTCCCAGGCGCAGGGCGTCGCCCATCAGGGACTCGGCGCCGTCCGGTGGCGGGCCGATCAGCAGCTCGACCGGCTTGGCGCCCAGCATGGGCGCCATGATGGAGGCGAGGTTGTCCAGCACATCCGCCAGCCGGAAGGGCGTGTGCTCCAGCTCCAGGCGGTCGGCCTCGATCTTGCTGAAGTCCAGCACATCGTTGACGATGGCCAGCAGGCCCCGCCCGGCGCCGTGGATCTTCCCCACCATTTCACCGGCCTCGCCGTCCAGCTGCTGTTGCTGCAGCAGGTAGGCCAGGCCCAGGATGGCATTGAGCGGGGTGCGGATCTCGTGGCTCATATTGGACAGGAAGGCCGACTTGGCCAGGTTCGCCTGCTCGGCGGCCACGACGGCGTCCTGCAGTTGCGCCGTGCGCTTGAGCACCAGGTTCTCCAGATCGGCGTTGAGCTCCTGCACCCGCAGCTTGGCCTCGACCTCGGCGCTGATGTCCAGGTTGGTACCCACCACCTGCACGGGCAGCCCCTGGCGGTCGCGCTCCAGGATGGCGGCGGCCTTGATCCAGCGGACCTGGCCGTCGTCCAGCACCACGCGAAAGACGGGCGCGTAGCCCCCGTCCCCTTTGAGCAGCTGCTGCAGCTGCCGTTCGGCCTCGGGCAGGTCCTGCGGGTGGACGTGGCTGCGCCAGTAGTCGTAGAACAGGCCGCGCTGGCGCTGCTCGGGCGGCAGGCCGTAGAGCTCGCACATGCGCTCGTCCCAGAACAGCTGGTTGTCGCCCAGCTGCCAGATCCAGATGCCGATGCCCGCCGCATCGGCCGCCATCTTGAAGCGGGCGTCGTGGCGCTTTTCGTCGGTGATGTCGCGCGCCGTCTTCGCCGCGCCGGTGACCTGGCCGTTGGCGTCACGGACCGGCGATACGGTCACCGCCACGTCGATCAGCCGTCCGTCTCGCCGGCGGCGCACGGTGTCGAACAGGCGCACGACCTTGCCCTGGGCGATGTTGTCCAGCACGCGTTGTTCTTCGTCCTGCAGCTCATCCGGGATGATCAGCTCCGCGATGCGCCGCCCCAGGGCCTGCTGCGCGCTGTAGCCGAAGATGCGTGTCGCGGCCGGGTTCCAGCTGGTCACCCGCCCTTGCAGGTCCTTGCCGATGATGGCGTCGTTGGAGCCCTCGACAATGGCCGCCAGGCGCGCCATGCCCGCCTGCGCCAGGCGGCGGCGTTCCAGTGCCAGCAGCGCCGCGTAGAGCAGCAGTGCCAGCAGCAGGCTGGACAACAGGACCAGCGTGGCGGCCCGGCCCGGCGTCAGGGCGTCGCCATCCGGCATGAATTCCGGTGTGATGCCGGCTTCCACGTGCCAGGGGCGGCCGTAGACGTTCAGGATGCGTCGCAGGTGCGGGCCGCGGGGCAGCGCTTGCGCAAAGCGTGGCGAGGCGAACAGCGGCGGCGCGGTCGCGGCCTGGCTGGCATCGCGGATGCGCAGCACCAGGCCCCTGGGGGCAGCGCCCAGCTGCTGCAGGACTTCGTCCATGGACAGCGGGGTGTAGGACAGGGCGTAGGCCGCCTGGCGGCGCTGGCTGACGGTCTCCAGGGGGCTGCCGGGCTTGTAAATGGGCAGCAGGAAGAGCATGCCCTGGTCGACCTTGCCGCTGGCCTGGACCAGGGTGATGGGGCGCGAGAGCATGGGCTGGCCGCTGTCGATGGCCAACTGCGCGGCGTCGCGGCGATGGGGTTCCGAGGCGATGTCCAGCCCGACGGCCGCCACATTGCCTTCCACCGGCTCGATGTACTGGATGACCAGTCGGTCGCCGGCATGGGGCTCGATCTGGTGGATGCTGAAGCGGGGCCAGCCGTCGGCCCGGGCCGCGCTCAGGAAGGAGGCTTCGGCGGCCTGCGGCACCCGGCGGATCAGGCCGAAGCCGCGCGCCCCCGGGAACTCCCGTTTCAAATCGCGCGAGCTGATGTAGGCCTGGAAGCGCGCCCGGCTGATCAGTTCCGACCCTGCGGCAATCACGGCGCCGCGTACGCCGCGCAGCCCGAACTCGTAGGTGCGCATGCGCTCCTGCAGCGAGTCCAGCACCGTCTCGGTGACGCTGGCCAGGCGCTGGTCGAGCTGCTCCTGCTGGCTCTGCGCCAGGCGCTGGTCGACCCAGGTGGCCGACACGCTGCCAAGTGCCAACACGAGCAAGGGGCCGGCCAGGCCGGCATGCCAAGGCTTCATCGCTCAGTCCTGCGTCAGCAGGTGCCCGGGCCGGCGTCATGCCGGTGCCGTCCGGGCACCAAGGAACCAAGTTGCTCGGATCGGCCACTGCTTCTCCCTGTGGCCTTCGGCGTGCCGGCGAAAAAAGCCGTCGCGCCGGGCCGGGACCGTCCGCGCTTGCAGCGTAGCGCGCTTGCCGGGGCTTGTCTCGCCGCAGCTGTGACATTTTTTGCGCCAACTACCAGGACCGTGCGGATCCCGCCAGGCGTGTTCTGGGGGTTTCTCTCTAGTTTCGCTATCGAATCCCCTGATCGCGCGCCCTCCGGCCTCGGGGAGAATCGGCGCGACGATATGGAGACAACAATGGAGAAACCCTGGCTGAACAGCTATCCGGCGGGCGTCCCGGCCGACATCCATGTGGAGCAGTACAGCTCCCTGGTCGAGCTGATGGACGCGGCGTTCAAGAAGTACCCGGACCGGCCAGCCTACACGCTGATGGGGCGGACCCTCAGCTTTGCCCAGATCGACGAGGCCTCGCGCGCCCTGGCGGCCTATCTGCAGGGGCTGGGCCTCGAGAAGGGCGACCGCGTCGCCCTCATGATGCCCAACATCCCGCAATACCCGGTGGCCGTGGCCGCCGTGCTGCGCGCCGGTTTCGTGGTGGTCAACGTCAACCCGCTGTACACCCCGCGCGAGCTGGAGCACCAGCTCAAGGATGCGGGCGCCCGCGCCATCGTCATCATCGAGAACTTTGCCGCCACCCTGCAGCAGGTGATCAACAACGTGCCGACCAAGCACGTGGTGCTGGCCTCCATGGGCGACATGCTGGGCTTCCCCAAGGGCCTGATCGTCAACTACGTGGTGCGCAAGCTGAAGAAGCTGGTGCCGGCCTTCGAGCTGCCGCAGGCGGTGCGCTTCAACGATGCCCTCAGTCGCGGCCGCGCCCTGAGCTACAAGACGCCCAGGATCGCCGCCTCGGACATCGCCGTGCTGCAGTACACCGGCGGCACCACCGGCGTCAGCAAGGGCGCGGTGCTGCTGCACCGCAACCTCGTGGCCAACGTGATGCAGTGCGAGGCCTGGTACCTGCCGGCCCTGGCGAAGGTGCCGCAGGGCGAGCAGGTGGTGTCCATCTGCGCGCTGCCGCTCTATCACATCTTCGGCTTCACCACGAACATGATGCTGTCCATGCACACGGGCGGCTGCAACGTGCTGATCCCCAATCCGCGTGACCTGCCGGCGGTGTTCAAGGAGCTGTCCCAGCACCGCTTCCACAGCATGCCGGCGGTGAACACGCTCTTCATGGCCATGGCCAACCACAAGGACTTCAACACGGTGGACTGGAGCCATCTGGTGATTTCGGTGGGCGGCGGCATGGCGGTGCAGCAGGCCACCGCCAAGCTGTGGCTGGAAAAGACCGGCTGCCCCATCTGCGAAGGCTACGGACTGTCCGAGACCTCGCCGGTGGCCAGCTGCAACCCGACCGATTCCAAGGCCTATACCGGCACCATCGGCCTGCCCCTGCCGGGCACCGAGATGAAGCTGGTTGACGACGAAGGCCGGGACGTGCCCGCCGGAGGCACCGGCGAGATCGCCATCCGCGGCCCGCAGGTGATGGCCGGCTACTGGCAGCGCCCGGACGAGACGGCCAAGGTGATGACGCCCGACGGCTTCTTCCGCACCGGCGACGTCGGCCAGATGGACGAGCGCGGCTACTTCAAGATCGTGGACCGCAAGAAGGACATGATCCTGGTCAGCGGCTTCAACGTCTATCCGAACGAGGTCGAGGACGTCATCACCCAGATGCCCGGCGTGCTGGAGTGCGCTGCGGTGGGCGTGCCGGACGACAAGGCCGGCGAGGCGGTCAAGGTGGTGATCGTGCGCAAGGATCCCCATGTCAGCGAGGCTGACGTGCGCGCCTTCTGCGAGAGCAACCTGACGGGCTACAAGCGGCCGAAGATCGTGGAGTTCCGGACCGAGCTGCCCAAGACGCCGGTCGGGAAGATCCTGCGCCGCGAATTGCGCGATAAGAAGTAGCACTTTCCCGACGGCAAGCCCTGGGAGGCAGCGCGTAAGCTCCCGCCCAGGAGACTCATGCCGTGTTGGATCAAAGCTATCAGAAGACAGACGCTGGCCGCGCCGAAATGAAGGTGCGCCAGCTGATCAATGCCCGTGCCGCCCGCAATCTGCTGCTGGTGATCGACCCCAGCAAATCGGCCCGCCAATGGCTGGGGCTGGTGCAGGGGAGCACCGAGGCCGATGTCCGGCAACTGCTGGAGCTGGGCCTGATCCAGCCCTTCGGAGCTGCGCCAGCGGCCGTCCCGGTTGCCGAGGAGGCCGGCAGCGCCTTCGCGCCGGCGTTCGGCGCGGCGACAGGGGCCACGGCGTCTGCTGCGCCTGCCGCCACGGCGGCTGCAGGCGCTCCGCAGCTGGACTACGAGCAGCTCTATGCCTACCTCACCCGCCATGCCAAACAGTACCTGGGCCTGATGAAGGGCTACAAGGTGGTGCTGGAGGTGGAGCGCTGCAGCGGGCTGCAGGAGCTGCAGGACTACGCCCGACGCTTCGTCGAGATGGTGCGCGAAGCCCAGGGCGATGATCTGGCCGAGCAGGTCAAGCGGGCCATGGGCATGCCCTGAGGCGGGCCCTGCGCCTTCGCTCTGCCTCACTCGCCCCTCTTCTTTGGCACACTGGCGGGCTTGCCGCATCTCGAACCCGTTCAAGGCTCCGTTTCCCCATGCCTCCCCGCTTCTTCGTTGATACCCCGCTTGTCGGCCCCGGCGAGCTGAACCTGCCCGCGACCGCGGCGCGCCATGTGCAGGTGCTGCGCCTGCAGCCCGGCAGCGCGCTGACGCTTTTCGATGGCAGCGGCGACGAGTGGCAGGCCGAGGTGCTGTCCATGGGCCGCAGCGAGGTGCGCGTGCATCTCCATGCGCGCCAGCTGGTGAACCGCGAGCTGGCCACCGCCCTGACCCTGTGCGTGGTGATGCCGGCCAATGACCGCATGGATGGCATCGTCGAGAAAGCCACCGAGCTGGGGGCCGTGGCCATCCAGCCGCTGATGAGCGAGCGTTCGGTGCTGCGCCTGCAGGGCGAGCGGGCGCAGAAGAAGCAGGCGCACTGGCAGGGCGTGGCCATTGCCGCGGCCGAGCAATGCGGCCGGGCCTGCGTCACCCAGGTCCACCCGGTGCAGACCCTGTCGGTCTGGCTCGCGGGCCTGGACGCGAGCGCACCGGCGCGGCGCTGGCTGCTGAGCCCGACCGCCGCGCGCCCTCTGCACGAGCTCGCGGCAGGCGATCCGCAACCCACCCTGGTCCTCAGCGGCCCCGAGGGCGGACTGAGCCCGGCCGAGGAGCAGGCCGCCCGCGAACGCGGCTTCGAGGCCCTGCAGCTGGGCCCGCGCATCCTGCGGGCGGATACCGCTCCGCTGGCCGTGCTGGGCTGGGTGGCTTTGCAGCAGCGTTGACGGACCTGGCGCGGCGAGTGTTAGCCTCGCGGCTTCGCCCCTGAAAGCCGCCATGAACCTCGCGCTGATGCTGCTGACCCTGTGCCAGGGTCTGTTCCTCACCAACAACATCACTTTCATCGCCATCAATGGCCTGGTGGGCCTGGCCCTGGCGCCGCTGCCCTGGATGGCCACGCTGCCGGTCTGCGGCTATGTGGCGGGCGGGGCGCTGTTCGCGCCACTGGTGGCGCGGCACCAGCGGCAGTGGGGCCGGCGCCGGGGTTTCCAGCTGGGGGCCGTGGTGGCGCTGCTGAGTTGCGGCCTGGCGGCCTGGGCGGTGAGCGAGCGCAGTTTCTGGGTGGTGGTGTTGGCCACCGTCCTGGCAGGTTATTACAACGCCAGCGCCGGCCTGTTCCGCTTTGCGGCCACCGAGCTGGTGCCGCCGGCCCGGCGCGAATCGGCCATCTCCTGGGTGCTGGCAGGCGGCCTGCTGGGCGCGGTGGTCGGGCCGGCCCTGGCCCGCTTCAGTCGCGATCTGCTGGTCCAGCCCTTTGCCGGGGCCTACCTCGTCCTGATGGGCGTGGCGGTGCTGAGCCTGGGCGTGGTCTCGCTGATCAAGTTTCCGCCGCTGGCCGAGTCCAAGCCGGGAGCGGCGATTGGCCGCCACTGGCGCCAGATCGCCCGCGAGGAGCCGCTGTTCCTGGTGTCCGTGGCCGCCTGTGCCCTGGGCTATGGCGTGATGAACCTGCTGATGGCGGCCACCCCCATCGCGATGAAGCAGTGCAGCCTGCCCTTCGACAACGCCACGCTCGTGCTGCAGTGGCATGTGCTGGGCATGTTCGTGCCCAGCTTCTTCACGGGCTCGCTGATCAAGCGCTTCGGCGCCTTGCCGGTGATGGCGGTCGGCCTGCTGCTGAACCTGGCCTGCGTGGCCTTCGCGCTGTCCGGGCAGGACCTCGCGCACTTCCTGGGCGCCCTGCTGACCCTGGGCGTGGGCTGGAACTTCCTCTTCGTGGGCGGCACGACGCTGTTCACCCAGACCTACCGGCCGGAGGAAAAGACCCGGGCCCAGGCCGCCATGGACACGGCCATCTACGCCACCATGACGCTGACCGCCTTCAGCTCCGGCGCTCTGGTGACGACCGGCGGCTGGCAGTGGATGAACCTGGGCTCGCTGTTGCCGCTGACCATTGCCGGCGTCGCGCTGACGGCAGGCGCGCGGCGGCTCGCAGGGCGGCACCGGACCGCCCCCCAGCTTCCTTGACGCCCTCGGGGGGGATCGTCAATCGGCGGCGCGCGGCTTCTCCCGCGCAGAGCCCTTGACCAGGTCGAAGCGGAACAGCCGGCATTCGATGGGGCCGTTCCACATGGGCACGCGACGGTTTTCCTTGAGCCGCATCTTGGTGGGCAGCTTCATGTCCGGGCACAGCAGCCAGGCGGTCCAGCCGGCGGGGTTCTCGGTGTAGCTGCGCTTCCAGTGGGCGGCCAGGCGGGGGAAGAAGTCGTCGTCCGCATCGCGCTGCTCGGAGCCGCTGGCCTCGCGCACGGCCGCGGCCTTGCCCCGCACCTCGATCCGCTCGCCATAGGGCGGATTCATCATGATGGTGCCCGGCAGGCCCTCGGGCAGCTTGGGGGCGGCGCGCTCCAGCGCGTCGCCGCCATTGAACTGGATGTACTGCGCCACGCCGGCGCGTTCGGCATTGCGGCGGGCGAAGTCGACCATGCGGAAGGCGACGTCACTGGCGAAGATGGGCACGGCGGGCGGCTTCACGCGGGCCTGGGCGGCCTGCTTCATCTCGGCCCAGCGGGCGCGCAGCGGCTGGAATGGCAGCTGGCGCTCGAAAGCGAAGCGGCGCTGGATGCCCGGTGCGATGCCGCAGGCAATCTGGGCCGCCTCGATGGGGATGGTGCCCGAGCCGCAGCAGGGGTCGTGCAGGGCGCCACCGGTCTCGGGCGTGCCGCGCCAGCCGGCCGCGGCCAGCATGGCAGCGGCCAGGGTTTCCTTCAGCGGGGCGTCGCCCTTGTCCACGCGCCAGCCGCGCTTGAACAGGGGCTCGCCCGAGGTGTCCACGTACAGGGCGGCGCGTTCCTCGCCCAGGTGCAGGACCACGGGCAGGTCGGGCGCGCGGGTGTCCACGCTGGGGCGCTCGCCGGTGGCGTCGCGCAGGGCGTCGCAGATGGCGTCCTTGATGCGCAGGGTCGCGAAGTTCAGGCTGCGCAGGGGCGAGCGCTGGGCCGTCGTGTCCACGCGGATGGTGTGCTGCGGGCCGATCCAGCGCTCCCAGTCCACGCGGCGCGCCAGCACATAGAGGTCGTCTTCGTGGCGGTAGCCGCCTTCGATCAGCTCGACGAGTACGCGCTGGGCCAGGCGGCTTTCCAGGTTGATCTGCATGACGTCCTCGGCCGTGCCCTGTACCGAGCAACCGCCGCGCAGGGCGTGGATGCGGGCACGCGGGACGATGCGCTGCAGCTCCTCTTCCAGCAGGGGTTCGACCCCACCGGGGCAGGAGACGAAGAGGTACAGCGTTTCAGGGCGGGACATGGCGGGACTTCGGCGTGCAAAACGGCTATTGTCCCAGGTCCCCCGACTTCAGGGACGCGGCAGCCGCGCGGCGATGGCCTCGCCCAGGGTGCGCGTGCCCAGGGCATTGAAGTGGTGGTCGTAGGGGCCGATCTCCAGCGGCAGTCCAGTCCGACGCCAGGCGGCCTCGAAGGCGGGCGCCAGGTCCAGCACCTCGATGCCGGCGGCCTGCAGCTGGGCGCCAAAGCCCTCCAGCCGAGCGATGTGGGCGGGCTGCCCGGCCGGCAGCAGGTCGTGGCGGGACTCGATCACCACCAGCACCTGGCTGTCGGCGAGGTAGGGCTTGATGCGCTGCAGGAAGGCCTCGGTGACGGCCTGCTCCTTGGCGGACCAGCGTGCCTCGGCGCGTGGCGCCGCATGCGCGGGCGGCGGGCTCATGTCGGGGCGGGCCTGCTTGACGGCCTGCTGCCACAGGCGCGGACCGGAGACCTTCAGCTGCCCCAACAGGTAGTTGAGCAGGGCGCTGTGCCTCAGCACGCGCTTGAGCAGGCCGGCGGGCGGCTGCTTGTCGATGCGCGGGGTCAGGTCTTGCGGGTGCAGGCAGGGCCCCTGCACATTGCCCGAGCCGCACAGGCTCTGCGCCACGTCGCCGTTCTCCAGCAGGATCACGAAACGGCGGACGCCGAAACGGTCGTGCGCCCAGCGCAGGCGCTCGACGTGGTCCAGCAGGCTGCTGCCGGGGGCGCCAAGGCCGTAGACGGCAGGGCCGCCCAGGGCGTGCTCCAGCTGGGCATCCGGCCGGTCTTCGCGCGGCAGGCCCGAGGCCTCGATGAGGCTGTCGCCGATCAGGGCCACGGCCTGCGAATCGGGTGTGAAGTCGTGCAGCGCGAGAAAGCCGGCGTTGTTGGCCCGGTGCTGTCGGGGCTGGCGCAGATCCCAGCCGATGGAGGTCGTCCAGCGATGTCCTGCGGGGTAGCTCAGGATCATGGGATCTTGGTAGTAGTCCTTCATCGTGGCATCGGAGACCGGCAGCGCCTGGAGGCACAACTCCAGCGCGATCAGCAGGGCCAGCATGCCGAGCAAGGCGTTGCGTAGGACGCGCAGCATGGTCAGAAATTGAAGTAGATGAAGGCGCTGACGGCGTCCCGCGCCGTGTTCAGCAGCACCAGCAGGGCAACGGCCGACAGCGCGGCCCCTGCGGCCAGCGAGCGCAGGGCCGGGCGTGCATGCGTCAGCGCCAGCAGACGCTGACCCAGCGCGTTGCTGTTGGGCATGGTCACGGCGGACAGGCCCAGCAGGGCGCAAAGCCACCAGCCGCGCATGGCAGGCAAGCCGGCGTCCCACAACAGGCGGTCGACACCGCCCGTGCCGGTGCCGCCGGGCACCAGCGCCTGCAGCATGCGAAGGGCGCCGCTCAAGGTGCCGGCGCGGAAGAAGATCCAGGCCAGGATCACGCTCAGCATCGTCAGCGCCCAGGCCAGCACGCGCCAGCTCCAGGCGCGCGCCAGACGCTGCTGCAGGGCTTCTCCGCACAAGGCCCGGAAACCGTGGTTGAGCATCAAATAGGCCCCATGCAGGCCACCCCACAGCACGAAGGACCAGCTCGCGCCGTGCCACAGGCCGCCCAGCAGCATGGTGGCGGCGAGATTGAGATAGCGGCGCAGGCTGCCGTGACGGTTGCCGCCCAGCGCGATGTAGAGGTAGTCGCGCAGGAAGGTGGAGAGCGAGATGTGCCAGCGCCGCCAGAACTCGCTGATGCTGGTGGCCTTGTAGGGTGAGTCGAAGTTGAAGGGGAGGCTGACGTTGAAGAGGCGCGACAGGCCGATGGCCATGTCCGAGTAGCCCGAGAAATCGAAGTAGATCTGCAGCGTGTACGCCAGCGCGCCCAGCCAGGCTTCCTGCAGGCTCGGCGTCTGGCCCAGATCCGCCGGATTGAAGATGGCATCGGCATAGGGACTGATGCCGTCCGCCAGCACCACCTTCTTGAACAGGCCGATCACGAAGATCAGCAGGCCGGCACTGATGTTGGCACCCTGCCAGCGGTAGGTGGCAGGGTCGCGGAACTGGGGCATCATCTGCGCGTGATGCAGCACCGGTCCTGCGATCAGGTGCGGGAAATAGGTGACGAAGAGCCCGTAGTGGCTGAAGCGCAGCTCCTTCACGCCCTTCTGGTAACTGTCGGCCAGGAAGGCGATCTGGGTGAAGGTGAAGAAGGAGATGCCGATGGGCAGCAGCACGGGAGGCAGCTGCCAGTGCTGGCCCGCCAGGGCGTTGAGGTTGTCGACGAAAAAGTTGGCGTACTTGTAATAGGCCAGCAGGGCCAGATTGGCGCAGACGCCCGCCACCATCCAGCGCTTGGCCAGCGCGTTGCGCGACTGGGCCCGTGCCGCGGCAATGGCGCGGCCCAGCAGGAAGTTGCCGACGATGGAGCCCAGCAGCAGCAGCACGTACATCGGCATCCAGACGCCGTAGAACAGCGCCGAGGCGGCGAACAGGGCTGTGGCGGCCCAGTTCGGGCGCCAACGGCCCAGGCCGAAGAACAGCGCCAGGCACAGGGGCAGAAAGAGGCAGACGAAGGCTGCGGTGGTGAAGAGCATTGCGCGGCGTAGAGGACAGGGCATGCCGGCCAGCGACCGGTGCGACGCGCAGTGTAGGGTTCCGACAGCGGCCGTCAGCCCCCTCAGGCGCAGGGGCACCGACGCCGGCCTCTTGGCTCAAGCCGGGGACGCGGACGGCAGGTGCCAGGACCGCACCCGCGCTTCGAAGTCCTGCAGCGGGAGCGGCCTGGCATACAGATAGCCCTGGAAGGCATGGCAGCCCTGCTGCAGCAGGGCATCGCGCTGCGCCTCGGTCTCGACGCCCTCGGCGATCACGTCCAGGCCCAGGCTTTCGCCGAGCTGGATCACGGCATGGGCGATGGCCAGGGCGTTGGACTCCGTGACCAGGTCGCGCACGAAGCTCTGGTCGATCTTGAGCTGGTCCAGCGGCAGGCGCTTCAGGTAGGCCAGCGACGAATAGCCGGTGCCGAAGTCGTCCAGCGAGAAGCGCAGGCCCAGGCCGCGCAGGGCGAGCATCAGCGCGATGACCTGCTCGACGTTGTCGACCAGCGCACTTTCGGTGAGTTCCAACTTGAGCTTGTCGGTGGGCGCGCCGCTGCGGGCGAGCAGCTGCTGCATGAAGCCGAGGAAGCCCTTCTGGCGGAACTGGTGGGCGCTGATGTTGACGGCCAGGCTCAGTGCCGCCAGCCGTTCATCTCGAGCCCACTGGCCCAGCTGGGCACAGGCTTGCTGCAGCACCCATTCGCCCAGCTGGGCGATCAGGCCGGTGTGCTCGGCCAGGGGAATGAAGCGCGCCGGTGAGACCCAGCCCCGCACCGGGTGGTTCCAGCGCAGCAGGGCTTCGGCGCCGACGATGCGGCCTTGGCAGTCCACCTGCGCCTGGTAGAAGAGCTCCAGCTGCTGGCAGTCGATGGCCTGGCGGAGGTCGGCTTCCAGCGCGGTCATCTCGGCCATCGCGGCCTGGGTGGCGGGGTCGAAGAAGCACAGACGGTTGCGCCCGGCCGCCTTGGCCTGGTACATGGCATGGTCGGCATGCTTGAGCAGGTCTTCGCTGGTGCTGGCGTCGCCGCCCCAGATCACGATGCCGATGCTGGGCGTGCTGTGGTGCAGATGCCCATCGAGCTGATGGGGCTGGCCCAGCACGCGCAGCAGCTTCTCCGCCGCCGCCTCGGCGTGCAGGGCCGCCACCTGTGCGTTCTGGCCCAGGTCCTGCAGCACCACCACGAACTCGTCCCCGCCCCAGCGGGCGATGGTGTCTTCGCTGCGCAGTGCGGCCTGCAGCCGCCGGGCCACGCCCACCAGCACCCGGTCGCCCATGCCATGGCCCAGCGTGTCGTTGACGGCCTTGAAGTTGTCCAGGTCGATGAACAGCACAGCGCCGTGGCGGTGGCTGCGCCGGTTCCGGGCCAGCGCCTGGTTGAGGCGATCCAGCAGCAGGCGGCGGTTGGGCAGGCCGGTCAAGGAATCGTAGAAGGCCAGCTGCTCGATCTCGGCCTCGGCCTTCTTGCGCTCGGTGATGTCGCGCGTCAGGCCGATGAACAGGGGCTCGCCCTCGCGCTCGATTTCCGAGACCGCCAGGCTCATGGGGAAGATGCTGCCGTCCTTGCGCCGGCCGAAGACGTCGCGGCCGATGCCGATCACGTGCGGCACGCGGGTCTCCAGGTAGCGCCGCACATGGCCGGCATGATGGGGACGCTCGGACTCGGGCATCAGCAGCTCCACGCGCTGACCCGCCAGCTCCTGCACCGTGTAGCCGAACATGCGGCAGGCCGCGGGGTTGATCGCATCGATGCGGCCTTGCGCATCCATGGTGATCATGCCGTCGACCATGTTGTCGAGGATGGCCTGCGTGTGCCGGGCCTGCGCCTGCAGCTGGGCCTCGGCCCATTTGGCGGCGCTGATGTCCATGTGCGTGCCGACCAGGCGCGTGGCGCGGCGTTCAGCATCGCGCGCCATGATGCGCCCGTTGGCATGGACCCAGACCCAATGCCCGTCGCGATGGCGCAGCCGGAAGTCCTGGCGGTACTGGTGCAGTTCGCCGCTGAGGTAGCGCTGCAGCCGTTCCTGCACGCGGGGGACATCGTCCGGATGCAGGCGGCTTTCCCAACTGCGCACATGGGCCTCGATTTCGTGCGGCTCATGGCCCAGCATCGCGCACCAGCGCCTGTCGAAGCGGCTTTCTCCGGTTTCGAGGTTCCAGTCCCACAGGCCCAGGGCCGCACCCTCCAGGGCCAGCGCGGTGCGGGCCGCGCTGTCGCGCTCGGTGCGGCGCTGCTGCTGGCGCAACTGCTCCACCAGACGCCGGCGGCGCTGACTCAACCACAGGCCCAGCGTCGCCAGCAGCGTAAACCCGAGCCCGCCCACCGTGGCGCTGAGTACCTGGCGCCGCCAGAGTCCCTCCACGCTGCTCATGGAGCGGCCCACGGCCACATGCAGGCGCTGGTCCAGCCACAGGCTGTCCGGGGCCACCGTTCGTGCCGCGACGAGGCGCAGGTCCTGGCTCAGCCGCGACTGCTGCAGATGCAGGGTCGCTGGCTGCCGGCTGCGCAGGTGCTGCTCCAGCACCGAACCTGGCCGGTCCAGCAGATTGCGGCCCAGCCAGTCTTCGACATGGGGCTGCACCGTGAACACCGCCCCGCCTTCATGGGCGATGGCGGCCCAGGTGTCCTCCGAGGGCTGCACCGTGGCCAGCACCAGGGCGAAGTAGCCTGGGTCCAGGCCGGCCACGACGGCGCCCTGCCAGTGTCCCTCGGCATCGTGCAGCGAGCGCGCCAGCGCCAGGCTGCGGTCGCCCAGCAGCGTCTGGAAGGGCGGGGTGATGTGCAGCAAGCCGGGCTGCGGGCGTTGGCGGCACTGCTGGAAATAGGGCCGCCCCGAGACATCGCGCCCCAGCAGCTCGGGCATGGACGAGGCCTGGATGCGCCCGGTGGCGTCGACCACCAGCAGCAGCCGCACGCCCGGCATGGCCTGCGTCAAGGTCTGCAGGACGGACTCGCCGTCGGCCTGCTTTTGCTGCGGCCCCCAGCGCGGGTACTCGGATTCCACCGTCTGCAGCGCGGCCTGGATGGCGATCAGCTGCTGCGAGACGATGCCGTCCAGCGTCTGGACCAGGCTTTGCAGCTTCTCGCCTTCATGCGCGCGCAGCACCTGGCGCTCGTTGCGCAGCCACAGGGCCAGCAGCAGCCATAGGCCGACCAGGACTAGCAGCAGCCGCAGCCAGGCGTGCCAGGGCTTGAACCGGGTGCTGCCCGAGCCCTCGGGTGCCCAGGCGCCGCCCTCGGGCGCAGGCATGTCGGCCGGCGCCTCGGGGCGGAAAGTGGTGGGAAGCATGACCATGGCGCAGAACTGCGCCACGGTAACGAGTGCCGGGAGGCGTCGACTTGATGCGGGTCAAGCTTGGCGTCCGTCGCGAGGCTGTCGCGGGTGCCGGATGCCGTAGCCTGGAAGTTTTGCCGGAGCCTCGATCAGGGATGGGCGGCCATCACCTGTGCCACCGCGGCGGTCAGGCGCTTGCCGTAGGGCACGTGCAGGAACTCGTTCGGGCCGTGGGCATTGCTCTTGGGGCCCAGCACGCCGCAGACCATCATCTGCGCCTTGGGGAAGCCCTTTTGCAGCATGCCCATCAGCGGGATGGTGCCGCCCTGGCCGACATAGCCGACCTCGGTGTCGAAGTGCGTCAGGCTGGCCTCGGCCACGGCCTTGGACAGCCAGGGCTGCAGGTCCGGCGTGTTCCAGCCGGTGGCGCCGTAGGCTCCGGCCCGGCCGTCGGGCACGAAGCTGACGCGGGCGTTGTAGGGGGCGTTGTCCTCCAGCAGGGCCTTGAGCTTCAGCGCCGCCTCGTTGCCGTCGATCAGCGGCGGCAGGCGCAGCGAGAGCTTGAAGGCGGTGAAGGGGCGCAGCACGTTGCCGGCATTGCTGATGGGCGGTATGCCGTCCACGCCGGTGACGGACAGCGTCGGGCGCCAAGTGCGGTTGAGCAGCACTTCCAGTGGATCGGTCGTGACCGGCAGCACCGGGCCGCCGTCCGCGCCGCAGGCCCAGGGCATGCGCTTGTAGACCTCGGCGCCGAGGATGTCGGCCGTGGTCTGCGCCTGCGCGATGCGGTCGGCGGGGATGTCGCAGTGGAAGTCCGCGGGCAGCAGGTGGCCGGTCTTGGCGTCTTCCAGGCGGTCCAGCAGCTGGCGCATGATGCGGAAGCTGCTGGGGGCGACGCCGGAGTTGTCGCCGCTGTGGATGCCCTCGGTGAGCACCTCCACCTTCAGCGTGCCGGTCACGTTGCCGCGCAGGCTGGTGGTCAGCCAGAGGCGGTCGTAGTCGCCCGCGCCGCTGTCCAGGCAGACCACCAGGCTGACATTGCCCAGGCGCTCCTTGAGCAGGTCGATATAGGCCGGCAGGTCGTAGGAGCCGGACTCCTCGCAGGTCTCGATCAGGCCCACGCAGCGCGGGCGCGGGATGCCCTGACGGTCCAGGGCCATGATGGCGGTCAGCGAGGCGTAGATGGCGTAGCCGTCGTCGGCGCCGCCGCGGCCGTAAAGCTTGCCGTCCTCGTACTTGGGCGTCCAGGGACCAAGGTCCGAACGCCAGCCGCTGAACTCGGGCTGCTTGTCCAGGTGGCCGTAGAGCAGCACGGTGTCTTCGCAGCCGGCCTTGGTGGCGGGCACCTCGAAGAAGATCACCGGCGTGCGGTCGGGAATGCGGATCACCTCCAGCTTGAGCCCCGACACCTTCTTGCTCTCCACCCAGCTGGCGGCATTGCGCAGCACGGTCTCGATATGGCCGTGGGCCGCCCAGTCGGCATCGAACATGGGGCTCTTGGCCGGGATGGCGATGTAGTCGGTCAGGGCGGGGACGATTTCCTCGTCCCAGACCTGGGCGGCGAACTGACCCAGGCGGCTGGCTTCGTCGGCCTGCAGGGGCAGATGGGGATCACGTGCGTTCATGGCGGTCTCCTGGCGGCGGGTAGCCGCGAGGGATGGATTTTAAGGCGCCGGCGCTTGCCCGCACTTGTCGCACTCGGCCTCCACCGTCTGGGGGGCTTGTGGTGCGTCCGGCGGGAAATCGATGCTAGTGCCGCCTGCCGGAGGGGGCCGCCCAATCCGATCGCAATATTCGGCGGCGAGTGTTTCGGGTCGCTCGCCGGCCGTCAACTGATGGAGCCTGGAATGCTGGACGCGGATCTGCTGGACTTGCTGAATGCCCGTGACCTTGATGATTACAAGGCATGCATTGTTCGGTTCACCCAGCGCATGGGCTTCCGGACGGTGGATGCATTGGTCGTGCAGGACCACAGCCCCGGGCACGCCGAATTCATCTGTGTCGACAACATTGGCGACCCGAGCTGGGCCGCGCTGGACCCCAGTCTTGGCAAACGCTGTCCGGTCATGCAGCACTGCAGGCGCAGCAGTTATCCCATCGCCTGGGGTGCCGCGAATTACCGTGATCCAGCAGTCGCCGATCTCTACGATTTGGTGGCGTCCATGGGATTGCGCGCCGGGGTGAGCGTGGCGTCGCATTTTCCCGATGGGCGCCACTTTGCATTTTGCGTGCACACCGACGCGGGTCCCGCGATAGGCGGACGGCACCTGGCCTTCGCGCAGCCCAAGCTGGAGCTCTACGCCGTCTACGCGCTGGATGCGGCCTTCAGGCTCCTGCTGCCACCCGAGCGCAGCAATGTCGGCGAGCTGGCCGCGCGCGACGTCGAGGCGCTGCGCTATGCCCTGGACGGCTGGTCAGGGCGCATGCTGGCCGACCGCTTCAATATGGCCGATGCCGCCTGCCGGGACTGGCTCGGTCGCGTGGCAGCCAAGCTTGACTGCGGCAACGTACGGCAAGCGGCGCTGAAGGCCCGGCGCATCGGCATCCTCGACTGAGCTTACATCCGCTCCAACCATTGCCTCATCCGCTCAAACACCTGCTGCTGCTCCGGCTCATTGAAGATCTCGTGGTAGAGCTTGTCGAAGCACTGGGCCTGGACGACGCTCTTGGGCGCGGCGGCGGCAAAGCGGCTGGAGCCGCTGGGGGAGACGCAGCGGTCGGCGCCGGCCCACATCAGCAGGGTGGGCAGGGTCCAGTCGGCGGCGCGGGCCAGCACGGCCTCGCCACCGCGGGCGATCAGGGCGGCCAGGGTGGGCGTGATGCGGTTGTGCACCAGGGGGTCCTGCTGGTAGGCGCTGACCACGTCCTGGCTGCGCGAGATCCACGCCGGCTTGAGCCCGTTGCCCACGGCCAGATGCGGCACCAGGGGCAGGGTGGCGGCCAGCAGGCCGCGCTGGAAGGTGCTCATGTCCACCGCCAGGGCGGGGGAGCTGAGCACCAGGCCGTCCAGAGGGCGGAACCAGGGCGGCGGCGCGCTTGCGTCAGTCGACGGCAGGCCGCCGGCAGCAAAACGCGCAGCGATCAGCCCGCCCATGCTGTGGCCCAGCATCACCAGGGCGCCTGCGCCCAGGGTGGCATCTGCCCGCACTTCGTCGATGACCAGGGCCAGGTCTTGCTGGAAGCGGCTGGCGTGCGGCAGGTCGCCGCGTGCGCCGCCCGACGCGCCATGGCCGCGCTGGTCGTGACCGACCACATGCCAGCCCCAGTGGTTCAGATGAGCCGCCACATGCTCGTAGCGGCCAACGTGCTCGCCCAGGCCATGCACGATCAATACGGTGCCTCGCGCAGGGCCCATGCCGGTCTTGTTCCATTGCCGCCAATGCAGGGGCACGCCATCATCAGTCTTCAGGGTTCGCATGCGGCGAAGTGTAGGCAGTGCCCGGGACGGCTTTGCCTGGGGCAAGCCCTGGGAAATGTGCGCTTTGGCCTAGGGGCGGGACTCCATCCTGTCACTTGTGCGATGGCCAATCGTCCGCGCGGCGCTAGGCTTGGCAGCCTCCTCTCACTCGCAAGGAATGCCATGAGCGCCGAAACCTACGCGCACTACTTCGACCTGGTCCTGCAGGAGGGCGGCGTGGCCCTGCTGACCCTGAACCAGCCCGAGCGCATGAACACCATGGCGCCGGATTTCTTCCCCGCCTTGCGCCGCACGATCCAGCGCCTGAATGACGAAGGCCAGACCCGGGTGCTGGTGATCGCCTCCACCGGTCGGCACTTCAGCGCGGGCATGGCCCTGCAGACCTTCGCGGGCCAGGGCGGCCTGCTGGACACCGGCGACGCCCGCGCCCGGCTTTCCTTCCAGGAATCGCTGCGCCGCCTGATGGCCTGCTTCAGTGTGCTGGACGAGGTGCGCTTTCCGGTGATCTGCGCGGTGCAGGGCGGCTGCATCGGCGGCGCTTTCGACCTGGCCGCGGCCTGCGACATCCGCCTGTGCAGTGCCGACGCCTTCTTCTGCATCCAGGAAACGACCATTGGCATGGCGGCCGACCTGGGCATTCTGCAGCGCCTGCAAGGGCTGATGCCGGCCGGCATGGCCCGCCAGATGGCCTACACCGGTGAGCGCCTGGGTGCCGAGCGGGCCCTGCAGCTGGGGCTGGTCAATGCGGTGGCGCCGGACGCCGCAGCCCTGCTCGAGCAGGCGCTGGCGCTGGCGCGGCAGATCGCGCTCAAGTCGCCGCTGGCCATCGCCGGCAGCAAGCTGGCGCTGAACCATGCGCGGGACCATGGCGTGGGCGCCTCGCCGCAGCAGATGAGCCTGCTGCAGAGTGCGATCTTCGATACCGGCGAGATGGGCCGCGCCATCATGGCCTGGCAGGCCAAGCGCGAGGACGCGGGCTTCGAGGCGCTGCGCCCCGTGGCCTCGCTGCCCGAGGACTGAGTGGCGGGCTCAGCCGGCGCGGCCCAGCTGGTCCAGTGCGGCTTCGGCGGCGGCAATGGCCTCACGATTGAGATCGCGGGCATGGGCGCTGCTCAGCCGTGCGTCCTTGAGCACCTGCTCCAACACCGGTCGGGCCTCGGCCTTGCGGCCTTGGGCTAGCAAGAACTGACCCCAGGCGCTGTGCGTTTCCATGCCGCTGTGGGTGCGCAGGGCGACCTCGAAGGCGGCCTCGGCCTCCTCGGGATGCACGGCAGCGAGCAGGCGTGCCATCAGCAGGGCCAGTTCGCCGCTGCGGCGTTCGGGCTGGGCCTCGAACAGTCGGCGCAGGCTGGCCACGGCCGCGGCATCCTGCGCGGCTGCCGCCTGGCAGCGGGCCAGCCCGCCGAGGGCCGCGGCGTCCTGAGCGAACACGCCTTGGGCGCAGGCCTGGAAATGTGGCAGGGCCTCCTCGGCCTGACCGGCCTCGAGCAGCGCTTGCGCCAGGCGCAGGCGGTTGCCCATGCTGGGCGTCTGCTCCAGCGCCAGCCGGGCTTCGCGAAGTTCACGCTGCGGGTCGATGAACTGTCGCAGCGCTGCGCCCGCCTTGCGAGCCAGGCGGCTGTGCCGCTGCTCGGGCAGGAATTCGGCGAACAGATAGACCAGGCTGCCCAGGAAGGGGAAGGACAGCAGCACGAACAGCCACACGGTGTTGCGGCCGGTGCGCACGGCGTGCACCGCGAAGAAGATGGCGATGGCGACGTGCAGGATGGCGATAAACGGCATGGGCTCCCCTTGTGTGGCTGCCTCGTGACGGGCATTTGGGGCGCGACTATAGCGAACTCATCGCGATCCACCACACCCCGGCGGAGCCCACCGGCTCACGCCTTACGATGGCGCCCGGACCGACGCCACGGACAATCCCGCAGCGACGCGTCGGTCCTCACGCGAAAGGACGCCATGCCCGGACCTGATCCCCGCAATCCCCACCCCATGCCCGGCTTCCCCCAGGTGTGTTTCATCAAGAACAAAGTCCAGAACCCGAACATCGAGATCGGCGACTACACCTACTACGACGACCCCGAAGGCGCGGACAACTTCGAGCGCCAGGTGCTCTATCACTTCCCCTTCATCGGCGACCGCCTGGTGATCGGCAAGTTCTGCGCCCTTGCCCGCGGCGTCAGATTCATCATGAACGGCGCCAACCACAAGACCTCGGGCCTCTCCACCTATCCCTTCTTCATCTTCGGCAACGGCTGGGAGCGTGCGGCGCCGCAGCCCGGCGAGCTGCCGTACAAGGGCGACACGGTCATCGGGCATGACGTTTGGATCGGCTATGACGCCCTGATCATGCCGGGCGTGCGCATTGGCAACGGCGCCATCATCCCGGCGCGGTCGGTGATCAGCAGCGATGTGCCGCCCTACACCGTGTACGGCGGCAACCCGGCGCGCCTCATCCGCGAGCGCTTTGCGCCCGAGGTGGTGGCCGAGCTGGAGGCCATCGCCTGGTGGGACTGGCCCGTCGAGCTGATCAGCCGGAGCCTGGCGGCCATCACGGGCGGCGACGTGGCGGCCCTGCGGGCGTGTGCGCCGGCCTGAGCCGTTCACACCTGACCCCGGGGGCTGCGAGCCCCACACGATGACATGACGGACCCGCCCGCTGAGGGCCGCGGCGGCCTGGAAATGCGGCAGGATGGCGAGCCGGCGCTTGGTATCCCGCCGTCTGCCAGTGAAGGAACCTTATGCCCTGGACATTCGCCCACCCGGCCGCCATCGTGCCGCTGCGGCGGTTCTTCCTGGATGATCGCCTCATCGTCGGCCTGGCGATGGGCAGCCTGGTGCCGGATCTGGCCTACTACGTCCTTGGCCAGGAGGCCGGCAGATTGGGAACGCTTGCCCACTCTCTGAATGGATGGTGGCTGCTCGACGCCCCCGTGGGTGCCTGTCTGAGCTGGCTGTTCATCATGGGCAGGACCCGGCTCGCCGCGCCGCTGCCACAGCCCTACCGCCGCGCCCTGCTGGCCCTGCGCCCGGGTCGCTGGGCAGATGCGCGCCTGTGGGCCTGGCTGATGCTGGCCAGCGGCATGGGAGCGGCGACGCATCTGCTGTGGGACGCCTTCACGCATGCCTCCGGATTTTTCGTTCAGCACTGGCCGCTGCTGCGCAGGGAGCTGGGCCTTCTGGATGGAAGGCCCTGGCTGCTCTTCAACGCTCTGCAGCATCTCAGCACGCTGTTCGGCCTGGGCGTGCTGTGGCGCTTGCACGCGCGATGGCGCAGGCTGCAGGGCGCCCCGGCTGCGGTTGCGCCGGACGGGCGCTCAGCCTGCCTGCTGGGGGCGGTACTGCTGTCCGCGGTCTTTGGCGCCCTGCTGACCATGCCACAGGGCCCCTGGCAGGGGGCGCTGCATCCCTGGGCGGTGCGCGGCGTCATCCGGGCCTCGGTGCTGTTTGCCGCCGCCTACGCGCTGCTGGCCTGGTGGTGGGGGCGGCGGTGACGCGCAATCCAGTGGCTGCCCTTGCCGTTGGGCCAGCGAGTGAAGAATGCCGCCCGAAAATCACTGTAGGAGCGCGTGCACGAGGCCGCGCCCATGATCATCTCCAAGGTGCTCATGGACAACGGCGCTCAGTTCACGGATCGCTTCACCAGCAAGGTCAAGGAGCCCAGCGGACGGCATCACTTTGACGTGCGCTGCAAAGCTGTCCGCCGCGCCATCCGCAGACCAATGGCATGGTCGAGCGATTCAATGGCCGCGTGGGCGAAGTCATTGCGCAAACGCGCTTCAAGAGCGGCGCCGAACTGGCCACGACGCTGCTGGCTTACGTGCGCACGTACAACCATCGAATCCCCCAGCGAGTCCTTGATCACCAGACGCCGATTCAGGCGCTCAAGCGATGGCGGGAGCGGTCACCGCAGTTGTTCAAAAAGCGGGTGCACGAGGTGCCGGATCTTGACACATAACTCTGTCCGCCGTAGCTCAGCGTCTCGGTGCTGAGGTCGCGCAGGGCGTTGTAGGTGTAGCTCCAGCTGCTGCCGTTGCTGTCCACCGTCTTGAGCTTGCCGTCGGGCCAGTAGCTGCGGGTGATGGCTCAGATCGGCAGGCGCTTCACGGCCCTTCCGCTTGCGCACGGTGGCCTTGGTAATGTTGTAGCGCCGAGCCAGCTCGGCGATGGACTCTTGAGAAGCCTTGATCTCGGCACGAACCAGCGGCGTCGTGCGGGCTTGCCGATGGATGCGGGTCACAGGAAAACCAGCTTGAAATTCGGGTCCGTCACGCCGCGCATGATGCTGCGGGCTCGAAGCAGCGGCCTGCTGCGAATTGGAACATGATCACCTGGAATCCAGCAGCTAAGAGCTAAGGCCTGACCCCGCACTCCCTTCATCCACAGTCGGAGGACTGCCTGCCAAGACACTTACACAGCAATTTTGAGTTGCAACGAAATACTCCGCAACAACTCCACCGCGCTCGTGCAAGAACCCCGGACGAATTGTTTCCTGTTCGAACCAGCCATTTCCACCAATAAGAAATAGCCATCCATTGGCGCTTGAGCATGCAGGCCAATATTCAAGCAGATCGCCCTCGTCCAGCACCCGGAAGCCGACAACATCCTCAAACTTCACTGTCGCGGTCTTCTTTCCGCCCTCGAAAGTCAACGTTACAACGAGCCTCCCAATTTCAAAATTAAGGTGGGCGATATCAACCAACGAACCAAGAGTGCTGCCCGTCTTCAATGGCGTAGCGTCAACAAGTTGCATGGTCATTTTTCCGACTCCGGCTTTTGAGGGTATCGAATCTTGTCTGTTGGCTTACCACGAGGATTCTGAATCTCAACAGTGGGCACATTACCGGAACCAGCCGAGCTTCCTGGCCGAACGATGACGCGGCTGCCGTCCGGATTTGTCCCGACACGAACACCATTTCCCTTGTCGCTGACGTTTTCGCCTCCCGGGAACTTCTTATCAAAGTCGCCGTTTGCTTGATCAACGGGGTTGGATGAGGGCTTATCCCAGATCCTCGGGCCACCACCAAATCGCTCACCTCCGGTCGCCCCATCAACGGGGGGCGTGAGTTGATCGCTCTTGTTGCCCTTTTCACCCCCACCAGAGTTGCCATTGCCATTGCCCGACTGAGCCTTGTCACCACCCGAATTGCTAACCGAATTGAAGATCTTCGCGGTCAGGTAAGTGCCGCCGATCAGTACAACACCACCAGCAACAATCCCGCAGACAGGTCCACAGACAACAGTTCCACCGATGAAGGCTTCCGGTGCTGCGATCGCATTTCGCCCATCCGGATCTACCTTCGCATACGGATTGTTATCAACGTAGGTATAGAGCCCAAACCCCTTCCCCGTATTCGCATCCGTGACGATGGGATCGACCGAGAGGAACCTCCCCGCGACGGGATCGTAATACCGCTGCTGCATGTACACCAAATCCGTCTCCGGATCCTGCACATGCCCCGTGTAGCCCATCAGGCTGGTGGCGGGGCCTGGCTTGGTGCCCTGCGCCACCGCGCCGTAGGGCTCAAAGCGGGTGCTGTTGAGCACCGCGGTGCTGCTGGCGCCCGTGCGTGCCACGGGGCTGCCCAGCGCGTCCGTGTGCACGTACTGCGTGCCGCTGGCGCTGTTGACCTCGGCAATGGCCTTGCCGCCCAGGTACACGTAGGCCGTGCTTTGCACGCCGGCCGCGCATGGGCCGCCACTCGGGGGGGTGCTGCCATCCGAGCAGACGTACTTCACCGTCGCCGGCTTGTCCGGGGCCTTGTAGGTGCATTGCCCGTTGCTGGGCGTCCAGCCGCTGTCGCAGCCGTATTGCGTCGTGGGCGTTGAGCCGCTGGGCTTGTAGCAGCTGCTGCCGTCCAGCGTGTAGCCCGCATCGCAGCTTGCGCGCGTCTTGGCCGGGCTGGTGACGATCGCGCTGAGCCGGCACATCGTCCCGTCCAGCCGCCCTCCCTTGGGGCAGTACGGCTCCTGCCCGGCGTCTTGCACGTCCGTGCGCGTGCGCCGGCACATCGTGCCGTCCAGGGTCCCGCCGCTGGGGCAGCTGTAGCTCTTGATGCTCGGCGAGGACTCGGTGTAGCGGCACCGGTTGCCGCTCACCAGCGTGCCGCGGCTGCACACATAGCGCTGCACCGGCGTGAAGCCGCAGTACCACGGCGTCTCGGGGATGGCATGCGGCTGCTGCTGCAGCCCCACGCCCCCGGCCGGATCCGCCCACACCCCCAGCAGCGTCGCCCCCCACGGGCTGCCCATCGCCTGGCAGGCCGTGGCCGCCGCCGCCGGGCCCCGCGCCTCCACCGTCCCGCTGGACATGCAGGCCTGCTGCGACGGATTGGGCGGCCACGCCCTCAGCGTCCCCAGCGCGCAGCCGCTCTCCTGCTTCGCGTCTTCTTCCTTGCTCGTCGTGCACTGCCCGCCCACCGGCGCGCCGCCGTCCGCGCAGCTCTCCTTGCTCGTCGCTCCGTAGTCGTCCGCCACGTCCTTCACGCACTTGCCGTCCGCACGCAGGGTGTAGCCCGTCGTCTTGCAGACCGCACGGCTCCCTGCCGCGTAGTCCTGCACCTGCGTCACCTCGCACTGCCCGCTCTTGAGCACGCCCGTGTCGCAGTAGCTCTCGCTGCCCGCGGCCTTCACGCTCACGCACTGCCCCGAGCGCAGCGTCTCGCCGTTGGGGCACACCGTCACCGTGCTGGCCGGCTTGCTTTGCAGCACGCCCACGCAGGTCGTGCTCTTGAGCTCATAGCCCGCTTCGCAGCTGTACTTGGGCTGCGTCGGCGCCCCGCCGCTCACCGATTGCGTGCTCCACAGCAGCTGCCCCGCCTGGCTGTACACCGTGATGCGCTGGCTTCCATCCTTGCCCGTCACCTGCACCCGCCGCCCCAGGCCGTCGTACACATACCCGCCCCCGAGGCTGGACGCACTCATGCGGTTGCCCAGATCAAAGCTGTAGGTCTGCCCGCCCTTGCTGCGGATGTTGCCGTAGGGGTCGTAGCTGTAGCCGCTCGTGCTGCCGTTGACCGTGACGCTGTTGAGCCGGTTCGTCCCGTCCGTGTAGTTCAGCGTGACGCTGCGGCTGCCGACGTTGGCGCTGCGCAGGTTGTCCGCCGCGTCGTAGGTGTAGCTGGCCGTGCCCCACGCGCCCGGTGCGTTCACCGTCTTGAGGCGGTCCAGCTCGTCATAGGCCATGCTGCGGCTGAAGCTGCCGCCGGGCCCTGGCGGGAGCTGGTCTGCAATGGCGGCCACATTGCCGTTGGCGTCGTAGGTGTAGACGTCCTTGAGTACGCCCGCGTCTTCATTGACCCACGGCAGCCCCCGGGTGTTCTGCGTGAGGCTGTGCTGTACACCGTTGCCCAGCCGGTAGCCCGCCACCGCCCCGTTGGGATGGAAGCTCAGCCCCGAGGCGAAGCTCCCCACCTGGCTGGCCTCGCCCAGGGCGTTGGGCACATAGCTCACGGCCGTGGCGCCGCCCGGATAGCTCAGGCTGCTCAGGTTGCCGTTGGGGTCATACCCCCAGCTGAACCCATAACTCTGTCCGCCGTAGCTCAGCGTCTCGGTGCTGAGGTCGCGCAGGGCGTTGTAGGTGTAGCTCCAGCTGCTGCCGTTGCTGTCCACCGTCTTGAGCTTGCCGTCGGGCCAGTAGCTGCGGGTGATGGCCGGGCTGTTGTCGCCGTAGCGGGTGCTGATCAGTTGGTTGACCGGGTCGTAGCTGTAGCGGATCTTGGCGGCGTCCGGCACGCTGGCCGTGTCGCAACTGGATGCGCTGCTCAGCGCCTGCCCAGGGGCTCGCCAATCGACGTTGCCCGCCGCGTCGTAGGCCTGGACGGTGGCGTTGATCTCCGGCTCGATGGTCTTGCACAGGCGCTGGCCGGCGTCGTAGACGTAGCGCCTGGTCACGCCGCCGCGGCTGATGGCCGTGGGTTTGCCCAGCGTGTCGCGGCTGATGAGCACTTGCACGCCCTCGGGCATGTCGATCTGCGCCAGGCTGGCCTCGGCCGGGTTGTCCAGCGCCCAGAAGCGCTGTGTCGTCACCTTGCCGCGCGGGTTGGTGATCGCGGTGACGAACCCGCTCTGGTAGTCCTGGCGGGTCTGCAGCACGCCCAGTTCGCTGTCCTGCTCGATCCGCGTCAGCCGCCCCAGCGCGTCGTAGCTCATGCGCTTGCCGGGTCTGGTGAGGGCCACCGAGCCGTAGTCCCGCGCGGCATAGCTCTCGAAGCTCAGCCGCCCGCCCAGGTCATAGCCCTTGACCACCACCTTGCGCGTGCTGGCTTCCTGCGCGGCGTCGAAGCTGCGCGTCATCACCGGGCGCCACAGCGCGTCCAGCACGGTGATGGTCCTGGCATTGCCCTTGCTGACCGTCTGCCGCCAGTGGCCGGCCTCCACGCCGTACTCCGCGCTGCCCACCGCTTCGAACACCAGGCTGGTCGCGGTGAAGCCCGCGGGCGGTGTGATCCGGTTCAGCCGGCCCATGGCGTCGTAGCCATAGCCGGTGGTGTAGCTCGCCGCCGAACTGTGGCTGGTGATCTGGCCCAAGCCGTCCACCACCACCGACTCCGAGCTGCCGTCGGCGTAGCTCACCAGCTGGGGCAGGCCCAGCTTGTAGTTGTCGTAGCGGGTGCGGTTGCTGCGGCCGTCCTGCTTCCAGGCCAGCGTGCCGTCGGCGTTGTAGCCGTAGCTGAACTGGGGGATGCCGTAGGCCTTGTCGGCGATCTTGCGGCCCAGGGTGTCGTAGTCGTTGAACACGGCCGCGGCATAGCCCGCGACCGTCACCGATTCGGTGAGCCCAATCACCCACAGCGAGGGCAGGTCCTTGTAGACCGTGGTCTCCGTGCGGCTCCCCCCCGGGCCGGACTTGCTCACCTGGACGACGCGGCCCCAGTAGTCGATGCCGCTGGCGCCGGCTGCGGCGGTCCAGCTGAAGTTCTGCCCCTGTTGCGTGAGGACCCGCTGCTCCAAGGGCTGCAGCCGTCCATGCAGATAGCCGTCGCCGAAATTGAGGATGCTGCTGCCCACCTTCTGTGGGTAGGGGCCGGCGTCGTAGGCACGGTAGGACTGGCTCACCGTGCGCAGCAGGCCGCCGCCGGCCTCGAAGTCCTCGGTCTTGAGCAGCAGTCCTTCGTTGACGCCGACCTTCATGCCATGGGTCAGCCGCGTGCTGCGGCCACTGGGCTCCTGGACCTGCGTCCATTTGGTCGAGGGGCAGTAGCTGCAGCCGGGATAGCTGCCTTCACCGGTCGATGGGCTGTAGCTGTAGCTCCAGGTTTGCGGCGCCATGCCGGGCCCGCTGAGGGTCTTCTTCTGCAGGGACTGCACCGCGTAGTACGCCGGCGCCAGCGGCGCCGTCACGCCACCGTTCAACGTGAAACAGGTCGCGTCATTGCTGCCGCGGGCGTGCTCCACGGGTTCGACTTCGAAACGTCCCACCGCACCGCTGGGATGCGTCATCACTGCAGCGCTGCGGATCTTGTTCAGCAAGCCGTTGCCGCTGGCCAGGCAGGTGGAGGGCGCGCCCAGGTACAGGCCTTCGGGCGTCATGAAGAACGGCTCCAGCGCGAAGGTCCAACGGCTCCCGTCCGGCTGGACGACGCTGGCGAGATCGCCATCGGCGGCGTAGTTGTAGGTCCAGGTCCGCGTGCCGTCGGAGACCGTCTTGATCCGCGTGGGCGAGCTCTGGTAGGTGAAGCTCAGCTTGCGCCCGTCGCTGGACTCGATGCTCAGCACGCGCATCCGGTCCACGGGGTCGTAGCTGAAACGGACCCAGTTGCCGAAGCGGTCGCTGATCCTGGAGGGCAGGATCCAGACTTCGGTTCGCTTCAGGTAATAGCCGTCCGCCGCCACGGGCTGCTGGTCCGCCTTGGACGGGGGCTGCCCGCCAGTCCTCAGGTTCTGGCTGTAGGGCGTCGAGCGCGCCAGGGTGCTCGCCTGGCGGCTTGCCAGCCAGTCGAACTGGTAGCGCACGCCGCTGGGGCTCAAGGCCACGAAGCCCTCGCCCGCGCCGGACGCGGCCAGCAAGGGCGTGCAGCCAAGCGCCCAGTTGTCCTTGGTCAAGAGGCCATAGGTCTGGCCATCCGTGGGGCCGTTCCAGCCGCCGGCCGTGCGCAGCAGGATTTCCTTCTCGCCGGCGCCGGGGATGTAGAGCATGTTGCCGTGCCAGTACTCCTTGGCCTGCCAGGACCCTTCCGCCATCGCGCCGGTCACCGTCGGCGGCGCGGAGAAGCGGCTGCAGCGATCCGTCGCGTTCCAGCCGTTGACGAAACCCGCCGAGGCGAACACGCCCTGGATGCGCGGGATCTCCAAATCCCAGCGCCCGAACAGGCCATTCATGAAGCCCGGCGTCAGGTTGGCATTGAAGCGCCGCCCCGCGGACACGGACAACTCGCTGCCGCCCGGCAGGCTCACGTCCTGCTGCACGAACTCCAGCGCGCCGTTGTAGTGGTTGACCTTGTCGCCGAACAGATCCGGCCCCAGGGCCTTCACGGACTTGGAGGCCCGGACCAACTGGCCCTGCTCCTCGTAGTAGGTGCCGGCGCTCGCATTCCCCGCGATCAAGGCACCCAGGGCAGACACACAGGCGGACAGCAGCACGCCGCCACGACGCAGCCATTGCAAGCGCTTCATCAAACCCCTCCCGACGCCTCAGCGCGGCGCCTTTGACTGATGGATGCACCCCTGACGATGGTCTTTGCTACTTCTGGATAGGCCGGGGCGCGGCGATTCTCACGGGCCGAGCCCCTGATGCAACCCTGTCAGCTCTGACAGCGTCTTCAGCAAGGGGGCGGCTTGCGAACGACTGGAGCCAGGCCTCGCCTGGCTCGGCTTCGTTCAGTGGTCAACATCAAGCGGGCGGAGGCTACGGGAGCGCTCGGGGAAAGTCAGTCCCTACCTTTTGGGGTTATTTTGTCGGCAGCGGCGTTCGCCCTCGGTGCCAGGATCGTCGGCGACTCAGCGGCCATCTCCAGCCGCAGGCACCGGCTGTGCCATGAACTTCAGCGCATTGGCCCGCTCGACCGGCTGCCCGTCCGGCCCTTTGTTCATCAGCAGGGGGCGCTCTGACTGGCTGTGCACCCCCAGGAAGCCCAGCATCGGCGGCGGTGCTGGAATCAGCGCCCAGTCGGCTTGACCCGTGAAGGGATCGGCATAGAGCTGGCGCAGGTGATGGCGGGGCCGCTGGCCGCGCCGGTCCTCGAGCAGATCCTCCAGGCGCTGCGGATAGGCCGGCCGCCCCGGTGTGGCGGCCGCGTAGCTTTCGATGGCGCGGACGATGGCCTGGCCACGGAAGAGCAGCTCTCGTTCGCGCTCCCTTTGCGCGGCCATGCTCCAGCGTTGCCCCAGTGCCGCGAGCGCGGCGGCCGTCAGCGCGATGAAGAAGAGCAGCCCCAGGTAGCTGAAGCCGCGCGGCGGGCTCCGATGCGATGGACGCTCACCAGTCCGCATAGGCGCTTCCATCGCTGGCCTTGCCCGCAGCCCCGCTGTGCAGCTCGTAGAGCGCGCCACTCATGCCCGCGTCGGCCGGCGGCGGCAGCAGGGTCCAGGACTCGCGCTGGCCGGTGATGGGGTCCTCGGGCCACTGGCGCAGGTAGCGCGCGTTCAGCAGCTCGTCCAGTGAATCGGGATAGCGCCCCTTGTCCGCCGCGAACTGATCGATGGCATCGCGCACGGTGGCCAGGGTCTGACGCAGGGCCACCTCCTTGCCGCGCTGCAGGCTGTGGAAGTAGCGCGGCGCCACGATGGAGGCCAGCAGGGCGACGATGCTCATCACCACCAGCAGCTCGATCAGGGTGAATCCACGGCGGCGCATCACCAGTCCTTGTAGTGGCTGCCGTCCAGCGCGCGGCGCTCGGAACGGGAGTGCACGTCGAAGACGTCGCGGCCGGCGCGGCGCTCGTCGGGCCCGCTGTCGGCGGCGCGCAGCTGCCAGCTGTCCTGCGCGTCCTGGTCGGCCGGGGCAAAGGGATCGCGCGGCAGGCGGCGCAGGAAGTAGAGCTTGCGACCATTGGGCGACTTGATGTCGGGCACGCCCGCCACCAGCGACTGAAGATCAGGTGGGTAGCCGCTGTCGTCGACCTGGCGTGCAATCCGGCCTTCGTCGGCCGCGCGCTTGTAGGCGTCCAGGGCCGTGCGGATCTGGCGCAAGGCCTCGCGCAAGGCGAACTCCTGGCTGCGCCGCACGCTGAACTCCAGGACCGGCCGCGCCGCAGCGGCCAGTACGCCGACCAGCGCCAGCACCACCAGCATCTCGATCAGCGTGAAGCCGCGGGTCTTCATGCCGGGCCTCGTCACCATGCGTGCCGTCCCCATGCCTGGCCGCTCAGCGCGCCGCCTCGACCCGCACCTGGGTGCCGCCTTCTACCTGTACCGGACGGCGCTCTCCCTGCGCAGTGCTGGCAGACAGACCGTCCAGCCTGAGGGTCACGATCTGGCCCTGGGCCGCCGGCAATGCGCGCAGCAGCACGGCGTGAGCCGAGGCCGGTGCCAGTTCGAAGCTCAGCAGGCCCGGTGTGGCGCCGGCCGGCGCAGCCACCGGCTGCAGCAGCGCCGGGTCAAAGCGCAGGGCACCTCGCAGGGTCATTGCACTGCCATGGCGCAGCACCACGGAAACGGTGCCGTCTGGCACGACTTCGGGGGTGGTTTCCAGCTGCAGCAGGACGGACTCCGGTGCGCCTTGCGGGGCAGGCTGGGTTGGGCCTGCAATGGCGCCCGGCTGCGCGCTCGGCATGCCGACGGGCGCTGCCGAACCGGCCGCAGCGTCTGCTGAGGTATGCGCCGCCGCAGCGGGCCGCAGCAGGCTGCTGAAGGCCCCTGGCGAGGCATCGGTGCCCGCAGGCAGCTGCGTCAGGCGCACGTCGGGCAGTGGCACGTTGCGCACGATGCGCGGCGTGATCAGCAGCACCACCTCGGTCTTGTTCCGGGTGTCCGTGGTGACACCGAAGAGCCGGCCCAGCAGCGGCAGGCGCGACAGTCCCGGCACGCCTTGTGCAGCACTGCGGTCTTCGTCGTTGATCAGTCCGGCCAGCACCTGCGTCTCGCCGTCGTTGAGGCGCAGCGTCGTGGCCGTCTGGCGGGTGCCGGTGGCGTAGGCGGTCGTGCCGCCCGGGCCCGTCACCTCCTTGATCAGGTTGCTGACCTCCAGGCCCACCTTGATGATCACGTCCCCGTCGAGCTGGATGGTCGGCTCCACGTCCAGCTTCAGGCCCACGTCCAGGTAGCTGACCGAGGCCGCCACCGAGGTCGCGCCGGTGAAGTTGGTCGTGGTGGTGAAGATGGGCAGCTTCTGACCGATCTGGACCCTGGCCTTCTCGCGGTTGCGCACCCGGATCTTGGGGTTGGCCAGCAGGTTGACCTGGCCTGCATTGCCACGCATCGTCGCCACCAGGGCAGGGTTGGCAATGGCGGCACGGAACTCGTGCCGCTGGCCCAGCTGCACCGTGCCGCCCATCTTGCCGTCCGCCCCGATCAGGCCGTATTGAACCTGGTCCGGCCACTGCAGGCCCAGCGCCTCCACCTGGTCGGTGCCCACCTCCATCACTTCCACGTCCAGCATGACCTCGGGCTCGGGCAGGTCCACCGAAGCGATCAGCTTCTCCACCAGGCGAATCACCTCCGGCGTGTCGCGCACCACCATCAGGTTCAGGCGCTCGTCGATGTGCAGGTCGCGTACCTTGGCAATGGTGCGCACCAGGTTCTGCACCTGCTTCACTTCGGCGTTGCTGAGGTAGAGCGTGCGGGTGATCAGCTCCTGGTGCTCGCGCTGCTTGGCCTGGCTGTTGGGGTAGATCAGCACCGAATGCTCGTTGAGGATCTTGCGGTCCAGCTGCTGGGTGCTGAGCAGCACGCGCATGGCTTCGTCCAGGCTGACGTTGCGCAGGAACAGGCTGGCGCGGGCATCGGTGCGCACGTCCTTGTCGAACACGAAGTTGACCTGGCTGCTGCGGCTCAGGGCCTCGAAGATTTGGCGCAGCGGCGCGTCGCGGAACTCCAGCGTCACCGGGACCTGGAAGGCCGGGCCCAGCTCCTGGGCGCCGGACTCCAGCGGCCGTGCCTGTGCGATCTGGTTCTGCAGCTGGCGCGCCCCGGCATGCAGGGGGTTCTCGGCCAGGATCTCGCGGGCCAGGGCATCGGCCATGCCGGGCCGGCCTTCCTTGAACAGCTGCCGCGCTTCCTGCAGCCTTTGCTCATGACGGCGCCCGCGCGGCAGCTCCAGGCTCAGCGCCTGGACGCGCGGATGCACCGGATCCATCTGCTGCAGCTGGCCGAGCAGGGCCTGCGCTTCGTCCCAGCGATTGGCCGCCCGCAAGCCCTCGGCCTGCACCAGCAGGCGCGCCAGGCGCTGCTCGCGCACCCGCAGCTGGGCGGCACGCAGGGTCGGGTCTTGCGGCGATGCCTTCAGTGCCTGGCTCAAGACGGCATCCGCCTGGCCCAACTGGTTGGCGCGAAGCAGATCATCGGCCTCGCGCAAGGCAGGGTTGGCACAGCCCGGCAGGACGCTGAGTCCCAGCAGCAATAGCGAGAAAGTCAGGGCGCGAAGGCTCGCGCTGGACTGGGCATCGGACATGGCACTCACAAGGGTTTGAAGCGTAGCGTTTGGGGCAGTGGGCCGGGCAGCCACAGCAGCTCCAGGGAGTCATCGCCAATGGCCTGGACACGCCATTGGCCGTCGATGGTGTCACCGGCCCTGACCGCCAGGCTGCGCTGCTCGGAGCCCAGCAGCGCCTGCACCTGGCCGGCCTGGCTCAACCGGCCGATCAGCTGGTAGGGGAACGGGGGGGCCTGGGGCGGTGCAGGGAGGGGCGGCTGCGCGCTCGGCGCCGGCAGGGGCGTAGGTGTCGGCGCTGCCGGTGCCGGCGCTTGCCAGGCCGCCAGCGCGCTGGGCGCCACCTCGGGCCAGGGCTCGCGCGCCGCTGTCGACCAGCGCGGCAAGGGCGCCGATGCCGATGCCGATGCCAAGCCTGCCGGCGAGCGACGCGATGCCAGGGCGGCCAGATCCGTGACGCTGTCCTCCGCTTGCGGCAGCTGCGCCGCCCACAGGCAGGCCGCTACCGTGGCTCCCAGGGCCAGGCCCAGGGCCCATTGGCCGCGGGTCAGGGGCTTGGATGCGCTCATGGCGGGCTCCCAGGCTCACGTCGGCTGTGCAGCGTCCAGACCAGCTCGGCCTGCAACATCGGGCTCTCGCGCTGCGGGCGGCGCAGGCGCAGCACATCCAGGCTCAGGGCGGGGTCATGTGCCAGAGCCGCGCCCAGGTACTGCCGGAGTTGGGCGTAGCTGCCTTGCACCGGCATGTGCACACGCAGTCGCTCCAGGCCGGTCGGGGCATCGACGTTGACCCGCTGCTCGCTGCGCTGCTGCACCAGGCCCAGGCGCAGACCGATCTCCAGCAGATCGGCCAGGCGCTGCTGCCGCTCATGGGCCGGCGGCAGTGTTTCAAGCAAGGCCGCGGGCGACTCGGCGGCTGCTGCCACGGCCGCTTGCGAGCGCAGGCCGCGCCGCAATCGGGCCTCTTGCGCGGCCCACTCTTCCGTCTGCGCCTGCCAGCGCGGGGTCAGCTGCTGCGCCAGCACACCGGCCAAGGCCAGGCACAGCGCCGCCAGACCGCCGGGCCAGCCCAGGGCGCGCAGCGAATTCCAGAGCGAGCGTCCGTGGGTATCGAGGGCCCCAAGAAGGCCCGCAGGGGTCAGGTCTTGCCTTCGCCAGGTCTGGAACTTCATGGCAGCACTCCAGAGGTCGGCCTGGAGGGGGGCGGCGCCGCCAGCGCGTGGGCCGCCAGCCGTGCCTGCAAGGTGAAGCGCATGCCGGTACGGCCGCCCTCTTCGGTTTGGATGGCGCCGGGCAGCACCTCGTGCCATCCCGGCAGGCGGGACAGGGCGTCGGCCACGGCGAGGATCTGAGCGCGGTCCTCGGCCTGGCCTTCCAGGCGCAATTCACCGCGAGCGGCTTGCAGGTCCAGGGCCAGCCAGGCCACCCGCGGGCGTTGCGCCTCGTCCAGGGCGGCAGCCTCGACCTGCGTCAGTACGGTCTGCCAGGGCTGCTGCAGGGCCTGGCGGGCCTCCAGCAGGGCCTTGTGATCCCTCGGCGCGGGCAGGGTGCCGGTACGCAGCGCTGCCGCCGTCGGCGCCGCGCGGCGGCTTTGGCGGGCCTGCTGCGCGGCCAGATCGTCCCGGGCGGCCTGCCATTGCAGGTGGGCTTGCCAGCCTTCCTGCGCGGCCAGCGCCAGGCACAGCAGGGCCACGCCCAGCAGGGGCCAGCGCCAGCGGGCCAGCGGCGCGACGGGCGGAAGAAAGTCACCGCGCGCCTCGGCTGGCGCCGGGGCGGGGCGCTCCCACAGCAAGGCGGGAGGCAAGCCGGCGTTCATCGGCGTCAGGCAGCGCCATGGCGCAAGATCGTCCGTCCACTCGTCCGACAAGCCATGGCCGGCCAGCAGCATGCCGGTGTCGGGCGGCAGGTCCTGCTGCAGGGCGTGCAGACGCTGGCGCAGGGCCTCGCGGCCGGGTGCGGCGAGCCGCACATGGCGCACCCGATACAGCACGCCGGCCTGCAATTCCAGCCAGCACAGCAGGCTGCCCTCCACCCAGGCCAGTGCGGCATGTGGGGCCTGGGCCCACTGCGGCTCCTGCTGGCGGCAGGCGTCCAGGCAGACCAGGGCGGCCGGGCGCGCGCTGCGCAGGCGTGGACGCAAGACGCGCCAGACATCCTGCGATTCGCGGGACGACAGCGCCCAGGCCCCGTAACGACGCTGCTCGCCCTGGCCTTCGCACCAGACGGCCAGGGGCCAGGACTGGGCATGCGCTCCATGGTAGTGACTCAACAGCTGCGCGGCGTGGTTGCGCATGTCCTCGCTGCCATGCAGGACCAGGTCGCCATCCGCCACCAGGGGGAACAGCAGATGCTCGGACAGCACCAGGTCCCATTCGACCGAGTCAGGCAGGGCTTCCACCGCGCTCCATCGCTCGCCGCTCGCGGGATCGAGCCATCCATCGGGCGCGAGCCACAGCGTGCGCCGCGAACGCGAGCTCAGCCAGGGCCGGCGCCCCAGCTGCCGCGCCACGGCATCGCGCTTCGCCTCATTCATCGAGGGTGACACGGTCCAGCTCCTCGAAAGTACTCTCGCCACGGCACACGGCCGCCAGGGCCTGCTGGCGCAGGGGCTTCATGCCGCGGCTGCGCGCAGCTTCCTTGATCTGGGACATCGGTGCTCGGCTGGCGATCAGGTCCCGCAGCCCGTCGTCCAGGCGCAGCAGTTCGGCCATGGCGCGCCGGCCGCGGTAGCCTGTGCCGCGGCAGTGGCCGCAGCCCTCGCCCTTCATGAAGGGGTACCGCGGTTCAGTCAGCCCGTAGCGCCCCAGCAGTGCGGCCTCCACCCGGACGGGGACGGCGCAATGGCGGCAGTTCAGCCGCATCAGGCGTTGCGCCAGCACGGCATTGAGCGCGGACACCACGTTGTAGAGGTCCAGTCCCATGTGCATGAAGCGGCCGATCACGTCGAAGGCGTTGTTCGCGTGGACGGTGGAGAAGACCAGATGGCCGGTGAGCGCTGCCTGCACGGCGATCTGCGCGGTCTCGGCGTCGCGGATCTCGCCCACCATCACGCGGTCCGGGTCGTGGCGCAGGATGGAGCGCAGCCCGCGCGAGAAGGTCAGGCCCTTTTTTTCATTCACCGGAATCTGCACGACGCCTGGCAGTTGGTATTCGACCGGGTCTTCGATGGTGATGATCTTGTCTTGCCCGGTGTGAATCTCGGTCAGCGTGGCGTAGAGCGTGGTGGTCTTGCCCGAGCCCGTGGGCCCGGTCACCAGCAGCATGCCGTGGGGCTGGCGGGCCTGCTGGCGCAAGGCGGCGCGTTCGGTCTCGTCAAAGCCCAGGGCGTCGAGGCTCAGCGCGCCCTGGTCCTGCTCGATGCGCGCGCGGTCCAGCAGGCGCACCACGGCGTCCTCGCCAAAGACGCTGGGCATGATGGAGAGGCGGAAGTCGATGTCCCGCCCCGCATGGCGCAGCTTGAAGCGCCCGTCCTGCGGCACACGGCGCTCGCCGATGTCCAGCTCGGCCATCACCTTGAGCCGCGAGACCAACTGCTCGGCCAGCGCGGCGCCCTCGACCTGGCGTATCGGGGCCATCACGCCGTCTATGCGGAAACGGATCTGTGCTCCGCGGGCCGTGCATTCGAGGTGGACGTCGCTGGCGCCATCCTGCAGGGCGTCGAAGAGCGTGGCGTTGAGCAGGCGCACGGCCGGTGAGGCGGTTTCGGACAACGACAGGGCGGAGAGCTCCTCCACGGCCTCGGCCAGGGGCGCGGCGGTGTCCAGCCCCGTCTCCACGTCGGCCAAGGCCCGGAAATCCGCCGCGCCGCTGCCCAGCCAGTGATCCAGGGCGGCCGGCTCGCAGTGCAGCCAGTCCACTGCCGTCTGCAGGCGTGCCTCCAGGCTTTGCAGCAGCAGGGCGTCCATCGCGCGGTCGGCGAGCAGCACCAGGCGCTGCACCTCGCCGCCGCCTTGCGCCAGCACCGCACGCCAGCGCTGGGCCTGGGCTTGCGGCCAGCGCTCGAAATCCAGTCGCCAGGGGCCCTGGGCGGCCGGCAGACAGTCCTGCAGATGGAACGCGTTCATTGCACTTGCTCCACCAGGTGGAAGATGGGCAGGTCGATGGAACCCCTCGTCTCGCGGGGATGCGAGACGGTCCCCCGAGGGGACCCGGGCCGGCTTGGGGCGGCCCGGCGCTCGGCCCGCTGCCGCATCCGCCCTGCGATCGGGATGCAAGCCTTCATTGCACTTGCTCCACCAGTTGGAAGATGGGCAGGTACATCAACACGATGATGCCGCCGATGAGCACGCCCATCACCAGCATGAGGGCCGGGTTGATGGCGCGGCTGAGGAACTCGGTGAGCCGCACGGCTTCCTCGTCATGGAAAGCCGAGGCACGCTCCAGCATGGCGGCCAGCTCGCCGCTGCGTTCGCCCACGCGCACCATGCGGCGGGCGACGGGCGTGGCCAGACCATGCGCCTCCAGCGCGTCCGAGAAGCGCTGGCCCTCGCCAATGGCCTGGGCCAGCCGGCCGACGGCATCCTGCCAGGGGTGGGCCATCAGCGGCTGGACGATCTTCAAGGCCTGGAGGGCCGGCACGCCTGCGCAAAGAAGCATGGCCAGGCTGCGGTAGAAGCGGGCCAGGGCCAGCACGCGCAGGCGTGGGCCAATGCCCGGGAGCGTCCACAGCCTGGCCTGAAGGGCCGCACGCAGCGCGCTTGAGCGCAGCACAAGCCCCGCCGCCAGCAGCGCGCCGCTCAGGCAAACGGCCACGGCGCCCGGGTGCTCGCCGGAGAACCGCCCGAATCGAAGCAGCATCAGCGAGCCCCAGGGGAGATCGGAGCCCAGGCCGTCCAGAATGCCGGCAAAGCGCGGCAGCACGAAGAGCAGCAGGAAGAGGATCACCGCCGAGCCCACGCCCAGCAGCAGGGCGGGGTAGACGCAGGCCGCGACCAGGCGATCCCGCAACTGCTGCACCCAGGCCAGGTAGCGCGCGTGCTGAGCCAGGGCGGGCGCCAACTGGCCGCTGCGTTCGTTGGCGGCCACCAGGGCGCAGATCAGTTCGTCGAAGGCGTGAGGCTGGGCGCGCAGCGCAGCGCTCAGGGGCTGTCCGGCCTTGAGGGCCTGCACCACGCTCTCCAGCGCTGAACGCACCGAGGACGGTGCCTCCTTTTCGCTCAGCGTCTCCAATGCCTCGACCAGGGACACCCCCGAACCCAGCAGTACCGAGAGCTCCTGGCTGAAGAGCTGCAGGGGAAAGCGTCTGCCGGCGCCTGAGGGGCTCGGCGTGGGGGCCAGCTCCTGCACGGAAAGAATACGCTGCGGCGCCACGCCCAGCAGGCCGGCCAGCGCATGGCGATCAGAGGCCTGCAGCCGCGCCTGCCGCACAGGTGCCTGCTCGGGCTGATAGCGGACGATGAACTCAGGCATGGGCCCCGCCACGGTCAGCCGCGTGCTCACCAGCTGGTGAGATCGGCGTCTTCACCCTCGCCACCGGGGCGGCCATCATGACCGAAGGACAGCAGGTCGTACTCGCCGTGCTCGCCAGGGGCCTTGTACTGGTACTCATGCCCCCAGGGATCCTTGGGAACCGCCTTGGAGAGATAGGGGCCGGCCCAGCGGGACTCGTCCGCCGGCCGCTCGCGCAGGGCCAGCAGGCCTTGCTCGGTCGCCGGGTAATGGCCGACGTCGATGCGGTACTGGTCCAGGGCCTTTTGCAGCGCATCCAGCTGCGCGCGGGCCACCTTGACCTCGGACTTGCCGATCTGTCCAAAGAAGCGCGGCCCCACATACCCCGCCAGCAGGCCGATGATGACCATCACCACGAGCAGTTCCAGCAATGTGAATCCCCGCCCGGCAAGTGGGCTGCGGCATTGACTCATGACTTCCCTCAATTGATCCAGGCTCGGCTCAGCTTCACCGCCTGAGCGCCCCTCGCTGGCACGGCGGCGGCCGGGGTGCCCCACCGCGGCGTCACCGCAGCGTCACCGTGGTGTTGCCCCTGGCGGCCTCGATTCTGGTCGTTCTATGTGATCGGCATTCGACAAACCTCCGAATGCGGCGAGCCGGCGCATGATGCCGCATCGCGACACGCTGCACAACGGCGTTCTCCTCCCCTGCTGTGGGGGGGCGCTACTCGGGCGGCCTGGCCGGCAATGGGCGGGTTGCGGGTGCTCACAACCACTGCACATCCGCCTTCAGCACTTCGGCCGGGTAGTAGCGCGCCATGATGTGCTGCAGGCGGCCTTCGCCAAGCGCGTGTTCGATCACGCGGCGCAGCCTGCGGCGCGCCTCGGCGTCCAGGGTGGAGGTGGAGAGGTAGGCCCCCACCTCCGATGCAGGCAGGCCGCTCAAGGGCAGGTAGCGGAAGTCCTGCGTTGCGTGCGGGTCGCTGCTGCCGTCCTGCAGGGCGGAATACAGCAGGGTGGGCGGCAGGATGGTGAACTGCACGCGCCCGGCGCGCAGCATCTGGCCCAGGGTCTTGAGGTCCGAGACGAAGTCGACGCGGCGCTGCTCCTCCAGCTGACGCATCAGGCTCTCGTACTGGGTGCCCCAGGTGTAGCTGCGCACGACCACGCCGCGCCAGTCGCGCCGGGCCAGCAGGGCTTCCACGCTGGCGTGCGGGGACTCACCGGCCTTGCCAAAGGTGATGAGACACGGCGTCAGGCGCAGCATGGGCAGGAACTCGGCCTTCTGGTCGCGTTCGGGCGTGCGCGAGGCCGGCAGGAAAAGATCCGCCTCGCGGGTCTCGAAGAACATCAGCGCCTGGCGCGGCCGCGGCACGACCGGGAAGCTGAAGCTGCAGCCCAGCGCCGGTTCCAGGCTGCGCAGCAGGTCGGGATAGACGCCCCGCACTTGCCCGTCCGGCAGTATCTGCACGTTGAAGCCGGTGGGCGCCACGGGCACGACCAGGGCGCGCTCGCAAAGTGCCCGGGCCGCAGGCGACAGGCCGATGCCCAGCAAGCCCAGGCCCTGGAGGAATCCGCGTCGGGCCGGCAAACCGGAGTCCCTCGATGCCGGTGCGCTCACCCCATGCAGAAGGCGTTGAGCTTGTTGCCGTCCAGGTCGCGAAAGTAGGCCGCATAGAAGCCGCCGCCGCGCATGCCGGGGGCGCCCTCATCCTTGCCGCCCAGGGCCAGGGCCTTGGCGTGCAGGGCGTTGACCTTGTCCTGGCTGTCGACCACCAGGGCCACCATGACGCCATTGCCCACGCTGGCGGGCTGGCCGTCGAAGGGGCGCAGCACGCCAAAGCCGGGTTTGTCCATGCTGACGCCCCAGGCGTAGCCGCGTTCGAACTCCATCAGACGCTTGGCGCCGATCACGGCGAACAGCTCGTCATAAAAGGCCGCGGCGCGCGGCAGGTCATTGGTGCCCAGGGTGGTGTAGCCGATCACGGGGTGCTCCTTGCGCTGCTAAGCCGCTGCTAAACCGATGCTAAACGGATGCGCGCAGCGTACACGGTTCGCCGGCCACTGTCGCGGCCGTGCGAAGCCCGTCGCCAACGGCCGCGCATACCGATCCGGCCCGGCCGGTCAGCCGCGCTCGCTGCCTGGGAGGGTCCGGTGAGGTGCAGCGGGGGCGTCGCCCTTCAGCTTGAACACCGCCATGCTGGCCCGCAGATTGGGCAGGGTGCGCACCACGCGGCCGTCCTGCACGCCGAAGCTGTCCAGGATGTCCAGCCGGTTCTTGCGTGCCAGCACCTCGAAATCGGCAAAGGTGCCGACACGGATGTTGGGGGTGTCATACCACTCGTAAGGCAGGGTGCGGGTGACGGGCATGCGGCCGGTCAGCACCTGCAGGCGGTTGGGCCAGTGCGCGAAGTTGGGAAAGCTGATGATGCCCACGCGCCCTACGCGGACGGTCTCGCGCAGCATGGCCTCGGCGTTGCGCAGGTGCTGCAGGGTCTCCAGCTGCAGCACCACGTCAAAGCTCTGGTCCTCGAAGACGGACAGGCCTTCTTCCAGGTTCAGCTGGATCACGTTGACTCCGCGTCGGGCGCAGGCCAGCACATTGGCGTCGTCCAGCTCCACGCCATAGCCGGTGCAGCCCTTTGTCGCCTGCAGCCAGGCCAGCAGCTCGCCGGTGCCGCAGCCCAGGTCCAGTACGCGCGAGCCGTCTGGCACCAGGGCGGCGATGGTCTCGATCAGGGCGGCGCTCATGAACGGAACTCCTGGGCAATGCGAGCGAAATAGGCGCGCAGCACGCCGTGGTAGCGGGGGTCTTCCAGCAGGAAGGCGTCGTGGCCGTGGGGCGCGTCGATCTCGGCGTAAGACACGTCGCGCTGGTTGTCCACCAACGCCTTGACGATTTCGCGCGACCGGGCCGGTGAGAAGCGCCAGTCCGTCGTGAAGCTGGCGACGAGGTACTTGCAGCGGCTGCTCGCAAAGGTGCGGGAGAGGTCGCCGCCGTGCTCGCGCGCCGGATCGAAATAGTCCAGGGCGCGGGTGATCAGCAGGTAGGTGTTGGCGTCGAAGTACTCGCTGAACTTGTCGCCCTGGTGGCGCAGATAGCTCTCGATCTGGAACTCGATGTCCTGGGTGCTGTAGCCCAGCTCGGCGGCACGCAGCTCACGGCCGAACTTCTGCTCCATCACGTCGTCGCTGAGGTAGGTGATGTGGCCGATCATGCGGGCCACGCGCAGGCCGCGCTTGGGCACCACGCCGTGCTCGTAGAAGAATCCGCCGTGGAAGTCGGGGTCGGTCACGATGGCGCGGCGCGCCACCTCGTTGAAGGCGATGTTCTGGGCCGAGAGGCTGGGCGCGGTCGCGATGGCGATGCAGTGCCGCATGCGATCGGGATAGCGCAGCGACCAGTCCAGGGCCTGCATGCCGCCCAGGCTGCCGCCCAGCACCGCGGCCAGCTGCGTGATGCCCAGGGCGTCGAGCACGCGGGCCTGGGCGTCGACCCAGTCGTGCACCGTCACCACGGGGAAGTCGGCGCCGTAGATGCGGCCGGTGTCCGGATTCGTGTGCATGGGCCCGGTGGAGCCGAAGCAGGAGCCCAGGTTGTTGATGCCGATGACGAAGAACTCGTCCGTGTCCAGCGGCTTGCCGGGGCCGACGAGGTTGTCCCACCAGCCCTCGCTCTTGTCCTGCCCGGCATAGGTGCCGGCCACATGGTGGCTGGCATTCAGCGCATGGCAGACGAGGACGGCATTGGACTTGTCGGCGTTGAGCGTGCCATAGGTTTCATAGACGAGCTCGTAGTCGCGGATCTGCGCCCCGCTGCGCAGCGGCAAGGGGGTCTCGAACCGCATGCGCTGGGGCTGCACATCGCCCAGTGAGGCTGGGGGCGTGGCTGTGGCCATGTTGTTTGACTCTCCAAAAGCAAAAACCGGCTCCGCGAAAGCTGCGGACGCCGGTTGCAGGAGCGCCCCTCTTTAGCGGAATTTATTGAGCGCCCGCAATTCGGAACAAATCGGCGCTGTGCGGCGGATTATAGGCCGCCGGGCCCCTGCAGTACGCCAATGCGCTGCAGCAGGCGCTGGTGCTCGCCCTCGCGCTTGAGCTTCTCGAAGGCCTCAAGCAGCGGCTGCAGCTCCTGGTCCTGCAGGTCCGGGCTGCCCACCAGCCAGATCTCGGTATGGTCGTAACCGGGGCCGACGACCCAGTCCTGCGGATCGCGGCCGGCAGCGCGCAAGGCGGCCATCACCACCGGGACCGCCCCGTACAGCAGATCCGCACTGCCCTCGGTCAGCCGCCGCAGGATGTTGTCGTAGTTGGCCTCCTGCGCCAGGTTGCGGAAACCCTGCTTCTGAAGGCTGTCCACGGTCATGGCCCCGCGCAGTGTCAGCACCTTGGCCTTGCGGGCTGCGGCTTCCTGGATGCCTGCGGGCCAGCGGCTGCGCGGGCCTATCAAGGCGTAGCGCTGGGTGAAGAGCGGCAGCAGCCAACGGTACTGCAGCTCGCGCTCCGGCGTGCGCGCCAGCGGTGCCATCAGCACGCGCGGGCCGCTGCGGGCCATCAGGGTGGCGCGGGCGAAGGGGTAGAAGTGGGGATGGAGATCCAGGCCGGCCCGCTCGCCGAGCAGGATCAGGAACTCGCCCAGCGGGCCGGGGGCGTCGGGGCCCTGGCCGCTGATCAGGGCCGGGAAATCGGGGCTGACCAGCACCAGGGGCTCACCACTCGCTGCCGGCGCCGCCCGCAGGCCCAGGCCGGCGGCCAGGCCGCAGCAAAGACTGCGGCGCAGGAATTGGCGTCTGGGCGGGAGGGTCGCTGCTGGCATGCGGGGGATTGCAGAAGTAGTCCGCTGTCCGTGCATTGGAACCCAGTGCCGGCGGCTCACGCAAGCCTGCCGGGCCTGGGAGTTCTCAGGCCGGGCCGCTCAGTCTTCGCGCTTGGCGCTGGGCAGGGCGGCGCTGAGGCCGAGCAGGCCGGCCACCACCAGCACGTACCACAGCGAGAGGCCACCCTCCAGTTTCAGCACGCCGGCGCTGGACAGCACCAGCATCGCGGCAGCGCTGCCGGCCAGCAGCAGCAGGGCTGCGCCGGCGACGCGTGTCATGAGCAGGCTCTGGTCCCGGCGGGCCGCCATGGCGAACAGCACATAGCCCAAAAGGCAAAAGAGCGGAAAGAAGACCCAAAGGGCGCCACCCGCGGTGATCTGGGCCAGGTGCAGGGGCTCGGCCAGCAACGCCGCGCCAGAGAACAGGCCCAGCAGGAGCAGGAAAGCCGCAGCGATTCGAATCATGGCTTGACTCCTTCAGGGAGCAATGCACAAGCAGTGCACGGTGGCGGCGAAGGGCTTTTGGCCCTCCAGCAGTTCGCTGGCCATGGCCAGGTCCTGTTGCGACTGCAGCAGCGCGGTCGGGACCTGGAAGCCCAGCTGGGCGCGCACCGAGGCGGCGATGCCCGGGGCCAGCGTGTCCCCCAGGCTCTCCAGCAGCTTCTCCAGGCGTCCCGGCTCCTTCTCGATGTAGCTGACGCGCGGCTTGCCGTCCAGCTTGGCGCGCTTGGCGGCGGCCTGGATGGCATCGTCCAGGCTGCCCAGGCGGTCGATCAGGCCGCGTTCCAGGGCCTGCTTGCCGGTCCAGACGCGGCCCTGGGCCACGGCGTCGATCTCATCGATCTTCTTCTTGCGGGCCTGTGCCGCCTTGCCGGTGAACTCGTCGTAGATGTGCTGGATGCTGCTTTGCACAGCGCTGGCCATGCGCGGATCCAGGCCGGTGCGGAAGTCGTAGCCCTTGCCCAGCCAGGTCGTGGTGTAGCCGCCGGTATGCAGGGACAGCTTGTCCATCAGCTTCTCGCCGGTGGGCAGCAGGGCGAAGACGCCGATGGAGCCGGTGACGGTGCTGGCGTCGGCGATCACCTCGTCCGAGGACATGGAGATCCAGTAGCCGCCCGAGGCGGCCACATCGCCCATGGAGATGAGCACCGGCTTGCCGGCCTTTTGCGTCAGCTCCAGCTCCCGGCGGATGAGCTCCGAGGCGAAGGCGCTGCCGCCGGGCGAGTTGACGCGCAGCACCACCGCCTTGATCTGCTCGTCCTCGCGAGCCTGGCGGATCAGTTCGGCGGTGGAGTCGCCCCCGATGGTGCCCGGCGCGGCCGAGCCGTCCTTGATCTCGCCTTGCGCCACGACCACGCCGACGGCCGGGCCCATCGGCAGCGCAGGCTTCTGGCGGGCCAGGTACTCGCCCAGGCTGACGCGTGCGAAGCTGTGGCCCTTGTCGTCCTTGGCGCCGCGCTGCATCAGCAGCGCGCGGACTTCGTCGCGGGTCTTGATGCCGTCGATCAGCTTTTGCTGCAGGGCCAGCTTGGCGATGTCGCCGCGCAGGGCCAGCAGGTCCTTGTCGGCCCGGTCGATGCTGCGGGCCAGGCTGCCGGCTTCCAGCTTGCGGGCCTTCTCGATGTCGGTCAGAAAGCCGCCCCACAGCTCGTCGTAGAGGTAGCTTTCCGCCTCGCGCGAGGCCTGCGACGGGGCATTGGCGATATAGGGTTCGCCGGCGTTCTTGTAGGTGCCCACGCGCAGCAGATTGGGGCTGATGCCCACGCGCTCCAGCGCATCCTTGTAGTACATGCGCTGGCGGCCGAAGCCCTCCAGCAGCACGCCGCCCATGGGATGCAGGTAGATTTCATCGGCCTGGGCAGCCAGGTAGTAGGCGCGCTGGCTGTAGTTGTCGCCATAGGCCAGCACCTTCTTGCCGCTGGACTTGAAGCGCTGCAGCGCCGCGGCCACCTCGTGCAGGCCAGCCAGGCCGGCGCCGCTGAAGCCGTCCAGGTCCAGCAGAACCTGGCTCACCTTGGCGTCCTTGCCGGCGGCCTCCAGGGCGCTCAGCACGTCGCGCAGCCGCACCTGGCGGGGCTCACGGCCTTGCAGCTGGTTCATGGCCTGCTCGCGCGGGGAACCGGAAAACTGCTCCACCAGCGGGCCGTTGAAGCTCAGCACCAGGGTGCTCTTGTCGCGCAGGGGCTTGGGGCCGCCTGCGACCAGGCCCCACACCAGGGCGACCAGCAGGATCAGCAGCAGGATGTTGAACAGCGCGCGGCGCGTGCCGTCCACCACCCACCAGATCTTCTTCAGCAGCCACCAGACGGGTGAGACCAGGGTCTTGATGCCCATGAGATTCCTCCAGATTGGGCGCGCAATTTGGCGCGAGTCTTGATGCGCGCCGATTGTGCAGCATGGCGTTCCTGTGGCGTAGTGCGCAAAGGCACTGCGATGGCGCGTGACAGGCGGGCGCTTTGGTGCTGCACTGCAGACATGGGGGGCGGGCGCCTTGGGGTCGGGTCTTGCTACGGGTGCCGCGCTCTCGATTCAGGAGATCGCCCGCATGCTGCCCTGGCTCAGAAAAGTCGACGACTACTTCCCCTTGCGCTACTTCAGCTGGTGGCTCTGTGGCCTGGGGGCGGTGCTCAGCGCCGTCGGCACCTGGTACTTCTGGCCGGCCTGGCCCTGGTTCGTGCTGTTCCTGCTGCTGAGCCTGCAGGGCTTTCTCGACGTGCGCCAGACCAAGCGTTCGGTGCTGCGCAACTATCCGGTGATCGGCCACCTGCGCTTCCTGCTGGAATACATCCGCCCGGAGCTGCGCCAGTACTTCATTGAATCCGACAACGAGGCCACGCCCTTCTCGCGCCAACAGCGCTCCCTGGTCTACCAGCGCGCCAAGGGCGATCCCGACAAGCGCCCCTTTGGAACCCAGAAGGACGTGGGCGCTGCCGGCTACGAATGGATCAACCATTCCATGCAGCCCACCCAGCTGCCTGGCCATGATTTCCGCGTCACCATCGGCGGCGAGCGCGCCCAGCCTTACTCGGCCAGCGTGTTCAACATTTCGGCGATGAGCTTCGGTGCGCTGTCGGCCAACGCCATCCTGGCCCTGAATGCCGGCGCCAAGATGGGCGGCTTCGCACACGACACCGGCGAGGGCTCGATCAGCCCCTACCACCGCGAGCACGGCGGCGACCTGATCTGGGAGATCGGCTCCGGCTACTTTGGCTGCCGCACGCCCGAGGGGCGCTTCGACCCCGAGAAGTTCGCCGCCAATGCGCGCGACCCGCAGGTCAAGCTGATCGAGATCAAGCTCAGCCAGGGCGCCAAGCCCGGCCAAGGCGGCGTGCTGCCCGGCGCCAAGGTGACGCCGGAGATCGCCGCCACCCGCGGCGTGCCTGTGGGCGAGGACTGCAACTCGCCGGCCGCGCATTCCGCCTTCACGACACCGGTGGAGCTGATGCAGTTCATCGTCGAGCTGCGCCGGCTCTCGGGCGACAAGCCGGTGGGGTTCAAGCTCTGCATCGGCCACCCCTGGGAGTGGTTCGCCCTGGCCAAGGCCATGCAGGAAACGCAGATCGTGCCGGACTTCATCGTGGTCGACGGCGGGGAGGGCGGCACCGGTGCCGCGCCGCTGGAGTTCACCGACCACGTGGGCGCGCCGCTGCAGGAAGGCCTGCTGCTGGTGCACAACACCCTGGAAGGGCTGGGGCTGCGCGAGCGGGTGCGCATCGGCTGCGCCGGCAAGGTGGTCAGCGCCTTCGACATCGCTCGCGCCATGGCCTTGGGCGCGGACTGGTGCAATGCGGCGCGCGGCTTCATGTTCGCGCTGGGCTGCATCCAGGCCCAGGCCTGCCACACGGGGCGCTGCCCCACGGGCGTGACCACCCAGGATCTCTTGCGGCAGCAGGCGCTGGTGGTGCCGGACAAGGCGGAGCGCGTCTACCGTTTCCACCGCAACACCCTGCATGCGCTGCAGGAGCTGGTCCAGGCCGCCGGGCTGCTGCATCCGGGCGAGATCAGCGCCAACCACATCGTGCACCGGGTCAGCCGGCACGAGGTGCGGCTGCTGACCAATCTGCTGTCCTTCGTCCGGCCTGGCGCCTTGCTCGAAGGGGAACTGCCCGGCGCGGTGTTCAAGACCTACTGGCCCATGGCCAGCGCACACAGTTTTGAACCGGTGCGCCCGCTGCGCCGCGACTTCCACCCGCATTGATCCCCGTCAGATCTTGTCTTGAGCCCCGCGCCTGCGGGGTTGTCCAGTCCCCCAAGAGCGGGAGAATGCGCGGCTTGTAACCAAATGAACAAGTGTTGCAAGCCATGTCTTCGGTCTTCCTGCTTCGCCACAGCCAGCGCTCCTTGAACCGGGCGAGTTCGGATCTGGCGGACGCCGGATGGCAGTGCCTGGGGGCCAGCCAGCATTGGCAGGAAGCTGCGGCCAGCCTGGCCTACGCCATGCCGGATTACCTGGTCAGCGACGTGCACCTGAGCGATGGCCATGCCAGCCGCCTGCTGCAGCACCTGAACATGCTGACGCCGGGCCTCACCCGCCCGCGGGTCTTGCTGATCAGCGATGCGGTCGATGAGATGACCCTGTTCCGCACCCTGAGCTGCGGCGCGCATGGCTATCACCTGGACCAGCCGCGCGGACCGAGCCTGAAGGCCAGTCTGCTGGCGCTGGAGCAAGGCCGGGCGCAGATGTCTCCCGCCATTGCCCGTCAGGCGCTGCAGAGCTTTGGCGCGAATCGACGGCAGGTCAGCGAGGCGCGGCGCATCGAGGCAGGCCATGACCGCCAGCCGGTGGCAGCGATGAGCCTGATCAGCCGGGCGGAGCAGGCCTTGCTGAGCCTGCTGTCCCACGGGCTGCTGGCCGAGGAGATCGCCCAGGCCTGGTATGTGCTGCGTGAGGAGGTGGAGCGCCGCATCGCCCGCCTGTACCGCAAGCTGCACGCGCTGTGCCCGCCGGCCCAGGTGGCGGCGGTCTGCGACGATCGGCTGCTGGCCGCCTGACCGGGCCCCGCCGCCCCGGCGGCATTCAGGCGCTGCTCGGCGCGGTATCGATGAAGCTCTGGCGCGTGGCCAGCTTGGCCGCGTGGCGGGCCAGGTTGGGGTATTCGTCGCGCCAGGCGATGGCGGGGAAGCGGAAGTCCAGATAGGCCAGGGCGCAGCCGGCGGCGATGTCGCCCAGGCTGAAATGATTGCCCGAACACCAGGGCTTTTCGCCCAGGCCGAGGCTCATGGCCTTCAGGGCCGCCTGCACCTTCTCCAACTGACGCTGCACCCAGGCGCCGCTGCGCTGGGACTCGGCGCGGCCGCTCCAGGTCTGCTCCAGGCGCGCCAGGATGGCGGCATCCAGCAGGCCGTCGGCCAAGGCTTCCCAGGTGCGCACCTCGGTGCGCTCGCGGCCCCGCTCGGGGATCAGCTTGCCCACCGGCGACAGCGTGTCCACGTACTCGACGATCACACGGGAGTCGAAGACCGCACCGGTGATGGAGTCCTGGCCTTCCATCACCAGGCAGGGCACCTTGCCCAGCGGGTTCATCTTCATGATGGCATCGGAGGCCCAGACGTCTTCCAGCACGAACTGGTAGTCGAGCTTCTTCTCCGCCATCACGATGCGGACCTTGCGGACGTAGGGGCTGGTAGGGGAACCGATGAGTTTCATGTGCTGGCAGGGGGACGGCTGTCCTCGTTTCGGCCGGATTCTAGGGGCTAAGACCAGGGCTCTCGCTGACACAGTGTGGCCAATCCGGGCCCCGCATGGGGGATTGAAGAAGGGTAGGAAAGCACGGCTTGCCAGCGCCCGCCCTCGCCGTGGACACTCTTGCGCGCGGTCGGGTGCCGGGCGCTGTTCCGCTCTGGTGCATGATCGCGTCTACCAACTCAAGCAAAAAACTCAGGGAGGGCTCCCCATGGGGGACAACAACGAGGCCGCGGTCGCGGCCGGGGCGGCGGCTGCACGGGCCGATCTCAATCACGCCGCCGAGCAGGGGCCGCGCATGCTCGATGTCCGCTTCACCGGCTCGGGCAGCGAATACTTCCGCATCTGGATCGTCAACCTGCTGCTGAGCCTGGTCACGCTGGGCCTGTACCTGCCGCATGCCAAGGCCCGGCGCCTGCGCTATTTCTATGCCAACACCCTGGTGGATGGCGAGGCGCTCGCCTTTCACGGCGATCCCTGGCGCATGTTCCGAGGCTTCGTGCTGCTGGCGGTGCTGATGGGTTGCTATGCGCTGGCCGGCCAGCTGTCGCCGACCAGCGGTTTCGTCGCCTTCCTGGTGTTGTGCGCGATCTGGCCTGCGCTGTGGCAATCCAGCCTCAGCTTCCGCCTCAGCAACACCAGCTGGCGGGGGCTGCGCTTTCGCTTCCTGGGCAGCAAGAAGGACGCCTACCTGACGCTGCTGCCGACCTACGTGCCCACGATCGCCCTGGTCGGCGTGCAGGCCTTCTTTGCCAAGGACATCATGGCGAGCAATGGCAAGCCGGCGGGTCCTGCCCTGATCTGGATGGGCGCCGTGGTGCTGGTCTGGTACCTGCTGACACCCTGGATGCTGTGGTCCCTCAAGCGCTACCAGCATGGGGCCTATGCCTTTGCCGGCCAGCGCTCGCGCATGCCGGTGGGCCTGGGCACCTTCTACCTGCTGGCCCTGAAGGCCCTGGGCGTGCTGCTGCTGGCCCTGGGCGCCACGTTAGGGACGATCTTCCTTGGCGGCTGGCTGTCCAAGGGTGATATGACGTGGGTGATCGGCAGCGTCATGCTGGGCTACCTGATCTTCTTCGTGATCACCGCGCCCTACTTCACGTCTCGAGTCCAGAACCTCGTCTGGGGCCATACCGAGACACAGTCGCTGCGCTTCGAAAGCCAGCTGGGCTTCGGCTCCCTGGCCCTGCTGACCCTGAAGAACTGGCTGCTGACGGCGCTGACGCTGGGCCTGTACCGTCCGTTCGCGGCGATCCGGACCGCGAAAATGCGGCTGGAGGCCGTGCTCATCGAGTGCAGCGAGGACCCTGCCGAATGGATGCAGGCCGCCATGCGGGTCGACCAGGACGCGGCAGGCGAGGCCGCCGGTGACTTCTTCGGCATCGATGTCGGCTTGTAAGGCCATGACGGTGCAGTCTCTGACGGATTCGCTGCCGGCCTCGACGCTGGCGGTCAGCCATTTCGACGGCCGCCAGGCCCGGGCGCGCGAGGCCAGGGTCTGGATCGAGGAGCAGCGGCTGATGCTGGACTCGGAAGGCTGGCAGGGCCAGTACGAGCTGGCGCAGGTGCGCTGGTCCGAGCTGAGCCGCCACGGCCAGCGCCAGGCCCAGTTGCCGGATGGCGGCCTGCTGCGAGCCCAGGATGCCGCCGCCTGGGACGCCTGGGCCGCCGAGGCCGGCCTGGGGCGGCCCCTGGTGGCGCGCTGGGCCCAGAGCTGGCGCTGGACCGCCATGGCCCTGCTGGCCCTGCTTGCGCTGGTGCTCGCCCTGTGGCGCTGGGGTGCACCGCTGGCCGGGCAGGGGACGGCCCTGCTGCTGCCTCAGTCCTCCGAGCAGGCGCTGGGCGCCAAGATCCTGGCGGGCCTGGACGAGCAGTGGCTCAAGCCCAGCCGCCTCGACGCCGCCGAGAAAGAGCGCTGGCGCCGTCACCTGGAGCAGCTCCTGCGCAGCGGCGGCAGCGCCCTGCCGGAGCACCGCCTGGTCTTTCGCGCGGTGGACAAGTCCATCGGCCCCAATGCCTTCGCACTGCCTGGCGGTACCGTGGTCATCACCGACGCCCTGCTGGAGGCGCTGAAGGATGACGACAGCGCGCTGCTGGGTGTGATCGCCCATGAGCTGGGGCATGTGCGCCACCGTCACGCGCTGCGCCTGGTGGTGCAAAGCGGCGTGCTGGCGGCAGCGCTGGGCCTGGTCGTGGGCGACTTCTCCAGCCTGCTGGCCCTGGCGCCCAGCGCGCTGGCCCAGCAGGCCTATTCCAGGGACTTCGAGCGTGAGGCCGATCGCGAGGCCCTGGCCATGCTGCAGGCGGCGGGGCGCGACGGCGCGGGCATGCTGAGGTTCTTCGACCAGATCGAGGCCCTGCGCAAGGGGCGCGACCTGGCCGGCGAGCTGGGCCTTCTTTCCAGCCATCCCGCCGATGCCGAGCGCCGGCGCTTCTTCACCCCGCACTGAACTCCAGACAACGCATGAGCCCGTCCCTTTCGTCTCCGCCCGCCGTCACCCTGCGCCATGTCGTCGAAGCCGACATGCCCCTGCTGGTCCGTGCCGTGACCGACCCGGCCTGGCGCGGGCACTTCGCGCCAGGCCGCATCACCTCGCCCGCCACGCTGTGGCAGCGCTTTCGCGACAACGGCTTCTCCAGCGATGACATGGAGCGGCTGATGGTGCTCAACGAGGAAGGCCGGGTGGTGGGCGATGTGGTGCATTTCCTGGCCCATCGCTATTCCACGGCGCGCGAGATCGGCTGGACGGTCTACGACCCCGCCGATCGCCGCAAGGGCTATGGCACGGCCGCCGCGCGGGCCTTGGTCGACTACCTGTTTCGCAGCCTGCCCATCCATCGCCTGTGCTGCAGTCTCTCGCCTGACAATGTCGCCTCGGCCCGGGTCGCCCAGAAGGCGGGCTTTGTCTGCGAGGGCCTGATGCGCGGCGTGGTGTTCTCCGGCGGCGAGTACCTGGACGGCGAGTGCTACGGCATGACGCGCGAGGACTGGCGCCTGGCGCGCGGGGCTGCGGCATGAGTAGAACAAAAATTCTAGACAAGTTGTTCTAGTGACTCTATGCTGTCGGCATGAAGACAGCGTCCCCCCAAGAAACCGCGGCCGGTTCTACTGCCGGTTTGGCCTCCGTCTCCGCGCCCAAGCCCACGCCGGCCGAGCTGGACCTGCTGCGCGTGCTGTGGCGCGTCGGTGCGGCCGATGCCCGCCAGGTGCATGAAGCCCTGCTGGCCGAGCGTCCCGAAGCCAGCTATGCCACGGTGCTGCGCCAGCTGCAGCTGATGCACGCCAAGGGCCTGGTCGAGCGGGACGAGTCCTGCCGTCCTCATCAATATGCCGCGGCGCAGGCCCAGCAGACCTTGCAGACCCGCCTGCTCAAGGACCTCATCGCCAAGGCCTTCGCCGGCTCCGGCAAGGCCCTGGTGATGGCCGCCTTGAAGGGGCATGTGAGTCGCAAGGAGCGTGACGAGATCCGCCGCCTGCTGCAGGGAGACGGGCAGGGCAATGTGAAGGGCAAGGGCATGGGAGACCCGCTGTGAGCGAGATCCTGGACCTGATGGAATCCCTGCCGTGGCTGCCGGCGCTGGGCTGGGCCTTGCTGAACTTTGTGTGGCAGGGCGCGCTGATCGGCGTGCTGATCGCGGCGGCCCTGCGCCTGCTGGCGCCTGCGCCGGCGCGTCACCGCTACCTGGTCTGCGGCCTGGGCCTGTTGTGGTGCCTCGCGCTGCCCTTGAGCGCCTGCTGGCAGGCCTGGATGGCGGCGCCCGGCGAGCAGCTGGAACAGGCCTTGGAATTCAGCAGCGAGCTGCTGTGGATGCAGGCGCTGACCGAGTTGATGCCCCAGGTGGTGCTGGCCTGGGGCCTGGGCGTGCTGCTGATGAGCTTGCGCCTGGCCGGTGGGCTGTGGTGGGTGCGCGGCCTGCGCCGCGAGGCCCGCCCGGCACCCGCGGCCTGGCAGTTGCGCCTGGAGCAACTGGCGCGGTGTCTCGGATTGAAGCGGCCGGTCCTGCTGCTGCTGTCCGACCGTGTCAGCGGCCCCGTGGCGCTGGGGCTGTGGCGGCCGCTGGTGATCCTGCCCTGCAGCCTGCTGAGCCAGATGCCGCCGCCGCTGGTGGAGGCCTTGCTGGCCCATGAACTGGCCCATGTGCGGCGCTGGGACTACGGCATCAACCTGCTGCAGAGCCTGGCCGAGGCCCTGCTCTTCTTCCATCCGGTGGTGTGGTGGCTTTCGGAGCGCATGCGGGCCGAGCGTGAGCAGGTGGCCGACGCCCTGGCCGCCCAGGCCCTGCCCCAGCCTCGCGACCTGGCCCGGGCCCTGCAGCAGCTCAGCGAATGGCAGCCGGCGGCCATGCCGCTGGTGCAGGCGGCGCAGGGTGCGCGCAGCGGCCTGCTGCTGCAGCGGGTGCGCAGCCTGCTGCACCCGCGCGAGCGCCTGCCGGCCTGGAAGCTGGCCCTGCCGGCCTTGCTGCTGGCCATGGGCGGCCTGCTGGCCCAGGCGCAGGCCAAGGTCAGTGCGCAGCAGGAGGCGGTCGAGGCCGTGGCGGTGGCCGCATCCGCGGTGCTGCCGGCCGCATCGGCGCCTTCCGCTCCCGCGGCCGAAGCGGCGGCCGACAGCGCAGCCATGCCGACGGCCGAGCCGACAGCTGGGCTGGCGGCAGCCGCCCAGCCGAGCGTCGTGGGCTGGCGCCTGCCCGTCAACGCACGCCATGCGATGGTGATCGAGGAAGGCAGCGGCCGGGTCTTGATGGCCAAGAATGCCGACGACTCCGTGCCCATCGCATCGCTGACCAAGCTGGTGACGGCCATGGTGGTGCTGGACGCGCAGCAGGACCCGCAGGAGCAGCTGCGCATTGCCGAGGAGGACGTGGACCGCCTCAAGCACAGTGCCTCCTATCTCAAGGTGGGCTCGCGGCTGGCCCGCGAGGTGGCGCTGAAGCTGGCGCTGATGTCCTCGGAAAACCGCGCGGCCTCCGCCCTGGCGCGGGCCTATCCCGGGGGTCTCGAGGGCTTTCGCCAAGCCGTGCGGCGCAAGCTGCAGCAGCTGGGGCTGCAGCGCACCGTGATCCAGGAGCCCACCGGGCTGTCGCCGGAGAACGTCTCTACCGCCAGCGAGATGGCGCGCATCGCCGCCGCGGCCAGCCGCTACCCCGAGATCAACGCCATCACCAGCAGCGCCAAGGCGCGCTTGCCTGTCAACGGGCAGCCCAGGGAGTTCCACAACACCAACCGCCTGGTGGGGCGCAAGGGCTGGGACATCCTGCTGTCCAAGACCGGCTACACCGAGGAGGCGGGCCGCTGCCTGACCATGCGGATGAAGGAAGCGGGCAAGGCCGTCACCGTGGTGCTGCTGGACGCCGACGGCTCGGCCCAGCGCCTCAAGGACGCCACCGCCATCCGCCGCTCGCTGGGGCGCTGAGGCGCTGAGGCTGCCGGGGCCGCACCCGGCCTGCTCCTCCCTGACCTTTCCCCATTTTCGCTCGCGCCGGCATGCCCGGCTCGGGCTGCCGCATGGCCGCCAGCCCCGCATGAGGGGTTCGCGCGGCAAGTCCTCACCGTCCTGGATTCCCCATGCCCCGTCTTCTGAGTTTTCTCTTCGGCCTTCGCCTCCTGTGCCTGCTGCAGCTGGGCTGGCCCGGCCTGGCCAGCGCCGAGACGCCGCCCTACGCGCTGGACCGCACCGAGGTTCACCGCCTGCATTCCCGCCTGCTGCAGCGCGACTATGAGCTCTACATCGGCCTGCCGCCCGAAGGGCCGACCACGGCGCGCCACCCGCTGCTGTTCGTCACCGATGCGCCCGTCGCCTTCCCCGTGATCCGCGCCATGAGCCGCCGCCTGGGCCACGAAGGGCCGCAGTCCCAGCAGATGGTGCTGGTGGGACTGTCGTATGCGCTGGGCGACAGCGCCACCGTGAGCCGCAACCGCGACTACACGCCCAGCCAGCGGGCATTCGTCGCCGACGACAGCAGCGAGCGCTACGGCCAGGCCGAGGCCTATGTGCGTTTCATCCGCGAGGAGGTGCTGCCGTATCTCGCGACGCACGTGCCTCAGGCCGACCTTTCGCGGCGCTACTTTGCCGGCCACTCCTACGGTGGCCTGTTCGGTGCGCATGTGCTGCTGCATCACACGGACCTGTTCCAGCGCTACATCCTCAGCAGCCCCTCGCTGTGGTACGACCAGGACCGCGTGCTGCGCGAGGCCGAGCAGCTCGCGGCGAAGCGCCAGCCCCTGCAGGCGCAGGTGCTGCTGCTGGCGGGGGCGAAGGAGCAGGAGGCGCCGGGGCGGCGTGCGCGGCCGGGGCGGGAGGCCGATGGCGATATCGTCGGCAACGTGCGCCGTTTCGAGCGCCTGCTGAAACAGCTGCCGGGCGTGCAGGTGCAGGCCCAGATCATTCCCGACGAGGACCACCTCTCCGCCTTCCCCAGCGCCATGGTGCGCGGCCTGCGCTGGGCTCTGCCGCGGCGCTGAGCACGCGTTCGGCTGCGCGACCGGTGCTCGGCCTGGTCTCCGCCGTGCGATTCGCGTGAAGCGTGATGGACTGGGGTTGGGGCGCGGAGGCCAGCCCCGGGCCGCGATCCTTCCGCCTCGCCCTCCCCCGAATGAGGTGGGGCGCCGCGGGCCCTGGCTCGGCGACACTCCCGCCCGGCTGCAGCCACGCCTCCACTGACGACTCCTGCAAGCGCTGGCATGAACGACACCGCCCAACGATTCCTCGATGCCTATGCCCGTGGCGAGATGCCCCCTGGCGGCTGGCTCTTCCCCACGGCACTGCAGCAGTCCCGCCTGGACCATTCCGAGGACAGCCTGGCCCGGTTGGACCAGTTGATGGATGCCGTCCTCCAGCGCGTCAAGCCCTCGCGCGAGCAGCTCTTCGAGAGCGAGCCGGGCCGCAACTTCTGTGCGCTGATCGCCTTCTACCTGATCGAGCAGGCTCGGCGCCGCACCGGGGTCTTCATCGAGTGGTTCCCCCGAGAGGCGGCGCCGCAGGTGCTGGGGGAAGGCCAGCCGCTGCCTGACGAACCCTTCGCCCGCCTCTTCGCACGGGCGCCGGACCAGGACGTGGTCCTCTTTCCGCTGGGCTGGGTGGAATCGCGCCTCATGGGCGCGGACGCGCCCATGCCGGCGGCGGACTACTTGGCGCGTTCGGTGGCGCGCATCGAGCGCGCGGGGCCGATGCACTGGTGGGAGGGCATGCAGGCGCTTGGCGTGCTGGCGGCCTGGCAGATGATCATGGCTTGCAGCGGCTCGGTGATGCCGACGATGCTGAGTTCCGCACAGCCGCGTACCTTCGTCGCCCTGGGAATGCCCGGCATTTCGGAAAACCTGACGGATTCGATCCAGCAGGGCGCGGACCGGCTCGATACGAACCCCGACGGTGCGCAATGGCAGCTGCTGTCCTATGACGGCTGGCTGGATGGCCCGGACGGAAATCAGGACGCCGTGATGGTGGTGCTGCAGACGTACGGCGAATCGCCGCTTGCCATCAAGATGGCCTTCCCCTACCGGCCCGCGACGGCCGGCCAGCCGATGCGCATCCTGCAACCGGTCCTGCAGGCAGCCAACCAGCCGACCGCAACGCTGGAACGGCTGCAGGGCGCCCTGTGGCGCGGTGTGTACAGCGTGAAGTGGCCGGACGGCGAGAGCTGGGACGGCCACCGGGATCGTCCGGAGAATCCGGCGAAGCAGGCCGATGTGGCCGGCGCGTCCTTCACGACCGCTGACGGTGCCGAACTGGGGCGCATCCTCGACCGGCTCCGCGCCAGCTTCGAGCTGCGCCAGCAACGCATGAGCGATCTGAGCCTGGCCTCCGTGCTGGCGCCCAGGCCGGACTGGATGGGGCCCTCGGACGGCCTGAACGAGGTGGTTGCGCAGCAGCGCCTGTTGCTGACGGAGGGCGAGATCGTCTGGGGCGGCCTGGTGATGGCCAACAAGCGCCTGTTCGAGCCGGGCACCGAGGATCTGCCGGCCCTGCTGGTCCATTCGCCCGATCGCCATTTCGATGGGCGGCCTCAGGAACTGCGCCAGGTCGGCCAGGCCCTCTTCGCGCTCAAGGGCACGACGCCGGCCGATCCCGAGCTGGGCCGGCTGGCGGCGCTGATCACCGGTGAGAAGGAGCGGGCCCTGGGGCTCGACCTGCCTGCCGCGCTGTCCAGCCGGCCGGTGCGCGCGGGCGTCTTCATGGTGTACCGCAAGCATGTGCCCACGGGCCTGCTGCGCTGCGGGCTCTTCCCCGTCCTGACGCACCCTTCGACCCCGGTGGCGATGATGCTGCCCTTCGAGTTCTGGCCCATCGAGCTCATCATCCTCTGGAAGGAAGAGCGGTTGTAGGCCGCTGCCGTCCATGCCGGTGATTTGACGCTCCGTCGCATGCGGCTGGGCACGGCGGCTGGGCTGGCTAGCATGCCGGCCAGTCGGCCCGAGAGGCTGACGTCCTGGAGGCGTGGCAATGAGAAAATTCCGATGCGTGTTGGGGGGCTTGCTGCTGGGCGCCGCCTGTTCATGGAGCCAGGCCCAGACGCCGACCTCCGCGCCGGCAAGGGCGCCTGCGGCACAGCCACTCAGCGCGGCCGACCTGAACACCTTCCTTGACGGCTACCTGCCCCGCGAGCTGCAGCGCAGCGGTATCGCAGGCGCGGCGGTCGCGGTGGTCAAGGACGGCCAGCTGCTGACGGCGCGCGGCTATGGCTTTGCCGACGCCGAGCGCCGCCGGCCGGTGAGCGCCGACGAGACCCTGTTTCGCGTCGGCTCCATCTCCAAGCTCTTCACCTGGATGGCCGTGATGCAGTTGGTGGAGCAGGGTCGCCTGGACCTGGACGCCGACGTGCAGCGCTACCTCGACTTCCCTCTGCCGACCGCGCCGGCCGCTGCCGACGGCAGCACGCCACCCATCACGCTGCGCCGGCTGGCCTCACATACGGCGGGCTTCGAGGACAGCTACCGCGGCGCCTGGTCGCTTTCGGCGCAGCCGACACCGCTGCGCGAGCACCTGCTGCGCAACCTGCCCACCCGCATCTACCCGGCCGGCCAGACCGTGGCCTATTCCAATTTCGGGGTGAGCCTGGCGGGCTATATCGTCCAGCGCGTCAGCGGCCAGGACTTCGACAGCTACGTGCAGCAACGCCTGCTCCAGCCGCTGGGCATGGCGCACAGCAGCTTTGCTCAGCCCCTGCCGCCGGCGCTGGCCGCGCAGATGTCTGCAGGCTTCGAGACGGCCACCGGCAAGGCCCGCGACTTCGAGACCATCAACCTCGCGCCGGCCGGCTCGCTGTCGGCTACGGCGGCGGACATGGGCCGCTTCATGCAGGCGGTGCTGGCCGGTGGCGCGCCGGTACTGAAGCCGGACACGCTGCGGCAGATGCTGTCGCCCCAGCAGCGCCTGCGCCCCGAGGCCCCCTTCGTGGGCCTGGGCTTCTATCAGGAGGGCGGCTGGCCGGTGCCGGTGATCGGGCATGGCGGGGACACCCAATGGTTCCATGCCGGCGTCTATCTGCTGCCTGAACAGGGCTTGGGCATCTTCATCGTGCAGAACAGCATGGGCCAGCAGACCTTGCGCGGAGACCTCTTCGGCCGTCTGCTGCAACGCTATGTCGGCAGCCCGCAGGCGTCGGCGCCCAGGCCCGAGGCCGGCGCCGCGGAGCGCCTGGCCGGCTGGTACCTGGACAGCCGGCGCGGCGAGTCGCACCCCCTCTATGCTGCGGCGCTCGCCGGCGCCCTGCATCTGCTGGCGGACGAGAAGGGGCGGCTGCACAGCCCGCAGTTCAAGGCCGCGGACGGACGGCTGCTGCATTTCGTCCACGTCGGAGACGGGGTCTGGGAGGCCGAGGAGGAGCCGCGGCGGCGCCTGTTCGTCCAGACCCTGGCCTCCGGTGAAGCGCGCATCGGGTCGCAGCACGGGCTGTCGGTCTGGCAGCCGGCGCGTTGGTTCCAGCGGCCGTACTGGCTGATGGGCCTGGGCGGATTCAGCCTCGGCGTGGCGCTGCTGTCGCTGGCGGCCTGGCCGGTGGCGGCGCTGGCGCGGCGGCACCTGGCGGGGTCGCAGCGCGTGCGCCGCTGGCCGGGCCGCCGGGGATTGCGCGCCCTGGCCTTGCTGCTCCTGCTGCCGGTCCTGGGCCTGGTCTGGCTGGGTGTGAGCAGCGAAGGCAACTTCGCCGCACTGATGGGCGCCCCCGGGCTGGCGGTGCTGCGCTGGGCGCAGGTCTGCGCCTGGCTGCAGATGGCCGCACTGCCGATGCTGCTGGTCCTGTGGGGCAAGACCTGGCACCTCGCCCCCTGGACGCGCCGGCTGCACATGGCGGGCCTGCTGCTGGCGCTGGTCGCCCAGCTGCTGGTGATGTGGCAGCTGCAGCTGCCGCTGTGGAACGGCCGGCTGTGAGCGCAGACCCGGGGGCGGCTCCGCCGCCCTTGCGCCTCGCTGCCGATCAGCCCGCCGGCCTGGGCCGGTGCGCCGCATCCGCCTGGGCGATCCAGGCGCGCAGCTCGGCGCTGCGGGCATGCTGCGGGGCCAGCTCCACAAAGCTCTTGTAGGCCGCCAGGGCCGCGGCCTCGTCGCCGGCCTGCAGCTGGGCATCGCCCAGGTTCAGCCAGGCCAGAGCGCGGCTGCCGTCCATTTCGAGGGCCTTCTGGTACCAGCGCGCGGCCTCCACCGGCTTGCCGCGCTTGTAGTAGATGAAGCCCAGGTTGTTGGCCGCCAGCGCGAAGCGCGGCTGCAGCTTGAGCGCCTCGGTGAAGGCCGCCTCGGCCTCCTCGTAGCGGCGTTCCTTGTAGAGCTGCAGGCCGCGGTCGTTGGCGCGCTGTGCCGTCACGCGGGCTCCGGCGTCGACCTTGGCCGTGGGCGCGGCGATGGCCACCTCCTTGCCGTCCAGGCCCTGCAGCTTGACCTGCACGGCCTTGGCCGTGGGTGCCTGCGCGGCGGCCTTGGCCTCGTCCAGGCGCTTGGCCAGGGCCGAGGCCTGGGCGTCGAGCTGGCCGCTGTCGCCGCTGAGGGCCTGCTCCTGCGCGGACGCCAGCTCGAACACGAACTCGCCGCCTTCCGAGCCCGGCAGGCTGCCGAAGGCCGGTGTCTGGTGCGCCACGGCGGACACCGCCGGCGCCACATAGGCGGCCAGCTCGGTGGCGGTGATGAGGCCGTCGCCGTTGAGGTCGGCCTTCCCGGCGAGCGCCTGCAGCAGCGTCCAGGTGAAGACCGAGTGGCCGCCGGGGCCGTCGTCCGCCACCTGCTGGTCGGTGCCGCCGGCCGTCATCATCTGGCGGCCCAGGCGGCGCGCGTTGTCGCGGATGAAGTTGTTGTTGTTCGAAGCACCGCCGCCGCGGGTCAGGCCCAGGCCCGAGTAGCAGGCGTCGATCACGAAGAGCGCATGCTTGGCCGGCAGCGCTTCGCCCAGCTCCTGCAGCTGGGGCATGGCGATGGCGTCGGTCTGCAGGTCATCGAGGCCGGCGTCGACCGGGATCACGTAGCCCACCTCGCGCCCGCTGGGCAGCTTGCGCGTGCTGCCATGGCCGGCGAAGAAGACGAAGACGCGGTCATCGCGCCGGAGCTCCTTGCCCGAGAGCTTGTTCAGCGCGCGCAGGATGTTGGCCCGCGTGGCCTCGCCGTCCAGCAGCAGCTTGACGTTCTCGGCGCGAAAGCCGAAGCGGGTCTGCAGCGTCTCCTGCATGGCGCGCGCGTCGCGGCCGGCATGCTGCAGGCGCGGCCAGCGCTGGTACTGGTCGATGCCGATGATCAGCGCATGGCTGTCGCGGTACAGCGCAGCGCCAGCCAGCTGGGCGTCGCCCGTTTCGAGGGGCTTGCGGTCGGCGCTCACGAACTGGCCGTCCTTCCAGCTCGCGAACTTGTAGCCCTCGGCCACCAGCTGGTCCAGCACCAGGGGCAGGGCCTGCACGGTGCGGGCATGGATGTCGTGGAAGAGGACGATGCCGCGCTGCTGCTTCTGCACCTCGCCGATCACGCGGGCGGCGATGGACTTCGGGATGGGGTCGGACCAGTCCAGCGAATCGATGTTCCACATCATCGAGCGCAGCTTCAGCGCCTCAATGGTGTCCAGCGCCTGGTCGTTGCGCGCGCCGTAGGGAAAGCGGAACAGGGCCTGGCCGCTGCGGCCGGCCTTGTCCAGCAGGGCCTCGGTGTGCGCCGCCTCGTCACGCACCTGCTCCTGGGCGAACTTGGACATCAGCCCGTGGGTGAAGCTGTGGTTGGCGAGCTGGTGGCCGGCGGCCAGCACGCGCTTGGCCACGTCGCTGCCGGGCCCGGGCTTGACCTGGCCTTGTGCATCGACGCTGCCCAGGTTCTGGCCCAGCTCGAAAAAAATCGCGGGCGCCTGGTAGCGCTGCAGGATCTCCAGGATCTCGTCCGTGTAGCGGCCGTGCGGACCGTCGTCGAAGCTCAGCAGCACGGTCTTCTCGGGCAGCTGCTGGCCGAAGAGCTCACGGTCACTTTTGCCCGCGCTGGGCTTGGCCTGGACCTGGGGCAGGATGGTGGCGTAGTCCTTGAGGATCTGCTCGCGCTGGTAGAGGGTCTTGAGCTTGGCGACGTAGTCCGTCCACTTCTCGCGCTTGAGCTCGATGCCGCGCTGGGCGAAACGGCCGAAGGTGTCGCGCAGCTCGCGCTCGTAGGCCTGCTCGACTTCGGCCAGCACGGCCAGGTCCTCCTGCGCGCGCTTGGCCAGCTTCAGGCCGGCGATGCTCTGGCTGGCGCCCAGGCGCTGCTGCAGCTGCAGCAGCAGGTCCTTGAAGGCCAGGCGGTCGGCGTCGAACCAGCTGGGCTCGCCCTCGATGCGGTCCAGCAGCTGCGCGAGGGCCTCCAGCGGGGCGTCCTTGGCGAAAGCCTGGTCGACCAGGGCGCGCTGGCCCTTTTGCAGGTCGTGGAAGAGCATCAGACCCACGCTGGAGACGGCCTCGCGCTCGGCGGGCCTGAGGGCGGCCTCGCCGTCCATCAGCACGACCATCTGGCGGTGCAGGGCGAGCAGGGCGTCGGCCTTTTCAGTGAGGCCAGGGGCGGTCTGTGCGGCGGAGGCGGCAGCCGAGGCCGACAGCGCGGGCCCGCCGCTGGGGCTGCCTGCGCGCTGGCAGGCGGTCAGCGACAGGCCGGCGGCCAGCAGCAGTCCGGCGATGAGGCGCAGGCGCCAAGGCGTGGTGACGGATGGCAAATCGGGCTCCCTCTTCATGATGCAAGCCGCCCGGAACGGTGCCGGGCGCGGCCTGGATTGTGACCCGGCGCGCGGCCTGTCCTGCCCGGCCGCGACGGATGCCACGGACGAGCCCGGGACCGCCCCGCTAAAATCCGCGGGTTTGCCCTCGCTCTTCCTGACATTGACCGGCTTCGCCGCCGGCTCCCCGCCATGAACCTCACCGCCCTCACCGCCCTGTCTCCCCTGGACGGCCGCTATGCCTCGCGCATGGTCAGCCTGCGCCCGCTGCTGTCCGAGTTCGGCCTGATGCACCGCCGCGTGCAGGTCGAGGTGGAGTGGTTCATCGCCCTGTCCGATGCCGGTTTTGACGAGTTCAAGCCCCTGTCCGCCGGCGCCCGCGAGCTGCTGCGCGCGCTGGTGACGAACTTCGGCGAGGCCGATGCCCAGGCCATCAAGGACATCGAGAAGACCACCAACCACGACGTCAAGGCCGTGGAGTACTGGATCAAGTCGCGCTTCGAGGGCCACGCCGAACTGAAGGCCGCCGGCGAATTCGTGCACTTCGCCTGCACCAGCGAGGACATCAACAACACGAGCCACGGCCTGATGCTCAAGGCCGCCCGCCAGGACGTGATCCTGCCGACGCTGGACCGCATCATCGCGAAGCTCACCGGCATGGCCCACACCCTGGCCGCCGTGCCCATGCTCTCGCGCACCCATGGCCAGACCGCCAGCCCCACCACCGTGGGCAAGGAGATCGCCAACGTCGTGGCCCGCCTGCGCAATGCCCGCGCCCGCATCGCTGACGTCAAGCTGCTGGCCAAGATGAACGGCGCCGTGGGCAACTACAACGCCCACCTCAGCGCCTGGCCCGCCTTCGACTGGGAGGCCTTCAGCCAGCGCGTGATCGAGCAGCAGCTGGGCCTCACCTTCAACCCCTACACCATCCAGATCGAGCCGCACGACTACATGGCCGAGCTGTTCGATGCCGTGACCCGCGCCAACACCATCCTGATCGACTGGTCGCGCGACGTCTGGGGCTATGTCTCCCTGGGCTACTTCAAGCAGGCGACCCGGGCCGGCGAGATCGGGTCCTCGACCATGCCGCACAAAGTCAACCCCATCGACTTCGAGAACGCCGAGGGCAATTTCGGCTTGGCCAACGCCGTGCTGACCCACCTGAGCCAGAAGCTGCCCATCAGCCGCTGGCAGCGCGACCTGACCGACTCCACCGTTCTGCGCAATATGGGCGTGGGCCTGGGCTACGCGCTGCTGGGCTACGACTCCCTGCTCAAGGGCCTGGACAAGCTGGAGATCAATGAGGCCGCGCTGGCCGCCGACCTCGATGCCGCCTGGGAAGTGCTGGCCGAGCCCATCCAGACCGTGATGCGCCGCTACGCCCTGCCCAACCCCTACGAGCGCCTGAAGGAGCTGACCCGCGGCAAGGCCATCACCCGCGAGTCCATCCAGGACTTCATCCGCGGCCTGGAGCTGCCCGAGGCCGAGAAGGCCCGCCTGCTCGCGCTGACGCCGGGCGGCTACACCGGCACGGCCGAGTCCCTGGCCCGCCGCATCTGATCGTCCCGGGGGCTGGCCAGAAGCTCACGGCATGAGCCACCCCGCCGAAGCCCGTCCCCGCTTCGCCACCCTGCGCCGCATCCCGGGCGGCATCTGGGTGCTGGGCTTCGTCAGCCTGCTGATGGACATCTCCTCGGAGATGATCCACAGCCTGCTGCCCCTGTTCATGGTGGGCAGCCTGGGCCTGAGCGCCACGGTCGTGGGCCTGGTCGAGGGCGCGGCCGAGGCCACGGCGCTGATCGTCAAGATCTTCTCCGGCATGCTCAGCGACCACTGGGGCCGGCGCAAGCCCCTGGCCCTGCTGGGCTACGGGCTGGGCGCATTGAGCAAGCCGCTCTTTGCGCTGGCACCCGGCGCGGGCCTGCTGATCACCGCCCGGCTCAGCGACCGCATCGGCAAGGGCCTGCGCGGCGCCCCGCGCGATGCCCTGGTGGCCGACATCACGCCGCCCGAACTGCGGGGGGCGGCCTTCGGTCTGCGCCAGTCGCTGGACACCGTCGGCGCCTTCCTCGGCCCGCTGCTGGCCGCAGCGCTGATGCTGCTGTGGGCCGGCGATTTCCGCGCCGTGTTCTGGGTCGCCAGCGTGCCGGCCGTGGCCTGCGTGCTGCTGCTGGCTGTGGGTGTGCGGGAGCCGGCACCGCCGCCGGCCGCGCATCGCCCCAATCCCCTGAGCCGCGCGCAGCTGGCGCTGCTCGGGCCGGCCTTCTGGTGGGTGGCGGGCCTGGGCGCGCTGTTCACGCTGGCGCGCTTCAGCGAGGCCTTCCTGGTGCTGCGCGCCCAGCAGCAGGGCATCCCGCTGGCCCTGGTGCCCCTGGTGATGGTGGCGATGAATCTGGTGTACGCGACCTGCGCCTATCCCTTCGGCAAGCTGGCCGACCGCCTGCCCGCCACGCGCCTGCTGGCGGGCAGCCTGCTGGTGCTGCTGGCCGCGCAGGCCCTGCTGGGCTGGGCCCAGGGTTGGGCGTGGGTGGTCGCCGGCGTGGCCTTGTGGGGCGTGCACCTGGGCATGAGCCAGGGCCTGCTGGCGGCCCTGGTGGCCGAGGTGGCGCCGGCCGCGCTGCGCGGCACGGCCTATGGCTTCTTCAACCTCTTCAGCGGCCTGGCCATGCTGGTGTCGGGCGGCCTGGCCGGCTGGCTGTGGGATGGCCTGGGCCCTGGCAGCACCTTCGCCATGGGCGGGCTGTGCAGCCTGCTGGCCCTGGGCGCGCTGGGCTTGCGTCCCCGCAGCTGAAAGGCCTCAGCGCACCACGCCATCCGCGAACCACTGGCCCCAGACGGCTGCCTGCAGGCGCTCGTCCGCGCGGCCGGGCAGGCGTGTGAGGGCCGCCTGCAACGGGGCTTCGTCAGTGCCCGCCCGGAACAGCACATGGTCGATGGGGCCGGACTCCATCGCATACCAGGCGCCCAGCGTGCTGTCATCGACCAGGGCCTGCAGCGCGGCGTCGAGCTGCTGTCGCTCCTCGGGCCGCAGCGCTGCGGCGCCGGACAGCATCACGATGCGGTTCTCGACGATCTTCTGCAGGTTCAGGCCGGTGGTGTTCAGGGCCTTCTTCACCACGCAGGGCTGAGCATTGAGCGTCATGTGGCCGAGGGCCACGTACTCGTCTTCGTCGAAGTAGCGGCGCAGGGTGGCCAGATCAGGCGCCCGCACTACGACGATGCCGCGCTTGAGCTGCGAAGGGTCGCGCATGGGCCCGGCGGCAAAGAGCTTGCCTTGGGCGAAGAGGCGCTCGAAGTTGGCGATGTGGCCCTTTTGCATGGCCATCACGCGCTCCTTGTCCGGCGGCGTGGGAAGGCCGCGTTCCAGGAAGACGAACCAGTCACGGCCGGGCACCGGCAGCGGGGCCGAGGCCGCGGCGGGGGCCTGAGGCTCGTCAGCCCGAGCGCCGGCCATGCCGATAGAAGCGCCGAGGCCGGCAAGCCATTGCAGCAGAGGGCGTCTTTGCATGAAGGACTCCTGAGGGCAAAGTGGCGAGGCTGGCGAGCATAGCCCGCGGCTCAGCGCCCTGGGGGTGTTTGCTGGGGCCAGTGAATCAGCAGCCGCGCGCCGCCCAACTCGGGCGCGCGCTGCATCAGGGCCTCGCCCCCGTGGCTCTCGACCACATGGCGCACGATGGCCAGGCCCAGACCGAAGCCGCGCGAGCGGCGGTGGCGCTCCAGGCGTTTGAAGGGCGTGAAGACCAGCTCGCGCAAGGCCTCGGGCACGCCTTCGCCGTCGTCGTCGATGGCCAGCCAGATCTGCCCCTGGTCCAGCCAGGCCTGCAGGCAGATGCGCGAGCGGGCATGGCGGGCCGCGTTGCGCAAGCCGTTGCGCAGGGCGTAGGGCAGGATCTGCGCATCGAAGGGCAAGGGCTCGGCGGGCAGCTTCAGCTGCAGGCTCAGGGCCTTGCCGTCCAGCAGCGGGCGCAGGCTGTCGGACTCGCGGTTCAGCAGCTCGCTCAGGTCGCCGGGCTCGGGCTTGGCGCTCAGCGCGCCGGTGTCCAGGCGGGCCAGCATCAGGCTGGCGTCGATCAGGCCTTCCAGCTCCTCGATGTCGCGCTCGCAGGCCTGGACCTTGGCTTCGCGCCGCGCGGCGTCGTCTTCGTCGATCAGCGCGTCGATGGCGAAGCGCAGCCGGGCCAGCGGGGTGCGCAGCTCGTGCGAGACCGCGCCGGTCAGCTCGCGCTGGCTGGCCAGGGCGGCGGCCAGGCGCTGCAGCGTGGAGCGGATGGCATGCGCCAGCGGCGCGAAGAGCCGGCTGCGCGGCCGGGGCAGGGGGGTGTCGAAGTGGCCGGCGCTGATCTGGTCGGCCGCGGCCTGCAGTTCGCGGAAGTCGCGCCAGACCGGGCGCAGCAGCCACCAGGCCAGGCCCATCACGGCGAAGGCCAGCGCCAGCGCCGTGAAGAGCTGCAGCCACAGCTCGCGCGGCGGCTGCCAGGTCTTGCCGGGCTGCCAGTCGGCGTTGAGCGGGCCCAGCTGCAGCACGGCATCGCCTTGTGCGTCCAGCCGGGCATAGACGCGGCGGTTGATGCCCGCCACCACCAGCTCGCCGCGCAGCAGCTGCTCCTGGCGCGCGCCGCTCAGATCCTGCATGCGCACCAGGCTCACGGGGTAGGCAAAGGTGCGGTCCAGCTGCCGGACGCGCGCCTCGCGCGCCTTGTGGTCCAGCGGCCTCAGCTCGTTGACCAGCACGTCCACCGTGCCGCGCATGAAGCGCCGGACATAGTCCTCGGTGAACTGTTCCACGGCTACCGCGACCAGGCCCTGGGCCAGCAGCATCAGCGTCAGCATCGCCAGGCCCATGCCCAGCGCGATGCGCGCCAGGGGCGAGGGCTTGAAGCGGGGCAGGTGCAGCCAGCGGGGCACGGCGTCAGGGGACAAAAAGATAGCCTTGCCCGCGCACTGTCTTGATGCGTTCGGGCGAATGGGCGTCGTCGCCCAGCTTCTTGCGCAGGCGCGAGACGCGGGCGTCGATGGCGCGGTCCAGGCCGTCGAACTCCAGGCCGCGCAGGCCCTGCATGATGTCCTCGCGCGAGACCACCTGGCCGGCACGCCGCGCCAGGAAGAGCAACAGTTCGTACTCGGCGGTGGTCAGCTCCACGGCCTCGCCCTTGACGCGCAGCTCGCGGGCCGCGGGGCGGATCTGCACCGGGCCGAAGTTCATCTCGTCCACCGGCTCGGCCGCCGTCTCCTGCGGTGCGCCCGGCGCATCGCGGCGCAGCAGGGCCTTGAGCCGGGCCAGCAGCACGCGCGGCGCCACCGGCTTGGCGATGTAGTCGTCGGCCCCGCCCTCCAAACCCAGCACCTGGTCGATGTCGTCATCGCGGGCGGTCAGCATCACGATGCGGCCCTTGAAGTCGCGGCGCACGTCGCGCAGCACGTCGAAGCCGTCCTTGCCCGGCAGGTGGCCGTCCAGCAGCACCACGTCAAAGGCCTGGGCGCGCATGCGGGCCTCGCCCTCGGCGCCGTCGCTGCAGCATTCGACCACGTAGCCGGCCTTGCGCAGGGCCTCGGCCACCAGCTCGGCCAGGCGGGCGTCGTCTTCTACGAGGAGGATGCGTGCGGGGTCCATGGCGGGGTCCATGCCTTGGGCGGTCGATGAAGGCGCAGTGTATGCAAGCGGACCTGCGGGGCCGAAAGACAGGCCCGCACAGGTCTTCATCCGCCCTCCCCGGCATTCAGCCCGTACTTGCGGATCTTGTCCGCCAGCGTGGTCTTGGGCGTGCGCAGGGCCTGGGCGCTGCGGGCGATGTTGCCACCGTGGCGCTGCAGGGCCTCGCGGATCAGGCTCCTCTCGAAATCCTCCACCGTCTCGGCCAGCGACAGGGCCTGCGGCATGGGGGCGGGAGTCGCGGCGTCGCCGGGCACGTCGCCGAGCACGTCGCTGCGCACGCCCAGCACCAGGCAGTCGGCCACGTTGCGCAGCTCGCGCACGTTGCCGGGCCAATGGTGGGCGGTGAGCGTGCGCAGCTGCGCGGCGCTGACCGTGGGCACGGCCAGGCCGTAGCGGCTGGCCGCCAGCAGCAGGAAGTGCTCAAGCAGCAAGGGGATGTCCTCGCGGCGCTCGCGCAGGGGCGGCAGGTCGATGGTCACCACGTTGAGGCGGTAGTAGAGATCGCTGCGGAAAGCACCCAGGCGGGACTTCTCCAGCAGGTCGTCCTTGCTGGCCGCCACCACGCGGCAGTCCACGGGCAGGGGCTGGTTGGAGCCCAGGCGCTCGATCTGGCGCTCCTGCAGCACGCGCAGCAGCTTGATCTGTGCGGCCATGGGCATGCTCTCGACCTCGTCCAGGAACAGGGTGCCGCCGCTGGCATGCTCGATCTTGCCGATGCGGCGCTTCTGCGCACCGGTGAAGGCGCCGGGCTCGTGGCCGAAGAGCTCGCTGTCCAGCAGGGTCTCGGGCAGGCCGCCGCAGTTCAGCGCCACGAAGGGCCCGCTGCGCCGCGCCGAGAGCTCATGCAGGGCCTGGGCCACCAGCTCCTTGCCGGTGCCGGTTTCGCCGCGGATCAGCACGTCCACCTTGGATTCCGCCACCCGGGCCACCAGCTGGCGCACGGCCTCAATCTGCGGGGAGCGCCCCACCAGCTTGCCGGCCACGCCGTCACGCCGCGCCAGGGCCTCGCGCAGCTGGGCGACTTCCAGCGTCAGGCGGCGCTTGTCCAGCGCGCGGCGCACCACCTCGACCAGATGCTCGGGCGAGAAGGGCTTGGGGATGAAGTCGTAGGCGCCGGCGCGCATGGCTTCAACGGCCAGGCTGACGTCGCCATGCCCCGTGATCATGATGACGGGAAGGGCGGCGTCCATCTCCTGGCAGTGGCGCACCAGGCTCAGGCCGTCGGCGCCGGGCAGGCGCATGTCGGTGACGACCACGCCGGCAAAGCCTGCATGCAGCCGGGGCCGGGCCTCTTCCACCGAAGCCACGGCGCTGGCGGCCAGCCCGGCCAGCTGCAGGGCCTGGACGCAGCCCAGCTGCATGTGCAGATCGTCCTCCACCAGCAGGACGGACAAGTCGGGGTTCGCAGGCAGGCTCATGGCGGCATTGTCAGGCCTGCGCAGGCCCTTGCGGCGCGTCGGCGGCGGGCAAGCTCAGCACGAATTCCGCACCGCCTTGCGGGTGGTTGCGTGCCTCCAGCTCGCCGCCGCCTTCGCGGGCGATGTCGCGCGAGATCGCCAGGCCCAGCCCCAGGCCCACGCCCTGCTCCTTGGTGGTGAAGAAGGGCTCGAACAGGCGCTGCAGCGCTTCCTCGCTCAGACCCGGGCCGCTGTCGCGCACCAGGATCAAGACCTGACCCTGCGACTGCGCCGCCCCGATCCAGACCTGCCGCTCCTGCGCGTTTTCCTGGTCCTGCACCGCGTCCAGGGCGTTGCCGATGAGGTTCAGCAGCACCTGCTCCAGGCGGTTGGGGTCGAAGAAGGCGAAGACCTGGCCGGGCTGGACCTCGCGCTGCAGCCGGACCTGCAGCTGGCGCATGCGCTGGTCGTGCAGGAAGAGTGCGTTGGCCACGCTCTGCGCCACGTCGCAGCGCTGCGGCCGGGCCTGGCTCTTGCGGGCGAAGCCCTTGAGCGGCTGGATGATTTGGCCCATCTGGTCCGCCAGCCGGGTCAGGATTTCCAGATTGCCCTGCACCGAGCGCAGGTCCTGGCGGCGCATGAACTCCAGCGCATTGCCGGCCAGGGTGCGGATGGCGCCCAGGGGCTGGGCCAGCTCATGCGTGATGCCGGTGGCCAACTGGCCCAGGGCGGCCATCTTGCCGGCATGCACCAGCTCATCCTGGGCCTGGCGCAAGGTGGCCTCGGCCTGCTGCCGTTCGGTGACCTCCTGGGCCAGCAGGGCATTGGCCTCGGACAGGGCCTGGGTGCGGCGCGCCACCTGCTCCTCCAGCTCGGCATGGGCCTCCAGCTTCTGGCGCACGATGCGGCGGCGCTGCAGCAGGATCAGCGCGCTGAGCAGCACCACGCCCAGGCCCAGGCTGACCAGCAGGCCATGGGTGCTGGCCTGCTGGCGCACCGGCCGCAGGTCGATGAACATCATCAGCCGCCAGTCCATGCCATTGAGCGTGCGGCCCATCACCAGCATGGTCCGGCTGGCCAGCCGCGGCGCCGACGCCGCGCCGGCGAGCCCATGCGGCAGCACGCCTTCGACCACCTGGCTGTCCTCGTCCACCCGCAGGTCCACTTGCAGGGGGAAGCGCGGCAGGGCCTGTGCGGCATAGAGGCGGGAGAGCTGCAGGTCCACGCGCTGGTCCACGCTCAGCTCGGCCAGGCTGGTGTAGCGCCAGGCGGGTTCGGAGGAGAGGATGACGATCTGGTTGGAGTCCGCCAGCAAGGCCGGCGAGCCCAGCGTGGCCCAGGCATCGTTGATGGGGTCCAGCTTGATCTTGATGGCGGCCACGCCCACCACTCGGGCGCCGTCGTGGATGGGATGGGAGACGTAGTAGCCCGGCCGCCCATCGCGCGTGCCGATGGCGAAATGCCGGCCCACGCGGCCGGCCAGCGCTTCGAGGAAGTAGGGGCGGAAGGAGAGGTCTTCGCCCAGCAGTTCGGCTTCGCTGGCGGCCAGCACCAAGCCCTGCTGGTTCTGCACAAACAGCTCCAGGCTGCCCAGGTGGGCATTGAGTCGGCGCAGGTAAAGGTTGGCCGCCTCGGCGCGTGCGGCGGACTGCGGCTCGCGCAGCAGGGCCTGCACCTCGGGGCTGAGCTGCAGCGTGGCGGGAATGGATTCCTGGCGCTTGATCACCCCCTCCGCCGCGGCGGCGAAGAGTTCCAGCTGGTGGTTGGACTCGCGCCGAAGCACTTCAGTGCCCTGGCGCAGGCTGGCGGTGTAGGCCAGCCAGCCCGCGCCGCCGACCAGCAGCGCCGCGGCCAGCGAGCCGAGCAGGATGCGCAGACCTCTTTTCATGCGAATACCAGCGCGCTCAGTGATCCGGGGTGTGCGGAGCGTAGCAACCGGAGGTTGCCAGCTCCACAGGCACGGCGTGCGCGGATCCGGCTCTGCCGGTCCGTCGCATGCGCCCCCTGGGGGCTCGCGAAGCGAGTAGGGGGTCAATGATTGAGGATTTTCGACAGAAAATCCCGCGCACGCGGCGAGCGCTCTTCCGGCTTGCCGAAGAAGTCCTCCTTGCGGCAGTCCTCGACGATCCTGCCGGCGTCCATGAAGATCACGCGGTGGCTGACCTTCTTGGCAAAACCCATCTCGTGCGTGACGCACATCATGGTCATGCCCTCGTTGGCCAGCTGCACCATCACGTCCAGCACCTCGCCCACCATCTCCGGGTCCAGGGCCGAGGTGGGCTCGTCGAAGAGCATGACGATGGGGTCCATGGACAGGGCCCGGGCGATGGCCACGCGCTGCTGCTGGCCGCCGGAGAGCTGGCCGGGGAACTTGTCCTTGTGGGCGGAGAGGCCCACGCGGTCCAGCATCTTCAGGCCGCGCGTCCTGGCGTCGTCGGCATTGCGGCCCAGCACCTTGATCTGAGCGAGCGTCAGGTTCTCCGTCACCGAGAGGTGCGGGAAGAGCTCGAAGTGCTGGAACACCATGCCCACGCGCGAGCGCAGCTTGGGCAGATCGGTCCTGGGATTGGCCAGGGAGATGCCGTCCACCACGATGTCGCCCTTTTGGAAGGGCTCCAGGGCGTTGACGGTCTTGATCAGGGTGGACTTGCCCGAGCCCGAGGGGCCGCAGACCACGACGACCTCGCCCTTGCGGATGCTGGTCGTGCAGTCGGTCAGCACCTGGAAGCTGCCGTACCACTTGGAAACGTTCTGGATCTCGATCATGAGGCCACCTCAGCGGATGATTTGGATGCGACGCTGCAGCCGGCGCACGAGCATGGAGAGGCTGAAGCAGATCACGAAATAGAGGCCCGCGGCCAGCAGATAGGTTTCCACCGGGCGGTTGAAGTTGCGGCCGGCCACCTCGAAGCCCTTGAGCAGGTCGTAGGCGCCGATGGCGTAGACCAGCGAGGTGTCCTGGAAGAGGATGATGGTCTGCGTCAGCAGCACCGGCAGCATGTTGCGGAAGGCCTGGGGCAGGACTACCAGGCTCATGGCCTGGCGGTAGTTCATGCCCAGGGCAAACGCCGCGTGGGTCTGGCCCTTGGGCACGCTCTGCACGCCGGCGCGCATGATCTCGGCGTAGTAGGCCGCCTCGAAGAGCGTGAAGGTGATGAAGGCCGAGAGCTCCGCGCTGATGGGCCCCGTGAGCAGGGGCACCAGCAGGAAGAACCACAGGATCACCATCACCAGCGGGATGGAGCGCAGCAGGTTCACGTAGGCCGCGGCCGGGGCCGAGAGCCAGCGGTGGCTGGACAGCCGCATCAGCGCCAGCACCGTGCCCAGGAAGATGCCGCCCACCATGGCCACCAGGGTCAGCTGGATGGAGAAGAGGAAGCCCTTGGCGATGAAGGCGCGCAGGAACTCCAGCGTCAGGAAGGAGAAGTCGAGATTCATTTGTTCACCCCGCCGGCAAGACCTGGCACCCGCACCCAGCGTTCGATCAGGGCGGCGAACAGGTAGACCGCGAAGGCGGAAAGGAAGTAGAGCAGGGTCACCATGGCATAGACCTCGGTGGGACGCGAGGTTTCCTCACCGACCTGGCGCGCGAACTGCGTCAGCTCCAGCACTGAGAGCGCAAAGGCCACCGAGCTGTTCTTGACGATGCTCATGGCCTCGCTGGTCAGGGGCGGGACGATGATGCGCAGCGCCACCGGCAGCAGCACGTAGCGGTAGGTCTGGATCAGCGTCAGGCCCAGGGCCAGACCGGCGGCGCGCTGGCCGCGCGGCAGGCTCTGGATGCCGGCCTTCACCTGCTCGGAGATCCGCGCGGAGGTGAAGAAGCCCAGGCCGATGGCCGCGATCAGGAAGCTGGGCAGGCCCTTCATCGGCTGGATGAACTCCGGGAGCACGAAGAACCAGAGGAAGAGCTGCACGATCAGCGGGATGTTGCGGAACAGCTCGGTCCAGGCCTCGCCCAGGAAGGCGAGCTTGCGGTTCGGGCCGGTGCGCAGCACCCCCATCAGCGAGCCCAGCAGCAGGGCGATGACGAGGCCGATGGCCGAGACGGCCAGCGTCCAGCCCCAGGCCGAGAGCAGCCAGTCCAGATAGGTCTGGGTGCCGGGCTGGCGGAAGCAGCCCTCGACGACCGTCCCCTCGACGGTGTCCTTGCACCAGAGTTCCTGCCATTCGAATGTCATGGTGTCCTTTCTGCGGGGTCAGGTCTTGCCTGGCCCCGCGCCGCGACCGCGGCCGTGGCGCTTACTTCTTGGCGTAGGCTTCCATGGGCCTGTCGTTGGGGGCGGCCAGGGCGGCCTTGAGGTTCTCGCTCATGGGCAGGCCCACGCGCGAGTTGGTCGGGGGAATCGGCTGCATCAGCCACTTGTCGTAGAGCTTGGCGACCTCGCCGGATTTCATCATCGCGACGAGGCTGTCGTCCACGGCTTTCTTGAAGGCGGGATCGTCCTTGCGGAACATGATGGCGATCGGTTCGACCGACAGCACTTCGCCGACGATCTTGTAGTCGGCCGGGTTCTTGGACTTGGCGATCAGGCCGGCCAGCAGCGAGCCGTCCATCACGAAGGCGTCGGCGCGGCCGGATTCCAGCAGCAGGAAGCTGTCGGCGTGGTCCTTGCCGAAGACCTCGTGGAAGTCCACGCCCGTGGCGCGCTCGTGCTTGCGCAGGGTCTGGACCGAGGTGGTGCCGGTGGTGGTGGCCACGGTCTTGCCGGCCAGCTGGCCGATGTTGCTGATGCCCGCGTTGGCCTTGACGGCGATGCGCACTTCTTCGACGAAGGTGGTCACGGCAAAGGCCACGTCCTTCTGGCGCGTCAGATTGTTGGTGGTGGAGCCGCACTCCAGGTCCACGGCGCCGTTCTGCACCAGGGGGATTCGGTTCTGCGAGGTCACCGGCTGGTACTTGATGTCCAGCTTGGCCAGGCCCAGCTGCTTCTGGATGGCGCCCATCACCTTCTGGCAGATCTCCACGTGGTAGCCCACGTACTTGCCGTCGCCCAGGGTGTAGGACAGCGCGCCGCTGGATTCGCGCACGCCCAGGGTGACGCTGGCGCTGTCCTTGATCTTCTTGAGCGTGTCCTCGGCGCGGGCCGGCGCGGCGCTCAGCGCGGCCAGGCCCAGCAGGGCCGTCAGGGCAGAGATGCGGAAGGAAGTCTTCATGCGGAGTCCTGTCTCTTGGTGGATGCGGGGATTGGGGAATGGTTCATTGCAGGGCGCGGTCCGAAGGCTGGCGGTAGAGCTGCAGCAGCGCCTCGGTGGGCGGCCAGTTGAGGTTCAGCCCCTTGGGCGGGATGGGGCGCTGGAACCAGCGCTGGTAGATCTTCAGGGCCTCGCCGCCCTGCATCAGGCGGCTCAGCTCGCGGTCCACCAGGGCTTTGAAGCCGGCGTCGTCGCGGCGCAGCATGCAGCCGTAGACCTCCGAGCTCATGGGCGTGCCCGTGAGGCGCCAGTCTTCGGGCTGGGCGGCTTTGGCGCGCTCGCCCAGCAGCAGGGCGTCGTCCAGCATCAGGGCGTCGACCTTGCCGGTCTCGAGCGACTGGAAGGCCTCGCCATGGTCGCGGGCCGCGAGCAGCTGGATGCGTCCGCCGTGGGTCTCGTTCCAGGCGCGCAGCAGCCGCTCGGAGGTGGTGCCCGCGGTGACCACGGCGCGGCGGCCGGCCAGGTCGGCGAACTCCTGCAGCGGGGAATCCTTGCGCACCAGCATGCGGGTGCTGACGATGAAGATGGAGACCGAGAAGGCCACCTGCTTCTGCCGCGCCAGAGTGTTGGAGGTGGAGCCGCATTCCAGGTCCACGGTGCCGTTCTGCACCAGGGACATGCGGTTTTGCGAGGTGACCGGCACCAAGCGCTGCGTGAGCGCCGGCAGCTTGAGCTCCTGGCGGATGCCTTCGACCACCTTGAGCATCAGGTCCTGCGAGTAGCCCACGACCTGGCGGCGCTGGTCGTAGTAGGAGAAGGGTACCGAGGATTCGCGGTGGCCCAGGTTGATGGTGCCCGTGGCGGCGATGCGGCGCAGGGTCTCGCTCTGCGCGAGCAGGGGGCTGACCTCGGCGCCCGCGGCCAGGGCCGGGCCGGCCAGCAGGGGCAGGCTCAGCAGCAGGGGGAGGGCAAGACGAGGGCGCAGCATGCCCCCGCTCATGCAGGGGTCGTGCCATCTGGGGTTATCCCTGGGTTGGCTGGCCGCGTCGGTGCCAAGTGCTTGATTCGCCGTGCCGGCGAGCGCTGTCGACCGGGAGTCGGGGGCGGATTTCCGTCCCTCGTCGCGGTGTCGGGACGGAAATCCGTGCAGGCGCTCAAGCCCTGCTGCGAGCGTTCACCGGAGTTGCTCCGCAAGCGAGGGCATGGCCGCGCGGGGCATGACAGGCCGCCGTGTGGCGCATGCCAGGCCCTCAGGCGTGCGTCAGGCAGGGATCCGGCCCTGCATGAGTATTACCCGCCCGCCTTCGCCAACCGGCGCCGCCGGGCCTCTACCAGTGCCTTGACGATGTCCCGGGCTCGCTGCTCGTCGGCGGGTGACAGGGTCAGCTCTGCAAACTTGACGGGCGGGGGCTTGCTTGCGGGAAGTGCTTCGTAAGCCCGCCAGCTGCTCACGCCGGCGCGCTGATAGGTGGCCGACTCTTGGGCATTGCTGAGCATTCCCTTGAATCCAAGGCGGGCCGCGTATTCCGGCGTGTCAAGCAGCAAGGCGCTGGCCTTGCGCACCACATTCAGGTCTTCCTGGCTCAGGCCAAAGACGTCGGGCGTGGCGTCGAGCATCACTTTGCCGAGGGCCATCAGATCGCTTCCCTGAAGTGCCCACCGGCCAATCAAACGACTGGACGCCCCCGAGGGATCCAGCTTGTCCTCATGGGCCCAGTAAACGGCTTCCGGGAGACCCTGGCCGGCGGCCGCCAGCAGTAACTGCGCCATCCACGCTTGCCCTTGCGGGCCGGCTGTTTGGCAAAAGGCATCGAGGCGCGCCTGTTCGCCGGGGTCCTGCGTCGGAAACAACTGGGCCAGCTTGTGCTGCAGGCCCAGCCGTTCAAACTCCTCTCGTGTTTGCTGGAAGTGCAGGCATTTGCCCAGCTCCTTGGCTACCTCAAGGGAGCGCTTGGCATTGCCAGCTCGCTGGGCAAGTTGTGCTTCAGTTTGGAGACCTCCGGGGAAGTCGCGACCAAGGGTTCCATCGTTGCGTTGAACGGGGGGCGCGGCTGGCTCCGAAGCTGCGATCCTTGGCTGCGGCAGCGGCGGAGCATCTGCAGGTTTTGCGCCTGAATGTCCAGGCGCTTCCACGCGACCCGTGTGTGCCAGGGCCTTCGCCTGTTCAGGCCTGGCTGCCGGACAGTTGGCCAGCTGCCAGACCGCAAGGCCAAGCAGGACAACCGTCAAGAGGGTAGCCCGGCTCCACGCGTTGTTCAGCATCTTCAGCCTTTACCTGCAGTGGCCAGGCAGGCAGTCAGGCAGCGATCCCGGGCGTGCCTATGCGTCACCCGCCCGCCGCGGCCAAGCGGCGCCGCCGGGCGTCGATCAGTCCCTTGACGATGTCCCGGGCACGCTGCTCGTCAGCGGGAGGCAGGGCAAGTTCGGCAAACTTGATGGACTGTGGCTTGTTGGGGAGTGCCTCGTAGGCCTGGCCGCTGCTGACACCGGCACGCTGATAGTTCGCAGCCTCCTGTCCCATCTGGATCATGCGCTCGACGGAAGACTCGTTTGCGTATTCCGGTGTCTGGGACAGCAGCACGATGGCCCTGCGCGCCACGTTTTGGTCATCCATGCGCAGTCCGAAAACCTCGGGGTGCTGGCCATAGATCACTTGCCCCACGGCCCGCAAGTCCGCACCTTCCATGGCCCAACGGCCGATCAGCCGGCTGCTGGTGCCAGAGGGGTCCTGTTGCAGCTCGTGAGCCCAATAGACTGCATCCCGTATGCCTTGTTGGGCTGCCAGCAGCATCAAGCTTTTCGACAGCTCATCCGCATTGGGGCCCGCCGTCTGGCAAAAGGCATCAATCCGAGGTTGCTCGTCGGACTTCATCTCGGGGTATTTCACCGCCAGCAACTCCTGCTTGCCGTTTCTTTCCATGGCTTCTCGCAGGTCCGCCCAAGACAGGCAAGTCCCTATCTCGCGGGCAACTTCGAGCGCCCGCGCGCCATTTGCAGCACGGAGCGCCTGCTCTGCCTCCGTCTGCAGACCGCCGGGGAACCTGCGGTTGAGCGAAGCATAGGTGCGCTCGCGAGTGGTGGCCGGCGTTGTCGCAGGCACGGTGATGGCGATGTCCTGCGATCGCTTGGCCGTCCCCGCCATATTCGCCGAGCCGGCTAGGGCGGGCGTCTGGACGTCATGGAACGCCTCTGCAGCCGTCGGCGCCGGTGCAGGGAGTGCCTGCGGATTTGCCGTGAACTCCCTCGCCGCAATGCCGGCCAGCGCCAGCGTGGCCGTGGCAAACGCCCAATTCATTCCCTTGCCCATTTGATCAACCCTTTTCGGCGTTGGCCAAGCATTGCCTGCGCGTTTCCCGCTTCTGTGCGACTGCGCCGTTTCTGATTTCGCTGGCCGTCGATAGGCAGGTTCGTCCAAAGGGCCGCCCTAATTCTTCGATGACAGAGCCGATTCGATCGAGTTCTGCTTCAATGGAGCCAAATTTGAAACCGATCTTGAGCTGCGCCAGGTTTCCACACTGCTTTTCCACCATGGCATTGAAATCATCTGAAATGTTCTTCAGATCCTCTTGATAGTCGCTATGGCAGATGGCCCGGGCCCTCTCCTTCGCCTTCTCCTTTTCGCTGGGATCCGGCCCCTTCGCCCCCGGCGTATCCGGCGTACAAGGCGAGGCCTGCAACTGCTTTCCAGGCGTGCACATGCCAGGGTCGCCGCCGCCGCCCCAGCCTCCGCCGCTGGCCAATCCTCCACTCCATCCCGCGCTGGGCCCCGTGACCTCCACGGTGCACTCCTCTTCGCCGTTAGGTCCTCTGGGGCAACCCTCGCTGTCGCCTTCCATGGCCTTGAGGTCCACGCCCCGTTTGGGTGGCTTCAGGCCTTGTTTGCCGCCAGATGCCGTCGTGGGCGTGGAAGCGGGCTTGGCAGGCACCGAGGTGCTTTGCGCGTGCGCCACCGCGGCGTGCGCGCACAGACAGGCCGCGCTGAGCAGCGCCATCATTGTTCTCATCGAGTTTTCTCCCTCATTGGCTATTTGGCCCGGCTTCCTATGGGTGAGCCTTGGGGCCATGGCGCTCCTTCTGCGGACCTCTCGGTCCGCAGCCTCCAGAGCTGTGTGCGAAGGGGGGGGAGTCTAGGTGGCCGACAGCGGCGGCTAGCCTGTAAGCACTGACAGGTTCGGACCATGGGTGTGCGCATGGCGCGCGCAGCGGCTCAAGCCCGTTGCATGCTCTTCACCAGACGGAGCGCTGTTCGTCAAATGCGGTGAGAACAGTCCGGTCCTGCCGGATGCGCGCGAGCGCGGCTGCTGCCATGGGCTTAGACATCCTCCCACAGCACCGCCGCGATCTTCCAGCCGCGTGGCGTCCTCACGCACTGCAGCAGCTTGTGGCCGCGCCCTTCGAAGGGCAGACCCTCGCGCCGGCCGGCCTTGGCGTAGTGCAGGCGGGCCTGCGCCAGGCCGCCTTCGTGCTCGATGACGAGATCCTCGATCCATTCATGGAAGTCCTGCAGCGTGCCGCTGAAGAAGGCCGCGGCGCGCGGCTCGATGAACTCGCGCACGCTGAGGCTGCTGAGCGCGTCGCCCTGGCGCACCACGATGCGCGCCTCGGGCAGCAGCCAGTGCGGCAGCGCAGCCACGGCGGGGATGCGGCCGGCTCGGTTGTCGAAGGCGCCCAGGAAGCGCTGCACCAGCTCGCGGATCTGCTGCGCGTCGTCGCCCGCGGCGCCTGCGGCACGCCATTCGTAGACGTGCGACAGGCCCTCGTGGGCCGCGGTCTGCTGCAGGCCCAGGTCGGCGAAGCCGATGGCCGTCAGCACCCGGCCCGAGCTGTCGTTGTGCGGCGCGGTGGTGGCCAGCAGGTGGCGCAGGCCCAGCACCTCGTGGGCGTAGCGCAGGGCGGCGGCGGCGGCCTCGCGGGCGTAGCCGCGGCCCCAGTGGCGCTCGGCCAGGCCGTAGCCCAGATCCGGCTCGGGCAGACCCTCGCGGTGGATCAGGCCGGCCAGGCCCAGTCGTTCGCCGTCTTGCTTGCGCTCGATGCACCAGAATCCATGGCCCTGCGTCCAGTAGCGCTGGAGCAGGCGCTCCTGCATCCATTGATGGGCCTGCTCCAGGGTGCGGACGCCGGGGTCGGCAATATTGGCCTTCCAGGCCGGTTCGTTGATCAGGCCCAGGATGAAGGGCACGTCGCTGTCGTCGAACCAGCGCAGGCGCAGGCGGTCGGTCTCCAGAATCTGCATCGTCGGGGGCTCCAGGTGTCGATGGGCAATGGGGGCGGTGGGGCGATGGGGGGCGGTGCGCAAGCCCGCCGGAAGCGAGACAATACGGCACCTCCATCAGCCCAGCCCGCTCAAGGGTGCGATCCATGACCTTCATCCAGCAACTCCACGCCGCCGAACGCCTCAACCAGTCGATGCTCTGCGTGGGCCTGGATCCGGAACCGGCCAAGTTCCCGGGGGCCTGGAAGGGCGATGCCGGCCGCATCTACGACTTCTGCAGCGCCATCGTCGATGCCACCAAGGACCTGGTCAGCGCCTTCAAGCCGCAGATCGCCTACTTCGCCGCCCACCGCGCGGAAGAGCAGCTGGAGCGGCTGATGGCCCACATCAAGCGCGTGGCGCCCCAGGTGCCGGTGATCCTGGATGCCAAGCGCGGGGACATCGGCTCCACTGCCGAGCAGTACGCCCGCGAGGCCTTCGTGCGCTACCAGGCGGACGCCGTCACGCTCTCGCCCTTCATGGGCTTCGACACCATCGAGCCCTTCCTGCGCTATGCGGACAAGGGCGTGATCCTGCTGTGCCGCACCTCCAACCCCGGCGGCAGCGACTGGCAGAACCAGCGCCTGGCCGACCTCCCCGGCCAGCCCCGCCTCTACGAGCACCTGGCCCACCTGGCCCAGACCGAGTGGAACAAGACCGGGCAGCTGGGACTGGTGGTGGGCGCGACCTTCCCCGAGGAAATCGCCCGGGTCCGCGAGATCGCCCCGACCCTGCCCCTGCTGATTCCCGGCGTGGGCGCCCAGGGCGGGGACGCCGCGGCCACGGTGCGCGCCGGCTGGCGCGGCACGGCCGAGGGCAGCAGCGCGCCCATCATCGTCAACTCCTCCCGCGCCGTGCTCTATGCCGGCAGTGGCGAGGACTTCGCCGCCGCGGCCCGCCGCGTGGCGCTGGCGACACGCGAGCAGCTCAACGCCGCCCGCGGCTGAGCGGGCCGCCCGTCCCAGGCTGCGCATTCTTTCTCGCTCCCTTCCCTGGCGTTGCATTTGCGGTGGATTTGCGGGGGGCGACGGCTGGTCAGCCGGGCTGGCCTGACCGAGACTCGCTAGCGGGTGCGGCTCCGCGGTGGGGCGGGCGCCCTTGGAGCACGCCTGCCAAAGTGAGCAAGGACCCCCTCGACGATCTCAGCAGTCTGGTCGGCCAGGAAATGTCGCTGGACGAGCGTCGCCTGGCGCTGGAGCGCGGGCTGCGCTGGCGCTCGGTGCGCATGCTGCTGGGCGCTTCGGCCCTGATCGGCGGCCTGGTCACGCTGCTGCTGGCCGGCACCATTCATGAGGGCGAACCCTGGGGCGGCCTGCTGCCGCCTCTGCTGGCCGGCCTGGTCTGCCTGACCGGCTCGGCCTTCTACCTGCGCCTGCCGCGCGAGCGCGCCAAGGCCGGCGTCATGCTGGTGATGAGCCTGGTGATGCTGATGGGCCTGGCCCTGGCCTGGTCGCGCGGGGCCGGCCTGGGATCGCCCGGCCTGGGTGTGCTGGCGCTGATGGTGGCCTTGGGCACCGCCGTGACGGGCCTGACGGCCGGCCTGTGGCTGTTCGGCATGGGCGCCGTCTGCCTGCTGTGGATGGCCTGGCAGGATGCGCAGCAGCTGCTGCCGCCGGTGGCGGTGGGGTCCAGCGTGCTGGCCCAGCTGATCACCCAGCTGGTGTTGCTGAGCACAGGCCTGGTGGTGGGCCTGGGCACCCTGCGCCTGGTGCGGCGCTCCATGCGCGAGGCCAGCGAGCGCAATGCCCGCTTCCGCCATCTGCTGTCCATGGCTGCGGACTGGTACTGGGAGATGGACCGCGATTTCCGCTTCACGCACATGGCCGAGAACATCCCCGGTCAGTCGAGGCTGGACCTGGACCAGCGCATCGGCAAGACGCCCTGGGAGATCGACCAGGCCCAGGGCCTGGCGGACGAGGAGATGGATGCGCATCGCGCCGACCTGGAGGCCCATCGCCCCTTCCGCGGCATGGTGGCCCGGCGCCGCGCCGGGGACGGCACGCTGCGCTATGTCTCGATCAGCGGCGAGCCGCGCTTCGATGCTGCGGGCAGCTTCCGCGGCTATTGGGGCGTGGGCCGTGACGTCACCGACGAGGTGCAGGCCGAGCAGGCCATCGTCGCGACGGAGGCGCGCTACCGCGAGCTGTTCCGCCGCTCGCCCTCGCCCCTGGTGCTGCACCGCTGGGGCCGGGTGCTGGACGCCAACCCGGCCGCCATGGCCATGTTCGGCTACACCCAGCGCTCCAGCATGATCGGCCAGGACCTGTTCACGCACTACGAGAACGGCGAGGCCGAGCGGGCGCGGGAGCGGGCGGCGAAGATCGAATCCATGCCCGTCGGCGCCATCCTGCCCATGGCCGAATTCAAGCTGCGCACGCTCTCGCGGCGGCGGCGCCTGGTGCAGGTCACCAGCGTGCGGGTCGAGGCCGCCAGCGGCCCGGCCACGCTGTCCTTCTTTATCGACCAGACCGAAGCCTCGCGCGCCCAGGAAGCGCTGCGTCGCTCCGAGGCCCTGCTCTCGCACCTGGTGGCCACCAGCCCCGACGTCATCACCCTGACCGAGATCGCCACCGGCCGCTATGCCATGGTCAACAAGACCTTCGAGGAGCTCTCCGGCTACAAGGCCGAGGAGGTGCTGGGCCGCACCGCGGCCGAGCTGGGCGTCTGGCACAACCCGGAGGAACGCCTGCGCCTGGTGGATGCCGTGCAGCTGCATGGCCGGGTGAACGACATGCCGGCGTCCTTCAGGAGCAAGACCGGCGAGCTGATTTCCATGGTGATGTCGGCGGCGCCCTTCCAGATGGACGGCCAGTCCTACCTGGTGATCAACGCCCGCGACGTGTCGGATTCCGAGCGCACCCGGCTGATCCACGCGGCCATCCTGGAGAACGCCTCCATCGGCATCACGCTGACGCGCGAGCAGACCTTTGTCCAGGTCAACCGGGCAGTGGAGGAGATGTTCGGCTGGCCCGACGGCAGCCTCATCGGCCAGCCCGGGCGCGTCGTCTGGCCCAGCGACGAGGAATACCGCAGCGCCGGGCGCGAGATGGGCCCGCGGCTGGCGGCGGGCGAGCAGGTCGAGACCGAGCGCATGATGGCGCGCAAGGACGGCAGCACCTTCCTGTGCCGCATCCTGGCCCGCGCCGTGGACCCGGACCACCCCAGCCGCGGCGGCACGATCTGGATCCTGGAAGACGTCACCGAGAAGCGTCGCGTGGAGGCCGCGCTGGCCCAGGCCAAGGACGAGGCGCAGGCCGCGAGCCGCGCCAAGAGCGCTTTCCTGGCCAACACCAGCCACGAGATCCGCACCCCGCTCAACGGCGTGGTGGGACTGGCGCGGCTGCTGCAGCAGCCGGATCTCGACGAAGAGACCCGCCGCCACTACCTGGACCAGATGCTGGACAGCGCCGAGAGCCTCTCGGGCCTGATCGCCGACATCCTGGACCTCTCCAAGATCGAGGCCGGCCGTCTGACCCTGGAGTCCCAGCCCTTCGCCCTGCGAGACATGCTGTCCACCATGCGCATGGCCTACCTGACGCTGGCGCAGGCGCGCGGCCTGGCCTTTCGCATCGACGTCGAGGAAGACGTGCCGGGCTGGGTCGTGGGCGACCCCGTGCGCACCCGCCAGATCCTCGCCAACTACCTCACCAATGCGCTCAAGTTCACCGAGAGCGGCTCGGTCTCCGTCCATGTGGCGCGGGTCAGCGACGAGCGGCTGCGCATCGAGGTCACCGACACCGGCCCCGGCATCGCGCCGGAGGTGCAGGCGCGGCTCTTCCAGCCTTTCACGCAGGCGGACGAGTCCACCACCCGGCGCTATGGCGGCACGGGGCTGGGCCTGTCCATCTGCCGCGAGCTGGCGCACCTGATGGGCGGCGAGGTAGGCGTGCAGTCCGAATCGGGCCGCGGCTCGACCTTCTGGGCCGAGCTTCCCCTGGTGGCGGCGGCGAGCTCGCTGTCGGCCCAGCCGCGCGAGGCGCGCGACAACGCCGACCTCGATGGCCTGCGCGTGCTGATGGTGGAGGACAACCCCGTCAACATGATGATTGCCGTGGCCCTGCTGGAGCAGTGGGGCCTGGAGGTCTCGCAGGCCAGCGACGGCCAGCAGGCCATCGAGGCCATCCACGCGGCAGCCAGCATGGGCAAGCCCTTCGACGTGGTGCTGATGGACGTCCAGATGCCGGTCATGAGCGGCCACGAGGCCACCCGCGAGATCCGCCGCCGCATCGGCGCCGACCAACTGCCCATCGTGGCCCTCACGGCCGCGGCCCTGGTCTCGGAGCGCGACGAGGCCCTGGAAGCCGGCATGAACGAGTTCCTCACCAAGCCCATCGATGCCAACCGCCTGCGCCAGGTGCTGGTCAAGCTGATCGGGCACAAGCCCAACGACAGGCAGCGGCGCTGACTCCCTTGACGAGGATCAGGCCGAGGATCAAGCAGAGGGGCTGGGGGCGCTCGGCGTGCGGCCCGTGAGCAGGTACAGGGTGTCCAGGCTGCGGCGCTCCAGCTGGTACTCGGCCAGCAGCGGCTGCAGGGCCTGCCAGGGCGCATGCAGGGCCTCGAAGCAGCACAGCGAATGCCAGGCCGCGCCCCACACGACGGCATTGCCCAGCCACTGCCAGGGCGGTGCCCAGACCAGGCCGGCGGCGACCACGCGCGCACCGGGTTTCAGCGCGGCCTGCAGGCGCCGCAAGGCCTCGGCGCTTTGCTGCAGATCGTGGGTGAAGAAAAGCAGCGCGGCATCCGCCTGGACAGGCCAGTTGACCGCCTCGGCCGGTGCCTCGACCAGGGTCAGGCCCGGCGCCTCGCCACAGCGCACCCGGGCCTGCTCCAGCATGGCCTTGCAAGGCTCCAGTCCGATCACCTGACCGGTTGGACCCACGGCCTGCAGCAGCAGCGGCAGGCTCAGACCCGTGCCGCAGCCCAGGTCCAGCACGGTGTCGCCCGGCTTCAGCGCAAGTTGCGCCACGGCCTCCCTGCGCAGCCCGGCCAGTGCCGCCAGCTCGAGGTCGTAGAGCGGCGCGCGCCGCGCATACAGCGCCTGCGAGTGCTGGCGGCGGGCCTGCTGCAGCAGGGCGCCGGGGCTGAGGTGCGGCGTGGGCGGGATGGACGGCATGGCGGGACTCCGGTGGCGGCTGGACCCTGTCGGCCCGCTGGCGGGCAGGCCTCCGGCAGCTTCGGGCCGCGCGGCCGGGGCGTCAAGCGCGCCGCGCAAGAAGCGGCCCATGCTGTGGCCTTTCCGGCATGGCTGGGATTGACCTGGCGCAAGGGCCGTCGCGCCCGCTCGCAGCCAGGCGCCCGGCGGGAGGCGTCATGGCGGTGCCGTCTTGCTGCCGGCCGTGCCGGCGACCGGCTCAGCGCAGGCTCAGGCTCGCCGCCTTCCAACCCGCATCCGCCCAGCGCTGGAAGGGGCCCAGCTGCTGGGACTCGCCGCTGCGGCGCAGCACCTGCAGGGTTTGCAGGTCCAGCAGCTCGAAGCTGCGCGGCGTGTAGCGGCCTTCGGCGCGGGCCTCGCGCACCATCAGCATCTGCTGGCCGCCGGGCACCCAGCCGGCGAACTCGGCGTAGCCCAGGCCGGGGTTGGCGGCCACCGGGGGCAGCACGTCCAGGCGCCAGCCCTGGGGCGTCTGGCGCAGTACCCACAGTTCGCGCCAGGACTCCGTGGGCTGCACCGCCAGCGCGACGGCCGTGCCCTCGCGGTTGACGCTGAAGGAGGCCGTCTGGATCAGGCCGTAGCTGCAATGGCGCAGCAGGGCCTCCTTCGCCTGCGCGGATTGCAGCACCAGGCATTGATCGCCCTCGGCGCCCGGCAGCAGGCGCAGCTGCAGCTGGTCCTTGCCGCGACTCCAGCTCATAGACACGGCAGCCGCCGGCAGCGCCTGCCAGCGCACGGCGTTGGCGCGCATGGCGGCGTCGTTGGCAATGGACAGGTCCTCCTCGGCCAGCTCAGCCGGCTGGACGCGGGCCAGGGCCTGCAGAACGCGGCCGCCCGCGGCCTGGGACTCGGCGGCGGCGTTCGCCTCGGACTGGCGTGCTCGGGCATAGGCCAGGCTGCTCCAGACGCCGGCCTGGCGCAGGGCCAGGCGGTTGCGCCACAGCGGCGCCAGCGCGGTGGTGGGCACGCGCTCCAGGATGTCGGCGCGCCAGAGTTCGCGCTGCAGCTTCTGGGCAGGCGTGGCGGCTGGGTTCTGGCAGTCGGTGCGCGTCAAGGCCAGGGCCGCGCGCGCCTGTTGCTCCGGCGTGCTCGCGGGCAGGGCCAGCACCCGGCGGAAGACCTCGCCTTCGTAGCAGAGCTGCAGGCTGCCGGCCTCGCGCTCGAAGCTCTGGAACTTCAGGCCGTAGCGCGCCGCCACCTCGAGCTGGGCGGCCAACTGGGTGTCCGACGAGGTCGGCGGCATGTCCAGCTTCGCCGCACTGCTGCGAGAGGCGCGATCGGCCAGACGCTCGGCCAGGGTGCCCAGCGCGTCCAGGGCCTCGATGCCGCCCGGGCCCGCCATCTGCTCGGCGCTGGCCTGCTGCACATAGGCCGCAGCCAGGCCCAGGCCCAGGGACTCGGCGCCCGGCTGCAGGCGCACCAGGCGCAGCGCGGCCAGCAGGGCGGCGGGCTCGGCCGCCGGACCCTCCAGAGGCAAGACCTGACCCTTGCGCACGAAGCCACCGCGTTCGCGGCGGTAGTCGTAGACCTGGTAGAAGTCCAGCCGCTCGCCACGGATCTCCACCGCCTCGCCGCGCCATAGGGCGGCCTGCGAGGGCGCGGAGTCGCGGGCGGCGGCGCGCAGGGCGGCCTGGTCCTGCAGGACCAGGGCGGTGGCGGCGTGGGCCTGCGCGGGCTGCAGGAAGGCCGCCGTGGCGGCCAGGGTGGCAATGCTCAAGGTGAGGCGCATGATGGGGTCCTCGTCGTGTGGATCACGGGGTCAGTTGTTGCCTTCGGTCTGCTCTGCCTGCGTCTCGCGTGCCCTGGCCACGGTCTCTGCCTTGCCGCCCAGCAGGGTCTTGCCGATGAAGCCGCCGTCGGCCGGGGGCGGGGCGATGATGACCTGCACCTTGTCCGAGAGCTTGTCGGCCATGGCCTTCTGGATCAGCAGGGGGTGCTTGCTCAGCAGCGCTCCTTCCGCCGACATCTGCTCCAGGCTCACCTTGCCCAGCCGGCCCTGGCGGTAGGCCTCGGCGTCGGCCAGCTTCTCGCGGGCGCGGGCTTCGCCCTCGGCCTCGATGCCCCGGGCCTGGGCCGCGCCTTCGGCCATGCGAACGCGGGCCACGCGCTCGGCCTCGGCCTCCAACTGGCGCTGCTCGACCTGGCGCTGCTTGAAGGGCAGCACATGCTTCATCGCCTCCTCCTGGGCCTTGGCGGCGATGACCTGCTCGCGCGCGGCGGCCTCGGCGGCGGTCTCGCGGCGGATCTTGTCGGCCGCCGCCTCCAGCTCGGTCTGCTTGACCTTCTTCTCCTGCTGCTCCAGCGTATAGCGCATCTTCTCGGTGGCCAGGCCTTCGGCCAGCAGCTTTTCCAGACCCTCGCGGTACTCCCGCGGCAGGTCCACGTTGCCGATCTGCACGCTGTGCAGCACGATGCCGTCGGCGATCAGCTTCTTGCGCAGCTCGGTCTCCAGGGCCTGCTGGATCTCGGCGCGCTGGGTCGAGAAGACTTCGCGCACGGTGTGGGCGGCGATCTGGCGGTAGATCACGCCCTGCAGAATGGGATCGATCAGCTCGCGTTCGATGTCGTCCGGCAGGCTGCGGGCCAGCTGGGGCAGGCGGCTCTGGTCCACGCCCCAGCGCAGGCTCAGCGCCAGTCCCAGCGACAGGCCTTCCACCGACTGCAGCGGGGCCGGGCCGTCGGCGCGGGCGAAGGCGCCGGGCTGGTAGCTGCGGTCCTGCAGGGGCAGGGTGCGGACCTCATGCAGGCCGGGCAGGCGAAAGAGACTGCCGTCGCGGGCCTGGGTGATGCTGCCGGTGAGGGTGTTGGTGCGCAGGGCGACTTCACCACGGGGCACCGGGTAGAAGGGGGGATGCAGGGCCAGGGCCGTGACCGACACGATGCTCACGCCCAGGGCCAGCAGCAGTGGGGCATGGCGGCGCAGCTGGGCACCCAGCGAAGGCCTGACGGCCTCGTGGGCGGCGGCGGCTTCGTAGTCCTCGACCAGACGGCTGTGCAGGATGTCGTCGTCGGCCTGGCCCTGCTCGGGGGTGTGCTCGTTCATGTGCGGCTCCTCTCTTGGTTCGGGGCGGACCCCGTGTGTGGATCGATGACCGCAGTGTTTGTCGGGGGCCGCGGAGGGCGCCAGGGCGGCGCCGGGGCACTGTCGTCACAGCCCGGAAGAAAGCTTCACAGGGGGCGGGGCAGGGGCTGCCGATAATCGGGCGCATGAACAAAGTCGCCGTCATCGAGGACGACCGCCCCACCAGCGAGCAGCTGGCCGGCTGGATACGCGCCGCCCGGCCCGAGCTGCAGGTGGACCAGTGGCACGACCGCGACAGCGCCGAGGCCGCGCTGGGCCGCGAGTCCTACGCCATGGTGGTGCTGGACATCGAGCTGGGCCGCGAGCGCCATGCCGGCGTCGCCCTCATCAATGCGATCAACAAGCTGCACCAGGGCACGCCGGTGCTGGTGGTCTCGGCCATGCCCGCGGCCATCTACCGCGGCATCATGAAGGCCCTGGATGCCTGGGACTACCTGCAGAAGACCAGCTTCGACGAGGCCGAGTTCACCGAAACCTTCCTGGACATGCTGCGCGCCGCCCGCGCGCGCAGGCCCAACCCGGCGCCGGACGCCGCGACCGCCCTGCAGCTGGACCCGCTGTGGCAGCGCAGCCCGCTGTGGAAGGGGCAGCGCATCAACCTGCCGCTGACCGCCCAGCGCATTCTTGCCACCCTGCACCAGCGTGCGCCCGAGGTGGTGAGCTATGAGGAGCTGTTCGACGTGGTCAAGAGCGGCCGCACCCGGGACAACGTGCGCAAACATGTCTCGACCCTGCGCGAGGCCTTGCGCGAGGTGGATCCGGACTTCGACGCCATCGAAAACGTGCCCATGCGCGGCTTCCGCTGGGCCGGGTCGCGATGATGCCGGGCCGCGCATGAAGCTGGGCCCCGTCGAGCTGCCGGCGCTGCCTGTGCCGCGCCTGGGCCTGGCGGCCTTCCGCCGCCGCCTGGTGGTGCACCTGGCCTTCGTGCTGCTCGTGGCGGCCACGCTGGGGCTGGCCCTGACCGTGCTGCAGGACCAGAAGCAGCGCAGCTATGAGCGCTACGAGCAGGGCTTCCGGCAGTCCCTGGCCGAAATCACCCTGCAGCTGCGCCATCCCGCGGGACAGCTGGCCCTGCTCAATCCCGGCATGGGGGCGGACGACGGGCAAGACCTGGCCCCGGTGCTGCTGCCCTTCTCGGCCATCGATTTCGACGACCAGTACAAGGCGCTGCGCGCCGTGGAGATGGCCGGCTGCGGCCTGCGCTGGCAGCAAGGGGCCAGCCTCTGCGCGGCGGTGGGCAGCAATGCCTACGCGGGCGGCTTTGTCTACCTGGTCGGCAGCCTGGACGCCGGGCCGCTGCAGCCGCGCAGCATCGGCCAGCTGGACCTGGGCGGCGTCCACCGCCTGCGCGTGAGCCTGGACTACCGCGGCCAGCGCAGTGCCTGGACTGCCCCCTACGAAGCCGCGCGCGCCGATGAAGGGCCGGCGCAGCAGCGCGGCCGCCTGACGGGCTTCCTGGCCGAGGGCGACCAGCTGGAGCGCCAGTCCCGCCCGCAGCGCGAGTTCCGCGGCTGGCTGTGGCGCGAGGGCCCCTGCGTCAAGGCCGACGATGCCGAGGCCGCCTGCGCGCGGCACACGGTGTTCTCGGTCCGCCTGCCGGTGGAGGCCTTCAAGACGGCGCTGTTCGAGCGCGGCGCCCAGGCCTGGCCCCCGCGAGACCTGGACCGGCTGCGCCTGCGCGTGCAGCTGCTGGGCCCGGCGGGCGGGGACGGGGCTGCCGTTGCCCTGTTCGACAGCGCCCGGCCGGGCGCGACGGTGGGGGTCTCCCTGGACCGGCTGGGGGCGGCCCTGCAGGCCGGCGAGACCCTGCAGATCGAGCGCCTGGGCGAGCACCCACTGGTGATCGCCGAACGGCGCGGCGCCGAGATCGGCGACGCGCCGCTGCCCTGGCTGAGCCGCCTGATCCGCCGCCTGCCGGTGGACGTGCCGGTGGGCGACGCCCGCCTGCGCCTGCAGGCCCAGGAGGCGGTCGTCACCGCCACAGGCCGCTACCGCGTGGGGCTGCAGGGCGACCTGCGCAGCCTGGACCGCCAGCTGGCCCGCGAGGCGCGCAGCCTGCTGTGGCTGGTGGGCGCCATGCTGGGGGCCATCGCCTTTGCCTGGCTGCTGGTGGAGCTGGGCCTGATTCGCCGCATCGCCGTGCTGACGCGGCGCGCGGCGGCCGTGTCCTACAACATGCAGGACCCCCGCGCGGAGCAGCGCATCGGCGAGCTGGACGTGGCTGATCTCAAGGGCCGTGACGAGCTGGGCATCCTGGCCGGCACCCTGCAGGCCCTGCTGCAGCGGGTGAAGGACGGGCTGCGCCGCGAGCAGCTGCGCGCTGAGCGCGAGCGCGAGATGTGGCATGCGGTGGGACACGAGATCATGTCGCCCCTGCAGTCCCTGATGGTGCTGCACGGCGGCGCGGACGATCCCAGCCACCGCTACGTGCAGCGCATGCAGCAGGCGGTGCGCGTGCTTTACGGCACGGCCTCCCCCTCCGAGGCCCTGGAGGCCGCGGACCTCCAGCTGGAGACCCTGGACCTGGCCCGGTTCTGCCGCGAGGTCGTGGCCAATGCGCCGCATGCGGGCATCGAGGGCGTGCTGCTGCAGGGCGATGCCGGTACGGCGCTGCCGGTGCGCGGGGAGGCCTACGCCCTGGAAGACGTGGTGACCCATGTGCTGCGCAATGCCCAGCGCTACCGGCGTCCGGGCAGCCCCATCACACTCACGCTGGCGGCCGAGGAGGGCTTCGCGCTGCTGGGCATCCACAACGAGGGGCCGGCCATCCCGACGGACATGCTGGCGCGCATCTTCGAGTACGGCGTCTCGGACCAGCCGCCGGACGCCGGTCCGGAGCGCCGCGGCCAGGGCCTCTTCGTGGCGCGCAGCTACCTGGCCAAGATGGACGCGCAGATCGAAGCGCGCAACGAGGACGGCGGCGTGCGCTTTTGGCTGCGGCTGCGCCGGGCCTGATCCCCGCGCAGATTCCGCGTCCCAGGCGCCGCCGTGCGTTCCAGGGACTTGCGATCAGTGCGCCGCCGCGCACAATGCGGACATGAGCGACGCCGTACCCCACCGATCCCACGCCCTGGCCCTTCTGCCGGACAAAGGCGTGCCCAATCTGCTGTTCCTGCTCTTCCACGGCGCGGGCGCGGATGCCACCCAGATGCGACCGCTGGCCCAGGCCCTGCGCGGGCAATACCCGCAGGCGGCGGTCCTGGCCCTCAGCGGGTCCGAGCCCTATGACCTGGTGCCTGGCGGCGGCAGCGGGCTGCAGTGGTATTCGCTGAACGGTGCCAGCGACGAGAACCACGCCCGGCGCGTGGCCGACGCCCTGCCGGATTTCATCGCCCTCGTGCGGGCCTGGACCGCGCACTTCGAGCTGCCCTGGCAGCAGGTTGCGCTGGGCGGCTTTTCGCAGGGAGCGGTGCTGGTGCTGGAAGCGGTGCAGGCCGAGCTGCAGCTGGCCGGACGCGTGATGGCGTTCGGCGGCGCCTACGCCACCCTGCCCGAGCATGCGCCGCAAGAAGTCACCGTGCACCTGCTGCATGGCCAGCAGGACGGCGTGCTGCCCTTCCAGGACCAGGTCCAGGCCGCCAAGCGCCTGGTGGCCCTGGGAGCGGACGTCACGGCCGACGTGCTGCCCGACATCGGCCACGAGCTGCATCCCGAGCTGATCGAGCGCGCCTTGGAGCAGCTGCGGACCTTCGTCCCGGCGCGCATCTGGAAGGCCGCCATGCAGGCGGCGGAGGAGCAGGGGCTCAAGGCCCCGCTGCAATGAGCAAACGCCGCTGGCGCTGCAGGGTGGCCGGCGCGCTGGCGCTGCTGGGCCTGCGCGCGGCGCAGGCGGCAAGCGTTGAGACGGCGGAGCTGCCCGCCGTGGACCTGCTCTACCAGGACCGTCCCCCGTATTACCTGCCGCGCTCCGGCAGCGAGGAGCCGCAGGGCCTGGTGATCGAGCCCCTGCAGCGCGGCCTGGAGCGCGCGCGGCTGCCGCACCGCTGGGTGCTGACGCCGGCGGCGCGGCAGCTGCTGATGGTCGAGAACGGCCAGCAGCTGGTCTGTGCGGTCGGCTGGTTCCGCAATCCGGCCCGCGAGGCCAAGGGGCAGTTCAGCCCACCCTTGTACCGGGGCCAGCCCCTGGCCATGCTGGCACGCGCCGACGCACCGCTGCGCGACGGCATGAGTCTTGAAGAGGCCATGGCGTCACCTGCGCGCCTCCTGGTCAAGCAAGGCTATTCCTATGGCCCGGAGCTGGACGCACTGATCGCCCGCCGCGCCGGCCGCATGGCCCAGGGCAGCGGTGAAGTGGCGCAATTGCTGCGCATGCTGCATGCCGGGCATGCCGACTGGATGCCGGCCTCGCCCGAAGAGGTGGAGGCCTTGCTGCGGCGCGGAGCGGATGGGGTGCAGCACCTGCGCCTGCTGCAGTTCAGCGATCCACCGCCGGTGCAGTCCCGGCATCTGTACTGCAACAAGGCCGTGCCGGCGGCGTGGCTGGAGCGGCTGGGGGCGGGCTTGCGGTGAGCGAAGGTGCGCGGCACCCCTGTGCGGACCTGGCAGCGCGGATAGGACAAAGGCAGCGATTCGCCAAGCCGGTGCGGTGTGGCGACCATGGCGTATGCCCCCTTCACTGCCCCTTGAACAAGCCCTGAAACTGCCGCGACACCGGCAACTTCTCCTCGCGGCCCTTGAGCGTCAGCTGCATGGTGTTCTCGTCCATGCGCAGGGCACTGGCGATGCAGCGGCTGTTGACCAGCACCGAGCGGTGCACCTGCCAAAAGAGCTCGGCATCCAGCGTCGCCAGCAGCTCCTTGAGCGGCGTGCGGATCAGGGCTTCGCCGCCGTCGTAGACGACGCGGGTGTAGCGGTTGTCGCTCTCGAAATAGACCACGTCCTGGGGGTCGATCATCTTGACCTCGCGGCCCAGCGAAGCCTGGATCAAGCGCGGCTTGGGCGCCGAGGCCGCGCCCGCAGCGATGGGCAGCAGCTGCTTGAGCAGGGCCTGCAGGTCAGGGGCGGGTTGCTGCAGGCGGGCCTTGAGGCGCTCGATGGCCTGGGCCAGGCGCGCATCCTCCACGGGCTTCATGACGTAGTCCAGCGCGCCGGCATCGAAGGCGGCCAGCGCATGGTCGTCATAGGCGGTGACGAATACCACATGCGGCGGGCGCGCGGTGGCGTTCATGCGCCGGGCGACCTCGATGCCGGTGAGGCCGGGCATGTTGATGTCCAGGAAACAGACCTGCGGTTCGTGCGCCAGGAAGTCGTCCCAGGCGTCGACGCCATGGCGGCTGGCGGCTACGATGTCCAGCTCGGGGCACAGCCGCTGCAGGGCGGCGCGCAGTTGCTCGCGCGGGCCTTCCTCGTCGTCGGCGATGAGGGTGCGGATGGCGGTATTCATGGGCTTGCTCGCTCCGGTGTTGTAGGTGTTCATGCGGATGGGGTGCGGACTGGGTCGCTTGGCAGCAGCTGCAGGCAGACCCGCGTGCCGGGGCCGCCATCACGGCGGCTGAGCTGCAGCAAGGCGCCTTCGCCAAAGTAGCCTTGCAGGCGTGCCCGGCTGTTTCCCAGCCCCAGGCCTTCCTGCCAGTCCTCGGCCAGGCCCACGCCGCTGTCCTCGATCAGCAGCTGCCAGCCGCCGCCGGGCTGCGGCGCCAGCTGGATGTGCAGCTCGGCGCCGTTGAGCGTGGGGGCAATGCCGTGCTCCAGGGCGTTCTCCACCAGGCTCAGCACGATGCCCGGCGGCAGGTTGGCGCTGGCGGCGCAGCCGGGCTCGATGTCCAGCCGGTAGGCCAGGCGTTCGCCCCAGCGGGCCTGCATCACGCCCAGGTAAGCCTGCACCAGCCGCAGCTCCTCTGCCAGGCTCACCTGCGGGCGCAGCATCAGCTCGGCCGAGCCTCGCAGAAAGCTGCTGAGCTGGCGCAGCAAGGGGCTGGCGCGCGAGTCGCCGGTGTCCACCCAGTGCTGGACGGCCGCCAGGGTGTTGAAGATGAAGTGCGGCTGGATCTGGGCCTGCAGCAGGCGCAGCCGCGCCTCGCTGGCCTCGCGCCGGGCCTGTTCCTGCTCGGCGCGGCTTTGCGCCAGCGCCAGCTCGCGGGCCATGTGCTCGCGGCGCTGGCTGGCGGTGAGGATCACGACCAGCAGCAGCGCGAAGGCCAGCATCAGGGGCAGGGGCAGGCCGACTTTGGCGGCGGCGACAAGGCCGTCCAGTTGCTCGCGCCAGGGCAGTCCATGGTCCAGGGGGACCCGGCGCAACCCTTGCGTCATGCCCAGAGCCGCGGCCACCCCGCCCGCCAGCGCGCTCATGACGACGGCGGGGCGGCCCGAGAACCACAGCGGGCGCAGCCAGGCCAGTCCCATCAGGCCCAGGAAGCCCAAGGTGAAGCCGACCGAGGCCAGCAGCGCCAGCGGCAGGTTGCCGCTTTCCTTGTAGCTGCCTACGAACATGCCCAGGCCGCCGAAGAAGGCGCCTGTCACGGCACCCAGGATCTGCGAGTTGCGGCAGACGCCGTTTTCGTTGCGCAGGATGCGGCCCAGGGCCAGCGAGGCGTCGCTGCGCAGGGAGGCGTGCCAGGAGATTGCTTGAGTGTGGGTAGCCATGGGCGGAGTATCTCTGCCGACGGCCCGGGGTCAGCGGTCGATGCGGCGAATGGCGGGCAGCGCCGGCGAATGGCGGCGGCATCGGCCCGAGCGGGAGGGCCTCAGCGCATCAGTGCGCCGCCCACGAAGACCTTCAGCTCGCCGGGCTGGAAGGCGACCCAGGGTTCGTCGCGCGTCAGGGGCTCAGTCGCGATGATGGCCGCGCGGTCCAGGGGCGAGGTGTGCTGGGAGAGATCCAGGCTCAGGTCTTCGTCCTGCAGGTGCACGCGGCCAAAGGGGTGCTGGCGCAGCAGGTAGTACAGCCGGGTCGAGCCATGGGCCCACAGCGCCTGGCCGTTGGAGAGCAGCATGTTGAAGGTGCCGTAGGCGTTGAGCCGCGGCATGAGCTCGGCCAGGGTCAGGCTGAGCTCCTGAACGCTGGGCACGGTGCAGTGCGCCTTGGCCAGCTCCTGCATCAGCCAGCAGAAGGCGCGCTCGCTGTCGGTGTCGCCCACCGGGCGAAAGGCGGCGTGAAGGGGTGGGTGGAAGTCCTGCAAGTTGCCGTTGTGGGCAAAAACCCAGTAGCGCCCCCAGAGCTCGCGCACGAAGGGGTGCGTGTTCTCCAGCAAGACCTGACCCTGCGTGGCCTTGCGGATATGGGCGATGACGTTGTCGCTCTGGATGGGGTAGTGCTTGATGAAGCCGGCCAGCGGTGAGACGCGCGCGCTGTGGTGGTCCACGAAATGGCGCAGGCCGCGGCCTTCGAAGAAGGCGATGCCGAAGCCGTCCTTGTGCTCCTGCGCCCGCGTGGCCAGGCCGGTGAAGCTGAACATCACGTCGGTCGGCACATTGCAGTTCATGCCCAGCAACTGGCACATGGGAAGTCCTTGCTAGCTCGACTACTCGAAGAACAGGCGGCTGATGCCCCGCACGCTCACCAGATTGCCCGGGTTGCTGGTTTCGTTCAAGACCCCGCCCATGCGCTGCAGCAGGCGCGGGCTCTTGCCGGCGCGCCAGATCAACAGGTCGGCCAGCCAGGGGGCGGCGTTGACCCTGTTGGCGCGCTCGTAGAGCTCGTACTTGGGCTGCAGGCGGCGCAGCCCGGCTTCGTACAGTTCGCGGGCGGCAGCGTCGTCGTCATGCGCCAGCAGGGCCTCGGCCGCCAGCAGGCCGGTCTCCATGGCCTTGCCGATGCCTTCGCCCGTGAACGAATAGGTGCTGCCAGCCGCCTCGCCGGTCACCAGCAGGCCGGGGCGGCTCCAGCGCGCGCCCTTCAGGGTGCAGCGCAGCGGCGCACCTTTGAGTTCGCCGAGCAGCCGGCCGTGGCGCATCAATTCGGCGGCCGGCTCGTAATGCTGACAGAAGGCGTCGAAGATGGCGCGCAGATTGACGTCCTTCTTGCGGCCCTTGCCGGCGAGGTCGCGGTGGCTGTCGGTCACGCCCACGCCGATATTGAACTGCCCGTCCGGCGCCGGGAAGATCCAGCCATAGCCGGGGCGGACGGCCTTGCACCACACCACCTCCATGGCCTTGATGCGGCCGACCATGGCCGGTGCGTGCACATAGCCGCGCAAGGCCACGCCGCTGGGGGTATGGCGTTCGCACATGCCGGCTGCGCTCAGGGCCTTGGGCACGGCGCCGGTGGCCAGGATGACCCAGCGCGCGCGGACTTCCACTTCCTGCTCACCCTGGCGCAGCACGGCGCCGCAGACGCGGCCTGCGCCATCTTCCAGCACCCGCTCGAAGCGCGCCTGCTCGAACTGCGTCCCCGCGGCCAAGGCATGGCGGGCGAGCATCTCGTCCAGGACCTGGCGCGGCAGCACGGCCAGGCTGCCGGGCACGTCGACGCGGCCGCCCCGCGGCCCGATGCACCCCACGTGAGCGATCCGCTCGGCCCGGGCCATGACGGCTTCCAGCATGCCCAGGCGCTGCAGGGCCTGGTGGGCGTCGGGGATCAGACCGTCGCCGCAGGTCTTGTCGCGTCCCAGCGGGTGCTGGTCCACCAGCAGGACGTCCCGCCCGGCCTGGGCCAGCCAGCGGGCGCAGGCGCTGCCGGCCGGGCCGGCGCCGATGATGAGGGTGTCCGCCAAAAGATGATTCATTCAGGATGCCTTGCGGCGCGCAAGGCCCGCGTCTTGCGTCGCTGCGGCGATCGATTCGTCGACTGGATGGCCATGCTCGGCTGTGCGCACCTGATTCTGTCCATCTGAATTCCGTCGTATGCAAGCTGGTAGACAAGGATGGCGAAGAATTCTATGGGGCGCTGGCGGTGGCCAGATCGGATCTGACCTAGGCAGCCGGCGATGCCGACAGCAGAGCTGAGCGCATTTCGCCCGACAGAGGAGCATCGCCCGGGTCGAATGGTGGGTTGTTGCTTCAATGAAACAGATGAAACGAACCAGGGCCGACCCGCACCGCCTCTGGTCGCCCATGCTTTTCGCCTGATTTGCGGGGCGCCGGTCGACACGGGTGTCCATTGGGCATGGCTGCCATGGGTCGCTCATGTCGTCAATGCATGAATTGCACTAGCGTCCTGGGACTGGATCTCATAGAGGATGCTGCGCTGACTCAATCTATTGGACTGCTGTGATGGCGGTATTTGAATTCCGCGCACGGCTCGCTTTTACAAGAGGCGATCGGGTCAGTACTGATTCCAGGAGAATTTATGAAACGAGCAAATAGGCAGACTTCGTCCCGTACCAGTGTCCGGCGTACCGCGCTGGCCTTGGCTGCGGGCGCCCTGTTGGCGTCTGCGCAGGTTTACGCTCAGCAGAGCACCGGTTCCATCAGCGGCCAAGGCAAGGCTGGCGACGTGGTGACGGTGGTCAGCAAGAGCATCGGTATCAGCCGCCAGGTGGTGGTCGACAAGAACGGCAGCTTCGGCGCGACCCAGCTGCCGGCCGGCGAATACGTGGTGACCATCAAGCGCGCGGACGGCAGCACGAGCTCGCAGACCGTCTACGTGCAGCCCGGCCAGGGCGCTGCTGCCAACTTCAACCAGCTCGAGCAGGTGGTGGTGACGGGTTCGGCCGTGAAGGTCATCGACGTGAAGTCGGTGGAATCGGCCACCCTGCTGTCCAAGGCTGAACTGGACCGCATTCCCGTGGCTCGCAACACCACCGCCATCGCACTGCTGGCTCCGGGCGCAACGCTGGGCGACGGCCGTATCGGCTCGACCAGCACCCGTTCCGGCAACGTGGCTTCGCTGGGTGGCGCGTCTCCTGCTGAGAACGCCTACTACATCAACGGCTTCAACGTGACCAACATCGTGAACGGCATCGCGTTCAACTCGGTCCCGTTCGAAGGCATCGGCAACCAGCAGGTCAAGACCGGTGGCTACAGCGCTGAGTACGGTCGTTCGCTGGGTGGCGTGATTTCGGTCACCACCAAGCGCGGTACCGACGAATGGCACGGTGGCGCCAACATCACCCTGGAGCCGCGTTCGCTCTCCGGCAAGTCGGTGTACTCCAAGAAGGACGATCCCAACAGCACCAGCCCCAACGACTGGTACCTGGCCAAGCGCCCGGGCGGCTCTGACAAGACCCAGGTGAACGTGTGGGCCGGCGGCCCGCTGATCAAGGACACGCTGTACGGCTTCGCCCTGGTCCAAGGTTCCAGCGAGAAGTCGAACGGCTACGGCTTCGACCAGCAGACCGAGCTGAAGAACAGCACGCCGCAGTACCTGGTGAAGCTGGACTGGAACGTGAACAAGAGCAACCTGCTGGAGCTCACCGCGTTCAATGACAAGTCGACCGACGAGCTGACGACCTGGAACTCGCCGAAGCCCTACGAGACCGAGCGCAGCGAGAACCTGGGCACCGACAAGTTCACCACTGGTGGCGATACGACCATCCTGAAGTGGACCAGCTGGGTGACGGACGACCTGACCCTGTCCGCCCTGTATGGCGTGGGCAAGTACAACCGCAAGTCGGTCGTGCCCTCTGCCGACTGCAACTACGTGAGCGACCGCCGCGTGAGCCCGGCCAAGTCCTATGGTTGCGCCACGGCGACGAGCATCACCGACCCGCGAGCCAACGACAAGCGCGTGGCCTATCGTCTCGACCTGGAATACGTGCTGAACGCCAAGCACACCATCCGCGCCGGTCTGGACAGCGAAGTCTATGACACCGTCGACGGCACGGTCGCTCCCGGCCCGAACGCCACCCGCTTCCTCATCAAGGAGGTGGGTGCAGGCAAGGCACTGGCCAATGGCTACGTGAACAACACGGGCGCCACTCAGGCCTACGTCGAGGCTCGCCGCTTCGAGAACGGGGGTACCTTCAAGACGGAAAACTCCGCCTGGTACGTCGAGGACAACTACCAGGTTACCAAGAACCTGCTGCTGAACCTGGGCCTGCGCAACGAAGCGTTCACGAACAAGAACGGCAACGGCATCCCCTTCATCGAAGTCAAGAACACCCTGGCACCGCGTCTGGGCGCGAGCTGGGATGCCAAGGGCGACGGCGACCTGAAGCTGTACGGCAACTACGGCCGCTACTACATCCCGGTGTACGCCAACACAAACGTTCGCCTGTCGGGCAAGCAGACCGATTACACGGACTACTACGCCTTCAATGAGACCTTCAGCAGCGACAAGTTCCAGCTGCCGGTCCTCGGCGCGAAGTTGGGGAACCGCAAGGTCAACTCCGACGGCTCCACGCCGGATCCGCGCACCATCGTCGATCCCAACATCAAGCCGATGTACCAGGACGAGTTCATCCTGGGTTTCCAGAAGGCGCTGACGAATCGCTGGACCGCTGGCGTGAAGTACACGCACCGTGCGCTGAAGAACAGCATGGATGACCTCTGCTCGGGCGCCAAGCCGGCAGAGTGGGCCGCGGCCAATGGCTACAGCGCCGCCGAAGCCCAGCGCATCGGCGACACCATCGAGCACTGCTTCCTGGGCAACCCGGGGCGCGACCTGACCGTCAACGTGGACGTCAAGGGAGACGGCAAGCTGGTGCCGGTGACCATCCCGAACGCGGCTCTGGGCTTCCCGGAAAAGCCGAAGCGTACCTATGATGCGCTGGAGTTCATGGTCGAGCGTGCCTGGGACAAGCAGTGGAGCTTCCAAGGCTCCTACGTGCTGGCCTACAGCAAGGGCAACACCGAAGGCTATGTGAAGTCGGACATCGGCCAGGACGACGCCGGTATCAGCCAGGACTGGGACTACCCCAGCCTGATGACGGGCGCCAACGGCTACCTGCCGAATGACCGCCGTCACACCTTCAAGCTGTGGGGTTCTTACGCCGCGACCGACGAATGGCGCCTGGGTGCCAACCTGACGCTGCAGAGCGGTCGTCCCAAGAACTGCTTCGGTTACCCGGTGGATCCGGACGATCCTGCCAACAACTACGGCTCGTCGTCGTTTACCTGCAATGGAAAGCCGACTCCCCGTGGCTCGCAAGGTCGCCTGGGCTGGTTCAAGGAACTCAACCTGCAAGCCACCTACACGCCGCGTTACCTGAAGGGCGCCACCTTCTCGGTGGACCTGCTGAACGTGTTTGACACCCGGACCGTCCGCGCTATCGAAGAGCAGGCTGAGCAGGCTTCGGGCACCTGGGCTCCCTCCTACGGCCGTCCGATCGCCGACAGCATCCAGCGTGGCCGCCGCGTGCGCCTGCTGGCTCAGTACGAGTTCTGATGAGCTGATGATGGCGCCCCCGGGGTGATCCGGGGGCGCCAGATAAACCAAACCCGACCCCGGGCTCACGCCCTGGGTCGGGTTTTTCTTTGCCGGTGGCTTGCTGGGCGGGTCGCAGGGGCGAAAGACTGCGACGGCAGCCCCGGCCCCTGCCTGAGCGTCAGCCCGCCTGCTTGACCCGCAACCGCCACGCATGCAGCAGCGGCTCGGTATACCCGCTGGGCTGCTCCTTGCCCTTGAACACCAGGTCCAGCGCGGCCTGGAAGGCCGGGCCTTGCGGGTTGGCCGCCAGCGGCCTGTAGGCGGGGTCGCCGGCATTCTGCTGGTCCACGACCGTGGCCATGCGGGCAAAGGTCTCGCGCACCTGGGCCTCGCCCACGACGCCGTGGTGCAGCCAGTTGGCGATGTGCTGGCTGGAGATGCGCAGCGTGGCGCGGTCCTCCATCAGGCCGATGTTGTGGATGTCCGGCACCTTGGAGCAGCCCACGCCCTGGTCGACCCAGCGCACCACGTAGCCCAGGATGCCCTGCACGTTGTTGTCCAGCTCCTGCTGGCGCTCGGCGGCGCTCCAGCTCGGGCTGGCGGCCACGGGGATGGTGAGCAGCTTCTCCAGGATGCCGGCGCGCTCGGCGGCTTCGTCGGTCTTCTCCAGCGTCTGCTGCACCGCGGCCACGCTCACCTGGTGGTAGTGCAGGGCGTGCAAGGTGGCGGCCGTGGGGCTGGGCACCCAGGCGGTGTTGGCGCCGGCCTTGGGGTGGGCGATCTTCTGCTCCAGCATGGCGGCCATCAGGTCCGGCATGGCCCACATGCCCTTGCCGATCTGGGCGCGGCCACGCAGGCCGCAGGCCAGGCCCACCAGCACATTGCTGCGCTCATAGGCCTGGATCCAGGCGCTCGTCTTCATGTCGCCCTTGCGCAGCATGGGGCCGGCCAGCATGGCGGTGTGCATCTCGTCGCCGGTGCGGTCCAGGAAGCCGGTGTTGATGAAGGCCACGCGGCTGGCGGCGGCGGCGATGCAGGCCTTGAGGTTGACCGAGGTGCGGCGCTCCTCGTCCATGATGCCCAGCTTGACGGTGCTGTCGGGCAGGCCCAGCAGCTGCTCGACGCGGCCGAAGAGTTCGTTGGCAAAGCCGACCTCCGCCGGGCCGTGCATCTTGGGCTTGACGATGTAGATGGAGCCGCGGCGCGAGTTGCGCAGGCCGCTGCCGGAGAGCTGCTTCAGGTCATGCAGGGCGATGGCGGTGGTGATGACCGCGTCCATGATGCCTTCGGGGATCTCCTTGCCGCCGTCCCAGAGGATGGCCGGGTTGGTCATCAGGTGGCCCACATTGCGCACGAACATCAGCGAGCGGCCATGCAGCACCAGCTCGCCGCCCGTGGGCGCGGTGTAGCGGCGGTCGGCGTTGAGGCGGCGCACGAAGGTCTTGCCGCCCTTGGCGACTTCCTCGGTCAACGTGCCGCGCTGGATGCCCAGCCAGTTGCGGTAGGCCAGCAGCTTGTCCTCGGCGTCCACGGCGGCCACCGAGTCCTCCAGGTCCAGGATGGTGGACAGGGCGGCTTCCATCACCACGTCGGCGATGCCGGCGGCATCGGTCTTGCCGATGGCGGTGCTGCGGTCGATCTGGATGTCCAGGTGCAGGCCATGGTGGACCAGCAGCACGCTGCTCGGGGCCGCGGCCTCGCCCTGGTAGCCGGCGAACTGCGCGGCGTCCTGCAGGCCGGTGCTGCTGCCGTTGGAGAGGCTCACCACCAGGCGGCCGTTCTCGACGCGGTAGCCGCTGGCGTCGCGGTGCGAGGCGCCGGCCAGCGGGGCGGCCTGGTCCAGCACCTGGCGGGCGAAGGCGATGACCCGCGCGCCGCGCACCGGGTTGTAGGCGCCGACGCGCTCGGCGCCGTCGGTCTCGGAGATGGCGTCCGTGCCATAGAGCGCGTCATAGAGCGAGCCCCAGCGGGCGTTGGCGGCGTTCAGCGCATAGCGGGCGTTTAGGATGGGCACGACCAGCTGCGGGCCGGCCTGGGTGGCCAGCTCGGCGTCCACGTTGGCGGTCGTGGCCTGCACATGCTCGGGCACGGGCACCAGGTAGCCGACCTGCTTCAGAAAGGCCTGGTAGGCCGGCATGTCGGTGATGGGGCCGGGATGGGCGCGGTGCCAGGCATCCATCTCGGCCTGGAGGCGGTCGCGCTCGGCCAGCAGGGCGGCGTTCTTCGGGGCCAGTTCGTGGACGATGGCGTCGAAGCCGGCCCAGAAGGTCTCGCGGTCCACGCCGGTGCCGGGCAGGACCTCCTGGTCGATGAAGGCCGCCAGGCGGCTGTCGACCTGCAGGCGGTGGATGGAAGTGCGTGCGTTCATGGAATCCTCGTGAAGGCAAAGGAGTGAGATCAGGAAGCGTGATCAGGACGGGCGTCGGGAACGAGCGCCAGCACGCCGCGCAGCGAGCTGGCCTCGTGATGCGGCGGCGGGCCCAGCTGCTCGCGCGGCTGGCCCTGGCGGTTCACCCACAGCGTGGTGTAGCCATACCAGGTGGCGCCCAGGGCGTCCCAGGCATTGCTGGAGACGAAGAGGATGTCGCGCGCCGGCAGGCCCAGTGCGGCAGGGCCCAGGGCATAGGCGGCGGGATCGGTCTTGTAGCGGCGGGTCTCGTGCACGCTGAGCACCGGGTCCAGCCAGGCGGCGAGGCCGGCGCTTTGCACAGCGATCTGCAGCATGCCCGGGTCGCCATTGCTGAGGATGCCGGTGCGTATGCCACGGTCCCGCAGCTGCTGCAGCACCTCGCGGTTCTCGGGGAAGGCGCTGAGGTGGCGGTATTCGTTCATCAGTCGCTCTTCGCCCGCGGGGCCGGGCGTGAGCTTCAGGCTGAGGCAGGCATGGCGCAGCGCGGCGCGGGTGAGCTCCCAGAAAGGCTGGTACTGGCCGCTCATGGAGCACAGCCGGCTGTATTCGATCTGCTTGTCCCGCCAGCGCTGGGACAGAGCCTGCCCCTGCCCAGGGAAGAGCTGCTCGGCGGCCAGCACCACGCTGTGCACGTCGAACAGCGTGCCGTAGGCGTCGAAGAGCACGGCGTGGACGGTAGGCGCAGTCATGCGCTCAATTTAGGGCCAAACGGCTGCCGGATTGCTGCGGCACACGCCAGGAGATTCATGACGAAAACGTAAAGATCCGTGGTGCAGTCCCGTTGATTCCACTTCAAGAAATCTCTTTTCACCGAATGAAATGGAGATTGCAACCTTGCTTGGGTGTAAATCCAACAAACGCCTTCTGATTGTGTCGATTCGAGCACCGCAGGCGCAGAATGCCGTGCATGGACCGGCTCAAACAGATCGAATCCTTCGTCGCCGTGGCGACCAAGGGCAGCCTGACGGCCGCGGCGCAAGCCGAAGGCGTGGCGCCGGCGGTGATGGGGCGGCGCATCGATGCGCTGGAAGCGCGGCTGGGCGTCAAGCTGCTGCTGCGCACCACGCGCCGGCTCTCGCTGACCCATGAGGGCACGGCCTTCCTGGAGGATTGCCAGCGCCTGCTGGTGGATTTCGCCAACGCCGAGGCCAGTGTCAGCGCGGGCGGGGTCAAGGCCAGCGGCCATCTGCGCGTCACCGCGCCGGCGGGCTTCGGGCGTCGCCATGTGGCGCCCTTGGTGCCGGACTTCCTGGCCCAGCACCCGGACGTGTCGATCTCGCTGAACCTGTCCGACCGGGTCGTGGACATCGTGCACGAGGGCTTCGACTGCGCGGTGCGGGTCGGCGATCTGGCCGACTCCAGCCTGGTCAGCATGCGGCTGGCGGACAACCGCCGCCTGTGCGTGGGATCACCCGGCTACCTGAAGCGAGCGGGCATTCCGCAGCATCCGGACGAACTGTCCCGGCACGCCTGCCTGGTGCTGAGCTCGGACGCGAGCCAGTCGCGCGGCTGGGCCTTCACGGTGGACGGGCAGCTGCAGCACATCCGCCCGGTGGGACGCCTGGACTGCAGCGATGGGCAGGTGCTGCATGACTGGTGCCTGGCCGGCCTGGGCCTGGCCTGGCGCAGCACCTGGGAGGTGGAGTCCGACATCGCTGCCGGCCGGCTCGTCTCCGTGCTGGACGAGTTCGCCTCGCCACCCAACGGCATCTATGCCCTGATCCCCCAGCGCAAGCACCTGCCGCTGCGGGTGAGGCTGTGGATCGACTTCCTGAAACACCATTACGGCAGCGCGGAGTACTGGCAGCGCCAGGGCGCGGCGCCTGAGGCACACTGCGCCTGATTTTGCGAGCCGGCATTGCCGAAGAGAGGGGCGTTCATGGTGCTTGAGACCGGTCTGGCCATTTTTCACTGGCTGTCCATCCTGACGCTGGTGGTCTTCATCAGCAGCGAGGCCGCGCTGTGCCGCGTCGAATGGCTCAATGCCGCGGTGGTGAAGCGGCTGCAGCGGGTCGATTTGATCTATGGCATCGCGGCCGTCGCGGTGCTGGCCTCCGGCCTGGCGCGGGCCTTCCTGGGCGTCAAGGGCTCGGCCTGGTACTGGGGCCAGCCGCTGCTGCACGCCAAGCTGACCTTGTTCGTGATCGTGAGCGTGATGTCCATCAAGCCCACGCTGACCTTTCGCCGCTGGGGGCGCCAGCTGGCGGCCGAGGGACGCCTGCCCGAGGCCGCGGAGATTGCAGCCACGCGCCGCCTGGTGATGATTCAGGCGCACCTGATCCTGGTCTTCCCCATCCTGGGTGCCATGCTGGCGCGCGGCCTGCTGACGCGCTGAGCGCGGCGCCGCATGGGGCGAGGCCCGCATCGAGCGGGCCTGGATCAGCGGCAGGGGCGGTCGATCAGCCCTTGGCGGCGTCTGCCGCGCACTTCTTGACGAAGCTGTTCTTGGCGGCGCCGGCGAGCTTCTTTTCCGCTGCCTTGGCCTCGCAGGCGGCTGCCGGGTCGGGCTTGGCGTCGGCGGATGCAGCGCCACCGGCGGCATCGGCATTGCATTTCTTGAGGAAGCTGGTCTTGGCCGCGCCGGCCAGCTTCTTCTCGGCGGCCCGGGCATCGCAGCCGTTCGCGGCGCCAGCGTCAGCATTGCACTTCTTGAGGAAGCTGGTCTTGGCGGCACCGGCCAGCTTCTTTTCGGCGGCCTGCTCATCGCAGCTGGCGGCCTGGGCGCTGAAATGGGCGGCGCTCAGCATGAGACTGAGGGCCAGGAGGGAGAGGGACTTCTTCATGGTGGAACTGCCTTGGTGGTGGACAACAGGGGGGGACAGCGGGGGAGCACTGGCGGAAAACGGGGGCATTCTCGCGCGTCAGGCCAGGTGGGGTCAGGTCTTGCCTGGTGGGGCGGTGCAGACTCAATGCCTGAACCCGACGCGGGGTTGACCGCACTCAGAGAATTCGGCGCGGATGGGCCAGGGCCTCATGCGCGGCATGCAGGCGGCGCACCAGAACCTGGATGAAGGCCCGGTCGAAGCGGTGCTGGCATTCGGGGCTCAGCAGGGCCAGGGACTCGGGCGTGAAGGAAATCGTGGTGCAGACCTGTGTCACGCGGATGTCGGTGCTGTGCCGGCGCAGCTCGGGATTGGGCGCCAGATAGGCCATCTCGCCCACCGAGGTGCCGGTGCCCAGCAGCGCGACCTGCTGGCCCTCGCGGAACACCTCGACCTCGCCCGCCGCGATGATGTGGAAGCTGTTGCCCTCCTGGCCCTTCTTGTAGAGCGCGTGGCCTTCCGGGTAGCGGCGCCACTTGGCGCGGTGCACCACCTCCCACAACTCCACATCGCCAAAGCCTTCGAAGAATTCCAGGCCGCGGGCCAGGTTGAAGCGTTCCGAGTCCTTGACCTCGTAGAGCCGGGCCAGCGGCACCAACTGTCTGGCCACCAGTTCGGACAGGGCGGCGGCGAAGCTGTCCCAGTCCGGATAGCGCTCGGCGGGGTGCTTGGCCAAAGCGCGCTGGATCACGGCGTCCAGCTCGGGCGTCACGCCGCCGCGCAGGTCCACCAGCGCCTGCGGCGGCTGATGGTAGATCTGGTGCATCAGCGCCATCTGGTTGGGCGCATCAAATGGCGGCCGGCCGGCCACGAGGTGGTAGAGCACGGCGCCCAGGGAGTAGATGTCGGCCTGGCAGCCCACGTCGCCGCCCTCGATCTGCTCCGGCGGCATATAGGCCAGCGAGCCGACGCGGTGGACCTGGGTCTGGTCGGCATTGAGGTTCAGCGCGCTGCCGAAATCGCTGACCTTGACGTCGGTCACCTGGCCCTGCGAATCCAGCACGGCCAGCAGGTTGGCGGGCTTGACGTCGCGGTGGATGACGCCCTGGCGGAACACATAGCCCAGGGCCATCGCGCATTTGAAGCCCAGCTCGACGATCTGGTCCAGCGGCAGCAGGCGGTCGCTGCGGCAAAAGCTCTTGAGCGTGACGCCGGGCACGTACTCCATCACGAGGAAGGGGGCGTCGGCATCGGGCACGGCGTCCAGGATCTGGACCACATTGGGATGCTGCAGCCGCCCGGCCAGCGCGGCCTCGGCGGCGAAGAAGCGGGAGCTGATCTGCCCCTCGGCCGAGTTGCGCTGTTCGCTGGCCCACGCACGCTGGCGCTTGATGGCGACCTCCTGGCCGCGGAATTCGTCCAGGGCCAGGAAGACATCGCTGGTGGCCCCTTCGCCCAGCTGGCGCAGCACCTTGTACTTGCCGATGTAGGCCGGCAGGTCGCGGGTGGAGACGGCGCCCAGGGCGTCGGCCCCGGCGGAGGGCAGAGAGATGGTATGGGGGCGGGAGTCCAGGCTCATGGCTGCTCGTATCCTGCCCCAGGGCTCCAGGCGAGGCAAGACCATGAACGGGCCGCAGCACGCATGCGCCACAGCTGTCCCGCGATGGCACAAGCGGCGCTTGCGAGGCCCGGGGGCGGGGCGTTTCGTAGAATCGCGGCCATGATCCAAGCCAAGCAGGAACTGCTCGCCGCCCTGGGCGATGCCATCCACTCCATCAGCCCCGAGGCCACGCTCGCCCCGGCCTTCGAATCGCCCAAGCAGGCCAGCCACGGCGACTTCGCCTGCACCGCGGCCATGCAGCTGGCGCGCCCGCTCAAGAAGAACCCGCGCGAGCTGGCGCAGGCCCTGATCGAGGCGCTGCAGGCCAGGCCGGCCTTTCAGCGCTGGGTCGACGCGATGGAGATCGCCGGCCCGGGCTTCATCAACATCCGCCTGAAGGACGCGGCCAAGCAGGCCGTGGTGGCCGAGGTGCTGGCCGGCGCCGAGCGCTTCGGCATGCAGCCGTCCAATGGCCAGTCGGTGATGGTGGAGTTCGTCTCGGCCAACCCCACCGGCCCCCTGCACGTGGGCCACGCCCGCCAGGCCGCCCTGGGCGACGCCCTGTGCAGTCTGTTCGCCACCCAGGGCTGGACGGTGACGCGCGAGTTCTACTACAACGACGCCGGCGTGCAGATCGCCACCCTGGCCGACTCCACCCAGAAGCGCCTGCAGGGCCTCAAGCCCGGCATGCCCGGTTGGCCCGAGGCCGCCTACAACGGTGACTACATCCAGGACATCGCCGACGACTTCGCTGCCAAGAAGACCGTCAAGGCCGATGACCGCGAGTTCACCGCCAGCGGCGACGTGAACGACCTGGACGGCATCCGCCAGTTCGCTGTGGCCTATCTGCGCCATGAGCAAGACCTGGACCTGCAGGCCTTCGGACTCAAGTTCGACAACTACTTCCTGGAGTCCAGCCTCTACACGTCCAACGCGGTCGAGACCACCGTGCAGCGCCTCATCGAGCAGGGCAAGACCTACGAGGAAGGCGGCGCGCTGTGGCTGCGCACCACCGAGTACGGGGACGACAAGGACCGGGTGATGCGCAAGTCCGAGGGGGGCTACACCTACTTCGTGCCCGATGTGGCCTACCACATCAACAAGTTCCAGCGCGGCTACACCAAGTGCATCAACGTCCAGGGCACCGACCACCACGGCACCATTGCCCGTGTGCGCGGTGGCCTGCAGGCGGCCAACGTGGGCATCCCCCAGGGCTTCCCGGACTATGTGCTGCACAAGATGGTCACCGTGATGAAGGGCGGCGAGGAGGTCAAGATCTCCAAGCGCGCCGGCTCCTACGTGACCCTGCGCGACCTGGTCGACTGGACCAGCCGCGACGCCGTACGCTTCTTCCTGATCAGCCGCAAGGCCGACACCGAGTTCACCTTCGACGTGGACCTGGCCCTGAAGCAGAACGACGAGAACCCGGTGTTCTACGTGCAGTATGCGCATGCGCGCATCTGCTCCGTGATCCGCAAGTGGGTGGAGCAGGGGGGCGACGAGGCCGCGCTGGCCCAGGCCGACCTCGGCCTGCTGACGGCGCCCACCGAGGCCGCCCTGATGCTCAAGCTGGCCGACTACCCGCGCATGCTCGGCAGCGCCGCGCAAGACCTGGCCCCGCACGACGTGGCCTTCTACCTGCGCGACCTCGCCGGCGCCTATCACAGCTACTACGCCGCCGAGCGGGTGCTGGACCAGGCCCCCGAGCTGACCCGCGCCCGCGTGGCCTTGCTGGCGGCCACCCGCCAGGTGATCCGCAACGCGCTGGCCGTGCTGGGGGTCGGCGCGCCGGAAGTCATGGCGCGCGAGGCCACCGCCTGAGACGGTTGCGAAGTCGTCAGCGGCCCTAGAATCCGCCGCGTTGAAGGGTCGGTCCCGGTCGGGGCCGCGAGCATGGAGATGGCATGAGCAAGGCTGAAGCTGGCAAGCAGCGCGGTGGATTTGTCCTGGGGCTGATCGTGGGCCTGCTGCTGGGCCTGGCCATCGCGCTGGGCGTGGCGCTCTACATCACCAAGGTGCCCATCCCCTTCGTCAACAAGGTGCCGCAGCGCACGGCCGAGCAAGATGCCGAGGAAGCCGCGCGCAACAAGAACTGGGATCCCAACGCCCCGCTGGCGGGCAAGGCCGCGCGCAGCGCCAGCGGTGTGCTGAGCCCGGCGGCGCCCGCTTCCGCGGCGCAGGAGGCGACGCCGAAATCGGAGCCCAAGCCTGCCGAGAAGTCAGCCGAGAAGCCGGCGGACAAGGCGCTGGACAAGGCGGCCGACAAAGCCGCCGACAAGGGCGCAGACAAGGGCACCGACAAAGGCACCGACAAGGTCATGGAGAAGGTCGCCGAAAAGGCGGCGGAGAAGGCTGCGGCCGACGCCGCCAGCCTCTATTTCGTCCAGGCGGGTGCCTTCCTGAAGCCGGAGGACGCCGAGGCCCAGCGGGCCAAGCTGGCCATGCTGGGTTTTGCGTCCAAGGTTTATGAAAAGGAACAGTCCGGCCGCACGGTCTATCGCGTGCGCATCGGCCCCATCGACAGCCGGGACGAGGCCGAGGCCCAGCGCGGCAAGGTGGAGGCCGCAGGCATCGAGGCCAATCTGGCCCGCGTCCAGCGCTGAGTGCGCGCCCATCGATTACAGGAGAACGCCGTGAGCATCAACCGTCGTGAATTCGCCGCTGCGGCAGGCCTGGCCGCGCTGAACATGCCCTTGATCGCCCAGGCCCAGGGCGGACCTGTCGAAGGCCGGCACTACCAGAAGCTGCAGCAGCCCCTGCCAACCGCGCCCGGCAAGATCGAGGTGGTGGAGTTCTTCTGGTACGGCTGCCCGCACTGCTACGTCTTCGAGCCGGCCCTGTCGGCCTGGACGCAGCAGTTGCCGGCCGACGTGAGCTTCCGCAAGTCCCATGTGCTGTTCCGCCCGAACATGCGGGTGCACCAGCGCACCTTCTTCGCGCTCGACGTCATGGGCAAGGAGGCCGAGGTGCGCGCCAAGATCTTCGATGCCATCCACCGCCAGGGCCAGCGTCTGGACGAGCTGGAGGCCATGGCCGTCTTCCTGGCCAAGTACGGTGTCGATGCCGCCAAGTTCAAGGACACCTTCGCATCCTTTGGCGTGAACAACAAATGCAGCCAGGCCGACAAGCTGGCTGAGGCCTACCGCATCGATGGCGTGCCCGCGGTGGGCATTGCCGGGCGCTTCCTGACCTCGCCGGCCATGGCCAGTGCCGGCCTGCGCATCGACGAGGAGCAAAGCGGCCTGCGCGCCCTCGCCGTCATGGACTTCCTGGTCAAGCGCGCCCGCCAGGGCGGCTGAACCCGCGTTTGTTCGCGCCAGGCCCTCGCCCGCGGGGGCCGGCGAGCAGCGCCCCGTGGCAGAATGGCCTGCAAGAACCGTGCCTTGCAGATGGCCTTCGCCACCGACAGGGCTGCCTGGGGCGTTGAACCCCTGAACTTTCGTCTGAGCGCTGTATGACTGTCACCGGCTTGCGAGCCTTCGCCCTGCTGTGCCTGCTCCTGTCGACAGGCCTGATCGGCACGCCCCCGGCCTATGCGGCCCGGGACGATGCCAACAAGCCGCTGAACGTCAGCGCCGACCGGGGCGGGCGGCTGGACGTGGTCCGCCAGCGCAGCGAGCTGATCGGCAACGTCATCCTCAGCCGCGGCAGCATGCAGCTCAAGGCCGAGCGCATGGACATCCAGGAAGGGGCGGATGGCTTCTACCTGGCCTATGCCCAGGGTGAAACCGGCAAGCCGGTCAGCTTCCGCCAGGACCGCGATGTGGCGGGCGAGTCCATCCAGGGTTACGCCGATCAGCTGGAGTACGACGGCCGCGCCGATACCGTGCGCTTCATCGGCAACGCCGTGGTGCGCCGCATGCGCGGCAGCGTGGTGGTGGACGAGGTCAGCGGGGCTGTCATCGTCTATGACAACCGCACCGAAGTCTTCGGCGTCGAGGGCGGGCAGGGCGCCCTGCAGCCCAACGGCCGCGTGCGTCTGGTGCTGAGCCCGCGGGGCAGCGCTTCGGCCGCGGCCGCGGCGTCCGCGGCATCGGCGCCGACCCTGCAATTGCAGCCCAGTCCCGGCCTGCAACCCCTGCGCAAGACGCCATGAGCCAGCGCCCCGCCCTCGAAGCCGGGCCGCCCAGCCGCCTGGAGGCCGATGGCCTGCAAAAGAGCTACGGCGTGCGCAAGGTGGTCAAGGACGTGCATCTGGCCGTGAACAGCGGCGAGGTCGTCGGACTGCTGGGCCCCAACGGCGCCGGCAAGACCACCAGCTTCTACATGATCGTGGGCCTGGTGCGGGCAGACGCCGGCGAGATCCGCATCGATGGCCAGCCGGTCCAGCGCCTGCCCATCCACCGGCGCTCGCGCCTGGGCCTGAGCTACCTGCCGCAGGAGGCCTCCATCTTTCGCAAGCTCAGCGTGGAGGAGAACATCCGCGCCGTCCTTGAGCTGCAGCAGGACGAAAACGGCAAGCCCTGGCCCGAGGCCCGGGTGCGCGAGCTGCTGGAGAGCCTGCTGGCCGAACTGAGCATCGAGAAGCTGCGCGACAGCCCGGCGCCGGCCTTGTCCGGCGGTGAGCGCCGCCGCGTGGAGATCGCCCGCGCTCTGGCCACGCAGCCGCGCTTCATCCTGCTGGACGAACCCTTCGCGGGCGTGGACCCGATCGCGGTGCTGGAGATCCAGCGCATCATCGGGTTCCTGAAGGAGCGGGGCATCGGCGTCTTGATCACCGACCACAACGTGCGCGAGACCCTGGGCATCTGCGACCGCGCCTACATCATCAGCGAGGGCCGCGTGCTGGCGGAGGGGCAGCCGGACGAAATCGTCCAGAACCCCGAGGTCCGCAAGGTCTATCTGGGCGAACACTTCCGCATGTAAGGGCGGCCGCCGATGAAGCCCTCCCTGCAGGTCCGCCTCTCGCAACATCTCTCGCTGACGCCGCAGCTGCAGCAGAGCATCCGCCTGCTGCAGCTCTCGACCCTGGAGCTGAACCAGGAAGTCGAGCAGATGCTGGCCCAGAACCCGCTGCTGGAAACCGAGGAAGAGTTCGAGGCGCGCCAGGAGCTGCCGCGCGCAGAGCTGCAGGCGCCGCCGGCCAGCGGCACGGAGGAGGCCGCCGGCGGCGACGAAGCTGGCGATGGCGGCGGCGAAACCCTGGGCGAGATGCAGGCCGAGGACTTCGGCACCACCGAGCGCGAGGACTGGGAGAACGGCACCGAGGGCGACGACTTCGACGGCATTCGCGAGCTGCCCAGCGGCAGCGGCGCCATGGCCGATGACGGTGAGGATCGCGGCGAGACCGACGCCGGCAGCATCAGCCTCGCGGAGCATCTGCAGTCGCAGATGGCCGGCATGAGCCTCAGCGAGGAAGACAAGGCTGCGCTGCGTCTGCTGATCGAGTCGCTGAACGAGGATGGCTACCTCGAGGACTCGCTGGAAGAGATTGCCGCCAGTCTGAACCCGCAAGGCGATGCCGAGCTGCAGGAAGAGCTGCTGGACCGCCTGCGCTGCGCGCTGAAGTGGCTGCAGAGCCTGGAGCCAGCCGGCGTGGGCGCGCGCGACCTGTCCGAGTGCCTGGTGCTGCAGCTGCGGGCCCAGCCGCGCAGCCAGGTCCAGGCGGTGGCCATCCTGATCTGCAAGCAGCACCTGGAGCTGCTGGCCCGGCGCGACATGCGGCGCCTGGCGGCACTGACCGGCGCGGACGAGGCCTTGCTGCGCGAGGCCCAGGCCCTGATCGCCCGGCTGGAACCCAAGCCCGGCCGCCCCTTCGCCCGCGGCGTGGCCCAGGCGGTGATCCCCGATGTCATCGTGCAAAAGTCGGGCCGCGGCTTCAAGGTGATGATCAACCCGGAAGTCGCGCCCAAGCTGCGCATCAACGAGCTCTACGCCCAGGCCCTGCGCCAGACCCGCGGTGGCGTGACCAACTCGCCGCTGGGCGGGCAGCTGCAGGAGGCGCGCTGGTTCATCAAGAACATCCAGCAGCGCTTCGACACCATCCTGCGCGTGTCCGAGGCCATCGTCGAACGCCAGAAGGGCTTCTTCACTCATGGCGAGCTGGCGATGAAGCCCCTGGTGCTGCGCGAGATTGCCGACGAGCTCAGCCTGCACGAGTCCACCATCTCCCGCGTGACCACGTCCAAGTACATGGCCACGCCCTGGGGCACCTTCGAGCTCAAGTACTTCTTCGGCTCGGGCCTGGCGACCGAGACCGGAGGCAACGCCTCCAGCACGGCGGTGCGGGCGCTGATCAAGCAGTTCGTCGCCGCCGAGGACCCGAAGAAGCCGTTGTCCGACAGCGCCCTGGCCAGCATGCTGGAGGAGCAGGGCATCCAGGTGGCTCGGCGCACGGTGGCCAAGTACCGCGAGGCGCTGAAGATTGCGCCGGCCAACATGCGCAAGACCTGACCCTTCAGGCCTGACGCGCAAGACCTGGCCCCAACCACCCGCGGACAGTCGCACGGAGACCCAGCGCCCATGGACCAGCTCAAGGCGATGCGCGTGTTTGCGCGGGTGATCGACGAGGGCAGCTTTGCCGGCGCGGCGCGCGCCATGGACCTGGCCCCTGCGGTGGTGACCCGCCTGGTGGCCGACCTGGAAGAGCATCTGGGCGCCCGGCTGCTGAACCGCACCACGCGCCGGCTGGCGCTCACCGAGGTGGGCGAGGCCTATCTGGAGCGCTGCCGCCGCGTGCTGATGGAGCTGGAGGACGCCCAGGCCCTGGTGCAGTCCGCCACGCACGAGGCCCGGGGCCATGTGCGGGTGCTGGTGCCGCCGGCCATCGCGGTGCACCAGCTGGCCAAGCACCTGGCCCGCTTCCACCAGCAGTACCCGCATGTGACCCTGGAGCTGCATTCGCCGGGGCCGGTGACGCAGATCGACGAGGCCTTCGACATCAGCATCCTCAGCACCAAGGAGCCGCTGCAGGGGGATTTCGTCGCCCGGCGCCTGGCACGCACCGAGGTCATCCTCTGTGCCGCGCCGGAGTACCTGCAGCGCCGCGGCCGTCCGCAGCATCCGCAGGAACTGCATCAGCATGACGTGCTGGTGCCGCCGTTTGCGCTCCAGCAGCGCAGCATTCTCTTCCTGCGGCGAGGGCAGAACGGGGCGCCCGACGAGCGCATCGAGGGCGAGTGCCGGCGCGGCGTGCTCACCACGGGCCACAACGACACCAACTACGCTGCAGCCCTGCACGGCCTGGGCATCGCGGCGCTGCCCTCCTTCATGATCGAGGACGCACTGATGGAGCATGCGCTGGAGCGCGTGATGCCGCAGTGGCGCCTGCAGAGCTACGACATCTGGGCCGCCATGCCCTCGCGCAAGTTCCTGCCGGCACGAACGCGGGTGTTCCTGGACTTTCTGGTCAGCGTCTTCGGCGGGCGGGACCACGACCCCTGGCTGGAGGCCGCCGGCTGCGCAAGCCGCTGAGCCTGGCGCCGGCTCGTCTGTGCGCTAGCGCAGGCTGAAGCCGTCCAGCACCAGGTCGCCGCGCAAATCCTGCAGCAGCTGCGTCAGGGGCGACAGCTCCACGTAGCGGGTGCTGACCTTGATCGCGTAGGCGAAGAGGCGCGGCAGGTCCTCGGCATAGCGGGGCTTGCCGTCACGGTGCTTGAGGCGGCAGAAGATGCCCAGGATCTTCAGGTGCCGCTGCAGCCCGCACCATTCGATGCGGCGCCAGACCTCGCCGAAGTCGTCGCCGATGGGCAAACCCGCTCGGCGCGCCTGCTCCCAGTAGCGGATGGCCCAGTCCAGCTCGCGCTCCTCGTCCCAGGAGATGAAGGCGTCGCGCAGCAAGGAGGCGATGTCGTAGCAGAGTGGGCCGCGCACGGCGTCCTGGAAGTCCAGGATGCCGGGCAGGGGCTCGCAGACCATCAGGTTGCGCACCATGTAGTCGCGGTGCATGGCGACCAGGGGCTGGTCCAGCATGTTGCGCACCAGCGCCTGGCAGCTCATCTCCCACCAAGCCAGCTGTTGCGCGTTCCATTGGCGGCCGTATTCCTGCCCCACGCACCAGTCGACGAAGATCTGCAGCTCGCGGCGCACGAAGGCCTCGTCATAGGCCGGCAGCACGGCAGCATCGGCCCGGGACTGCCACTGCACAAGGGCGCCGATGGCCGCGCGCATCAGGCGATCGGCCTCTTTGGCATCCGCTGCGAGCAGCGCCTGCAGATAGGGCGTCTGGCCCAGATCTTCCAGCAGCATGAAGCCCAGCTCGCTCGAAGAGGCCAGCACCTGCGGCGCGTGCAGGCCGGCCCGGCGCAACTGCTCGCCGACCTGCAGGAAGGGGTCCAGCGCGTTGCTGCCCGGCGGGGCATCCATCAGCACCAGGCTGCGGCCTTCTCCGCCGTCCAGGCGCAGATAGCGGCGGGTGCTGGCGTCTTCGCTGGCCAGGCGCAGGGTGTCGGGACACAGACCCAGGGAGGCATCGAGGCCTTGCAGCCAGCGCTGCAGGGCCTCGGCGCGACCGGGATCGGACCAGGAAAGTGTGGACATGGGCGATTGGTGATCTGGGCGGCGCGCACAGGGGCCGCAGGCGGGGATGGGGGCGGACCGTCCCTGTCCTGTCGACAGGGGCGGTGCAGCCGGCTCATGGATAATGAATTCTACAAACCGCCGTCATGGCGAGCGCCGGCCTGGCTTGCAGGCTGCCACTCCACTTCGAACGTTGCCGTCGCCGTGCTGCGTCCCGCCCCCGTCCTGCCAAGCCCGCTGCCCACCTTTCGCTCCTTGATTGCGCTGACGCCGCTGGCGCTGGCGGCGCTGAGCGTGGGTGCGCAGCCGCTGGATCCCGAACTCATCCCGCCGCGCCTGAAGCCGGCGCGCAGCCTGGATCAGGTGCGCCATGGCGCCGAGCACAAGCCCGCCCTGGTGCTGGAGGCGCAGTCGCTCAGGAGCCAGGTCGACACCCAGACCCTCGCCCAGGGCGCCGTGCGCCTGCGCTACGGCGATCTGCTGCTGCGCGCGGACCAGCTCAGCTACGACCAGGTGACGGACCTGGCGCGCGCGGAGGGCTCGGTCGAGGTCAGCCGCAACGGCACGGTGGTCCGCGGGCCCAGCCTGCAGCTCTATCTCGAGAAGTTCGAGGGCGAGTTTCTGGCACCGCAGTACAGCTTCGCCATGACCGGCGGCAGCGGCCATGCCCAGCGCCTGCGCTTCATCGACGCCTCGCGCGTCCAGGCGGATGGGGCCACCTATTCCAGCTGCCCCGTCGAAGAGGGCAGCCAGCGGCCGGCCTGGCAGCTGACGACCAAGAAGCTGCGCATGGACTTCGATGCCAACGAGGGCGTGGCCGAAGACGCCGTGCTGCGCTTCTATGGCTTGCCCATTCTTGCGGCACCTGCACTGAGCTTCCCACTGGGCGAAGGGCGCAAGTCCGGCTGGCTGCCGCCCAATATGGGCCTGGACAACCGCAGCGGTTTCGAGCTGGGCCTGCCCTACTACTGGAACATTGCGCCGCAGCGCGATGCCACCCTCACGCCCTTCTTCATGACGCGCCGCGGCGCCGGCGTGGACGGCGAGTTCCGCTATCTGGAGCCGAGCCATGCCGGCCAGCTGAATCTGGCCTGGCTGCCGCGCGACCGCATCATCGACCGCAGCCGCTGGGACCTGCGCCTGAGCCATGACGGCGACATCGGGCGCGACTGGCGCTATCGCTGGCGTCTGGAGCGCGTCTCCGACGACGAGTACTGGAAGGACCTGCCGCGGCGGCTGCAGAACGTGCCGCAGCGCCTGCTGCCGGCCGACTTCAGCGTGAGCCGGCTGCGCAGCTACGGCTGGGGCGAGATGCAGAGCTATGCCCGCGTGCAGCGCTGGCAGGCCTTGCAAGGCCTGGACTTGGCCGCGCAGTTTGAAACACCCTACCAGCGTTCGCCGCAGCTTGGCCTGCGCCTGAACACGCAGGCCGACGACCTGGTGCTGGCCGGCTTCCGCCCCTGGGGCCGGCGCGCCCGGCTGGAGGGCGGGCTGGAGCTGGAATACAACCGCTTCGACCTGACGGCATCGCGGCTGTTCATGGATCCGACAGATCCGACGGGCACCAAGCGGCTCCCCGACCCGAACACCGGGGAGCGCCTGCACATGCTAGGGCACGTCAGCCTGCCCATGGGCGGCGCGGCCTGGTGGCTGGTGCCCAAGCTCTCACTCAATGCGGCGCGCTATCGCCTGGACCAGCCTGTGCCGGATGGGCGGACCCACCTGGGCCGCAGCATCCCGACCTTCAGCCTGGACCACGGCTGGGTCTTCGAGCGCAACACCACGCTGTTTGACCGCGCCATGCAGCAAAGCCTGGAGCCGCGCTTGCTCTATGTGCGCACGCCGTATCGGCAGCAGGATCTCTTCCCGCGTTTCGACAGCGCCGCCAAGGACTTCAATGCCGACTCCATCTACGCCGAGAACCAGTTCTCCGGCGTGGACCGCGTGTCGGACGCCCATGCACTGACGGCGGGTGTGACCTCGCGCTGGCTCGATGCCGCGCAGGGCGAGGAGATGCTGCGGCTGGGCCTGGTGCAGCGCTTCCTGTTCAAGGACCAGCAGGTCACGCCGGACGACAGGCCGGTCTCGCAACGGGTGTCCGATGTGCTGCTGCTGGGCGCGGCCCACCTGGACCGACGCTGGTGGATGGACGGCACCGTGCAGTACAGCCCGGAGGCGGGCCGCACCATGCGCTCGGTGATCCGGGCCCGCTATGCGCCGGGGCCGTTCCGCACCGTGAGCCTGGCTTACCGCCTGGCCCGCGAGCAAAGCGAGCAGGTGGAGCTGGCCTGGCAATGGCCGCTCTTCGGCGCGGCAGAGCGCCCGCAGCGGCGCGGCAGCAGCGCGGGCAGCTGCCGCGGCTCCTGGTACAGCGCGGGCCGCATCCAGTACAGCATGCGCGACCAGCGCCTGACGGATTCGGTGGTGGGCTTCGAGTACGACGCGGGCTGCTGGGTGCTGCGCTTCGGGGCCGAACGGCTGTCGGCCGGCCGCGCCGAGACCAACACGCGCCTTTTGCTGCAGATCGAACTGGTGGGCCTGTCCCAGCTGGGTTCCAATGCGCTCAAGGTCTTGAAGGACAATATCCCCGGTTACCGTCCGCTGAGCTCCGACCGCTCGGCCAGCTCTCATGGCATCTATGACTGAACTGTCCCTACGCACTCTTCTCATCGCTGGCCTGTGCGCCGGCGTGCTGCCCCTGGCCTCGGCCCAGTCCGGCGCCAGTCGCATCAAGCCCGGGGACCACATCGCCGTGGTGGTGAATCAGGACGTGGTGGCGGCCAGCGAGATCACGCTGCGTGCCGAGCGTGCCCGCGAGGAGGCCCGCCGGCGCGGCGAAGCCAATCCCAATATGGAAGAGCTGCGCAAGCAGGCGCTGGATTCGCTGATTGACGAGCGGGCCATGGTGACGCTGGCCCGCGAGACGGGAACGCGCATCGACGAGCCCGAGCTGGATCGCGTCGTGGCCAACGTGGCGGCGCAGAACAAGCTGAGCATGCCGGAGCTGAAGGAGCGCCTGAAGGCGGATGGCATGGACTTCAGGACCTTCCGCGAGAACCTGCGCGACCAGATGCTCATGGAGCGGGTGCGCGAGCGCGAGGTGCAAAAGCGCATCAGCATCACCGATGGCGACATCGACCGCTACCTCGAAGAGCGCCAGGCCAAGGCGGACAGCAATCCCCAGCTGAACGTCGCCCAGGTGCTGATCCCCATTCCCGAAAAAAGCACGGACGCGCAGCTGGCCGAGCGCAAGGCCCGCGCGGAGACGGCGCTGGCCCGCGTCAAGGCCGGCGAGGACTTTGCCAAGGTGGCGCGCGAGTTCTCCGAAGACGCCAACCGGGAGCGTGGCGGCGAGGTCGGCCTGCGCCAGGCGGAGCGCCTGCCCGATGTGTTCGTCGACGCCGTGCGGGACCTCAAGCCGGGCCAGGTGAACCCGCGCCTGATCCGCTCGGAGGTGGGCTTTCACATCATCAAGCTGCTGGCGCGCGAGGCGGCGGCCAACCCCAACATCATCACCCAGACGCATTCGCGTCACGTCCTGCTGCGCCCCTCGCAGCAGTTGACGCCCGAGGTGGCGGCACGGCGGCTGGCGGAGTTCAAGCGGGCCATCGAAGCCGGCAAGGCCAGCTTCGAGCAGGTGGCCAAGGACAATTCAGAGGACGGCAGTGCGGCCAATGGCGGTGATCTGGGATGGGTTGGTCCAGGCTCCTTCGTGCCCGAGTTCGAAGAGGCGATGAACGCCCTGCCGCTGAATGGCATCTCCGACCCGGTGATGTCGCGCTTTGGGATGCACATGATCCAGGTGCTGGAACGCCGCCAGGTGGAGCTGGAGCCCAAGCAGCTTCGCGAGCAGGCGCGCGCCGCCTTGCGCGAGCGGCGCTACGAGGACGCCTTCAAGGACTGGCTGAAGGAGTTGCGCGCCAACGCCTTCATCGAGATGCGCGAATGGCAGTGAGCGAAGGCGCCTGATGCAGCACGTCGCCCGCAAGCGCTTCGGCCAGCACTTCCTGACCGACGGCGCGATGATCGAGTCCATCATCGACGTCATTGCCCCCGAGCCGGGCGACGCCATGGTGGAGATCGGCCCTGGCCTGGGTGCCATGACGCTGCCCTTGCTGGCGCGCATCCAGCCGCTCACCGTCATCGAGCTGGACCGCGACTTGGCCGCCCGCTTGCGCAAGCGGGGCGACCTGGAGGTGATCGAGTCCGATGTGCTGAAGGTGGACTTTGCCGCCATCGCCGCGGCCAAGGGCAGGAAGCTGCGTGTGGTGGGCAACCTGCCCTACAACATCTCCACGCCCATCCTCTTTCACCTGCTGGGTTTCGTCGACCATGTGATCGACCATCACTTCATGCTGCAGAAGGAAGTCGTGGACCGCATGGCCGCTTCGCCGGGTTGCAAGGATTACGGTCGGCTGTCGGTGATGCTGCAGTGGCGCTACGACATCGAGTCGGTGCTCGACGTGCCGCCCGAGTGCTTCGACCCCCCGCCGCGCGTGGACTCCGCCATCGTGCGCATGATCCCGCTGGCCCAGCCGCCGGTGCTGGACTCGACACTGCTTGAGCAAATGGTCGCCGCTGCCTTCTCCCAGCGCCGCAAGCTGCTGCGCCACAGCCTGGGCGTCTGGCTCGCCCAGCGCGGCTTCCAGGGCCATTTCGATCTGCAGCGCCGGGCCGAGGAAGTGCCGGTCCACGAATACGTGGCGCTGGTCCAGCAGCTCCAGAAGTGACCAAGCCCGCCGATGTGCGGGCTTTTTTCTGAACCTTGCCGTTGGACCGCGGAGGCAGGGATCCCTCGCGCAAAAAACGGGCCGCACAAACAAAGAAGCCCACCGGTGCAACCCGGTGGGCTTCGCCCCCAGCAACGGCCGCGGAACCGGCTTCGCCGGGCCGCCGGGCGTGCCCCCTTGAGGGGGCGGCCGCAGGCCGTAGGGGGTGGTCAATCAAGCTGCGCTGAGCCACATCGCCGTATCGAAGGCGCTGCTCATCATTGGCATGTTCATGCCGAAATTCGCATTCGCTGCCGCCTTGCTGTTCTTCGCAGCAGGCTTCTCAGCAACCGGGGCCACCTCAGCAGCCCGCTCCCATGACCCGTTTTCTTGGGAGCGGGCTACTGAAAAGAATAGAAACACCGGAAGGGGACTTTGCGGTCCGCCCAGTAATCGGCGGCATCCCGGAAGACGTCCAGCAACTGCTCCCGCGACTCCCGATCGAAGCGCAGGTTGTCCGGCAGCTGTTCCAGCACCACGACAAAGCCCGGCTGCGCGCCCGACTTGTGGACCAGATCGGTCATGCAGTCATAGAGCGCATCGAGGTTCTTGCCGAAGTGGGCAGGGAAGAGAAAGGACTGGGCGATGCCTTCCAGCACATCCTGCTTGGATTCCGCCTCAGTCAGGTTGGCATAGAGGAAATGCTGGCCGGCCGCCTGGGCCGCCTGCATCAAGTCCTCCACGCGGTAGGCCCGTATGGCCTGCACGATATTGGGACGGACGGTCTGCAAAAGCATGGTCACGTTCCTCCTAGAATGGTCACAGAACTGGGTGCGCCGCTGCTCATTTCACGATCCTGCGAAAGCTCGCGTAATGATCCTCGGTGTAGTAGCAAACCTCGGGATTGCTGGGGGGCTGGCCGCCGCACACGATCCGCCGGGCGCCGCGGTTGCGGGCGCCAGGTGTCTTGACGGTGTACTCGTGGTAGTAGCCGCGGGCCTTCTTCGGCAGCTGCCGTTCGCGATTGCCGAACACCACGCCGTCCTTTTCGTAGGGGAATGGTCCCCCGGAGAGAATCAGCTGATGGGTCTGCTGGGCTTCGCGCGGCAAGGCCGACAAGGCCACCGTGCTGCTCACGGCATCGGTCGTCGAGGCTGCGTTGTCCTTGGCTTGCGCTGCGGGCGCAAATCCCAAGGCCAAGGCGGCAGAGATGGTGGCTGTCAGTGCGGCTGTTAGGGCGGCTGTTCGGACGCTGCCCCACGGACGCCATGCAGGCTCATCCCCTGACCGATCGAGCAAAAACACGGGTTTACCCTGAATCCTGAAGGCAAGATGGTACCGAAGCCCCCCGGAAATCTCAAGCCGAGGGTTTTGCCGATGCCTAGAAATGCGGCAACGTGAGTGTGCGCACACAATGCTTATGAGGCGCTTAAACCCTCACGGCTGACGCAAAATTCACGTGTTGTGAGTCGTCACAAACTTTTATGAAGAGGCGCCACCTTAGTCCCGAATTTGCACAAAAAAGGTGCACTCCAGGCCCGGGCGCCGCCCCGATATTGACGATACAGCGTCACAAAATGCTGCGCTGAAGCGCCCCGGGCCACGGGGCCGGGGGCAAGAGCGGTGGCCAAAGAGCGGGTCAGCGTGCAGCGTTGGCGTCTGCCACGGTCAGTGCGGTCATGTTGACGATGCGGCGCACCGTGGCCGAAGGCGTCAGCACATGCACCGGCTTGGCCGCGCCCAGCAGCACCGGGCCGATGGCGATGCCGCCGCCGGCCGTGGTCTTGAGCAGGTTGTAGCTGATGTTGGCGGCGTCGATATTGGGCATCACCAGCAGGTTGGCCTCGCCGGACAGGGTGGTGCGCGGCATCAGCTGGGTGCGGTAGTTGGCGTCCAGGGCGGTGTCGCCGTGCATTTCACCGTCCACCTCCAGCCAGGGGGCGGACTGCTGGATCAGCGTCAGCGCTTCGCGCATCTTGACGGCCGAGGGGTTGTTGCTGGAGCCGAAATTGCTGTGCGAGAGCAGGGCGGCCTTGGGGCGGATGCCGAAGCGGCGCAGTTCCTCGGCGGCCATCACGGTGATCTCGGCCAGCTGCTCGGCCGTGGGGTCGTAGTTGACGTGGGTGTCGACCAGGAAGACCTGGCGGCCCGGCAGGATCAGGCCATTCATGCAGGCGTAGGTCTTGACGCCAGGCCGCTTGCCGATGACCTGGTCGATGTACTGCAGGTGCATGGCCGTGTTGCTCCAGGTGCCGCAGAGCATGCCGTCGACCTCGCCCTTGTGCAGCAGCATGGAGCCGATCAGCGTCAGTCGCCGGCGCATCTCGATCTTGGCCAGCTGCTCGGTCACACCCTTGCGCTCGGTGAGGCGGTGGTAGGTCTGCCAGTAGTCGCGGTAGCGGTGGTCCTGCTCGACGTTGACGATGTCGTAGTCGCGCCCTTCCTGCAGGCGCAGGCCGAAGCGCTCGCAGCGCTGGGCGATGACGGACGGGCGGCCGATCAGGGTCGGGCGCGCCAGGCCTTCGTCGACCACCACCTGCACGGCGCGCAGCACGCGCTCTTCCTCGCCCTCGGCATAGGCCACGCGCTTGTGGGCGTTGGCCCGCTTGGCAATCTGGAAGATGGGCTTCATCGTCGTGCCCGAGGCATAGACGAAGCTCTGCAGCTTCTCGCGGTAGGCGTCCCAGTCGCTGATGGGGCGGCGTGCCACGCCGGAGTCCATGGCGGCCTGCGCCACGGCCGGGGCGATCTTGATCATCAGCCGCGGGTCGAAGGGCTTGGGGATCAGGTACTCGGGGCCGAAGCTCAGGTTGGCGCCGGCATAGGCCGCGGCCACCACCTCGCTCTGCTCGGCCTGCGCCAGTTCGGCGATGGCGTGCACGGCGGCGATTTCCATCTCATCGGTGATGGTGGTCGCGCCGCAGTCCAGGGCCCCGCGGAATATGTAGGGGAAGCACAGGACGTTGTTGACTTGGTTGGGATAGTCGGTGCGGCCGGTGGCCATCACCGCGTCATTGCGCACGGCCTGCACTTCCTCGGGCAGGATCTCCGGCGTGGGGTTGGCCAGCGCGAAGATCAGCGGACGCTCGGCCATGCTGGCCACCATGTCCGGCTTGAGCACGCCGCCAGCCGAGAGGCCCAGGAATACGTCGGCACCAGCGATCACCTCGCGCAGGCTGCGCAGCTCGGTGGGCTGGGCGAACTGGGCCTTGTCGGGGTCCATCAGCTCGGTGCGGCCGGTGTAGACCACGCCGGCGAGGTCGGTCACCCAGATGTTCTCGCGCGGCAGGCCCAGCTTGAGCAGCAGGTTCAGGCAGGCCAGGGCTGCGGCGCCGGCGCCGGAGGTGACCAGCTTGACCTGCTTGATGTCCTTGCCCAGCACCTTCAGCCCGTTGAGCAGGGCGGCGCCGACCACGATGGCCGTGCCGTGCTGGTCATCGTGGAAGACGGGGATCTGCATGCGCTCGCGCAGCTTGCGTTCGACGTAGAAGCAGTCCGGCGCCTTGATGTCCTCGAGGTTGATGCCGCCGAAAGTGGGTTCCAGCGCGGCGATCACGTCGACGAGCTTGTCGAGGTCGCGCTCCTGGATCTCCAGGTCGAAGACGTCGATGCCGGCGAACTTCTTGAACAGCACGCCCTTTCCTTCCATCACCGGCTTGGAGGCCAGCGGGCCGATGTCGCCCAAACCCAGCACGGCCGTGCCGTTGGTGACCACGGCGACCAGATTGCCGCGCGAGGTGTAGCGGAAGGCATTGGCCGGGTCGGCGACGATCTCCTCGCAGGCCGCGGCCACGCCCGGCGAGTAGGCCAGGGCCAGGTCGCGCTGGTTGACCAGCTGCTTGGTGGGCGTGACGGCGATCTTGCCCGGGGTCGGGAACTCGTGGTACTCGAGGGCGGCTTGGCGGAGCTGGGCGCGTTTTTGTTCAGCAGTAGGCATGGACAGATCTCGTCGTTCTGGGCCGGAAGCGGAGCCGGGGCCTGGGCGGCCGGGCGCCTGTCCGGACAAGCCGGGGTGGGCGGGGATTGTAGGAGCCGAGCCCTGACACAGGCTGACGGGCTCATGCCAAATCGGCATGTGCTCCAGCCGGCGCGCGCGGGCGGCCAGGGTGCGAGTGTGAACCCGATTGGGCGTGCCGGCGTACGCGAAACTGCGCATCTGATTTACGTCAGATGCGGCAATACTGGGCGGCACCTCATGAGCGACGCCCGCCCTCCCGCCAGTCCCGTGCCGCACTCGCAGGCGGCGCCCTCGCTGCCGCCCAGGCGCGGGCGCCGCTGGCTGCTCTGGGCCGCCCTGGTGGGCCTGCTTGTGGTGGCGCAAAGCCTGTTGCTGGCCTTGACCCTCAGCTACGAGACCCAGCGCGCCCAGGACCAGGTCGATGCCCTGGCGCTGGAGATGGTCGGTCGGCTGCAGCAGCTGGGATCGCGGCAGATGCAGGACGTGCAGGCCCTCATGTGGGAAGACGGCTCCATGAGCTGGCAGGTCGAGGCGGCCCGCCTGCTGCGCAACGCCCGCCCTCTGCTGCGGCTGGAGTGGCGGGACGCCCAGCGCCGGGCGCAGCGCGCGGTGGATTCGCCATTCGGCGGGGCGCAGTTGGCCCGCCTGGCGCATGTCGAACTGCCGCTGGAGACCGAGCTGGCCTGCACGGCTGCCGTGCACCAGGGCTCGCCGCAGTACTCGCGCAGCTACTTCGTGCCGCTGGGCGGCGGCGACGGGCTGGAGGTGATAGACCTGTGCCTGCCGCGCCTGCAGGCCGGACGCACCGAGGGTTACCTGGTCGCGACCCTGGGCCTGCGTCAATGGCTGGATGAGGCCTCCACCCCCGAACAGGCGCGCCGCCATGAGTTCAGCTTTGTCGAAGGGGACGGCACCCGGCTGGCGCGGTCCGGCCTGGTGCGCGGTGCGGGCCATTTCCGCACCGAACGCGTGCTGGATCTGCCGGGCCTGACGCTGCAGCTGCGGGTGGACAGCGCGGCCGGCAGCCCCAAGCTCATTCCCAACCTGATGACCGCCCTGGTGCTGGGCCTGTCCCTGGCCTTGTTCGCCGTGGTGATCCTGCTGGCGCGCGACGTGCGGCGCCGGGCTGTGGCGGAGCGCGCCCTGGCCGAGGCCCTGGCCCTGCGCAAGGCCATGGAGAACTCCCTGATCACCGGCCTGCGCGCGCGGGACATGGACGGGCGGGTCAGCTACGTGAACCCGGCCTTCTGCCAGATGGTGGGCTTCAGCGCCGAGGAGATCCTGGCCACCGGCGGCGAGAGCGAGCAGAGCGCGCCGCCCTACTGGCCGCCGGAATTCATCGAGGAATACCGGCGCCGCCACCGCGACCGCAGCGCCCGCTGGCGGGCGGACGAGCCGACGCCGGGCGGGCCGGATCCGCGGCAGGGCTTCGAGACCGTCTTCATGCGCCGCAACGGCGAGCGCTTTCCGGTCATGATCTTCGAGGCTCCGCTGCTGGATGCCCAGGGCCAGCAGACCGGCTGGATGAGCGCGGCGCTGGACATCAGCGAGCAGCGCCGCATCGAGGAGCTCTCCCGCCAGCAGCAGGAGCGCCTGCAGGCCACGGCCCGCCTGGCCACGGTGGGCGAGATGGCCTCCTTGCTGAGCCACGAGCTGAACCAGCCGCTGTCGGCCATTGCCAGCTATGCGGCGGCCTCGCTGAACCTGCTGCGACTGGAGTCCCAGGATCCGCAGACGCCGGACATGGTGCGCCAGGCCGTGTCCCGCATCGCCGAGCAGGCCGAGCGGGCGGGCCGCGTGATCAAGAGCGTGCATGATTTCGTGCGGCGGCGTGAACAGGCCCGCGAGTCCATCGCCGTGGCCCGGCTCTTCGACGCCGTGCTGCCCCTGGTGCGGCTGCAGGCCCGCAAGAGCGGCACGCGCATCGAGGTCGCGCTGCCGGAGGGCCTGCCGCCCTTGCGCTGCGACCGCACCATGGTCGAGCAGGTGCTGCTCAACCTCAGCCGCAACGGCATCCAGGCCATGGAGGCCCACACGGCGCTGGGCGATCGCGTGCTGACCCTGGGCGCCAGCCTGCAGGGCCGCTGGGTGATGATCACGGTGCAGGACCGTGGGCCCGGCATCACCGAGGCCGTGGCCCGCCAGCTCTTCACGCCATTCTTCACCACCCGCAGCGAAGGCATGGGGCTGGGGCTGAGCTTGTGCCGCACCGTGATCGAGCAGCATGGCGGCGCCATGGACTTCGAGAACCTCGGCGAGGCGAACGCGCGCAAGGGCTGCGTGTTCCGCTTCACGCTGCCGACAGACACGGCCTAGCGGCAACGGACTAGCATCGACACTGACGATCAGGAGCCGCCCATGTCCTCAAGCCTGCCCATGGTCTACATCGTCGACGACGAGGATGTCGTGCGCGACGCGCTGGGGTGGCTGCTGCGCTCGCGCCGCCAGCTCTTCGAGGGCTTTGCCAGCGCCGAGGCCTTCCTGGAGTTCCTGGACGGCCTGCCCGACGCGGGCGCGCATTGGCCCAACTGCCCCAGCTGCCTGCTGCTGGACGTGCGCATGCCGGGCCTGAGCGGGCTGGCCCTGTTCGAGCGTCTGATCGAGCGCGGCCTGCTGGAGCGCCTGCCGGTGATCTTCCTGACCGGCCACGGGGACGTGCCCAGCGCGGTCGACGCCCTCAAGCGCGGCGCCTACGATTTCGTCGAGAAGCCCTTCTCCGACAACGCTCTGGTGGATCGCGTGCTGCAGGCCCTGGCGCTGAGCGGTGAGGCCATCGCGCGGCGTGCGCAGGCCCGCCTGCTGCAGCAGCGCATGCAGGAGCTGACTGAACGCGAGCGCGAGGTGATGCAGCTGATCGTGCGCGGCCTGCCCAACAAGCTGATCGCCGACCAGCTCCACATCAGCGTGCGTACGGTCGAGGTGCACCGCGCCCGGGTCTTCGACAAGATGGAAGTGAAGTCGGCCGTCGAGCTGTCCAACCTGCTCCGCGAGCCTGGCGCCGCCTGAATCGTCGCCTGCGCCACCGCCTGAGCCACCGCCGTCCGGCGACAATCGCCGCATGAGTGAAAGCCTGGGTGAATTCGAGCTGATCCGCCGCTTCTTCGAGCGCGCCGAGCCATCCGCGCCGGCCGTGGTCAAGGGCATTGGGGACGACTGCGCCGTCCTGGCGCCCACGCCGGGCTGGCAGTGGCTGGTCTCCACCGACATGCTGGTCGAGGGCCGGCACTTCCTCTCCACCGTCGATCCCGCGCGCCTGGGCCACAAGGCCCTGGCCGTCAATCTCAGCGACTTGGCCGCCTGCGGCGCCACGCCCCGGGCCTTCTTCCTGGCCCTGGCCCTGCCGCGCGCCGATGCGAAGTTCCTGGCGGGCTTTGCGCAGGGCCTCTTCGCCCTGGCGGACGCCCACGGCATCGCCCTGGCCGGCGGGGACACCACGGCGGGCCCGCTGAACGTCTGCATCACCGTGATGGGCGAGGCGCCGCAGGGTCAGGTCTTGCTGCGCAGCGGCGCCCGGCCCGGCGACGAGCTGTGGGTCAGCGGCACGCTGGGGGACGCGCGCCTGGCGCTGGAGGTCTTCCGCGGGGCGGCAAGCCTGCCGGGCGAGCAGTTCGCTGAGGTGCGCCGCGCCATGGAGCTGCCGCAGCCGCGGCTGGCCCTGGGACAGGCCCTGCGCGGCATCGCCAGCAGCGCCATCGACGTCTCGGACGGCCTGCTCGGCGACCTGGGGCACGTGCTGAAGGCCTCCGGCGTGGGCGCCGAGATCAGCTTCGACGCCCTGCCGCGCAGCGACATCCTGGCCGGGCAAGACCTGACCCTGCAGCAGGAATGCCTGCTGGCCGGCGGCGATGACTACGAGCTGGTCTTCAGCGCGCCGGCCGGGCGCCGGCAGGCCGTGCTGGACGCCGCCGCCCGCACGGGCACGCGCGTGACGCCCGTGGGCCGGATCCGTGCCGAGCCCGGCCTGCATCTCCTGGATTCCGATGGCGCGCCCATGGCGCTCCGTTTCGCCTCCTTCGACCATTTCAAGAGCTGAGCGTGAGCGAACCGCAAGACCTGACCCCCGAGCCGCCGGACGAAGTCGGCGCACCGCTGCGTCCCGACGACGTGCACATGGCCGAGGCGCCCGGCGGCAGCGCTGCCCCATCGCGCACGCCGCCGCGCCGAGCCACGGTCGCCTTCATGCTGCGCCACCCGGCCCGCTGGATCGCGCTGGGCTTCGGCAGCGGTCTCTCGCCACTGGCGCCCGGCACCGTGGGCACGCTGTGGGCCTGGCTCAGCTTCGTGCTGCTGCAGCCCTACGTGGGCGAGCTGCAATGGCTGGTCCTGGTCGGCGTGGGCACGCTGGTCGGTGTCTGGGCCTGCACGCGCACGGCCCAGCACCTGGGCGTGGCCGATCCGGGGGCCATCGTCTGGGACGAGATCCTGGCCTTCTGGCTGGTCCTGTGCCTGGTGATGCCCGCGGGCTTCGGCGCCCAGCTGCTGGCCTTTGCCCTGTTTCGCTACTTCGACGCCGCCAAGCCCGGCCCTGTGCGGTGGGCAGACGGCTTGTTCAAGAGCAAGCCTGGCGAAGCCATCACCTGGCGCCAGGGGCTGGGCATCTTGTTGGATGATTTCGTCGCCGCTGGATGTACCCTCGTGGTGTTGGCGCTGTGGCGCTTCACCATTGGAGGATGACCATCATGCTGTGCCCTGACGAACCGGAACTGATCGAACGCATCGCCCTGGCCCTGATCCAGCGCCGCGAACGCATGGGCACGGCGGAGTCCTGCACCGGCGGGCTCGTCGCCGCCGCCTGCACCAGCCTGGCCGGCTCCAGCCAGTGGTTCGAGCGCGGCGTGGTGAGCTACAGCAATCAGGCCAAGACCGAGATGCTGGGCGTGCCGCCGGGCCTTTTGGAGCTGCATGGCGCGGTCAGCGCCGAAGTGGCGCAGAGCATGGCCCGCGGCCTGTACGCCCATGCACCGGTGGAATGGACCCTGGCCGTCACGGGCATCGCCGGGCCCACGGGCGGCAGCGAGGACAAGCCCGTGGGCACCGTCTGGCTGGCGCTCTACCACCACGGCAAGCCGATCAAGGTTTGGCAGGAGCTGTTCAAGGGCGACCGCCATGCGGTGCGTGAGGCCACCGTGCGCGTGGGCCTGACGGCGCTGTGCGATGCCCTGGAGGACCGGGACAGCTGATGGCGCTTCTCCTGTGCGGCGGCTGGGCCCTGGAGCGGCCCGAAGGGCGGGCCGAGCAGGCGCGCTGGCTGCAAGCCCTGCAGCAGGCCCTGCCGGGTGAGGAGTGGGTGTTGCAATCCCCCGGTGATGCCGCGGCGGCGGGGCGCATCGAAGTCGCCGTCGTGGCCAACCCGCCTCCGGGCAGCCTGCTGGGCCTGCCGAGGCTGGCGCTGATCCAGTCCCTGTGGGCCGGCGTGGACCGCCTGCTGCAGGACCCGAGCGTGCCGCCCGACGTTCCCCTGTGCCGCATGGTCGACCCGGCCATGAACGAAGCCATGGTGCAGACTGCACTGTGGGCCACGCTGGCTTTGCATCGCGGTTTTTTCCAGTGCCAGCGGCAGCAGCGCAGCGCCCTGTGGCGCCAGCCGCCTCAGCTGCGCGCCGGTGAATGGCGGGTGCTGGTGCTGGGCCTGGGTGAACTGGGAGGGCGCGTGGGCGGCGCCCTGGCCGGCCTGGGCTATGCCGTCTGCGGCTGGAGCCGGCGTCCGAAGGCCATGGCGGGCCTGCAGAGCCTGCATGGCGCCGACGGCCTCGCCCGCGGCCTGGCGGCGGCCGACGCGGTGATCAACCTGCTGCCCCTGACCGAGGAGACCCGCGGCTTCTTCGACGCGGGCCGGTTCGCGGCCTTCAAGCCGGGCGCCAGCTTCATCAATCTCGCCCGCGGCGCCCATGTCGATGAGCCGGCCTTGCTGGCGGCCTTGGACAGCGGGCAGCTGGGCCATGCGGTGCTGGATGTCTTCCAGCAGGAGCCGCTGCCGGCCTTGCACCGCTTCTGGGCGCATGAGCGGGTGACGGTGCTGCCGCACACGGCGGCGCAGACCGCCCCGCGCTCGGCGGCGGAGGTCGTCGCGGTTAACGTGCGGGCCCAGCGCGGCGGCGCGGCGCTGCAGCATCGGGTGGAGCGCGGCCAGGGCTACTGACGCGGCCGGTGCCGGGCCATGCGCGGCTCATTCGAGGCCGGCGATCAAGGTGCTGGGCGGCTCCTCGGCGTCCAGTGCAGGCGGCGACCAGCGCGACAGCCACTCGCCGAACTGGTCCTCGGGCATGGGCCTGCTGATGAAGTAGCCCTGGCCTTCATCGCAGCCCAGCCGTGCCAGGATCTGCCAGGCCTTCAGCGTCTCTAGGCCTTCGGCCACGACGGACAGTCCCAGGTTGTGGGCCAGCTCGATGGTGGAGCGCACGATCTTGGCGTCGTCCAGGTCGCGCTCCATGGCCATCACGAAGCTCTTGTCGATCTTCAGCTCGTCCACGGGCAGGCGCTTGAGGTAGGCCAGCGAGGAGTAGCCGGTGCCGAAGTCGTCGATGCTCAGCTTGAAGCCCATGGCGGAGAGCTGCTCCAGCGTGCTCAGGGCACGGGCGGGGTCGTCCATGATGGCGCTCTCGGTGATCTCCAGGCACAGCGCGGAGGGCGGGGCGCCTTCGGCATCGATCGCGGCGCGTATCTTCAGCGGCAGGTCCTGGTCGAGCAGGTCGCGCGTCGAGAGGTTGACGCTGATGCGCAAGACCTGACCCCGCTCATGTGCGCGGCGCCAGGCGCGGGCCGAGGCCGCCACCACCCAGGCGCTGAGCTGGCGGATGAAGCCCGTCTGTTCGGCGAAGGGGATGAACTGCATGGGCGGCACCAGCCCGCGCTGCGGGTGCTCCCAGCGCACCAGCGCCTCGGCGCTGACGATGCGGCCGCTGCGCAGCTCGACCTTGGGCTGCAGGAAGAGCCGCAGCTGGCCGCCTTCCACCGCGCGGCGCAGCTCGCCCAGCAGGCTCAGCGACTCCTGGCTGCCTGCGTCCAGGCTCGGGCTGTACAGCTGACTGCCGCTTTGCCGCTGCTTGGCGGCATACATGGCCAGCTCGGCCCGGCTCAGCAGGGCGCTGGCCTCGTGGGCCTGGCCGGGATAGAGCACGATGCCGACGCCGGCCCCGAGGTCCACGGTCTGGTCCCCGATGTGCAGCGACTGCTCGAAGGCGCGCTGGATGCGTTCGGCCATGGCCAGGGCGGCTTCCTCGTCGGCCCCTTCGAGCAGCAGCGCGAACTCGTCGCCGCCCAGGCGCGCCAGCAGGCTTTGCGGCGGGAGCTTCAACTCGCTGAGGCGGGCGGCGACCGCGCACAGCAGCTGGTCGCCCACGCGATGGCCCAGCACGTCATTGACATGCTTGAAGCGGTCCAGGTCCAGCATCAGCACGGCGCAGGGCGCTTCGCTGGCCTGCAGACGCTCCTGCAGGCGCTGGCTGAACTGCTCGCGATTGGGCAGACCGGTCAGGGGATCCCAGTAGGCCAGGCGATGGACCTGTTCCTCGCGCTCGCGGATGCCCAGGCGCATGGCCTCGAAGCTGCGCGCCAGCTCGGCCACTTCGCCCAAGTCGGAACCCGAGGCCACCGGGGTGTCGTAGTCGCCCTCGCCCAGGCGCAGTGCCGACTGCGTCAGCGAGGCGATGGGACGGCTGATGCGCCGAGCCGTGAACACGCTGCCCATGGCGAAGGCGGCGATGCCGGCCGCGGTCAGGGCCAGCAGGGACCACTGCAGCCGCCGATAGGGCGCCACTTCTTCATCAAAGGACGCCCACATCACGGCGCCGATCTGGCGCGGCCCCGGCAGCTCCTGCGGCAGCGTCAGCAGGCGAACCCGCCAGTGCTGGCCGCCCCAGTCGCGCCGCAGGGCCCGGCCGGGCGCCAGGTCGGCCATGGCGTTCATGAAGGCCGGGCCGCGCTCGCCGTCTTCCAGCACCGAGACACTTTCCTGCCAGCGCCCGGCCTCGCCGGTGACGAACATGGCGTCGACATTGATCAGGCGCTTGAGGTCCAGCAGCGGGACCTCGTCCAAGCGGAAGCCCATCAGCACATGGCCGATGGTCATGGGCGCGCGCACCGGCACCGTGACCACCTGCATGATTTCACGGTCCACCAGGGTCAAGGTGGCCTGCTCGGGGTCGGGATTCTGCTTCTTGAGCAGGGGCAGATAAAGCCCGGCCTGCTCGCGCGTGGCGGCGACCAACTGGCCCGTCACGTCGGCGTAGGCGACCAGGGCGGCGTTGACGCGTTCGCCGTTGTTGTTCAGCGCATCGCGCAGGGTCTCGATGTCGACCTGGTCGTAGGAGGCCTGGCCGCGGCCCACGGCGTCGCGAAAGCCATAGTCGGCCGCCAGCAGCTCGGCGGCGGCCCGTTCGCGCGCGGCTTGCTGCACGAGCAGGCGCTGCAGCATGCGCCCGGCGGTGGCCAGCTTGGCGTCGATGGCGGCCTCGGCATTGGCCTCGATGCTGTGGCCGATGAAGCCGAAGCTGGCCAGCTGCACCAGCAGCAGCAGGCCCAGGAACAGGGCGACGATGCGGCCTTCGATGCGGCGCGGGTTGAGGAAGGCGGGCAGCTGCATGGACCCCATCATTGCGGCGCCAACACCAGGCTGGATTGGCCCACGGCCTGGCCGGCGGGCACGCTGAGCTGCTGGCTGTGCAGCAGGGGCTGCAGCCGCGAGGGATGCCAGAGCTTGAGCACATGCTCGCCTGGCGGCAGCTCCAGCTGCAGTTCGCCCTGCGCGCCGGTCTTGCCGAACACCGGCGTGTCGACCACGACGATGAAGGCGCCCATGCGGTCATGGATGTTGCAGCCCAGGGCGGCCACGCCGGGCTTGTCGAACACGACAGGCTCCGAGGGCGTGCCCGAGTAGAGCTTGATGTCGAAGGGCTTGATCGGCGAGAAGGAGTAGACGTGGTGGCGCACGGTGTCGAAGTTCGGGAAGGACACGGCCGAGCCCGTCTGGATCACCAGCACATGCGGCTGGAACTGGCGCTCGCGCTGGGCCATTTCGGCGCGGCCGCTGTTGGTGCGTGCGCCGCCCTTGATCTCGACCGCGATGACGGCATCGGCCAGCGGCTGCCCCTGGGGATTGCGGACCTCAAACCGCCAGTTCGTGGCGAGCGCCCAGCCCGGCAACAAGAGCAAGGCGGCGCACAGGCCGCCCGGCAGGGTTCGATTCGTCGCTCGGAGGTCCATGCGCTGCATGCCTGCGCCTTCCAGCTGGGGATACAGGCCAAACCATAACGCGAAACACCGGCGAGCGGTGTGGCGATGGCGCCGCCTCAGGCTTTGAGAACCAGCCGGGCGTGACGTCCGCCCGCGGCGCGGCCTTGCGCCGTCTCCAGCAGCATCAGGGCCAGCTTCTGCAGTGCGGCCCAGGGGTCCAGTGGCCAGTCGCGGTGGCGCAGGCCCTTGACGATGCCGTCGCAGACCTGGGCCGCATCGAGCAGGGCCTGGACCTGCAGGCTGTGCAGACCGGGCACGATGCGCTCGAAGAGCCGTTCCTTGCTGCCCCAGACCCGGGACTCGCGCAGCGCCATGGGCAGGGGCTTGCCGGCGTCCACCGCCTCGCGCACGCGCTTGAGGGCACGGATGTCGTCGGCCAGCGCCCAGTGCACCAGCACCGCGGCCTCGCCCTCGGCTTCCAGGCCTTCGAGCATGCGCAGCACGCGGGCCGTCTGTCCGGACAGAACGGCCTCGCTGAGCTTGAAAACGTCGTAGCGCGCGACGTTGAGCACTGCGCTCTCGATCTGCTCGAAGCTCAGCGAGCCCGGCGGATGCAGCAGGGCCAGCTTCTGCAGCTCCTGGTGGGCGGCCAGGAGATTGCCTTCCACGCGGTCGGCGAAGAAGGCCAGGCTGCGCTGCCCTTCCTCGCCTTCGACGACGGCCTGTCCCTGCGCCGCCAGGCGCTGGGCGATCCACTGCGGCAGGGCGCGGCGCTCCACAGGTTCGACCTTGACGCACACCCCCTGCTGATCCAGGGCGGTGAACCAGGCGCTGCCAAGCTGGGTCTTGTCCAGCCTGGGCAGCGTGACCAGGGTGACCACGTCCTCCGGCAGGGCTTCGCAATAGCGCTGCAAGGCCTCGGAGCCCTCCTTGCCGGGCTTGCCCGAGGGGATGCGGATCTCGATGAACTGGCGTTCGGAGAACAGGCTCAGCGCCTGGGCGGCGCCCAGCACCGGGCCCCAGTCGAAATAGGCACCGCTGACGGTGAAGACCTTGCGCTCGCCGTAGCCCTGCGAGCGGGCCGCGGCGCGGATGGCGTCGGCCGCCTCTTGCGCGAGCAGCGGCTCGTCGCCATGCACGGTGTACAGGGGCTTCAGGCCTTTGCCGAGCTGCGCGGCCAGGGCGTCGGGGCGGATCTGCATGGCGGGCCGTCAGCGCAGGCGAACGCTGCCGAGGCGGCGCATGACCTGCGCAGCGGCGTCGTACTGCATGGCGCGGTAGAGCTGGGCTTCCTCCTGCTCCTTGGCCAGGGCCTGGGATTCGAGGTAGCTCATCTCGCGGCTCATGCGCAGCTCGGTGGTGGGCAGCAGGGGCTCGCCGCCCGGGGTGCGCACCAGGTAGTCGAGCTGCAGCTTGAGCTGCCACTCGCGCACCTGGCCGGCGCTGGTGGAGACCACCACCGAGCGCTCGCGGCTGTCCCGCAGCGCCTCCAGCACCACCTGGGCCTTGGCCGGGTCCTGGATCAGCTGCAGGGGCGATTGGCGCAGCTGCCGGCGCAATTCCTCGGCCAGCGGCGAGTCGGGCGCGAAGCCGGCCAGCGCCAGTGACTGGAAGGCGTACTCCGGATCGCGGCGGAGCTCGAAGCCGCAGCCAGCCAGCAGGGGAGCCGCAAGGCTGGCCTGCAAGAGGCCACGGCGCGAGAGGCGGGCCATCGTGCTCAGACCACCACGTTGACCAGGCGGCCCGGCACGACCACGACCTTCTTGGCCGGCTGCCCGCCGCTGAACTCGGCGAACTTCTCATGGGCCAGGGCCGCGGCCTCGATGGCGGCCTTGTCGGCACCCGCGGGTACCCTCAGCGCACCGCGCAACTTGCCGTTGACCTGCAGCATCAGCTCGATCTCGTCCTGCACCAGGGCGGACTCATCGACCGTCGGCCAGGCCGTGTCCAGCAGCTCGCCCAGCTGGGCCGCGAAGCCGAGCTCCTGCCACAGGGTGTGGGCGATGTGCGGGCAGGCCGGGTAGAGCACGCGCAGCAGCACCGAGACGCCTTCGCGCACGGCGGCGGCCTGAGCGCCCACGTCCTTGAACGATTCCAGCGCGTTCAGCAGCTTCATGGCCCCGGAGACCACGGTGTTGTACTGCATGCGCTCGTAGTCGTAGGAGACCTGCTTGAGCACCAGGTGCACCTCGCGGCGCAGGGCCTTGCCCTCGGCGCTCAGGGTGGCGAAATCGCTGCCGGCGGACTTCAGCGCCTCGGCGTTCTTGGCGGCGAAGCCCCAGACGCGCTTCAGGAAGCGGTGCGCGCCTTCCACGCCGGCGTCGTTCCACTCCAGCGTCTGCTCCGGGGGCGAGGCGAACATCACGAACAGGCGGGCGGTGTCGGCGCCGTACTGGTTGATCAGCTCCTGCGGGTCCACGCCGTTGTTCTTGGACTTGGACATGGTGCCCACGCCCTCGTAGTCGATGGCCGAGCCATCGCTCTTGAGCTTGGCGCCGATGATCTTGCCGCTCTTCTCGTCGAAGACGTTCTCGACCTCATGCGGCCAGAAGTACTCGATGCCGCCTTGTGTCGTGCGGCGCGAGTAGATGTGGTTGAGCACCATGCCTTGCGTCAGCAGCTTGGTGAAGGGCTCGTCGAACTTGACCAGGCCCAGGTCGCGCATGACCTTGGTCCAGAAACGCGCGTACAGCAGGTGCAGGATGGCGTGCTCGATGCCGCCGATGTACTGGTCCATCGCGGCGCCCTGGCGCATCCAGTAGGCCGTGCCGTCGCCGACCATGGCGTCCTTGTTCTGGGCGTCGCAGTAGCGCATGAAGTACCAGGACGAGTCCACGAAGGTGTCCATGGTGTCCGTCTCGCGCCGGGCGGGCTTGCCGCAGGTCGGGCAGGGCACGTTCAGGAAGGCGCTGTGCTTGTTCAGCGGGTTGCCGCTGCCGTCGGGGATGCACTCCTCGGGCAGGACCACGGGCAGGTCCTTCTCGGGCACCGGCACGGCGCCGTGCTCCTCGCAGTGGATGATGGGGATGGGCGTGCCCCAGTAGCGCTGGCGGCTCACGCCCCAGTCGCGCAGGCGCCAGGTGGTCTTCTTTTCGCCCAGGCCCTTGGCGGCGAGGAGTTCGGCGACCTTGTCCACGGCGGCCTTGTGATTCAGGCCGTCGAGCACGCCGGAGTTGACGCAGACGCCCTGCGTCTTGTCGCCGTACCAGTCGGCCCAGGTGCTGGTCGAGAAGGACTGGCCTTCGACGGCCACAACCTGGCGGATCTCGATGCCGTACTTGTTGGCGAAGGCGAAGTCGCGCTCGTCATGCGCGGGCACGCCCATCACGGCGCCGTCGCCGTAGCTCATCAGCACGTAGTTGCCGACCCACACCGGCACCTGCGCACCGGTCAGCGGATGGGTGACCACCAGGCCGGTGGGCAGGCCCTTCTTCTCCTGGGTGGCGAGCTCGGCCTCGGTCGTGCCGCCCTTCTTGCATTCCTCGATGAAGGCGGCCAGCTCGGCATTGCCGGCGGCGGCATGCGCGGCCAGGGGGTGCTCCGGCGCCACGGCGCAGAAGGTCACGCCCATGATGGTGTCGGCACGGGTGGTGAAGACGTAGAGCTTGCCGTCCTGGATCAGGGCGCCGCCGGCGTCCTTGATCTCATGCGGGAAGGCGAAGCGCACGCCCTGGCTCTTGCCGATCCAGTTCTCCTGCATCAGGCGCACGCGCTCGGGCCAGCCACTCAGGTAGTTCTCGTCTTCGGGGTTGGCCACGGCCGAGAGCAGCTCCTCGGCGTAGTCGGTGATCTTGAGGTAGTAGCCGGGGATTTCGCGCTTCTCGACCAGCGCACCGGAGCGCCAGCCGCGGCCGTCGATCACCTGCTCGTTGGCCAGCACGGTCTGGTCCACCGGGTCCCAGTTGACGACCTGGGTGCGGCGCTCGGCGATGCCCTTTTCCAGCATCTTCAGGAACAGCCACTGGTTCCACTTGTAGTACTCGGGGCTGCAGGTGGCGATCTCGCGCGACCAGTCGATGGCCAGGCCCATGGCCTGCATCTGCGACTTCATGTACGCGATGTTGGAGTACGTCCATTGCGCCGGCGGCACCTTGCCCTTCATGGCGGCGTTCTCGGCCGGCAGGCCGAAGGCGTCCCAGCCCATGGGCATCAGCACGTTGTAGCCCTTCATGCGCAGCTGACGCGTGAGCATGTCGTTGATCGTGTAGTTGCGCACATGGCCCATGTGCAGCTTGCCGCTGGGGTAGGGCAGCATGGAGCAGGCGTAGAACTTGGGTTTGTTCTGGTCCTCTAGAACACGGTAGGCGTCGCGTTCGTTCCAGTACTGCCGCGCGGCGGCTTCGATCTCGTTGGGGGCGTACTTGTCGTTCATGCGCCAAATTGTAGGCGCAGGGTGTGGCGGGCCCGCTTCAGGGCTTGTCGCTGCTCGGTGCTTGGGCGACGAAGGCAATGCGGTGCAGGCCGCCGTCCTGGATCCAGCCTATCAGCTCGGCCACCCGGCCGTAGGGCACGGCCTGGTCGGCGCGCAGCTGCACCTCCAGCTCCGGGCGGGCCTGGCCCAGTTGCTTGATGCGGGTCCTGAACTCCTCGGCTTCGATGCGTTCCTCGCCGAGATAGAGCTCGCCTTGCGGGCTCAGGGCCACGGCGATGAACTGCGGCGTGTCCGAAGGGGTGGCCGCCTCGCTCTTGGGCAGGTCCAGGCGCAGCGAGGAGCTCATCAAGGGCGCGGTGATCATGAAGATGACCAGCAGCACCAGCATGACGTCGATCAGTGGCGTCATGTTGATCTCGCCCATGGGCTTGGGCGATTCGCGGCGTTCGAGGCGGCCGAAGGGCATGTCAGCCCCTTGCCCGGCAGGGGTGATGCCTGGCCCCCCGAGGGGACGCAGGCCGGCCCGCGAGCGGCCCGGTGCTCGACCAGCGGCTGCTCGTCATGATGCGGGGGTGCTCAACCATTCGCGCAGGTCGTGCGCAAAGCCTTCGAGCTCGGCTTCGCAGGCGCCGATCAGCTTGCCGAAGACGTTGTAGGCCAGCACCGCAGGGATGGCGACGGCCAGGCCCGCGGCCGTCATCACCAAGGCCTCGCCGACCGGGCCGGCCACCTTGTCGATGGTCAGGTTGCCGGCGGCAGCGATGCTCTCCAGCGCGTGATAGATGCCCCAGACCGTGCCAAAGAGGCCCACGAAAGGCGCGGTGCTGCCCACCGAGGCCAGCAGCACCTGGCCGTACTGCAGCTGCTGCACGATGCGGTGCAGGGCGTCGCGCAGGCGGCGTGTGAGCTGGGACTCCATGTGGCCTTGCGCCGCCAGGGTCTGATTGGCGGGCGCCTCGGTCGCTGCCTGCAGCAGCGGGGCGAGCACGCCTTCGCGGTCCAGTCGCGCCACGGTGGCCCGGCCCTCGTCCAGCGTGGCTGCGTTCCAGAAGGCGTCCATGCCCTGCGCCAGGTCGAGCCGCGCGCGGCGCAGCTGCCAGCCCTTCCAGAAGATCAGCACCCAGGCGCTGATGGACATGGTCAGCAGCAGCAGGGCCACTGCGCGGCCCACGTTGTCACTCTGCGACCAGAACTGGAGGAAGCCGCCCATCGCGCTCAGGCACCCTTGTTGGCCGTCAGGCCCAGCACGTCGTCCATGCCGAAGAGGCCGGGGCCGCTGCGGGCCAGGAAGCGCGCAGCGCGCAGGCTGCCCTGGGCATAGGTCGCGCGGCTGGAGGACTTGTGCGAGATTTCGATGCGCTCGCCCGTGCCTGCGAACAGCACCGTGTGGTCGCCGATGATGTCGCCGCCGCGCACGGTGGCGAAGCCGATGGTGGAGGGGTCGCGCTCGCCGGTCACGCCTTCTCGGCCATAGACGGCGCAACTCTTGAGGTCGCGGCCCAGGGCGCCGGCCACGACCTCACCCATCTTCAGCGCCGTGCCGCTGGGGGCATCGACCTTGTGACGGTGGTGGGCCTCGATGATCTCGATGTCATAGCCCTCGTTGAGGGCGCGGGCGGCCATGTCCAGCAGCTTGAGCACGACGTTGACGCCGACGCTCATATTGGGCGCCATCATGATGCCGATCTTCTGCGCGGCGGCGCCGATGCGCGCCTTCTGCTCGGGCTCGAAGCCGGTGGTGCCGATCACCATGGCGACGCCCAGTTCCTCGCACAGGGCCAGATGGGCCAGGGTGCCCTCCGGGCGCGTGAAGTCGATGAGCACCTGGGCAGCCTGGAGACCTTGGCGGGGGTCGTCGGTCACCCGCACGCCGCTCTCGCGGCCCAGGAATCCACCGGCGTCTTGGCCCAGCAGGGGGCTGCCCGGGCGATCCAGGGCGCCGCTCAGCTGGCAGTCCGGTGCGTTCAGCACGGCTTCGATCAGCATGCGGCCCATGCGGCCGGAGGCTCCGGCAATGGCGATGCGCAGCGTCATGACCTGGGTTCCAAGGGCGGGTAGCTGCGGACGGGGCCCATGGGCTCCACGGCGGCGGGGGCCGTCTTGGCGGGCGCAGGCAGCGCCTTGCGTTCCGCCTCGCTCAGGGCCAGCTTGGGCGCCTCACCCCGGGGCTTGAAGGTGTTGATGGAGGCCACGAACTCGCGTTCGGTGGGAATGTCGTTGGGGGCGTCGATGCTCTTGAGGACATCGCCGTCGAACCAGACCACCACATGGCGCCGCTGGGGTTCGGTGCCCTGGCGGCGGATGGTGAAGATGTAGTCCCAGCGTTCGGCATGGAAGACATCGGTCAGCATGGGCGAGCCCAGCAGATCCTGCACCTGGGCGCGCGGCATGCCCGGCTTGGCGCTGGCCAGCAGCTCCTTGGTCAGCACATTGCCCTGCACCACTTCGACGCGATAGGGGCGCACCAGACCCAGCACCTTGTCCCCCGTGGCAGAGGTCAATTCGCTCAGCTTGGGGCTGAGGCTGCAGCCACCCAGGGCCAGCAGCGCCAGCGTGAGGGCGCCGGTCAGCGGCCAGCCGCGGAGGCTGGCGTCAGGAGAAATGAGTCGCATGTCACTAGGGGCTTAGAAGTCGGCGGCCCAAGCTGGCTATGATCAGACCATTCTAGCGGCAGGCCCGAGGCCCGCTGATCGCACGCTGACAGCCAGCAAGACCATGAATCGCACCGACGAAATCAAGAACAGCGGCCTGAAGGCGACGCTGCCGCGCATCAAGATCCTGGAGATCTTCCAGAAGGCCTCGCAGCGGCACATGACCGCCGAGGACGTCTACAAGGCGTTGCTCGTCGAAGATGCCGACATCGGTCTGGCCACCGTCTACCGGGTGCTGACCCAGTTTGAGCAGGCCGGCCTGCTCTCGCGCAATCATTTCGAATCCGGCAAGGCCGTGTTCGAGTTGAACGAGGGGCGTCACCATGACCACCTGGTGTGCCTGACCTGCGGCAAGGTCGAGGAGTTTTTCGATCCGGAGATCGAGGAGCGCCAGCACAAGATCGCGCTGGACCGTGGTTTCCAGCTGCAGGAGCACTCGCTGTCGCTGTACGCGAACTGCATCAAGAAGGACTGTTCCAACAGGCGGTGATTGCCCACCCACTACCGGCTGCGCCGGCCCCCTCAAGGGGGCACACCCGTAGGCCCGGCGGAGCCGGATCCTCGGGTGTCGCGCGTTCGGGGACGCGTTGCTCCCCGTCATTTTCTGGGCTGTGGGCTTGTGGGGCGAGGGGTGAACTCGGCGTGGCAAGGCATCAGGCGTCGTCCTGCAGGCCTTTTTCGATGGCGCGCTGGTGGCGCTCGACGAACTCGCGGTAGGTGTCGATGCCCCGCAGTTGCAGGATGGTGTTGCGCACCGCGGCTTCCACCAGCACGGCCAGGTTGCGGCCGGCGTCGACCGCAATCACCACCTTGCGCACCGGCATGCCCAGCACTTCTTCGTACAGCGGTTCGTAGGGCAGGCGCTCGAAGTCGCGCTCCATGGTTTCCTTGCGGACCAGGTGCACGATGAGCTTGAGCCGCATCTTGCGCCGCACCGCCGTCTCGCCAAAGATGGCCTTGATGTCCAGCAGACCGATGCCGCGCACCTCCAGCAGGTTCATCAGCAGCTCGGGGCAGCGGCCTTCGATGGCGGTCTGAGAGATGCGGAAAAAATCCACCGCGTCGTCCGCCACCAGGCCATGGCCCCGCGAGATCAGCTCCAGGCCCAGCTCGCTCTTACCCAGGCCCGACTCACCCGTCAGCAGCACGCCCAGGCCGAGGATGTCCATGAAGACGCCATGTCGAGTTGTGCGGTTGGCGCACAGCTGGGCCAGGTAGGCGCGGACCACGTCGATGGCATGGCCGGCGGATTCGGCGGTGACGAAGAGGGGGATTTCCGCGCGGTCGCACATGGCCACCAGGCGGTCTGGTGGCGTCTGGTCGTCCGCCACGATGATCACCGGCGGCTCCAGGGTCACGATGCGGGCGATGCGGCGGTCCAGCACTTCGCCCGAGGCTTCGCTGAGATAGGCGACTTCGCGGCGGCCGACCAGCTGCACGCGGTAGGGGTGGATGTAGTTCAGGTAGCCGACCAGGTCGGCGGCGGACTGCGCATCACGCACGGCGGCATCGTCGAAGCGGCGCTCTGGATGGGCGTGGCCGGCGATCCAAGCCCAGCGAAGGGTTTCGCGCAGCTCCTCGAAGAGACGGTCGGCGCTGATCGAGGTGGGCTTCATCCGGTGATCAGCCTCAGGCGACCGATTTCAGCGGTTCCCAGTCGGCGATCAGCTTGTGCAGCGTCGCGGCCTCGGCCTCGGTCTTGAGGCGCTCGCGCAGTTCGCGGTCCGAGAGCATCTCGGCGATCTCGGACAGGATTTCCAGATGGCGCTGGGTGGCGGCCTCGGGGACCAGCAGGAAGATCAGCAGGGAGACAGGTTCGTCGTCCGGGGCGTCGAAGCCGATGGGCTGCTGCACGCGCAGCACGGCCGCCAGCGGATTCTTCAGCCCCTTGATGCGGCCGTGAGGGATGGCGACGCCATGACCCAGGCCGGTCGAGCCCAGGCGCTCTCGGGCGAAAAGATTGTCGGTGACCAGGGCTCGCGCGATGGAATGGTTGTTCTCGAACAGCAGGCCGGCTTGTTCAAAAACGCGCTTTTTGCTGGAGGCGTCCACATTCACCAGCACATTGCTGGCAGGCAGGATGGCGGCGAGACGGTTCATCGAGGTCACAGCGCCGATTACGGCTGGGTAGGCCTTGGGCGGGACGCTTGGTCACTAGGGTTGGAGAGCCGATTATAGAAAGCTCCTTGTCGCGGGATGGCATACGGCACGGAAGTGACCTGCAAATGGGGGCGATAGCGTGACATTGAGGCGGTCCGGCAACATGGAGCGGCCCGAGGGCGGGCAGCAAAAAGGCGCCCGATGGGCGCCTTGCGAACATGAGGACAAAAGGATCAGGCCGCTGGCATGTCCATGCGCTTGGCGGATTGGTGATGATGATCCTGGAGCTTGTCCTTGTGACGGCAGACCTGACGGTCCAGCTTGTCCATCAATTGGTCGATGGCGGCATAAAGGTCTTCGTGAGCTTGTTCGACAAAGATGTCGCGTCCCTTGACGTGGACCGTCACTTCGGCCCTTTGCCTGCGCTCCTTCTCCTTCTGCTTCTCCACCGTGAGCAGGACGTTGATGTCAACGACCTGATCAAAGTGGCGGGTCACCCGGTCCAGCTTTGTCAGCACGTATTCGCGCAGCGCTGGGGTTACTTCAAGATGGTGGCCGCTGATAGTCAGGTTCATAAAGCCTCCTTTCACAGGGCTTGGTCGCGAGAAATCATTGATGCTCGAGAACTTTGTGGCGGCCGCAGGTGCGGGGCGCCATTCTTTTTTCAGGGGGACAGAGGTCTTGAGGGGGGGAGGTTGAGGCGTCTATTGAGGCGGTCTTGAGGCAGTCAGTAGCGGAGTGGAGAAGTCGTTCTTGCTGCGGTTCAGTGTGCTCCGGAAGCATGACTGTGACAAGCGTTTTAAAGCGCCCCGTGCTGCCATCGTCCGGCTCGGTTTTGCGCCAGCGCAAAGCCGTGATGGAATGCGCGATTGCACAGCGCGCCGGCCCTTGGGTGGCTGAACAGGGCGTGGGTATCACCAGGCGCAGCGCCATAGAAATGCTTGATGTGCCCGAAGGCGCGGCGCGATAATGCACCGGTCCCCACCACTGGAGCTTCTCTTGGACAGCGATCATCCTCGATGACCGTCCACTCCAGAGTCCTGGCGCCCGCCCCCGCCTGAGCATGGCCTGGCGGTGTCGCCAGTGTCCGGAGTGAGACGGGTCGCATTTCACCCCCCTGCCCCGGACTCGGCCTGCTTCGCGCGGCTCGTCCATCGCCCACAGCCTGTTCCCGCCGCGCGTGCCTGCCGGCTGGACGCATCCGCTGGAGCCCTCATGCTCAATGTCTTCACGCTGGACAACGGTCGCCTCAAGGGTGGGCTGTTCCAGGACGAAACCGAATCCGCTGCCGACCTGGCCATGGCCCGCCCCGTCTGGGTGGACCTGGAGAATCCCACGCCCGAAGAGAAGGGTTGGATACGCGAGCGCTTTGACCTGATCATTCCCGAGGACATCGTCGACGACGACCTGGAGGAGTCGGCGCGCTTCTATGAGGAAGACAACGGCGAACTGCACATCCGCTCCGACTTCCTTATCGAAGACGATGAATCGGCCCGCAACGTGCGCGTGGCCTTCATCTTGCATCAGAACGTGCTGTTCTCGGTGCACAACGAGGACCTGCCGGTCTTTCGCCTGCTGCGCCTGCGGGCACGCCGCATCCCCGCCCTGATTGAGGATGCCAAGGACGTGCTGCTCAAGCTCTATGACGCCGACGCCGAGTACTCGGCCGACGTGCTGGAGGGCATCTACGACAAGCTGGAGCGCATCAGCGCCCGGGTGCTCAAAAGTGACGTCAACGATGCCGAGGCCGGCGAGGTGCTGTCAGCCATCGCCCGCGAGGAAGACTTGAATGGCCGCATCCGCCGCAACGTGATGGACACGCGCCGCGCCGTCAGCTTCATGATGCGCAGCCGCATGCTCAACGCGGAGCAGTTCGAGGAGTCACGGCAGATCCTGCGGGACATCGACTCCCTGGACTCCCACACGGCCTTTCTGTTCGACAAGATCAACTTCCTGATGGATGCCACCGTTGGCTTCATCAACATCAACCAGAACAAGATCATCAAGATCTTCTCGGTGGCCAGCGTTGCCCTGCTGCCGCCGACACTGATTGCCAGCATCTACGGCATGAATTTCAAGCACATGCCCGAACTGGAGGCGCAATGGGGCTACCCCTTCGCGATCCTGCTGATGGTGGCTTCGGTTGCGGCGCCCTTCATCTACTTCCGTCGCAAGGGCTGGCTGCGCTGAGCCCTGGGGTGCCTTCGCGCCCTGCCGCAGCGCGACCCAATCCCATCACGCCGCCTTGCCGGCGACTGTGCCTACCTGGCACAGAGGTTCGCAATTGATGATGCAAGCAATCGCAATGCGCGAAGCGGGTGCTTGACGCCAGAGCCGTTTTGCGCTCGCAAATCTGTAGCTTTACGCCAGGAACGCGGCCATGAAAAAGGGCTCCCGCAGCAGCGGGAGCCCTGGACATAAAAGAAGCCGCAAGATGCCCCGGGACCAACGAGGGAGGGAGGGAGGAGGAGGAGAAGAGTCCCGGGATTTCAGCCCCAACACTGGGGAGATCTTGCGACTGAAAGCTTGTAGCTACTTTACTCGTTTGTGCTTGGGCTGTGTACGCGCACTGGGCGAACTTTTCAAACCTTTGCGCAAATCCGCAAATGATTTGACAGCCGGTACGAAATTGTTAGGCTTTGAAAGCGGAAGTTTTGCTACTTCTGTCCCTTGAGCCAGGTACAAGATCGACGTTCTGGCGGTCAATGTGGGCCTTGGGGCTTACACCAGGCTTCGAAAGGGCGGCTTCCGGCATCAGATGCGTAACCTGGATGTCCCGAATTCCCGTCTCATGCAGAAATGAGACGCTGGCATGTAACCCGACCGCGCTGCCAGGGCATTCCGTAGATCGGTCACACGCAGGGTGGGGAGGTGGGGTCCTGTCACACAGCTGCAAGCCTGTTCTGGTGAACTTGCCATGCGCGCCTGCCATGACAAATGACGGCCTTGGCGGAGGCCTGCGGCGCTAAAGCACACTTGCTTGCGGGGGCGCGAAGGGGCAGGGCGTGCCGCCCCGTTTAGAATGCCGCCCCTAAACCCATAGGACGGACCATGCTCTACCCCGAACTCTTCAAGCAACTGGAAGCCGTGCGCTGGAACATGGACACCGACATCCCCTGGGACAAGTTCGATGCCAGCCTGCTCACCGAGGACCAGGCCCAGACCATCAAGATGAACGCGATCACCGAGTGGGCGGCATTGCCGGCCACCGAGATGTTCCTGCGCGACAACCGCGATGACAGCGACTTCTCTGCCTTCATGAGCGTCTGGTTCTTCGAAGAGCAGAAGCATTCGCTGGTGCTGATGGAGTACCTGCGTCGTTTCCGCCCGGACCTGGTGCCCAGCGAGCAGGAGCTGCACGAGATCCGCTTCGATTTCGATCCCGCCCCCGCGCTCGAGACCCTGATGCTGCACTTCTGCGGCGAGATCCGCCTGAATCACTGGTACCGCCGTGCCGCCGAGTGGCACACCGAGCCGGTGATCAAGGCCATCTACGAGACCCTGGCGCGCGACGAAGCCCGTCATGGCGGCGCCTACCTGCGCTACATGAAGCGCGCCATGCAGAAGTTCGGCGACGAGGCCCGTGCGGCGTTCGCCAAGGTGGGCGTGCTGATGGCCAGCGCCCGCCGCACGGCCCAGGCGCTGCATCCCACCAATCTGCACGTCAACGCCAAGCTCTTCCCGCGCGACACCATCCAGAGCCGCCTGCCGGACCCGGAATGGCTGGAGAAGTGGCTGGACAAGCAGATCCAGTTCGACGCCGTCTGGGAAACCAAGGTGGTCGAACGCATCCTGCACAACATGAGCCTGCTGATGGAGCGCAGCTTCGCCAGCGTCCAGGAGCTGAACCGCTTCCGCAAGGAAATGGCCGGCAAGCTGGCCGCGGCCGCCGGCGGCGCAGAGCCCAGCCCGGCGGCCTGATTGCCGCCGCTTCGGCCAAGCAAAAAGCGCCAAGCCACAAAGACAAAGCCCGCCAATCGGCGCAATGCCAGTCAGTTAAGCCCAAAGGCCAGCTGATCAGGTAGAAGGGGAATGTGTACAACACGTTCCCCTTTTTGCTTGATGAGCCTGCTTGAGAGTGCCCTGCGCCAGACCCTGCCCCGAGT
>JAYRKJ010000040.1:0-1779 GCA_041905785.1 Burkholderiaceae bacterium
AGGCTTCAAGCTTACGCCAGTAGTGAGAAGGCGTGGGGTAGCTTTCATGTAACAGCGGCGTGTCCAGCCGCCGTGGCCGCGCACCCTCCAGCAGCACGCGCTCATGGACCAGATCGTCACTGAAACGTGCCCGGCCACGCCGGAACAGCCGCAACACGTAGTCGGGCGTCCAACCGCAATGGTGGATCACCCGCTCGTCAGCGTCAATCGACAGCACCCAGTCGCCTGTGGCCAGGGCCAGTGCGCGGTTCTTCTGGGCGCCGAAGCCGGGCCAGTCGGGCGTCTGCAAGACCTGGGCGCCACAGTCGCGCGCGATCGCGACGGTGTCGTCGGTGCTGCCGCTGTCGACCACGATGGTTTCGTCAGCGAAGGCGACGGACGCCAGGCAGGCGCGCAGGTTGGCCGACTCATTGTGGGTGATGACGATGACGGACAGGCGCATGCGAAGGGGGTGTGGGACTGGATGGATAATCCGGGCTTGTCTGCAATTATGGGGTTACCGGGTGGCGGGATTCAGAAGTTGGGAGAAGCTGCGGCCCTGGCCCGTGTACCTGCTGGCAGGCGCGATTCCGGTTTCCCTGGCTGCCACAAACGTCGCCAAGCTGCTGGCACTGCTGTTCTGCCTGGCCATCGTGGCCGCGGCCATGGTGCAGCGGCGCCCGCTGCCGTCGCTGCGCGGCCTCTGGAGCGCGCCGCTGATCCTGCTGATGCTGGCCCTGCTGACGCTCAGCCTGGCGTGGACATCGGCCCCCACCGACGAGGCGCTGGGTGACATTGTCAAATACAGCAAGCTGTTGCTGATCCCTGCCATCGTCCTGCTGGTGCGCACCCCGCGCGAGGCCCTGGTGGCGCTGGGCGTTTACCTGGCGGTCCAGGGCTTCGTGGTGCTGACGTCGTGGCTGCTGTATCTGCACGTGCCGGTGTTCTGGGTGCCCTCCGCGCCGCGAAACTCCAGCGCCACCGTGTACTCCAGCTATCTGGACCAGTCCATCATGACCGCCGCCTTTCTGGCCCTGTGCTGGTATCTGCGCGGGTACTTTCCTGGCCGTCGGGGCCCCTGGGTGGCGATGGCTCTGGCTCTGGCGGCGCTGGTCAACGTGCTGGTGATGCTGCCGGGGCGCAGTGGCCACATGGCGGCCATTGCCGTGCTGTCGCTGGCGCTGCTGTGGGCCCTGCCCAGGCGCTGGATGCTGGCCGGTCTGCTGGCGCCCGTTGTTTTGGTGGGTCTGGCCATGGCCGTGTCGCCGCAATTCAACAAGCGCCTGTCCATGGCGGTCGCCGAAACCAGTGCCTACAAGACCCAGAACGACGCCACCACATCGTCGGGCCAGCGCCTCAATTTCTGGCGGCGGGCCCTGCAGGCCATTGCGGAGAAGCCGCTGTACGGCCATGGCGTCGGTAGCTGGAACCGTGAGTACCGACGCCTGGAGAACGACAACCCGAGCCCCGTCACGGCGCAAGTGCGCAATCCGCACCAGGAGTACCTGCTCTGGGGCGTGCATCTGGGTGTGGGGGGTGTGCTGGTGTTCCTCGCCTTTTTGCTGGCGCTGCTGCGCGACGCCCGTGCCTTCAGCCCTGCGCTGCGCCGTGCGACCGGATCGGCGGTGGCTGTGCTGGCGGTGGCCTGCCTGTTCAACTCGTCGCTGTTCGACGCGCTGATCGGCGAATTTTTCTGCATCGTGCTGGGCTTGCTGCTGGCGTTCGGTCGGCAGGAACGCCCTGCCGGTCCTGCCTCATGACCGGCGGCACGGCTCCGGGCGCCTCGGTGCTGCAACGCCT
>JAYRKJ010000023.1:0-90398 GCA_041905785.1 Burkholderiaceae bacterium
TCTGCTTTTCAAGCGTGCCATTCCCGAGCCATGCAAAGAAGCCTGCCGGCGCAGCCCGGCTGGCTTCGCCCCGCGCGACGCCTGCGGATCCGGCTCCGCCGGGCCGTCAGGCGTGCCCCCTTGAGGGGGCGGCCGCAGGCCGTAGGGGGTGGTTCACAACTCATACGCCGTCGTCTTCTTGATGGTCCGCAGCACCAGCATGCTGTTGGAGCGGGCCACCTCCGGCAACTGCATCAGCACGTCGGTATGAAAGCGCTCCAGGTCCTCGGCATCCTTGTAGGCAAAGCGGATCACGTAATCGTTTGTACCGGCAACATAGAAGCAATCCAGGATGTCCGGGCTGGCCAGTACCGCCTGTTCGAAGGCGGCCAAGGCCGCGGTGGTCATGCGCTCCAGGTTGATGATGGTGTAGCTGGTCCCCTGCTTGCCCACGGCCTTGGGATTCACCAAAGCCACGTACTGGGCGATGACGCCCGTCTCCTCCAGGCGCTTGACCCGGCGCAGGCAGGCGGAGGGGGACAGGTGCACCCGCAGCGCGAGGTCCTGGTTGGAGAGCCGGCCATCCTTCTGCAATTCGTTCAGGATGGCGCGATCAATCGAATCCAATTGCACTTCAGAGCTCATCATTCGAATCCACTGCGAATTTGGGACCATCCTATCGCACTGGATTGCAAATCCAAGGGTTTGCCCTGCGCACATCCGCAAGCCTATTGCGCGGCGAAATGCCTAGACTGGCTGCAATGCCCGCGGCCCGTCAGAGCGCTGACCAGTGCCCGGGATCCAAACACTTGGAGCCTGCCCGATGACTCTCGATCCCGCCCAGCTGGATGCCTATTGGATGCCCTTCACCGCCAACCGGCAGTTCAAGAAGGCGCCACGTCTGCTGACCCAGGCCGACGGCATGTACTTTCGTGACGAGCAGGGCCGCCACGTGCTGGACGGCATTGCCGGGCTGTGGTGTGTCAACGCCGGGCACAACCGGCCGCACATCGTGCAGGCCATCCAGGCGCAGGCCGCCGAGCTGGATTTCGCCCCGCCCTTCCAGATGGCCCATCCCAAGGCCTTCGAACTGGCCGAACAGCTGGTTCGATTGACGCCCGCGGGGCTGAACAAGGTGTTTTTCACCAACTCCGGCTCGGAGTCCGTGGACACTGCGCTGAAGATGGCCATTGCGTACCACCGCGTCCGTGGCGAAGGCTCCCGCACGCGGCTGATTGGGCGCGAGCGCGGCTATCACGGCGTCAATTTCGGCGGCATTTCCGTGGGCGGCATGGTGGCCAACCGCAAGATGTTCGGCACCATGCTCGGCGGCGTGGACCACATCCGGCACACGCACGATCCCGCCCGCAACGCCTACTCGATGGGCCAGCCCGCCTACGGCGCCGAACTGGCAGACGACCTGGAACGGTTGGTGGCCCTGCACGACGCCTCGACCATTGCGGCTGTGATCGTCGAGCCCATCGCCGGCTCCACCGGCGTGCTGATCCCGCCGCAGGGCTATCTGCAACGCCTGCGCGATATCTGCGACAAGCACGGCATCCTGCTGATCTTCGATGAGGTGATCACCGGTTTCGGCCGCACCGGCCAGGCCTTTGGCGCCCAGACCTTCGGCGTAACGCCGGACCTGATGACCGTGGCCAAGGGCCTCACCAATGGCTGCGTGCCCATGGGGGCCGTGTTCGCCCAGCAGAAGATCTACGAGACCTTCATGACCGGACCCGAGCACCTGATCGAGTTCTTCCATGGCTACACCTATTCGGCCCACCCGCTGGCCTGCGCTGCCGCGCTGGGCACGCTCAAGACCTACGCCGAGGAAGGCCTGCTGACGCGCGCCGGCCAGCTGCAGTCCCGCTTCGCCGAAGCCCTGCATTCGCTCAGGGGCGAACCGCATGTGATCGACATCCGCAACCTCGGCCTGGTCGGCGGCATCGAGCTGGCCCCGATGGCCGGTGAGCCCGCCAAGCGCGCCTTCAACGTCTTCCTGGACTGCTGGGAACAGGGCGTGCTGATCCGCACGACGGGCGACACGATCGCGCTTTCGCCGCCGCTGATCATCGAAGCCGCGCAGATCGATCGCCTGGTCGACACCATCCGCACCGCCCTGCGCCGGGTGGCCTGAGGCTGCGGCCTCGCGCGCGAACGGTTTTCATGCGTCTGCTGCGGATCGACCAGGACCTCGCCCGGGACTCCTACTACGCCGCCACCGCGCCGCGCCAGGAGGCGTACGCGCCGCTGCGCGAGGAGGTGCAGGCGGATGTCGCCATCGTCGGCGGCGGTCTGGCCGGGCTGTCAGCGGCGCTGGAACTGGCCGAACGCGGCATGGCGGTGCGGCTGCTGGAGGCCGCGCAGGTCGGTGGCGGCGCCTCCGGACGCAACGGCGGGCAGGCCATCCATGGCCTGGCCTGCGATACCTCGACCATTGAAGCCCAGCTTGGCCTGGACGAATCCCGCAGGCTCTGGGCCATGAGCCTGGAGGCGCTGGATCTGATCCAGCAGCGCTGTCAGCGGCATGGCATCGCGGCCGACTGGCAGCCGGGCTTCCTGGGCCTCAGCACCAAGCCCGCGAAGACGCGCGAACTGCGCGCCTGGGCCGAACGCATGGCCGAGGACTACGACTATCCCTTGCGCTGGATCGCCCCCGAGAAAATCCAGGACTGGATCGCCAGCCCGCGCTTCCATGCCGGCATCCACGACCCGCGCTCCGGCCATCTGCACCCCTTGAAGTACTGCCTGGGCCTGGCCCGGGCCGCCGCCCATGCCGGCGCCACCCTGCACGAGCACAGCGCCGTGCATGGCATGAGCTCGAATGCCGACGGCAGCCAGACACTGCGCACCCATACCGGCAGCGTGCGCGCCAAGCAGGTGCTGCTGGCGGGCAACATCTACCTGCAGGCCCTGGCACCCACACTGGCGCCGGAGCTGTCGGCACGCATCATGCCGGTGGGCACCTACATCGTCTGCAGCGAGCCCATGGACCCTGCGCGGCTGCAGGCCTTGATTCCCAGCCGCAGCGCCGTCTGCGACACCAATTTCGTGCTGGACTATTTCCGCCCCACGGCCGACCACCGCCTGCTCTACGGTGGCCGCGTCAGCTACAGCCTGGTGACGCCGCGCGCCTTGATGCACAGCATGCGCGAGCGCCTGGTCCGCACCTTCCCGCAGTTGCAGGACCTGGGCATGAGCCATGCGTGGGGTGGCTTCGTGGACATCAGCATGAACCGCGCCCCGGACTTCGGTCGCCTGGGCAGGCATCAAAACGTGTATTACTTGCAAGGTTTCTCCGGCCACGGCCTGGCGCTGACCGGTCTGGCAGGCCGGCTCGTGGCCGAGGCCATGCATGGCGACGCCAGTCGCTTCGACTGCTTTGGCCAGTTGCGCCACCGCCGCTTTCCCGGTGGCACACTGATGCGTACGCCGGCCCTGGTGCTGGGCATGGCGTACTACCGACTGAGGGACCTGCTGTGATGCACCACGACGCTCCTTCCAGAACGGCTGCCGCCAGCGGCAGGCCCATCGTGCTGGTGCCCGCCTGCAACCGCCAGGTGGGTGAGCACCCCTTCCATATTGCCGGCAAGAAGTACGTGGATGCCGTGCGCCTGGCAGGCTGCCTGCCCTTGGTGGTGCCCTCGGCGAGCCCCGAGGAGATTGACGAGCTGCTGACGCTGGCCCACGGCGTGCTGCTCACCGGCTCGCCCTCCAATGTGCACCCCAGCCATTTCGACGAGGATGTCCACAACCCTGCCCTGCCGCTCGACCCTGAGCGCGACGCCTGGACCCTGCCCCTGATCCCCAAGGCCTTGCGCTTGGGGCTGCCGCTCTTTGCCATCTGCCGCGGTTTCCAGGAGGCCAATGTGGCGCTGGGCGGCTCCTTGCACCAGGCGGTACAGGAGCAGCCGGGCCTCGACGACCACCGCGCGCCGGAGGGCCTGCCGCCGGAAGTCGCCTATGCCGAGCAGCACGAGGTGCAGATCCTGCCCGGTGGCGTGCTGGAGTCGCTGCTGGGCCATGGACGCGTCCGAGTGAATTCCCTGCACGGGCAGGGCGTGAAGACCCTGGCACCGGGGCTGCGCGTCGAGGCCGTGGCGCCGGACGGCCTGGTCGAGGCCTTCAGCGTCGAGGCCAGCCGCGGCTTCTCCTTGTGCCTGCAATGGCATCCGGAATGGCAGGCGGCCAGCAACCCGGTGTCGATGAAGATGCTGAAGGCCTTCGGCGAGGCCTGCGCCGCTTTCCGCGATTATCGAAACGACATCCGCGAACCCCGCCACGACTTCAAGCGCGACCCCGAGACCTAGCGCCCCTGACCCCCGACCGAGTTCTAGCAATCCGAAGCCCCGCTGGGTATGACCCGGGGCCAAGACCAGAAGATGAGGCAACGATGGTGGTCAGAAAAGAAATCACGTTCAGCGAGCTCGAACAATGGTTCCAGGAGCATCGCGTCACCGAGGTGGAATGCCTGGTGCCCGACCTCACCGGCGTGGCACGCGGCAAGATCCTCCCGCGCGAGAAGTTCACCGAGGACCGCGGCATGCGCCTGCCCGAAGCAGTGGTGGCCATGGGCGTCACCGGCGAGTTCCCGGACGAGGGGCCTTACTACGACGTCATCAGCCCCAATGACATGGACATGCACCTGCGCGCCGACCCCAGCACGGTGCGCCTGGTCCCCTGGGCCGTGGACCCGACCGCGCAGATCATCCACGACTGCTTCGACCGCGACGGCAAGCTCGTGCCCTTCGCACCGCGCTCGGTGCTGCGCCGGGTCTGCGACCTTTTCGCCGCCGAGGGCTGGGATCCGGTGGTGGCCCCGGAGCTGGAGTTCTACCTGGTGGCGCGCAACACCGACCCCGACGTGCCCCTGAAGCCGCCTGTGGGCCGCAGCGGCCGCGCCGAGACCTCGCGCCAGGCCTACTCCATCGACGCGGTGAACGAGTTCGACCCGCTGTTCGAGGACGTCTACGACTACTGCGAGAAGATGGAGCTGAACGTGGACACGCTCATCCACGAAATCGGCGCCGGGCAGATGGAGATCAACTTCTTCCACGCCCATCCGCTGGGCTTGGCCGACGAGGTCTTCTTCTTCAAGCGCACGGTGCGTGAAGCGGCCCTGCGCCACGACATGTTCGCCACCTTCATGGCCAAACCCATCGCCGGCGAACCCGGCAGCGCCATGCACGTGCACCAGAGCGTGATCGACAAGGCCTCGGGCCGCAATCTCTTCAGCAACGAGGACGGCAGCCCCAGCCAGGAATTCTTCTGGTACATCGGCGGCCTGCAGCGCTACATTCCCGCGGCCATGGCCCTGTTCGCACCCTATGTGAACAGCTACCGGCGCCTGGCGCGCTTCACGGCGGCGCCCATCAACATCCAATGGGGCGTGGACAACCGCACCGTGGGCATCCGCTCGCCCGTGGCACCGCCGGCCGCACGCCGCGTGGAGAACCGCGTGATCGGCGCCGACGCCAACCCCTACGTCGCGCTCGCCGCCACCCTGGCCTGCGGCTACCTGGGCATCAAGAACCGGATCGAGCCCAGCCCCGAATGCAAGGGAGACGCCTACCTGGGCGACTACCAGCTCCCGCGCAGCCTGGGCGAAGCCCTGGCGCTGCTGCGCGCCGAGAAGGACCTCGCCGCGGTGCTGGGCGAGTCCTTCATCACCGTCTACTCGGAGATCAAGGAAATCGAGTACGCCGAATTCATGAAGGTCATCTCTCCCTGGGAGCGCGAGCACCTGCTGCTCCATGTTTGAGCCGCCCGGCGCGCCGCAAACCGCGCCAGGAGCAAGACCTGACCCCACATCACGAACCCCGTGAGCAAGGACATGCCATGACTACCGTGCAAGCCCCCGCAGCCGCCACCGCGCGCAGCACCCGCCAATGGCAGGAGGCCGACAGCGCCCACTTCATGCACCCATTCACCGACCACGCCGGCCTGGCCCGCAAGGGGGCGCGCATCATCACCCGCGCCGAGAACATCTACCTCTGGGACAGCGAGGGCCACAAGATCCTCGACGCCATGAGCGGGCTGTGGTGCGTCAACGTCGGCTATGGCCAGCAGGCGCTGATCGACGCGGCCACCCGGCAGATGAAGGAACTGCCCTTCTACAACGCCTTCTTCCAGACTTCCACGCCGCCGGCCATCCAGCTGGCCGAGCTGCTGGCCGAGGTGACGCCGCCGCAGTTCAACAAGGTCTTCTTCACCAGCTCGGGCTCCGAGGGCAATGACACCGTGGTGCGCATGGTGCGTCACTACTGGGCCAGCCTGGGCCAGCCCGAGCGCCAGGTCATCATCAGTCGCAAGAACGGCTACCACGGTTCCACCATGGCCGGCGCATCGCTGGGGGGCATGAGCGGCATGCATGCGCAAGGCGGCCTGCCCATTCCCGGCATCGTGCACATTGAGCAGCCGCACTGGTTCGAGCTGGGCCGCGCTCAGTCGCGCGAGGAGTTCGGGCTCACTGCCGCGCGCTGGCTGGAGGCCAAGATCCAGGAGATCGGGCCGGAGAAAGTGGCCGCCTTCATCGGCGAGCCCGTGCAGGGCGCCGGCGGCGTGATCGTGCCGCCCGACACTTATTGGCCGGAGATCCAGCGCATCTGCGACCGCTTCGGGATCCTGCTGATCAGCGACGAGGTCATCTGCGGCTTCGGTCGCACCGGCCAATGGTTTGGCTGCGAGACCATGGGCACCCGGCCCGACCTGATGACCTTCGCCAAGGGCGTTACCTCAGGCTACATCCCCCTGGGCGGCGTGATGGTGTCGGACAAGGTGGCCCAGGTGCTGATCGAGCAGGGCGGCGAGTTCAATCACGGTTTCACGTATTCAGGCCATCCGACGGCCTGCGCTGTGGCGGTGGCCAACATCCGGCTGATCCAGCAGCTCAATCTGGTGAGCCATGTGCGGCAGAACCTCGGTCCCTACCTGGCCGAGTGCTTCGCCAGTCTCAACGACCACCCCCTCGTGGGCGAGACCCAGACCTGCGGGATGATGGCCGCGCTGCAGCTCGTCAAGGACAAGGCCGCCGGCCAGCCCTTCGATCCCGCGCTGGAGGTGGGCATGGTGTGCCGGGCCCACTGCTTCGGCAATGGTCTGATCATGCGCGCCGTCGGCGACCGGATGATCGTCGCCCCGCCGCTGGTCATGAGTCGAGAGCAGGTGGACGAGATGATGGCGCTGATCCGCCGCTGCCTGGACCTGACCCTGACGGAGCTCAAGGCCCGGGCCTGGCTGTGACGCAGGCCCTGCACCACAGCCCGGGTTTTGGCGAATGCCCCGCGACAGGCCGGCCGCCTAGACTGGCCCGAGCATGCCCGAGACATTGTCTCCACCAAGGGGTTCAGACCTGACCCCACCAGCCCCCCCGACCCGCGAATCTTCGCGTGCTTCCACTGGTTTCGATTGCTTTCCAGGAGGTTCTTCCATGTCGCAGCTCCCCCGGTCCCAATCCAGGCTCATGCCCCGCTCGTGCTCCTTGATTCGCGCCCTGTCCGTGCTGACCGCCAGCTGCGGTGCGCTGTTCGCGCCGGCGGCGCAGGCACAGGAAGAGGAGAAGGTGCTGAACGTCTACAACTGGTCCGACTACATCGCGGAAGACACGCTGAAGCTCTTCGAGAAGGAGACCGGCATCAAGGTCCGCTACGACAATTTCGACAACAACGAGATCGTCCACGCCAAGCTGGTCGCGGGCAAGACAGGCTATGACGTCGTCGTGCCCTCGTCCTACTGGGCCAAGCTGCAGGCCGATGGCGGCCTGCTGCGCAAGATCGACAAGAGCCAGATCCCCAACTACAAGAACCTGGACCCCGAGATCCAGACCCAGTTGGCCAAGCTGGACCCCGGCAACGAATACATGGTGAACTGGCTGTGGGGCTTCACCACCGTGGGCATCAATGTGGACAAGGTGAAGGCCGCGCTGGGCAGCATGCCCATGCCGGACAACACCTGGGACCTGGTCTTCAAGCCCGAGTACATCGCCAAGCTCAAGAGCTGCGGTGTGAGCTTCCTGGACTCCGCGACCGAGGTTGTGCCCGCCGCCCTTCACTACCTGGGCAAGCCGGCCTACAGCAAGAGCGTGGGTGACTACTCGGGCGTTCCCGCCCTGCTCAAGTCCATCCGCCCCTATGTGACCCTGTTCAGCTCGTCTGGCTATATCAACGACATGGCCAACGGCTCGATCTGCGTGGCCCTGGGCTGGTCGGGCGACATCAACATCGCCCGCCAGCGCGCCATCGACGGCAAGACCGGGCAGAAGATCGAGGCCCTGATCCCCAAGACCGGCGGCATCATCTTCATGGACACCATGGTGATCCCCATGGATGCGCCGCACCCGGGCAACGCGCACAAGTTCATCAACTTCATCCTGCGCCCGGAGATCCATGCCGGCCTGACCAACAAGGTCTTCTATGCCAACCCCAACAAGGAGGCGCGCAAGTTCGTGAAACCCGAGGTGGCGAGCAACCCGACCGTCTTCCTCAGCGAGACCGACATGAAGCGCATGGCCGCCCCGGACTCGATCAACAACGATGTGCGGCGCCAGATGACGCGGATGTACACCTCCTTCAAGACCGGCATCTGAACTGGCTTTGACCTTCGCCCGGAGCACGCCCGCATCATGATGAGCCCCAGCGCCGCCACGACGCCCTACCTGCAGATCGACCAAGTGCTCAAGGACTTCGGAGGCGGCGCCATCGCCGTCAACCGCGTGTCCCTGGACATCGCCCAAGGCGAGATCTTCGCCCTGCTGGGCTCCTCCGGCTGCGGCAAGACCACGCTGCTGCGCATGCTGGCCGGCTTCGAAACGCCCACCAGCGGACGCATCGTGCTGAACGGCCAGGACCTCGCCGGCCTCGCGCCGTACGAGCGGCCCATCAACATGATGTTCCAGAGCTATGCGCTGTTCCCGCACCTCAGTGTCTGGGACAACATCGCCTTCGGCTTGCGCCGTGACGGCTGCCCCAAGGCCGAGATCGAGGCCCGGGTCGAGGCCATGCTGAAGCTGGTGCAGCTGGGCAAGTACACCAAGCGCAAGCCGCACCAGCTCTCCGGCGGGCAGCAGCAGCGCGTGGCCCTGGCGCGCAGCCTCGCCAAGAAGCCGCAGCTGCTGCTTCTCGACGAACCGCTGGGCGCCCTGGACAAGAAGCTGCGCGAGGAAACGCAGATTGAGCTGGTCAACATCATCGAGGAGGTCGGCGTGACCTGCGTGATGGTGACCCACGACCAGGAAGAAGCCATGACCATGGCCACCCGCATCGGCGTGATGAGCGAGGGCCGCATCCTGCAGGTGGGCGCCCCCGGCGAGATCTACGAGACGCCGGCCACGCGCTTCGTCGCAGACTTCATCGGCAATGTGAACCTCATGGACGGCACGCTGGAGGTGGACGAGGCCGACCATGCCGAGATCCGCTGCGCGGACTGTCGGCACTATGTGGGGCATGGCATCACCGGCTCCAAGGGCATGGACGTGGCCGTCGCGCTGCGCCCGGAAAAGATCCAGCTGAGTCGCCAGCAACCGGCGCGGACGGCGCTCAACGCCGTGCGTGGCCGCATCCGCGACATGGCCTATTTCGGCAGCTACACGGTCTACCGCCTGCAGCTGGCCAGTGGCGCCGTGCTGAAGGTGTCCCAGGCCAATACCGAGCGACATCCGGACGAGGTGCTGCGCTGGGACGACGAAGCCTGGGCCTCCTGGAGCGACAGCGCCCAGGTGGTGCTGACGCAATGAGGTCCAGATGAGCAGACCAAGCTCACTCCTGTCCTGGTGGCGCGGCCGCAGCGCGGTCATCGCGCTGCCCTATGCCTGGCTGCTGCTCTTCTTCGCACTGCCCTTCCTGATCGTGCTGAAGATCAGCATCTCGGAGATGGAGACGGTGCACGTCAGGGACCTGCTGCGCTACACCGACGGCGTGCTCACCCTGACAGTCAAGCTCAGCAACTATCTCTTCATCACCGAGGATGAGCTCTACCTCAAGGCTTACCTCAACAGCCTCAGCTATGCGGCCATCACCACCGTGGGCTGCCTCTTCATCGGCTACCCCTTCGCCTACTTCATGGCACGCGCGCGGGCCAGCCTGCAGCCGGCCCTGCTGATGCTGGTGATGCTGCCCTTCTGGACCAGCTTCCTGCTGCGCGTGTATGCCTGGAAGGGCCTGCTGGCCGAGAAGGGCTGGGTGGCGCAGGCCATCGAGGCCCTGGGCCTGGATCAGTTGATGGCCGCAGCCGGCTGGATTCCTGCGCCGGGCATGCTGCTGAACACGCCCTTCTCGCTGGCCCTGGGCATGATCTACACCTACCTGCCCTTCATGGTGCTGCCGCTGTACGCCAACCTCTCCAAGATGGACCTGCGCCTGCTCGAAGCCGCGGCAGACCTGGGTGCCACGCCCTGGGTGGCCTTCTGGAAGGTCACGGTGCCGCTGTCACGCGCCGGCATCATCGCGGGCTCCATGCTGGTCTTCATCCCCTGCGTGGGCGAATTCGTCATCCCCGAACTGCTGGGTGGGCCGCAGACCCTGATGATCGGCCGCGTGCTGTGGGACGAGTTTTTCAGCAACAACGACTGGCCCATGGCCTCGGCCGTGGCTTCCGTCGTGATCCTGTTGATCATCGTGCCCCTGGCCCTGTTCAACAAATACCAGGCCGAGAGCCAGGAGGCCCGCACGTGAGCGCACCCGTCAGCGCCCCCGTCAGCACGCCGGTCAGCGCGCCCGGCAACATGCCCGCGAGCGAGCGCCTCCGCCCCGCACGGCGCGCACTGTTCGGCGCACGCAGCAGCCGCGCGGTCGCGAGGATCTGGCTGCTGCTGGGCTTCGGTTTTCTGTACCTGCCGCTGCTGGCCCTGGTGGTCTACAGCTTCAATGCCTCGCCGCTGCCCTCGGTCTGGGGCGGGTTCACGCTGGACTGGTACCGCGAGCTCGGCCAGGACCACGAGTTGCTGGCAGGCTTCTGGCTCTCGCTCAAGATCGCCTTCTTCACCGCTTCGGCCTCGGTGCTGCTGGGCTGCTTTGCGGCCTTCGCGCTGGTCAAGTACCGGCGCTTCAGGGGACGCACGCTGTTCGCGGGCATGGTCAACGCACCGCTGGTGATGCCCGAGGTCATCGTGGGCCTGTCCCTGCTGCTGATGCTGGTCTCGCTGCAGAAGGCGCTGGGATTCCCCGAGCGCGGCAGCCTGACCATCTGGCTGGGCCACCTGTTGCTGGGCCTGGCCTATGCCACCGTGGTCATCCAGGCGCGCCTGCAAGACCTGCCTCCTTCGCTGGAGGAGGCAGCCATGGACCTCGGGGCCCGGCCGCTGCAGGTCTTCTTCCTGGTGACGCTGCCCATGATTTCGCAGTCCCTGCTGTCGGCCTGGCTGCTGACCTTCACGCTCTCGCTGGACGACGTCGTGCTGTCGGCCTTCCTCTCCGGCCCCGGTTCCACCACCCTGCCGCTGGTGATCTTCTCGCGGGCTCGCCTGGGGGTGTCGCCCAGCATCAATGCGGTGGCCACGGTCGTCATCGTGCTGGTGTCGCTGGGCGTCATCGCCGCCAGCCTGGCCATCGCCCGCCGCGAGCGGCGCCTGGCCCGCGAGCAGGCTGCTGCCCAACGCGACGCCGGCTGAACCCTCCTTCATATCGACCGCCCTTCCCTCGCGATTGCATCCCTCCTTCCCACATCACAGCAACGACCCTCTTCATTCTCAGGAGCTCCCCATGAAGCAGCACACCCTGGCCCTCCTCACCGCAGCCCTGGCCCTGGCCTATGGCGGGCCCGCCCGGGCGCAGAGCAACGATGAGTTGCTCAAGGAGCTCCGGGCCCTGAAGGAGCGGGTCAACCAGCTGGAGGAACGGCTCAAGGCCGCCGAGGCCAAACCCGGCAAACCCGCGGAGCCGCAATGGGGCATGACGCCCGAGCAGGTGCGCGAGTTCAACCGCATCGCCGTCAAGACCGAAGCGCTGGAGGATGCGCAGGAAGCGCTGGGCCTGAAGAACCTCAAGATCACGGGCTTCATCGACCCGGCCTTCATCGCCAACAAGGCGCAGAACACCGCGGGCTTCCAGCTGCTCAACAAGGACAGCTACGCCTACGACGCCGGCTACTTCGGCATGGCCCTGTTGGACTTTCAGAAGGAGGTGGACGGCGGCACCCGCTACAAGCTGACCCTGGCACCCGACCGCGGCACAGGCTCGGTCTTCAACGGCGGATCCATCATCCACGAGGCCAGCGTCAACATCGCGCTGAGCGACCTGCAGACCCGCCTCTGGCTGGGCCAGATCCCGGACTGGACCGGCTACGAGATGACCCTGCCGCCGCTGAACAAGCTCATCACCCACAACCTGCTCTTCGACTTCACCGCCCCCACCGCCTACACCGGCGCCGTGGCCGACATCACCCGCGGCAAGTGGATGATCAAGGCGGGCCTCGCCAACGTGAACAACGCCCGCAAGAGCGCCGGCAACAAGACGCCGGCCCTGATCTACCGCGTGGACTACGCCAAGGGCGAATTCCAGGGCTTCGGCTTCACCGGCCTGCACGGCAAGGCCTACAACTACGCCACCGACGCGCTGGATGCCGCCGGCGGCCTGCGCTTCCCAGAGCAGGCCGGCAAGGACACGCGCGTCGACATGCTGGAACTCGACGCCTACTTCATCCGCGGTGACTTCACCTGGCAGGGCCAGCTGTCCTGGGGTCGCCAGCGCCATGCCGCCATCTTCAACGAGGACGGCCAGCTGCGCGATGCCAGCTGGAGCGGCCTGTCCACGCTCCTGGCTTACAAGTTCATCCCGCGCTGGGAGCTCATTGGCCGCCTGGACTACCTGCGCAACCAAAAGAACGGCGGCGGGCTCTTCGGCTACAGCAACGACGACAACCGCAACGGCATCGGCCGCGGCAACGGCTTCTTCTGGGATGAGGCCAATCCCGACCCAGAGGCCGCCGGCAAGGGCGCCAACCGGTATGCCCTCAGCCTGGGCCTGAGTTATCTGCTGAACCAGAACACCCTTTGGAAGTTCGAGTACCGTTACGACGGCGCCAGCCAGCCGGTGTTCCTGAACACCAAGGACGGCAGCTTCACCAAGACCAACCAGTTGCTGGGCACCTCCATGGTGCTGAGCTTCTAACCCCGGGGCCGCGAACCCAGCGCCCCTCAGCGACGGACACCCTATGAGCAGCATTGACTGGCACCAGCGTGCCCAGGCCCTGGAGATCGACGGCCGCCCCTTCATCAGGGGTCGGCGCATCGACAGCGTGCGCGGCGAGCACTTCGACTGCATTTCCCCCATCGATGGCCGCGTGATCGGCCAGGTCGCCCGCGGCACCGCGGAAGACATCGACGCGGCCGTGCAGGCCGCGCGCCAGGCCTTCGCGGACGGTCGCTGGTCGGCCAAGCCGCCGGCGGTGCGCAAGAAGATCCTGCTCAAGTTCGCCGACAGGATCCTCGCGGCGCGCGACGAGCTGGCCCTGCTCGAGACCCTGGACATGGGCAAGCCCATCCAGTACGCGCTGGCGGTGGACGTGCCTGCCGCCGCCCGCTGCATCCAGTGGTACGCGGAAGCCGTGGACAAGATCTATGACGAGATCGCCCCTACCGCACCCAACGCCCTGGCCTTGATCCAGCGCGAACCGATGGGCGTGATCGGCGCCATCGTGCCCTGGAACTACCCCATGATCATGGCCTCATGGAAGCTGGGGCCGGCTCTGGCCGCGGGCAATTCGGTGGTGCTCAAGCCCAGCGAGAAGTCTCCGCTGACGGCCCTGCGCCTGGCCGAGCTGGCCCTGGAGGCCGGCCTGCCCGAGGGCGTGTTCAACGTGGTGCCAGGCTACGGCCACGAGGCCGGCGAGGCCCTTGCCCTGCACATGGACGTCGATGCCGTCGGCTTCACCGGCTCGACCCGCGTCGGGCGCAAGATGCTGGAGTACGCGGGCCGGTCCAACCTCAAGCGCGTCTTCAACGAGCTGGGCGGCAAGAGCGCCTTCCTCGTCTTCCCCGACTTCAAGGACCTGCCCCGCGCCGCCCGCACGGTGGCCGGCAGCATGTTCTTCAACCAGGGCGAGAGCTGCAATGCGCCCTCGCGCGTGCTGGTGCATGCCAGCATCGCCGACGAGTTCGAGGCCTTGCTGGCCCAACAGGCGCCGCGCTACCAGCCCGGCGACCCGCTGGACCCGACCACCGTGATGGGCGCCCTGGTCGACGAAGGCCAGCTGCGCACGGTGATGGGCTACATCGAGTCCGGCCTGTCCGAAGGTGCGCGCGCCTTGTGCGGCGCCACGCAGGCTCGCAGCGAGACAGGCGGCTTCTACGTCGCCCCCACCATCTTCAGCGGCGTGAGCCATGGCATGAAGATCGCTCGCGAGGAAATCTTCGGCCCGGTGATGAGTGTGCTGCGTTTCCAGGACGAAGCCGAAGCCATCCGCATGGCCAATGACTCCAGCTACGGCCTGCAGGCCAGCGTCTGGAGCTCGAACATCGACCGTGCCCATCGCGTGGCCCGTGCGCTGCGCGCCGGCACCGTGCACGTCAACCAGTACGACGAGGACGACATCACCGTCCCCTTCGGTGGCTACAAGCAATCCGGCAACGGTCGCGACAAGAGCCTGCATGCCTTTGACAAGTACACGGAGCTGAAGACGACCTGGCTGCGCATCGACGCGGCCTGAGTCCCGGGGCGCACAGCGCCCGTCGCTGCCGGCATGGGGGCGACGGGGTGGCCGGCGACAGCACAATGAGTGCATGAACACCTTGCCCGCCGGCGCCCGCGTCCCCTTCTCCGCCTACCTCTGCCTCGCCGCCAGCACCAGCCTGGTGGGCAGCTACGTGGGCCTGTCCAAGATCCTGCTGCTGAGCTTTCCGGTCTTCCTGCTGGCCTGGCTGCGTTTCGGCATCGCCGGCGTGCTGATGGCCGGCTGGGTGAAGGCCCCGGCTGGCGCGGCACCCTTGAGCCGGCGCACGCGCGGCCTGCTCTTCCTGGAGAGCCTCATCGGCAACTTCCTGTTCTCGATCTGCCTGCTGTTCGGCCTGCGCCAGTGCTCGGCCATGGCGGCGGGGGTGATCATGGCAGGCATCCCGGCGGCGGTGGCCCTGCTGAGCGCGCTGTTTCTCAAGGAGCGGCTGGCCCCGCGGGTGCTGGCCGGCATCGTGCTGGGCGTGGCGGGGATTGCGCTGGTCGCGGTGGAGCGCGAGGGCGGGGCCGCCCAGTCCACGCCGCTGGGCCTCGCCCTGGTGCTGGCGGCAGTGTTCTGCGAAGGAACCTATGTCGTCATCGGCAAGCGGCTGACGCAAGACCTGGCCCCGCGCCGCATCAGTGCGCTGATCAACCTCTGGGGCCTGGCCCTGGTCACGCCCTTGGGGCTGTGGCAGGCCCTGTCCTTCGATTTCAGCGCGGTGCCCGGCTTGCATTGGCCCCTGCTGGCTTTTTACGCGGCGGCAGCCAGCATGGTGACCGTGGTGCTCTGGATGCGCGGACTGCGGGCCGTGCCGGCCTCGCAAGCCGGCGTCTTCATGGTCTTCCTGCCCATTGCCACGGCCCTGGTCGGCGCCGTCTTCCTGCACGAGCGGCTGCAGTTCGAGCAGGCCCTGGCCTACGGCCTGGCATTGGCTGGCGTACTGCTGGCCACCTGGCCCGAGCGTGGCGTGCTGCCCACCCCGGTGCCGCTGACGGAGCAGGGCAATCCCTGAGTTTGCGTGGATTGCATGGCCCGCTGCCTCACAGGGCTCGGCAATGCCCTACCATAGGCTGGCCTCTTGCCGCTGTTCCCTCGATGTACCCTCCCCGCACCCCAGCCCTTGAAGCCGAAGATGCCTGCCAAGGCCGCATGCCCGCCACCGAGGCTGAAAGGGCCCGCGAGCTCGCCGCCTGGCTGAACTGGGTGGATGACTGGGCCCGGCTGATGCAGCTGCCGCCCTGCAACGAAGCCACGCCGGCGCGCAAGCGCCGCGGCCACACGCCCCTGGCGCTGATCTTCTCGCCCCATCCAGATGACGAATGCATCGTCGGCGCGCTGCCCCTGCGTCTGCATCGCGAGTCGCATTGGCGGGTTTGCAATGTGGCCGTGACCCTGGGCAGCAACCAGGCCCGCCGACAGCCCCGCTGGCAGGAGCTGCGCCAGGCCTGCGAGCTGCTGGACTTCGAGACCCTGCAACTGGCCGACGGCGGCCTGGAGCAGGTCCGGCCGGACACCCCCATCGCCCAGCCCACGCTGTGGCAGTCCCATGTGGACAAGGCCGCAGCCCTGCTGCGCCGCGAGCAACCGGCCCTGGTGCTGCTGCCCCATGAAGGCGACGGCATTGCCACGCACATGGGCGTGCACCGCCTGGCCCTGGATGCCCTGCAGGCGGCAGGCTACAACGGCCTGGTGGCGCAGACCGAATACTGGGCGCCGCAGTCCGGTGCCAACCTGATGGTGGAGAGCTCCAGGCAAGACCTGGCACGCCTGGTGCAGGCCTTGTCCCGCCACGTCGGCGAGGTCGCGCGCAACCCCTATCACCTGCGCCTGCCTGCCTGGATGGCCGACAACGTGCGGCGTGGCGGCGAGATGATTGCAGGTGCCGGCAGCGCACCGCCGGCCTTCGGCTTTGCCACGCTTTACCGCCTGACGCGCTGGCTGGCCGGCCGTGAGCAAGACGATCTGCCGCCGCGCATGGCCGGGGCGGCAGAGCGCTTGAGCCTCGCCTGAGGCCGCAGCCGTGGGGCTCCCGGCACCCGAGACCGTGCCCCTGGGGCATCTGCGCCTGCATCAATACCTGGCCCTGGAGCCCGGCCCTCGCCTGCTGGTGACGGCAGCCGTGCACGGGAACGAGACCTGCGGCACCCGGGCCCTGCGCCGCCTCGTGCAGGCGCTCGACAACGGCACGCTGCCGCTGCTGCGCGGTCAACTGAGCCTGCTGCCGGTGACCAACCCCTTGGCCTTCGAGCGCGGCCGGCGCCAGGGCGATCGCAACCTCAACCGCCGGCTGATGCCCGTGCAGCCGCCGCTGCTCTACGAGGATCGCATCGCCAACCAACTGTGCCCGCTGCTGGCCAGCCATGAGGTGCTGCTGGACCTGCACTCCTTCCAGGGCGAGGGGCGGCCCTTCGTGATGCTGGGCCCGCGCGACAACAGCGGGCCGCTGGAACCCTTTGCCCATGCCGAGGCCGAAGCACGGCTGGCCAAGGCGCTGGGCGCCCCGCGCATCGTCGAGGGATGGTTGAGCTGCTATGCCCGCGGGCTCGACCAGCGCGGCGCAGACCCGGCCGGCATCGTCCAAGCCATCGGCAGCACCGAGGCCATGCGCCAGCGAGGCGGCTATGGCGTGACACTGGAATGCGGCCAACACCAGGATCCACGAGCCGCGGATTTCGCCTATGCCGCCGTGCTTCGCGCCCTGGCCTGCCTGGGCATGACGGAGGCAGCCCCCTTCCCCGCAGCCGCGCCCCCCGAGGCGTGGCAGCTGGTGGACGTCATCGACCGACATCACCCGCAGGACCGCTTTACCAAGGCCTGGCGCAACTTCGATGTCGTGACGCAGGGCACCTGCATCGGCTGGCGGCAGGACGGGCAGGCCATCCTGGCGCCATCGCGAGGCTGCCTGGTCTTTCCGGACGACGCCGCCCAGCCCGGTACCGAATGGTTCTTCTGGGCCCAGCCCAGCGACCGGCCGCTTTGACCCCTTGCAGCGGCCCGCAGGCCGCGGCCCCTGAGCGCAGACGGCCGAGGCAAGCCCCCAGCGCAGCACGATCGGCACTGGCGCACTACCATGCCGCCATGCTCAAGATCGATTTCGTCTCCGACGTCTCCTGCCCCTGGTGCGCCATCGGGCTCAAGTCCCTGGAACAGGCCCTGACCCAACTGCCCGAAATCCAGGCCGAGATCCGCTTCCAGCCCTTCGAGCTGAACCCGCAAATGCCCGCGGAGGGTGAGGAGATCAACGGCCACCTCGCACGCAAGTACGGCGCGAGCCCCGCCCAGCTGGAGCAGACCCGGGAGCAGATCCGCCAGCGCGGCGCCGCCCTGGGATTCACCTTCACCAAGGGTGCTCGGGACCGCATCTACAACACCTTCGATGCCCACCGCCTGCTTCACTGGGCCGGCGAGCAGGATCTGCCGAAGCAGAAGGCGCTGAAGCTGGCGCTCTTCACCGCCTACTTCACCGAGGGGCGCAATCCGGGTGACCGGGAGGTGCTGCTGGCCGCGGCCGAGGGCATCGGGCTGGATCGCGCCGCGGCGCAGGCCGTGCTGGACAGCGATGCCCACGCCCAGGCCGTGCGCGAGCTGGAATCCTTCTGGCATTCGCAGGGCATCAGTTCGGTGCCGGCCCTGGTCATCAACCAACGCTACCTGCTGCAAGGCGGCCAGCCGCCGGAAGTCTTTGCCCAGGCGTTGCGGCAGATCGCCGCCGAAGAGGCCGCGTCCGCGTCGACACCGGCGTGAGCGCAGGCCTGGTGTCGCCGGCCCCCTGCACCGGACCCATTGCACCGGATCCATTGCGCCGAGCCGCATCGCCAGACCTTGCTTGGCGGATCTCACTTGCCAGCGCTTGTAAAGGGGGCCGGCCCCAGGCGGGCTCCGGGCCAGGCTGAGCGACAATCAGGCCCGGTTGGCCGCCCAGCGCGGCCCTGGCAATGAATCCATGAACGCCCCGCCGGGGCGTTTTTGCTTGAGAGAGGTCGTCCGTGTTCAAGAATCTCCTGCTGTACCGCATCGCGCCTGAGTGGCAGGCCACGATCGAGGAGATCGAGGAAGCGCTGGAGCCCGAGCGCTTCCAGCCCTGCGGCGCTACGCAGCCGCTTTCGGCCGGCTGGGTGTCGCCGCGCGGCCTGGCCCACGCCCCGCTGATCGAGGATGTGGGCGGCCATTGGCTGCTGAAGCTGCAGGTGGAACAGCGCGTGCTGCCGGGCTCGGTGGTGCGCCGCAAGGTCGAGGAGCTGTGCGAGCGCATCGAACAGGAAACCGGCCGCAAGCCCGGCAAGAAGGTCAAGAACGAGCTCAAGGAACAAGTCACGCAGGAGCTGCTGCCCCAGGCCTTCACCAAGCAGGGCGCCACACGCGTCTGGATCGACCGCAAGGCGCGCCTGCTGATGATCGACGCCAGCTCGGTCGGCAAGGCCGACGAGCTGATCACCCTGCTGGTCAAGTGCCTGCCCGATCTCGTCGTGCAGCTGCTGCAGACCGCCGAGACGCCCGCGGCCTGCATGGCGGCCTGGCTGATGGACGGCGTGCCGCCCGCCGGCTTCACCGTGGACCGCGAGTGCGAACTCAAGAGCGAGGACGAGATGAAGTCCGTGGTGCGCTACGCCCGCCACCCCTTGGACATCGAGGAAGTGCGCCAGCACCTGGCCGCCGGCAAACGCCCCACCAAGCTCGCCATGACCTGGCGCGACCGTGTCTCCTTGCTGCTCAGCGACACCCTGGCGATCAAGAAGATCGCCTTCCTGGACGTGGTCTTTGAAGGACGCGACAAGCCCAGCAAGGACGAAGCCTTTGACGCCGATGCTGCCCTGGCCACCGGCGAGCTGTCGCAGCTGCTGCCGGAGCTGATCGACGGCCTGGGCGGCGAGCACGATTTCGCAGCGGCGGCGCTGCAAGGCGTGAGCCTGCAGCTGCAAAAGGAGCAAGGTTCGCAAGGAGAGCAGCAGGCACAAAGGGCGCCGTCGGCCCCCGTGGCCGGCAATGCCCTCGCAGCCGGCGCTGCCGAAGAGCCGGCACCCTGGGACTGATCAATGCGGGTGGCGCCGCGGGCGGTGCCACCACCACAGCAGGGGCAGGCTGAGCGCCAGCCCCGCGTGCAGCCACCCCGCCATCTCGTGCCAGGCCTCGGGAACGAGGTAGAGCAGGCCATAGGCCATCAGCACCACGACCGCCAACAGCGTGCTGAGCCACAAGCCGCTGCGGCGCTGCCCATGGCGTCCGGCCTGCGTGCTGAGCCGCCAGCCCGCCGGCACGTGGCTGCCCGCCACCATGCCCAGGCTCAGCAGGGCCAGCATGCTGGCGAGGCCGTGGATGCGCATCAGCCAGCCTTCTGCGGGCAGCGGGAGCGACTCGGCATCCCGCCCGTAGTGCAGCAACAGCCAGGCCAGGCCGGTGGCCAGCAAGGCGGTGAAGCTGGTGTAGAGCCAACGCTTGTGCCAGCTTGGCAGTTTGAGCAGAGGAGCGCGCATGAGAACCCGGAGCGGACGACAGGCTTCAGCGCCGCCAGATCCACACCCGGGCCTTCAAGCGCATGAGCAGCGCGGATTCTCGCTCAGGGCGGGATGAAATGCCGGCCCCGGTGCCAGCTGCGGCACCGGGCACCTCAGCCGCCCTGAGAGCGCCCAGGGCTGCCAGCTTGCACAGGGCGTCCGCCCACAGCGCCGAGGGTGCCGCCACGGCCACCTGCACGGCGTCGCCGGCTTCCAGGCCGTGCAGCTGGCTGCGGCTGCCAGGTGCGTAGTGGCTGCTGGCAAAGGCGCCGTCGGCCAGTTGGCCGAATTCGCGCAGGCCGCCCCGGTCCTCATCGCGCAGCAACAGCGGCAGGGCATGCGGGCCGAACACCCTCAGGTCGCCGCCAGCGTTGACGCTGCCCCAGCTGGCCCCCGAGCGGCGCAGATGGGCGATGAGCCTGTCCACCACGAAGCCCTTGGCAATGCCGCCCAGGTCGAGCTGCACGCCTTGCTGCGCCTTGTGCAGGATGCCCCCACGAAGCTGCCAGCCGTCCGGGCCGCTGCCCAGGGACAGGTCAAAACGGCCACCGCTGCGCCAGCGCAGCCAGGCCGCCGCGGCCATCACCCGCTGCGTCGCGGGCTGCAAGACGAGGCTGGCGCCGCCGGGCAAGGCATTGAAGCGGGCGACATCGCTGTCCGCCCGAAACCGGCTCAGCAGCCCTTCCAGGCGTTCAATGAGGGCGAAGGCCTCGCCCAGGGCGCGCTGCGCGTGCAGCGGGTCCGGATGGCGAAGCGCCACCTCCACCAGGGTCCCCAAGGCGGGGCGGGCCCGGCGCTGCAGGGTGTCTTCAGCCAAGCACACCACTGCGCCGCGCCTGTTCGACCACCGCCACGATGCGCTTGACGCCCTCGGTCACATGGCCGCAGGACAGCGTGGCGCCGGAGATGTTGGCAATGTCCTCGCCCAGTTTCAGCGGCGCGCCCTGGGCCTTGCCGACGAACTGCCTGCGCCAGGCAGGCATGCGCACCTCATGGCCGTGGCTTTCGCGGTAGGCGAGGATCTCCACGCCACGCACCTTGCCGTCAGCGCCGATGCCCACCGCATAGCTGATCAGCTCAAACTTGCCCAACACCTCGTCCGCCACTGCCACGCCCAGGAGCTCGCGCCCCTTGTAGGCCAGGCGCAGCTTCCACTGGGCGCTGCGCGGCTTCACGCCGAGGGCCGCGATGGCCTGGGCCTGAGCGGCATCCAGCTGCCATTCACGGATCTCGAAGCGGTCGGCCTCGGCGAACATCAGCCTGGCCGCCGCCTCGGCCGTCATGTAGTCCACGGCGAAGGCGCCGGTGGGCGCCAGGGCCAGCGCAGCGGTGGCGGCCAGGCTGAGGCGCATCAGAAGCTCCAGCCCAGGCCCAGGTTGAGGCGGTTCAGGTCCTTGTTCTGCTTGAAGCGCTGCACGTCGGCCTTCAGCACCACGCCCGGTGCGAACTCGAAATTGGCGCCCAGGGTGTAGACCTGCTCGGCGGTCTGCGCTTCGGGCGTCAGGCCCGCGCCCAGATCGGCAAAGGCAGCGGCCGTGTTGAAGCGTTCCCAGCGCGCGAAGGGCTTGAGCACGTAGCTGCCCTGCTCCCAGAGTTTGTAGGCGGCCTGCACGTAGGCACCGTCAAAGCGCGAGGGAATCAGGTTGTCGCTGCCGACCAGCGGCAGGTTCAACGCCGCAGTGTTGGAGATGCTGCCACGGCTGTAGAGCGCCGAGATGTCCCAGGGGCCCGGCGTCCAGCGGGCATGCACGTCCCACAGCGTGATGCGCGACTCATTCGCCTGCTGCTTGTGCGTGGCCTGGCCGGTGAAGATCGAGCCGCCAAGCAGCAGGCCTGGAATGCCACGGTAGTTGGCGGCTGCGAAGAGCGAGAGGTCGCGCGAACGGGCCAGCGCCATTTCCTGGTGGATGGCCCCCAGCGGGGACTCGCGCCCCTCGCTGCTGGTGGCGTCCCACTTGTTCAGGTCAAAGCCCGTGGAGATGCCGCCCTGCAGGGTCCAGCCATTGTCCAGCTGGCCCACCAGCTGAATGCCACCTTCGCGCCAGGTGCTGGGAATGATGGCCGTCTCGACGAAGTTGCGCTCCACGCCATAGTAGGCGGTGGGCTCGTGGTTCTCGTTGATCAGGCCCATGGGCACCAGGAAGAGTCCGCCGCGCACAGCCCAGTTCGGATGGAACTGGTGCTCCACGTAGGCCTGCTCGATGGCGACCTCACCGGCGTCGTCGGCCGAGGCCACGGCGTGTTCGACCTCGATCTCGGTGACGACCTTGGTCTTCTCGTCGAAGCGATGCTGGTAGCCCAGCACCAGGCGGCGCAGGTCCGCCTGCGCGTCCTTGCTGTTCTTGGTCGGCCGGTTGTAGTTCAGCTCGGCATAGCCGCTCAGCACCGTGGCCGGCGCTGCGGCCGGGCGCTGCACATCAGCCAGCATCGGCGCCGCCGGCGCTGTCGGAGCCGCTGCCGCCGCCACCGGCTTGGCCGCCTCGGCCGCACGCTGCTGCTGGACCTGGGCCAGCTCGGCGCGCAGCTTGTTCAGCTCGGCGGCCAACTGGTCCACGCGCCGCAGCAGTTCCTGCTCGGTGGCCGTCTGGGCCTGGGCGGGGGACAGCGCCAGCATCAGGCTGAGGCTCAGCGTGCTGAGCAGGGGCAAGGTCTTCTTGTTCATGGTGTGGACTTCAGGAAATTTCAGGAAGCGTGGGAATGAAGAATGAGCCGTGGTGATCAGTGGGCGTAGCCGTCGCTGAGCGTGCGCAGGAAGGCCACCACGTCATCCACCTCGTTCTCGCTGAGCGCCGGCGCATCGCCGGGCTTGCGGTTGTAGGGACCTTCGCTGGTGTTGACGTTGCCGCGCAGTGCCACCGGCAGGTCGTTGAACTTGTCGATACTGCCGTCCGGCAGGCGCGGGTACCACTTCTCAGGAAAGATGTCGCGCTGCACATAAAAGCTCACCACGTCGCGCAGGCTGGTGAATCGGCCATTGTGGAAAAAGGCCTTGCGCTGCGCCACGTTGCGCAGCGTGGGCACCTTGAAGGCGCCGCAGAGGTCCTGGCGCGCCTGCAGATCACCGCCGTCGCGTGCGCACAAGCCCAGGTCGTAGAAGGCTGGGTCGGCGTTCTGGGCCAGGGCCGTGTTGCGCGGCACGCCCAGCGCGTCATAGGTGAAGTCGGTGAACAGCGGGAAGCTGCCGTCCGCACCCCGGGCCGAGGGGTGGCAGGCGGCGCAATTGCCCTTGTCCTTGGCATTGAAGAGCGCCAGGCCACGCAGCTCCTGGTCGCTCAAGGCGGCCCGGCCGCGCAGGAACTCGTCGTACTTGCTGGTGTAGGGGCGGAACTCGGCGTCCGCCAGCTGATAGGCCTGCAGGGCCAGCTGCATGCGCTGCAGGGCCTCGGCCGGCGTCTTGAAGATGTCCGCCCCGAACTCCTTCTGGAATTCGGCCGCATAACTGGCGCGGGCGAGGCGGGCGATCAGGTCCTCCACGCTGGCATTGGCCATTTCCTTGGGATTGAAAAAGGGCTTGCCGGCCTGGTCCATCAGGCTGCCGGAGCGGCCGTCCCAGAAAAAGCCGCCCGTCGGCGTGCCTTCCTTGTCGAAACCGAAGGGCTTGTTGGTGGCCAGGTAGCGCAGGCTGGGCGCCGTGCGCCCGCCCTCCAACTCCAGGGCCAGGCCGCCGGGCTCCGTGGGCTTGCCATTGAGGGCACCGGCATGCCCGGTCTCGGGCGTGTGGCAACTGATGCAGGCCTGACGGCCGGAGCCGGACAGGCTCACGTCCTTGAAGATTTTTTCGCCCAGTTGGGCCCGGCTGCTCATGCCGCTGTCCGGGCTGGGGGACGGTGCCGAACCGACGTCGCCGCCGCCGCCGCAAGCGCTGAGCGCGGCGCCCAGCAGCAGGGTCGCAGCCGCAAGCAGCGGTTTCATCTGTAGGAAACGGGCCGCGCCTTCGCTCATGGGCGAAGGCTTGTCATACATCTGGGCGTCAAAAAGCATGGTTGCACTCGGATTAACAAGCGCAATGATAACAATTCGCAATTGCACAGCCTTCATCTAGATCAAGGCTGTGGTCCCAAAGCCATAGGCCGAGCCCGGGCTCAGAAAGGGTCCAGATCCAGACTGCCCTGCTGGCCCACCCACTGCCCGGTGGCCCGCGCCTCCAGCGCCAGCAGCCGGGCCTTGGTCACCGCACCGCCGTAGGCCGAGAAACCGCCCAGGCCCGACTTGGAAGCCGAGGCCGGCAGCACGCGATGACAGGGCACGATGGGAGCAAAGGGATTGAGCCCCATGGCCTGCCCGACGGCGCGGGCGCCGCCCGGCATCTTGAGCTGCGCGGCCAGTTCGCCATAGCTGCGGGTCTGGCCTTGCGGAATCTGCCGCGCCAAGGTGAACAGCGCGCGCTGGAAGGGGCTCAGGCCTCGCTCGTCCAGCGCGACCCGGGCCACGTTGGCAGGCTGGCCACTGGCCAGGGCCCGCACGCAGTCCATGGCCTGCTGGACGAAAGCCGGCACCGCGTCGCCCTCGCGCGCCTTGAGCGCGGCCGGGAAACGCTGCCGCATGCGGTCCCGGGTCTCACCCCGGCTGGCCTCGGGGAGTTGGGAGCCGACCAGCCCCTGAGCCGACCAGGCCAGGCCGCAAAGGCCCAGGGCCGTGTCGAAGCAGAGGTACTGCAGCAAAGGCGGCAATCCCTGCCCCTGGGCGCCCTCTTCGGCCGCTTGATGCGCGTCCATGGGCTTCTTTGATCAGGCCGCCAGCAGGCCGGGTCGCATGCCCGCCTGGAGCGCCCGGGCTTCACTGGCCTGCAGCGCCACCTCGCCGGGACGCAGGCCCTTGAGCTTGTGATCGGACCAGATCTGGCGCCAGCGGCGCGCGCCGCCCAGGCCGTTGTAGAGACCCAGCGCATGGCGCATGGCCTGGGGCCAGGGGCGACCGGATTCGACCATGCGTTCCAGGTATTGCACCCAGGCCTGCTCGACCTGCTCGCGGCTTTGCGCCGGACCGGGCCGGCCGAAGAAGCGCGCATCCCAACCCGCCATCTGCCAGGGTTCGTGATAGGCCTGGCGGCCCACCATCACGCCGTCGACGTGCTGCAACTGCTCGGCGATGTCCTCATCCGTCTTGAGGCCGCCATTGATCACGATGGTGAGCTGCGGAAACTCCCGCTTGAGCTGGTGCACCAAGGCATAGCGCAGCGGCGGGACCTCGCGGTTCTCCTTGGGCGACAGGCCTTTGAGCCAGGCGTTGCGGGCATGGACGATGAAGACCTCGCAGCCGGCCTCCGCGATGCGGCCGACGAAATCGCGCACGAAGCTGTAGCTCTCGATCTTGTCGATGCCGATGCGGTGCTTGACCGTCACCGGGATGCTGACGGCGTCGCGCATGGCCTTGACGCCGTCGGCCACCAGCTCGGGCTCGGCCATCAGGCAGGCACCGAAGGCCCCGCGCTGCACGCGCTCGCTGGGACAGCCGCAGTTGAGGTTGACTTCGTCATAGCCCCAGCGTTCGGCCAGTTTTGCGCAGGCGGCAAGATCAGCCGGCTCGCTGCCGCCCAGCTGCAGGGCGACCGGATGCTCTTCCTCGCTGAAGTCCAGGTGCCGGGGCTGATCGCCATGCAGCAAGGCGCCGGTGGTCACCATCTCGGTGTACAGCAGCGTCTGTCGGGTGAGCAGGCGGTGGAAGAAGCGGCAGTGGCGGTCTGTCCAATCCAGCATGGGGGCCACGCTGAGCCGCCAGGGATTGCCACGCGTGTCAATGTCCATCACCGAAATCCAACCATCCGCTCCGAAGGAGAAACCACCGCGCCGCAGGCTCAGGCCCCTGCATCCACGCCCAAGGGTGGGATTTTAAGCGGTGGCACTCGCAGACCGCCCGGAACAAATAAACGGCGCAGCGAGCCAAACTGGAGTAAAACCAATATCAGGCCGGACCGGTGAACCGCTTGCCCGCAGTCCAAGGACCTGCACTCGACAGCCCGCCATCAAGTTCCATTCGGAATGCTCGGCCATGCCGCACCCAAGGCGGCCAGGGGCCGGTCGACGCCCTCGAGCGGGCACACTTTTCGCCCCAGGGCCGCGCGGCTCGCCGCGGCCTGCAACTGCGGATCGACCCAAGCCCATGGCACCCTACCGTGCGCCTGTGCCTGGATGTTGCGCCGTCGCAGGGCAGCGTTCCCTCCAACCGTTTCTCGGTCTTTGCTCTATCCGGCCTCTGGCGCAGGGACAGCGCCGCCTCCCGCCGGCGGGACGCTCCCGCCGCCGCGAGCCCCATCACCCGACCCTCCTCAAGGAGCCACCATGCTCGCCATACCCAACCCCCGATCACGCCTGAGCCAGCTCAGGAGCGCCCTCGCCAGCAGCATGGCGTCCCTGGACCGCCGGCGGGCGGCCGACATCCCCAATGGGTATATCGACGACTATGTCGCGCTGAACTGGCTGAAATGGGACGGCGGCCATCTGCGCCTGACGACGGTAGGCAGCAACATCCTGCAGCAGCTGAAGAATGAGTGAGGCCCTGGCCGGACAGGCCCAGGGCAGCGCAAGGATCGGCATCTTTCCGGCCTCCTCGTGCTCTGCAATCCGCGGCCTCGCCCTGCTGCGGTGGGCGCCAGCAACAGCGCCCGCCGTACAGACCTGAACGGCGGGGCGGGCAGTTCGCGCAGCGGCGCCAGGGCCGCGAATCAGCGGCTGGCGGCAGCAGCGGGCGTCGGGGCGACCGGCGCGCAGTGCAGGCCCTGCCCCAGGCCGCGCAGATAGGCCCGGCGTGCCAGGCCGGCTGCGATGGCAGCCGTCACCTCGCGGTTGTAGCGCTCGGCGCCGCTGAGCTTGCGTATCCAGCCGCGGAATGGCAGCAGGCCTTCGGTGGCACTGCGCAGGCCGCTCACGGCGGCGTCGCCAAAGGCATCCCCGGCTTTGCCGAACCAGTCGTCCTCGCCGGGCGCACGCGGGCTGTCGAGATCCTGGCCCAGCACCGCGTTGAGGTCCTGCAACTGCTCCGTCAGCGCAGCGCAGTCGGCCGGCCGCCCATACGGGGCCTGGCGCGCCGCCAACAGCACTTCCGGGATCTTGGCGCGCACCAGGTTCAGGTCCGACAGGGGCGAGACAGCCGCCTCGGCGAGACGGTCTCCGGTGTCGGCCTTCTGACCCGGGGTGTGAACCGTCTGCACCGCGCAGGCCGACAGGCCCGCCAGCAGGACAAGGGAGGCCAGCCACGGCCGTGAGTTCTTGAGCATCAAGGGTTGGGTCATGCCCCTACTGTATGACAGCCCAGGCCTCGGCCCAGCGGTCCAGATCCGGCGGGCACTGCTTCTTGTTGCCAAAGACGATGGCCTGGCCTCGGCCGCGCTCGACCTTCATGGCCTGGGCTCGAGCGGCGGGCATCACGAAGACCATGGGGTAAGCCCGCGGCTCCTCGAAGCGCTTGTAATTGAGCAGCACGTAGAAGCGCTGCGCCATCTCGGCCTCGGGCTCGTCGTTGACCAGCCAGCGCCCGTTGTCGGGCACGCCGCGCACCACCACTTCCAACTGGCGCCCGGCGGGCGTCCTGACCAGCAGCTCGACGCCGCTGAAGCCCCCCAGCGTGGGCACCACCTGGTGACCCTGGCGCATCAGCTGGCTCATCACAAAAAACTCTGCCGCGCGGCTCACCGCGCGCTCTTTACTGCTCCGGGACAAACACTCGCTCCTGCTGTCATCAATCACACCCCCGCCTCGCGGTCCTGCGGGCGGGGGCGCGATTTTGCAGCAAATCCGTACAGCAGATCGGTGCAGCTCAAGCAAGCGGCACCGAGCCGCCGCAACTCAGGGCATATAGCTGAGCTTCAGCTGGGCATTGCTGTAGCTGCTGTAGCCGTAGACGCCGATATAGAGCCAACCCGCAGCCGGGTTGCTGAGCGTGCAGGTTTCGGTGTTGGTCGATCCCTGCTTGCGGCAGCTGTAGCTGCTGCTGGTGGGCTTGGCGCCAGAGCGGGTGAAGAGGTCCAGATCCCCGCTGCCTCCGCTGGTGGCCACCGTCAGCGAAGTGGTGCCGGCTGGCACCGCCACCTTCCAGTAGCGCCAGCTGCCGGTCGCACCCGACAGGCCTGTCAAGACCTGACCCTTGGTGAGCACCGGCACACCGTCGTCGCTGAGCTGCACCAGCTTGCTCGTGCTGGCGCTGAGCCCCTCGTTGTCGGTGACCGTCAGCTGCACGGTGTAGCTGCCGGCCGCGCCATAGCTGTGCGCCACGGAGGCACCGTTGCCGCTGCTGCCGTCGCCAAAACTCCATTGGCGGCTGGCGATGCTGCCGTCATCGGTGCTGCGGTCATTGAACTGCACGGTCAGGCCGTTGACGCTGAAGTCGAAGGCCGCCTGTGGAGCCTGCCCGCCACCGCCGCTGCCGATGTCCAGGAACAAGGCGCTGAAGGCCCCCCAGTTGCCGGCAGCGTCCTTGCCGCGCACATATACCAGGTGGCGTCCGGTGCCCAGGCCCGTCGTGTTCAAGGTTCCACGCACCGCTTCCACGCTGCTGTTGAAGGCGCCGTCCACGGCTGCCAGCGGCAGAGGCTGGGCGCCGCCCTGCCATGGCGGTATGTCGACATAGGCCTCGGCCGCGGCAATGGACTGTGTGGGTTCGGTGCCGTTGCTCTGGTTGTAGCGGGTGTCATCCACCCGAGCGTCCAGGGTCACGGGCGTGCCGGCGGTCACGCGGCTGGCTGAAAGGGCCAGTTGCGTGATGTCAGGCCCCGCCGGCGTCTGGTAGGGCGTGCGCACCACCTTGGCGGCATAGATGAGCGCCGGCATGTTGCCGGGCAGTAGAGTGTTCGTGTAGTAGCTGCATTGCTCGAAGAAGGCCGTGCCCAGTTCGAAGGTGAAGGCGGCCACCCCAAGCTCGCCATAGCTGGGCCCGTCGCTGGTGCCGTCGGTTTCATACAGGTCCAGGGAACGCTCCGGGGTGTGCCCGTTCCAGTAGGCGAACTTGCGGCCCAGGGTGGCAAGCTGCGTGTCATTGCCCGCCACCGACCCGTTCGTGCCCCAGGGCCACAGCAGGAGTCGGCCGTGGCTGTGGATGTCCAGGTGGATGCCGCTGGTGTCCAGCGGCGCCGGGTCCGTGCGGCTGGGCCCGCGGCGGTCCGGCCACAGTGAGCGGATGTAGGCCTCGACCGCCTTCGTCTCCGGCTCAGACGCCGCGCTGGGGCCCCGATAGGTCTCGTCGCAGGAGTTGCCGCTGGAGCCGCTGCCGCCGGTGCTGTTCCAGCCGAAGCCGAAGTTTCGATTCAGGTCCGCGCCGCGGCTGTTGCTGGTCGCACCGCAATAGGCCGTGTTGGTGTTCTTGCGCCACAGCAGGCCCGTCTCCGCCTTCTTGCGGCCATCCGGATTGGTAGACAGCAGCAGGTGGATCTCGTGGTGATCCAGGATCCAGGTGGCGTCGGCGTCAACGCCATAGCCGTTGAGCAGCTTGCGTGCGAACTCCAGCACCAACGGCGTGGTCGCGTACTCGCGCGCATGGATGCCCGCATTGACGAAGAGCTTGGGCTTGCTGCCGCCCACGGAGCTGTTGCTGAGCTTGAGCACGCGCAAGTCATAGCCACCGCTGCCGCGGCTCTTCTCCCAGGAGTCGCCGATGTCCATCCAGCTCGCCAGCTGCGGCTTGGCATTGACCATGCCCTGGGCCTCGGTGAAGACCTCCTCGACCGTGGGATAGCAGCTGTAGTTCGGGATGCCGGCCAGCACCTGGCGCTCCCCCGCGGCCAGGGCCAGGCGGCGGCGCTCGCCGGCCTCCATGCGCGCCTGCTCGCGCTGCTGCGTCAGCCAGTGGGGATCCGGCTCCAGACGAAAGCCCAGGGCACGCAGTTCGCGGGCCTCGGACGCGTTGACCTGCACGATCACGTAACCCAGCTCGTAGGGCGAGGCCAGCGTTTCAAACCGATTGTGCGCGATGGCGCGGGCCTTGCGCACGTCGTCGAAGTAGGCCCGCATGGTCTGCCTTGGGGCAGCCTCACGGCCGGGTATCAGCGTCTGGGCGCCCGGCGTGGCCGGCGCCTGGGCCTGGGCGGCATTCGCGCCGCAGAGGGCCAACGCGGTCAGCATCCCGGCCAGGGGACGCGACCAATAGGCTTGCTGCTTCATCTCGATCTCCTGAGAAATCGCAGGCAGCAAGACATGAAGCGTCCGACGCCACCCGGAACTGCAGCGGTGCCGGCCGCGGGATCCTGCGGCCTGCAGACGGACGGCGATGCCCGACGGGCGTGCGCGTCCAGTGTTGCCATGCGCGGCCGGCCCGTGGACTGCGGATCGGGTCCTGCGCCACATCGAGAGATCCCCGTCCCGGCGCATCGCACCGGAACACCCTTGCTCTGTTGTGTCTGACGCCCGTCGCAGCGCCTGTCAGGGATGCGCCGGGGGCTGCGGCCACTGCATGCCGGAAGGCCGGCGCGCCGCAAGCGAAGTATCGGCAGCAGCGTTGGCCGACGGCCCCGAGCCAACCCTCGGCATCAGCGGCCCCTTGTGCCGCTTCAGAACAGGCCGTGAATGCGTCCGCCGTCGTCCAGGCCTATGCGTTCCGCGGCAGGCGACTTGGGCAGGCCGGGCATGGTCATGATGTCCCCGCAGATGGCGGTGACGAACTCGGCCCCCGCATGCAGGCGCAGCTCGCGAACGCGCAGGCGATGCCCTTGTGGTGCGCCCAGGCGCTTTGCGTCGCTGCTGAAGGAGTACTGGGTCTTGGCAATGCAGACCGGCAACTGCCCGTGGCCCAGAGCGGTGATTTCTTCCAGCTGTCGAAAGGCCGCCGGTTCGAAGTCGATGTCCTCCGCGCCGTAGATGCGCGTGGCTATGGCCTGCAGCTTGTGCGCCAGGCCTTCGTGATCCTGGTAGAGAAGGCCCAGGGGCGGCGCCTCGCCAGCACAAGCCTCGACCACGGCGCGCGCCAGCTCCTCGGCGCCAGCCCCGCCCTCGGCCCAATGGCTGGCCAGCACGCAACGCACGCCCAAGCGCTCGCAGGCCGTCTGCACCAGGGCGATCTCGTCGGGCGTATCGCCGTCGAAGCGGTTGATGGACACGATGGCCGGCAGGCGGTAGTGCTGCTGCACGTTGCGCACATGGCGCTCCAGATTGGCCAGACCCAGGCGCAGGGCTTCCAGCGCCCCGTCCGCCTCCTGGCCGTGGTGCTTCAGGGCGCGGATGGTGGCCACGATGACGGCACAGGAAGGCCGCAGCCCGGACTTGCGGCACTTGATGTCGATGAACTTCTCGGCGCCCAGGTCGGCGCCGAAGCCCGCCTCCGTCACCACGTAATCGGCCAGGCGCAAGGCGGTGCGCGTGGCCACCACCGAGTTGCAGCCGTGGGCGATGTTGGCAAAGGGCCCGCCGTGCACGAAGGCAGGATTGCCTTCGAGGGTCTGGACCAGGTTCGGCTGTATCGCATCCTTGAGCAGGGCCGCCATCGCGCCGTCGGCCTGCAGATCGCGCGCAGTGACGGGCTTTTTGTCCTCGGTGTAGCCGACGACGATCTGGCCCAGCCGGCGCTTGAGGTCGGCCAGTGAGTCGGCCAGGCACAAAATGGCCATCACCTCGGAGGCCACGACGATGTCAAAGCCGTCCTCGCGCGGATAGCCGTTGCCCGGCCCGCCCAGCGCGGCGGTGATCTGGCGCAGGGCGCGGTCGTTCATGTCCACCACGCGGCGCCAGCTGATGCGCCGCACATCCAGCCCCAGTACATTGCCATGGTGGATGTGGTTGTCGATCATTGCGGCCAGCAGGTTGTTGGCCAGGGCGATGGCATGGAAGTCGCCGGTGAAGTGGAGGTTGATGTCCTCCATGGGCACCACCTGCGCGTGCCCGCCGCCGGCGGCCCCGCCCTTCATGCCGAAGCAGGGGCCCAGCGAGGGTTCGCGCAGGCAGATGACGGCATTGGCGCCGATGCGGTTGAGCCCGTCGCCAAGGCCCACCGTGGTGGTGGTCTTGCCTTCGCCGGGCGGCGTCGGCGTGATGGCGGTGACCAGCACCAGCTTGCCGCGCGCAGGCAGTCTCTCCAGGCGTCGCAGCGCCGCCAGGCTCAGCTTGGCCTTGTAGTGCCCATAGGGGACCAGCTCATCCTCGGCCAGGCCCAGCCGCTCCTGGGCCAGCGGAAGAATCTTGCGCAAGGACGCGGCCTGGGCAATTTCGATGTCGGTGGGCATGCGGCGCTCCTGGTGGGATCGGCAGCGCCTAAAAAGGCAAAGGCGCGTCAGGACCGGTAGGTCCCGCGCGCCATTGTGGTGCCGCCGCCCGGGAGCGGCAAGGGTCAGGTCATGCCAGGTCGCTCAAGGGATGATCCTGCGCAGACCAGGGGCTCTCGAAGAAGGCGGCCACCATCGCGGGGCTGACATCCTCGATGCGGGCCGGGTTCCAGCGCGGCGAATGGTCCTTGTCCACCGCCAGGGCACGGATGCCCTCCACCGTTTCACTCGCGGCACCGGGGCGCAGGTGGAAGCAGCGGTGAACCAGGTCGCGCTCCATGCGCAGGTCATCGGCCAGGCTCATCTGGCGAGCCCGGCGCAGCTGTTCCAAGGTCACGGCTATCATCAGCGGCGAGCGCTTGCGCAGCGTGGCCAGGGCATGTCGGGCCCACTCGCTGTCATCGGTGGCCAGCGAGGCCATGATGGCCTGCACGCTGGCGGCACCGAAATGGCCATCGATTTGCCGGCGCAGCTCGCGATGGTCGGGCGTCGGCGCCAGGTCCACGCGCTCCATCACCGTGGCCACCACATGCTCGGCGCTGGACTGTGGTCCGCGGCGCAAGGCCTGGATCAAGTCGGGCAAGGCGCTGCTTTGCACGAAGACGTCACCCAGGCCCATCTCGATGGCATCGCCGGCCGCAATGGGCTGGCCGGTCAGGGCCAGCCATTCGCCCGTATGACCAGGGCACTGTCCCAGGAAGAAACCACCGCCCACGTCTGGGAACAGGCCGATGTTGGTCTCGGGCATGGCCAGCTTGGAGTGCTCGGTCAGCACGCGCAGCCGGGCGCCCTGGCTGATGCCCATGCCGCCGCCCATCACCACACCGTCCATCAGGGCGATGTAGGGCTTGGGGAAGTGGTGGATCAGATGGTTGAGCGCGTATTCCTCGGTGAAGAAGTCCTCCAGCGCCGGGTCGCCCGCCAGCGCGGCCTGGTGGAAGAAGCGAATGTCCCCACCGGCGCAAAAGGCCGCCGGCTTGCCCTCGCGCCCCTGGCCCAGGACGGCCACGGCCTGGATGGCCGGTTCGGCAGCCCAGGTCTTCAGCAGCACGGTCAGGTCGCGGATCATGGCCAGCGACAGGGCATTGAGCGCCTGCGGACGGTTCAGCGTGATCAGGCCCAGGCAGCCATTCACCTCGGCCAGGATCTGGCCTTCGGACTGCAGTGTCGGGATCAGGGGGGACGTCATGACTACTCCAAGTTCTTGTTCAAGGCGCGCGCGCACTCCTCAGCGCGAACGCCGCCAGCCCAGCCATTCATTGCCGACCAGCGCGGCCAGCACCATAGCACCACCCCAGAGGGCCGAGGAAGACGGGGCTTCCCCGGCACCCCACCAGGCCCACAGCACACCGAAGATGACCTCCAGCAAGCCCAGCAAGGCCACCTCGGGCGCCGGCAGCACGCGGGTGAGGCGCACGACCAGCAGGCAGGGAATGGCCAGCTGCGTCAGGCCCAGGCCGGCCAGCAGGGTCAGGTCATGCGCGTTGCTTGCGAAAGGCCAGGCCAGAGGCAGCGTCATCAGCGCTGACAGCAATGCGCCGATCAGCACGGCCGGCAGCATGTCCGGCTTCTCCTGCGCCGCGTCACCGTGGGCAATGCGCTGCAGCAGCGTCCAGTTGGTCGCCGCCGCCAGCGGCACGGCCAGGGCCACGCCCATGCCCGCCAGGCTGGCCGCGCTGCCCTGCATCTCGTGCCCGAACATCCAGGCGATGCCCGCGCTGCCCAGCACGATGGCCACCCAGGTGCGCAGCGGCAGGCGGTGGTGCAGGAAGAGCCGCGAGAACAGCGCCGTCAGCAGAGGCCCCAGTGCCATCGTGACCAGCACATTGGCCACCGTGGTCATGGTGATGGCCATCATGAAGGCCGTGAACATCACCGACCAGCACAGCCCCGAGATCCACACCGCTCGCGGCATGCGCAGCAGCTGGCGCCAGAAGGCCGCCCCCCGCATCCACGACAGCGCCAGCACCAGCGACAGCGCATTGAAGGCACTGCGCCAGAACGTCACCTCGAAGCCCTTCGCGACCTCCAGATGCCTCGACACCACCCCCGCCGTGCTCCACAGCAGGGTCACCAGAATCATCAACAGAACTGCTCGACGATGGCTCATCACGACAAAACGGCCCCATCGGGGCCGCTCTCAACTATCTGGCTAGAACCCCCTCCCGGAGGGGGGCTGGGGGGAGCAACATGCCTGCGCGCAGCGCATGGCGCGCGAGGATGCAGCCTCAGGCTGCAGATTCGCGCGACATGCGCTTGCGCTCGTGCTCGACGAGGTAGCGCTTGCGCAGACGCACGCTCTTGGGCGTGATCTCGACCAGCTCGTCGTCATCGATGAAGTCCACGCCGTACTCCAGCGTGAGGTCGATCGGCGGCGTGATCTTGATCGCGTCTTCCTTGCCGCTGACACGGAAGTTGGTCAGCTGCTTGGTGCGGGTGGCGTTGACCACCAGGTCGTTCTCGCGGTTGTGGATACCGACGATCATGCCCTCGTAGACCGGATCATTGGCCTTGACGAACATGCGGCCGCGGTCGTCCAGCTTGCCCAGGGCGTAGGTGAAGATCTCACCGGCGTCCATGGAGATCAGCACGCCGTTCTTGCGACCGCCGATCTCGCCCTTGTGGGCTTCGTAGCCGTCGAAGATGGAGGAGATCAGGCCCGAACCGCGCGTCAGGTTCATGAACTCGTTGGAAAAACCGATCAGGCCGCGGGCCGGGATGCGGTACTCGAGACGCACGCGGCCGTGGCCGTCCGGCTCCATATTGACCAGGTCGCCCTTGCGCAGCCCCAGAGCCTGCATCACGCCACCCTGGTGGATTTCCTCGACGTCGGCCGTCACCAGCTCCATCGGCTCGCACTTCACGCCGTCGATGTCCTTGAACATCACGCGCGGCTTGGACACGGCCAGCTCATAGCCTTCACGACGCATGTTTTCCAGCAGGATGGTCAGGTGCAACTCGCCACGACCGCAGACCTCGAACACGCCGTCTTCGTCGGTTTCCTTCACGCGCAGGGCCACGTTGTGCTGCAGTTCCTTCTGCAGGCGGTCCCAGATCTGGCGGCTGGTGACGTACTTGCCTTCGCGACCCGCCAGCGGGCTGGTGTTGACGCAGAAGTTCATCGTCAGCGTCGGCTCGTCAACCTTCAGCATGGGCAGCGGCTGAGGATTGAGCGGGTCGGTGACGGTCACGCCGATCCCGACTTCGTCGATGCCGTTGATCAGCACGATATTGCCCGGGCCGGCCTCGGTGACCTGCACACGGTCCAGACCCTGGAAGGTCAGGACCTGGTTGATGCGGCCGGTGATGGTCTTGCCATCCGGACCTTCCATCACGGCCACGTTCATGCCGGGCTTGATGGTGCCCTGGCTGATGCGGCCCACGCCGATGCGGCCGACGAAGGTGGAGAAGTCCAGGGCCGAGATCTGCAGCTGCAGCGGCGCATTGGGGTCACCCTTCTGCGCCGGCACATGCTTGAGGATGGTATTGAACAGGGCCGACATGTCGGGGCCCCACTGGGCGCCGGGCTCGCCTTCCTCCAGGGAGGTCCAGCCATTGATGCCCGAGGCGTAGACCACCGGGAAGTCCAGCTGTTCGTCGGTGGCGCCCAGCTTGTCGAACAGGTCGAAGGCGGCGTTGATCACGGCGTCAGGCTTGGCGCCGGGCTTGTCCACCTTGTTCACGACCACGATGGGACGCAGGCCCAGAGCCAGGGCCTTCTTGGTCACGAAACGCGTCTGGGGCATGGGGCCCTCTTGCGCATCGATCAGCAGCACCACGCCGTCCACCATGGACAGGGCGCGCTCCACTTCGCCGCCGAAGTCCGCGTGGCCCGGGGTGTCCACGATGTTGATGTGGGTGCCTTCCCAGGACACGGCGCAGTTCTTGGCCAGGATGGTGATGCCGCGCTCGCGCTCGATGGCATTGCTGTCCATCACGGTATCGACGACTTTTTCGTGATCGGCGAAGGTGCCGCTCTGACGCAGCAACTGGTCCACCATGGTGGTCTTGCCATGGTCAACGTGGGCAATGATGGCGATGTTGCGGATTTGGGTGCTCATAAATGCTCGCTAGGTAATCGTCTTGCGGTGCCGCATGGGCCGCCGCGGGGCAGTCGTGGGGCCGAAGCGGCCGAGGGGTCAGCCGGATCTGGCGCCGGGCCCGGCCAGGAGGGACTGCACCTCCTGCGGACTCAGCAGCCGATCGGCGATCAGCTCGCCGGCCTTCACATGTGCGCTGCCCAGGAATGCTTGCGGTTCAGGCCCGTAGACCCTCACCTGCTCGGCATCTGCGGCGGCAACGCGGCGCCGCAGTCCCGAGAGGAAGCGCCCTGCCTCCGCGGCATCGAGCCGCAGGGCGGGCCAGTCCTGCAGCAGGCTGTCCGGCGGGCGCAAGAGCGCCAGTCGCTCGTCTTCACTCATGGCCGCCAGGGCGTCCAGGGTGATGGCATCTTCCACCCGCAGCGGACCGCTGCCGGTGCGCCGCAGCGCGCTCAGATGAGCGCCGCAGCCCAGCCGCTCGCCGATGTCCTCGCCCAGGGTGCGGATGTAGGTACCCTTGGTGCATCGGACGGCAATGCGGAGTTGTTGAATGTCGCCATCCTGCCAGTCGAGGATGTCGATGCGATGAATGGTGACGCGCCGCGCCGGGCGTTCGATGGTGATGCCCTGCCGTGCGTAGTCGTACAGCGCCTTGCCCTCGTGCTTGAGCGCCGAGTGCATGGGCGGGACCTGGTCTATCTCGCCCGTGAAGGCGGCGCAGGCGGCCTCGATCTGCGCGCGGCTGACGGCCACGGGCCGGCGCTGCAGCACCTCGCCCTCGGCATCGCCAGTGCTGGTCTTCACACCCAGCTGCAGAACGGCCTCATAGGCCTTGTCGGCATCCAGGCTGACCTGACTGAACTTGGTGCCGGCACCGAAGCACAGGGGCAGCAGGCCGGTGGCCAGCGGGTCCAGCGTGCCGGTGTGGCCGGCCTTCTCGGCGCGCAGCAGCCACTTCGCCTTCTGCAATGCGTCGTTGCTGGACAGGCCCAGGGGCTTGTCCAGCAGGAGCACGCCATGCACCGGCCGACGCTGGATGCGTTGGCGCGGGGCACGGGCCGGCGCGGTGGGCGCCTGCTCGGGGGCGAGGTCGGTGGAACTGCTCAAGCGTCTTCTCTGGAATGCGGTGGCGGCGTTCAGTCTTCGCTGTCGTCGTCTTCGTCCTTGGCACGCGTGGCGTTGGCCTTGGCGATCAGGCTGCTCATCTCGGCCGCGCGCTCGATGCTGCGGTCGTAATGGAAATGCAGGGTCGGGACGGTGTGGATCTGCAGGCGCTTGAAGAGCCCGTTGCGCAGGAAGCCGGCAGCCTCGTTGAGGGCCTCCGCCGACGCCTCGGGGTCGCCGACCAGCACCGAGAAGAAAACCTTGGCGTGGGCGTAGTCCGGCGTCACCTCGACGGCATTGACGGTGGCCATGCCGACGCGGGGGTCCTTGAGCTCACGGATGAGCTCGGAGAGGTCGCGCTGGATCTGGTCGGCCACACGGAAGCCGCGGTTGGGAATGGAACGCTTGTGTCGCATGGTGGATTCCTTTCAAGCACAAACCCCGCCGCATTGCTGAGGCGGGGTTTGTCGGCCGGGGCCCGCTTGCCTTGTTACAGCGTACGCGCCACTTCCTTGATTTCAAAGAACTCGAGCTGATCGCCCTCGGCGATGTCGCTGTAGTTCTTGAGCTTGATACCGCACTCGAAGCCTTCCTTGACTTCCTTGACGTCGTCCTTCTCGCGGCGGACCGACTCGACCTCGCCGGTGTAGATGACGATGTTGTCGCGCAGCAGGCGGAACTTGGCGTTGCGGCGCACCAGGCCGGAGGTGACCATGGAGCCGGCCACCGTGCCGATCTTGGAAGCCACAAAGACCACGCGGATCTCGGCCGTGCCCAGGGCTTCTTCCTTCTGCTCCGGCGCCAGCATGCCGCCCATCGCTGCCTTCACCTCATCCACGGCGTCGTAAATGATGTTGTAGTAGCGCAGGTCCACGCCATTGTGCTCGGCCAGCTTGCGCGCGCCGGCATCGGCACGGGTGTTGAAGCCGATGATGATGGCCTTGGAGGCAATCGCCAGGTTGACGTCGGACTCGCTGATGCCGCCCACGGCGGCGTGCACGATCTGCACCTTGACCTCGTCGGTCGAGAGCTTGAGCAGCGAGGTTGCCAGGGCTTCCTGCGAGCCTTGCACGTCGGCCTTGATGATCAGCGGCAGGGTCTGGACATCGCCGGCGGCCATGTCGGAGAACATGTTCTCCAGCTTGGCGGCCTGCTGCTTGGCCAGCTTGACGTCGCGGTACTTGCCTTGGCGGAAGGTGGCCACTTCACGGGCGCGGCGTTCGTCAGCCAGCACCATGAATTCGTCACCGGCCTGCGGCACTTCGGTCAGGCCCTGGATTTCCACCGGGATGGAAGGACCGGCTTCCTGGCAGGGCTTGCCGTCCTCGTCCAGCATGGCGCGCACGCGGCCATAGGTCGAGCCGGCCAGCACCACGTCGCCGCGCTTGAGGGTGCCGCTTTGCACCAGCACCGTGGCCACGGGGCCGCGACCCTTGTCCAGCTTGGCTTCGATGACCAGGCCCTTGGCCATGGAGGCCACCGGCGCCTTCAGCTCCAGCACTTCGGCCTGCAGCAGGACTTGCTCCAGCAGGCTGTCGATGCCTTCGCCGGTCTTGGCGGACACGGGCACGAAGGGCGAATCGCCACCGAACTCTTCCGGCACGACTTGCTCGGCCACCAGCTCGCTCTTCACGCGATCCAGGTTGGCGCCCGGCTTGTCGATCTTGTTGATCGCCACGACCAGGGGCACGCCGGCCGCCTTGGCATGGTGGATGGCTTCCTTGGTCTGGGGCATGACGCCGTCATCGGCCGCAACGACCAGGATGACGATGTCGGTGGCCTTGGCGCCGCGGGCACGCATGGCCGTGAAGGCCTCGTGACCCGGGGTGTCCAGGAAGCTGATCATGCCGCGCGGCGTGTCGACGTGGTAGGCACCGATGTGCTGCGTGATGCCGCCGGCTTCGCCCGCCGCCACGCGGGCACGGCGGATGTAGTCCAGCAGCGAGGTCTTGCCGTGGTCGACGTGACCCATGACGGTCACGACCGGCGCGCGCGGCAGCAGCTCGTGTTCCTTGTCGGCGTCGGCGCCCTCCTCTTCCAGGAAGGCATCGGGGTCGTCCAGCTTGGCGGGAAGCGCCTTGTGGCCCATTTCCTCGACCACGATCATGGCCGTTTCCTGGTCCAGCTGCTGGTTGATGGTGACCATCTGGCCCAGCAGCATCAGCTTCTTGATGACCTCGGAGGCCTTGATGGACATCTTGTGGGCCAGGTCCGCCACCGAGATGGTCTCGGGGATGTGGACCTCTTGCACCACCGGTTCCGACGGTGCCACGTAGTTGCTGTTGCCACCACGGTCATTGCGGTCGCCACGGCGGCCCGTGCCACCCTTGGGCGCACGCCAGCCCGGCGTGCGGGCCGCACCAGCGGGCGCGCTGTCGCCGCGGGTCTTGAGGCCGCGCTTCTTCGCGGCGTCGTCGGCCCAGCTGGACGAGAGCTTCTCGCTCTTGACCGATTTCTTGTCGCCCGGCTTGGCAGCACCCGCGCTGGCCGTGGCCGGCGTAGCGGCGCCGGGGGCGCCGGCCTTCTTGTGGATGGTGCCCTTGATTTCCTTGGCAGGCTCGGCGGGCTTGGGCTCTTCCTTCTTCGCGACCAGCACCTTCTTGGGTGCGTTCATCATCGCGCGGATGGCAGCGGCCTCGGCCTCGGCGGCCTTGCGGCGGCGCTCCAGATCGGCCTGGCGCTGCTTTTCGTCGGCGGCGCTGTCACCGGCCTTCACAACGCGCAGCTGGGGCTTGGGCGCCTCGACGGGCGCCGCCGCGACCACCGGTGCGGGAGCGGGAGCGGGAGCGGGAGCAGGAGTTGCGGCAGGGGCAGCAGCGGGCGCGGCAGCCGGGGCGGGCTTGCCTTCGGCAGCGGCCTTGGCAGCGGCTTCAGCGGCGGCCTTGGCGGCGGCTTCGGCAGCGGCCTTGGCAGCGGCTTCGGCCGCAGCCTTGGCTTCGGCTTCGGCGGCCGCACGGGCCTCTTCCTCGCGACGGCGCTGTTCTTCGGCTTCACGGGCGCGGCGCTCGGCTTCCTCACGCTCACGCATGCGGGCCGCCAGCTCCTCTTCCTGCTTGCGCAGGGCGTCGGCCTGGGCGCGCGCTTCTTCCTCGCGTCGCTGCAGCTCGGCTTCCTGCTCGGCCTGCAGGTTGGACTCGTCCACGCCGGAGGCATCGTCGCGTTTGACGAAGACGCGCTTCTTGCGCACCTCGACCTGGATGGTGCGGGCCTTGCCGCTGGCATCGGCCTGTTTGATCTCGCTGGTCGACTTGCGGGTCAGCGTGATCTTCTTGCGTTCGGCGCTGCTGGTGCCGTGCGCGGTGCGCAGGTAGTCCAGCAGCCGCTCTTTGTCGGCTTCGTTGAGGGCGTCTTCGGTCGACGCCTTCTTGACGCCCGCAGCTTGCAGCTGCTCAAGCAGCGTGCTCGCAGGCCTATTCAGCTCTGCAGCAAACTGGGCGACGGTGGTCACAGCCATGTGGGAATCCTTCTGGGTAATCTGGGTGCGAATGGTTGCGTGCCTGCGGATCAGGCGTTGAACCAGTGTTCGCGGGCCTTCATGATCATGGCGCGGGCGGCTGCCTCGTCCATGCCGGCCAGTTCAACGAGTTCATCGACGGCCAGGTCGGCCAGGTCGTCGCGGGTATGGATGTTGCCGTCAGCGAGCTTGGCGACCAGATCGGGCGTCATGCCCTCCAGGTCGCGCAGGTCTTGGGACACTTCCTCGACCTTTTCCTCGCGGGCAATTTCCATGGTCAGCAGCGCATCCTTGGCACGGGCGCGCAACTCGTTGACCGTGTCCTCGTCGAAGGCCTCGACTTCCAGCATTTCCTGCATGGGCACATAGGCCACTTCTTCCAGGCTGGTGAACCCTTCGGCGATCAGGATCTCGGCCACTTCCTCGTCGACGTCAAGCTTGTCGACGAAGAGTTTGCGGACCGATTCCGACTCCTGAGCTTGCTTGGCGGCCGATTCCTCGGCCGTCATGATGTTGATGCGCCAGCCCGTCAGCTCCGAGGCCAGGCGCACGTTCTGGCCGCCGCGCCCGATGGCGATGGCCAGGTTTTCCTCGTCCACGACCACGTCCATGGCATGGCGCTCCTCGTCCACCACGATGGACTGGACGTTGGCCGGCGCCAGAGCGCCGATCACGAACTGGGCGGGGTCCTCGGACCACAGCACGATGTCCACGCGCTCGCCGGCCAGCTCATTGGTCACGCCATTGACGCGCGAACCGCGCACACCCACGCAGGTGCCGATGGGGTCCACGCGCTTGTCGTGTGACAGCACGGCGATCTTGGCGCGCGAGCCCGAGTCGCGGGCGCAGCTCTTGATCTCCAGCAGGCCCTGCTCAATCTCGGGCACTTCCTGGGCGAACAGCTCCTTCATGAATTCGGGGCTGGAGCGCGAGAGCATGATCTGCGGGCCACGCTGCGTGGGGTCCACGCCCAGGATCACGGCACGCACGCGGTCGCCGGTGCGCAGGTTTTCCTTGGGGATCATCTCGTTGCGGCGCAGGCGCGCTTCCACGCGGCCGGACTCTGCAATGATGTCGCCCTTGTCCAGACGCTTGACGGTGCCGATGAAGATCTTCTCGCCGCGCGAGAGGAAGTCGTTCAGCAGCTGCTCGCGCTCAGCGTCGCGGATCTTCTGCAGGATGACCTGCTTGGCGGCCTGCGCGCCGATGCGGCCGATGGGCACGGACTCGACGGGCTCCTCGATGTGGTCGTCGATCTCGATGTCGGGGATCTGCTCCTGGGCTTCGAAGAGCAGGATCTCGGCGTCGGCGTTCTGCAGACCGGCCTCGTTGGGCACGACGTGCCAGCGGCGGAAGGTCTCGTACTCGCCGGAGTCACGGTCGATGGCCACGCGGATGTCGACCTCACCGCCATACAACTTCTTGGTGGCCGAAGCCAGGGCCGCTTCCACGGCACCAAACACCACATCGCGCTCCACGCTCTTCTCGCGGGAGATGGCGTCCACCAGCATCAACAGTTCGCGGTTCATTGATCGAGACCTCCGTCAACCTTGTCATCCTCATCGGCAGTCTCCACAGACTGCCGGGCCTTGGCGTTGCTCTGCTTCTTCTTCGCAGGTTTCGCGGCCTTGGCCTTCATTGCTGCGGCCTGCCCGGGAGTGGCAGCGCCCTTGGGGGCGGCATTGCGCCCCTTGAAAGTGATTTCCGGCACGAGCTTGGCGCTGCGCACCTCGTCCAGCGCAAAGTCCAGCGCCTGGTCGCCCTTGCCGTCGTTGAAGACCACGCGCCAGCCCTCCCCTTCAGCACTGAGGACGCCACGATACTTCTTGCGTCCCTGGAAGGCTTCACGCAGGGTGATTTCCACCTGGTGGCCGGCAAAGCGCTGGTAGTCAGCAAGCTTGTTGAGCGGACGATCCACCCCCGGCGAGGACACCTCGAGCCGGGCGTAATCCGTGCCTTCCACCTCGAGCACGTACTGCAGCTGGCGTGTCACGCGCTCGCAGTCGTCCACCGTGATCACCGCACCGTCCGCCACCTGCTCTGGCAGCTTGTCGATGTAGACGCGCAGCAAACCGCCAGCGCTGCGCTCGCAGCTCACCAGCTCGTAACCCAGACCGGTCACGGTTTTCTCTACAACAGCTTGCCAATTCGTCATGCGTCGGGTGTCGGCTTCTAGTCTCTCGAGGAGCAAAAACAGGAATCAAAAAGCGCCTGAAGCCCTGCCGCGCGGGCACGTTGACTCGGCTTTCACCGGGCCAGCGCGGACTCCCCGCACCGCAGAGCACTCAAGCGGCTGTCCAGCCGGCAAGCCAGGCTCTCGCGCACTGCCTCAAGCAACACACACGAGCACAAGCCGCCTGCCAAACGGAATTTCAGAACAAAAGTTCCATCGCCAGATCAAGCAAAAAAAATGGGCTGGATGAATCCGCCCAAGTCCCCTTGCCTCAATACAGGACCCGTATTCGTACGACTCGTGTATTCAGCGAAGCCAGGAGTGTACTATGCAAGCACCATGCCCGCAAGAACCCGGCTTGCCCTGAAACGAGGGCATGAGAGAATCCCGCGCTGATTTGAACATTGATACCAAGGAGCAGACATGGGATTTCTCGCCGGCAAGCGCCTGCTGATCACGGGCGTTCTTTCCAACCGGTCGATTGCCTATGGCATTGCCAAGGCCTGCCACCGCGAAGGGGCCGAACTGGCTTTCAGCTATGTGGGCGAGCGCTTCAAAGAACGCATCACCGAGTTCGCCGCCGAATTCGACTCCAAGCTGGTGTTTGAATGCGACGTTTCCAGCGACGAGCAGATCGACAGCCTTTTCGCGCAACTGGGCGAGGTCTGGCCGGAGTTCGACGGCTTCGTGCACTCCATTGGTTTTGCGCCCCGCGAGGCCATTGCCGGCAATTTCCTGGACGGGCTCACGCGCGAGAATTTCCGCATCGCCCATGACATTTCGGCCTACAGCTTCCCAGCCCTGGCCAAGGCCGCGGCGCCGCGCCTGCGCTCAGGCGCCTCGCTGCTGACCCTGTCCTACCTGGGCGCCGACCGCTACGTGCCCAACTACAACACCATGGGGCTGGCCAAGGCCTCGCTGGAGTCCAGCGTGCGCTACCTGGCCTACGCCCTGGGCGAGCGCAACATCCGCGTCAACGGCATTTCCGCCGGCCCCATCAAGACCCTGGCCGCCTCGGGCATCAAGGATTTCGGCAAGCTGCTGACCCAGTTCGCCGCCACCACACCCATCCGCCGCAACGTGACCATCGAGGATGTGGGCAACACCGCCGCCTTCCTCTTCTCCGACCTCGCGGCCGGCATCAGCTCGGAAGTCATCTACGTCGACGGCGGCTTCAGCCACGTGGCCTTGAGTGGTGAATAGCCCACCCCCTACGCTTCGCGCGCCCCCTCAAGGGGGCAAGCCCGAGGGCCCGGCAAAGCCGGATCCCCGGGCTTCGCTGAGGAAACAAAACGGGACTACGTTGGTCCCGTTTTGTTTTTCAAGGCACGCACTCCGAACCCCTCCGATGCCTTCGAGGCAAGACCTGACACCACACGCCCCGCGCCCCGAGCGCTGCACCGACAAAACAAAACGGGACCCTCGAGTCCCGTTTTGTTTTTCAGGCACGGAGCTTGGGGATCCGGCTCTGCCGGGCCCTCAAGCTCGCCCCCTTGAGGGGGCTGAGGCCGGACACAAACGGCAAGCCGTTTGTGCCTGCCGAAGGGCCAGGCCCCTGGCCTGGCGCGGCCTGCAAGGCCGGCGAAGCCGGTAGGGGGTGGTCAATCGCGAACACAGTCGACGTAGTAGTGCGTCTTGCCGTTCTCGTCCTTCTCCGCCACCAGACCATGCACGTCGGTCGCGAAGCCGGGGAACTTGACGTTGAACTCGCGGGTGAACTTGAGGTAGTCGACAATCTTCTTGTTGAAGCGCTCGCCCGGGATCAGCAGAGGAATGCCCGGCGGATACGGCGTCAGCAGCGAGGTCGTGACCCGGCCTTCCAGCTTGTCGATCTCGACACGCTCGGTGCGGCGGTGCGCGATGTGCGCGTAGGCGTCGCTGGGCTTCATGGCTGGCTCGAGGTCCGAGAGGTAGACATCGGTCGTCAGGCGCGCGATGTCGCCCTGGGCATAGGCCTCGTGGATGCTCTGGCAGAGATCGCGCAGGCCCATGCGCTCGTAGCGCGGCTGGGCGGCACAGAACTCCGGCATGATGCGCCACAGCGGCGCATTGCGGTCGTAGTCGTCCTTGAACTGCTGCAGCGCGGTCAGCAGCGTGTTCCAGCGGCCCTTGGTGATGCCGATGGTGAACAGGATGAAGAAGGAGTACAGCCCCGTCTTCTCCACCACCACACCGTGCTCGGCCAGGAACTTGGTGACAATGCTGGCGGGGATGCCGGTCTTGGCGAACTTGCCGCTCATGTCCAGCCCCGGCGTGATCACCGTGGACTTGATCGGGTCCAGCATGTTGAAGCCGGCAGCCAGATTGCCAAAACCGTGCCACTTCTGGTTGGCCTTGAGCATCCAGTCGGCAGGCTTGCCGATGCCCTCCTCGACCAACTTGTCCGGCCCCCAGACCTTGAACCACCAGTCCTTGCCGTAGTCGCCCTCGACCTTGCGCATGGCGCGGCGGAAGTCCAGGGCCTCGGCGATGCTCTCTTCCACGAGCGCCGGACCGCCCGGCGCGTCCATCATGGCCGCCGCGACATCGCAGCTGGCAATGATGGAGTACTGCGGGCTGGTCGAGGTGTGCATCAGGTACGCCTCGTTGAACAGGTGCTTGTCCAGCTTGACGTTCTGCGCGTCCTGCACGAGCACCTGCGAGGCCTGGCTGATGCCGGCCAGCAGCTTGTGCGTGGACTGCGTGGCATAGACCATGGCCTCCTTCGGCCGCGCGCGGTTCTTGCCCATCGCGTGGTAGGAGCCGTAGAAGGTGTGGAAGGCCGCGTGCGGCAGCCAGGCCTCATCGAAATGCAGGGTATCGATCCAGCCGTCCAGCTTCTTCTTGATGGTCTCGGTGTTGTAGAGCACGCCGTCGTAGGTGCTCTGCGTCAGCGTCATGATGCGCGGCTTGACCTTCTTGGGATCCACACCCTTGAGCAGCGGGTTCTTGGCGATCTTCTTGCGAATGTTCTCCGGCGCGAACTCGCTCTCAGGGATGGGACCGATGATGCCGTAGTGATTGCGCGTGGGCGTCATGAAGACCGGCACGGCGCCGGTCATGATGATGCTGTGAAGGATGCTCTTGTGGCAGTTGCGGTCCACCACCACCACGTCGCCCGGGGCCACCGTGTGGTGCCACACCATCTTGTTGGACGTGGACGTGCCGTTGGTGACGAAGAAGCAGTGGTCGGCATTGAAGATGCGCGCAGCGTTCTTCTCCGACTCCGCCACCGGCCCCGTGTGGTCCAGCAGCTGGCCCAGCTCTTCCACGGCATTGCAGACGTCGGCGCGCAGCATGTTCTCGCCGAAGAACTGGTGGAACATCTGGCCCACCGGGCTCTTCAGGAAGGCCACGCCACCGGAGTGGCCGGGACAATGCCAGGAGTAGGAGCCATCCTGGGCATAGTCCATCAGGGCCTTGAAGAAGGGCGGCGCCAGGCCGTCCAGATAGCTCTTGGCCTCGCGGATGATGTGACGCGCCACGAACTCCGGCGTGTCTTCGAACATGTGGATGAAGCCGTGCAGCTCGCGCAGCACGTCGTTGGGCAGGTGCTGCGAGGTGCGGGTCTCGCCATAGACGTAAATGGGGATGTCCGCATTCTTGAAGCGGATCTCCTCGATGAACTTGCGCAGGTTCAGCACCGCCGGGTCCAGCTCAGGCCCGGGGGTGAACTCCTCGTCGTCGATGGACAGGATGAAGGCGCTGGCCCGGCTCTGCTGCTGGGCGAATTGCGACAGGTCGCCATAGCTGGTCACACCCAGCACTTCGAAGCCCTCTTTCTGGATGGCGTCGGCAAGGGCACGGATGCCCAGACCCGAGGTGTTCTCGGAGCGGTAGTCCTCGTCGATGATGACGATGGGGAAGCGGAAACGCAGCATTGAAGGGCCTCCGAGAACTCGGTCGAAAAATCAAAGGCGCGAAGTGTAGGGCTAGGACGCGACAGCGCAAGGACCAATTTCGCTTTGTCGCACAAACAGAACGGCAAGCCGGCAAAAGCCGGGCGATACACTCAATTCACATCATGAAATGAAGGAGGCGAGATGGGATTCCAAGCATCGACCTGGTGGTGGATCGTCACCGGCGTTCTGGTGGCGACCGAGCTCTACACAGGGACCTTCTACCTGCTGATGCTGGCCCTGGGCACCATCAGCGCCGCCGTGGCGGCCCATGCCGGCCTGGACCATATCGGGCAGATGCTGTCAGCCGCCGTGGTGGGCGGCCTGGCGGTCACGTTGTGGCACCGCCAGCAGCTGGCACGCCGAAGCCATGAAGCCCAGGCGCCCGCCGGCCACAACCCGGACGTGGTGCTGGACATCGGCCAGCAGGTGCAGGTCGAGGCCTGGCAGGACAACGGCCATGCGACCGTGCGTTACCGCGGCGCGCAATGGCAGGCCCGCTATGCCGGCAGCGGCACACCGCAACCCGGCCCTCACACCATCCGCGGCGTGGACGGCAGTGTCCTGCTGCTGGACGCCTGACAAGCGGCTCGCCGCATCACTCACAAAGGAGGATTCATGGAACTCATTGCACTGGTGATCCTGATCGCCGCAGCCATTTTCGTCATCCAGTCGGTCAAGGTCGTGCCGCAGCAGAACGCCTGGGTGGTCGAGCGCCTGGGCAAGTACCACACCACCCTCACCCCGGGCCTGAGCTTCCTGGTGCCCTTCGTGGACCGCCTGGCCTACCGGCACTCGCTGAAGGAGATTCCGCTGGACGTGCCCAGCCAGATCTGCATCACGAAGGACAACACCCAGCTGACGGTGGACGGCATCCTGTACTTCCAGGTCACCGACCCGATGCGTGCGAGCTACGGCTCCAGCAACTACATCATTGCCATCACCCAGCTGGCACAGACCACGCTGCGCTCGGTAATCGGCCGCATGGAGCTGGACAAGACCTTCGAGGAGCGCGAGATCATCAACAGCGCCGTGGTGCAGGCCCTGGACGAGGCCGCGCTGAACTGGGGTGTCAAGGTGCTGCGCTACGAGATCAAGGACCTGACGCCGCCGGCCGAGATCCTGCGCGCCATGCAGGCCCAGATCACCGCCGAGCGGGACAAGCGCGCCCTGATTGCCGCCTCCGAAGGCCGCCGCCAGGAGCAGATCAACATCGCCACCGGCGAGCGCGAGGCTTCCATCGCGCGCTCCGAGGGCGAGAAGCAGGCCGAGATCAACAAGGCCCAGGGCGAGGCCGCCGCCATCCTGGCCGTGGCCAGCGCCAGCGCCGAGGCCATCCGCCAGATCGCCGCAGCCATCCAGTCGCCGGGCGGCGAACAGGCCGTGCAGCTGAAGGTCGCGGAGAAGGCGGTCGAGGCCTACGCGCAGCTGGCCCAGAAGAACAACACGATGATCGTGCCCAACAACATGAGCGAGGTGTCCGGCCTTATTGGCACGGCCATGGGGCTGATCAAGGGCAGCAAGCATTGAGCCTGGTGCGAGCCAGGAACACTCCTGCCCCGCTGTTTTCGGCCCCCGAGGCCCTCAGGGATCCCTCGAAGACCCTCGAAGAAAATCTTCAAAAATTTGCCAAAGTTTCCTGGAGCCCCAAAAAACTGCGCTATGATGGCGGGCTTCGGAGAGATGGATGAGTGGTTTAAGTCGCACGCCTGGAAAGCGTGTGTGGGTTAACAGCCCACCGCGGGTTCGAATCCCGCTCTCTCCGCCACCATTGCCTTGAAACGGGCCCCAGACGCGAGTCGGGGCCCGTTTTCTTTTGTCGGTTCATTTTGCCGGCTCCTTTGCCGGCTCCTTTGCCGGCATCGACCTCTGCCCGCATGCCGCCGTGGCGCGCACGGCGCGCCGAGCCGCCATTGAGCCACCATTGAGCCGCAACCCAGCCCTCGGGCTCAGGCCCGCAGGCTCAGACCAGCACTTCCAGGCAAGCCGGATGCCCCAGAAAGCCCTGCGGGCTCGCGCTCGCGCCATAGGCGCCGGACTGGTAGACCACCACGAGGTCCCCCTCCTGCGCCGCGGGCAGCATCATGCGCTCGGCCAGCAGGTCCAGCGGTGTGCACAGCGGCCCCACCACCTGCACGGATTCCACGGCGGGCTGGTCCATGCGGTTGCCTATCACCACGGGGTAGTTCTTGCGGATCACTTGGCCGAAGTTGCCGGAGGCCGCCAGGTGGTGATGCAGGCCGCCATCGGTCACGAGAAAGACCTGACCCCGCGAGACCTTGCGATCCAGCACCCGCGCCACGTAAAGCCCCGCCTCGCCCACCAAATAGCGCCCCAGCTCCAGCACCAGGTGCGCCTCGGGCAGCTCGCGCGCGGCCCGGGCCTGCAGCTCGGCGAGATTGGCCGCCACCGGTGCCAGGTCCAGCGGCTGCTCGCCCGGGAAGTAGGGAATGCCGAAGCCACCGCCCAAGTTCAGGTGCCGCACCGGCGCCGGCGCGTCGGCCGCGAGCCGAAGGGCCAGCTCATAGCTCAGACGCTGGGCCTCGCAGATCGCCTCGGCGCGCAGGTTCTGCGAGCCTGCGAAAAGATGGAAGCCCTCGAACTGCAAGCCCAGCCGCCCGATGTCGGCCAGCAGGCGCGGCACCTCCTCCGCATCGACGCCGAACTGCTTGGGCCCGCCGCCCATGCGCATGCCCGAGCCCTTGAGCTCGAAATCGGGATTCACGCGCACCGCCACGCGCGCCGCCCGCCCCAGAGCCTGCGAGGCCCGAGCCAGGATGGGCAGCTCGCGGAAGGACTCCACGTTGACCAGCACGCCCGCCTCCACCGAGGCGCACAGCTCCTCCTCCCGCTTGCCTGGGCCGGCGAAACTCATGTGCCCCGGGTCTGCCCCCTGCGCCAGCGCCAAGCGCATCTCGCCGGCGGAGGCCACGTCGATGCCGTCGACCAGGCCCACCATGCAGCCCACCACGGCGGGCAGGGGATTGGCCTTCATCGCGTAATGGAGCTGGATGCCGACGGGCAAGGCCGCGCGCAATTCGGCGGCCCGGCGCTGCAGCAGAGCGCGCTCGTACACATAGAACGGCGTCTGGCCCAGCGCCGCGGCCAGTTGGCTCAAAGGCCGCCCGCCGACGAGCAGTTCGCCAGCCTGGACCGGGAACTGGCGCATCGGTGCATGCACGGGCATGGCCCGCACAGCGTCAACAGCAGAGGCGGCGGCAGGGGCGGCAGGCGTGGTGTCCATGAAGCGTGGGGGCATCAAGTGTGAAGCGTGAAGTTCGGCGTGCGAAGCCTGACCTGCAGGCGCACAGCTCAGCTCGCGCCTGCCAGGGCCTGCTGCTGCAGGCGCTGGCGGTCGATCTTGCCATTGGGATTGCGGGGCAGCGGGTCGTTCACAGGCAGCAGGCGCGCCGGCACCATATAGGCGGGCATGTGCCTTTTGCAGAAGGCCAGCAGCGCGGCCGGATCGGCTTCGGCGCCCGCGCCAGGGTAGTACACCACCTCGATGCACTGGCCCAGCTGTTCGTGCGGCAGCCCGTAGGCCGCGCACTCGCCGACCAGGCCGGAGCGGTACAGCAACTCCTCCACCTCCACCGGACTGACCCGGTAGCCGGAGGTCTTGATCATCTCGTCGCGCCGGCCGATGAAGTAGAGAAAGCCCTCGGCGTCGCGTCGCACGGTGTCGCCCGAGAAGACGGCGTATTCCGGCAGCTGCAGGCCGGCCTCGCGCCCGCCTACGCCGGGCGGCAGGGGCTTGTAGCGCTCGGCAGTCTTCTCGGCATCGTTCCAGTAGCCCATGCCCACCAGCGGACCGCGGTGCACCAGCTCGCCGGGCTCGTCCACGCCGCAGACGCTGCCGTCCTCGCGCAGCACCAGGATCTCGGCGTTGGGGATGGCCCGGCCAATGGAATCCGGCCGGCGGTCCACCTCCGACGGCGGCAGATAGGTCGAGCGGAAGGCCTCGGTGAGCCCATACATCAGGTAAGGCGCGGCCTGGGGCAGGCGCTCGCGCAGGCGCTCCAGGGTCTCGCGGGGCATGCGCCCGCCGGTATTGGCGAAGTAGCGCAGGCTGCGTCCCGCCCCTTGCGGCCAGGACAGCTGGGTGAGCTGGATGTAGAGCGGCGGCACGGCCGTCAGCCCCGTGATGCCCTCGCGATCCAGCGCCTTCAGCAGGTCCTGCGGCAGCAGGTAGTTGAGCAGCACGACCTTGGCGCCGACCAGGAAAGCCGTGCTCAGCTGACTGAACCCCGCGTCGAAGGACAGGGGCAAGGCCGCCAGCAGCACGTCTCCTTCGTGATTGCCCAGGTACTGCGCCACGCTCTGCGCGCCCAGCACCAGGTTGCGGTGAGACAGCACCACCCCCTTGGGCTTGCCAGTGCTGCCCGAGGTGTAGAGGATGGCCGCCATGTCGCTGTCCAGCACCGGCGGCGTCAGGACGGCCGGTGGCGTGGCCAGCACCTCCGCCCAGTCATGCGTCTGCAGCCCTGTGGGCAGACCCAGCCCCTGGGGGCAGCCATCCACCAGCAGCACCTGCCGCAAGGCCGGGCAGCCGGACAGCACCTCGGCCAGGGTTTGAAGGCGCGCACCGGCGGTGATGAGCAGCGTCACCTCGCAGTCCTGCAGGATGTGCGCCACCTGCTCGGCCTTCAGGATGGGGTTGACCGGCACGAACACGGCCCCCAGCGCCCCGGCGCCAAAGCAGCCGATGACGAACTCCGGGCGCTTGTCCAGGTAGACCGCCACCCGCTGGCCGCGGGCCAGCCCTTGGGCAGCCAGCCAAGCCCCCATCCGATGCAAGCCTTGCGACAGCCCGGCGTAGTCCAGCTCGCCGCCGTCCCATCCCAAAGCAGGCGACGTGGGCCTCTGGCGGGCCTGGAGGTGGACCAGGTCCGCGAGCAGGCGGGGCACAGGAAAGCCAGGAAGGCCTGGGGCTGGAGCTGGGGCAGCGGCAACGGTCTCTTGCATGGTCCGGCCATTGTCCCCGACTTGCCCGCCGAGCCCAGCGATCCGGCCGTGGCCGTGCGAGCGGCGCCGCCCGCCGGCCCCTCCCTCGGGATGAGGGGGCCCCCGGGCCCGGAACCCGCCCGCGCCCCCAGTTAAGATTCGGCCGCCTTCCCCTGGCGCCCGACGCCGCTCGGGCCGCCATTTCTTTTTCCCGAACGCCCCATGTCCTCAGCTTCGCACGTGCTCCGCCTTCTCGACGAAACGCTCGGTCTCCAAGGCCGCGCCGCGCAGTTCGATGCGCAGACGCCCCTGCTGGGCGCCCTGCCGGAGCTGGACTCCATGGGCGTGGTCAGCCTGATCACGGCGCTGGAAGAGCAGCTGGGCATCACCATCGGCGACGACGAGATCGATGGCCAAACCTTTGCGACGGTGGGGGCCCTGACCCGCTTCGTCGACGCCAAGCTGGCGGCCTGAGGCCGCCCTCGCCTGAACCATGGACGCCGCCACAGCCTTCTTCCTGGAAAGCCGTGACGGCAGCCTGCGCTACCTGAACCTCTTCAAGCCGGCCTCCGACCAGGCGCAGCGTGGCCTCGTCCTCTTGGTGCCCCCCTGGCTGGAAGAACTCAACTGCAGCCGCCGCATGCTGGCCCTGGGGGCCGATGCGCTGCGCCAGGCCGGCTTCACCGTGCTGTGGCCCGACCTTTATGGCTGTGGCGACAGCGCCGGCGAGCACGCGGACGCCCGCTGGCAAACCTGGCTGGACGACCTGGACCTGGCCCTGCAGCGCCTGCGCCAGGAGGGCGAGAGGGACAGCCCGCTGTGGCTTTGGAGCCTTCGCAGCGGCGCCTTGCTGGCCAGCGAATTCGCGCAGCGGCAGCAACTGGCCTGCCATTGGCTGTTGTGGCAGCCCCAGGCCAAGGGCGAGCAGGTGCTGCAGCAGTTCCTGCGCCTGCGCCTGGCCGCCGACATGGCCAGCGGCACGCGCCGCCATGGCGACAGCGCTGCCATGCGCCAGGCCCTGCAGGCCGGGCAAGCCCTGCACGCGGCCGGCTACGTCGTCCACCCCGAACTGGCCTTGCCTTTGGCGGCCGCCCAGCTGAAGCCGCCCGGCGGGGTCGCCGGCGCCCGCCTGGTCTGGTGCGAGATGGCCAGCGCGGCCACCCAGACCCTGGGGCCGACCAGCCGCCAGCACATCGAGGCCTGGCGCGCCGCGGGCTACCATGCCAGCACCGTCTGCGTGCAGGGACCGCAGTTCTGGGCCAGCCCCGAGCCGACCCTCAGCCGCGGCCTGATCGACGGCAGCCTGCGTGCCCTGTGCGCGAACGAGGCCGCCGCATGAGCGCCCGCCCGTGTTTCCCGCCATGTTTGCCGGTCAGTACCGTGCCAAGGATCGCGCCATGAGCGAGCCCGCGGCCGTGATCGAGCGCATCTGCACGGTGGGCTGCGAAGGCTTGCGCCTGCCCGGCGTGCTGAGCCTGCCCGCAACCCGCACGCCCCGCCTGGGCGTCATCGTGCTGGTGGGGGGACCGCAGTACCGGATCGGCGCCCATCGCTTCTTCGTCAGCCTGGCGCGCCGCTTGGCCGGCCAGGGCGCCGCGGTGCTGCGTTTCGATCACCGCGGCATGGGTGACGCGCCGGGCGAGGCCGCCGGCTTCGAGCACCTCGACCCTGAAATCGACGCCGCCATCGCCGCGCTGAAGCAGTCCTGCCCGGAGCTGCAGCAGGTGCTGCTCTGGGGCTTGTGCGACGGCGCCTCGGCCGCCCTGCTGCATGCCCGCCGCGGGGATGGGCGCGTGGCCGGTCTGCTGCTGGCCAACCCCTGGGTGCGCAACGCCCAGAGCCTGGCCCAGGCCCGGACGCGGCACTACTACCCCGGCCGCCTGGCCAGCGGCGACTTCTGGCGCCGTTTGCTCTCCGGTCAGGTGCGCTGGAGCAGCCTGCGTACCGCCCTGGACGCCGTGGGCCGAAGCATGGCCGCCGGCACGCCGTCGGACGATTTCCGTGCCGGCATGCGCGAAGGCCTGGCACGTTTTCAAGGCCCGGTCTTGTGCCTGCTGTCCGGCGCCGACCTGACGGCCCAGGAATTCTTCGAAACCCTGCGCGAGCCCGCCTGGGCCGCGCTCGGCGGCCGACCCGGCTTGCGCCTGCAATGGCTGGATGGCGCCGACCATACCTTTTCCGACCCCGAGCACCGCGCTGCCGCCCTGGCCTTGAGTTCGCAATGGCTGCAAGGTTTTCTTGCGCCAGAGGCCGCCGCGCGCGAATGCCCGACCAACGATCAAGCCGTTACCTGAATCAAGAGGGAGTGACTCCGCATGTTGAACGCAGCCAAACAGCTTCTCCGCAACTGGCGTGAGCAGGCCAGCCTGCCGGCCCAGGCCAAGGCCGAAGCCGCCAAGGATGCACGCGGTCTGCCCCAGCAGGATCCGGGCATAGACGCCGCGGTGTCGGCCGCGCTGCAGTGGCTGAAGCGGGCCCAGGACCAATCCGCCTCGCACGATGGCGGCGTGGCGCGCGACTACAGCCTCAAAGGCGGCTGGGCGGTGTCCTACCCCGAGACCACCGGCTACATCGTCTCCACGATGATCGACTGCGGCCAGCGCTTCCAAGACCAGGACGCCCTGGACCGCGCCCGCCGCATGCTGGACTGGCTGGTGTCCATCCAGTTCCCCGAAGGCGGCTTCATGGGCGGCAAGATCAACGCCACGCCGCGCGTGCCCGTCACCTTCAACACCGGCCAGATCCTGATCGGCCTGGCCAGCGGCGTGGCCGCCTTCGGCGAGGCCTACCTGGCCCCCATGAACATGGCCGCCGTCTTCCTGCGCGACTCGCTGGACGCCGACGGCTGCTGGCGCAAGCACGCCACGCCCTTTGCCGAGCGCGGCGACAAGACCTACGAGACCCACGTGTCCTGGGGCCTGTTCGAAGCCGCCCGCCATGTGCCCGAGCAGGGTTACGCCGAGGCGGCGCTGCGCCAGGTCGAGTGGGCCTTCAGCCAGCAGCAGGCCAACGGCTGGCTGGCCAACTGCTGCCTGAACATGCCCGCGACGCCGCTCACCCACACCCTGGGCTATGCGCTGCGCGGCTTCATGGAAGCCCACCGCTTCACGCAGGACGCGCACATCCTGCGTCGCGCCATCAAAACCGCCGACGGCCTGATGACGGCGCTGCGCCCCGACGGCTTCATCCCCGGCCGGCTCAAGCCCGACTGGTCCGCCGCGGTGGACTGGTCCTGCCTGACCGGCGAGGTCCAGATCGCGCACAGCTGGCTGATGCTTTATGAGCTGACCGGTGATCGCAAGTACCGCGACGCCGCCAAGCTGGCCAACCGCTATGTGCGCCGGGCCATCGCCATCAACGGTCCCGAGGACCAGCGCGGCGGGGTGAAGGGATCCTTCCCCGTGGATGGCGACTACGGCCAGTGGGAATACCTCAATTGGGCCGCCAAATTCATGATCGACGCCAATCTGCTGGAGCAGGACATCGATGGCCGCGCCTGACATCAAGGAGCGCCTCAAGGCGCCGATCCGGCGCATGCTGAACTGGTGGCGCGCCCGCCGGCGCAGCGCCGAGCTCAAGGCCGAGATGCCGCATACGTCCAAGGCCGAGATCATCGCCGGCCTGCGCGCCATGGGCATTGTTCCCGGCGACACGGTGATGCTGCACTCCTCGCTCAAGAGCCTGGGCTATGTCGAGGGCGGCCCCACTGCGGTGCTGGAGGCCATCCACGAAGCCATCAGCCCGGGCGGCACCCTGGTCGTGCCGACCTATTACCTGCCCGGCGGCACCATCTTCGCCACCTGCCAGATGCAGGGCTATGTGTTCGACCCGCGCGAGCACGGCTCCAACCTGGGCGCCCTACCCGCGGCCTTCCTGAAGATGCCCGGCATTCGGCGCAGCATCCATCCGACGCACTCGGTCTCGGCACTGGGGCCGCTGGCCCAGGACATCGTCGGCCGGCACCACCTCGCCCCCTCGGTCTGCGGCGAAGGCTCGCCCTGGGAGCGCTGCCTGCACCACAAGGCCAAGATCCTGGGACTGGGCATCAGCATGGGGCCGGTGACCTTCTACCACCTGCTCGAAGACCTGATGGACGAGCGCTTCCCGCTGCCGGTGCGCATGGCGCAGACCTTCCAGATGCCCTGCAGGGATTGGGACGGGCGGGACATCCAGGTGCCCGTGCGTCCGCTGGATCCTGCCTTCCAGGGTCAGCGCATCGACCACAAGTCGCGCGCCGACCTGCGCCAGCACTTCTATGAACGCTACCAGGCCGCGGGCATCCTGCACGCCGGCCAGGTGGGTCCGGCCCGCTCCTGGTGGATCCGCGCCGACGACTTCTACCGCCATCTGGAGCAGGACGCGCTGCAGGGGCTCACCATCTACACCACGGCCGAGGAGCTGGCGCGCCTGCGGGCCTGAGGCCAGGCGCAGATTCCATCGATGCAGATCCGCGACCGCTTTCTCCATGGCCTGAAATGGTCCGCCATCGGCAAGCTGCTGAGCCAACTGCTCAGCTGGGGCGCCACCATCATGGTGATGCGCCTGCTGAAGACCGAAGACTATGGCCTGATGGCGATGACCATGATGGTCGTCACCCTGCTGTCCAACCTGAACGAATTCGGCTTCGGCGCGGCCCTGGTACGCGGCGAGACCCTGGATCGCCGCGTCTGCGGCGCCGTGTTCGGCGCCATGCTGCTGGTGGCGGGCGCGCTGAACCTCGCGCTCTGGCTGGCGGCCCATCCGCTGGCGATGTTCTTCAACGAGCCGCGCCTGGCGGACCTGCTCAGACCCGCCGGACTGATCTTTCTGATCGCGGCGCTGAGCACGGTGCCGGAGTCCGTGCTGCGGCGGGAGATGGACTTCAAGGCCATCGCCTATGCCGACATCGCCTCTGTTGTCGCCACCAGCATCGCCGCGCTGGGCCTGGCCTTCGCCGGCATGGGCGTCTGGTCCCTGCTGCTGGCCAATCTGCTGGGCAGCCTGGTCCGCTCGCTGCTGCTGCACCTGCAGTGCCCGACACGGGTCTGGCCCAATGCCGACTTCCAGCAGCTGCGGGGCCTGCTGCGCTACGGGAGCAACCTGACGGCCAGCCGCTTCACCTGGTGGTTCATGTCCCAGGTCGATGTGCTGATCGGCGCGAAGCTGCTGAGCACGGCCGCGCTGGGGCTGTACTCGGTGGCCCTGAATCTGGCCTCGCTGCCGCTGCAGAAGTCCATGCAGGTGGTCAACCAGGTGGCTTTCAGCGCCATCGCCAAGCTCAAGAACAGCGGGCAGCCGGTGCAGCAGGAACTGCTCAGGGGCCTGCATGCCTTGAACCTGCTGGCTCTGCCCGGCTGCATTTTGCTGGCCCTGCTGGCCCAGCCGCTGGTGGCCTTGCTGATCGGCGCCAAATGGGTGGCGGCAGCACCGGCCTTGCAGCTGATCGCGCTGGCCGTCCCCGTGCGGCTCTGCAGCGCGATCCTTGCGACGGCGCTGATCGCCACCGGCCATGCCGGCACCGACTTCAAGAACACGCTCAGCGGCGCGGTGGTGATGCCGCTGGGCTTTGTGCTGGGCGGCATGCTCTGGGGCGCCAACGGCCTGGCGGCGGCCTGGACTGCGGGCGTCCCCCTGGTGTTCATCCTGAACTTCCCCCGCAGCGCCCGCTTGCTAGACTTGTCGTGGCTGCCATTGCTGAGGACCTTCCGCTCCGGCCTGCTGGCCTGCATTCCCCTGGTGGGTGTCGTGTGGGTCACGCTGGCCGCGATGCCGGCCCAGCCGCTGTGGCAGCTGCTCGTGCCGGGTGCGGCGGGCGTGTTGAGCTATGTGCTCGCGCTGCTCGCCGTGGACAGCGCTTTCCGGCATTGGCTGCGCGGGCTTCTCGACGCGCGACGGGCCGCTCGTTTGAACAAGGATTCGTAATGGCGATTTTCTTTGCGGCCGTCGGCGGCTCGACGGAGGACCTGCGGCGGCTCCAGGCCGCGGCCTCCGCAGCCATGGGCCGTGAATTGCCCCCGCACGCCATCGAGGCGGTGGAGGCGCCCGGCCTGTTTGCCGTGTGGCATGCCCTGGGCATCTGGGCCCCTGTCTCGCACCATCGCCTGCATGACGATGCCCTGGCCATCCTGGCGGGCGAACCCATCGTGCACGCCGATGGGCCGCGCCTGGCGCAGACCGAGGCCCTGGCCCGCTTCGCGGCCGGCGACCTGACGCAGCTGTTGCGTCAGTCCCACGGCACCTTCTGCGGCGTGCGCCTGGACCTGCGGCATGCAACGCTGGAGGCCTTCACCGACAAGCTCGGCGTGCGCGCGCTTTACACCGGCCAGCACCGCGGCATCCACTTCTTCACCAATGCGCGCTGGCTGCTGCAGGGCATGGGCAGCGCCATCGCGCTGGAGCCCGATCCCCAAGGCGTGCTGGAAATCGCCTCCATGGCCTTTCCGCTGGCCGAGCGCACCCGCTACCTCGGCATCCGGGCCGCCTACGGTGCCGAGCTGATCGAAGCCACCGCCGCCGGTGCGCACCGCAAAACCTACCATGACTGGCAAGACCTGACCCCGCTCGACGCCGGCAGACCCTACGAGGCCGAGCTCTACGAGACCTTCCTGCAAGCGGTGCGCGACCGCCAGGGCGAGGCGCCGGAGCAGACGGCCTTTCTGTCCGGCGGCATGGACTCGCGCCTCATCGCTGCGAGCCTGGTCCACAGCGGCGTGCGCCTCAACACCCTCAACTTCGCGCCCAGCGACACCCAGGACCTCACCTTCGGCCGCATGGCTGCTGCGGCCCTGGGCACCCGGCACTTCGAGTTCCCGCTGGGGCCGGACAACTTCGACAGCAAGCAGATCCAGACCATCGCCGCCTGGAAGGCTCAGGATGGCGGGCGCAGCTTCGACCGGCGCATCTGGTCCGGCGATGGCGGCAGCGTGGGCCTGGGCCACGTCTACCTGGACGAGCAGATCGTCCGTCTGGCCGGCGAGCGCCGCTATGACGAGGCGGCAGAACTGCTGTGCCGCAAGAACAAATGGGGCGTGCCGGCGCGTGCCCTGCGCCCGCGCTATCGCGAGCTGGCCCGGCGTCTGCAGGCCGAGGTGGCGGCCGAGCTGCGCCGCTGGGACCGCCTGCCGGCCAAGGCGGCCTATCTTTTCCTCCTGCTGAACGACCAGCGGCGCCACCTTATCGGGCATTTCGAGACCGTGCACAAGAAGGGCTTCGACTTCGCCCTGCCCTTCTTCGACGCCCGCTTCATCGCCAAGGTGATCGCCGGGCCCAATGAAGAGCTGCTGAGCCATCGCGTCTACAACCGCATCCTCACGGCGCTGCCCGGCCCCATCGCGCAAGTCCCCTGGCAGGCCTACCCTGGCCATGAGCCCTGCCCCGTGCCGGTGCCGCAGGAGCTGAAGCTGCGCTATCAGTGGGAGGCCTGCTACGACGAGGACGACACGCAGATGCTCAAGGACCAGCACACGGCCCATTGCCTGCGCTCGGCACTGCAGCCCCAGAGCCCCATGCTGTCGCGCGGCAATCTGCTGGCGGCCTGGGTGCTGACCAAGTCCGGCCTGCGCGACCAGTCCTTCTACGGCCGCTACGCGCAGGCGGTGGAGCAGGCCAGCCGCTGAGCGGCGCCGCGCCTCAAGCGCAAAGGGCGGCCCGCGGGCCGCCCTTTTCTTTGCGCTGCAGCGCTTCGTCAGTCGATGAACAGCGTGGCCGGCGCTTCGAGCTGGGCGCGGATGGACTGAATGAACTCGGCCGCATCCTGGCCGTCCACCACGCGGTGGTCGAAGGACGAGGACAGGTTCATCAGCAGTCGCGCCACCACCTGGCCGCTCCTGAACATGGGCCGCTCGATGATGCGGTTCACGCCCAGGATGCCCACCTCGGGATGGTTGATCACCGGCGTGGTGACGATGCCGCCCAAGGGCCCGAGGCTGGAGATGGTGAAGGTGGAGCCGCTGAGCTCGTCCCGCGTGGCCTTGCCGGTGCGGGCCACCTCGGCCAGGCGGCGGATCTCGGCCGCGCAGCTCCAGAGGTCCATCGCCTCGGCATGGCGAAGCACGGGCACCATCAGGCCGGACGGCGTCTGCGCGGCAATGCCCAGGTGCATGGCCTCGTAGCGGTTGACCACGCCGGCCTCGTCGTCGAAGCGGGCGTTGATCTGCGGAAAGTCGCGCAGCGATCGGCACACGGCGCGCACCAGCAGGGGCAGCACGGTCAGCTTGCCGCGGGTCTTGCCGTGCAGGGCGTTGAGGCGTTCGCGCAGGGCTTCCAGCTCGGTGACGTCCACCTCCTCCACATAGCTGAAGTGCGGGATGCGGCGCTTGCTCTCCTGCATCTTCTCGGCAATCTTGCGGCGCAGGCCGGTGACCTTGCTGGCCTCGATGCCGTCGCCGCGGGGCGAGACCAGGTGGCGCTCGCTGGGCCGCACGGGCGCGGCCGTCACAGCCCCGGGCACGTTCACGAAGGGCGAGCCGCTGCCCGGCTGCAGGCCCTGCGGATGCGCGGCGGCAAACGCCTCCACGTCTGCATGCACGATGCGGCCGGCCGTGCCGGTGGCGCGCACCTGGGCCAGGTCCACGCCCAGCTCCCAGGCCCGGCGACGGACCGAGGGCGAGGCGATGGGGCGGGCACCCGGCGCCGCAGGCGCCGCCGGCGTGTGGGCGGCCACCGGCGCTGCCACCGGCGCTGCCACCGGCTTGGCGGGCGCCACCGCCGGCGCCGGTGCCGTCGCGGGCACCGGTGCGACGACAGGCGCAGCCGCAGGCGCGGCGGCGGGGGCGGTCTCCACGGGCGCCGCGCCCTCGATCGCGATCTCGATCAAGGCCGAGCCCACGCGCATCACCGCGCCGGCCTCCGCACCCAGGCGCTGGACCACGCCCTTGACCGGCGAGGGGATCTCCACCGTGGCCTTGTCCGTCATCACGTCCGCGACGACCTGGTCCTCGCGCACCACATCGCCCGGCTTCACGTGCCAGGCCACCAACTCGACTTCGACGATGCCTTCGCCGATGTCGGGCATCTTGATCGTATGAATACTCATCAAACCTCCTGCCGGACCGCAAAGGCGCGGCCCTGCTGCGCCAAGCGGCGCGATTGCTCACCAGCGGCAGCGTTGGCGCTGCACTGCTGCATGGGTCTCATGCTCAGGCCTCCATGACCCGGCGCAATGCCGCGGCCACCCGCGCCGGACCGGGGAAGTAGTCCCACTCCTGGGCATGCGGATAAGGCGTGTCCCAGCCGGTGACGCGCTCAATGGGCGCCTCCAGGTGGTAGAAGCAATGCTCCTGCACCAGGGCCGAGAGCTCGGCGCCGAAACCGCTGGTGCGGGTCGCCTCGTGCACGATCACGCAGCGGCCGGTCCTCTTGACGGATTCGACGATGGTCGAGAGATCCAGCGGCCACAGGGCGCGCAGGTCGATGATCTCGGCATCCAGCCCCGTCTCCTTCGCGGCTGCCTCGGCCACGTAGACCATGGTGCCGTAGGCCAGCACCGTCAGTTGCTGGCCGGGGCGGTACACGACCGCCTTGTCCAGCGGCAGGGTGTAGTAGCCCTCGGGCACCTGGGCCTTGGGGTGTCCGCTCCACGGTGTGGCGGGGCGGTCATGGTGGCCATCGAAGGGGCCGTTGTAGAGACGCTTGGGCTCCAGGAAGATCACCGGGTCGTTGCATTCGATGGCGGCGATCAGCAGGCCCTTGGCGTCATAGGGGTTGGACGGCATCACCGTGCGCAGCCCGCAGACATGGGTGAACAGCGCCTCGGGGCTCTGGCTGTGGGTCTGCCCGCCGTAGATGCCGCCGCCGCAGGGCATGCGGATGGTCAGCGGCGCGGTGAAATCGCCGGCCGAGCGGTAGCGCAGGCGTGCCGCCTCCGAGACGATCTGGTCCGAAGCCGGATAGAAGTAGTCCGCGAACTGGATCTCGGCCACGGGGCGCAGGCCATAGGCACCCATGCCCACGGCCACGCCGACGATGCCGCCTTCGGAGATGGGCGCATCAAAGACGCGCTGCGAGCCGTACTTGGCCTGCAGCCCGTCGGTGCAGCGGAACACGCCGCCGAAGTAGCCCACGTCCTGGCCGAAGACCACCACATCCGGGTCCCGCGCCAGCATCACGTCCATGGCCGAGCGCAGGGCCTGGATCATGGTCATGGTGACGGCTGCCCCGACGGCATCCTGCGGCTGGGCTTGCGCCACGGGGAGTTGTTCAGCCTTCATAGACGGCCTCCAAACGCTTGGGCCTCGGCCATCTGCTCGCGCAGATGCTGGGGCATCTCTTCGTACACATCCTCGAACATGGAGGCGATGCTGGGAATATGACCGTCGGCCAGGCTGCCGAAGCTCTCGGCATGCTTCTGCGCGGCCAGCACCTCGGCCTCCAGCTCTTCCTGCAGTGCGGCATGCTGCTCCTCGGACCACAGGCCGCGGCGGATCAGGTGCTGCTTCAGGCGGGCGATGGGGTCACCCAGGGGGAAGCGGGTCCAGTCGTCCGCGGGGCGGTACTTGCTGGGGTCGTCCGAGGTGGAGTGCGGACCGGCGCGGTAGGTCACCCATTCGATCAGCGTGGGGCCCAGATTGCTGCGGGCGCGCTCGGCGGCCCAGCGGGTCACGGCATAGACGGCCAGGAAGTCGTTGCCGTCCACGCGCAGGGAGGCAATACCTGCCCCCACGCCGCGCGCGGCAAACGTCGTGCCCTCGCCTCCTGCAATCGCCTGGAAGGTCGAGATGGCCCACTGGTTGTTGACCACGTTGAGAATCACCGGCGCGCGGTAGACATGGGCGAAGACCAGGGCATTGTGGAAGTCGCTCTCGGCGGTGGCGCCGTCGCCCACCCAGCCCGAGGCGATGCGGGTGTCGCCCTTGATGGCGCTGGCCATGCCCCAGCCCACGGCCTGCACGAACTGCGTGGTCAGGTTGCCGGAGATGGAGAAGAAGCCGGCGCGCTTGATGGAGTACATCACCGGCAGCTGACGCCCCTTGAGCGGGTCTTTTTCGTTGGAGAGCAGCTGGCACATCAGCTCGGACAGCGGAACGTCGTCGCGCCCGACCAGCAGGCTTTGCTGGCGGTAGGTGGGGAAGCACATGTCCCCCTCCTCCAGCGCCATGCCGTGGGCGCTGCCGATGGCTTCCTCGCCCAGGCTCTGCATGTAGAAGCTCAGCTTCTTCTGGCGCTGGGCGATCAGCATGCGTCCGTCGAACACGCGCGTCTTCATCATGGTGCGCAGGCCGCGCAGCAGCTGGGCCTCGCTCAATTCAGGGGCCCAGGGCCCGCAGGCCTCGCCGTCCTCGTTCAGCACGCGGATCAGCTTGTGGGCCATCTCACCGGTGTCCACCGGCGCCGCGTCCACGGGCGGCCGAGGCACTTCGCCCGCCGCGCTGATCTTGAGATAGGAGAAATCGGTGTGGCAGCCCGGCCGCCCCGTGGGCTCGGGCACATGCAAGCGCAGCGGCGCGCGCACGGCACCGGGCTCGTTCTTGTCGCTCATACATCGCTCCCGCATGGTGATGCCATGCAGAAATTCAGGCAGTTGGCGCCAGCCGGGTCGGGCCGCGCCACCCACACCGGATGGCCTGGGATCACCAGGCACCGGTGCGCCCGGTCAGCGTACCCCATTCGCCAGCGATTCCCCATGATCCAGGCTATGAATCAGGGAAAGCCTGACGCGATGCCGCGACGCCAACGCGACGCCCGGCTGCGCTACCCTCGCCCCCATGAAAGAACGACTCGCCCTCCCCGGCTTGCGCCCCGGCCTGCTCATGGCGGCCGGCCTGCTTCTTTGCACTGCGCTGCAGGCGCAGACCCTGCGTCTGCGCCTACTGGAAACCAGCGACGTGCACATGCAGCTGCTGGCCTACGACTACTACCAGGACCGGCCCAGCGAGGCCCTGGGGCTCTCGCGCACGGCCACGCTGATCGCGCGGGCCCGAGCCGAACAGCCCAACAACCTGCTGATCGACAATGGCGACCTGATCCAAGGCTCACCCATGGGCGACGTGGTGGCGCGCCGCGCCCTGGACGACCCGCGCAGCCATCCGGCCCTCCAGGCTCTGCGCCTGCTGGGCTATGACGCGGCCAATATCGGCAACCACGAGTTCAACTACGGCCTGCCCTTCCTGAAGAAGGCCTATGCCGCGGCAGGCTTTGCCGTGATCAGCAGCAATCTGCGCGATGCGGCCAGCGGGCGGCCGGTGTTCATGCCGCACGCCCTGCTGGAGCGCCGGTTCCTGGACGACGCCGGCCGGCTTCAGCACCTGCGCATCGGCCTCCTGGGGCTGCTGCCGCCGCAGATCCTGCAGTGGGACCGCCGGCACCTGCAGGGCCGCGTGGTGGCCGAGGACATGGTGACAGCCGCCCGCCGAGAGATCCGGCAACTGCGCCAGGCCGGGGCCGACCTGGTCATCGCCGTGGCCCACACCGGCTACGAGGCCGATCCCCAGCCGGAGGGCGCCGAGAACCGCGCCGCCGAGCTGGCCCGCCTGCCCGGTCTTGACGCCTTGCTGCTGGGCCATGCGCATGCCGAGTTCCCCGGCCCAGGCTTCGCCCGCCACGCCGGGGCCGACCTCACACGCGGACGCATCCACGGCGTGCCTGCGGTGATGCCTGGGCGCTGGGGCGATCACCTCGGGCTCATCGACCTGGTGCTCGAAAAGTCCCAGGGCCGCTGGCGCGTGACGGACAGCCAGAGCCGCCTGCTCCCCATCCGCGACGCGCGCAGCCAGGCCCCGCTGGCCGTGCCGGACACCGCACTGGAAGCCCTGCTGCAGCCGGACCACGAAGCCACCCTGGCCCTGATACGGCAGACCGTGAGCCAGGCGCCGCTCGGCCTGCACAGCTATTTCGATCGCGTCCAGGCCTCGGAGGCCCTGGCCCTCGTCGCCCGCGCACAGCGTGCCTACGCCCGCGAGGCCCTGCGCGGCACGCGCTGGCAAGACCTGCCCCTGCTCAGTGCGGCAGCGCCGTTTCGCAGCGGCGCAAGCCATGGCTGGCGCAGCGATGTGGACATCGCCCCGGGGCCCATGACCGTCAAGCATGTGGCCGAGCTTTATCCCTATCCCAACACGATCAAGGTGCTCGCCTTGAACGGCGCCGAACTGCGCGAATGGCTGGAACGTTCCGCGGCGCAGTTCCTGCAGATCGAAGCCGACAGACCCGAGCCTCAGCCCCTGATCGACGAGAGCCACCCCAGCTTCAACTTCGACGTGATCCAGGGGTTGGACTACCAGATCGACCTCAGCCGCCCCGCCCGCTACGGCCCCGACGGCAAACGCCTGGCCGCCGTGCAGGGCGGGCGCATCACCGAGCTGCGCTACCACGGCGAGCCTGTGCGCGAGGAGCAGCACTTCCTGCTGGTGACCAACAGCTATCGCGCCAGCGGCGGTGGCAACTTCCCTTCGGCCGCGGCGCAGCGCGTGGTGCTGGACGCCCCGGACGAAAACCGCGAAGCGTTGCTGCGCCTGTTGCAGTCCGGCCGCGCCTTCGATGCCGAAGCCGACGAGGGCCGGTGGTCACTGAAGCTGCCCGAAGGCAGCCGTGCGCAGTTCCGCAGCAGCCCCGCAGCCCGCCGCCTGCTGGCAGCGCAGGCTCGCTTGCGCTGGGTACGCGACGACCCCGAGGGCTTCGCCCTGTACGAACTTCGCCCCTGAACAAGCCGGACTGGGGCTGAAACGGAGGGGCAGGCCACGGCCGGGACGCTATGCTGCCGCCTCGCGCCCGACCGCGGCGCCCGATATCCAGAAAGCTCACCATGCGCGCTGCCCTGCCCCTTCCGACCTCTTCCTCCTGGACCCGCCTGAGCTTGCCGCTCGGCGCCCTGGGCGCCGCGCTCGTCCTGGCGTGGCCGACCGCAGCCCTGGCGGCAAAGGACGCCGCAAATGCGCAGGCCGGCGCTCATCACGCCAGGGCTGCGGGTCATGCCGCCGATCGCGCCTTCGACCGCCTGGCGCATCAATTCATCGAGGCCCTGTGGAAGCTGGACCCCGATGCCGCCCTGGCCGCCGGCCGCTATGACGGCGCGGCGCGCCTGCCTGCGCCGAATGCCGCCAGCCGTCAGCAGGCCCTGGCCTTCGCCCAGCATTGGCAGGCCCGCTTCGCGGCTGTGAAGCCCGGGCAGCTTTCCGACCGCGCCCGCACGGACCTCGCCCTGCTGCAGAACAGAGTCGCCTCGGACCTCTGGGCCCTGCAGACCCTGCGCGAATTTGCCTGGAACCCGTCCAGCTACAACGTGGCCGGGTCCATGGACCTCATTCTCAACACCGACTACGCGCCACGGCCGCAGCGACTCAAGGCCCTGCTCTCGCGTCTCAAGGCCGTGCCCGCCTACTACGAGGCGGCCTACGCCAGCATCGAGACCCCTACCCGCGAACACAGCCAACTGGCCGTGAGTCAGATCGACGGCACCCTGGCCTTGTTTGACGAGATCGAAAAGGCAGCCAAGGAAGAGCGCCAGCTCGCCAGCGCAGACCGCCAGGCCTTCGCTGCGGCACTCGGCGCCGCGCGCAGCGCCGTCAAGACCTTCCAGCAGCGCCTGCAGGCGCTGGACCAGGCGCTGGCGGCCAATGGCCAGGCCCGCTCCTTCCGCCTCGGACGCGAGCTCTACGAGCGCAAGTTCCAGCTGGACATCCAGTCCTCCAGCACGGCCGAGCAGACCTACCAGAAGGCCCTGGCCACGCGCGAGCAGCTGCTGGCCAGGATGGATGAGCTGTCCGACCAGCTCTGGAACAAGACCCAGGGCGAGGCGCCCAAGCCCGCCGACCGGCTGGAAAAGATTGCCCGGGTGATCAAGGCGCTGTCGGTGAACCATGTGAAGGCCGAGGACTTCCTGGCCGAGATCCGCCAGCAGATCCCGCAGCTGCAGGCCTTCGTGCAGCAAAAGGATCTGCTCACCATCGATCCCAAGAAGCCCCTGCAGGTGCGCGAGACCCCGGCCTACCAGCGCGGCGTGGCGGGCGCCAGCATCGAGGCGCCGGGGCCCTACCGCCCGCAGGACCGCACCTACTACAACGTCACGCCGCTGGACGACCTGAAGCCCGAGCAGGCCGAGAGCACGCTGCGCGAGTACAACCACTGGATCCTGCAGATCCTGAACATCCACGAGGCCATCCCCGGCCACTACACGCAGCTGATCCACGCCAACAAGTCGCCCTCGCTGGTGAAGGCCCTGTTCGGCAACGGCGCCATGGTGGAAGGCTGGGCCGTCTACGGTGAGCGCATGATGCTGGAGGCCGGCTACGGCGACAACACGCCCGAGATGTGGCTGATGTACAGCAAGTGGAATCTGCGCAGCGTCACCAACACCATCCTGGACTACAGCGTGCATGTGCTGGGCATGACGCAGGACGAGGCCCTGGCCCTGCTGACCCAGAAGGCCTTCCAGACCGAGCAGGAGGCCCGCGAGAAATGGCGCCGCGTGCAGCTGACTTCGGTCCAGCTCACCAGCTATTTCAGCGGCTACAGCGAGATCATGGCCTTGCGCGAAGAGCGCAGGAAGGCCCTGGGTGACCGTTTCGACCTCAAGGCCTTCCACGACCAGTTCCTGAGCTATGGCAGCGCGCCGGTGGCGGTGATCCGCGAGCTCATGCACTGAGCCACCCGCGGCATCCCAGGCGTCCACAGCTTCTGTGGACAAGTCTGGGGACGGGCCTTGGAGCGCGTGCGACAGCCCCGATGCCTACGGGGCTGGGCCTAGGGTGCTGCAAGATGAGGCAGCAGGCCGCGGGCACGGCCCAGGGCTGCCGCAGCGGCCTGGGCAGCCTCCCGGGGGCAGGCCGGCATCAGCATCGCACCAGATACTGCGCCCGGGTGGTCGCCCGCGGCTGGAGCGCCTATCTACTGAGCGTCCGCTGTCATCACCTGGGAGATGCTCGATGAACCGCATGGAAGCCTCAGCTTCGCCCGCACGTGCTGGCGGCTCGTCGCGCCACTGGATGCCGTGTGCAGCCCTTGCCCTGACGGGCGTGCTGTGCCACGGGCCCGCGGCGGCGCAGAGCCAAGCGCCTGCGGCCACGACAACGGCGGCAGCGGCCGTCTGCACCCTGCCCACGAAACCCGCCGCCACGCAGGAAGAAACCGCCTGGCAGCTCTTCGTGGCCGCCCACTGCACGGTCAGCACGCCCGCAGGCCCGAAGCTCAACTGGGAAACCTGGACCGAGCAGACCTGCTGGCTCAACCCGTCCGCGCCGGGCTGCAAGACCGGTGAGGAGAAGAAGCGCTTCAGCCACGCCATCAGCCTGCTGGCCACGCGCGGCAAGCCGGCCAAGCCGGCTGGCACCGGCGGCCTGCCCGGCTGCCAGGCCATGACGACCCAGTCCAGCCAGACCCCCAAGTCCCTGCTGCCCTTCGTGCCCGGCAACCTCGGCGCCAATCCCCAGTTCTGCGAGGAGGTCTATGTCAACGCAGCCGAGGCCGCCTTTGTCACCGCGCCCCCCGGCGGCAAACCCGGCGCGACGCTGACCACGCGGGTCGGCCAGGCCGACTACATCGCCACCACGGGCAAGCCCTTGAACTTTCCCAAGGAGGCGGTGGAGATCAAGGCCGACTGGATTGCCGCCAGCTCGCTCAATGCCGCCAGCTTCTTCAACTGCAGCGACAAGAAGCCGGCCGGCGTCTACGTGCAGACCATCGACGGCGTGTGTTACGCCCTGGTCGGGGTGCACATCTCGTCCAAGCTCTATCCCAACTGGCTGTGGGCCACCTTCGAGCCACAATCACCGCTGACCAACCCCAACCGCTGCAAGCCTTCGCTCTACTCGTCCTGCAACGATCCCTGGGGCTCCAACCCCGCGCTCAGCACCGGCCAGGCCACCGCAGCCACCAAGAATCTGACGAACCTGATGGACCAGGCCGGCCTGGCCGCCGAGTTCCGCAACTACCGCCTGGTGGGCACGCAGACGCAGTACGAGCAGCCGCTCGCCAGCCAGGCCAAGCTCGGCAACTCCTTTGTCGAATTCAACGCGCAGGTGCTGCCGCAGCAGGCCTCCTGCATCACCTGCCACGGCTATGCCGCCATCAACGTGGCCCTGCATCCGCCGGGCACCGGCAATGGCGGCCCGATCGGCAACGGGCCGTCCATCGGCAAGCCCGTGATCCCGCCCACCATCCCGGGCCGCCACTGGGAGCCGGTGGACTTCTCGTGGATGCTGGGCTTCATGCCGGGCCCTTAGGCCGTGCCCGCCGGGGCGCCCTTCATTCCCTGTGTCAGCCCTGCGTGGCCCCGCCCAGCGCCCGGTACAGCGCCGCATGGTTGAGCCAGGCCTGCAACTGCAGCTGGACCAGCGACTGCTTCGCCTCCAGCAAGGCCACGCGGGCCTGCAGCCAGTCGTGGCGGCCGATGGCGCCCACCTCCAGGCGCAGGGCCGCCAGGCGCTCGTTCTCCTGGGCCTCGGTCACGCGCTGGGCCTGCGCCTGGGTCTGGCGCTGCAGCTTTTCGCGCTGGGTCCACTGGCCTTCGGCGTCCACCAGGGCCTTGTGCACCGTGTCGCGCAGGCCCAGGGCCGCTTGCTCCAGCGCGTTGCGGGCGCCGTCGCGTTCCAGGTTCAGGCGGCGCCAGTCGATCAGCGGCACCAGCAGGGACGAACTGAGGGCCAGCACCGGCTGGCTGAGCCAGTCGCTCGCCCGTGAGCCGCCGGCGCTCACCGAAGCGCTGAAGCTCAGGCTCGGGTAGCGGCTGGCCTCGGCCACGGACAACTGGGCCAAGGCCGCATCAACCTGCAGCCGCGCCTTCTGCACGTCAGGACGAGCACCCAGCACCTGGGCCGGCGAGCCCAGGGCCCAGGCCGGCGGAGCGGCCTCCGGCAGGCGCCCGGCGATCCTCGCGCCCGGCTCCAGCTGGTCCAGCAGCAGCGAGCGCTGCTGAGCCTGCAGTTGCTGCTCGGCTTCCAGGTCCGCGAGCCGATGCTGCGCCGCCAGGACCGACTGCGCCGCCCGGTCGGCTTCCACCGGCAGCAGCTTGCCCTCGCGCACCCGGATCTTGACGATGCGCAGCAGCTCCTCGGCGGCATCCAGTTGCTCACGGGCCAGCGGGCGCAGACGCTGCTGGGCGCCCAGAGTCCAGTAGATCTCGGCGGCACGAGCCTCGATCACCACCCGTGCGGCCGCCAGATCGGTCTGCACCTGCTCGCGTTGCACCAGCAGGCCGCGGTCACGGGCGGCCAGCCGGCCCCAGAGGTCGAGCTCGTAGCTGGCGGCGACCGTGGCGCTGTAGCTGTGGCTCCAGCCGACGCGCGTCTGCACCGGCACCTGCACACCGCCCACGTCCACCGAGCGGCTGGTGCTGCCGGCGTCCAGCGGGCGGTTGGCCGAGCTGCTCAGCGAGGCCGAGGGCTGCAGGCGCAGGCCCTGCTGCTCCATCTGCCGCTGCGCATCCTTGAGGCGCAGCGCTGCCAGGGCGATGTCGCGGTTGCGAGCCAGGGCTTCGCGCTGGAAGGCGCGCAGGTCCTCGTCCAGCGCAGCCGCCCACGCGCCAGCCGGGGCGGCAGGCTCGCTGCCGTGCTGCCATTGCGCCGGCAGACCGGGTTCGGCAGGGCGCTGCAGATCGGCCGTCGCGGCGCAGCCCCCCAGCATGGCCAGGATCGCTGCGGCCAGGGCCGGCATGGACAGGTGCATGCCCTTCGTCATTTGCGGGTTCTTCTTCATGTCTCGTGCCTTCATTCATTCACGCGCCAGGGCATCGACCGGGCTCAGCGCCGCCGCACGGCGTGCCGGCAAGGTGCCAAAGAGCAGGCCGATGCCGCCCGACACCGCGAAGGCCAGGGCCACGGCCTTGCCGCTGACATCCAGCGTTACCTTGTTCTGCACCGCATTGGCACCCTGTGCCGCCAGCCAGGACAGGCAAAGGCCCGCCAGGCCGCCCAGGCAGCACAACATCACCGCCTCAATCAGGAACTGCATGCGCACATCGCCCTGCCGTGCCCCCACCGCCATGCGGATGCCAATCTCCCGCGTTCGCTCGGACACCGAGACCAGCATGATGTTCATCACGCCCACGCCGCCCACCAGCAGCGCGATGGCGCCCACGCCGGTGAAGATGCCTGCGATGATGCCCATCACCTGCTGCACCTGGCGGAACATGGCGTCACCGTTCCAGAGCCCGAAGTCCTGCTGGCCATGCAGGGCCTTGAGCCGGTGCCGCACCTGGGCCTCGATGCTGGACGGGTCGTGGCCCTTGGCCACCAGCACGCGGAAGCTGCCCACGGCAGGCCTGGCGTCGATCTTGCTGAGGTAGGTGCTGACGGGCAGGTAAAGCGTGGCCGAACGGCCGTCCTCGCCGTCGCCGTCACGCTTTTCCTTGAGGATGCCGATGACCTGCACCGGCAGCGCCGCGCCCACCTGGGGCTGGGCCGGCGGGCCGGCCATGCCCCCCTCGGCGGCGCCCGGCAGCGTGTCGATCAGCATCGTCGAGCCCAGCGCTGAGGCCCGGCCCTTGAACAGGTCCTGCCAGAGCCGGTGGCTGATCACCACCACCTGGGCGCGCGACTGGAGGTCCGCGCTGCTGAAGTCGCGCCCCATCGCCAGCGTCAGCTGGTTGCTGCGCAGCGTGTCCACGGTGGCGGCCACGGTCTGCCCATTGGCCTGCTGCGTGCCCTGGCGCAGGCCACCCATCATGCGCCGTTCGGCCTGCACGTCCTGCACGCCGTCGATGGCGCGAATGGCGTCCAGCTCGTAAGGCCTGAAGTCCCGCGGCAAGGCGCCGGGCGCCAGCTTGCTGGGATCCGACCAGACCCACAGCTTGCTCGCGACCGCGGCGCCGAGGTTGCCCTCGATGCCCTGCCGTGCCGCATCCCCCAGCGCGGCCGTGCACACCACCGCCGTGATGCCGATGCAGATGCCCAGCATGGACAGGCTGGAGCGCAGGCGGTTGGCGTAGAGCGCGCCCAGCGCCGAGCTGAGCGCCTCGCGCAGCTGCCCGCGCCAGTGGGCCCAGAAACTGCCCGCGCCCGCGGCCAGGCTCATCGCAGCGGCCGGCACGGCATGACCTCTGGGCGTGCCGCTGTCGCGCAGCACGCGGCCGTCGGAGAGTTCGATCACACGCCGCGCATGGGCCGCCACCTTGGCGTCGTGGGTCACCAGGATGATGGTGTGGCCCGCCGCATGCAGGGCGTCCAGCTGGCGCAGCATCTCCTGGCCGCTGGCAGAGTCCAGCGCGCCGGTGGGTTCGTCGGCCAGGATGATCTGCCCGCCGTTCATCAGCGCCCGCGCAATGCTCACCCGCTGCTGCTGGCCGCCGGAGAGCTCGTTGGGCTTGTGGTGCATGCGCTCGCCCAGGCCCAGGTCCGCCAGCAGGCGCGCGGCACGGCCCATGCGTTTGCCGGTGCCGATGCCGGCGTAGACCGCGGGCAGCGCGGCGTTGGCCTGCGCATCCATGCCGGGCAGCAGGTGGTAGCGCTGGAAGATGAAGCCGAAGCGCTCGCGGCGCAGGGCGGCCAGCTCGTCGGCATCGAGCTCGCTGGCGTCCTGCCCATCGATCAGGAACTGGCCTTCGCTGGGGTTGTCCAGGCAGCCCAGGATGTTCATCAGCGTGCTCTTGCCCGAGCCCGACTGGCCGATGATGGCGACGTATTCGCCAGCCTCGATGCGCAGACTCACGCCCTGCAGCGCCGGCACGATGACGGCCTGCGGGTCGTCCGCCTTGCCCATCACGTAGCGGCGGGCGACGCCGCGCAGCTCGATCAGCGCAGGGCCCGCCCCCGCATGCGGCGTGGTCCCGTGGTGCGATGTGCTCATGGCGGCCTCAGTCAATGGTCACGCCGAAGTCGCCATCACCCGCCTTCTTGGCCACAGGCGCCAGCAGCAGCTTCTCGCCGGGCTTCACGCCATCCAGCACCTGCGCCTTGCCGCCGTCCTGCAGGCCGATGCGCACCTTGCGCGTCTCCGGCTTGTGGGCAGGATCCTGCTCGCTGCCGGGCTTGTGGATCTGCACCTCGTAGCGGCCCTGTGCATCGCGCTCGCCCAGCGCCACCATGGGCAGGGTCGGCACCTGCTTCGCGCTGCCGGTCTCGATGTTCACCTGCACCGTCATGTCGGACAGCAGGCTGCGGTCCTTGTTGTCGACATCGAAGAGCACGTTGTAGTAGACGGCATTGCCCATGCGCTCCGGCACCGGCTGGATGACGCGCACGCGGCCCTCGTACTGCCGGCCCTCGCCGGACAGGGTGGAAAACCGCGCGACCTGCCCCACCTTGACCGCTGACACGTCGGCCTCGGGCACGCGGGCCCGCACGGTGATCGTGTCCAGCTGCGCCAGCGTCACCATCACCGGGGTGATCTGCACGGCGATGACGGTCTGGCCGGCCTGCACGGGGATGTTGACCACCGTGCCGTCCATGGGCGCGGTGATGCGCGTGTAGCCCAGGTTGAGCTGGCGCTTGGCCAGGTCCGCCTGCAGGCGCTGCATGAGGGCCTGCTGGCCGCGGTAGTCCGCCTGCAGCTTGTCCAGCTGGGCCTGCGCGTTCTCGGCTTCCTGGCCTGCGGTGGCGCTGCCCGCCAGCAGGCGCTGCTGGCGCTGGGCCTCGCGCTGAGCGAGCTCGATGTCCACCTTCATGCGCTCCAGCTGGGCCTTCTGCTGCGCGACCGCAGCTTCGGCCTGGGCCAGGTCGCTGCGCGCAATCTCGGGGTCCAGGCTCACCAGCAGGTCGCCCTTCTTGACGTTCTGGCCCAGCTCCACATGCAGGGTCTGCACCTGGCCACTGACCTGGGCGCCGACGTCCACCCGGGTCTTGGCCTGCAGGATGCCGGAGGCCTGCACGAGCTGGGTGATGTCACCCAGCTTGACCTCGCCCACGGGGGGCGCGGCGGGCGGCTTGGGCGGATGCGTGAGGCGCCAGCCGCCGGCCACCACCGCCAGCACGGCGGCGACGATCAGCGGCGTGCGCCAGCGGCGCCAGCGCGAGCGGGCGCGCTTGGGCGAGGGGGCGCCGCCGTGCGGCGGCTGCGAGGACCAGCCTGCGGGCTGCGCGGGCGACTCCGCCGGCTGGTCGGCAGGCGCATCGCCGACGCGATGGATGGCTGGATGGGCCACCAGGGTGGCGGAGGCGCTGTCGCTCATGGTCTCTCCCGTCGTTCTTGTCTGATCCGTGGTCTGTCCGAGGCGGCATGCCCGGCGCAGGGCGCAGTCTAACGATCGGACGGCAGGCAGACGGGTGCCGAAAGACAGGAGGCGGACGACCGGTCAGATGAGAGGTGCCAGTTGCCCGGGCGGCGGATGAACGGCACGGGCCCCAGGGCAGGCAAGACCTGACCCTTGCAGGGGCGTCACTTCACCCGCTGCTTCTCCAGCTTCCTTGCCAGCGTGCGGCGGTGCATGCCCAGGCGGCGGGCGGTCTCGGAGATGTTGAAGCCGGTCTCGGCGAGCGTCTCATGGATGCGCTCCCACTCCAGGGTCTTGATGGAGGTGGTGCGCTCGGTGAGCTCGACCTCGGCGTCGCCCTCGGCCTTGTCGAAGGCGGCCTCGATGTCGTCGGTGTTGGCGGGCTTGGCCAGGTAGTGACGCGCACCCAGCTTGATGGCCTCGACGGCGGTGGCGATGCTGGCGTAGCCGGTCAGCACCACGATGACCATGGCCTCATCCTGTGCATGCAGGGCCTGCACGCAGGCCAGGCCGGAATCGCCGCCGGCCAGCTTCAGGTCCACCACGGCAAAGCCGGGGCGGTGCTCGGTGAGCCTGGCCTGCACCTCGGCCAGGTTGGCGGCGCGCAGCACGCGGTAGCCGCGCCGTTCGAAAGAGCGGATCAGGGTGCGGGCGAAGCTGTCGTCGTCCTCGACGATGAGCAGCAGGCGGTCTTCAGCGTTCACGCGGGCCTTTCTTGCTGGAGCTCTCTCGCTGCACGCTGAGGCTGGACAGGGGCAGGCGCATGCTCACCTCGGCCCCACCCTCCCAGCGATTGCGGGCCTCGATCTTGCCACCGAGGCTGCGGGCCACATTGACCGAGAGGAACAAACCCAGCCCCCCGCCCGGTTTGCCCTTGCTGCTCTGATAGGGTTTGCCGAAGCGTTCCAGCATCTCGGGGGCAAAACCTGGCCCTTGGTCGAGTACCGTCAGCACGAGCGTCTCGCCCTCCTGCTCCAGCGCGGCGCGCAGCGCGATCTCGCCGTCCGGGCAGGCTTCGAGGGCGTTGTCGAGCACGTTGTCCACCATCTGGCGCAGGGCAAAGTCCGAGTACATGGGTACATCGGGCAGGTTCGCTGCCTCGAAATGCAGGGCCTTCGCGGGACGGGTGCGGCGCCATTGCGTCACCAGCTCGTCCAGGAAGGCGTGCAGCTGCGTCTGGGCCGGCGCTTCGCCGCGGGCCTCGCCGGCCGACAACAGGATGCCGCTGACGATGGTCTTGCAGCGCTTGAGCTGCAGCTGCATTTCCTCGATTTCCTCGCGCAGTTCGGGGTCGGCTGCGAAGGGCGCCATGCGGGCCCAGTCGCCCAGGATCACCGACAGCGTCGCCAGCGGTGTGCCCAGCTCATGGGCCGCGCCCGAGGCGAGCAGGCCCATGCGGACGATGTGCTCCTCTTCGGCCGCGCGCTGGCGCAGCTTGGCCAGGCTGGCGTCGCGCTGGCGCAGATTGCGCACGATGCGATGCATGAAGACCACCAGCAGCACCGCATTGAGCAGGAAGCACAGCAGCAGCCCGCCGATGAAGTGCACCGAAAGGGCCGGCACCTCCACGTCCGGCAGCGCCACGGGCCGGTACACATGGGTCAGGGTCATGAAGCTGACGCTGGCGATGAAGACCATGGCCCAGATGTAGGCCGGGCGCAGCAGCACCGTGCCCACTGCGATCTGCAGCAGGAAGAGGAAGCAAAAAGGGTTGGTGATGCCGCCGCTGTAGTAGAGCTGGCCGCTGAGCACGGCCACATCCACCAGCACGCCGCCGAACAGTGCGCCATTGCTGACGTCCCGCCCGCTGCGGCTGTGCAGCCAGCTGGCCACGTTGAACAGGGCCAGCGCGCCCAGCAGGGTCAGCATCTCGGCCAGCGGCAGGCGGATGGCCAGAAGGAAATGGACGGCCAGGATGGTGGCCAGCTGCCCCGCCACCGCCAGCCAGCGCAGCTGGATCAGCTGCAGCAGGTTGCGCCGTCCGGCGAGGGTTTCCGAGGCGCGGCCGGCCGCACCGAGGTGGGCGACCTCGGCCTGTTCCTGCGCTTCAAGCATCGGATCCAACAGCGGCCGCTCCAGGGATTCGGCGCCTCTCGAAGCGCCACACAAAGACCAGGGCCCCGCTCACCATGGCCGCGAGCGCGAACCAGGTCAGGGCATACATGAGGTGATTGTTGCTGAAAGACAGGATGGTCAGCCCGGCGCGCGGCCACTGGCCCTCGGCAGCTTCGCTGGCGTCGACGAAGAAGGGCGCCACCTCGCCGGGCAGCTGGCGCGCCTCGGCGATGGCAGCAACGTCGCGCGAGTACCAGCGCCCGGCCCTTGCGTCGTTGTGCTGCCAGAGCCGCCCCTCGGGCTCGGTGATGCGCAGCAGGCCCTGCAGCGTCGTCTCGCCGGGGGGCGCGGCGCGCGTCGCAGGGTCGCGGTGCGCGGCATCGACGAAGCCGCGGTTGACCAGCACCCAGGGCCCCTCTGCCGTCTGCAGCGGCGTCATTACCCACCAGCCGGTGCCCAGCATGGTGCTGGCCTGGACCAGGGTCTCGCGGCCATGGTCGAAGCGGCCCTGCAGGCGCAGGCGCTGGTACTCGTGCGTGTCGCGCCGCACCTGCGGCCAATGCCGCATCGCCGGCAGAGCCTGCGGTTCGCCGGCCTGGCTGGCCTCGATGCGCGCGATCAGGGCCTGCTTCCAGGCCAGGCGCTGGACCTGCCAGGTGCCCAGGGCCAGCAGGATGCCGAGCAGGACGAGGCCGCCCAGCGTCACGGCCAGCAGTCGCCAGGAGGGGCGACGCGGGGCGGCGAGGCTGGGCGGTGTGCTCATGACCGGGTGATCGATGGCGGGCATCGATCGTCCTTCATCAGGGCAGGTTGCGCATGTCGTGCACGGGCATCATGTTGGCGTTCATGTGGTACATGACCCAGATCGAGCCCGCCAGCATGATCAGCACCAGTGCGGCGGTGAAGATCAGGGCCAGCAGGGACCAGCCGCCCTCGACCTTGCTGTTCATGTGCAGGAAATAGATCATGTGCACGACCATCTGCACGGCCGCGAAACCCAGGATCACGAGGCCGGTGAGGTTCTTGCTGGGCAGCACCTGCTGCATCACCAGCCAGAAGGGGATGGCCGTCAGCACGACGGACAGCAGGAAGCCGACCACATAGCCCTTGACCGTGGCGTGGTAGGCCAGGTCGTCGTCGGCGTGATCCGCATGGTGATCGTGGTTGTGTTCGCTCATCTCAGTTCCTCAATCAATCTCAGGCCGGGCTTACATCGAGCCCATGAGGTACACGAAGGTGAACACGCCGATCCACACCACGTCCAGGAAGTGCCAGAACATGGACAGGCAGATCAGGCGGCGCTTGTTCTCCTTGACGAGACCGTGCTTGCTCACCTGCAGCATCAGCGTCACCAGCCAGACGATGCCGAAGGTGACGTGCAGGCCGTGCGTGCCCACCAGCGTGAAGAAGGCCGACAGGAAGGCGCTGCGCTGCGGGCCGGCGCCCTCGTGCAGCAGGTGGGCGAATTCGTAAAGCTCCAGGCTCAGGAAGGCCGCGCCGAACAGGCCCGTGACCGCCAGCCAGGCCAGCAGATGCTGCTTCTTGCCATGGTTCATCGCGATCATCGCCATGCCATAGGTGATCGAGGAGAACAGCAGGAAGCCCGTGTTCACCGCCACCAGGGGCAGGTCGAAGAGGTCGGCGCCCGAGGGGCCGGCGGCGTAGGACTTGCCCAGCACCGCGAACACCGCGAACAGCACGGCGAAGATGAGGCAGTCGCTCATCAGGTAGAGCCAGAAGCCCAGCAGGGTGCCCTGCTGCGGGTGGTGCTCGCCCTTGAGGTCATAGAAGCGCGGCGCGCCGTCGGCTTCGGTGAGGGAAATCGTGTGACTCATGGTTCGATCCTCCAGGCAATCAACGGGCCGCCAGCGTTGCCAGCTGGGCAGTGCGGGCGTCCTCGCTGCGCTTCACGGCATCGGCCTGGATGTAGTAGTCGCGCTTGTAGTTGAAGGTGTGGGCGATGATGGCCACCAGCGTCACCAGGAAGCTCAGGCCGGCCACCAGCCACATGTGCCAGATCATGGCGAAGCCGAACAGGGTCGACAGGCCGGCGATCACCACGCCTGCGGCCGTGTTGGCGGGCATGTGGATGTCCACGAAGCCGCCGGTCGGGCGCTTCACGCCCAGCTTCTTCATGTGGTGCCAGGCGTCCAGCTCGTGCACCACGGGCGTGAAGGCGAAGTTGTAGTCCGGCGGCGGCGAGGCGGTGGACCACTCCAGGGTGCGGGCATCCCAGGGGTCGCCGGTCTCGTCACGCAGCTGCTCGCGGCGCAGATAGCTCACCACCAGCTGGATCAGGAAGCTGCCGATGCCCAGGGCGATCAGCACGGCGCCCAGAGCCGCGATCTGGAACCAGATCTGCAGCGAGGGATCCTCGAAGTGGCTCATGCGGCGGGTCACGCCCATCAGGCCCAGCACGTACAGCGGCATGAAGGCGAGGTAGAAGCCCACGAACCAGAACCAGAAGCTGCACTTGCCCCAGAACGGGTCCAGCTTGTAGCCGAAGGCCTTGGGGAACCAGAAGGTGATGCCCGCCATCAGGCCGAACAGCACGCCGCCGATGATCACGTTGTGGAAGTGGGCGATCAGGAACAGGCTGTTGTGCAGCACGAAGTCCGCCGGGGGCACGGCCAGCAGCACGCCGGTCATGCCACCGATCACGAAGGTGACCATGAAGCCCACCGTCCACAGCATGGGCACATCGAAGTTGATGCGGCCGCGGTACATGGTGAACAGCCAGTTGAAGATCTTCGCCCCGGTCGGGATGGAGATGATCATGGTCGTGATCCCGAAGAAGGAGTTCACGCTGGCGCCCGAGCCCATGGTGAAGAAGTGGTGCAGCCACACAAGGTAGGACAGGATGGTGATCACCACCGTCGCGTACACCATGGAGGCATAGCCGAACAGCTTCTTGCGGCTGAAGGTGGACACCACCTCCGAGAAGATGCCGAAGACCGGCAGCACCAGGATGTAGACCTCGGGGTGGCCCCAGATCCAGATCAGGTTCACGTAGACCATGGCATTGCCGCCGAGGTCCGTCGTGAAGAAGTTGGTGCCGACGTAGCGGTCCAGCGAGAGCAGCACCAGCACGGCGGTCAGCACCGGGAAGGCGGCCACGATGAGCACGTTGGTGCACAGGCTGGTCCAGGTGAAGACCGGCATCTTCATCATCGTCATGCCCGGCGCGCGCATCTTGATGATGGTCGCGATCAGGTTGATGCCCGAGAGCGTGGTGCCCACGCCCGCGATCTGCAGGGACCAGATGTAGTAGTCCACCCCCACGCCCGGGCTCGCCAGGATGCCGGACAGCGGCGGATACGCCAGCCAGCCGGTGCGCGCGAACTCGCCCACGAACAGCGACATCATGATCAGGATGGCGCCGCTGGCCGTCATCCAGAAGCTGAAGTTGTTCAGGAAGGGGAAGGCCACATCACGGGCGCCGATCTGCAGCGGCACCACGTAGTTCATGAAGCCCGTCACCAGGGGCATGGCCACGAAGAAGATCATGATCACGCCGTGGGCGGTGAAGATCTGGTCGTAGTGGTGCGGCGGCAGGAAGCCGACCTGGTCCCCGAAGGAGATGGCCTGCTGGGCCCGCATCATCAGCGCGTCGGCAAAGCCGCGCAGCAGCATCACCAGGCCCAGGATGATGTACATGATGCCGATCTTCTTGTGGTCGATGCTGGTGATCCAGTCTCGCCACAGCACGCCCCACAGGCGGTACTTGGTCAGCAGGAAGAGCATGGCCAGCCCGCCCAGCACGACGCCGGCGAAGGTGGCGAGCAGGATGGGTTCATGCAGGGGGATCGCGTCCCACGAGAGCCGCCCGAACACGAGGCGGCTGAGGTCTTGAGCGTCAGACATCTTGGTACTTCAGCGGGTCAATCTTGGCGGGCCGCGGCGGGCGGGGGAAGGAACTGGTCGGCGTTGGCCGGCGTGCACTGGGCGGTCACGAAGGACTTCTCGCCCTGGCCCCAGCGCTTGCGGGACACACCGTCCACGCCGCCCTTGCCCTGGCCGCCTGCGGCGTCGATGGCCATCATCTGGCCCATGCACATCTTGGCGCTGTCCACGCAGCGGTTCAGGATGGCGTCGTACAGGCCGTCAGCCACGCGGGCGTAGCGGCGCACGGGCTCCTTCTCGCTGGGCTGTTCCAGCTGCAGGTAGGCGGCGCGGCTCAGCTCGCCGCCTTCCTGCTTGTTCTTCGCGACCCAGGCCTGGAAGTCGGCGTCGGACAGGCCGTGGAACTGGAAGCGCATGTGCGAGAAGCCGTCGCCGCTGAAATTGGACGAGAAGCCCTCGTACTCACCGGCCTTGTTGATCACGGCGTGCAGCTGGGTCTGCATGCCCGGCATGGCGTAGATCTGACCGGCCAGCGCGGGGATGTAGAAGGCGTTCATCACCGTGGAGGCGGTGATCTTGAAGCGCAAGGGGCGGTCCACCGGCGCGGCCAGCTCGTTGACCGTGGCGATGCCCTGCTCGGGGTAGAGGAACAGCCACTTCCAGTCCAGGGCCACCACTTCCACCTCCAGCGGCTTGACGCCTTCCGGAAGGGGGCGCGACTCGTCCAGGCGCTCCAGCGCGCGGTAGGGGTCCAGCTTGTGGGTGCTGATCCAGGTGATGGCACCCAGGGCGATGATGATCAGCAGCGGCGCGCCCCAGATGATGAGCTCCAGCTTGGTGCTGTGGTCCCAGTCGGGGCTGTAGGTCGCGCTCTTGTTGGACTGGCGATAGCGCCAGGCGAACAGCAGGGTCAGCAGGATCACCGGCACGATGATCAGCAGCATCAGCAGCGTCGAGGTGGTGACCAGGTCCGCCTGCTGGCGGGCGATGTCCCCTGAGGGGTTCATCACCACGGTATTGCAGGCAGCCAGGGGCAGGAGCGCCAGGGCCAGCAGGGAGCGGCCGAAGGCGGGGGCCAGGGCGGCCCGGGACAACAGGGGTTTTCTATACATCGGGATAACCAGCGCCGGGTTAACGAGCTTGCATTTCGGGCGCGAATGTATCCTGATTGACCCATGTCAACGATTGGACATTTTGTCCCAGGCCCCATGGTTACCAGCAGTGCCCTGCCCCTGAATTCCTTGAGCGCGATCAGCCCGAACGGGGCCGATTCAGCGCAGCACAACGTCGCGCCTGGCGACATCGCCGTGGGGGTGGTGATCGGTCGGGCCTCCGAGTATTTCGACTTCTTCGTCTACGGCATCGCCTCGGTGCTGGTCTTCCCGGCGCTGTTCTTCCCCTTCGCCGACCACCTCACGGGCACGCTCTACGCCTTCGCCCTCTTCGCCCTGGCCTTCGTGGTGCGCCCCATCGGCTCGCTGCTGAGCATGGCCATCCAGCGGCGCTGGGGCCGCAGCGTCAAGCTCACCGTCGCCCTCTTCCTGCTGGGCGCCTCCACCGCCGGCATGGCCATGCTGCCGGGCTACGCCAGCCTGGGCGCCACGGCCATCTGGCTGCTGGCCGCCTTCCGTCTCGGGCAAGGCCTGGCCTTGGGCGGCTCCTGGGACGGCCTGCCCTCCCTGCTGGCCCTGAACGCCCCCGAGCACAAGCGCGGCTGGTACGCCATGCTGGGCCAGTTGGGTGCACCGCTGGGTTTCTTCGTGGCCAGCGGCCTCTTCGCCTACCTCTGGACGCACCTCAACAGCGCCGACTTCCTCTCCTGGGGCTGGCGCTACCCCTTCTTCGCCGCCTTCGCCATCAACGTCGTGGCCCTCTTCGCCCGCCTGCGCCTGGTGGTCACGCATGAATACGAGCGCGAGCTGGAGGCCCACGAGCTGGAACCCTGCAACGAGGCCGAGCTGATGCGCCAGCAGGGCCACAACGTACTGATCGGCGCATTCGCCTCGCTGTCCAGCTACGCCCTCTTCCACATCGTCACGGTTTTCCCGCTGTCCTGGATCCTGCTATTCTCCAAACAGGACGTGGGCGACTTCCTGGTGGTCCAGGTGGTGGGTGCCCTGCTCGCCGCGGCCGCCATGCCGCTGTCAGGCCTGCTGGCGGACACCTTCGGCCGCCGCCGCACCCTGGGCGCCGTGGCCCTCGCCATCGGCCTCTTCGCCCTGGCGACGCCGGCTCTGCTCAAGGGCGGGGCGCTGGGCCAGGACATGTTCATCCTGGTCGGGTTCATCCTGCTGGGCCTGTCCTACGGCCAGGCTGCGGGCACGGTGACGTCCAACTTCCTGCCCCAGTTCCGCTACACCGGCGCCGCCCTGACCGCCGACCTCGCCTGGCTGCTGGGCGCCGCCTTTGCGCCGCTGGTGGCGCTGGGCCTGTCGGCCGAGTTTGGCCTGATCTCCGTGAGTCTCTACCTGCTCTCGGGCGTCGCGGCCACGCTGCTGGCCTTGCGCGTGAACCGCCGGCTGCAGACCATCAAGGATTGACGCAGGTCGCCGGCCACGCGCTCGCGACACCGCCCTCAAATCGTGGAAACGGACGCCTCGCGGCGTCCGTTTTGCTTCCCGGGCTTGGCGGCTGCCCAGGCAGTCAAGGCAAGCCATTGGCACCGTGGCGCAAGAAAGCGGGCCGCTCGCACAGCCTCGCGTGGTAGGCGGCAATGGCCGGGAACTCCGGGCGCCCAGCCTGCGGTGTCCTGCGCCAGCGCTCCACCGAGAGGCCCAGCACCACGTCCGCCAACGAGAAGGTCGCTCCCGCAGCATAGGCCGCCGTGCCCTGCAGCCGGGCCTCCAGCACCGCCATCTGGGCGTTCCAGTCCTGCAAACCCTGGGCGAGCAATGCGGGATCCTGGTGCGCCGGGCTCTTGCGGACCAGGCCCATGAAGGCGTAGCGCCAGCTGTTGTTCAGCTCGGTGGCCTGCCAGTCCATCCAGAGTTCGACCTGTGCGCGGGCCAGGGCGTCGCTGGGCAGCAGGTCAGTTCGGCCGGCCTTGGCGGCAAGGTAGCGGCACAGGGTATTGGACTCGCGCAGCACGGCATCGCCGTCCACCAAAACGGGCACCAGGCCCAGCGGATTCAGCCGCAGGAACTCGGAGCTTTGCAAAGACAGCGCCTGCTCCCCCCAGGGTTCATGCGCATAGGGCAGGCCGGCTTCATCCAGCGTCCAGAGCACCTTGCGGACATTGATCGACGAAGGGCGCCCCAGCAGGCGCAGGCACGGGCTCATGGCATCTCCAGACCCGGCGAGCGGGCGGTGGCTGAGGCCGTGAGCCTATCGCAGGTCCAGCCCGCCCGCGCGGCGTCAATCACCTAGCTGGATGCACGAAGCGCACAGGGATTCATCCAGTCGCTCAGGCAGCGCGTAGTCGGCCAGCACCCAGATCTGTTCCCGCTGCCTGGCGGCCTCCTCCAGCACTTCCAGCAGGACGCGCCTGGAGGCCGCATCCAGGGCGGCAAAAGGCGTGTCCAGCAACACCAGCTCCGCCCCGCTGGCGGCGGCGGCCACCAGGCCCAGCTTGCGGCGACTGCCAGCGGAGAGCATGTGCATCTGCTTGCCAAGATGCGGCCCAAGCGCCCACGCCTGCTGCAGGCGCAAGGCCGTGTCGGGGCTCCAGCGCGCATGCCGCGCCTGCTCGCAGGCCAGCCAGTCGGCGGCCACTTGCCCATCGACGGCAGGATCCAAAGGGTCCGGCCAAGCTTGCGAGGCCACGCTGCGCTCCAGGCAGCCGGATTCGGGCTGCAGCAGCCCCGCCAGCAGGCGCAGCAGCGTGGTCTTGCCGCGGCCCTCGCCTCCCAGCACAAGATGAAGACCCGGCACCAGCTCCAGGTTCAGGCCGCCCGCTTCGGCAAGAGGCGAAGGACTCACGGGCAGCCGCAGCTGCCGCAGCCGGATGCGCGGCGCCACGGCCCCTGGCATGACGGCGTCTGGCGGACAGTGGTTCTCGTACATGGGCATGAATGGTAGTGCCCATGCCGCTCCGCCATGCCTGCATGACTGTCGATGTTTTTGACAGTTGGCGCGCGCGTTGTTCGGCCTGTGCCCTTGCGCCGCTGACAAAGTCTTGATTTATCCGTGTTTTCCCGCACTGGCACAGCCTATGCGTGCTCATGAGATGACGAGGTGGTTGGGCATGACTCGTCGTGATGGCAGGACGGGCCCGCAGTCGACCTCCGCCGTTGCGAGACAGGCATGGATGGGAAAGCATCATGGAGTTGCCATGGGCCGCCATCTTCATCTCGTTTCAGTGCTGTCGTCCACGCTGCTTGCGAGCCTGAGCCTGGGAATAGGCAAGGACGCCACCGCTGCCCCTGGCATCAACCTGAGCAGCGTCCAATACGTGCAATACGGTGATGGGCAGTCCTACTCGCTGCCCTTCGCGGTGATCGACCAATGCGGCGGCACCAAGGCCGGCTGCCAGTACTACGTGCCCTCCTCACCCGGGCAGATCGACAGCCTGGTGGTGCTGGCCACCGGCACCGAGAACGGCCCGACCACCACCAATTTCATGGGCATGGACAATGCCTACCGGACGCCTGATGGCTCGCACGGCGCCCCCTTCTTCCGGCCAGACGCCAGCAACTCGCGCGGCTCGCAAGGCAGCATCACCGGCAATCTGAGCAATACCTGGGACGCCTCGCTGAGCTCGCTCAAGAGCTTCCTGGGCTCCGAGCAGATGGTCTTCTTCTTCAACAACAACCAGACCAAGAGCGGCGGCACCGCCACCGAAAGCCTGGCCGCCTGGGCGCGGGTGTGGATCACCGACGACCAGGGTGCGAACCTGGGCTACTACGACTTCACCAACCGCGCGGGCCGCTACGCCCTCTTCACCGAAGGTGGCGGCGGCACCTTCCTGGGCGACGTCACCACGTACAGTTCGCTCGGTACGGGCCCGCTGGCGGGCAACAACAGCGCCACCGACTACGTGCTGTCCGGCGGCGCCATCTGCCGCAACAACTTCGGTGTGCCGGTGTCCTGCAGCACAACCAGCAACAAGCCGGTGGACCACAACCTGGGCGCCAACGAGGCGGCCTATGCCATCCTCTTCCCTGAGCTGAACGCGCAGATGAACACGCTGTTCAGCACGGTGCTGGACACGGACCTGGCCAAGTACACCTTCCACGCCGACATCCGCCTGGGCTGCGACCCTGCCACCACGCCGGGCAACTGCACCGGCGACTCGCCCTCCATCCCCTTTGGTCGCGATCTGAACAACGGCTATGAGCAGGTCTTCATGGGCCGTGCGGCGCAGTTCGGCTGCCCAGCCAGCACGCCGGGCTGCACGGAGATCCCTGAACCGGCCTCGCTGGGGCTCGCCCTGGGCGGGCTGGGCGTCCTGGCACTGCTGACGCCGGCGGCGATGCGCCGCCGTTTGCCCGGCCGTTACTGAGTCGCGCCTTCTGGGCCGCCGCCTTTGCGCCTGACGCCTATCGCAAGAGCGCCGTGGATCGGCAGCCGGTATCTGGCACGGTCACGAGTGACTTGCCGGACGCCCACTGGCGCAAGGATGGTCTGTCGACAGCGCTGCGCGCACGAGGTGCAAGAAAACATGGGCAAAAAAATACCCGAGCGGGGCACGCTCGGGTATTTCGGCAGATGGGCCGGCGTCACTTAAATGCAACAGCTAAGCCATTGAAATGCTTGGAAATTTCAAGAAAAGCCAGCACAGGCTACCCAGAAAGCTACCCAATCCACCGGCTGCATGCAGCCCCCCCCGCCATGCGCCGTTGCTCCAACAACTCCGCCGATCTTTGCGAAATCGATCAGAAATCAAGCGAATTTCATTGCGCTTTTTCTGAATATTTTTTGCGAAAGATGGCACCTCACCAACACCAACAAGCCTCCGCAAAAGTATGAAAATCACCCGCCGCAATGAAAAATAGCGAAAAACTCCAAGCAAACAAAACCACAGGCAACTCAACCGAATAAGACAAGCAATCAGCTATCCATGCGAGTGAGCCAAAATATCCTTCGCCCTCAGCAGAACATAACCAGGCCTAGCCAAAAGCTTTTCGACATCAGTCTCGTGTCCTGTTTTATGAGAAATCAGCAGCTGAATCAACGGAAGCAATCCAGCCACCCCAGAAGTCAGATTTTCAGAAGCTACGCCATACGCAGACAAACCAAGACCTAGCAGGCCATAAGTGACTTTCCAGTACCTCGATGAGTACTTTCTCTTTGCATCCAGCTCTGCCTTCACATCAAATGCCTGAGCCCTCAGCCCTTCAATGGCATCTAAAGCAGAACTCTTGCCACTCTCCTCCGAAGAAAGTGAAAACACCTTCGTCATCTGGGATCGGAACGCCGGAAGGGCACTGCTTGCCTCATTCCTAAGTTGGACCACTTGCGAAGGACTCAATTCACTTACCCACGGAATTGAAATTTCTCGTTCCCGCTCAAGCAGCATCATTGATCGCCTGCTGATCAGTCGCCCTTCTTGTTCCAGAATGCCGGCCAAACCAACCCTCGAATTTGAGAATATAGACCCTCCAGTCAGAGCAGCCTCTCTGGCCACATGAAGGATCGATCTCAGCTCTCTCCTGACGCTGCGCTCAACCAGTTCGCTCAACCTTGGGACTTGCAGCGAGTGGGGATCTACATAGACCATTCCCGGCTCAAAGCATTTTCCAGTGCGCAGGAGGTATCCACCCTCATCCCGCGCTTCGACTTTGAAATCACGTCTAAATTTTTCGCCGATCCTCACCACCAGATCGGCGACTTCATAATTTAGCTTTTCATCACAACTTTCGCAGGTGACATAGTAGGGAACTCTAAACTTCACCAAGCCAGCCTTAATTAGTGGCGCTAGCCGATCCACAACCAAGACATCTTCGAGGAGCCTATCAATCCGCTCATTGGTTGCCCTGCCAAAGTCAAGCAAGCGATCTGTAATCGTGTCAGTTAGCCAAACCCGATCAGCTATCAATCCAACGCTACGCGCAATCCTGTCTGCCGAATTAATCCGACATTGAAGCGTTTCACAGCCGTGCCGGCTCACGACATCCAAAGCCCCGTGCAAATGGATATCAAAAACTTGAGGGCTTCTAAGAGCCGCTATTTCTGAAGGTGTATAGCCTCGAAAACTTCTCGCAAGAATTTTCAACTCGGGAAGAACAGCCCGAATGCGCTTCCGGGCATCAATCCAGGACTCACACTTGGAGACCTCATTCACCAATAGTTGAATTGTTGGAGAAACATCTTCAATCTCTTCAAGCATACCTAATCCAGACAGGTCAATTCAGACAGCCTTCTATTTTTTACACCGGCTTCACAAGCGACCAAAGCACAAAAATGCAGAAGTTCTCGACTAGTTGTGGGGCTGGATGAGCATCCAGATCACGGCGGCAGCACCCGCACACTCGGCGAGTCAGTGCTGATCCATTTAGGCACTTGAGCGTGCAAAAGACATGCACAGGCTCTTTGAGTACCGAGTGACGGTTCCTCACGTCTAGAGATCGCCAAGTCTGCCTAGCGTCCCGAACACGACGGGTCAATGGGGTTTGGACGCTACCGGTAGTGCTTGCGGATGCCTGGCGCCCTACATATAGTGGGCCCTGATGCCACTCGGCATCGGCCAAAAGACAAAAGCGGGTCAAGGAGCTGCAACTCCTTGCCCGCCTTGTCCCCGAGGCAATGTTGCCACTGCTCCAGGGGGCCGGATCGCATACCGCAGACCCGACGCCGAACGTTGAGACTGTACTGTGCCATTCGTGTCGAAGGAGTGGGGGTTTTTTCCGAGAGAGTCCACATCATGAACTTTGTCATTTATCGCGACACCCGTGGCCAGTATCGCTGGCGCCTGAAGGCACAAAACGGCTACATCATTGCCGACTCCGCCGAGGGCTACGTCAACAAGGGCGACTGCCAAAAAGGCATCGATCTGGTGAAGTCCACCAACGCTCTCACCCCGGTGGTTGACACCACCCATAGCACGTTCCTCGGTCGCTAAGACTGACTAGCGTAAAGGCGGGGCCCGAGGGCCCCGCCATTTTTCTCTTCCCCGAGGCCATACAAGGTCGATTTCCAGAAAGTCCGCAAAAAATTTCTAACGATGGGCTTTGAACTTGCGCAAAGCTTATAGGGGGGTCAAGGTCTAGCGACGACTAGAGTGTCAGATGGGGATGCGCCCCTGGGTCCAGTGCGCATCCCCTTCGCCATCTCCGCCCCGCAACCCCTTCTTGCGCGATGAAATCTAGGCTGAATGAGGTTGCCTGCGCTACGCCTGTTCTTCGAACAGGCAGGCGATACCACTGCACCGTGAACACCGCAGCGCGAGGTCAACCGCAGAGGGCTCGTTCAATAGCCTCAATCTGCTTAGTCAAGGCCTGCCGGGACATGCTCGCACAGCCGATAAGGGCGAGACGCTCAGCCGTGAGCACCTTGCTTCGATGCGAGAGCAGGTAGGTTCTCCAGATCGCCGCCCTCCTCGAGGCGACATCAGGGGCACTTCGCCGGCCTGACTTATCGGGGTAGGCCATCGCATCGGACAGCAAGCTCTCCCGAACAGACTTGAAGGCCGAGCCGACAAGCTGGCGCCTCTCAGCAGCCATGGCATTGGTGGGCAGCATCAGGAGATGCTGTCTTTCCGAATCCGTCAGAGCCAGCCCCTTGGAACAATGATGTGCCAAGGAGTACCCACGCTGCATGATCCAAGAAAGCTGGCGGTGGGCAACGCTGTGCCATGCAGGGGTGCCGGGCGTGTGGGAATAGAGTCCCCGCCATCCTCTGAATTTGGGCCGTCGAGGAGGCAGGCGGAAACAGATCCAGCGGAGGTCCGCGAGCACAGACAAAAAGAGCATCTGCTCCGAGTCAGCGCGAGGGGGCCAGCGGAGACAGGGTGGAATCTGCCGCCGCTCCAACTGCAAGTGAAGAGCCCAGAGCCGAAGCGGATCCACCGTCGATTCGAGCCTGAGGAGCAGTTGGGGCGTAGGGGCCGACTCCATGGACTGCACAGATTGCCGGAAACGGGCCAGATCGCTGCTGCAGCTCTTTTCCCTCACCAACTGTGGGATGCCCTTGACGCATGGAAAATCGGGCGCCACAGGGGCGCCCGATTCGTCCAGGCCCGGCACAGTTCGGCCGGACATGGTCAGCATGAGCTCATGATCTCCCGGGCGTTGTCGTGAACCGAGCCCATTTCATGATCGAAGCTATGGCATGGGTGAATCGCCACGGCCATGCCGGAGATCCAATCCGTAACCAGCAACATGTCCTGCCCACCGTACTCAACCACAAATGTTTGAGACGCCCCGGGCCCTTCGAGGATATCCAGCACCTGAGAGTCAGCGAGCGTCTCTGCCAACTGTGCCGCATCGAGGAATGTCACTTGCATGGCTGCGCTCCTTCGGTGCAGAGGCTGCCTCCGCATGGCATTACGCAAGGCGTGGCCGCAAGCCGGCCCCAAGCTGCAGCGAGGGTCAAGAATCTAGGGCGATCGGCGCCTTGGTTGGAAAGCTGGCCCAACTGTTGCTCCACTTCGACCAGTTGAGCGCGGCGAACGCACGGGATGTTCATTTCCATGACATGCGCTCCTTACTTAGCCACTTGCAGGCGAGATTCCACCCAGGCTTGCACCTCGCTTGAGCTCCATGCCACACAACGGCGGGTCAGCCGGCGAGCGGCCGGAAATTCTCCGCTGCGCTGCAATGCATAGATGGTTGTCTTGCCAAGCCCCGTAACGGCCATAACGGCGGGAAGGCGCATGAGTTTTTCGATCACGTTGATTCCTTTTCTGGAAGAGTTGCGGACCGTCTAGGACCTTTAGGAGGCCTAGCTGCCGTCCTCGGATTCGAGGAAGACCGCATTCTTCGGATCAACGCCCAGCCGGTCACTGAATCGAATCCATCGAATCACTCCCGTGACATCGGGCCATGCTCTGGCTTAGCTCTTGAGCCAGGGCATCTCACTCAACACGATGCGCCTCAACTGCTGCATGCTTCGCTGATCTGCCGACGAGTCATATTCCCTCCCAGCCCACCGCTTGAAGGCGACTTTGTACGCGTACTCGATATCAGTGGAGTCGAAGTCGCCCCGTCTCGAGGTGTTCTGATCGCGTTCAGCGCGTTGATTCACACGCTCGCTGAGCGCTGAATTGAATGCGACCGACACTCCCTTGCGTACATCGTCGGATATTGCCTCTCCACCCGCTCCAAAGCTGACGCCGAACGCATCGGCAAACGCCTTTCGAACAGTTCCAGCCGCCCCTGCCGCCGGCTCAAACTTAACCAATGCGCGAGCCATATATGCACCAAGAACTCGCACCAGGCCGCTCTCATTGGCCCAGCCTTCAACTGTCAAGGTCGGATCACGCTGCCGTGCCGCGGAGAATGATTCCAGCACGAGCGCACGGATCTGCTTGAGAACTCCTAGGTTTCCGCGCCGATCTGAATCACCCCGGCTTTCGAGGAGGCTCCAACTCTGGAGAATGGAGCCATGAAGAAGTCCCCGAAGTTTTCCCCTGAAGTCCGCGAGCGTGCCGTGCGCATGGTGCTGGAGCACCGCGGGGAGCATC
>JAYRKJ010000041.1:0-1659 GCA_041905785.1 Burkholderiaceae bacterium
GCGGTGATCCTGGACGACCTGAACCCGATCAAGGGCCTGGCCGACTCCAAGAAGCTCACCGCACTGCGCCGCGAGCGGCTGTACGACGAAATCCGCGCCAAGGCGCTGTGCTGCTCGATTGCCGAAGCCAGCGTGGAAGAGATCGACCAGCTCAACATCCTGCAGGCCACGCTGCTGGCGATGCGCCGCGCGGTGGAAGGGCTGCGCCTGAAGCCGGCCAAGGTGCTGGTGGACGGCAACCGGCTGCCGCGGCTGGACGTGCTGGCCGAAGCCATCGTCAAGGGGGATGCCAAGGTGCCGGCGATTTCCGCCGCGTCCATCCTGGCCAAGGTGTACCGCGACCGCTGGTGTGCCGAGTACCACCAGCAGTACCCGCAATATGGTTTTGATGGTCACAAGGGCTACGGCACCGCTGCCCACATCGCAGCGCTGCGCGTCCATGGCGCCTGCCCGCAGCACCGCAAGTCGTTCGCGCCGGTGGCGGGTGTCCTGAAATGACCAGCGAGGCCGTTACCCACATCAGCTCGCGCGACAACGCGCTGCTGAAAGACCTGCGCCGCCTGACGCAGGACGCCACGGCCTACCGCAAGCAGGGCCGGGTGTGGCTGGAGGGCGACCACCTCTGCCGCGCCGCGCTGGCCCGCGGCCTGAAGCCGGCGCTGGCCCTGTTTTGTGAGTCCAATTGGCCTGCAGCCCGCTTGGAATATGCGCAGGCTGCTCTCAAAAGCATAGTGGTGGCCGATGCGCTGTGGGCTGGCATCAGTGCGCTGGAGTCGCCGGCGCGCATGGGCTTCGTACTGGACCTGCCGGCGCCAGCCGGCATTGAGCCGCTGGCGGCCAGTGTCATCCTCGACCGGGTGCAGGACGCCGGCAACGTGGGCTCCATCCTGCGCAGCGCGGCGGCCTTCGGGTTCCGGCAGGTGCTGGCGCTCAAGGGCACGGCAGCGTTGTGGTCGCCCAAGGTGTTGCGTGCCGGCATGGGCGCGCACTTCGGCCTGCGTCTGATCGAAGCGGTGGAGCTGGCCGCGCTGGAGGCGCTGGCGGTGCCGGTCATCGTCACCAGCTCCCACCAGGGTGAACTGGTGCAGCAGCAAAAGCTGCCCTGGCCCTGTGCCTGGGCCCTGGGCCATGAAGGGCAGGGCGTGGGCGACGAGGTGGCGTCACGGGCCCGTCTGGCGGTGCGTATTGGCCAGCCGGGCGGGGAAGAGTCGCTCAATGTGGCGGCGGCGGCGGCCATCTGCCTGCATGCCAGCGCCATCAGCAGGCCTGATGTCCCCTGAGAGCGGGGCCCATGCCATCGCTGCATGAGCCCGTGGGGGTGAGCTGCGGCTATAATCAAGGGCTTTCCCGCAAACCCCGTACGCCTAGCGCATTCAAGCCCTTTCCCTGACAAAAGCAGCCACGAGAGACTTCTCTTGAGCGCGTTTGGGCGTACCCGTCACCATCCGGAGAACCCAGTGCTTTTGTCCCTTCAGGGAACCGCCCCCCACGCCATCCTGGCGCTCGCTGACGGTACGGTCTTTCTCGGCAATTCGATCGGAGCCACCGGCTCCACCACCGGCGAAGTGGTGTACAACACCGCCATCACCGGTTACCAGGAAATCCTCACCGACCCGAGCTACTGCCAGCAGATCGTGACGCTCACGTATCCGCACATCG
>JAYRKJ010000024.1:0-80308 GCA_041905785.1 Burkholderiaceae bacterium
GACGACCTGCGCGCCCTGAGCACCGGCGCCATCCGCGCGCTGTCCAGCGACCAGGTCGCCGCGCTCACCAGCGACCAGATCGTGACGCTCACCACGGCCCAGATCGCCGCCTTGGCCACGACCCCGGCCAACCAGTTCGGTGGACTCTCCACCGACGAGATCAAGGCCCTGACCACGGCCCAGGCCGCCGCCCTGACCAGCGCACAGGTCAAGGGACTGAGCACCGAGCAGATCGCTGCGCTGGAAACCGACGACCTGCGCGCCATCAGCACCGGCGCCATCCGGGCCCTGGGCACCGACCAGATCGGCGCCCTGGGCTCCGACCAGATCGGCGCGCTGACCACCGCCCAGGTGGCCTCGCTCACCACCGCCCAGATCAAGGGCATGGTCAGCGACGACCTCAATGCCCTGGGCTCCGACCAGTTCAAGGTGTTGACCAGCGCCCAGGTCGGCGCCCTGGGCACCGACCAGGTCCGCACCCTGCAGACCGAGGACTTCGCCGCCATCAACACGGCCGCCCTGCGCGGCATGAACTCCGCCCAGGTCAGCGCCCTGACCACCGATGAAGTGGTGGCCCTCACGACCGCGCAAGCCGCCGCACTCACCAGCGCTCAAGTGGCCGGTCTGCACAGCGACCAGATTGCCAAGCTGGAGACTGATGACCTGCGCGCCCTGAGCACCGGCGCCATCCGCGCGCTGTCCAGCGACCAGATCACCGCGCTCACCAGCGACCAGATCGTCGCCCTGACCTCGGCCCAGATCGCTGCTCTGACCACGACGCCGGCCAACCAGTTCGGCGGCTTCTCCACCGACGAGATCAAGGCGCTGACCACCGCCCAGGCCGCCGCCCTGACCAGCAGCCAGGTCAAGGGCCTCAGCACCGAGCAGGTCGCCGCCCTGAACACGGACGACGTGAAGGCCCTGAGCACCAGCGCCGTTCGAGCCCTCAGCACCGACCAACTCGGCGCCTGGGGCTCCGACCAGATCGGCGCGCTGACCACCGCCCAGGTACTTGCACTCACCACGGCGCAGGTCAAGGGTCTGGGCAGCGACGACCTCAACGCCCTGGTCTCGGACCAGATCAAGGTGTTGACCTCCGCCCAGATCGCGGCCATTGGTACGGACCAGATCCGGACCATGACGACCGATGACTTCGGCAACATCAACACCGCAGCGCTGAAGGGCTTGACCTCCGCCCAGCTGAGCGCGCTGACCAGCGACCAGATCATTGGCCTGTCGACGGATCAGGCGGCTTCGCTGACCTCGGCACAGATCGGTGGTCTGACCAGCGATCAGCTGGTCAAGATCGAGACGCAGGACCTGCGTGCCTTGAGCACCTCGGTGATCCGCGCCCTCAGCTCCGACCAGCTCTCGCAACTGACTTCGGATCAGTTGGGCGCGCTCACCACAGCCCAGGTCAATGCCCTGAGCAGCAGCCAGATCAAGGGCTTGGCCACCGACGATCTGAACGCCTTCACGACGGATCAGTTCAAGGCGATGACCTCCACGCAAGTGGCCGCCATCACCACGGACCAGATCAAGGCCCTGCAGACCGAAGACCTGGCCGCCATCAACACAGCAGCCCTGCGCGGCATGAACTCCGCCCAGATCGGCGCGCTCACCACCGACGAGATCGTGGCACTGAGCACGGCCCAGGCTGCCGCGCTGACCAGCGCCCAGGTCACCGGCCTGCACAGCGACCAGATCGCCAAGCTGGAGACCGACGATCTGCGCGCCATCAGCACCAGCGCCATCCGTGCGCTGTCCAGCGACCAGATCGCCGCGCTCACCAGCGATCAGATCGTGGCCCTCACCACGGCTCAGATTGCGGCGCTGGCCACGACCCCGGCCAACCAGTTCGGCGGCCTCTCTACCGACGAGATCAAGGCCCTGACCACGGTCCAGGCCGCCGCGCTGACCAGCGCACAGGTCAAGGGACTGAGCACCGAGCAGATCGCCGCGCTGGAAACCGACGACCTGCGCGCCATCAGCACCGGCGCCATCCGGGCCCTGGGCACCGACCAGATCGGCGCCCTGGGCTCCGACCAGATCGGCGCGCTGACCACCGCCCAGGTGGCCTCGCTCACCACCGCCCAGATCAAGGGCATGGTCAGCGACGATCTGAACGCGCTCTCCAGCGACCAGTTCGCGGTGCTGAGTTCGGCCCAGGTGGCTGTGCTGGGAACCGACCAGCTCAAGACGCTGCAGACCGAGGACTTTGCCGCCCTCAACACCGCGGCATTGCGTGGCCTGAACTCCGCCCAGATCGCAGCGCTCACGACGGACGAGGTGGTGGCCCTGACCACGGCCCAGGCCGCCGCGCTGAGCAGCAGCCAGATCGTGGGCTTCAGCAGCGATCAACTGGCCAAGATGGAGACGGCAGACCTGCGCGCCATCAGCACCTCGGCCCTGCGCGCCATCAGTACCGACGTGCTGGCCACGCTGAGCTCTGACCAGTTCGCCGCACTCACCACGACGCAGGTGAATGCGCTGACAGGCGCCCAGATCAAGGGTCTTGGCAGCGAAGACCTCGTGGCCTTCACGACCGACCAGTACGCGGCCATGACCTCCACGCAGATCGCGGCCATCGGCACCGACCAGTTCATGAAGCTGGCCACCGACGACCTGATGGCCATCAGCAGCGCAGGCATTCGCGGTGTCAGCAGCGCGCAGCTCGGCGCCATGACCACCGATCAGTTGGTTTCGCTGACCACGGCGCAATACAGCGGCCTGACCTCAACCCAGATCGCCGGCCTGCACAGCGACCAGATCGCCGCCCTGGCCACCGATGACCTGCGTGCCCTGAGCACCGCGGCCCTGCGTGCCTTCACCACCGATCAGTTCGTCGCACTGACCTCCGACGAGGTCGCAGCGCTGACGGTGACTCAGGTGGCGGCACTCACTTCGGCCCAGATCAACGCGATGGGCTCGGACGACTTCAACGCCATGGGCACCGCCCAGATGGCGGCCCTGACCTCGGTCCAGGTGCCCGGCATCAGCGCGGGCATGATCGCGGCAATGCAAACGGATGACCTCCGCGCATTGAACGCCTTCGCCGTCCGCGCTCTGAACAGCGATCAGCTCAACGCGCTGACCAGCGATCAGGTGCCGGCCCTGAGCGTGGTGCAGATCGCGGCACTGACGACGGCCCAGATCAGCAAGTGGGAGACGGCCGACGTGAAGGCGCTGGGGACTGACCAGGTCGGCGCCCTGAGCGCCGCCCAGGTCACGGCGATGAGCTCCGAGCAGATCGTGACCTTCTCGACGGACGACATCCGGGCACTGAGCACGGCGGCCTTCCGCGCCTTGCAGTCGGACGACATGCAGGCCTTCGGCTCAGATCAGATCGATGCCTTCACCAGCACGCAGATCGGGCTGCTGACTTCGGCGCAGGTGAAGGGTATCGACAGCGCAGACATGGTGGCCTTCAGTAGCGACGACATCAAGCTGCTGTCCACCGCGGCCCTGCACGCGCTCTCGACCGAGCAGTTCTCGGCCCTGGGCACCGAGCACATCGCTGCCCTGAGCACGTCCCAGGTGCTGGCGCTGACGACTGACCAGATCGGCACCTTCAGCAGCGATGACATCAATGCCTTGAGCACGACGCAGATCGCGGCCTTCAGCTCGGCCCAGATCCATGCCCTGACGACCGACCAGTTCTCGCACCTCGCCAGCGACGACATCAAGGCGCTGACCACCTCGCAGATCCCCGGTCTGAGCACCGAGCAGATCCACGCCCTGACGACGGAGCAGGTCGTGGGCCTGGAGTCCGAGGACATCGCCAAGCTGAACATGACCCAGTTCAACGCGCTGACCACCGAGGCCATCCACGCGATGAACGGCTCGCAGCTGGACGCCCTGTGGCTGACCTCGCCCATCGTGCTGGACCTGGACGGCAACGGCGTCTCGACAACTGCCGCCGCGCAGGGGGTCAGCTTCGACCTCAACGGCACCGGCAATGTGCAGAAGTGGGGCTGGGTAGGCGGCAGTGATGGCCTGCTGGTCATGGACCGCAACGGCGACGGCCAGATCAACGACGGCAAGGAGCTGTTCGGCAGCGGCACCGTGATGGCTGACGGCACGCGAGCTGCCAATGGCTACCAGGCCATGGCAGCCCAGGACAGCAACCACGACGGCAAGCTGACGTCCGCAGACGCCCAGTTTGGCCAGTTGAAGGTCTGGGTGGACGCCAACCACGACGGCAAGACCGACGCGGGCGAGCTGAAGTCGCTGACCGATCTGGGCATCACCTCGCTGGATCTGCACGCACAGGCAGGCACGGCCATGAGCAACGGCAACCTGCTGGGCCTCGTCTCCGGCTACACGACCAGCGACGGCAAGACCCATGACATGGCCGACGTCTGGTTCGCCAAGGACACGGGCCAGGCCGCCAGCGGCACAGCCGCACACGGCGATGGGCATGCCGCGCAGCCCGAACAGGGCAAGCCAGGCGGCGAGCACAAACTCAGCCTAGGCGATGTGCTGGCTGGTCCGGCAGGCCACCTGCTGGGCGAGGGAGTCACGCAGCCCGGCGGCCACAGCACGCTGCATCACCAGCTCGTGCCCTTGCGCAAGACGCCGGGTGACGATGACGACTTGAACCGCATCGTGCCGCTGATCTGAGGCTGAAAGCGTCCTCAGGAGCCGCCCCGCCACAGGCCGGGGCGGCTTTGTCTTTTGGAGCCCGGCATGCGCCTGCCGGCCATCAGGGTTAGTCTTGATGCCCATCAAGGCCCATCAAGGCCGAGCATGGCAGCATGAACATCCTGATGCCCAACAAGTACACCGAGAAGGCCCTGCTGGAGTCGCGACGCTTCGGCGTCAAGCCCGTGCCGCCGCTGCGCCCGCTGGGCTGGCTCGCCCGCGGCTGGGCGGACTTGACGCGCTGCCCCGGCCCCTCCCTGCTCCACGGCTTGGTGCTGGCCCTGTTTGGCGCGCTGATCTTCCGGCTGGGCCATGAACGCTTCTGGTTGCTCGCCGGCGCCTTCAGCGGTTTTTTGCTGGTGGCGCCCATCCTGGCCACCGGGCTGTATGCGATCAGCCGCGAACTGGAGCAGGGGCGCTCGCCCGGCCTGCGCGCGGTGCTGAACGCCTGGCGTCCACGTGATGGCCGCCTGGTGCTGTTTGGTGTGCTGCTGGCCCTTGCAGGCACGGGCTGGGTGATGAGCACGGCAGCCCTGATCACCGGATTTGCGGGTGTTCCCATTCACAAGCCCATGGACTTCCTGCGGCATGTGGTGCTCAACGAGCAAAGCCATCTTTTCGAGATCTGGCTGGCCTTGGGGGCCCTGCTGGCAGCACCGGTCTTTGCCTCCACGGTGATCGCCGTCCCGCTGCTGCTGGACCGGCAGATCGGTGTGCTGGGCGCCGTGTTCACCAGCTGGCGTGTGGTGATGGAGTACCCCGCGCCGGTCGCCTTGTGGGCCCTGCTGATCATGAGCCTGACCCTGCTGGGCATGGCCACCCTGATGCTGGGCTTCGTCGTGGTACTGCCCTGGCTGGGTCATGCCAGCTGGCATGCGTACCGAGACCTGGTCGACACCGCGGGGCTGACCCGCAACGATTGAAGCGATGAACCACCGCCTACTGGCTTCGCCTGCTCCCGCAAGAGGCCGCGCCTGCTGGACCCGCCAGGCCGGATCCTCGGGCGCCGCAGCGCCCGCCCTCCTCACTGCGACCTCAGTGCCCACGAATAGAAAGGGCGCGTGACGTGTTTGGCTATACCGAGGAGCAGATCGCCCAGTTCGGGCTCAGCGTGGGGGTCACGGCCTTCATGCTCTACATGGTCTTCATCATCCTTCAGCTGGCGCGCGAGTCGAAGGCCGGCAAGTTCGGCACCTTCATCCTGCTGCTGGGGCTTGGCTTCGGCCTGGTGGGCTTCGCAGCCAAAGGCTTGATCAAGTTCTTTCTGGCCGGCATCGGCGAATGAGGACCCCATGGGCGTCATCAGCACCAAAAGTTTCCGACACACGCTCTTCGAAGACGCGCAGGCCCTGCTGACGGGCACGCTCTTCGTCGCCCTGGGCGTGGCGCTGTTCAAGCAGGTGGGCATGGTGACCGGCGGCACGGTGGGCATCGCGTTCCTGGGCCACTACCTCAGCGGCTGGCCCTTCGGGCTGCTGTTCTTCTGCATCAACCTGCCCTTCTACTGGCTGGCTTACCGGCGCATGGGCCTGCCCTTCACGCTCAAGACCATCGCTGCCGTGACGCTGATGTCCACGCTGTCCGAGGCGCTGCCACGGCTCGTGCAGTTCTCGCAGATCAACACCTGGTTCGCCGCCATTGCCGGCGGTCTGATGATAGGCGCCGGCATGCTGATCCTCTTCCGGCACCGGGCCAGCCTGGGCGGCCTCAACATCCTGGTGCTCTATCTGCAGGACAGTCGCGGCTGGCGCGCCGGCTACATGCAGGCCTTGCTGGACGCCAGCATCCTGCTGGCATCGCTGGCCGTGGTGAGCCCACAGCGCATTGGCTATTCGCTGGTGGGCATGGCGGCGATGAACGCTGCGCTGGCGATCAACCACCGGCCAGGCCGCTACATGGCGGTGTGAGGCAAGGCGACGGCCGCCGTGCTGCGGTCCGTGTGCGCAGTTCGGCGCTGCGGCATCTGAGCCCCCTCGACGGCCAGGCTTGCGGCAACTTCTGCCGCAAGCATTGCAGGCCCGCCCGAGCTGCATCCGCTGCGGGACACCAGCCGCCAGACCTCCCCTGCCGCGCCCTGCATCGGCGGGCCTTCGCTGCATGTCCACCGCACATTCATCGCCCCTGCGCTGCACCTGAGCCGCGGCGGGACTGCCCCCTGGTGCAACAAGGCATGGCGCTTGCTTGTGACGGCATGCGCGCCTGGCAGGGATGCCAGCCGGCAGTCCAGAACGAGCGCTTTCGCGAGGGACCTCGGACCAGCAATAAATGCTGCCGCCTCCCGCTGATGCGCAGCCGCCCCCGTGCTAGGGCTCACCAAGCGCTGCCGAGTGCCCTCCTTGGCCCTGGCGGTGCGGCGAAGGCTCTGGGGGGGGGCATCACCGTCTCGCTACTTGAAGGCCTAGCCATGAACCACCCAGATGCCGTGTTCCGCCGGCTTCGCGGAACCTTCAATACATCGCAGCGTCTGCGCCATCTGGGCCGCGCCATTCTTTGCGCGACCTGTCTTTCGACCTTGCTGGCACTGGGCCTGGGCGAGCCCGCCCAGGCCAATCCGGTTCGTTACACGGTGAGCGGCGTCTTTGACACCGGCAGCCTGATGGGCAAACGCTATCTCGAGTCCTTCACCTTCGACGATGCCGGCCGGCCGGCGGTGCTGGGAAGCACGCCCTGGACCACCCCGCTGCTGGACTTTCACCTGGAGGTGGAGTCCCAGACCAAGGTCTGGTCGCTGGCCGACTGGCCGCTGGAGCACTTCTTCTCGATGTGGATCGACCCCGCCGGCTTCACGAACAGCCGCGCCTATGTCTCGACGCCCGGGCCCTTGGGCAACCCGCCAGCGTTCGCGGAGTTCCATGACGACGGTGCGCCGCACTCCAGAACCGAGCATGTGAAGTGGTACGACTGGTCGGTATGGAACACAAGGCAAACGGATTCGCTGGACGAGGATCCGCTCGTGTTCATTGCCAAGGTGCCAGAGCCGGTGTCCATTGCGCTGGTGCTGCTGGCCTTGCTGCTCGTGGGCGGCCAAGGCCTGGCGCGACGCCGAGGCCGGACACGGCAAGGCCGCGATCGCGATCAAACAGCCCATGAGCCCGAGGGGCACGGCGAACGCAGGAGCGCCTGAGTTCTTGCCTTGGGTTCTTTTGGCTTGCGTTCGAGATCGGATCAGAGCAAGGGGCTGTACCAGCGCAGCCCCAGCAGCTTGCGGGCCATGGCATGCGTGAGGCCTTCGGGTGCCACCAGGTCATAGAGCACATCGAAATGGTTGTAGCCGGGCACCTCTTCGGCCCGGGGAACGGCCTGCGCGCCCCAGGCTTGCTGGATCAGCCGGCACTGCCGCTTGAATTCCTCGGACTCGCCACCGCCCACCACGGCATAGAGCGGCGAGTCCGGTGCCGCGCGGTGGATCGGGCTGAGCCGCCGGGCGCCCTCCTCATCCAGGCGCAGGTCGGCCTGCAGGAAAGGCGTGTGCACCAGCGGGGCCAGATCATGCAGGCCGGAGATGGACAGCGCGCCCTTGACGAGCTGGCGCGGCAGGTCCGCGGCCAGGCTCTTCCAATCGAAGCAGCTCAGCAGCGCCGCCAGATGGGCGCCCGCCGAATGGCCCGCCAGGATGATCTGGTTGGGGTCGCCGCCATAGTCCGCAATGTGCCGCCACACCCAAGCCACGGCCTCGGCCAACTGCAGCGGGATGCGCTCCATGCTGACCGCGGGGCACAACTCATAGCCAGGAATGACCACCACCGCGCCTTCGCTGGTGAAGCTCGGGGCGATGAAGGAATGGTCCTCCTTGCTCAAGGCCCGCCAATAGCCGCCGTGGATGAACACCAGCACCGGTGCCTTGGTCACGCTGTCGCTGAAGACATCCAGCCGCTGTCGAGGGCCGGCACCGTAAGGCAGGTCCAGCTCACAGCGCGCTTGCTCACGCACCAGCGCCGAGGCCTGGGCCCAGCGCTGCAGGATCAAGGCCGCATCCGCGACCCGGCGCCGGTTGTTGTACTGCAACTCGAACCATTCGGCGCTGTGTTCCGTCATGACTGGTGCTGGCCGTCCGGCCCGGGCTTCGTGGCAAGGCCCAAAGTTTCGCTCAGATCCCCCTGCCACTCGCTCTTGCCGTCAAGTCTGGCTATACTTTTTCCGTCGTGGGGGGGTAGCTCAGCTGGGAGAGCGTCGCGTTCGCAATGCGAAGGTCGGGAGTTCGATCCTCCTCCTCTCCACCACTTCAATTTCTTGCAGCAGGCGTTTTTGCGACATGGACGGGCGCCGCCCGCCAACGGGATCGCCAATCCCACCAATCCCACCAATCCCGCCGATCGCGCGCTGCATGGGCCTCCCCACGCCGGCAGCGCACCGTGCGAATGCACGGACGCTGCGATGGCGGGCTCTCATGCAGCCGCCCGGAGCTGTACCTGCGGCAGGGCCTCGCGCAGACGCGTCATCAGCATCGCCCTGCCCTCGCCGCCCGAGCCCCCCGGACTGGGTTGCCATTGCAACGTCGGCCTGGCCTCCTGCAGCACCCAGTGCCGCACCTCGCGGGCCCGCAACTGCCCTGCCAGGCGCAGCAACTCCGCGTCGTCCAGCCACTGCGCGTGCCAGGTGGTGCGGCACTCGTAGGACAGGCCCTGCGACCGGTGCGCATCCAGCACCAGGTCCAGGCTCCGGCTGGCGTCGGCCCAGGCCGTGGCGGCGCCAGCGATGCGGGCGTAGCTGCCGCCGTCGTCCAGCGCGGCCTTGATGTCCAGGCCGACCCAGTCGAGCAAAGGCAGCAGCTGTTGCAGGCGGTCCGGATAGATGCCCGCCGTATGCAGCCCCGTAGCAAAGCCCAGGGATCGGACCTGCCTCAGCGCGTCGGGCAGGGCCGCATCCAGCAGCGGCTCGCCGCCGCTGAACACGACCCCGTCCAGCAGGCCGCGCCGGCTCGGCAGCCAGGCCAGCACCTGGTCCCAGCTCACGTCCGGCGGCCGCCGGGGCTGCAGCCCGGGGTTGTGGCAGTAGCCGCAACGCCAGGGGCAGCCCTGGACGAACAGCACGGCGCAGAGACGACCGGGCCAGTCCACCGTGCTGAAGCGGCACAGGCCGCCCAGGGTCAGGTCTTGCATGCAGGCTCAGCCGAGCGCAGCGCGCGTTTCCTGGAAGTGCAGGCGTTCGCGGAACTCGCCCTGCTTGCCGACGTTGAAGGCGCTGACCGGGCGGTGGTAGCCCATCACGCGCGTCCAGACCTCGCAGCGCTGGCGTTCGTCGTCACGCAGGACGGCGGCCGTGGGCACGGCGGATTCGCGGGGTGATGCATGCATCAAAGTCTCCTTGCTGGGTTGAAAAAAGGGGAAGGCCGGCAACGGCGGCGTCAGGCACAGCAGGCCGCAGCGGTCTGGCTGCGCTTGCGGGCGAGCAGCTCCTCATCGCAGCGCGGGCAGAACTCATGATGGCCGCTGAGGTAGCCGTGCGTCGGACAGATTGAGAAGGTCGGCGTGACCGTGATGTAGGGCAGCCGAAACCGCGAGAGCGAGCGCCGCACCAGCTCACGACAGGCCTCGCTGCTGGACAGCGCCTCGTTCATGTAGAGATGCAGCACGGTGCCGCCGGTGTACTTGCGCTGCAGCTCGTCCTGCCGCTCCAGCGCCTCGAAGGGATCGTCCGTGAAGCCCACCGGGAGCTGAGAGCTGTTGGTGTAGTAGGGCTGCTCGGCAGTGCCGGCCTGCAGGATGCCGGAGAAGCGCTTGCGGTCTTCCTTGGCAAAGCGGTAGGTCGTGCCCTCCGCCGGCGTGGCCTCCAGGTTGTAGAGATGACCCGTCTGCTCCTGGAACTCCACCATGCGGGCCCGCACATGGTCCAGCAGTCGCAAGGCCAGGGCATGGCCGGCAGGCGTGGTGATGTCCTCGCGGTCGGCGCTGAAGTTGCGGATCATCTCGTTGATGCCGTTCACCCCCAGGGTCGAGAAGTGGTTGCGCAAGGTGCCCAGATAGCGCCGTGTGTAGGGGAACAGGCCCTCGTCCATCAGCCGCTGGATGAGCTTGCGCTTGATCTCCAGGCTGTCACGGCCAAGCTCCAGCAGGCGGTCCAGCGCGTGCAGCAGGCCGGCCTCGTCGCCCGCATGGACGTGGCCCAGCCGCGCGCAGTTGATGGTGACCACCCCCAGCGAGCCGGTCTGCTCCGCCGAACCGAACAAGCCGTTGCCACGCTTGAGAAGCTCGCGCAAATCCAGCTGCAGACGGCAGCACATGGAACGCACCATGTTCGGCTGCAGTTCCGAGTTCAGGAAGTTCTGGAAGTAAGGCAGCCCGTAGCGGGCCGTCATCTCGAACAAGGCCTGCGCATTGGCGCTGTCCCATTCGAAGTCGGGCGTGATGTTGTAGGTCGGAATGGGAAAGGTGAAGGCGCGGCCCTTGGCGTCGCCGGCCATCATCACGTCGATATAGGCCCGGTTGATCAGGTCCATCTCGGCCTGCAGTTCGCCGTAGCAGAAGGGCATCTCGCGGCCCCCGATCATGGGCACCTGCTCGCGCAGGTCCTGCGGGCAGACCCAGTCGAAGGTCAGGTTGGTGAAGGGCGTCTGCGTCCCCCAGCGTGATGGCACGTTGAGGTTGTAGATCAGCTCCTGCATGGCCTGGCGCACTTGCACGTAGCCCAGCCCGTCCTTGCGCACATAGGGCGCCAGGTAGGTGTCGAAGCTGGAGAAGGCCTGGGCACCGGCCCATTCGTTCTGCAGCGTGCCCAGGAAGTTGACGATCTGCCCGATCGCGCTGCCCAGGTGCTGCGGCGGTCCGGCCTCGACCTTGCCGGGCACGCCGTTGAGGCCTTCGTTGAGCAGGGTGCGCAGGGACCAGCCGGCGCAATAGCCGCTGAGCATGTCCAGGTCATGGATGTGCAGGTCCGCGTCGCGGTGCGCCTGGCCGATGTCGGGCGGATAGACCTGGTCCAGCCAGTAGTTGGCGACGACCTTGCCGGACACGTTCAGGATCAAGCCCCCCAGGCTCCAGCCCTGGTTGGCATTGGCCTTGATGCGCCAGTCCTGCTGGCCGAGGTACTCGTCCATGGTGGCCTGCACGTCCACCAGCGTCTGCCGGGCCTTGCGCAGGCTGCGGTGCTGCTCGCGATAGACGGCATAAGCGCGCAGCGTCCCCCGCAGCCCCGCAGCGAACAGCGCTGCCTCCACGAGGTCCTGGATGCGCTCCACGTCAGGCTCCGCCGGCAACACCGGCAGCACGCGCGCTTGCACAAGGCGGCGGGCTTCCTCCTGCTCCAGCTCGCCGCTGGCCGCACCCGCCCGGCTCAGCGCGGACACGATTTTTTCGGCATCAAAGGCGACGCGGCTGCCGTCGCGCTTCAACACCGTGGACGGCAAGACGGCAGCCATGGCGGCGCCGGACGCTTCAAGCAAATGACTCATGCAGGACTCCTGATCCACGCGCTTTCGCCCCGGGGATTCGGGGCTCGGCGCCAAGGCGTCACCGGCGCCGCTGGCAGGTCACCAGTTGACGGCAGCTGACGCTATATATAGTGTCGCGACACTTCTTGTGCGCTATATGTAGTGGAGCGCATCCTGCCGGCATGTCCGTAGCGGCGTTCTGACCTGGCGCAAAGGATGGACGGGCCGCCGCAGAAACGACGGGAGGGGATTCCCCTGCCCGTCGGGCGCTGTCAGCGTGCGATCCAACAGCAGCGCCAGCTCCCGGGTGCCGTCCAGGCAAGCGCAGGGGGTCTGAGGATGTGTCGATTCATGACGTCGGCACCGCCATCAAGCGGCTCATTCGTCGCGCCATTCCATCTCTGCCGGGGTGCTGGCGCCCGGCGTCCGCCAGCATGCGCGCCGCCCATGGAAAGACGTTGAACTCGCGCACCCTGCTGCGCAGACCGCCTCTGTCGGTGCAAGCGCAGCTTCATGAGCCGCTATGAAGGCAGGGACGACTTCGGCCTGCCCGAGACCACCGTCAAGGCCTGCCCGCACCTTGGGGCAGCGTGGTCCGAAGCGCCCGCGGCCGCCTGGCCGCAGGGTCAGCCGGTCTCAGGGCGCCAGGAAGCCGTACCTCGCCAGCACCGCCTGGCCAGCGGGCGAGCGCACGAAGTCGATGAACTGGCGCGCCGCCTCGGTATGGGGCCCGCCTGCCACCGCGGCGATGGGATAGCGGATGGGCGTTGCCGTGGCCACCGTGCCGACCACGCGCACCTTGTCCTGCTGCAGCGCGGCGTCGGTGGCATAGACGAAGCCGGCGTCGACTTCAGCACGGGCCACGTAATCCAAGGCCTGGCGCACATTGCTGGCGTACACGGCCTTGGCCGCCACCGCCGCCCACAGCTTGGCCGCCTCCAGCGCGCCCTTGGCGTAGCGTCCGGCCGGCACGCCCTCGGGCTTGCCCAGGGCCACGCGCTGCACGCCCTGCTGCTGCAGGTCCTCCAAGGTCTTGATCGCCACCGTGCCGGTGCTGGGCGTGATCAGCACCAGGCGGTTGCTGACGAAGTTGTGGCGCGTCCCGGGCACCAGGGCTTTTTGTGCCTCGGCGCGGTCCATGGTGTCCTGGTCAGCCGACGCGAACACGTCCACCGGCGCCCCCTTGCTGATCTGTGCCAGCAAGGCGTCGGAAGCGCCGACGTTCAACAGCACGCGCTGGCCGGGATGCCTGGCTTCGAAGCCGGTGGCCAGCTCCTTGAAGGCCGTGCCGAGGCTCGCAGCCGCCGACACCGTCAGATCGGCCGCCTGGGCAGGCAGGGCAAGGGCCAACGCGCCGACGAGTGCGGCCTGCCGCAGCAGGCGATGGGAGAGCGGGTTCACGGGCAAGTTGCGGGAAGCGATGGTGGAATGCGAGCGCAATATACACCGGTGCATAACGAAGTGCATTACGAAGTGCATACGAAGTGCATTACGAATCCACGCGACCCTGCTGCGCGCTCCTGCGGGAGCTCAAATCCTGCCGACCTCATCCGGCTCGCCGGCAAGTTCGGCACCGGCCGCCCGCGGCGCTGCGGCGGGCGCTCCGCCGCGCCGCAGCAGAAAGACGGCCGGAATCAGGAACAGCGACAGCAGCGGCGCGCTGACCATGCCGCCCAGCATGGGCGCGGCAATGCGACTCATCACCTCAATGCCCGTGCCGCTGCCAAAGACGATGGGCAGCAGGCCGGCCAGGATCACCGCCACCGTCATGGCCTTGGGCCGCACGCGCAGCACGGCGCCCTCGCGGATGGCATCCAGCAGCAACTGCGGGCTCGCGGTCTGCGCCCCCTTTGGGCCGGCCTGAGCCATGCGCGACTCGAGCGCGTGACGCAGGTAGATCAGCATCACGACGCCAAACTCGGCCGACACGCCGGCCAGCGCAATGAATCCCACGCCCGTGGCCACCGACAGGTTCATCCCCATCAGGTAGAGGAACCAGACGCCACCCGTCAGCGCGAAGGGCAAGGTCGCCATGATGAGCAAGGCCTCGTCCAGGCGCCGGAAAGTCAGGTACAGCAGCACGAAGATGATGAGCAGCGTGGCCGGCACGACCACGCGCAGCCGGGCATTGGCGCGCTCGAGGTACTCGAACTGCCCCGAGTAGGCGATGCTGGTGCCCGGCTCCAGTTGCACGGCCTTGGCGACGGCCGCTCGCAAGTCCTGGGCGACGGCGGACAGATCGCGCCCCCTCACGTCCACATAGACCCAGCCCGTGGGCCGGGCGTTCTCGCTCTTGAGCATGGGCGGCCCCTCCGTCAGCAGCAGCTCCGCCACGGTGCCCAGCGTGATCTGCTGCCCGGTGGGCGTCAGGATGGGCAGCTGCGCCAGGCGTGCCGGCGAGTCCCGCCATTCGCGCGGATAGCGCAGGCTGATGGGATAGCGCGCCAGACCCTCGACCGTCTCGCCAACGTTCTCCCCGCCGATGGCCCCGGCGACCATGGCCTGCAGATCGGCCACGTTGAGGCCGTAGCGCCCCGCGGACAGGCGGTCGATGCGGACGTCGACATAACGCCCGCCGGTCAGGCGCTCGGCCAGCGCCGAGGACACGCCCGGCACCGTGCGCGCCACCTGTTCGATGGCCATGGTCATGCGCTCGATGGCTTGCAGGTCCGCGCCGGCCACCTTGATGCCGATGGGGCTCTTGATGCCGGTGGCCAGCATGTCCACGCGGTTGCGGATGGGCGCAACCCACAGCGCGGCCAGCCCCGGGATGCGCACCGCCTGGTCCAGCGCCTCGACCAGCTTCTCGGGCGTCATGCCAGGGCGCCATTGATCGCGTGGCTTGAGCTTGACGGTCGTCTCGAACATTTCCAGCGGCGCCGGGTCGGTGGCCGTCTCGGCGCGACCGGCCTTGCCGAACACGCGCTCGACCTCGGGCACCGTGCGAATCATGCGGTTGCTCAGCTGCAGCAGCTCGGAAGCGCGCTGGGCCGACAGGCCCGGCAGCGCCGAGGGCATGTAGAGCAGATCGCCTTCGTCAATGCTGGGCAGGAACTCGCCGCCCAGGTGCATCAGCGGCCAGGCCGTCGTCGCCAGCACGGCCACGGCGATGGCCAGCGTGGCCTTGGGCCAGCGCAGCACCCATTCCAGCGCGGGCCGGTAAACGGCGATCAGCGCGCGGGTGATGGGGTTCCTTCGCTCGTCCGGGATGCGGCCGCGTATCCAGTAGCCCATCAGCACGGGGATCAGCGTGACGGACAAGCCCGCCGCCGCAGCCATGGCGTAGGTCTTGGTGAAGGCCAGCGGCCCGAACAAACGTCCCTCCTGGGCCTGCAGCGTGAACACCGGAACGAAGGACAGCGTGATCACCAGCAGCGAAAAGAACAGCGCCGGCCCCACTTCCTCGGCCGCCTCGGTGATCAGCTGCCAGCGCGCGTCGCCCTGCAGCACCTCGCCGGGATGGGCATGCTGCCAGGCCTCCAGCTTCTTGTGCGCGTTCTCTATCATCACCACGGCCGCGTCCACCATGGCGCCGACCGCGATGGCGATGCCGCCCAGCGACATCATGTCGGCGTTGACGCCCTGGTAGCGCATGACGATGAAGGCCGCCAGCACCCCCAGCGGCAGCGAGAGGATGGCGACCAGCGCCGAGCGCAGATGCCAGAGGAACACCGCGCAGACCAGGGCGACGACGAGGAACTCCTCGCCCAGCTTGTGGCTCAGCTTGTCGACGGCGCGCCCGATCAGGGCGCTGCGGTCGTAAGTGGTGACGACCTCGACGCCCCGGGGCAGGCCGGACTGCAGCTCGCCCAGCTTCTTCTTGACCGCCGCGATGGTCTCCTGCGCATTCTTGCCCGAGCGCAGGATGACCACGCCGCCGGCCACCTCGCCCTCGCCGTCCAGTTCGGCGATGCCGCGCCGCATCTCGGGGCCGAGCTGAAGGGTGGCGACCTCGCCCAGGCGGACCGGCACGCCGGCACGCGTGAGCACCGGGATGGCGCGGAAATCGGCCAGCGTCTTCAAGTAGCCGCTGGCGCGCACCATGTATTCGGCGCCTGCCAGCTCAAGCACGGAGCCCCCGGCCTCCTGGTTGCCCGCCACCAGCGCGTCGCGCACCTGGGACTGGGTCACGCCCAGGGAGGCCAGGCGGATGGGGTCCAGCACCACCTGGTACTGGCGGACCATGCCACCGATGCTGGCCACCTCGGCCACACCCGGCAGGCTCTTCAGCTCGAACTTCAAGAACCAGTCCTGCAGCGAGCGCAGCTGGGCCAGGTCCGTCCGGCCCGTGCGATCGACCAGCGCGTACTGGAAGATCCAGCCCACGCCTGTCGCATCGGGCCCCAGCGCCGGCCGGGCCGCGGCCGGCAGGCGGCCCTGCACCTGGTTCAGGTACTCCAGCACCCGCGACCGCGCCCAGTACAGATCGGTCCCGTCCTCGAACAGCACATAGACGAAGGAATCGCCGAAGAAGGAGAAGCCGCGCACCGCCTTCGCCCCCGGCACCGAGAGCATGGTGGTGGACAAGGGGTAGGTCACCTGGTTCTCGACGATCTGCGGCGCCTGCCCGGGGTAGCTGGTGCGGATGATGACCTGCACATCGGACAGATCGGGCAATGCGTCGATGGCGGTGTTGCGCACGGCCCAGATGCCCCAGCCCGTCAGCATGAGTGTGGCCAGCAGCACCAGCAGCCGGTTGGTGACGGACCAGCGTATCAGCCGCGCGATCATGGCCGGGCTCCCGGGGCGGCGCTGGCAGGCGCCGGCTGGAGGGCGACGATGACGTAGTCGTCGCCGCGCTGCGTGAAGCTGAACCGGACCGACTGCCCCGGCTTCAAGCCCGCCGACAAGCCCGGGTCCGCCAGCTTGAAGCCCATGGTCATGGCCGGCCAGTGCAACGCGGGGATGGCTTCGTGGGCCAGCGTCAACTCACCCTGCCCCAACTCCGTGATGCGCCCCAGCGCACGGTAGCTCACCGCATGAGCCACATCGGCAGACGGCGCAGCGCTGGCCGCCTGGAGCGGCAGCGGCAGCACGCCGCGCAGGCTGGCCTCTGAGTCGATGAGGAACTGGGCCGAGGCGACGAGCTCCTGACCCGCCTCCAGACCGGCGGTGATGGTCAGGACGTCGTCCAGCTCCTGCCCCAGCTGCACCTCGACCGGCCGGAATCGCCCCGGCGCCTCGACCACGTAGGCCAAGGCGCGGCGGCCCGTGCGTATCACCGCCTCGCTGGGCACCAGCAGCTCGGTGTGCCGGGGCCCCAGCAAACGGGCCTGGCCGGACATGCCCGCCTTCAGCCGCCCGCCGGGATTGGGCAGCTCCAGGCGCAGCCGCAGGGTCCGCGTCTCGCCGCTGGCCTCGGGCAGCACGGCCGCCACCCGGGCCTTGAACACCTCGGCGCCCAGCGCCGGCAGGTGCAGCTCGGCCGCCTGGCCGACACCGACATGGCCGGCCTGCGCCTCGGGCACCGCCACCTCGAACCACATCGAGCCCAGGCCATTGATGCGCGCCAGGCTCATGCCGGCGGACACCGCCATGCCCTGCCGAACCATCAGCTCGGCCAACAGCCCGCCTCGCGGCGCGAGCACGGTGTGTCGAGCCTGCACCTGGCCGCTGCGCTCCACCGCGACCACCACGGCCTCCGGCATGCCCAGCAGCAGCAGGCGCTGGCGCGCCGCGTCGCTCAGTGCCGTGTCATGGAGTGCCCGGACCGCCAGGTACTCGCGCTGGGCCGCCACCCATTCGGGCAGCAGCAGCTCGACCAGCGGCGCGCCGTCCGCGACGACATCGCCGCTCGCATGGGCGTAGACCTTCTCGACGAAACCGCCGCTGCGCGCCTGCACGAGGCTCTGCTCACGCTCGTTCAGCTGCACGATGCCGGGAGCCAGCACCTGCGCCGCCACCTCGCGCCGCTCCGCCCGGACCGTGCGCAACCCCAGAGCCTGCACCGTGCCCGGGCTCAACTGCAGGCCAGAGCCCCCGGCATCCACCTCGTCCGCGTATTTGGGCTGCAGCTGCATGTCCATGTAGGGCGACTTGCCGGGCTTGTCGAACTTCTGACCCGGCACCATGGGGTCGTACCAGTACAGCACCTTGCGCTGGGCCTCGGCCGGCGCCGGCTGCAAGGCCGACGGGGCGCCCAGCCAGCGCGCAGCGGACCAGCCCAGCCCCGCCCCCAGGACCAGCAGGAACAGGCCGAGGGCCCATGTCTTGGATCGCATCGCTCACTCCTCGATCAACGCACTCAGGCGGACACGCAGCAAGGTCTGCTGCGACTGCAGCTCGACTTCGCGCAGGCGCAGCTCCAGCAGCTGCATGCGTGCGGCGAGCACGGCGCTCAGCTCCGCCTTGCCGGACTGGTAGCCGCTCAGGGCCAGGTCCAGCCGCTGCTGCGCCAGGCCCAGGCCTTCCGACCTGAGGCGCTCGAGCTGGCGGTCCAGGGACTGGTGCTGCGCCAGCTCTTCGTCCAGTGTCTGTCTGTGCTGCCGCTCGGCCTCCTCCTGCTCCAGCGCCATGCGATCCGCCTCGCGCTGCCGCGCGGTGATCGCGGGCTGCTGGCGACGCTCCTTCTGCCAGGGCAGATCGAAACTGAGCTGGAAGGAGACCATGTCGCCCCACTGGCGGCCACGCCGGCTGTAGGCGATCTCCCAGGCCCAGTCGCCGCGCGACTCGGCCTGGGCCTCGCGCAACTCAGCGCTTGCCATGTGCCGTGCGGCTGGATAGGGCGCCAGCTCGGCGTGCTGGTGCAAGCGGGCGCGCAGCACCTCGGCTTGCGGCGGCGGCAAGTGCAGCTCGCCGTCCAGCGGCTCGTCGCCCCGTGCGCCGATCATGCGGCGCAGCGCCGCACGCGCCATCTGCGCATCCCGTTGCAGCTCGTCCATCCTGTCGGCCAGGCCCAGCGCCTCCTGACGCGCCATCAGCAGCTCCGCGGCGCCGGCCGTGCCGCCGGCGATGCGGGCCGGCAGCGTCTGCTGCAGGCGCTGGTTCTCCTGCAGCTGGGCCTGCAGGATGGCGCGACGCTGCGCTACCGTCTGCACGCTCAGCCAGGCGGTCTGCAAGGCCTGGCGCAGTTGCAGACGCTGCACCACGAGCAGGGCGCGCGCGCGGTCGGCGCGGGCCTGGGCAGCCTCGGCTCGCGCAGCGCGTTTGGCGGCATTGGGCACGTCCTGCATCAGCGCGATGCGCTGCATGGTCATGAAGTCGCGCGTCAGGCTCCAGCGGTCCGCGCCGCTGGTGGGCAGGTTCTCCACGCCCAGCGACAGGCGGGGGTCGGGCAGCGCGGCCGCAGCACCGCGGGCAGCCTCCGCACCGTCAACGCTGGCCTGCTGGGCCTGCAGGGCGGGACTGTGCTGCTCGGCGAGCCGCAGCGCCTCGGCATAGTCCAAGGCGCAGGCCGGGGCCGCCAGGCCCGCGAGCAAAGCAAGCGCCGGCAAAGACGGCCAGGGAGCCGCACCGGCAATGGCCGGACGCCACCGCGCGCGGGCAAGGAGAGGGATGGGCATGGTGATCCTCGAAATCAAGCCAGGGACGGACGCCGGCCGCGCCCCGTGCGCGGCGGCGATCACCCCGGCTCAATGCCTGAGGACCAGCAGCGAGAGGTACAAGGGCGGACCGCCCGGCGGACGGAGTGAGGCCTCCGCCCGCGCGCAGCCGCGCGCATCCGGCAGCCGCATGCGGGCCGGCTCCAGCAGGCCCATCAGCAGACACAGCGCGGCGGGATTGGGTTCCAGGTCCGGCACCGCAGACAGCGCCCTGCCCTGGGCATCCTTGACGCAATGGGCCTTGCACAGCTGGGGCTGGTCCGCGTCCATGGCGGCGGGCATGCTTTCACAGTCCGGCATCGAAAAGACCATGGCCGGCGGCTGCCCGGCCGCCTGCAGTTGCGGGCAGGCGTAGGCCGCCGTGGCCAGCTGCATGAACAGCAGGGCCAGCGTCAGGCCTGAGGCGATCCAGCGACGAAGGCGCTTGGTGAGGGGCATGGCGTCAAGAATAGGCGCGACCGAAGCGGCGGGCTTGTCGTGGATCAACCCTGGACGTAGGGCCGGCGCAAGGCCGCATTGAGCTGGTCGACGACCTCCGCCCAGTCCGCGTCCTCCAGCAGCACTTCCTTGATAAGGCTGGCCTGCGCCGGGCTCCAGAACGAAGCGTCCGCCACGGAAATATGGGGCGCCAGCGGCGCATGGCTGCGCAGAAACTGGGCAATGCCGGCGTCATCCGCCGGCAGGCCCAGTTGCTTGAACAGTTCGGAGAACCTGTGAAACGACGTTTCCATTGCTCATGCTCCATCAACGCAGGGCAGTCACCGTGCAGCTGCAGCCCGTGTACCGCTGGCAGGATCGGCGTTTGAATCGCCAAGTCCTGCCAGACCCTGCAACAACCAAGCCTGCCGCTGGATCACCCGTTCGTCAACCGCCTCCCGCAGGCACCGAAGGGCCTTGGCAGTCCTTGAGGCAGTCCTTGAGGCAGTCCTTGAGGCAAGCCTTGTGGCGCGGTCTCAGCGGCCGGCAGGCAGGATCTCCGTCACCACGAGGCTGGCGCCCCTGCGCTCGACCCTGAAGCGAATCTTGTCGCCCGCCTTGAGCTGTTCGAGCATGGCCGCTTCCTTGACGGCGAACACCATGGTCATGCCCGGCATGTCCAGGTTCCTGATCTCACCGTGCTTGATGGTGAGCTTGCGCATGTCCTTGTCCACCTTGCGGACTTCGCCCTCGCTCAGGTCCTGGGCCGGCGCGGACGCGCCGGGGCCCTGCGTCTTGCCAGGGTCCGTGGCCTGCGCATGGGCCGGGATGGCGGCGGCGGTGATCAGCGCGGTCAGGGCGGTCAGCGCGTTCAGGGCGTTCAGGGCGTTCAGGGCGTTCAGGGCGTTCAGGGCGTTCAGGGCCAGCGTCTTGATTGCATGCATGGTGTGGTTCCTCAATGGTTGCTTGGTCATGCCCGATGCATGCACTGCATCGGCTCAGGGCTTGTGCTCGGTGCGGGTGCCATAGCCCGCACGATCGTCTGGCTCATCCGGCGAAGCCTGCACCTCACGGTGCCGCCCCTTCTCGGACTGGCATTGCCTGGCATTGCCTGGCATTGCGTGGCCAAGGCCTCAGTGGCCCGCATGCCCGCCAGGCTTGCGCACGGTCAGTTCGACGGGCTGTCCCGGCTGCCCGGCCTGCAGGGGTTGGACCTCGGCGTTCGCGCGCGCAGGCGCGGGCAAGGCGCCGGTCCAGGGGTAGGCCACGGTGCCCTGGGGATGGCGGTACCAGCCCGGGTCGCCGTAGTCGCCCGGTTTCTGGTCCTTGCGCACCTTGAGGATGGAGAACATGCCGCCCATCTCCACGCCACCGAAGGGGCCGTCACCCGTCATCATGGGCAGGGTGTTGTCGGGCAGGGGCATCTGCATGCTGCCCATCTCGGCCATGCCGGCTTCGCCCATGGCCATGTAGTCGGGGACCAGCCTGGCCAGCTTTTCGGCGAGGTCGCGCTGCGGCACGCCGATCATCGTCGGCACCTGGTGGCCCATGGCGTTCATGGTGTGGTGGCTCTTGTGGCAGTGGAAGGCCCAGTCGCCTTCCTCGTCCGCGATGAACTCGACCTGCCGCATCTGGCCGACGGCGATGTCCGTCGTCACTTCCGGCCAGCGTCCGCCCTTGGGCGTGGGCCCGCCATCGGTGCCGGTGACGGTGAACTCGTGGCCGTGCAGATGGATGGGGTGGTTGGTCATGGTGAGGTTGCCCACGCGGATGCGCACCTTGTCGTTCTTGCGCACGTTCAGCGTGTCGATGCCGGGAAAGACGCGGCTGTTCCAGCACCAGAGGTTGAAGTCCAGCATGGTCATGATGCGCGGCGTGGCCGAGCCGGGATCGATGTCGAAGGCATTGAGCAGAAAGCAGAAGTCGCGGTCCACCTCGTCGATCAGCGGATGGCGGCCCTTGGGGTGGGTGATCCACAGGCCCATCATGCCCATGGCCATCTGCGTCATCTCGTCTGCATGGGGGTGGTACATGAAGCTGCCGGGGCGGCGGGCCACGAACTCGTAGACATAGGTCTGGCCCGGCTGGATCGCCTTCTGCGTCAGGCCGGAGACGCCGTCCATGCCGTTGGGCAGGCGCTGGCCGTGCCAGTGCACGCTGGTGTGCTCGGGCAGGCGGTTGGTGACGAAGACGCGCACGCGGTCCCCTTCCACCACCTCGATGGTGGGCCCGGGAGACTGGCCGTTGTAGCCCCACAGCCGGGCCGTCATGCCCGGTGCGAGCTCGCGCGTCACGGGCTCGGCCACCAGGTGGAACTCCTTGACGCCCTGGTTCATGCGGAAGGGCAAGGTCCAGCCGTTGAGCGTCACCACGGGGCGATAGGGGCGACCGCCGGCGGGCTGCAGCGGCGGCATGGTGTCGGGGCGGGTCTGCTGCACGGCTTCGGGCAGCGCGGCCAGCGCCACCCGGCTGACGGAGGCGGCGGACACCGCGGCCGTCAGGGCGCTGGCGCCGCGGAAGAAACTGCGTCGGGAAAACATGGGGGCGGTCCTTTCAATGCGCGGCGGCTGGGCCGGGGATGGCTGCAGCGCTGCGCTCCAGCGGCGCCGGGCCGGGCCGGCCGATCAGGGCCATGTCCAGCTCCGCCCTTGCGATCCAGAAATCCCGCAGCGCCTCGATGGAGGCGCTGACCGTGGCGATCTGCGCCCGTGCGTCGGCCAGCAGCTCGAAGACGCCGATGAACATGCCGTTGTAGCGAAGCAGGTTCTCCTCCGAGACCCGGCGGGCCAGGGGCAGCACCTCGTCGCGGTAATGCCGGGCCAGCGCATGGGCGCTGCGATAGCCCTGGTAGGCCTCGCGCACCTCGGAGCGCGCCTCGATGGCGATCTGGACGGCCCGATGGGCATCTTGCAGGTATTGGGCTTGCGCGCGGGCGACGCGGGCCTCGCCCCAGTCGAAGAGCGGGATCTCGAAGCCGATCTCCGTGCCCGTCTGGCGCGGCGCATCGCTGGCGCTGTGGTGCTTGAGCTCCAGCTCCAGCACGTTCACGAAGCGCGTCACCTTGCTCAGCCCCAGGCCGGCAGCGCTGGCCTGCAGCTGGGCCTTGGCCGCCTGCAGGTCCAGACGGCTCTGCAAGGCCTGCTGTTCGACCTCAGGCCGCTCCTCGATGTCCGCAGGCAGCTCGGGCAGTCGGGATGGCAGGTTCAGGTGTGCCTGCCCGCCCTGCAGCCCCAAGAGACGGACCAGGCGTTCACGGGCGCTGGCAAAAGCGGCTTCGGCCCGCAGCACATTGAGCTGGGCCTCTGCGAGGAAGCCCTGCTCGCGCGCCTGGTCCAGCGCGCTCCAGTTGCCGGCCCGCCGCATGCGCCGGGCCAGCTCGGCGCCTGCCTCGGCCGCTTCGCGCGCATCGCGCCGATAGCTGGCCGTCTGCCCGGCCGCCACGGCCAGGAAGAAGGCCTTGCGGGTCTCGGCGGCCAGGCTCAGCATCTCCAGCGCCACGCTGCGCTGCACGGCGGCGTGCCGCTCCTGCCCCTGCTGGCGACGCAGCGGCAGGCTCAGCAAGGCGCCCAGGTCGAAGCCCAGGCTGCGCTCAATCTCGCGTTCATCGCCCCGCTGGAGCCGGGCAAGGCGCAGCCCGGGGTTGGGCAGGCGGCTCGCCTGCACCCATTCGGCCTCGGCAATGCCCAGCGACTGGAAGCTGGCCTGCAACCCGCGGTTGTTCAGCAAGGCGATCTGCACCGCGCTGTCGGCGCTGAGCGGCTGGCCCAGCAGCTCGGTCACGCGCTGGCCGATGCGCTCCTGCTCCTCGGGGGTGCGCAGCGCCAGCAGCTCGGCATTCAGCCGCTGCCTGGCCGTGTCTTCAAGGGCGGACATGCCGCCGTCCGGGCTGAGACTGGCGCAAGCGCTCAGCAGCAGCGGGCTCAGGCACAGCAGCAGGCCGAGCCGGCGCAGCGGGCGGCGGCGCGCGGGAAGGGTCGTGTCTTGCATGGACACCTCGATCATGAAAATTCGGACGGGCGCGCGCCGGGTCATCGAGCGCGGCGAGCGCGTCAGCACATGTCAGCGCATGTCAGCGCACCTGTCTGCACATGTGTCAGCGCTTGCCGGATCCACCGAAAGGCGCCAGGAACGACGCTGGTACGGCCGTGCGCGCCAACTCAGGGGCGGGACGACCGGGGAGGTCGCTCCAGGCCGTCAGGCCATACGCGCGGCAGCACGCGCTGCTCGAACGGAGTCTCGGGCAGCTCCGGGTGCAGCGAGGCCAGCTGGAGGATGGACGGCGGCAGGGCGGCGGCATGGCAGCAGGAGGCGCAGGCGCTGCAGCTGTCGGCGTGTGTTGATGGCCCCCAGGCGTGACTCGCGGGCTGGCCCTGCGCCCCCCCTTGCGTCGCCTGCACATGCAGCGCGTGGTGATGGGTCGGCACGGCCGCTGCGGGCTGCAGCCCCGCGACAGCCCGCACGGTCGCGGGAAGATGCGTGGTGGCGCAGGCCAGCGTGCGCTGGGCGGCGTGGCCTTGCAGTGGCAGGGCCAGCGCCAGCATCCATGCCAATGCGATACGCCAGAAGGTGCTCATGTTCAAAAGTGTAAGGTCAGCCGGACCGGCTCCACAGTCCTCGATGGGCCGCCCGCGCGGACTGTGAGGCTTGCCCCCATGGGAAGGTCAAGCCCGCGCAATGCCACTTCATGTCACCTCACACCACGCCATGCAGGGCCCTGCAAGGTCGCCTGCGGTGCCGCTGGGCAGCGCCGCCCGGGCGCTCAGGCCTTGGCGTACCAGGCTTTCACGCCGGCATGGTCGCGCACGGCGTCATGTATGCCCATCAGGCGCGGATAGGCCGCGAAGATGTCAGCCGGGATGTGGTCCACCTTGCCGCCCAGGAACCAGCGCACGGCCATGTGCAGCTTCAGGTCCACCACGTTCAGCTGCTCACCGCCGAAGAAGGGCTGCGCCGTGATGTTGCGCTCGGCCGCAGCGGCCCATTGCGGCAGGTAGTTCCCCACCAGGGACTCGCGGACGCGCTTCTTCTCTTCGGCCTCCATGCGCAGGGTGGGCCCGACCGCGGCGCGCAGGTCTTCCACATGCGCCATCATGGCCTCGTGGCGGGCCGCCTCGAAATCGTCCTGGGGATGCAGGCCGTGCCGGCGCCCGATCAACACCAGGATGGCGTTGGTCTGGGCCAGCGGAGCGCGGCCCGGGATCTCCAGGATGGGCATGGCGCCGTAGGGCGTGGATGGCTTGAGGGCCGGCCAGTCCGCGGAGGGGATGCGCTGATCCTCGAAGTCCACACCTGCCAGGTGCAGGGCCAGGCGGCATTCCTCGCCGCGGCTGACCGGGGCGTCGAAGTAGATGAGTTTGGGCTTGTCCATGGACGGGCAGCCTAGCACGCAGGGCGGCGACATGCTGGCGCCGGGGGTTTTGCGGGACGCCTGACGGCCGTGGTCCCGGCAGCGCGCAGGGGCTGCGCGGGCCGGCCAGCGAAAGGCAGCGCCCCCCGCAGCACGCCTCAGGCCATGCGGGCGTACTGGGCCGTCACCGCGTCCATCAGCTGCAGAATCCGTTCGCTGGTGGTGAAGACTTCGCTGAGCGAGCGGGTATCGGTATGGCCAGGCCTGAGCGCGCGCAGCGCGGCGTCGAAGAAGACGTACTGCTGTTCCACCATCTCCAGCTCGCTGCGCAGCGCCGCACTGGTTTCGCTCGCGGCTTTCAGGTTCGCCTGGGCCAGCGTGAACTCCTCGCGGGCCTGGCCCAGCTGCTTGGTGAGGCTGTCACTCTGTACGCCCCAGGCCGCGCCGAGATAGGTGGCGGCCATGCGCTGGCTGAGCATGCGTTGGCGCCCTGCCAGGTTGACCAGCCGCGCCACCGTCTTGCCCGAGGCCTGCTCCAGCAGCCCGGTGCCCTGCTGGGCCTGGGCCAGCACCTGCGTCGCCGCGGCGAGCACGGCCTCGGCGCCCTGCTGGTTGGGCCGCTCGCCGACCAGCAGGAGCTTGAAGGCACTCCAGCTGCCGTCCATCTGCTCGTAGACCTTGGCCACGGCGGGACTGTGCGCAAAGGCACGCAGCTCCACCAGGTGACGGTCGAACAGGGCCATCGAATCGGTCAGCACCTTCTCCGCCTGCTCCTGCCGCACCCGCTGGCCCAGGGCCATGTAGGCCTTGGCGCAGCGCTGGCTCAGCATGCGCAGACGGCCGGCCTTGTTGACGGCATCGGACAGATCCTTGACTTCGGCACGAGCGGAACTTGCCAGCCAAAGAGCCGGCACGCACAGCAGGCATTGGCGACGACGCATGGACTCCATCGAGCGACTCCCTAAGTCTCTGCTTGTTGATGGGGCCAGTCTAGGCAGGCCCGGCGGACATTTCCTTGATGCAGATTGTCTTTTTCATGCCTCCAAGGATCAGCGCATGGCCGCATTGGACGGCACGCACATGCCTTTCGCTGGCGCGCATCGCCAATCTGGGGGCCCCGCAGCCCAGGGCAGCGGCACCCGGCGCAGGCTCAGCGCCTGTCCTTGCTGCGCGGGCGGGCCTTTTGGCGGAGCAGGTCCGGCGCCAGGATCTGCAACTCATAGCCGGAGCCGCTGATGCAACCCTCTTCCTCCAGCTGGCGCAGGCAGCGCGAGAAGGTCTCGGGCGTGATCGCCAGCTGCGAGGCGACGTACTTCTTGCGCTGGATGAAGCGCACGGTGCTGCCCTGGCGGCGCGCCATGTCCAGCAGCCACTCCGAGACGCGGCCCAGCGCGTCCAGGCTCTCACGGCGCACGGCCTGGCGCGTCTGCTGCAGCTGCAGCTCGGCCAGGGCATCCACCACCGTTTCCATGGCCGCACGCCAGGCCGCCGGATCTTCGCTGGCCCAGGCATCGATCTGGGCGCGGCTCATCCCGACCGCCAGCACGTCCACGGCGGCCACCGCGCGCAGGTTGTGGGATTCGCGCAGCCAGCAGGCCGCGCATCCCATCCACTCGCCCGCCTCGGCCAGCCGGAACTGGCGCCACTCGCCATGGCTGTCGTGGTGCCCCAGGCAGACGCTGCCTTCCAGCAGCAGCCACATGGTCTCGCAATGCTCGCCCTGCTCGAACAAGGCCTGGCCGGCGGGCACGCGCCGCCATTGACCGGATTCGATCAGCACCTCGCGCAAGGGCGCCGCCACACGCTCCGAGATCAGGGCCTGGGACATGGCGGCAACGCGCCGGCGTTGGGTTCTCTCCAGGGCGCCCTCGGGTGTTGGCGCCGCCGTCGATGCGTAGTTGATCGATTCCATGCGGGTCTCCTCTGAGTCGTGCCTCTGAATCGTGCACAAGCCACACTTTGAGCTGTGCAGCCGCCATTCAGTTTGAGCGGTGTCAACGCCGCGCACTTCCGCCGCATCCGCGGTTCTCCCGCACCGTCTTGACGCAGCCCTTTGCGCAGGCGCAAAGCCTGGCACCAATAAGGTTCATATATTTTGAAACTTTAAAAATGCAAGGCACCGCCCTTCCTCTCATGAGCCAGAACAAGCCCGAACTGGTCTGCCCGGCCGGCAGCCTGCGCGCCCTGCAGATGGCGGTGGATGCCGGCGCAGACGCCGTGTACCTGGGCCTCAAGGACGCCACCAATGCCCGCAACTTCGGCGGCCTGAACTTCGACCTGGAGCAGGTGCGCAGTGGTATCGCCTATGCCCACCAGCGCGGTCGCAAGGTGCTGATGGCGCTCAACACCTATGGCCAGTCGCAGGATCTGCAGCCCTGGTATGCCGCGGTGGACAGCGCTGCCGCCTTGGGCGCCGACGCGCTGATCGTCGCCGACAGCGCCGTGCTGGCCTACGCCGCCCGCTCGCATCCTGCGCTGCGCCTGCATCTCTCGGTCCAGGCCTCGGCCACCAGCTATGAGGCCATCAACTACTACCGCGATCGCTACGGCATCCAGCGTGCGGTGCTGCCGCGCGTGCTGACGCTGCAGCAGGTCCAGCACGTGATCCGCAACACCGAGGCGGAGATTGAAGTCTTCGGCTTCGGCAGCCTGTGCGTGATGGTCGAGGGCCGCTGCGCGCTGTCCTCTTATGCCACGGGCCAGTCGCCCAATACCCATGGCGTTTGCTCGCCGCCTTCGGCCGTGCAGTGGCAGGAGCGCGGCGACGGCGTTCAGGCCCGCCTCAACGGCGTGCTGATCGACCACTACGCGCCGGACGAGGCGCGCGGCTACCCCACGCTGTGCAAGGGCCGCTTCGACGTGCAGGGCCAGCGCGACTACGCACTGGAAGAACCCACCAGCCTCAACACCCTGGCCCTGCTGCCCCAGCTGATCGAATCCGGCGTGCGGGCCATCAAGATCGAAGGGCGGCAGCGCAGCCCGGCCTATGTGGCGCAGGTCACCAAGGTCTGGCGCGAGGCCATCGATCGCGCGGCCTCCAGCGACCGCTACACCGTCACCCCCGCCTGGCAGCAGACCCTGTCCCATTGGGCCGAAGGCCAGCAAAGCACGCTGGGCGCTTACGACCGCCCATGGCGCTGAGCAACGAGGCCCGCCATCCATGACCGACATGAGCCCCCCCACCCTGAGCATCGGCCCCCTGCAGTACTGGTGGCCGCGCCAGACCCTGATGAACTTCTATGCCGAGCTGGCCGACAGCCCGGCCGACACGCTCGTGCTGGGCGAGGTGACCTGTTCGCGCCGCAATGAGTGGTCGCTGGAGGACTGGCTGTCCCTGGCGCGCGAGCTGCAGCAGGCCGGCAAGCGCGTGCGCCTGGCCAGCATGCCTCTGCTCATGTCCGAAGCCGAGCTGCGCGGACTGCGCCGGCTGGCCGAGGCTGCGCTCAGCGCCGACATCCCCATGGACTTCGAGGCCGGTGACGCCTCCGCCCTGAACGTCTGGACCCGCCTGCGGCAAGACCTGACCCCGCAGCAGGGCGCCGGCCGATTGGTGCTGGGCCCGCACATCAACGTCTACAACCGGCCGGCCCTGCAGGAGCTGGCCAGCCTGGGCGCGAGCCTCTGGGTGCCGCCTGCCGAGCTGAGCCTCGGCGCCATCGCCCGCTGCAACCCCGCGCAGGACCCGGTGCACGCCGGGACGCAGGCCGTGGGCACCGAGCTGCTGGCCTTCGGCCGCATGCCGCTGGCCTTCTCGGCCCGCTGCTTCACGGCGCGGCATCACCGGCTCAGCAAGGACCAGTGCGAGTTCCGCTGCCGCGACGACTCCGACGGCCTGCTGCTGCGCACCAGCGAAGGCCAGCCCTTCCTGGCCCTCAACGGGATCCAGACCCAATCCGCCGGCCTGCAGTGCCTGATCCGCGAGCGCGACGCCGTTCGCGCTGCGGGCGTGCAGGCGCTGCGCCTCTCGCCCTGCAGCGGCGACTTCATCCGCGTCCTCGCGCTCTTCGATGCGGTGTTCAGGCGTGAGGCCGACACCGACGACGCGCTGGCCGAGCTGCAGACCCTGGACTTGCCCGGCGAGCTTGTTCACGGCTTTGCCCACCAGCAGCCGGGCATGCAGGCCCTGGCTTGACACGGCGACGCAGCCGGAAAGGAACCCCATGCAAGCCACCCAACGCGACCCGGACGCCCGCCAGGCAGCGCCCGGCAGCCTCCACCAGTTCATGCTGGGCCATGTCCGCGGCCTGGTTCGGCGGCTGCCCGTCGAGCCGCCGTCCTTCGTCGCCGCCCGGCTGCTGGACCAGCTGCTGCTGCCGCGCCTGGATGCGGGCCAGCGCCAGGCCTTGTCGCACAAGGTGCTGGAGCTGGAGCTGCTGGAGCCGGGCATACGGCTGCGGCTGCAGCTGGGTGAGAAGGGCTTCGGCCTCGCGCCGCGCGGCGCGCCGGTGCTGCGGCGCAACCGCGCCCGCACGCCGGCCCTGTGGCGCCTGGTGCGGGGCGAGGAGGATGCCGACCGTCTCTTCTTCGACCGCGCCCTGGTGATGGAAGGCGACACCGAGTTCGGCCTGATGCTCAAGAACACCCTCGACGCCATCGGTCCGCTGCTGCCCGCGACCGCCTTTGGCCGCCCGCTGTGATGCCCGCGCAGGAAGCCCCCATGAACCTGACCCAAACCCTGCTGCAAGCCCTGAAGGCCCGCGGCGCCACCGAAGTCTTCGGCATTCCCGGCGACTTCGCCTTGCCGCTCTTTCTGGAGATGCAGAAGGCCGAGCTGCTGCCGCTGTATCCGCTCTCGCACGAGCCCGCCCTCGCCTTCGCGGCGGACGCCGCCTCGCGCGTCCGCGGTGGCCTGGGAGTGGCGGCCGTCACCTACGGTGCCGGCGCGCTCAACCTGGTCAACGGCGTGGCCAGCGCCTACGCCGAGCGCGTGCCCCTGGTGATCCTGTCCGGCGCTCCAGCAGCGCATGAGGCGGCCAGCGGCCTGCTGCTGCACCACCAGGTCAAGTCCCTGGACAGCCAGTGGCGCATCTTCCAGGAGATCACGGTGGACCAGGCCCGGCTGGACGACCCGCGCACGGCGCCCGCGCTGATCGCGCGCGTGCTGGACTCGGCCCTGCGCGAAGCCGGGCCGGTCTACCTGGAGATCCCACGTGACATGCCGGCCCGCCCCTGCGAGCCCGTGCCCGCGCCGCAAACCCGCCCGATCGATGCGGAGCGCCTGGCCGCCTGCGCCGACGAGCTGCTGGCCCGGCTTCGCCATGCGCGCCATCCGCTGATGCTGGTGGGCGTCGAGATCAGGCGCTATGGCATCGAGGCCCAGGTGGCCGAGCTGGCACGGCGCCTGGATATCCCTGTCGCCACCACGCTGATGGGCCGCGGCCTGCTGCACGATGCCGGCGTTCCCGTGCTGGGCACCTATCTGGGTCTGGCCGGCGATGCGGCGCTGACCGAACAGGTCGAGAGCTCCGACGGCCTGCTGCTGCTGGGCGCCATCCTCAGCGACACCAACTTCGCTGCGGCCCGCCGCCCCATCGACTTCCGCCACGGCATCCGCGTCTGGCAGGGCCAGGTGGAGATGGGCCATCACGTCTACCACGACGTGCCCATCAAGGACCTGGTCGAGGCCCTGCTGCTGCGCCTGCTGACGCGCCCCTTGCGCCCGGCCGAGGCGCCGAGTCAGCCGCCGGCGCCCGCAGCGCCGCCGCCCGATGCAACACTGAGCCCCGGCGCCATCATCAGCGTGCTCAAGGAGCTTCAGCAGCGCCACGGAGCGATGCCGGTGGCCTGCGATGTGGGCGACTGTCTGTTCAGCGCCCTGGACCTGCCTGCCGGCGACCTGCTCGCACCGGGCTACTACGCCACCATGGGCTACGGCGTGCCGGCCGGCCTGGGTCTGCAGCTCGCCACCGGGCGCCGGCCCTTGATCCTCGTCGGCGACGGCGCCTTCCAGATGACGGGCTGGGAGTTGGGCAATGCCCGCGCGCTGGGGATCGACCCCATCGTCGTGGTGTTCAACAACAGCAGCTGGGAGATGCTGCGCACCTTCCAGCCCGAGGGCCAGTACCACGGTCGCGGGGACTGGGACTTCGCGGCCATGGCGCCCGGCATGGGCGGCGCGGGCTACCGGGCCAGCACCGTGGGCGAGCTGCGCATGGCGCTGGACCAGGCCCTGCAGCAGCGCGGGCGCTTTCAGCTGATCGACGCCCGGCTGCCCGCCGGCTCGCTGTCGCCCACCCTGAGCCGCTTCGTCCAGGCCGTCAAGCGCCTGTCCATGCCCACGGACTGAGCCCCGCACCCGTGCCGCCGGGTGACTTGAGCCAGGTCAAAAGATGCATTGACGATCTTGCTTTAGGTCATGCCGGCCGGCACAATTCCTACATCACAAATGAAGCTTTAAAGAAATGAGCACCTCCACCGCCCCCCACATCCACGTGCCCAGCCTGCCGCCGCAGGAGCGTCATCCGGCCATCTTCGGCGCCTTTGAGTCCCTGCCCGTGGGCGGCTGGCTGGAGCTGAGCAACGACCACAATCCCGAACCCCTGCACCGCCAGTTCCAGGCCCTTTGGCCGGGCCAGTTCGAGTGGGAAGCGCTGGAGTCCGGGCCGGAACAATGGCGGGTTCGCATCTCGCGCAAGCCCGCCGGCAAGAGCTGCTGCGGCTGCTGCAGCTGACCCCCTCCGGGCTTCGCCGGTCCCGAGCGCCGTGCGGATGCCTTGACTGCGACGGGCGCTTCGTGCGCCGAACTGGAATGCTGTATCCATGAGCACCCTCCTCATGCGCCTGGAAGAACCGCCGGTTCGGCGCGATGGCTTTGCCCTGTGGCAACTGGGCTTTCGGCCCTTCTACCTGCTGGCGGCCCTGCAGGCCCTGCTGATGGTGCCCTTGTGGGCCCTGCAGTTCAGCGGCTGGCTGCCCCACCCCCTGCTCCAGGGCGCCGCGTGGCATGCGCATGAGATGGTGTTCGGCTATGCGCTGGCCGTGGTCATTGGCTTCCTGTTCACCGCCGGGCGCAACTGGTCCGGCCAGCCCACGCCCACCGGGCGTGCGCTGCAGGCCATCGCCGCCCTGTGGGTGCTGGCGCGCCTGGCCGTGCTGAGCCCCTGGGCATGGGCTTCGCTGCTGCTCAACGTGGCCGTGCCCTGGGCAGCCGCCTGGGGCCTGTGGCGTGCGTTGCACAAGGCCGGCAACCGCCGCAACTACTTCTTCGTCGCCCTGCTGGTTCTGATGGGGCTGGGCAGCGCCCTGCTGCATCTGGCCGGCATGGGGCTGCTGACACTGCCGCTGCTGGCCGGCGCGGGCCTGCCCCTGGGGCTGGACATCGTGCTGTTCATGATCGCGGTGATGGCCGGCCGGGTCGTGCCCATGTTCTCCAACAACGGCGTGCCCGGCATGCGGGCGCGGCGCGAGCCCTGGGTGGAGCAGGTGGCGCTGGGCAGCGTCATCGCCCTGCTCGTCGTGGATGCGCTGGGTGTGGGCGGCGGCCTGAGCTTCGCGGTGCTGAGCCTGGCCCTGGTGGCCCACAGCTGGCGTCTGTGCCTGTGGCAACCCTGGAAGACCTGGCGCAATCCGCTGGTCTGGGTGCTTCATGTGGCCTACCTCTGGCTGCCGGTGCACCTGCTGCTGCGCATCGCCGCGCTCTGGTGGCATCTGCCCAGCGGGCCGGCCACCCATGCGCTGACGGTGGGCGTGATCGGCATGATCACGCTGGGCATGATCACCCGCACGGCCCTGGGCCATACCGGCAGGCGCCTGCAGGCCGGCGCGGTGGAGACCGCGGCCTACCTCTGCATGTTCTTCGCGGCCCTTTTGCGCGTCGTGCTGCCGCTGCTGGCGCCGCAGCTGCTGGCGCAGGCGGCCCTGGCCTCTTCCTTGCTGTGGAGCCTGGCCTTCGCTTTGTACCTGTGGCGCTATACGCCTTATCTGCTGCGCACCCGTGCCGACGGCCAACCCGGTTGAAGCCGGCGGGGAGACAATGCCGCCATGCGCCTCACCACCATGACCGACTACGCGCTTCGACTGCTGATCTACCTCGGCAGCCATCCGGAGCGCTTGTGCACCACCGCCGAGATTGCCCAGGCCTACGGCATCTCGGAAGCCCACCTCACCAAGATCACCCACCAGCTGGGCCTGGGCGGTTGGATCACCACGGTGCGCGGCAAAGGCGGCGGCATGTGTCTGGCGCATGAGCCGGCGGCCATCAACCTGGGAGCGCTGGTGCGCGCCGTCGAACCCGACTTCATGCTGGTCGAGTGCCTGGGTGAAGACAGCAGTTGCCGGCTGACACAGCGCTGCCGGCTGACCAAGATCTTCCGCGACGCCTTGGACGCCTTTCTGGCCGAGCTGGACGGCCACTCCCTGGCCGAGCTGCTGCCTCCGCCCGGACGCAAGCTGTCGCTGAGGGCGCCGCTGGACATCCCCATCCGTTCCGCCAGGGCCTGATCACCGCCATGCCACCCGTCGAGCCCCCTGCCGCCTCACCTGCGGCGCGCCGCGTCATTCCCATCCAAGCCGGCTCCGAGCCGGCCGGCAGCGCCTTGTACGTGGCCGAGCAGAAGATCTACCCGCGCTCCGTCAGCGGCCGCTTCGCCAACTGGCGCTGGGCCCTGGTGGCCCTGACCCAGCTCTTCTTCTACGGCATGCCCTGGGTGCGCTGGGAAGACCGCCAGGCCCTGCTCTTCGATCTGGTCGGTGGACGCTTTTACATCGGTGGCCTGGTCTTCTATCCGCAGGATCTGATCTACCTGGCCACGCTGCTGGTCTTCAGCGCGCTGCTGCTTTTCTTCTTCACGGCCCTGGCCGGGCGGCTGTGGTGCGGTTATGCCTGCCCGCAGACCGTCTACACCGAGCTCTTTCTCTGGATCGAGCGCCACACCGAGGGCGACCGCCAGGCCCGCATGCGCCTGGATGCCGCGCCCTGGAGCGCCGAGAAGCTGGCGCGCAAATCGGCCAAGCACGGCGGATGGATCCTGCTCGCGCTCTACACCGGCTTCAGCTTCGTCGGCTACTTCAGCCCCATCCGCGAACTCGGGCGCGACCTGCTGCAACTGGCCATCTCGCCCTGGGAGCTGTTCTGGGTGCTGTTCTATGCGGGCGCCACCTATGGCAATGCCGGCTGGCTGCGCGAACAGATGTGCAAGTACATCTGCCCCTACGCCCGCTTCCAAAGCGCGCTGATCGACGGCGACTCGCTGATCATCAGCTACGACGCCCGGCGCGGCGAGCCGCGCGGCGCGCGCTCGCGCAAGTCCGCCGAGCTCCTGGCCCAGGGCCGCGGCGACTGCGTGGACTGCACCCTGTGCGTGCAGGTCTGCCCCACCGGCATCGATATCCGCAAGGGCCTGCAGAACGAGTGCATCGGCTGCGCGGCCTGCATCGATGTCTGCGACCAGGTGATGGACAAGGTCGGCGCGCCGCGCGGCCTGATCCGCTACGCCACCGAGAACGGCGTGGCCCAAGGCCTCAGCCGGGCCCAGATGTGGCGCCGCACCCTGCGACCCCGCGTGCTGATCTATGGCGCGGCCCTCGCCCTGCTGGGCTCGCTGATGCTGTGGCAGCTGAGCCAGCGCAGCGCGCTGCTGATCGACGTCATCAAGGACCGCGGCGTGATGGCGCGCCAGGTCGAGGACGGCCAGATCGAAAACGTCTACCGCCTGCAGCTGCTCAACCGCAGCGAACGCACCCTGCACCTGAGGCTCGAAGCGGCCGGCCTGCAGGGCCTGCGCCTGCTGGGCGGCGAGCGGGTGGAGGTGGCGCCGGCAGCCATCGTGTCCCTGCCCGTGCAGCTGCGCCTGCCCGCCGGCGTGGTGAACGAGAGCGGTGCGCGCCGCGTGCAGCTGCTGGCCCGCGACCTGGACCATCCCGAGGCCGCAGCCTTCCAGGCCGAAGCCAGCTTCTTTGTCCCGCGCTGAGGGCGCCCGGCAGGAGTCACCATGGATACCGCAAGACCTGACCCCAACCCCGAGCAGCTGCGCCTGATGGAAGTACTGCGCCGCGTGGCCGACCCCGAGATCGGCGAGAGCATCGTGGACCTGGGCCTGGTGGACAGCCTCACCCTGGGCCCGTCCAGCGTGGCCCTGCGGCTGATTCCCACCAGCGCCACCTGCCCCATGGCGGATGTGCTGATCGAGGACGCCGAGACCGCACTGCGCCAGGCCTGCCCGGCGGGCTGGACGGTGGAGGTCGAGATGGACTGGGACGCGGTCTGGACCCCGCAGCGCATGTCCACCGCACTGCGCCTGCGCCTGGGCTGGGCCTGAGCAGGTCGCGACGCCTCCCCTCCCATGAACGCAGCCGCCCGCCGTCCATTGCCGCTGGGCCTGCGCCTGGCGCTGGTGCTGGCGCTGCTGAACCTGCTGCCGGCCCTGGCCGGCGGCTTGCAGCGTCTGGGCGCGCTGGCGCCCGGACTGTCGACCCTCGCGCAGCGGGCGCTGCAGCACCACGGCATGCTGATGCTGGGCGGCTTCTTCGCCACCCTCATCGCGCTGGAACGCGCCGCGGCGCTGGGCCGAGGCTTTGCCGTGCCCCTGCTGTGCGGGCTGGCCGGCCTGAGCCTGCTGGCAGGGCAGGCAGGCCTGGCGCAAGGCCTCTGGACGATTGCTGCCTTGGGCTTGCTGGCGCTGTACCTGTGGGCGGGCCATTCGCGCGCCTGGTCCCTGCCGCTGCTCATCGAAGCCAGCGCCTGCCTGCCCCTGCTGCTGGCGGTGATCGCGCACGCCGGCGCTGCGGACTTCGCGCTACGCTGGAACGGCTCACTGTTCCTGCTGCTGACAATCGCCGGCGAACGGCGCGAGCTGTGCCGGCTGCTGCCGCTGGGGCCATGGGCCCGCGCCGGCTTCCTGCTGCTGTGGGCGGCCTTGCTGCTCAGCGGCGGCTTGAGCCTGTGGCAGCCTGACGCCGCGGCCCGGCTGGCCTGGCCCTTGCTGCTGGCCCTGGCGCTGTGGCTGCTGGCCTTCGACATCGCCCGGCGCCAGTGGCGGGCCCCGGCCTGGGCTGGTCATACCGCACACTGCCTGCTGTTGGGCTATGCCTGGGCCGCCGCCGCCGCTCTGGCCGGCTTGCTGGGTCTGCCTCAGCTCGCCTGGCATTGGCTGTGGCTGGGCTTTGTGATGGCCATGGTCTTCGGCCATGCCCCCATCATGCTGCCGGCCCTGCTGCGCCTGCAGCCCCGCCACAGCGCCTGGGCCCAGGCCCCGCTCGCCCTGATGGCACTGAGCCTGGTGTTGAGGGCATGCGGACAGCTGGGCATGGCAGCGGACTGGCTGCTGCCAAGCGCCGGCTGGCTGCACGGCCTGGCGCTGCTGAGCTTTGCCGCGCTGATGGCGGGCCTGGTGCGCAGCGGCAAGCCCGTGGGTGCCCCGACGCGCCGGCGCTAGAGCAGGCGCCGCTGCACGGCGACGGCATAGCAGACCAGGCCCCCGCCGTCGCTCTTGGCCTGGTACATGGCCTTGTCGGCCGCCGCCATCAGGGTCTCGGCGTCCTGGCCGTGCTCGGGAAAGCGGGCCACGCCCACGCTGGCGCCGGCCAGCAGCTCGCGCCCTTCCCACAGCACCGGCTCGGCCAGCGCATCGCGGACCTTCTGCGCCACCACCTCGACGTCCGCAGGGTCCCCCACCTGGTCCAGCAGGATCACGAATTCATCACCGCCGATGCGCGCCACGGTGTCGGACTCGCGCACCAGATGCCTCAGCCGCAGCGCCAGCGCCCTGAGCAGGGCATCCCCGGCCGCATGACCTTCGCTGTCATTGACCTCCTTGAACCGATCCAGGTCCACGAAGAGCATGGCCAGGCGTCCCTGGTCCCGGCGTGCATGCGCCAGGGCATGCTGCAGGCGGTCCATGAAGAAGCGGCGGTTCTGCAGGCCCGTCAGGCTGTCATGGCTGGCCAGGTGGTCCAGCTCCTGCTGCTTCTGCGCAAGCTTGGCGAACTGGGCGCCGATCTGCATCTGCATGTGGGCGATGGCGCGCGCCAGCATGCCGATCTCGTCGGCGCGCCCGGTCGGAAGGTGGTCGCTCTGCAGACCGCCGACAAAGCCGTCCACGGCCTGGACCATCTGCGCCAGCGGCTGCACCAGCGCGCGGGCCAGCAGGGCCGCCAGCAACACCGACAGCGCGCTGAAGGCCGCCACGATGCGCAGCACCATGCTCCCCAGTCCGTCGCTCTCGGACAGTACCGCGGACAGCGGCTGAGACAGTCCCAGAACGAAATCTTCTTCAGCCTTGAGCGATGAGGCCGGCTGGCGCACGAAGGCCGCCATCTCGGCCGACGCTCGGCCGTCCGGGGCATGGCTCACCACCGTCAGCTCTCCCTGGCCGCCGATGGCGCCGAGCAGCTCGCGGACACCGGGAAAGTCATCCTGGACCAGGGCCGACTGACCGCGGTCAAAAGCGAAGGTCTTGCGCTTGTCGGGATGGATCAGGTACTCGCCCTGGGCATTGCAGAGGTAGAGCTGCAGGCCCGGCGGCAGGTCGGCGGCAAGCTGGAGGAACAGGCCGTTGAGGTCCACATTGATCACCACCACGCCCAGCACCACGCCGTGCACGTCCATCACCGGCGCCGCCACTTCGAGTGAAGGCTTGCCCTGCCCGGCATGGGTGCCGACCTCATGGTTGATTGCAGCTCTGGACACATAAACCTGACCAGCCGCCAGCCGCATGGCTTCGTAGGCATAGGGGAAGTGGCCCTTTTCCTGCAGGTCTTCGCCCTGCACGCGCATCACACCCAGCTCATCGCGATCCACCCGCACGCGCTCCTGGCCGTGGCTGGCACCGTCCAGCAGACGCATCTGGAAGTACTCGGGATGGGTGTCCAGCATCTGTCGGAACAGCTGGGCCATGGTGGACTCCTGGCGTGCCAGCTGATCCGGGTCACTGCGCACCAGCACGCGTGCCGTACCTGGGTGACCCGCGACCAGCAGGACGTCACGCGCCGTGTTGTCCAGGCCCACGGCCAATTGGCGTACCAGCACCCGCGTGGCCGTCACCAGGCGCTGTTCGGCGGCGGCCGTCAGCAGCTGGCGGCTGGCGCTGTAGGCGTAGTAGCCGGTCAAGCCCGCCGCGAGCACGCCAAACAGCGCCAGCGCGACGCCCAGCCGCCATGCAATGCCGAGCTTCATCGCCGCATCACCCTGGCCGGGGCGTCGCCGGACTGGATGCGCGCCCAGAACTGCTCGCGCTTTTGCTCGTCCTCCACCGGCTCCAGCCAGCGCAGGGGCGCCTGGGACGCGGTGCTCACCGATTCGCTGACGGTGTTGGCCAGTCCCTGGCGCGTCACCAACAGGCTGCTGGCCGGCTCCTCCAGCGTGAAGTTGATCCAGGCATGGGCCAGCTCGGGCTCGCGCGTGGCCGAGGAAATGGCCCAGCAGTCCAGCCAGGCCAGCGCACCTTCGCGCGGGATCACATAGCCCACGTCGGCGCCGGCCGCCTTCAGCAGATGGACCTGCTGCATGCCGTAGTTGGCGTACATGAGCGCCACACGATGGCGCACGAACAGCTCGGCCGACTCTTCGGGCAGGCTGTAAAAGCCCAGCACATTGCGGCGCAGCGCGACCAGCTTCTCTACCGCGGCGGGCCAGAGCCTGTCATCCAGCCGGAAAGGCTGTGCCTGCCCCAGCGCCAGCGCGGCCAGCGAGAAATTGTGGGTGCCGCCCACATAGGCCAGCACCTTGCCGCGCCAGCGCGGTTCCCACAGCACCTGCAGCGATGCCGGCGGCGCGTCGAGCTGGCGCCGGTCGTAGATCAGGCCCATTTCCGAGAAGGTATAGGGCACGGCAAAGAACTGCCGGCGTCCCTCGCGCAGGCGGCTCAGGCCTGGAATCCCAGCCAAGTCGCGAAAACGCGGCAGCTGGCGGCTCGTGTTGGGGATGCGCGCCAGCTCGATGGGCCGGGCCAGCCCCTGCTCGATGTACTGCTGCAGCTCCGCGGTGTTCAGCGCAAAGACGTCGAAATCCGCCCCCTTGTGCGCCAGCAGGCGCTGGCGCATGGCTTCGTCCGAGCCGACGACGGTCAGCTCCACGCGCGCTCCGGTGCGCTGGCTGAAGGCCTGCACCACCTCGGGGTCGGCGTAGCCGGGCCATGCCAGCACCCGCAGCACCCGGGGGCCCGGTTGCGCAAGAACCTGGCATGCCAGCCCCAAGGCCCAGAACAGCAAAAGCAGGGAGCGCCGCATGATCCAGACATACTAGAGGAAGCCGCTCGCGCCGAGCACACGCATCGGCCCGCAAGTCACAAGGACAAGCCTTGATCTGCGACAGATGCCTCGCTTCGGCAGTGCCGCGGCGGCGCGCCCGTCATCCCTTGATGAAGCGCGAGCGGGCCTCGCTCAGGCGCTCGTGCTGGCGCGCCAGCTGACCGCAGACCAGGTCGCAAAGGGCGTAGACCGAGGGGTCGGCGATCCGGTAGTAGACCTTGGTCCCGCGACCCTCGCGGTCCACCAGGCCGTGGCGCTGCAACTGCGTGAGGTGCCGCGAAATATTGGCGGCGCTGCTGCCGCAGGCGCTGGCCAGCTCGCCCACGCAGCGCGGCTGCTCACGCAGGAGGTTCAGCACGCGCAAGCGGCTCGGCTCGGCCAGCAGCTGGAAGAAGTCGGCCACCTGGCCCAGTGCGCTGTCCGGCAGCTCGCCGAGGCCGCAATGGGGCGCGGGCCGGGCGGCGGTCCCCCGCGCCTCCTTTGGCGCAACGGCAGGACTTTCAGCCGAGACAGGTGTGGATTTGGGCATGAAGCGCCCTCCTCAGGAGGCCGGGGTGAACGCGGCGAACGCCAAAGGGTTCGTCGTATTCATTTGACTATTTGCGTGATTGCGCAAATAATAAACACAACAAGCAACCCTGTCCAGTCGCCGCCCAGCCGCAGAGCAAGCCCCATTGCCATGAACACTCCGCTGACCCCGCCCCGTCGTCACCGCCACCCCTCGCCCCTGATGGCTTGCGCACTGCAGCGGATCGCCGCCGGCCTGCTGCTGGGGGCTGGTCTGCTGGGCCTGCAGCCGGCTCAGGCACAGGCGCCGCAGATGAAGCTGCCGGCGCTCAAGAGCTTCACGGTGCAAGCCACGGCAGACGGCCCGCTCCACAGCCATGAAGCCCGCGTCGAAGCCTTGCGCCAAACCACTTTGGCGGCGCAGGTGGCTGGCGCCGTCGTCCAGTTGGACGTCAAGCCCGGTGACGTGGTCAAGGCCGGCCAGCTGCTGATGCGCCTGGACGCCCGCAGCGCCGATCAGAGCGCCCAGGCCAGCGAGGCCCAGGCCCGGGTCGCCCGTGCCCAGCTGGAGCTGGCCCGCCGGGAACTGGACCGCCAGCAGCAGCTGTTCCGCCAGCACTTCATCAGCCAGGCCGCGCTGGACCAGGCCGAGGCCCAGTTCAAGGCGACCGACGCCCAGGTGCAGGCCCAGCTGGCCCAGGCCGGCGCGGCCCGCAGCCAGAGCGCCTGGTACCAGCTGCGCGCCCCTTATGCCGGCGTGATCGCCGAGGTGCCGGTGGTGCAGGGCGACATGGCCCTGCCCGGCCGCGCCCTGGCCGTGCTCTACGACCCCACGGCCCTGCGCGTCACCGCCCACGTGCCGCAGGGCCAGGCGCAGGCCGCGCAGGCGGCCCAAGGCCCTGCGCCCGCCCTCCTGGTGGACCTTCCCGCGCTCGGCTTGCTGGGGCAGTTGCCCAAGCGCGTGCAGTGGCTGCCCACGGTCGACAGCAGCAGCGGCACCGTTGAGCTGCGTGCCGAGCTGCCGTCCTCGATCCGGGGGCTGTCGCCGGGCCAGTTCGCCCGCATCCGTCTGAGCGGCGCTGCGGAAGCGCCGGCGCAGGCGCGGCCGCCCGCGCTGCTGGTGCCCGCGCAGGCCGTGGTGCGGCGTTCGGAGATGACCGGGCTTTATGTGCTCGACCCGCAAGGCCGCCCCCTGCTGCGCCAGGTGCGCCTGGGTGAAAGCCGCGGCGGCCAGGTCGAGATCCTCAGCGGGCTGAAGGCGGGCGAGCGCGTGGCGCTGGAGCCGCAGGCAGCCGCCCGGGTGCGCTGAAGCGGGAGGGCACATGGTTCAGACGGACAAGCAGACCCTGGGCATGTCGGGTCGCATCGCGGCCTACTTCCAGTCCGCCCAGATCACGCCACTGCTGGCCCTGGTGGCCCTGCTGCTGGGACTCTTCGCGGTGATGGTCACGCCTCGCGAGGAGGAGCCCCAGATCAACGTCACCATGGCCCAGGTGCTGGTGCCCTTTCCCGGCGCCTCGGTCAAGGACGTGGAGCAGATGGTGGCCGGCCCCGGCGAGCAGGTGCTGTCGCAGATGGCGGGCGTCGAGCACGTGATGTCAGTCTCGCGGCCCGGGCTGGCGGTGCTGACGGTGCAGTTCAAGGTGGGGGTGCCGCGCACGGAGGCCCTGGTGCGCCTCCATGACACGGTCAGCAGCCATGCCGACTGGCTGCCCGAGGGCCTGGGCGTGCAGCAGCCGCTGATCAAGCCGCGCGGCATCGACGACGTGCCCATCCTCAGCCTGACCCTGTTCAGCGCGCAGCCCGATACCGGCGCCTACGAGCTCGAACGCGTGGCCCACAGCCTGGAGAACGAGCTCAAGCGTGTCCCCGGGACGCGTGAGGTGCAGAGCCTGGGGGGGCCCGGCCGCGCGGTGCAGGTCCAGCTCGACGCCGCCCGCCTGGCCAAGGCCGGCCTGAGCGTCGGTGAGCTGCGCCAGGCCCTGCAGTCGGCGCAGATGGGCCTGCCCTTGGGCGAACTCTTGCAGGGCGGCCAGGCCATCGCGCTGGAAGCCGGCCCCTGGCTGGCCTCGGCCCGCGACCTGGAGGAGCTGGTGGTGGGCATACGCGAAGGCAAGCCCCTGTTCCTGCGCGAGGTCGCCCGCATCGTCGACGGTCCGCTGACGCCCAGCCGCTATGTCTGGCACGGCACGGGCGGCGCGCCTGCCGCTGCCGGCGCAGCCTCGGCGCCGCAGGGCGAGTTCCCGGCCGTCACGCTTGCCGTCACCAAAAAGGCCGGCGAGAACGCCATCGACGTGGCCAACGCGTTGCTGCGCCGGGTGGATGAGCTGCGCAACACGGTGATCCCTGCCGACGTTCAGCTGGAAGTGACCCGCAACTACGGCGCCACCGCCAACGACAAGGCCCAGAAGCTGATCCAGAAGCTGCTCTTCGCCACGGCCTCGGTGGTGGCCCTGGTCTTTGTTGCGCTGGGCCGGCGCGAGGCCGCCATCGTCGGCACGGCCGTGATCCTGACCCTGACCGTCACGCTCTTCGCCTCCTGGGCCTGGGGCTTCACGCTCAACCGGGTTTCGCTGTTCGCGCTGATTTTCTCCATCGGCATCCTGGTGGACGACGCCATCGTGGTCGTGGAGAACATCCACCGCCACCAGCAGCTGCATCCGGGCCGCGCCCTGGCGCGCCTGATCCCGGCAGCCGTCGATGAGGTCGGCGGCCCCACCATTCTGGCCACGCTGACGGTCATCGCCGCGCTGCTCCCCATGGCCTTCGTCAGCGGCCTGATGGGGCCGTACATGGGGCCCATCCCCATCAACGCCAGCATGGGCATGCTGCTGTCCCTGGCCATCGCCTTCATCGTCACGCCCTGGCTGGCGCGCCTGTGGATGAAGGCCCTGCCGGCCGACGAGGCGGGCGACCCCGAGGCGCTGCACGGCCTCTCGGCGCGGCTCGCCCCGCTGTTCACGCGCCTGTTCGCCCCGCTGCTGGATGCCGACCGCGGGGCACGCAGCCGGCGTCTGCTGGGGCTGGGAATCGCCGGATTGATCGCGCTGTCGCTGGCCTTGCCGCTGGCGGGCTTGGTGATGCTGAAGATGCTGCCCTTCGACAACAAGTCCGAACTCCAGCTGGTGGTGGACCTGCCGGCCGGCACGCCCGTGGAGCAGACCGCTGCCGTGATGCATGAGCTGGGCGCCTACCTGGCCACGGTGCCCGAGGTCCTGCACTACCAGGCCTATGCCGGCACGGCCTCGCCCATCAATTTCAACGGCCTGGTGCGCCAGTACGAGCTGCGCGCCGGCAGCGAGCAGGGCGACATGCAGGTCAAGCTGGTCGAGAAGCAGCATCGCAAGTCACAAAGCCATGCCATCGCCACCCGGCTGCGCCCGCCGCTGCAGGCCATAGGCCGGCGCTTTGGCGCCAACGTCAAGGTCGTGGAAGTGCCGCCGGGGCCTCCGGTGCTGGCGCCGATCGTGGCCGAGGTCTACGGGCCGGACGATGCCGGCCGGCTGCAGCTGGCCGGCCAGGTGCGCCGGGTCTTCGAGCAGCAGGAGGGGCTGGTCGACGTGGACGACAGCAGCATCGCCGCCGCCCCACGCCGGCTGCTGCTGGTGCAGCGCGCCAAGGCCGCCCAGCTCGGCGTGAGCCAGGCGGACATCGTCAGCACGCTGCGCACGGCGCAGGCAGGCGAGGCCGTGGTCTGGCTGCATGACCAGAGCAAATACCCCACCGCGGCCCGCTTGCAGCTGCCGCCCGAGCAGCAAGGCAGCCTGGACGCCCTGCTCTCGCTTCGCGTGCGCTCGGCGGCGGGCGCGCTGGTGCCGCTGCGCGAGCTGGTGGTGATCACCGACACCCAGCGCGAACAGCCCCTGCATCACAAGGACCTGCTGCCGGTGAACTACGTCGTGGGCGACATGGCCGGCCGCGTGGACAGCCCGCTCTACGGCATGTTCCGGATGCGCGGTGCGCTGCAGCAGCTGCAGGCGCCGGACGGCGCCGCGCTGGACGAGTACTTCATCCGCCAGCCCGACGACGCCCTGCGCGCCTATGCCCTCAAGTGGGACGGCGAATGGCAGATCACCTACGAGACCTTCCGCGACATGGGCGCCGCCTACGCCGTGGGCCTCGTGCTGATCTACCTGCTGGTGGTGGCGCAGTTCGGCTCTTACCTGACGCCGCTGATCATCATGGCACCCATCCCGCTGACGCTGATCGGCGTGTTGCCCGGCCATGCGCTGCTGGGCGCGCAGTTCACGGCCACCAGCATGATCGGCATGATCGCGCTGGCCGGCATCATCGTGCGCAACTCCATCCTGCTGGTGGACTTCATCCACCTGCAGGTGCGCGCCGGCACGCCGCTGGAAGCCGCCATCCTGCGCTCGGCCATCACGCGCGCCCAGCCCATCCTGCTGACGGGCCTGGCGGCCATGCTGGGCGCCTTCTTCATCCTCGACGACCCGATCTTCAATGGCCTGGCCATCTCGCTGATCTTCGGCATCCTGGTCTCGACGCTGCTGACCCTCGTCGTCATCCCGACGCTGTTCTACGCCGCCTACCACCGTCGCCTGCACCTGCTGCAAGGCGACATCGCGACCCACCCCAACCCGGAAGGAGCCTGACATGACCTCCTGGCAAATCGTCCGCATCGCCGCCGGCAGCTTCGTGCTGCTGTCCCTGGCCCTGGGAATCCCAGGCAGCCCTGTGTTCCACTCGAGCTGGTGGCTGGCCTTCACGGCCTTCGTCGGCCTCAACCTGCTGCAGAGCGGCTTCACCCGCTGGTGCCTGATGGAAAGCCTGCTGCGCAAACTCGGGGTACCCCCCGGCTGCTGAACGAGGAGATACAAGCATGCATCTGGTCTGTGCCCAATGCGGGGCGATCAACCGCGTCCCTGAGGCCCGATTGCAGGACCAACCGGTCTGCGGCCGCTGCGGGGCGGCCATCGCGCCCGCCCATCCCCAGCCCCTGAGCGACGAACGGTTCGCGGACTACATCGCCAAGACGCAAGCCCCGGTGCTGGTGGACTTCTGGGCGGCCTGGTGCGGTCCCTGCCGCATGATGGCGCCGCAGTTCGAAGCCGCCGCCAAGCAGGCGCCCGGTGTGCGCTTCGTCAAGGTGGACACCGAGGCCTGCCCGCAAACTGCAGCGCGCTTGAACATCCGCAGCATCCCGACCCTGGCCCTGTTCCTCGATGGCCAGGAGATCGCACGGCAAAGCGGCGCCATGCCGGCCGCCGATCTGCTGCGATGGCTGCAATCCCATCTCCAGAAAGGACATGCCTGATGAGCGATGAACTCGTTCGCGTCGACCTGATCCAGCAGGCGGACTACCGCTTCGACACCCGTTTTGGTGCCGACGTTCCGGCCCTGCTGACCGACGAGCCACCGCCCCTGGGAACGGGCCGCGGGCCCTCGCCCGTGCAGTTGCTGTGCGCGGCCGTGGGCAACTGCCTGTCGGACTCCCTGCTCTTTGCCCTGCGCAAGTACAAGCAGGCGCCGGAGCCGCTGCGCTGCAGCGTGGAGGCGCAGGTGGGCCGCAATGCCGAAGGCCGCCTGCGCGTGCTGGCCATGCATGCACGCCTGCAGCTGGGCGTCCCCGCCGCTGCGCTGCAGCACCTGGATCGCGTGCTGGGTCAGTTCGAAGCCTTCTGCACCGTGACCCAGAGCGTGGGCCAGGGCATTGCCATCTCGACGGAAGTGAGGGACGCCGAGGGAATGCTGCTCAAACCGCCCCACTGATCCAGATCAAGCGCCGCCTTCGGGTTGCGCTTCAAGCTCTTGTTGTCAAGAAGGAGTCGCACCATGCAAGCCAATGTCGGAACCCTGGACCGGGCGATGCGCATCATCGCCGGGATCGTGCTGATCGCCGGCACGCTGCTGGGCTTCATCGGCGCCTGGGGCTGGATAGGCGTGGTCTTCATCGCCACCGGCCTGCTGCGCTTCTGTCCGGCCTACCTGCCGTTCGGCGCGAGCACCTGCAAGGCACCGGACAAGCACTGAGCGCCTTCGCCGCGGCACCCTCAGGCCGGGAGCGGGGTCAGGTCTTGCCTGAGTCCTTGGCCTTTTGCGCCGGCCCCAGCGCGCGGCACTCGCACCGGCCAGCTCCAACGCTGTCACCTCGGCGTCATTCAGCAGGGGAAGGCCCCAGGCCCGGGACGGCCACGCCTGGGATAGTGTTGGGGCATGAGTACCCTCCTGCCCCGCACGGTCTTCGAGGCCGAGTTCACGAGCGCCCTGTGCCAGATCTTCGAGGAGCACATCGCCTTCAACAAGGTTCTGGGCCTGCAGGTCACGGCGCTGGAGGCCCAGGCGGCCGAAACCGCCGTGGCGATGAGGCCCGAGCTGATCGGCCATTTCGCCCATCAGCGCATGCATGGCGGCGTGATCTCCGCCACACTGGACGCCCTGGGCGGCCTGGCCGTGATGGCCGCCATCGGTGACCGGCACCGGGAGGAAGCGCCGGCCGCGCGCCTGCTGCGCTTCAACAAGCTGGGCACCATCGACCTGCGAGTGGACTACCTGCGCCCGGCCATCGGCGAGCGCTTCCACGCCCGGGCCGAAGTGCTGCGCCTGGGCAGCCGCGTGGCCAGCACCCGCATGGAATTCATGGACTCGCAAGGGCGGCTGCTGAGCACAGGCTCGGCAGCCTACATGGTGTCCTGACGCGCATCCGCCCCCCGCACGGCGCAGCCCGTGCCCCGCACCGCGCAGCCCGAGCCCCACACGGCGCAGCCCGTGCCCCACACGGCGCAGCCCATGCCCCCGCACGGCGCAGCCCATGCCCCCGCACGGCGCAGCCCATGCCCCCGCACGGCGCAGCCCGTGCCCCCGCACGGCGCAGCCCGTGCCCCCGCACGGAGCGCGCTGATCCGGCTTCGCCGGTCAGCCGCGCTCGCCCCCTTGAGGGGGCTCGCGAAGCGAGTAGGGGGTGGTCAAGTAATACTCCCGCTTCTGCTCATACATCATCGCGTCGGCCCGGTGTATGGCGGCCTCGACGCGCTCTTCGCCCAGCCAGACGGCGCGGCCCATGGACATCGTCAGCGGCGTGCCCGCGTGGAACTGGTTGTTGAGTTCCAGCAGTTCCAGGATCTGCCCCTGCACCGCCTCCACGGCCGCCTCGTCGGCGCCGGGCATGAGCACCACGAACTCATCGCCGCCGATGCGCGAAGCCGTCATGGGCGGCTCCACCGCCTTGGCCAGCACCTCGCCGGCGCGGCGCAGCAGGGCGTCGCCGGCGGCATGGCCGGCGTCGTCGTTGAGCCGCTTCAGGCCGTTGACGTCAATCATCAAAATGCCCAGCGGTGCCAGGCCACGGCGCTCCAGGCGGTTGATCTCGTCGCTGAAGAAGCTGCGGTTGCGCAGCTTGGTCAGCGCATCATGCTTGCCCAGGAACTCGAGATAGGCCTCGGCCTTCTTGCGCGCGCTGATGTCGGTCAGCGAGACCTGCACCAGCGACCAGTCATGCTCATAGCCCGGCAGCACGCTGAACTGCAGGTGCACGTGCAGCAGCTCACCGTCCAGCGTGTAGTTCACCGTCTCACGCTGCTGGAAGATCGTCCCGTTCCACAGCTCGATCAGCTGCTCGGTGAAGGGCCGGCGCATTTCATCGCGGAACACGTCGCTGAGCCTGGCCACGAGCGTGGCCTGGTCGGGCGCGCGGAACATGCGCAGGGTCTGCCGGTTGACGCGCAGCACACGGATCTGCGCCATGCAGCGGTCGACGAAGTCCGGATGCACGTCGGTGAAGGTGCGGAAGTCGCTGATGCCCTGCTCGCGGGCCTCGTCCAGCAGGCGCTTCACGCCGCTGAAGTCCTCCACCCACAGCGAGACCGGCGAATGGTCAAACAGCCCGTTGGCGTAGCGCTCGCTGGCCTGCAGTTCGCGCCGGGCCTGCTCACGGGCGGTGATGTCCTCCAGCGAGAGCAGCACCCGCGACCAATCCGCTTCATGGCCCGGCAGCACGCGCACCTGCAGGTGCACGTCCAGACGGCGGCCGTCCAGCGTGTAGTTGACGGTCTGGCTGTCGTAGCTCAGCGCGCCGTTCCAGAGGCGTTCCAGATCCTGCACATGGTGTTCCAGCATTTCGTCACGGAACACAGCCCCGAGATTGGCCAGCAGATGGTCCTGGTCGCGGGCACCGAAAAGGTCCAGGGTCCTGCGGTTGACGCACAGGACGCGTATGCATTCGGCGCACTGGCGCAAGTCCGCCCGATGCTGCATCAGATGGGCCCGCAGATGGGTCACGCCCTGGGCGCGCAGGCGCTGGAACAGGGTCGCCAGGGCACTGAAGTCCTCCAGCCAAAGCGAGACCGGCGCCAGCTCGAAGAGGGGGAACCATTCCTGCACCGTGGCATGAGGCTGCGGGTCAGGGCGGGAAGTGGCGCGTTCGTCGGCTTGCATGGGCGGGGTCCGGCATCAGGGTTCTCGGCGCAGTCTAGCGGTGATTTCTGGCAGGGCAGCGTCGGGAATTTGGCATAGAGTCCTGGCATGCAGTACCCGCAGGACCCCGATGCCAAGAACGTCCCGACACAAGAACGCGGCCGTCCCACGCCCAACCCGAGCGAAGACCCTCTCTCCTGCGGCGAAGCCCTGCTGGCACAGGCCATCCAGGCCTGGCAGACCGGCGAGCTGCTGAACAGCTGCCGGCTGGCACTGGCTGCCGCCGCCGCCCTGGCCGGCGGCCCCCGCAGCGCCGCACTCCCCCACGCCTTGCGCCAGGCCGCCCTGGCCCTGTGCGAGTTCGGCCTGGCCGCGGACGCCCTGCCCCTGGCCCGTGCCGCCGTGCGCTATCTGGAGCTGGAAGCCCTGCATGAGCCGCTTTCGGCCTGCCTGAGCTGCCTGGGTCATGTGCAGGCCCGCCTGGGCAATCTGGACCAGGCCGAGCTGCTGCATATGCGTGCGCTGTCCCTCGCCCGCGAGTCGGTCGACAGCGCGGACCGCATGCGGGCCTACACCAATCTGCTGGTCTCCATGACCGCCGCCCATGAGCAGGCACTGGAGCGCGGCGACGAGGAAGGCCGCGTAATGGCACGCCTGGCCCTGCGGCGCGCCGAGCGGCAGCTGGGCGGCGCCAAGTCGCTGGCCCAGGACGTCCGCCTGCACGAGGCCTTCCAGGACGTGCTCAAGCTGGCCGTGGCGCACCTGCTGGTGCTGCTGCACAGGCTGGACGAGGGCGAAGTCTTGTTGAACCAGTTGCTGGCCCAGTGGTCGCGCGACGAGAAGACGCGTTACTGGCGCTGGTCGGCCCAGGAGTCCATGGCGGACCTGTTGAACCGGCGCGGCCGGCACGGCGAGGCCTGGCGGCTGCTCGCCGAGCTGCTGGCCGAACCGGATCTGCAGACCAATGTGCAGTTGCATGGCTCGGTGCTGCGCCAGGCCCTGCGCAGCCTGCGCGGCATGGATGGGCCGGGGGCCCAAGAGCGCCTGGCAATCCTGCAGACCGAGCGCCAGTTGTGGGAGCAGCGCTGTGCCCAGGCCTCCGTCCAGGCGCGCGACGCGCTGGCGCAGGAGCTGCAGCAGTTGCAGCCCTGGCTGACTGCCCTGCTCAGCGCTGCGCAATGATGCGGTAGGCACAGCGCCTGGCACCCGCGAGTTGGTGCTCCACGCGCTGCACCTCGGCCCAGGGTGCCAGGCAGCGCTGGAACAAGGCCAGCTCCGAACGGCAAAAACCCTGGCAGGACTGCGCCGCGGCGCAGATGGGGCAATGGTCCTCGACCAGCAGCCAGTCCGTCCCCGCGCGCTCCACCCGGGCCATGTAGCCCTCCCGCTCGCGCTGCTGCGCGAGCGCCTGCACAGCACTGCGCAGGCTGCGCTTGCCGGCCAGCAAGGCCCGGTAGTGCCGCTCGGTCTCCTGTTCGCGGGCATCGATCAGCCGATCCAGCGCCGGCTCGCCCAACAGCGTGCGGACCTGCTGGATCAGTTGCACCGTCAGCTCGCCGTGCCGATCGGGAAACCGGGCATGCCCTGCCGCGCTGAGCCGCCAGACCCGCCGCGGCCGGCCGACGCTGCCGGCTTCGTCCTGCCACAGCACCAGGTCTTCATCCGCCAGTTGCTGCAGCTGTTTGTGCGCGCCCATGGTGCTGAGGCCCAGGCTTTGCGCCAGCTGGGCCGCCGTCTGTGCGCCGCCCCTCTTGAGCTGCTGCAGCAGCCGCTCGCGGGATTCGGTCTTCATGCCTGGCCCCCGCGCTGCCGCTCCCGCCGGCCTTCCGCCCGGGCCAGCGCCAGCAGCTGCCAGGCCGCCAGCACGCAAGTCAGCCCGCCCAGCCCCATGATCCAGCGCGAGGACAGCAAGGACAGCCCCGAGCCGAGCAGGGCCACCAGCACATTGGCCAGGCAGAAAATGGTGGACAGCAGGCCCATCACGCGCCCCTGGCCGTGCCGGGCAAACCGCTCGGCCATCCAGGCCGGCATCACCGCGTTGTATAGCGCCAGCGGCAATCCCAGGAAGGCGATCATGAACAGTCCCGGCGAGGCCGGCAGCACGGCCAGCAGGCTCAGGCCCAGGGCCGCGACCAGGGCCATCCAAGCGGCGTCCCGCAGTGGGTGGGCGCGCCGCCCACTGCCAAAGCGCCCCGCCAGCACGCTGGCCAAGGTCATGGTCGCGCATTGCGCGGCGGTGACGTAGGCAATGCCGCGGCTGCCCAGTCCCGCCTGCTCCAGCATCCAAAGCGGCGCGAACTCATACAGCGCCGTCACGCCCAAGGTGTAGAGCAGCTGCAGCAGCCCCAGACGCGCCAGGACCGGATCTTCACGCAGCAGCCCCAGGGCCTGCTGTTCACGCATGGCCTGCAGCAGGCGCAGAGGACCCGCCTGGCGCCGCCCGGCGGGCACGCCGGCCGCGAGCACCACCAGGCAGGGCAGCATGGCAAGCCCGGCCAGGACGAAGGGGACGGGCTCGCCCCAGCCCAGGGTCAGGCCGCCCACCAGCGGTCCCAGCAGCCAGCCCGCATACAGACAGGCGTTGAGCCAGGCCAGGCCGCGGACGCGGTCGACCTGGCCATGCAGATCGGCCACCAGCGCACGGGCGACCGCCACATTGCCCTCGGTGACCCCGCTCATGAAGCGAGCCAGCACGAAGAGCAGGTACCAGCGCTGATGCAGCGCATAGGCCGTCAGCAGGTAGCCCAGCAGTGTGGCGGTCAAGGTGATGTTGAGCACCATGCGGCGGCCGTAGCGGTCCGACAGCGGACCGATGAACAGGCTGCCCAACAAGATGCCCAGCGGATTGACCGCCAGGGCCAGGCCCATCAGCAACTTCGGATCCAGCCCCAGGAAATGCGTGAAGCCGTCGCGCGGACCGTCGACAAAGATCGGCGCCAGGATGGGATACGGCATGGACACGCCCACCGTGCTCATCAGCGCCAGGGCACAGACGGCGCCAAGCACCCAGTAGGGATGGCGGATGGGCGCCGGAGCCGCGGCGGCCTGGGGCGGTGTCAAGGTGGCGCTCATGGTGCGGCGCCCGCAGCTTGGGGCTTGTCATTCGTCATGGCGCCATGATGCGGGCGGCTCTTCAATTAATCAACAGTTCGTTTATTAACCATGGCCACGCCGCTGGCATCCGTGCGCACAGCCCGCGGCGCTGCGCCGGCCTGCGGCAGCTCGACCTCGCGAGGCGGGCTGGAGGCACAATGGCCGCATGGCATTTCGCGCACTCGAACTTCCTCCCGACATCAGCGGCCGGCTGTGGCTGCAGTCCATGCCCGGTCGGCTGGAAACCTGGGGCTCATTCCTGGACGAAGCCCGCTTGCGGCGGCTCAGCCTGGTCAGCTGTCTGAATCCGCTGGATGAAGTGGCCCAGCTCTCGCCCCAGTACCACAAGGCCATCCGCGAAGGCCGGCTGCCCTTCCGCTGGCATCACCTGCCCATGCGGGACTTCGGCGTCAGTGCGGACGCGCAAGCCTTTCGCGAGGGCGTGCAGATGCTGATCCACAGCCTGCGCGTGGGCGACCGCGTGCTGCTGCATTGCGCGGCCGGCATCGGCCGCACAGGCACGGTGGCGGCCTGCGTGCTCAAGGGCCTGGGGCTGGAGGTGGACGAGGCGCTGCTGCGCGTGCGCGAGGCCGGCTCGAACCCGCAGTCCGCCGTGCAGAGCGGCTGGGTGGACCAGTTCTGAGGGTGGCTCAACCCATGAGCGCCCTGCCCCCGGCGCCGGACCCGCAGTCGCTGGCCCTGGACTGGATTCACGTCGGTCCGGGCTGCATCGTCGTCGACAAGCCCAGCGGCCTGCTCTCCGTACCGGGGAGGGGCGAGGACAAGCAGGACTGCGCCAGCCGCCGCGTCCAGGCGCGCTTCCCGGAGGCCTTGATCGTCCACAGGCTGGACATGGCCACCTCCGGACTGCTGGTCTTTGCGCGCGGCCCCGAGATGCAGCGCCTGCTTAGCAGCGCCTTCGCGAGCCGCCTTGTCGAGAAGCGCTACGTGGCCGTGCTGGGCGGGCTGGTCGAGACGGACGAGCAGGCCATCGACCTGCCTTTGATCACCGACTGGCCCAACCGGCCCCTGCAGATGGTCTGCCCGCAGCGCGGCAAGCCTTCGCAGACCCTGCTGCGTGTGCTGGAGCGGGACGCTCTTCGGCAGCGGACGCGCGTGGCGCTGACGCCGCTCACCGGGCGCTCGCACCAGCTGCGCGTGCACTGCCAGGCGATCGGGCACCCCATACTTGGCGACGCGCTTTATGCCCCGCCCGTCCTGCAACAGGCAGCGCCGCGCCTGCTGCTGCATGCACAGCACCTGGGCCTGCCCGCGCTGGGCGAGGAGCCGGCCCTGTTGCTGCAAAGCCGCCCGCCGTTCTGAAGCGCCCCAAGCCGGCCATCCCGGCGGAGAATGCAGCCATGAACACCCCCACCTGCCATCTCTACATCCTCAGCGGCAGCTCGCGCGGCCTGGGCCTGGCCCTGGCGCGGCAACTGCTCAGCGGCCCTGAGCAACAGGTTCTGGGCATTGCCCGGCGGGAAAATGAGTCGCTCTATGGCCTGGCGGCGTCCACGGGCAGTGCGCTGCTGCAATGGCGCCAGGACCTGGCCAATCCGCTGCCGGTGGCCCAGGCCCTGAAGCAGTGGCTGCAGGCCCAGGCCCTGGACCGCTATGCCAGCCTCACCCTGATCAACAATGCCGGCGTGGTGCCCGCGCCCGGTGCCGTGCAGGACACGCCGCTGGCCGAGCTGTCGAGCGCCCTGCGCGTGGGGGCCGAGGCGGCCTTGCTGCTCAGTGCGGCGTTTCTGGACGCCTGCCGCAGCGCCCCTGGCGAATTGCGCGTGCTGAACATCTCATCGGGATTGGGGCGCCGTGCCATGGCCGGCACGGCGTCGTATTGCGCCGCCAAGGCGGCGATGGACCACCTCTCCCGCGCCATGGCCCTGGACGAAGCCCATCGCGCCAGCCTGGGGCTGAAGGCGGCCCGCATCGTGTCGCTGGCACCGGGCGTCGTCGACACCGACATGCAGATGCAGCTGCGCATCGCCGCGCCCGACGGCTTTCCGGAGCAGGCGCGCTTCAACGCCCTGAAGGCCGAGCAGCAGCTCAGCAGCCCGGAGCAGGCAGCCGCAGCAGTGCTGCGCTACCTGGCGCGTTCTGACTTCGGGGCGCAGGTGATCGCGGACGTGCGTGAGGGCTGATCGGTCCAGGCGGGTCCGCAGGGCACTCAGCCCAGCAGATTGGCCAGCGTGAGCAAGGCCAGCAGGAACATCCACAGCACCACGGAACGCCAGACCAGGCCCACGACGCTCTGGAGATGGCCCAGGGCGGGCGGCATGCCGGGGGTGGAGCCTTCGGCGCGGGTGGCGTCCATGTCGCCGCCGGCCTCGAAGGTCTTGCTGCGATCCGGCGTGACGCCTGGTGCGGCCGAGCCGCCCAGCTGCACACCCAGGGCGCCTGCGGCCGAGGCCAGGATGATGCCCTCGTTGGGGTGCATCCACAGCCCTGCATCCCGGCGCCAGCCGTTCACCGCTTCCTCGAAATTACCGACGATGGCGAAGCCGGTGGCGGTCAGGCGCGCCGGCACATAGTCCACCCAGCCAAAGAACTGGCGGGAGATCTGCATCAGGCGCTCGTTGGTCGGCGCGTCAATGGTGCGGCTCTTGAAGGCCCAGTAGCGGCTGGCGAATTCGGCCATGCGGTACAGGATGGCTCCTGCCGGCCCCAGACCCACCGTGGACAGCACGATGAACCAGAAAAACACGCCAAAGACATGCCGGTGCGCCGCCAGCAGCGAATGCTCGATCACATGGCGCAGCAGCTCGGTGCGGGGCAGCTCGCTGGCGTCCAGGTGGCGCCATTCGGCCAGCAGGCGGCGGGCCTCCAGCTCGTCGGCGCGCTCCAGGGCGTCGCGGATGTCGGTGAAGTAGTGGCTGAACTGGCGGAAGCCCAGGGTCAGGTAGAGGACCAGCACGTCCAGCGCGAGGGCGCCCAGCACGGTGAAATGCCTCACCAGCGCGTAGATGCCGGCCGCCAGCAGCGCCGGCCCCAGCACGGTGATGCCCCAGACCACCAGGGCATGGCGCTCCTGTCCGGCATCGAAGTTGCGGCCGGTCCAGCGCACCCAGCTGATCACGCCCTGGTGCACCGCATTGCCATGCGGCAGCGGTTTGAGCTGCTCACAGATCAAGGCCAGCAGGACGGCGAAGAAGTTCATGGGCCCGCATGATAGCGGCCCGGCGCGGCTCAGACCGAGAGGAAGCGATAGAAGTTGCGCAGCATGGCCGCGGTCGCCCCCCAGATGAAGTACTCGCGTGGCGCCCCCGCAAGATCTGACCCCGTCCAGGGCATGGACAGGAACTGCCGCTCGCCCTCTTCCCAGCGGAAGACATGGCGCTGGTGGTTCCCCGGGTCCATCAGGAAGGCCAGGGGCACCTCGAAGGCCTCCGCCACCTCGAAAGCGTCCAACTCCAGCGTGAACTCCGGCTCCACCAGGGCCACGACGGGGTGGACCATGAAGGCCGTCACCGTGCGGTAGAGGGGCAACTGGCCCAGCACCTCCACATGCCGGGGATGCAGGCCGATCTCCTCCTGCGCCTCGCGCAGGGCGGTGGCGACGGCATCGGCATCCTCTGGTTCCATGCGGCCGCCCGGGAAGCTGATCTGCCCGGCGTGGTCACGCAGATGCGCGGTACGCTGGGTCAGCAGCACCTGCAGGCCCTCGGGGCGCATCACCAGGGGCACCAGCACGGCAGCCGCGGCAGGCTCGCGCTGCGCCAACACGCCACCATCGCCCGGCAGCTCGGGCGACCAGGTCGGCGGCGCCAGAAAGCGGGCGCGCAGCGCCGCTGCAGACAGTGCCGTGGGCGGCACCGCCGGCAGCGCATCGTCCCGGCCGGCCACGGGCACGGCGCGGGGATCAAGAATGGGAGGACGCGTCATGCAGCCAGCATAGCGCCACGACCCTGCCCTGGGGCCCAAGCTCGGACATGCGCCGGACCGTCTGCCGACGCGTCGATCCAGCGCCTCGGGATGGCGTCACATCCCTGAGCCTCGCCAGGCGATGCTGCAGGACCAGACGCAAAAAGCCCCGCGCATGCCTGCAGCGGGGCTTCCCGTCGTCTCCACAGGCCGACCGCAGCCGACCCGGGCTAGGATCAACGCTCGCCGATGGGCTTGACGTTGCGGGGCGTGGCGCCCACGAAGAGCTGGCGCGGACGGCCGATCTTGTACTCGGGGTCGGCGATCATCTCGTTCAGCTGGGCGATCCAGCCCACCGTGCGGGCCAGCGCGAAGATCGCGGTGAACAGCGGCACGGGGATGCCGATGGCGCGCTGCACGATGCCCGAGTAGAAGTCCACGTTCGGGTAGAGCTTGCGGGCGACGAAGTACTCGTCTTCCAGTGCGATCTTCTCCAGCTCCATGGCCAGCTTGAACAGCGGGTCGTTGTGCAGGCCCAGCTCGCCCAGCACCTCGTGGCAGGTTTCGCGCATCAGCTTGGCGCGCGGGTCGTAGTTCTTGTAGACCCGGTGGCCGAAGCCCATCAGCTTGACGTTGCTGCTCTTGTCCTTGACCTGCTTGATGAACTCGCCGATCTTGGCCACGCCGCCCATCTGCTGGATGTCGTTGAGCATGTTCAGGCAGGCCTCGTTGGCGCCGCCGTGCGCCGGGCCCCACAGGCAGGCCACGCCGGCGGCGATGGCGGCGAAGGGGTTGGTGCCGGAGGAGCCGCACAGGCGCACCGTCGAGGTCGAGGCGTTCTGCTCGTGGTCGGCATGCAGCGTGAAGATGCGGTCCATGGCGCGCACCAGCACGTCATTGGGCTTGTACTCCTCGCAGGGCGTGGCAAACATCATGCGCATGAAGTTGCCAGCGTAGCTGAGGTCGTTCTTCGGATAGATGTAGGGCTGGCCGATGGTGTACTTGTAGGCCATCGCCACCAGCGTCGGCATCTTGGCGATCAGGCGGATGGCCGCGATCTCGCGATGCTCGGGGTTATTGATGTCGGTGCTGTCGTGATAGAAGGCCGACATGGCGCCCACCAGGCCCGTCATCACGGCCATGGGGTGGGCATCACGGCGGAAGCCGCGCAGGAAGAACTGCATCTGCTCGTTGACCATCGTGTGGTGCATCACGCGGTACTCGAAGTCAGCCTTCTGCTCGGCATTGGGCAGCTCGCCGTTGAGCAGCAGGTAGCAGGTTTCCAGGTAGTCGCAATTGACGGCCAGCTGCTCGATGGGGTAGCCGCGGTACAGCAGCTCGCCCTTGTCGCCATCGATGTAGGTGATGGTCGAGTTGCAGGAGGCGGTCGACAGGAAGCCCGGGTCGTAGGTGAACTTGCCCGTCTGGCCGTAGAGCTTGCGGATGTCGATCACATCGGGACCCACGGAGCCCTTGTAGATGGGCAGGTCCATGCTGGGGCTGCCGTCGGAGAACGACAGGGTGGCTTTGACGTCAGACGGTGTCATGGGGCGTTCCTTGTGACTTCTTGGAAAAACAGGTCAGGGGCGGTGACAGATCAGGGCGGGGTCCTGAGCATGCCCAGGACCTCCAGGAATTCGGGCGTGGCCTGTTCGCCCTCGGGCTCCTTGCGCACCAGCAGCAGGTCCATCAGATCGTTGTCCGACAGCTCCATCAGCTGGCGCAGGCCTTCAGCCTGACGCTCGGTCAGCACTGATTCGTAACGATTGAAGAAGCGCTCAATGAAGAGGTCATTCTCCAGCAGTCCACGGCGGCAGCGCCACTTCAGTTTGGAGAGTGCTCTCTCGTCTATGAGAGCATCGGTCAAGGTTGTCACGACTTGAGGGCCTTTGCAAAGAGTCTTGGGGCGGATCCAGTCATCAGACGGCGCGGCGCACCATCAGTTCCTTGATCTTGCCGATGGCCTTGGTGGGGTTCAGCCCCTTGGGGCAGACGTCCACGCAGTTCATGATGGTGTGGCAGCGGAACAGCCGGTACGGGTCCTCGAGGTTGTCGAGGCGCTCCGCGGTGGCCTGGTCACGGCTGTCCGCGATGAAGCGGTAGGCCTGCAGCAGACCGGCCGGGCCCACGAACTTGTCGGGGTTCCACCAGAAGCTGGGGCAGCTGGTGGAGCAGCTGGCGCACAGGATGCACTCGTACAGGCCGTCCAGCTCCTCGCGCTCCACCGGCGACTGCAGGCGCTCCTTCTCGGGCAGCGGCGTGTCGTTCACCAGGTAGGGCTTGATGGAGTGGTACTGCTTGAAGAACTGCGTCATGTCCACGATCAGGTCGCGGACCACGGGCAGGCCCGGCAGCGGCTTGAGCACCACCACCTGCGGCAGCGAGCGCATGTTCGTCAGGCAGGCCAGGCCGTTCTTGCCGTTGATGTTCATGGCATCGGAACCGCAGACGCCTTCGCGGCAGGAGCGGCGGAAGCTCAGCGTGGGATCCACGGCCTTGAGCTTGAGCAGCGCGTCCAGCAGCATGCGCTCATTGCCCTCGAGCTCGATCTCGAGGGTCTGCATATAGGGCTTGGCGTCCTTGTCCGGGTCGTAGCGGTAGATCTGGAAGGTACGTTTTTGGCTCATGACTTATCCAATCCTCAGAAGGTACGCACCTTGGGCGGCACAGATTCCACGGTCAGCGGGGTCAGCTTGACCGGCTTGTAGTCCAGGCGATTGCCTTCGGAGTACCACAGCGTGTGCTTCATCCAGTTCGCGTCGTCGCGGTTGGGGAAGTCGTTGTGGGCGTGGGCACCGCGGGACTCCGGACGGGCGGCGGCCGAGGTCATCGTGGCCTTGGCGGCTTCGATCAGGTTCTCGACTTCCAGGGCCTCGACGCGGGCGGTGTTGAAGACCTTGGACTTGTCCTTCAGGCCGATGTGCTTCACGCGCTCGGCGACTTCCAGGATCTTCCTGACGCCTTCGTCCATCACGGCCTGCGTGCGGAACACGCCGGCATGCTTCTGCATGGTCGAGCGGATGTCATTGGCCACGTCCTGGGCATACTCGCCGTTGCTGGCCGACTCCAGGCGCGCCAGGCGGGCCAGGGTCTGGTCGGCGGCGTCCTTGGGCAGGGGCTTGTGCTCGCGGTTCTTGAGGTTGAAGTCCACGATGTGCTTGCCGGCTGCGCGACCGAACACCACCAGGTCCAGCAGCGAGTTGGTGCCCAGGCGGTTGGCGCCGTGCACCGACACGCAGGAGCACTCGCCCACCGCGTACAGGCCGTTGATGACTTCGTTGGGGTTGCCGTTCTTGGGCACGACCACCTGACCGTTGATGTTGGTCGGGATGCCGCCCATCTGGTAGTGGATGGTCGGCACCACGGGGATCGGCTCCTTGGTGATGTCGACGTTGGCGAAGTTGTGGCCGATCTCGTACACCGAGGGCAGACGCTTCATGATCGTCTCGGCGCCCAGGTGGGTCATGTCCAGCAGCACGTAGTCCTTGTTGGGACCGCAGCCACGGCCTTCCTTGATTTCCTGGTCCATGGAGCGGGACACGAAGTCGCGCGGGGCCAGGTCCTTCAGGGTCGGGGCGTAACGTTCCATGAAGCGCTCGCCGTTGGCATTGCGCAGGATGGCGCCTTCGCCACGGCAGCCTTCGGTCAGCAGCACGCCAGCGCCGGCCACGCCGGTGGGGTGGAACTGCCAGAACTCCATGTCTTCCAGCGGGATGCCGGCGCGCGCCGCCATGCCCAGGCCGTCACCGGTGTTGATGAAGGCGTTGGTGGAGGCTGCATAGATGCGGCCGGCACCGCCGGTGGCCATCAGCACGGTCTTGGCCTGCAGGATGTGGACTTCGCCGGTTTCCATCTCCAGCGCGGTCACGCCGACGACGTCGCCCTCGGCGTCACGGATGACGTCCAGCGCCATCCATTCCACGAAGAACTGGGTGCGGGCCTTGACGTTCTGCTGGTACAGCGTGTGAAGCAGGGCGTGGCCGGTGCGGTCGGCCGCGGCGCAGGCGCGCTGCACGGGCTTTTCGCCGTAGTTGGCCGTGTGGCCGCCGAAGGGGCGCTGGTAGATGGTGCCGTCCAGGTTGCGGTCGAAGGGCATGCCGAAGTGTTCGAGTTCGTACACGACCTTCGGAGCCTCGCGGCACATGAACTCGATGGCGTCCTGGTCACCCAGCCAGTCCGAACCCTTGACGGTGTCGAAGAAGTGGTAGTGCCAGTTGTCCTCCGACATATTGCCCAGTGAGGCGCCGATGCCGCCTTGGGCGGCCACGGTGTGCGAGCGGGTCGGGAAAACCTTGGACAGCACGGCCACGTTCAGGCCGGCCAGCGAGAGTTGCAGCGAGGCGCGCATGCCGGAACCACCGGCACCCACGATCACCACATCGAATTTGCGCTTTGCGAGCGAGCTTCCAACTTGCATTTTTTACAGCCTCCAGAGGACTTGGATCGCCCAACCCGCGCAACCCACCAACCAGACCAGGGTGAACACGTGCAGGGCCAGGCGGATGCCCACCGGCTTGACGTAGTCCATCCAGATGTCGCGCACACCGACCCAGGCGTGGTACGCCAGGGAGATGATGGTCGCGAAGGTCACGAACTTCATCCACTGCTGCGAGAAGATGCCCGACCACAGCTCATAGCCCAGCGGCTGCTTGGTGAACAGGATCTGGGCCAGCAGCACGATGGTGAACAGCGCCATCAGCACGGCCGTCACGCGCTGGGCCAGCCAGTCGCGCAGACCATAGTGCGCACCGCTGACGATGCGCTTGGTTCCGTAAGTACTCATTCTTTGAACCTCCGTCTTGATCAGGTGCTCAGTACAGGCCGAAGAGCTTGGCACCCAGGGCCAGGGTCAGCAGCACGGACGAAGCCAGGGTCAGCACGGCACTGGAATGCCCCTGCTCCTTGCTGACGCTGTGCGTGGCGTCCATCCACAGGTGGCGCACGCCGGCGATGAAGTGGTGCAGGTAGCCCCAGATCAGAGCCAGCGCCACCAGCTTGACCAGCACGCCGGGGATGGGACCCAGGCCGGCCACGAAGGCGTTCTTGAACACGTCGAAGGAAATCTCGGTGCTCAGGCTGGTGTCCAGCATCCAGATCACGAAGGGCAGCAGCAGGAACATGAGCATGCCGCTGATGCGATGCAGGATCGAGACGATGCCGGCGGGCGGCAGCCGGTAGGACACGATCTGCGTCACATGGATGTTGCGGTAGACCGGTCGCAGTGTGGTGGTCTGTCTGGTGGTGTCTGTCATACCCGACCTTTGGTAATCAATGTGAAACCTGAGGATTTTATTGCAACGCAACAGGGTCAGGCCTTGCCTTTCGCTGCCGCGAGCCTCTTTCTTTCGGAGCGTCAGTTCAGATCGTTGCGATAGAAATGCGTGGACGTGTTGTAGAGACCGCGGCGAAGCTCCACCGGCCGGTCGCCGTAGGTGAAGGACAAGCGCTCCACGCTCAGAAGCGGTGTGCCGACCTTGACCTGCAGCAAGGCCGCGGCCTCGGCATCCGCCGCCACGGCGCGGATCTTTTCCTGAGCCCGGATCATCTGCACTCCGAACTCCGACTCGAACAAACCATAGAACGGACCGCGATGCTGGTTCAGCAGCTCGGTCGTCAAACCCTTGAACAGACTGCCCGGCAGCCAGATGTCATCCAGCACCACCGGCCGGCCCTTGCTGTGCAACAGGCGGCGCACCTCGACCATGGCGTCCCCCGCACGCATCTGCAACTGGCGGGCGATCCAGGCCGGCGCGCGCTGCCGCCGGCAGTCCAGCAACTGGCGCCCCAGGCCGGGCTCCTGGCCTTCGTCCGGCATCAGGCGCAGAAAGCGGTACTGCTGCTTCTGCTCCGCATGCGTGGCCACGAAGGTGCCCTTGCCCTGACGGCGCACCAGCAGATTCTCGGCCGCCAGTTCGTCAATAGCCTTACGAACCGTGCCCTGGCTGACGCCGAAGGTGGAGGCCAGCTCCATCTCGCTGGGGATGGCCTCGCCGGCCTTCCACGCCCCGGCCTGCAGGCGCTGGATGATCAGGCCCTTGATCTGCCGATACAGCGGCGAGAACGCCGGGGAGGATGGCGACGCGGCATGACCGGGCGCAGCCTCGCCACGCTGGAGCTCCAGGCCAGGCGCAAGAGGAACTGCTGGGGGATTCGGCATGGGCGGGATTCGAGCACAGGCCACCCCCGCCCGTCGAGCGGATTCGGCAAATCCGCTCAAAGTTGTCTTCTATAAGACATAAGACCGTCAGTTTTATGCAAAGGCGGGCGCATAATCTCGCCTGCCCTGCTGCAAGTGGCCGCATGACCAGGGGTCAATAGGGAAAACGCCCGGACTCTGGCCTACACTTGCCGCCACCGCGCTGCCGCCTGCCCGCCCATCGGTCTCGCTCGTCCCGGGATGACCGTCGTGCTTGCGCAACCAGTGGCGCCACGAACAGCTTTTTCATCCTTTTCGGAGACCTCCATGAGCAAGAAACCCGTTCGCGTTGCCGTCACCGGCGCCGCAGGCCAGATCGGCTACGCCCTGTTGTTCCGCATCGCCTCCGGCGAAATGCTGGGCAAGGACCAGCCCGTGATCCTGCAGCTGCTGGAGATCCCGGACGAGAAGGCCCAGAACGCGCTGAAGGGCGTGATCATGGAACTGGAAGACTGCGCCTTCCCGCTGCTGGCCGGCATCGAAGCCCACAGCGACCCGATGACCGCCTTCAAGGACACCGACTACGCCCTGCTGGTCGGCGCCCGCCCCCGCGGCCCCGGCATGGAGCGTTCGGACCTGCTGGCCGCCAACGCCCAGATCTTCACGGTGCAGGGCAAGGCCCTCAACGCCGTGGCCTCGCGCAACGTCAAGGTGCTGGTCGTGGGCAACCCCGCCAACACCAACGCCTACATCGCCATGAAGTCCGCGCCGGACCTGCCGGCCAAGAACTTCACCGCCATGCTGCGCCTGGACCACAACCGCGCTGCCTCGCAGATTGCCGCCAAGACCGGCAAGGCCGTGGCCGACATCGAAAAGCTGGCCGTGTGGGGCAACCACTCGCCCACGATGTACGCCGACTACCGTTACGCCACCATCGGCGGCCAGTCGGTCAAGGCCATGATCAACGACGAGCAGTGGAACCGTGACGTGTTCCTGCCCACCGTCGGCAAGCGCGGCGCCGCCATCATCGCCGCCCGCGGCCTGTCCTCGGCCGCCTCGGCCGCCAACGCTGCCATCGACCACATGCGCGACTGGGCCCTGGGCACCAACGGCAAGTGGGTCACCATGGGCATTCCGTCCAAGGGCGAATACGGCATTCCCGCCGAGGTGATGTTCGGCTACCCCGTGACCTGCGAGAACGGCGAGTACAAGATCGTCGAGGGCCTGGAGATCGATGCCTTCTCGCAAGAGTGCATCAACAAGACCCTGAACGAACTGCTGGAAGAGCAGAACGGCGTCAAGCACCTGCTGTGATCGCCGCAAGGCCAGCCAGCGTCACGGACACGCGTTCGTGATACGGTGAAGGGTCGGCCCATGCCGGCCCTTTTTCTTTTTGCATTCCCAGCTTCCCGCCCACCCAACATGAGCACCGCGCCGCACCCTCGCCTGGCCCTTTTTGAAGAGGGCGATGCCGCCACCTTGCTGCCGGTCGTCGACCACTACTGCGGCGTCGAGGCGCGCATGCGCAAGAGCCTGGAGCTGCAGGCGCAGATGGGCCCGGTCTTCGACATCACCCTGGACTGCGAGGACGGCGCGCCGGTGGGCGGCGAAGCGGAGCACGTGCTGCTGGTCAACGAGTTGCTCAACAACCCGCTGAACCGCCACGGCCGCGTCGGCGCCCGCGTGCACCCGCTGGGCCATGCCTCCTTCGAGGCGGATGTCGAAGGCCTGCTGGCCGGCGGCGGCGAGCGCCTGGCCTACCTGATGGTGCCCAAGCCCCAGTCCTTCGACGACGTGGAGCGTGCCATCACCTTCATCGACGCCACGCGCAAGCGCCTGAACCTGCAGCAGGACCTGCCCATCCACGTGCTGATCGAGACCCATGGTGCCCTGCGCGACGTGCATCGGATCGCCGCGCATCCGCGCATCGAGTCCCTCTCCTTTGGTCTGATGGACTTCGTCTCCGCCCACCGCGGCGCCATCCCCCGCGCCGGACTCACGGTCGAGGGCCAGTTCAGCCACCCGCTGGTGGTGCGCGCCAAGCTGGAGATCGCCGCCGCGGCCCATGCCTGCGGCAAGACGCCCTCGCATTGCGTGGTGACCGAGTTCAAGGACAGCGACGCCTTGGAAATGGCAGCAGGCCGCGCCGCCCGCGAGTTCGGCTACACGCGCATGTGGAGCATCCATCCCAACCAGATCCGCCCCATCATCGAGGCCTTTGCACCGCGCGCGGCCGAGATCGACGAGGCCATCGAGATCATCCAGGCCGCGCAAGCCGCCAGTTGGGCCCCCATCCAGCACCGCGATACCCTGCATGACCGCGCCAGCTATCGCTACTTCTGGCAGGTGCTGGAGCGCGCCCATCGCACCGGGCAGGCCTTGCCGGCCGAAGTGGAAGCCGCCTACTTCGGCAGCTGACGCGCGAACCGCCGGTCTGAACTCACCATTTATTGCAGATGAAGGGAATTCGGGCATAGACAGCGAGCGAGGCGTGGCGCATGCTTGCGCCGGACCCTGCCCTCCGCTCGACAAAGCCCCCACACGCAGGACTTTTGCTTGCACAATCAAGCATCTGCACAGGATTTTTCATGCATTACCTTCGTACCCTTTCCGCCGTCCTGGGCACCTCGGCCCTGCTCATCACCGGCCAGGCCCTGGCCGCTGCCAAGGAAACGCCGGCTGCGCCCAAGAACCGCCTGGCCGCCAAGCTCAAGCCGCAAAGCGCGGTCGCCCCGCTCCCCCCGGCCGAAGAAGCCCCGCTGACCGACGAGCAGCTGCAGGTGGCGCCGCGGGTGCATGCCGGCGACGCCCAGTGCGAGTTCAACCAGCAGGTGCACATCACGCCCCACCCGGACAAGCCGGGCCGCTTCCGGCTGCAGTTCGGCAAGATGGTCTACAACATGACGCCGGAGCCGACCAGCACCGGCGCCGTGCGCCTGGAAGACAAGAGTGCCGGCGTGGTTTGGCTGCAGATCCCGACCAAGTCCATGCTGATGAACGCCAAGGTCGGCCAACGCATGGTGGACAGCTGCCAGCACGCCGAGCAGCGCGCCTTCGTGGCCAACAGCAACACCGGCCAGCCCTCAGCAGGCATTGGCATCACGCCCGGCAGCGCCAGCAGCAACTGACGCGCGCCCGCACAGCCACAAGAGGAGGCCACGGCCTCCTTTTTTCATGGCCACGCCCGCGTCCAGCTGAGCAGGCCCGGGCCCCGCCGCTCGTCCCCGGCCACAAGCCCCCCGGCCTCTTTTGCGCCAGCGCCGTTCGCGCCACCGCCACCCAGGCATGAGCGCCTGCGCCCCGCAGCGCAGCTCACGGCACCCCAAGTCCGAGTTGCCCGCTCGGGCTTGGGGAGATGTTGGAAGTACGTACAATCAATACATACTTTCAGCGGCATACCCGAGGAGCACCAGCATGGAAGCGACTGTTGCCGAACGCGGACAGATCACCCTGCCCAAGGCCGTGCGCGACGCCCTGGGACTGACCAAAGGCACCACACTCAAGGTGGAGTTGGACGGCGGTCGCATCATCCTGCGCAAGGATGTGGGCGACGCCCTGTCGCGCATGCGGGGCCGCATCAAGCTGCCTGCCGGCACCAGCACCGACGACGTCATGCGCGAGCTGCGTGGCCGCGCCCCTGGCGACCCCTACCCGCCGCCGGATGAAGCTTGAACCCGCCCTGCCCTCCACCTGATCGCCGCGCCACGCCATGATTGCCGTCGACACCTCCATCCTGGTCGATTACATCGGCGATGGTCCCCTGGCCGAGCAGGCCGAGCAGCTGCTGCGCACGGCGCTGTCTGCTGGGCCCGTGGTCGCCTGCGATGTCGTGGTCAGCGAAGTCGTGGCCGGGCTGGGCCACAGCGACCTCGTGCTGGAAACGCTGGAGGCCATCGGCATCAGCTACTCGCCCGTGGAGCTGCGCGCTGCCCTGCGGGCCGGCGAGATGCAACGCCGCTACCGCACGCGCCTGCAGGGCCAGTCCGAACTCCCCCAGGCGCGGCGCTCCGTGCCTGATTTCCTCATCGGTGCCCACGCCCTGCTGCAGTGCCAGGGTCTGATCACCCGTGACGCCGGTTTCTTTCGTGACTACTTCAAAGGCCTGCGCGTGATCGCGCCCAAGCCCTGAGAGTCGTATTCCTTTTCTTGTCCCTGGAGTCCCCCCATGCTGACTGCCTACCGCCAACACACCGCCGAGCGCGCCGCGCTGGGCATCCCGCCGCTGCCCCTGGATGCCAAGCAGGTGGCCGAGCTGATCGAGCTGATCAAGAACCCGCCGGCAGGTGAAGAGGCCTTCCTGGTCGAGTTGCTGACCCACCGCGTGCCGCCGGGCGTGGACGATGCCGCCAAGGTCAAGGCCAGCTTCCTGGCCGCCGTCGCGCATGGCGACATCGCCGTGCCCCTGATCTCCAAGGCCAAGGCCACCGAGCTGCTGGGCACCATGGTCGGCGGCTACAACGTCAAGCCCCTGATCGACCTGCTGGACGATGCCGCTGTGGCCGAAGTCGCCGCGGCCGGCCTGAAGAAAACCCTGCTGATGTTCGACGCCTTCCATGACGTCGCCGAAAAGGTCAAGGCAGGCAACGCCCACGCCAAGGCCGTGATGCAGAGCTGGGCCGACGCCGAGTGGTTCACCTCGCGCCCCGAAGTCGCCCAGAAGATCACCGTCACCGTCTTCAAGGTGCCCGGCGAGACCAACACCGACGACCTCTCCCCTGCCCCCGACGCCTGGAGCCGCCCGGACATCCCGCTGCACTACCTGGCCATGCTGAAGAACACCCGTCCCGACGCGGCCTTCAAGCCCGAGGAAGACGGCAAGCGCGGCCCCATCCAGTTCATCGAGGACCTGAAGAAGAAGGGCAATCTGGTCGCCTACGTGGGTGACGTGGTCGGCACCGGCTCCTCGCGCAAGTCCGCCACCAACAGCGTGATCTGGGCCACCGGCGAGGACATCCCCTTCGTGCCCAACAAGCGCTTCGGCGGCGTGACCCTGGGCGGCAAGATCGCCCCCATCTTCTTCAACACCCAGGAAGACTCCGGCTCCCTGCCCATCGAGGTGGACGTGAGCAAGCTGGAGATGGGTGACGTCATCGACGTGCTGCCCTACGCCGGCCAGATCGTGAAGAACGGCGAGGTCATCGAGACCTTCGCGCTCAAGAGCGAAGTGCTGCTGGACGAAGTGCGCGCCGGCGGCCGCATCAACCTGATCATCGGCCGCAGCCTGACCGGCAAGGCCCGCGAGTTCCTGGGCCTGCCCGCCTCCACCCTGTTCCGCCTGCCCAAGCCGCCGGTGGACAGCGGCAAGGGCTACACCCTGGCCCAGAAGATGGTCGGCCGCGCCTGCGGCCTGCCCGAAGGCAAGGGGATGCGCCCGGGCACCTACTGCGAACCCAAGATGACCACCGTGGGCTCGCAGGACACCACCGGCCCCATGACCCGCGACGAGCTGAAGGACCTGGCCTGCCTGGGCTTCTCGGCCGATCTGGTCATGCAGTCCTTCTGCCACACCGCCGCCTACCCCAAGGCCGTGGACGTGAAGATGCACCGCGAGCTGCCGGCCTTCATCAGCAACCGCGGCGGCGTGGCCCTGCGCCCGGGCGACGGCGTGATCCACAGCTGGCTGAACCGCCTGCTGCTGCCCGACACCGTGGGCACCGGCGGCGACTCGCACACCCGCTTCCCCATCGGCATCTCCTTCCCCGCGGGGTCAGGTCTTGTCGCCTTCGGCGCCGCCACCGGCGTGATGCCCCTGGACATGCCGGAATCCGTGCTGGTGCGCTTCAAGGGCCAGATGCAGCCTGGCGTCACCCTGCGTGACCTGGTGCATGCCATCCCCCTGTACGCCATCAAGGCCGGTCTGCTGACCGTCGAGAAGAAGGGCAAGAAGAACATCTTCTCGGGCCGCATCCTGGAAATCGAAGGTCTGCCCGACCTGAAGGTGGAACAGGCCTTCGAGCTGTCCGACGCCTCGGCCGAGCGCTCCGCCGCCGGCTGCACGATCAAGCTGAATCCGGCACCGATCAAGGAGTACCTGACCTCCAACATCGTCCTGATGAAGAACATGATCGCCGACGGCTACGAGGACAAGCGCACCCTGGAGCGCCGCATCAAGGCCGTGGAAGCCTGGCTGGCCAAGCCCGACCTGCTGGAGGCCGATGCCGACGCCGAGTATGCCGCCGTGATCGAGATCGATCTGGCCGACATCAAGGAGCCCATCGTCTGCTGCCCCAACGATCCGGACGATGCCAAGTTCATGTCCGAAGTCGCCGGCACCAAGATCGACGAAGCCTTCATCGGCTCCTGCATGACCAACATCGGCCACTTCCGTGCGGCCGCCAAGGTCCTGGGCGGTGCACGTGACATCCCGGTCAAGCTGTGGGTCGCCCCGCCGACCAAGATGGACCAGAACGAGCTGATCAAGGAAGGCCACTACGCCACCTTCGGCACCGCCGGTGCCCGCACCGAAATGCCGGGCTGCTCGCTGTGCATGGGCAACCAGGCCCAGGTGCGCGAAGGCGCGACGGTGATGTCCACCTCGACCCGCAACTTCCCCAACCGACTGGGCAAGAACACCAATGTGTTCCTGGGCTCTGCCGAGCTGGCCGCCGTGTGCTCCAAGCTGGGCCGCATCCCGACCGTGGCCGAGTACCACGAGGCCGTGGGCATCGTGAACAAGGACGCCGCCAGCATCTACAAGTACATGAACTTCGACCAGATCCAGGAGTACGCCGACACTGCCAAGAGCGTCAGCGTCTGAATGATCTGAGGCTCGGCCGCTGAAGCGCGGCTGATGCCCTTCCCGCACCCTGGCCTGCCCACCGGCAGCCAGGGTGTTTTCATTTGCAGCGGCCGCCGGGGCAAGTTGCCCGCCAGGCCTACACGGGCACACAGGAGCCGGCCTGCTGCGCTGCCGGTCTGCATGGGGCCGGAAAGCTCGACCAGGGACAGGCGAACGGACGGCCGCCTTGGCCGGGGCCGCTGCCGAGGCTGCTGCATCGCCCAGGCGCCGCCAACTGAGGCGCCGCTGAAGCCCATCCATGCATTGCGCATCGGTGGGTACGGGAATTTGTCGCCATTCGCCAGCAAAGCCCGAGCTCCATCGGTGTTTTCCTGCTGACTGTCATCGAGCATTTGCGACACTCTGTCGGCTGTCGTCACGCGCCCGGTGCCTTCTGCCAGGAGGAGCCCGGGTGGCCTCCCTTCCAGGCTCCTCCCTCTCGATTCGATGCTCATTGCCGGCTATCGCCAGACCGACATCATCTACGCCAATGCCGACACCGTCGTGGCCGCTGCCGTGGCGCCGGATGGAGCGCGCGTCGTCCTGAAATACCCGGACAGCGAGCAGCCGGCGCCGGAGCTGCTGGCGCGCTGGCGGCACGAGTACCAGATCCTGCAGTCGATCGACTCCGAGTGGGTGATCAAGGCCCGCGCACTGCACCAGGACGGTCGCAAGCTGGTGCTGGCCATGGAGGCCTTTGCCAGCAGCAGCCTCGCCCAGTTGATCGAAGGTCGGCACCTGGACCTCGGCGAGAAGCTGGGCCTGGCCCTTCAGCTGTGCCGCGCGCTCAGCGACGTGCACGCCCACCGCCTGATCCACGGCGACATCGCGCCCAAGAACGTGCTGGTGGACCTGCGCCAGATGCGGATCAAGCTCTGCGACTTCGCGCTGTCCTCGGCACTGGACCGCGAGGAGGCCCGCTCCGGCCCGGGCTTGCGCGGCACGCTGGACTACATCTCGCCGGAGCAGACCGGACGCACCAGCCTGGAGGTGGATTACCGCAGCGACTTCTATTCGCTGGGCATCACCCTGTATGAGCTTTTCGCGGGCCAGCGCCCCTTCCAGCAAAGCGATCCCATGGCCCTGCTGCACGCCCAGCTGGCCTTGATGCCGACGCCTGTGCATCTGCTGGATGACAGCATCCCGGAAGCGCTGTCGCTGCTGGTGCAGAAGCTGCTGGCGAAGTACCCGGACGAGCGCTACCAGAGCAGCTATGGCCTGCTGCAGGATCTGGAGCGCTGTGCGCGCGACTGGGCCGACAAGCGCCGCATCGACGGCTTCGAGCTGGGCCGGCATGACACGCCGGAGCGCTTCTGTATTGCGCAGAAGCTTTACGGCCGCGAGTCCGAGGTCGCGGCCATGCGCGACGCCTTCGAGCGCGCCTGCGCCGGCCAGGCCGAGCTGCTGCTGGTCAGCGGCGCCTCGGGCATAGGCAAGACCGCCCTGGTGGCCGAGCTGCACCGGCCGGTCCTGGCCCGGCGCGGCTACTTCCTGCGCGGCAAGTGCGACCAGTACCGGCGCAACGAGCCCTATGCGGCGCTGTGCCAGGCCTTCCAGCCCTTCATAGAGCTGCTGGCCTCCGAGGGCGAAGACCGGCGCGGCTATTGGCGCGAGACCCTGCGCCAGGCCTTGGGCGAAACCGCCGGCGCCGTCGCCGCGCTGCTGCCGCAGCTCAGCCTGCTGATCGGCGACATCCCCGCGCTGCCCGCGCTGCCGGCCGTCGAGAACGAGCAGCGCTTTCATTTCGCCTTCGCCGCCTTCACGCGCGCGCTGGCCAGCGGCGCCCATCCGCTGGCCCTGTTCCTGGACGATCTTCAGTGGGTGGACGGGCCCAGCCTGCGCCTGCTGCAGCACCTGCTGACCGATTCCGACGGCCACTGCTGTCTGCTGATGGTGGGCGCCTACCGCGACAAGGAGGTGGACGAGGGCCACCCCCTGCAGCAGATGCTCATGAGCCTGCGCCAGGCCGGCCAGGCCAGCCCCAGCCCTCTGCACCTGGACCATCTGCGGCCCGAGCACGTCGCGCAGCTGATCGCCGACAGCCTGCGCTGCAGGCTCGATGAAATCGAGGCGCTGACGGCGCTGTGCCTGGAGAAAACCCATGGCAATCCCTTCTTCCTGAACCAGTTCCTGCGCCGCCTCCATGCGCTGGGCGACCTCTGCTACGAGCGCCGCAGCGGCCGCTGGACCTGGGACATGGAACGCATCCGCCAGCGCGACATGACGGACAACGTCGTGGCTCTGGTGCTGGATGGCCTGCGCGAACTCCCCGAACACACCCAACGCCTTCTGGCGATGGCCACGCATCTGGGCGAGCGCTTCTCGCTGGGCGAACTGATGGCTGTCAGTGCACTCAACGGCGAGGTTTGCATGCAAACCCTCTGGCCCGCCCTTCAACGCAGCCTCGTGCTGCCTTTGGACGAAAGCTACAAGTTCAGCGACAGCCCTTCCTTGTTGGCCGAGGCTCGCTACCGCTTCTTGCACGACCGTGTGCAGCAGGCTGCGCACGACCTGACCCCCGAGCCCTTGCTGCCGGCCCTGCAGCTGCAGTGCGGGCGCCGCCTGCTGGCGGCAAGTGACGAGCTGCAGCGCGAGCAGCGCCTGTTCAGCATCTTGAGCTGCCTCAACGCCGGGCGCCGCTTGATCACCCACCCCGCCGAGCTGGCCCAGTTGCGGGCGCTGAACCAGCACGCGGGCGTGCGCGCCAAAGCGGCATCGGCCCACGCAACAGCCGTCGACTTTTTACGCCGTGCCCATGCACTGCTCCCGCACGACGCCTGGCAGGACGACCCCGAAGGCACCCTGGTGCTGATCAAGGAGCTCTGCGAAGCAGAGTATCTGGCCGGCCACTTTGAGCAGGCAGAGGCGCACTATCCCCAGGCCCTGCGCGCCTGCCCCAGCGCCAGCGGCCGGGCGCAGCTGGGCCTGGTGCAGGCGGAGCAGTACCAAACCCAGGGCCGCTTCACGGAAGCCTTCGAGGTTCTGTTGCGAGCCCTGGCGGACATTGGCCACCCCTTTCCCGCCAGCGAGGACGAGGCTCGCGCCCTTTTCCCGGCGGAGTTTGAGCGTACCGAGCAACTCCTGGCCCAACACGGCGAACACGCCATTCTGGACGCGCCTGAGATGCGCGACGCCCACGCCATTCTGGCGATGAGGCTGAGCGTGGCCCTGTGCTATGCGGCTTATCTGTCCGGCCGCCTGGCCGCCTACGTGCTCAATACCTGCCGAGCGATGCGCATCACGCTCGAGCACGGCCAAAGCGACCTCTCCTGCGCCGCCTACCTCTCGCACATGACCTCGCGCGCTGCCATGCAGCGGCCCTACACGCAAAGCCACGCCTTGGGACGGATCGGCCTGCAACTGGCTGAACAGCGCGGCGTGACCTACTTCCGGCTCACCGCGTACCAGTACTTCGGTGCGTTCTACCAGCACTGGTGCGAGCCCCTGGTCGACACCCTCCAGCTGCTGGAGCAAGGGTGGTCACTCGGCCAGGACGGCACCAACCCCGTCGCGGCGGGCTACTGCGCCCTCTTGGGCGCGGTGAACCATTTCGCCTTAGGCACCCCCTTGGACGAGCTGGAGCAAACCGGCGAACGGGCGCTCAAGTTCCTGCACCGTACCCGACAGCCGGCCACCGAAGCCATGCTGCGCTACGGCGTGCTGCAGCCGCTCATGGCGCTCACCGGCCGGACCGACTCGCCGCTGAGCTTCGACACCGACACCTTCCCGTGCAGTGCAGTGCTGGACACGGCGAACCCGTCGCCCAGCGTCGCACTGGCGCTCTTGCTGGCCGCGCGTCTTCGGCACAGCTATTTGCTGAACGATGCCGGCGGATGGCGCCAGGCCCTGCCCTTGCTGCCCATGGTCGGCATGTGCCTGCCCGACAGTCCCTCCATGGTCGAAGCGCATTTTTACGCTGCGCTGGGCCATCTGCGCAGCGGCTTTGCACCGGCGCCGGATTCAGCGGACATCGCGCGCCAGCAGCTCAGGCGCTTCGAGACGTGGGCCCAGCATGGCCCGGCCAACTTCGGCCACAAGCAACTGCTGCTTGCGGCTGAGCTGGCCAGGATGGAAGGGAATGACAAACGGGCCATGGATTTGTACGCCCGCGCGATCGATCAGGCCCAGGCCAACGGCTTCACGCCTTGCGCCGCCCTGGCGAATGAACGCTACGCCGAGTTCTGGGCCCAGCAGCTGCAGCCGCAACTGGCGCAGCATTTCATCCGGGAAGCCCATTACTTCTATCGACGCTGGGGTGCCACGGTCAAGTGCCGGCAGCTCGAGGCGGACTGGCCCGGCATCAGCTTTTCCAGCGCGCGCGCGCAGCAGGGCAGCCAGAGCCGCAGCAGCCCGATTTATCGCGATTCACTGGACCAGATCAGCCGCCTGGACCTGCATTCCCTGCTCAAGGCCAACCAGCTGCTGACCCAGGAAATCCAGCTCGACGCCCTGCTGCCGCAGATGCTGGGTGTGCTGCTGGAAAACGCCGGGGCCGAACGCGGCGCCATCGTGCTGGACGACGAGGGCCATCTGGTGGTCGAGGTGGTGGGCGGCCTGGACGAGCGCCACCGCATGGACTCCTGCCGCATCGGCCGCAGGCTGGACGAGCTGAACAAGGGCCCGCTGGCCCTGCTGCCCAGCGGCCTGATCGAGTACACCAAGCTGAGCCGCCGCACGCAGCTGCTGAACCGGCCGGCCGAGGACGAACGCTTTGCCCAGAGCCGCTATCTGAGCCAGCACCAGCCCAAGTCGGTGCTGTGCCTGCCCGTGATCAACCAGGGCAAGCTGATCGCCGTGGTCTACCTGGAAAACCGCCAGCTGGAGAACGCCTTCACGCCGCGCCACCAGCAGACACTGGAGCTGCTGAGCTCGCAGGCGGCCATCTCGCTGGCGAACGCACGCCTGTATGAGCAGCTGGAAGAGAAGGTGGAGCGGCGCACCCAGGAGCTGCGCCAGATGAGCATGCGCGACGGCCTCACGGGCATCGCCAACCGCCGCGCCTTCGACGAGCGCCTGGCCATCGAGTGGCGGCGCAGCCTGCGCAACGGCACACCGCTGTCGCTGCTGATGCTGGACATCGACCACTTCAAGCAGTTCAACGACCACTACGGCCACCTCGAAGGCGACCGCTGCATCAAGACCGTTGCCCAACTGCTGCAGGGCGTGGCCGGCCGCAGCAGCGACCTGGTGGCGCGCTACGGCGGCGAGGAATTCGCGCTGCTGCTGCCGGACACCGACGCCTCAGCGGCCCAGCGCCTGGCCGAGGCCTGCCTGGAAGCCGTCGAGCAGCTGGCCATCCCGCACGCCAAGTCTGCCGCAGCGCCGCACGTGAGCCTCAGTCTGGGCTGCAGCACCCTGCAGGCCTGCGACGCCAGCACGCCGGAGATGCTGCTGAGCCACGCGGACCAGGCCCTGTACCGTGCCAAGCGCGCCGGACGGCGCCGCTGGACGCGCTTCGATCCGCAGATCTGAGAAGCGGGCCACCCGGCGACCGCGCCGGCACCCGGCACCGGATCAGCCCTGCAGCGCCGCCTTCAAGGCGTCCAGCAACTGCTTCACCTGCCCCTGGATGCGCTCATCGACGAGTTCGTCCTGTGCATCGAAGATGCCGGCCGTGAATGCGCTGCAAAAGACCTCGGGCTTGTTGAGCACGCGCAAATCCAGCGCCACCGCCACCTGGCGCAGGTGGTACTGGGCCCGCGAGGTGCCCATGCCGCCGCCCGCACCCATCAGGCCCACGGTCTTGCCGGCCAGCAGGTGGTTGTCCTTCTCGCGCGAGGCCCAGTCCAGCGCGTTCTTGAGCACCGGGGCGATGGAGTAGTTGTACTCGGGGCAGGCCAGCAGCAGGCCGTCGGCCTGTCGCAGTTGCTCGAAGAAGCGCGCCACGGGCGGCGGCGGCACGGGATGGTCGGCGTTGTAGAAGGGGAACTGGCTGAGCTCCGCCATCTCCAGTTCCAGGCCCTCGGGCGCGTTGCGCAGCGCATAGCGGGCCAACGCGGTATTGCGGGAAGCGGCGCGCAGGCTGCCACTCATGACCAGGATCTTCTTCGTCATCATCGTCACTCCTTGCAAGCCGGGTGGCGCGCAGCCCCTGCCCCGCGCCACCCAGAGTCCGTCGATCAGATGCTGATGCTATTCGGGATCTGAGACGGCAGCTGGAAGGGGTATTCGACGGGCCGCCGGTGGTTGCGCTCGCGGATCTCGCGTTCGGCCAGGGCCAGGTCGGTCTGGAGCTCCGCGACCAGGGGCCCGACGCGCGGGTCCTGGAAATACGGATTGCGCGGGTTGTGCTCGTAGCGGCCGAAGGTGTCGAACTGCACGCCCGAGAGCAGGTATTCGAAGGACAGCCCGTAGAGCGACACATCCAGCGGCGGGAACCAGCGCATGCAGTCCTGTTCGCTGGCCACTTTCGTGCTGCGTGCGGGCGCCGGCGCGTACAGCGTGCCCGCCACACCGGGCGTGAAAGACATCATCGGATATTGCGCGTAGTTGACGGACGCGTGCTGCGGGCCGGCGATGTAGATGATCTGCGCCACCACCTCGACCAGATAGGCCAGGCTGTCGATGCGCCAGGGACGCTTGGCATCCCCCGTGGGCTTGAGGCCGCGCATGCCCTTGAAGCCGGCGAACTGCGGTGCGGTCATCTCATGGATCCAGCCCTGCAGCTCGTAGTCGCCCGCCACCTCGGCGTCGCTGCCGTAGTAGAGGCGCAGGTAGCGGTCCACGAAGCGGTGGATGGACTGCCACAGCAGCCGGGTGTCATCACGGAAGGGGAAGACCGGCAGGCCGTCCACGCCGCGCAGGCGGAACAGGCGCTCGGGATGGTTGTCATCCCAGCGATAGGCCTGGTGGGACCGGGCCAGCACGCCCAGCGTGCACTCGATGGCCGGCCCCACATTGGTGGCCACCACGCCGCCGGGAATGATGAGGCTGTGGATGGCCGAGTCGTTGATGTTGATCGTGAAGCGGAAGTGCGGCGCCAACAGCTTCAGGATCGGGTGGTGCTCGGCCAGCTGGCGGTGCGCCGCCACCACGATGGGCTCGATGATGAGGTGGCAGTTGCCCAGGTGGGCGATGGCCTCGTGCTGAATCGCGCTGGCCACGTTGACGAAGTACTTGGCGATGCGCCACTTGAAGCCCTTGGCGTCGTTGGCGCCGCCGGCGTCCTTGGGGGTGTAGATGGGCGCCGTCTCCGCGTCGTGCTTCTGGGCGAGCTGGATGGCGATGGGCTGCATCATGCCCTCCGCCAGCGCGGGATAGCCCGCCGGCGGCGAGGTGTTCCAGAAGAAGAGCGCGACGGGCGCGGCCATGTAGCGCTGCTCGCCATGCAGGGAATCGGCCCAGGCGCCTTCCAGGAAGGCGTAGTCGCACACGAAGAGGCGGCCCTGCTCGGCGGCCTGCAGCAGCGTCAGGCCGGGCTGCCCGGTTTCCGTCTGCAGCAGGGCGTCCGTGACCGGCATCTTGGCCAGCAGATCGGCCAGGGGCATGGCCTGGATGCCTTCCATCGGGTCCTCCACGTCCGGCGCGATCGCTTGCGGCACGACGGCGCGCAGCAGCGTGGTGTTGAAGCCGGCGGTCTGCAGCCAGCCAAAGTACCAGTCCTGCTGGCAGGGCTTGCCCTGCGCCTTGGGCATCCAGGGCTGCTGGGGGACGGACAGCATCAGCGGCGTGGGCAGGCTCACGAAAAGGCGCTCGTAGTCCTCGATGGACTGTGCCTGCAGATAGTTGCGGCCCGGCTCCTCGCTGAGCATGTCGAAGAGCGTGGACTTCAGGAAGGCCGTGGGCCCGTTCTCCAGGAACTCCTTGAACACGGTCTCCAGGCCGATGGCCATCTTGGCCAGGTCCTTGGGCAGGTTCTGCAAGGATTCCAGTGCCGCGGGCAGCGCGGCCAGCGCCTCGTAGAACTCCTTGAGCTCCTCCATGTCCCGCAGCGGGCGCAGGATGCTGAAGTCCTTCGTGAGCTTCTCGTAGGCCGCCTCGACGCGGCGCAGCGCATCAGTGGGCACATCGGCCAGCAGCTCGCGCTCCAGCAGCATCATCACCACGCGCTTGAAGTTGTCGGTGAGCGCCAGGAAAACCTGCACCACCTGCGCCTCATAGTCCAGGCTGAACTTCTCGGCGTCCGGCAGGTCGGCCGACAGCGGCACGCCTTCCAGATAACTCTGCATGTAGTTGTACTGCGTGCGCGCCAGGGACAGCTGGAAGGCGCGGGCCTTGCGCGACTCGGCGTCGTGATGCTGCGGCAGGCTGGGGATTTGGGGAGGGCAGGCGTTGCTGGCGATGGGGCTGGCGATATCGGGAAGGCTCATCGGACGTCGTCTCGGTGATGCGGCGGCTCACGATGCGAAGACTGCAGGCTCATGCGCGCGCCGGGGCTGTTGAAAAGGGGGCGCGCTCTATCAACTGCCTGGCGCGGCTGGGCAGCACGGTACCACCGAGCAACCGGGCCGAAAGGCAGAAGAATCCCGAGAGACGGCGAGTGATCCGTTGATGCTTCACGCGCCTTCCCTGCACCAGGACGCGGGCCCGGCGGCGTGCCCATCCCTCTTCCACGGGCACTTGTCAGCTCAATTATTAATACGTACTATCCAAAATAAGTAGTTTTTCTTACTTTTTTGGATATCCAATGAAGATCTCCAAGCAGCAGCAAGACCAGAACCAGCGTCGCCTGCTCACGGCCGCGGTGGACCTGATGAGCCGCCAGGGCTTCGAGGCGACCAGCATGAAGCAGATCGCCCGCGAGGCCGGCCTGGGCGACGCCACGATCTACAAGTACTTCCCCAGCAAGGAGAAGCTGGTGCTGGGCTACTACGAGCTGGCCCTGGCCGAGGCGCTGTCCTGCACGGAGCAGACCAGCGGCTTCGTGCGCTACACCCTGCAGGAGCGGCTGCAGCGCCTCGTCGACGCGGTGCTGGAGCGCCTGCTGCCTGACCGGGAGTTCGTGGCCCTCACCCGGCAGCTGGCGCAGCAATCGCCGCTGCTGCTGCTGGGCGACGGCCTGCCCGGCAAGAGCGCCCTCAAGCGCGTGGTGAAGGACTGGCTGGCCGCCGCCGAAGCCGCTGGCGAGATCGCTCCCTGCGACTACCAGGGCCTGGTGGCCGGCCTGTTCACCGACGGGCTCTTCGGACTGATCACCTACTGGCTGGATGACGACAGCGAAGGCTTCGCCGACACCACCCAGCTCAGCGAGCTGGTGCTGGGCCTGCTGGTGATGGTGCTGCACAGCGGCGTGATCAACAAGCTCGGCGAACTGGCCGCCTACCTGCTGCGCAACCAGCTGGCGCGCCTGCTGCAGGGCCAGCGCGGCGATCTGCTCCAGAAGGTCGCCCTGGCCGGACGCGGGATCGGCAAGGCCATGGCCGCCGCGGCCGGCGCATCAGCAGCTCGCACACCTGCGCCCGAGCCTGAACCGAAAACGAAGCCGAAAGCGAAGCCGGCGTCACCGCCCGCGAAGCTCCGCCAGCGCACGCCACGGAGCAAGCCATGAAGGACCTGCGCATCGCCAAGATCCCCGTCCCGCCCGAAAGCCGGCTGGCGCCGTCCCTGGCCAGCGCCGACTTTGCCGACTGCTACGCCCTGCCCGACCCGCAGCCGCAGCAGGACCTGCTGGCGCTGTGGCTGCAGCTGGCGGCCCGCAGCCCGCGCTGGATGGATCTGCTGATGAGCCTGCGCAACCGGGTGGTCCGGCTGGTGGGCCTGAAGCATCTCGGCCGCCTGAAGGCCGACGCCGCCAAGCCGGCCGAAGCCTACCGGGTGGGCGACCGCGTCGGCATCTTCACGCTGGAGGGCCTGCATCCGGACGAGCTGCTGCTGGGCGACAAGGACCGCCACCTGCATGTGCGCCTCTCGCTGCGTCGGCTGCCAGCGCAGGACGGGCAGCCCCGGCTGGCGCTCAGCACCGTCGTGCACGAGCACAACCGCCTGGGCTGGCTCTACATGGCCGTCGTGGGTCCGGTCCACTCGCTGATCGTTCCCCTGATGCTGCGCCAGATCAGCCGCCCCCGGCGGCCCGGGGCATGACGGCCGCCGAACGCCCTCCGCGCAGTGGCCGCCTGGCGCGCAGCGCCATCGCGGGCCGCGCCCTCGTCCAGGCGGGCGCGAGCCGGCTGGTTCACAAGGCGCAAGACCTGGCACGCGACGAGGACGACCGGACCGCCGCGCGTGCCGCGCACGAGGCGCAGCTGGGCCGCATCCTCTTCGCCGCCCTGAACCAGCTCAAGGGCGTAGCCCTGAAGGCGGCCCAGATGCTGGCCAGCGAGCCCCAGCTGCTGCCCGAGGGCCTGCGCCAGCAGCTGGCACGCGCCTGCTACCAGGCCACGCCGATGAACCGGGCCCAGGTCGACCGCCAGCTGCGCCAGGCCCTGGGCCACGACTGGGCGCAGCGCCTGCCGGACTTCGACGTCCAGGCCTTTGCCGCGGCCAGCCTGGGCCAGGTGCACCGGGCCCGGCTGGCCGACGGCCGTGCGGTCGCGATCAAGCTGCAGTACCCGGGCATGGCGGCCACGGTGCGCAGCGACATGCGCCTGCTGCGCCTGCTGCTGGACGGTCCCTTCACCGGCCTGCTCGACGAGGCCGGCGGCCTGCCGGCGCCCCAGCTCCTGGCCACGCTGCTCGATGAGATCGAGCACAGCCTGCAGGCCGAGCTCGACTATGCACAGGAAGCGGGCGCAATGCAGGCCTTCCGCGAGCAGCTGCGCCTGCCGGGCCTGGTGGTGCCCGCGGCCGTCCCCGAGTTCAGCACGCGCCAGGTGCTGGTCATGGAGGCGCTGGCCGGCCGGCACCTGCAGGAGTGGCTCGAGACCCGTCCCAGCCAGGCCCAGCGCGACCACTACGGCCAGCTGATCTTCGACAGCTTCCTGCGCATGGTCTTCGAGCTGCGCTGGCTGCACGCGGACCCGCATCCTGGCAATTACCTGTTCATGCCCGACGGACAGCTGGGCCTGCTGGACTTCGGCTGCACCCAGCGGCTGTCGGAGGGCTTCACCGCCGGGCTGGCGCAGGCCTGGAACGCGGCCCTGCGTGCGGATGCCGATGAGGCGCTGCACCAGGCCTATCGCGACCTGCAGCTGATCAGTCCCGGGATGACGCTGCAGCGCTTCCGCGAGGAACTGCGCCCAGCGCTGGCGCCCTTGCTGGACTGGCAGCTCGCGCCCTTCCGCACCCCCGTCTACGACTTCGGGCAGGACCGGCGCCTGCCGCGGCTCCAGACCGGGCCGCAGCGCACGGCCCTGCAGGCCCTGCACCAGCTGCCCACCGAACTGGCCTTCTTCGACCGCAGCTACCTGGGCCTCAACCAGCTGCTCCACCGCCTGGGGGCTCGGGTGCAAACCAGCAATCGCTGGATAGGCCCGCCCACCCCCGCACCCATGACCTGAAAGAAGCTGCCCATGCCTCCCGCCACCACCCCCTCCGCCCTCGACACGCCACAGCCCCTGCGCCCCTCCCGCTGGCAGGCCTGGGAAGGCCCGTGGCTGCTCGCCGTCGCCGCAGTGCACTGCCTGTTCGGACTGCTCGTCTTCGCTCCGGTGCTGCGCGCCATGGTGGCGCAAGGCTGGTTCGACACCGTGGGCGCCGATCCGCTGCGCGGCGCCGTCAGCTGGTTCCTGCTGTTCGGGCTCCCGCTGGCCCTGCTGGCCCTTTGCATCGGCCCCCTGAGGCAGACAGGCCAGATCCGGCGCCTGCGCCTGCTGGGCTGGGGCCTGCTGGGCCTGGGCGCCGTGGGGGCAAGCCTGATGCCCGCCTCCGGCTTCTGGCTCGTGCTGCCGCCGGCGCTGAGCCTCCTGCGGCCGCGAGGGCAAGGTCGTTGAGGCAGAAAACGCTGCTCAGCTCGCGCGCCTCACCAGCTCCCGCATCGGCCTGAGCATCGGCGCCACCACCGGCACCGTCAGCATGGTGCTGCCCACCGCCATCAGCAGCAGGGCGGTGAAGGTCTCGGGGGTGATGATCTGCTTGTCCAGCAGCACGTTGGCGAAGATGATCATGATCAGCGCCTTGGTCTGCAGCAGCCAGCCGATGAGGCGGGCCTCGCCGGGCGCCCAGCGCAGGAGGCGTCCGGCGATCT
>JAYRKJ010000003.1:0-309345 GCA_041905785.1 Burkholderiaceae bacterium
CGACAACGTCGGCATCACCGTGAAGCTGATCGCTCCGATCGCCATGGAAACCGGCCTGCGCTTCGCTATCCGCGAAGGTGGCCGTACCGTCGGCTCGGGCGTGGTTGCTACCATCATCGAGTAATTCCTGCGTGACCCGCGGGCGGCCGGCGAGGCCGCCCGTTATCACCGTTTACGCGGCCTCACCGCCGCACGCTCTTTGAAGGAACAGTCATGCAAAAGCAAAAGATCCGCATCCGCCTGAAGGCCTTCGATTACAAGCTGATCGACCAGTCGGCTCTGGAAATCGTGGACACCGCCAAGCGTACCGGCGCCATCGTCAAGGGCCCCGTGCCCCTGCCGACCCGCCTGGAGCGTTTCGACATCCTGCGTTCGCCGCACGTCAACAAGACCTCGCGCGACCAGTTCGAAATCCGCACCCACCAGCGCCTGATGGACATCGTCGATCCGACCGACAAGACGGTTGACGCCCTGATGAAGCTGGATCTGCCGGCAGGCGTCGACGTGGAAATCAAGCTGCAGTAATTGCAGCCCGATGCGGCCGCTCCCCGGAGTTGCGCCGCATCCCAAGCGTAAAAAGGGCAACCTCCAGGTTGCCCTTTTTTCTTGACCCTGCTGTGACGCCGCTTGCGGCGGGCTCAGGGTTGACGCTATACTCGCAGTCTTTTCCGCGCTGGTCTTTGCCAGTGCGGCTTTAGTGCATCGCCTGAAGGTGCTCTTTGGGCCGGTTCTGACCGGTGCGAAGGGTGGGTTCGCGCGATGTTTGGTCAGCCCGACCAATCGCTGTCGGGTGTTTGTAAATGGCTCTTGGAGCTGCCGGATGCAATTCTGTGCGGCGAAAGGGGCTGGAGAAAAAACATGAGTCTTAGCAATCGTCTCGGATTGCTGGGCCGCAAGGTGGGCATGATGCGCATCTTCACGGACGATGGCGACGCCATTCCCGTGACCGTGCTGGACGTGTCCAACAACCGCGTGACCCAGGTCAAGACCGAAGAGACTGACGGCTACAGCGCCATCCAAGTGGCGTTCGGTGCACGCAAGGCCTCTCGCGTGACCAAGCCGGAAGCCGGCCACCTCGCCAAGGCGGGTGTGGAAGCCGGTGAAGTCCTCAAGGAATTCCGCGTCGCAGCTGACGTCGCCGCCGAATACAAGGCTGGTGCCCAGTTGCCTGTCACCCTGTTTGCCGCTGGCCAGAAGGTCGATGTGCAAGGCACTTCGATCGGTAAGGGCTTTGCCGGCACCATCAAGCGCCACAACTTCGGTTCGCAGCGCGCTTCCCACGGTAACAGCCGTTCGCACAATGTCCCGGGCTCCATCTCGATGGCGCAGGATCCGGGTCGCGTGTTCCCGGGCAAGAAGATGTCCGGCCACATGGGCGACGAGACCGTGACCACCCAGAACCTCGACATCGTGCGCGTTGACGAAGCTCGTCAGCTGCTGCTGGTCAAGGGTGCTGTGCCGGGCGCCAAGAACGGCCACGTGGTCGTGCGTCCCGCTGTCAAGGTCAAGGTCAAGAAGGAGGCCAACTGATGCAGCTCGAGCTTCTGAACGAGCAGGGTCAGGCCACCTCCAAGGTGGACGCTCCTGACACCGTCTTCGCTCGCGAATACAACGAAGCCCTGGTGCACCAGGTGGTCGTGGCCTTCCAGGCCAACGCCCGCCAAGGCACCCGTGCTCAAAAGGACCGCGAACAGGTCAAGCACTCGACCAAGAAGCCTTTCCGCCAGAAGGGCACCGGCCGCGCTCGCGCCGGTATGACCTCCTCGCCGCTGTGGCGTGGGGGTGGTCGCATCTTCCCGAACCTGCCGGAAGAAAACTTCTCGCACAAGCTGAACAAGAAGATGTACCGCGCCGGCATGGCCGCCATCCTCTCTCAGCTGGCCCGCGAAGGCCGCCTGGCCGTGGTGGACTCGATCTCTGTCGAGGCCCCCAAGACCAAGCTGCTGGCTGCCAAGTTCAAGGCCATGGGTCTGGAGTCCGTGATGCTGATCGCTGACCAGGTGGATGACAACCTGGCGCTGGCTTCGCGCAACCTGGCCAACGTGCTGGTTGTCGAGCCCCGTTACGCCGATCCGCTGTCGCTGGTCTTCTACAAGAAGGTGCTGGTGACCAAGGCCGCAATGGAGCAACTCAAGGAGATGCTGGCATGAGCGCCCCGAAGTTTGCAGAAGGCCGTCTGGCCCAGGTGCTGCTGGCTCCCATCGTGTCCGAAAAGGCCACCCTGGTTGCTGAGAAGCACAACCAAGTGTTGTTCAAGGTCCTGCGTGACGCCACCAAGCCCGAGATCAAGGCTGCCGTTGAACTGATGTTCAAGGTTGAAGTCGAATCCGTGAGCGTGGTGAACACCAAGGGCAAGGTCAAGCGCTTTGGCGGCCGTATCGGCCGTCGCGACCACGTCAAGAAGGCGTATGTGTCCCTGAAGGCTGGCCAAGAGCTCAACTTCTCCGGGGAGGCTGCGTAATGGCCGTCGTTAAAGTAAAGCCGACCTCGCCTGGCCGTCGTGGCGTGGTGAAGGTGGTGCACAAGCACCTGCACAAGGGCGCTCCCGAAGCGTCGCTGCTGGAGCCGCAAAAGCAAAAGTCTGGCCGTAACAACAACGGCCACATCACGATGCGCCACAAGGGCGGTGGTCACAAGCACCACTACCGCGTGGTGGACTTCCGTCGCAACAAGGACGCGATCCCTGCCAAGGTCGAGCGTATCGAGTACGACCCGAACCGTACGGCTCACATCGCTCTGGTGTGCTACGCCGACGGCGAACGTCGCTACATCATCGCTCCGCGTGGCCTGGAAGTCGGTTCCACCATCCTGAGCGGTGCCGAGGCTCCGATCAAGGCTGGCAACACCCTGCCCATCCGCAACATCCCCGTGGGTTCGACGATCCACTGCGTGGAAATGCTGCCTGGCAAGGGTGCCCAGATGGTGCGTTCTGCAGGTGCTTCCGCTGTCCTGATGGCTCGTGATGGCGTCTACGCCCAGATCCGTCTGCGTTCGGGTGAAGTCCGCCGTGTCCACATCGACTGCCGCGCCACCATCGGTGAAGTGAGCAACGAAGAGCACAGCCTGCGTCAATACGGCAAGGCCGGCGCCATTCGCTGGAAGGGCATCCGCCCGACCGTCCGTGGTACCGCCATGAACCCGGTTGATCACCCGCACGGTGGTGGTGAAGGCCGTACCGGTGAAGGCCAGGCGCCTGTGTCGCCGTGGAACACCCTCACCAAGGGCTACCGCACTCGTAACAACAAGCGCACGCAGACGTTCATCGTTTCGCGTCGCAAGAAGTAAGGGGTAGACCAACATGGCTCGTTCCCTCAAGAAGGGTCCGTTCGTGGACCATCACCTGCTGGCCAAGGTCGACAAGGCTGTGGCCAACAAGGACAAGAAGCCCATCAAGACCTGGTCGCGCCGCTCGACGATCCTGCCCGAGTTCATCGGTCTGACGATCGCTGTGCACAACGGCAAGCAGCACGTGCCGGTCTATGTGTCTGACCAGATGGTCGGTCACAAGCTGGGTGAGTTCGCGCTGACCCGCACCTTCAAGGGTCACCCCGGTGACAAGAAGGCCAAGAAATAAGGATTGAGACGATGGAAACCCGTGCAATCGTTCGCGGTGTCCGCCTGTCGGCCGATAAGGGCCGTCTGGTGGCGGACCTGATCCGCGGCAAGAAGGTGGACCAGGCGCTCAACATCCTGGAATTCACCCAGAAGAAGGCGGCACTCATCATCAAGAAGGCGCTTGAAAGTGCCATCGCCAACGCCGAGCACAACGACGGCGCTGACATTGATGAGCTGAAGGTCACCTCGATCTATGTGGAGCAAGGCACCACGCTGAAGCGCTTCTCGGCTCGCGCCAAGGGCCGCGGCAACCGCATCAGCAAGCCCACCTGCCACATCTTCGTGTCGGTCGGTAACTGAGGCCAAGAGGAAGACTATGGGACAGAAAATCCATCCGACCGGCTTCCGCCTGCCTGTCACCCGTAACTGGGCTTCGCGCTGGTACGCGAACAACCAGAACTTCGCCACGATGCTGGCCGAAGATCTGCAAGTTCGCGAGTACCTGAAGCAGCGCCTGAAGAATGCGGCTGTGTCGCGCATCCTGATCGAGCGCCCCGCCAAGAACGCCCGCATCACCATCTTCTCGGCGCGTCCGGGTGTGGTGATCGGCAAGAAGGGCGAGGACATCGAAAACCTGAAGGCCGAACTGACCAAGCGTCTGGGCGTGCCGGTGGCCGTGAACATCGAAGAAGTGCGCAAGCCTGAAATCGATGCTCAGCTGATCGCCGACTCGATCACCCAGCAGCTGGAAAAGCGCATCATGTTCCGTCGCGCCATGAAGCGTGCGATGCAGAACGCCATGCGCCTGGGCGCCCAGGGCATCAAGATCATGTCCGCCGGCCGTCTGAATGGCATCGAAATCGCTCGTACCGAGTGGTATCGCGAAGGCCGAGTGCCTCTGCATACCCTGAAGGCCGACATCGACTATGGCTTCTCCGAGGCCAAGACGACCTACGGCGTCATCGGTGTGAAGGTGTGGGTGTACCGCGGTGACCGCCTGGCCAATGGCGAGGCTCCCGTGATCAACACGCCCCCTGGCGCTGAAGACGATCGTCGTCCGCGTCGCAATGCCCGTCCGGGCGCCCCGGGTGGCCGCGGCCGTCCTGGCGCTGACAAGCCCGCCGACGGTGGCGACAAGCCCGGCGCCAAGCGCGTGGTCCGCAAGGCACCCGTGGCTGGCGAGGCCAAAGGAGAATAAACATGCTGCAACCCGCTCGTCGCAAATTCCGCAAAGAGCAGAAGGGTCGTAACACTGGCGTTGCCACTCGCGGCGCCAATGTGTCGTTCGGTGACTTCGGCCTGAAGGCCACTGAGCGCGGCCGTCTGACGGCTCGTCAGATCGAAGCGGCTCGTCGTGCAATCTCGCGCCATATCAAGCGCGGTGGTCGCATCTTCATCCGCATCTTCCCGGACAAGCCCATCTCCCAAAAGCCTGCCGAAGTCCGTATGGGTAACGGTAAGGGCAATCCGGAGTACTACGTCGCTGAAATCCAGCCCGGCAAGGTGCTCTACGAGATCAACGGTGTGCCGGAAGCCCTGGCTCGCGAAGCGTTCACGCTGGCAGCTGCCAAGCTGCCCCTGCGTTGCACCTTCGTGGCGCGCCAGGTCGGCCTCTGATTGGAGAGATCACCATGAAAGCATCTGAACTGCGTGGCAAGGACGTCGCTGCCCTGGAAAAGGAAGTGACCGATCTGCTCAAGGCCCACTTCGGCCTGCGCATGCAAAAGGCCACCCAACAGCTGAGCAACACCACTCAGCTGGGCAAGATCCGTCGCGACATCGCTCGCGTCAAGACCGTGCTGGCCGAAAAGAAGAAGGGGGCCTGATATGACGCAAGCTCAAGAAAAGAACACCCGCACCCTGGTGGGCCGCGTGGTGAGCGACAAGCGCGCCAAGACCGTCACGGTCCTGGTCGAGCGTCGCACCAAGCACGAGCTCTACGGCAAGATCGTGGCCCGTTCCCGCAAGTACCACGCCCATGACGAAAAGGGTGAGTACAAGATGGGTGATGTGGTCGAGATCGCCGAAGGCCGTCCTCTGTCCAAAACCAAGAGCTGGGTCGTGACCCGCCTGGTCGAGAAGGCGGAAGCCGTCTAAGGCCTCTTCGGCCAAAGGCGCAGGATCCTTGGGGTCTTGCGCCGCAGACCCTGCAAACGGTCGGAACGCTGGTGATACTGGCGTCCGACCGTTTTGTACTTTCCGCCCGGCCACTTTTGCGCCGGGCTTTGCTTTTGAGGAGACTCCCATGCTGAAGATCGGCGACAAGCTGCCCAGTGCCCCCGTGCAGGAATACGTGGAGGTGGAGGGCGACGGCTGCTCCATTGGCCCCAACGGCTTCGACACCGCGGCGGCGGCGGCTGGTAAGACCATTGCCGTCTTCGCGCTGCCTGGCGCCTTCACGCCCACCTGCTCGGCGCAGCACGCGCCCGGCTACATCCAGCAGGCAGAGGCCTTGAAGGCTGCGGGTGCCGACGAAATCTGGTGCGTGTCTGTCAACGATGCCTTCGTGATGGGGGCGTGGGCTCGCCAACTCGGGGCCTCCGGCAAGGTGCGGTTCGTGGCCGATGGCAGCGCCGAGTTCACTCGGGCAACCGGCCTCACGCTGGATCTGCAGGCGCGCGGCATGGGCGTGCGTTCGCAGCGCTACAGCATGCTGGTGGTCGATGGCGTCGTGAAAACTCTGAATGTCGAGGCGCCTGGCAAGTTCGAGGTCAGCGGGGCCGACACCCTGCTTGCTCAGCTGAAGGGCTGAGTCCCTTTCCGGTGGGCGTCAGGCCGGCCGGGAAGGGCGGCGCGGCACGATCGGTGGCTGCGCCCAATATTTGCCAAAGCGGGAGCTTGACAATGCTTCCGCTTTGCTGGCACAATCCAATGCTTCGCCGAACGTCGGGCGCATCTTTCGGTGCGCTCTGGCCTCGGATCCGCCCTCAACCGCTGGAGGCGCTGGCTGATGCACTAGCTGCATTGGCGGGTGTCAAAGGCTTACGGGCCCAAGACTGACCGGTTCGGTCTGCAGCGATGGTCGCTGCAGGCGGAGGCGGGAAAAGTTGGGGACAGACATGATTCAAATGCAATCGCGACTGGATGTCGCGGACAACACTGGCGCCAAGTCCGTTCAGTGCATCAAGGTGCTTGGTGGTTCCAAGCGTCGGTATGCCGGCATTGGCGACATCATCAAGGTCAGCATCAAGGAAGCTGCTCCGCGTGGCCGCGTCAAGAAGGGCGAGGTCTACAGCGCTGTGGTCGTGCGCACCGCCAAAGGCGTGCGTCGCCAAGACGGCTCGCTGGTGAAGTTCGACGGCAATGCTGCCGTGCTGCTGAACGCCAAGCTGGAGCCGATCGGCACCCGTATCTTTGGCCCGGTCACGCGTGAACTGCGTACCGAGCGCTTCATGAAGATCGTGTCGCTGGCGCCCGAGGTGCTGTAAGCCTCGTCAAGTCAAAGGTACTGCCATGAACAAGATTCGTAAGGGCGACGAGGTCATCGTGCTGACCGGCCGCGACAAGGGCAAGCGGGGCGTCGTTGCTTCGCGTGTCGATGCTGACCACCTGATCGTGGACGGTGTGAACGTCGTGAAGAAGCACGCCAAGCCCAATCCCATGAAGGGCACCACCGGCGGCGTGGTCGATAAGACGATGCCGATCCATCAATCCAACGTGGCGATTTTCAACGCCGCCTCCGGCAAGGCCGATCGCGTGGGCATCAAGCTGCTCGACGATGGCAAGAAGGTGCGCGTCTACAAGTCGACCGGCGAAGAGATCAAGGCTTAAGAGGTTCGACATGGCTCGTTTGCAAGCGTTTTATCGCGAAAAAGTCGTTCCCGGCCTGACCGAGAAGTTCGGCTACAAGTCCGTGATGGAAGTGCCGCGCATCACCAAGATCACCCTGAACATGGGTGTCAGTGAAGCTGTGGCAGACAAGAAGGTCATGGATCACGCCGTGAGCGACCTGACCAAGATCGCCGGCCAGAAGCCCGTGGTCACCAAGTCCAAGAAGGCGATCGCCGGCTTCAAGATTCGTGACGGCGTGCCCATTGGCTGCATGGTGACCCTGCGCGGCGTCCAGATGTATGAATTCCTGGACCGCTTCGTGACCATCGCCCTGCCGCGCGTGCGCGACTTTCGTGGTATCTCCGGCCGTTCCTTCGACGGTCGCGGCAACTACAACATCGGCGTTAAAGAACAGATCATCTTCCCCGAAATCGAATACGACAAGGTGGATGCTCTGCGTGGTCTGAATATCAGCATCACGACGACTGCCAAGACGGACGACGAAGCGAAGGCCCTGCTGGCCGCGTTCAAGTTCCCGTTCAAGAACTGAGGTGACCCGTGGCAAAACTCTCGATCAAGCAACGTGAGCTGAAGCGCGAACAACTGGTCGCCAAGTTCGCCAAGAAGTATGCAGAACTGAAGGCCATCATCGACGACTCCAAGAAGTCCGATGAAGAGCGCTACGCCGCTCGCCTGGAGCTGCAGAAGCTGCCCCGCAATGCCAACCCGACTCGCCTGCGCAATCGCTGCGAGCTCACCGGCCGTCCCCGTGGCACCTTCCGCAAGTTCGGTCTGGCCCGTAACAAGATTCGTGAACTGGCTTTCAAGGGCGACATCCCCGGTGTCGTCAAGGCAAGCTGGTAATCGGCAGGTTTAGGAGATTTCGTATGAGCATGAGTGATCCTATCGCCGATATGCTGACTCGCATTCGCAACGCGCAGAGCGTTGAGAAGGCCAGCGTCGTGATGCCTTCCAGCAAGCTGAAGGTTGCGATCGCCAAGGTCCTCAAGGACGAGGGCTATATCGACGGTTTCGCGGTGCGTGGCGATGCAGCCCGTCCCGAACTCGAGATCGCGCTGAAGTATTACGCCGGTCGTCCGGTGATCGAGCGCATCGAACGCGTGAGCCGTCCCGGCCTGCGCATTTACAAGGGCCGCCACGACATTCCTCAGGTCATGAACGGCCTGGGTGTGGCGATCGTCACCACCCCCAAGGGTGTGATGACCGACCGCAAGGCACGTCAAGCCGGTATCGGCGGCGAAGTGCTCTGCTACGTCGCCTAAGCGCAAGGAGAGACAGACAATGTCCCGCGTTGGAAAAATGCCGGTCGCACTCCCGCAAGGCGTGGATGTGACGATCTCCGCTGAGCAGATCAGCGTGAAGGGTGCCCTGGGTACGCTGGTTCGTGCAGCCAACCCCCTGGTCACGATCAAGAACGAAGGCGGCAAGCTGAGCTTCATGCCCGTGGACGCTTCCTCCGAAGCTGATGCCATGAGCGGTACCTTCCGCGCACTGGTGGCCAATATGGTCAACGGCGTGAGCAAGGGCTTCGAGAAGAAGCTGAACCTGGTTGGCGTGGGCTTCCGTGCCCAGGCTCAAGGCCAGAAGCTGAACCTGCAGATCGGTTTCTCTCACCCCGTGGTGAAGGACATGCCGGCTGGGATCAAGGTGGAATGCCCGACCCAGACCGAAATCCTGATCAAGGGTGCCGATCGCCAAGTGGTGGGTCAGATTGCCGCCGAAGTGCGTGCCATCCGTCCCCCCGAGCCCTACAAGGGCAAGGGCATCCGCTACGCCGATGAAAAGGTCTCCCTCAAAGAGACCAAGAAGAAGTAAGGAGCCGCGCAATGTTGACCAAGAAAGAACAGCGCATCCGTCGTTCGCGCCAGACCCGTGCCCGCATCGCCGTGCAGCGCGTCGCCCGTTTGACGGTTTTCCGCTCCAACCTGCACATCTACGCCAGCGTCATCTCCGAAGATGGCACCCGCGTTCTGGCCAGCGCATCGACGGCCGAGAAGGACGTCCGTGCTCAGCTGGGCGGCGATGGCAAGGGTGGCAATGTGGCCGCTGCCACGCTGATCGGCAAGCGCATCGCCGAGAAGGCCAAGGCTGCTGGCGTCGAGAAGGTGGCGTTCGATCGCGCTGGTTTCGCTTACCACGGCCGCATCAAGGCCCTGGCCGAAGCCGCCCGCGAAGCCGGCCTGCAGTTCTAAGCGCATAAAGGATTGACGAACATGGCAAAGTTTCAACCCCGCGTGCAGGACGAAGGTCGCGACGACGGTTTGCGCGAGAAGATGATCGCGGTGAACCGCGTGACCAAGGTGGTGAAGGGCGGCCGTACGCTGTCGTTCGCAGCACTGACCGTGGTCGGCGACGGTGATGGCCGTATCGGCATGGGTAAGGGCAAGGCCAAGGAAGTGCCGGTGGCAGTTCAGAAGGCCATGGAGTCCGCCCGCCGCAACATGATCAAGGTGAACCTGAAGAACGGTTCGATCCATCACAACGTGGTGGGCGAGCACGGTGCTTCGCGCGTCATGATGGCGCCGGCTCCTGCCGGTACCGGCGTGATCGCCGGTGGCCCGATGCGTGCTGTCTTCGAAGTGATGGGCGTGACCGACATCGTGACCAAGAGCCACGGTTCGACCAACCCCTACAACATGGTTCGCGCCACCCTGGACGCCCTGAAGCGCTCGACCACGGCCGCTGAAGTCGCTGCCAAGCGCGGCAAGACCGTTGAAGAAATCTTCAACTGAGTCGCCAGGATTGGAGAGACAGATGTCTGACAAGAAAACTCTGACGGTCAAGCTCGTGCGCAGCCCGATCGGCTGCCGTGCCTCGCACCGTGCCACCGTGACCGGTCTGGGCCTGCGCAAGCTGAACAGCACGCGTGTCCTCGAGGACACCCCTGCTGTGCGCGGCATGATCAACAAGATCGCCTACCTCGTGCAGGTGCTGTAAGCACGGCGCGAACTGAGGACTAGATATGCAACTCAACACCATCAAGCCTGCCGCTGGTGCCAAGCACGCCAAGCGTCGCGTGGGCCGTGGCATTGGCTCCGGTCTGGGCAAGACTTGCGGCCGCGGCCACAAGGGCCAGAAGTCGCGCGCTGGCGGCTTCCATAAGGTTGGCTTCGAAGGCGGCCAGATGCCTCTGCATCGTCGCCTGCCCAAGCGTGGCTTCAAGTCGCTGAGCCTGCCCTTCAACGCCGAGATCACCCTGAGCGATCTGCAAGGCCTGGCTGGCGAGGAAATCGACCTGCTGACGCTGAAGGCTGTCGGCCTGGTGCCCGAGCTGACCAAGGCCGTCAAGGTCATCAAGTCGGGTGAGATCAGCCGCAAGGTCACGCTCAAGGGCGTGGGTGCAACGGCTGGCGCCAAGGCCGCGATCGAAGCCGCTGGCGGCTCCGTCGCAGCTGAGTAAAGCTCAAGGATCAGGCAACAGTGGCTACCAACCCGAATCAACTGGCCAAGAGCGGCAAGTTCGGTGACCTGCGTCGCCGCCTTGTGTTCCTGTTGCTGGCCTTGGTCGTCTACCGCATTGGTGCTCACGTGCCGGTGCCGGGCATCGACCCCGTCCAGCTGCAGCAGTTCTTCAAGGGCCAGCAGGGTGGCATCCTGAGCCTGTTCAACATGTTCTCTGGCGGTGCGCTGTCGCGCTTTACCGTCTTCGCGCTGGGCATCACGCCCTACATTTCGGCCTCCATCGTGATCCAGTTGATGGGTTATGTGGTGCCGAGTCTGGAGGCGCTGAAGAAGGAAGGCGAGGCCGGTCGTCGCAAGATCACACAGTACACACGCTATGGCACACTGGGCTTGGCGATCTTCCAGAGTCTCAGCATTGCGCTGGCCTTGGAAAGCTCGCCCGGTCTGGTGCTGGCGCCCGGTTTCGGCTTTCGCCTGACCGCTGTCAGCAGCCTGGTGGCTGGCACCATGTTCCTGATGTGGCTGGGTGAGCAGATCACCGAGCGCGGTCTGGGTAATGGCATCTCGATTCTGATCTTCGGTGGTATCGCCGCAGGTCTGCCGGGTGCTATCGGTGGCTTGCTGGAGCTGGTACGTACCGGTGCGATGTCGATCTTCTCCTGCCTGGTGGTGGTGGCGATCGTCATTGGGGTGACCTGGCTCGTGGTCTTCGTCGAACGTGGTCAGCGCAAGATCTTGGTGAACTACGCCAAGCGTCAGGTGGGCAACAAGGTGTATGGCGGTCAATCGTCGCACTTGCCGCTCAAGCTGAACATGTCGGGTGTGATTCCGCCGATCTTCGCGTCGTCCATCATCCTGCTGCCCACCACGCTTGTGAGCTGGTTTGCAACGGGTGACAGCATGCGCTGGTTGAAGGACATTGCGGACATGCTGCGTCCGGGCCAGCCGATCTATGTGCTGCTCTACGCATCCGCGATCGTCTTCTTCTGCTTCTTCTACACGGCGTTGGTCTTCAACAGCCGCGAGACTGCAGACAACCTGAAGAAGAGCGGCGCTTTCATCCCCGGGATCCGTCCCGGTGAGCAGACCGCGAAGCACATCGACAAGATCCTTTCGCGTTTGACCATGGCCGGCGCCATCTACATCACGGGTGTGTGCTTGCTGCCTGAGTTCCTGACGCTGAAGTACAACGTCCCCTTCTACTTCGGTGGCACTTCGCTGCTGATCATTGTGGTGGTGACGATGGACTTCTGGGCACAGGTTCAGTCTTACGTGATGAGCCAGCAGTACGAATCGCTGCTGAAGAAGGCAAATTTCAAGGCCAACTGAGTGACTACTAAGTTGAGCCCATCCATTAACAACCGTAGCAACAACTGAAGCGACAACGAGGCATGGCGAAAGACGACGTCATTCAAATGCAAGGCGAGATCCTTGAGAACTTGCCCAATGCCACGTTCCGCGTGAAGTTGGAGAACGGTCACGTCGTTCTCGGTCACATCTCCGGCAAGATGCGCATGCACTACATCCGCATCCTTCCTGGCGACAAGGTGACCGTTGAACTGACGCCGTACGATTTGAGTCGTGCTCGCATCGTGTTCCGGGCGAAGTGAGCGAATTTGTCCCCCGGACGCGCTGTTTGAGCGAATAGATTAGGTCAAGGAGCAGACCATGAAAGTTTCGGCATCCGTCAAGAAGATGTGCCGCAATTGCAAGATCATCCGTCGCAAGGGCGTGGTGCGTGTGATCTGTACCGATCCGCGCCACAAGCAGCGCCAAGGCTGATTGCTGCACGACACGAGCGAATTAGAGGACGCAAATGGCACGTATTGCTGGTATCAACATTCCGCCGCAAAAGCACACCGAGATCGGTCTGACCTCGATCTACGGCATTGGCCGTACGACCGCGCAGAAGATCTGCACCGCTTGCGGTATTCCGTTCGACAAGAAGGTCAAGGACCTCAATGACTCCGATCTGGAAAAGATCCGTGAGGAAGTGGGCAAGCTGACCATCGAGGGCGATCTGCGCCGCGAGATGTCGATCAACATCAAGCGTCTGATGGACCTGGGTTGCTACCGTGGTTTCCGTCACCGCCGTGGCCTGCCGCTGCGCGGCCAGCGCACGCGCACCAATGCCCGTACCCGCAAGGGTCCGCGCAAGGCAGCGCCGACCGGCAAGAAGTGATCCTGCGGCAACCCTGAAGAGAGCTCACCATGGCAAAAGCACCTAACAACTCGGCTGCCCAGCGCGTTCGCAAGAAGGTTCGCAAGAACGTGGCTGACGGCATCGCCCACGTTCACGCTTCTTTCAACAACACCATCATCACCATCACCGACCGTCAAGGCGGCGCCCTCTCCTGGGCATCGTCGGGTGGTCAGGGCTTCAAGGGTTCGCGCAAGTCGACTCCCTTTGCTGCCCAGGTGGCGGCGGAAGTGGCCGGCCGCGCTGCTCAAGAGCAAGGCATCAAGAACCTGGACGTCAAGATCAAGGGCCCTGGCCCGGGTCGCGAGTCCTCCGTCCGTGCGCTGGCAGCGCTGGGCATCCGCATCAATTCGATCTCGGATGTCACGCCTGTGCCGCACAACGGCTGCCGCCCGCAAAAGCGTCGTCGCATCTAAGGCGGTTTTGCTGCGATAATCGCGGACTTATTTCCCGCGCCGGCGGGCACGCAAGTGCCGCGCCGGCTGTTTTGCTGAGAGCAACCCTGGTTGCTTCTCATGAAGCCCACCGTTCGAGCCTACAAAAACACGGGCCGGACTCGCGCAGGCACCCTCCCAGGTCTTGCGTTAGATTGAACAAGGACACGCAAAGTGGCACGTTATCTCGGCCCCAAGGCCAAACTTTCCCGCCGTGAAGGCACCGACCTGTTCCTGAAGAGCGCCCGCCGCGCCATCAGCGACAAGGCCAAGTTCGACACCAAGCCCGGCCAGCACGGTCGCACCTCGGGTCAGCGTACCTCCGACTTCGGTCTGCAGCTGCGTGAGAAGCAGAAGGTCAAGCGCATGTACGGTGTGCTGGAGCGCCAGTTCCGCCGCTATTTCGCTGAAGCCGAGCGCCGCAAGGGCTCGACGGGCGTGAATCTGCTGACGCTGCTGGAGTCGCGTCTGGACAATGTCGTGTACCGCATGGGCTTCGGCTCTACCCGCGCCGAAGCGCGCCAGCTGGTCTCGCACAAGAGCATCACCGTCAACGGCGAAGTGGTGAACATCGCTTCGTACCTGGTGAAGGCTGGCGACGTGGTTGCCGTGCGCGAAAAGGCCAAGAAGCAGCTGCGCATCCAGGACAGCCTGAAGCTGGCTGAGTCGATCGGCATGCCGGCTTGGGTGCAGGTGGATGCTTCCAAGATGGAAGGCGTCTTCAAGAAGACCCCGGATCGCGATGAATTCGGCGCTGAAATCAACGAATCCCTGATCGTTGAGTTGTACTCGCGCTAATTCTTTCGTGCTTGCCGAGCGGCCCTTCGTGGGCCTGCTCGGCTTTTCCTCGTCCGGGTCCTGCGTTCTCGCTGGACCCGGTTGGTCCCTCAGCCTTATCGGTGTAACGAACCGAGGGTATTGAAAGAAAGACCTCATGCAAACCAATCTGCTCAAACCCAAATCCATCAATGTGGAGCCTCTGGGCGGTCATCGCGCCAAGGTCACCCTGGAGCCGTTCGAACGCGGCTATGGCCACACCCTGGGCAACGCCCTGCGCCGTGTGCTGCTGTCCTCGATGGTGGGTTATGCGCCGACGGAAGTGACGATCGCTGGGGTGCTGCACGAGTACTCGGCCATCGACGGTGTGCAGGAAGACGTGGTTCACATCATGCTGAACCTCAAGGGCGTGGTGTTCCGCCTGCACAATCGTGAAGAAGTGACCCTGGTGCTGCGCAAAGAGGGCGAGGGCCCCGTGACCGCAGCAGACATCCAGACGCCGCACGATGTCGAGATCATCAATCCCGAGCACGTCATTGCCCATCTGTCGCAAGGCGGCAAGCTGGACATGCAGATCAAGGTCGAGAAGGGGCGCGGTTACGTCCCCGGCACCATGCGCCGCTATGGCGACGAGCCGACGAAGTCCATTGGTCGCATCGTCCTGGACGCCTCCTTCTCGCCGGTGCGTCGCGTCAGCTACGCGGTCGAGAACGCTCGTGTCGAGCAGCGTACCGATCTGGACAAACTGGTGATGGAGATCGAAACCAACGGCGCCATCTCGCCTGAGGAAGCGATCCGCGCGTCGGCCAAGATCCTGGTCGAGCAGCTGGCCGTGTTCGCGCAGTTGCAAGGCACCGATCTGGTCGATGCATTTGATCAGCCGGCCCAGCGGTCCAGTACCTTCGACCCGATCCTGCTGCGTCCCGTGGACGAGCTGGAGCTGACGGTGCGTTCGGCCAACTGCCTGAAGGCCGAGAACATCTATTACATCGGCGACCTGATCCAGCGTACCGAGACCGAGCTGCTCAAGACCCCCAACCTGGGTCGCAAGTCGCTCAACGAAATCAAGGAAGTGCTGGCTTCGCGTGGCCTCACCCTGGGCGCCCGCCTGGAAAACTGGCCGCCGCAAGGTCTGGACAAGCGCTGAACAAGTTCCCCCCCTGCGCGCTGACGTGCGCCCCCGTCAGGGGAGCAAACTTCTAGGGCCGGCCGCGCCGGACTCTGAAGCTTCGCTAGGGAAAAGCGTTGCAGAGTATTTTGAAAAAGGGTGGGGTGTTGACAGGCCCCGCCCGGTGCCCCGGCAGTACCTGATACGGCTGCTGGTATTACATAGTAGGAAAGGAAAGCACCATGCGTCATCGTAACGGCCTCCGCAAGCTGAATCGCACCAGCGAGCACCGCAAGGCAATGCTGCGCAACATGGCAGTCTCGCTGCTGCAGCACGAAGCCATCAAGACCACGCTGCCCAAGGCCAAGGAACTGCGCCGCGTTGTTGAGCCGCTGATCACCCTGGCGAAGGAATCTTCGGTGGCCAACCGCCGCCTGGCCTTCGATCGTCTGCGTGATCGCGACATCGTCAGCAAGCTGTTCAACGAGCTGGGCCCCCGCTTCGCCACCCGTCCGGGCGGCTACACCCGCATCCTGAAGATGGGCTTCCGCGTGGGCGACAATGCTCCCATGGCCTATGTCGAGCTGGTGGATCGCGCCGAAGAGGCTGCTGAGGTTCCTGCGCAGGCTGAGTAAATCCTGGCTGCGGCCCGCGTGTCGCAAGCGAACCAGAAAGGCCGGCGTTTGCCGGCCTTTTCTCTTTTAGGGCTTTGCTTCATGCGGGAGCCCAGGGACGTGGCCAAGCCGCGCCCGCATCCGTGAGTGCCGGGCGTGGGCGGGCCCAGCGATACCGTGGCCTATCGCAACCCTGCTGGCGGTGCGCGAGTTCAGCGGCTAAGCTGCGCGCTTCCCAATGGGCGCCGCGGGTTTCTGTCTGCTTCATCAGTCGGCAGTGGGGCCAGGCGTTACGAGAACTCACCATGAACATGATCTTTCAAGCGGCGGTGGGCAGGCTGAAGCCTTGGTTCGCATCGCTTTTCCTGCTGACGGGGCTGCTGGCTGCGGGCGCAGTGCGCGCTGACGACTTCCTGGAGCCGGAGCAGGCCTTCAAGCTGGCGACGCGAGTGCAGGGCGACAGGGCACTTGACGTGCACATCAGCATTGCGCCGGGCTATTACATGTACCGGGAGCAGTTCCAGTTTCTCGCGGACGGCGTGCAACTGCGGGCACACGTCCCGGATGGCAAGAAGAAGTTCGACGAAACCTTCCAGAAGGAGGTCGAGATCTACCGCGACGGCTTGACCATCCGTCTGGATATCGAAAAGGCGCCGGCCAGCTTTGAGCTGCGTGTCACGGGCCAGGGCTGTGCGGACAAGGGGCTTTGCTATCCGCCGATGACGCGTCCCGTCCAGGTCCAGCTAAGGGGATTCGGTGGCGCCGGGCAGGCCGCCTTGCTGCCCCCTGGGGAGGGCTTGGGAAGTTTTGGGGATGGCGAGGCGTCCGCGTCGTCCTCCATGCCTGCCCCGGCTGCAGATGCAGGGAGTCCCGGGCAGGCTGACGGCTTGAAGCTCGCCGCAGGTCAGGGTTCCGCTGCCGGCAAAGCCTCCGGCGGGGGGCTTGAGGGTGCCTTGCAGTCCGGCCGCTTCTGGTTGGTGGTCGGTCTGTTCTTGATTGGCGGCGTGGGCCTGTCGCTCACGCCTTGTGTGTTGCCCATGGTGCCCATTCTGGCTTCCATCATTGTGGGCGGCGGGACGGAGGTCTCGCGTGGTCGTGGCTTTGCGCTGGCGTTTGCCTACTCGCAGGGCATGGCCCTGGTCTACACGGCCCTGGGCATTGCAGCCGGCTTGGCGGGCGAGGGATTGGCCGCCTATTTCCAGTCGCCATGGGTGCTGGGCAGCTTCGGGCTGGCCTTGAGCCTTTTCGCTTTGTCCATGTTCGGCGCCTATGAGCTGCAATTGCCCAGCCGCTTTGCCAATCGCCTGAACGACGCTTCGCAACGCCTGCAGGGCGGACGCCTGTTTGCGGTGTTCCTGATGGGGGCCTTGTCGGCACTGCTGGTCAGCCCCTGCGTGACTGGCGTGCTGGCGAGTGCGCTCCTGTACCTGAGCAAGACGCAGGATGTCGTGCTGGGCGGCTCTGCCCTCTATGCAATGGCCAATGGCATGAGCGTGCCGCTGCTGCTGTTGGGCCTCTCCGCGGGCTCCCTCCTGCCGCGAGCGGGCGCCTGGATGGACGGCGTCAAGCACTTCTTCGGCATGTTGCTGCTCGGCGTGGCGCTGTGGACGGTGCAGCCGCTACTGCCAGAGGCCGCAACGCAGCTGCTGATGGGGGCTTTGGCTGTGGCATCCGCGCTGGCACTGGGCCTCTTCAAGAGCTGGCATCCCCATGCCGGGCCGCGGGCCTGGCTGGGCAAGACGGTCGCGTTGGCGGCGCTGGTCTTCGGCCTTCTGCAATGGATGGGGGCTGCGGCGGGGGGGACGGATCCGCTCAAGCCATTGCGCGGCGCTTTCGGCGCTCAGGGCATGCCGTCACTTGCTGCTGGCGTCGCTGCGCCAGAGCCGGTTTTCAAGAAGGTTCACAGCGTGGCCGAGCTAGACTCCGCGCTCAAGACGGCCGGCCGGCCTGTGATGCTGGACTTCTACGCGGACTGGTGCAAGTCCTGCAAGGAGATGGAGCGATTCACCTTCAGCGATCCCCGGGTGCAGCAGCGGCTGGCCAGGGCGGTGCTTCTGAAGGCGGACGTCACCGCCAACAGTGCCGATGATCGAGAGCTGCTGAAACGCTTCAAGCTCTTCGGCCCGCCGGGCACCATCTTTTTCGACGCGGCCGGCGAAGAGCTGCAGGATCGCCGTGTCATTGGCTTCCAGGATGCAGCCACCTTTGTCCGTTCTCTGGAAGCTGCCGGAATTTGAGAACTGTCGTCAAAACGTGCTATACTTTTAGCTTCAGTCGCGGGGTGGAGCAGTCTGGTAGCTCGTTGGGCTCATAACCCAAAGGTCGTAGGTTCAAATCCTGCCCCCGCAACCAGAATTCGAAAGCATGTTGCTTTCAGATGGGTCGCATGTTGCGAAGCGTTTTTCCATTGGGTGGCGCAGGGCATGGCGGCTTTTTTCCCCGAAACCAAGCGGGGGCGTTTGGCGGCAGGTTTGCCTCAGGCGCTATAGAAAGATCAGTCGCGGGGTGGAGCAGTCTGGTAGCTCGTTGGGCTCATAACCCAAAGGTCGTAGGTTCAAATCCTGCCCCCGCAACCAAATCCGAAATCGAGGCCCGAGAGTTCTTTGCTCCCGGGCCTTTTTCGTGCCGCAGAGCCTGCGCGCTTCAGGCTTCTGAAGGAAGATTGTTTCCCCTAGCCGCCTATGGCATAAGGCATTGCCTTCGGGACTTGGCACAATCCAGCTTTTGCACCTTTGAACCGAATCCATGTCTGAATCGACTTCTCAGCCGGGCGCTGAACAACAGGCCCAGCAGGCGGCCTGTGCTGAGCAGCTCAAGGCGATGTTTCCCGCCCTGTTTGCCGGCGCGCCCAAGCCGGTGAAGCTGCGCATTCAGGCAGACATCCAGGAGCGCGCACCGGGGCAATTCAGCAAGCAGCAGCTGTCCAGCTTCCTGCGCCGCCACACGGGAAGCACCGCCTATCTCAACGCGGTGCTGAAGTCCACGCACCGCTATGACCTTGACGGCAAGGAAGCGGGCGAAATCTCCGCTGAGCACAAGCAGGTCGCGCGGGAGGAACTGGCCCGACGGCGTGTCAAGCATCAGGAGCGACTGGCGCAAGAGGAAGCAAGCCGCCGCCAACGTTTCGAGCTGCTGCGTGCCTTCGAAACCACCACGCTGACACGCGCCAACTTCTGCGCGCTCAAGGGCTTGGCTGAAGACCAGCTCGACGGACTGCTGGCGCAGGCGCGCGAGGACGCCAAGGCCTGGGCCGCGCGCCCACGGCCTCAAGAGGGCGCACGAGCTTCGGCTGGCGAGCGGCGCGGCGCGCCAGGTGCGGATCGTCGCGGCCCTCGGCAGGGGCGACCGGACGATAGGCGCAACGGTCGTGGCGGGGCCAGCAGGGGTGCCGGCCCCAAAGGCAAGCCGCAGATGGCGGGTGCTTCCGGCAAGGGCGGCGTCCCGGTGGCGGCCAAAACCGAGGTCGCGGCAGTGCCGGGCGACGCAGCGCCGACGCCGGCAGGCGACGAGTCCTGATCCGTGTTGGCGCGGCCGAGCCAAGCTCAGCTGTGCGCCCACCTAAAAAAGGGCATGCCGACAGCCCCGGGTTTTCAATGGCCTGATCCGGGCGCCTGCCGCGAGGCGGATGCTCGCCGAAGGCGGGCGCGGGCAAGCCGGCAAATGGCCGCGAGGATCTCAGAGCGAGGACTTGACCCCCGTGCGGCTCTCTGGGGCACAACCGGGCTTGCAGACGACCTCGTTGCGACCCAGGACGCGCTTGGACTGCAGCGCGCTGGGGGGGCGATGTTTGCCGCACTTGAAGCAGGAGCGGGTATGCCCGCTGCCGAGGAAGGGCGAGCCGCCCAGTTTGGACTCGTAGCGCAGGCCATCTTCGCTGACGGCCGTGTATGTGTCTTTGCTCATTCTTGTCCTTGTCCTGGCCCACCTCTTGCCACGTACTGCGAGGGTGAAGGGCGAACCGAGAATGTCGAAATCCCTCGGTACTGATTTAGGCACAGGCTGGGCGCCGCCGCTACCTCGCAAACCCACGCTCGTGTCACAAAGCGCATCGGCGACTGACCTCCGGCATCCCGTGAACAAGGGGACCGCTGATGAGCGCCGGTGGCCGCGCGGCAGCGCGCAGCGGAACCCGGAGCGGCTTTTGGTGCATCATGGCTACCTGACCCGCCAGTCTTTCCATTTCTTTCATGCAAGACCTGCCTCCCGAAGCGCTCCAGCAGATCGCCGCCTATTTCCAAGTGCTGGCGGAGCCGACCCGACTCAAATTGCTCAACGCCCTGCGTGATGGTGAGCGCAATGTCGGCGAACTGGCAGTCTTGTGCGCATCTACACCGGCGAACGTGTCGCGTCATCTTTCGCAGCTGGCAAAGCAGGGGCTGGTGGAGCGGGAAGGGCGCGGCAACAGCGTGTACTACCGGATGGCGGACGAATCGGTTTACGCCTTGTGCGATTTGGTGTGCGGCAATATTGCTCGGCGTTTCGAGCGCGAGGTTCAATCGCGCGAGCTGTTTCGAGGCTCGACGACGGGGCGGCGCGCCAAACAGGGGTGAGCATCCCGTTAGCTGATCCGCGCCGGCGCAGCGCTCCATCCAGCCGCCTCGCGCACAATCCCGGTTTTTCCAGAGTGCGCCCAAGCCATGGCCAAACTGTTTTTCCGCTACGCGGCGATGAATGCCGGGAAATCCACTGCCCTCCTGCAGGTGGCGTACAACTACGAGGAGCGTGGTCACCGGGTGCGCATCTTCACGGCACAGCTGGATGACCGCTACGGTCGCGGCTACGTGACCTCACGCCTGGGGCCGCAGCGTGCGGCCGAGGTCTTCGGCCCGGAGACGGATTTCCTGGCGCTGATCGCCGCCGACCCCGGCATTGCCTGCATCCTGGTCGACGAGGCGCAGTTCCTCAGCAAGGAGCAGGTCAACGCCTTGCATGAAATCGCCCATCTGCACAATTTGCCGGCGATTTGCTACGGCCTTCGAACGGATTTTCGCGGAGAGCTCTTTCCGGGCTCGGCCAGCCTGCTCGCGCTGGCCGATGAGATGGACGAGATGAAGACCATCTGCGACTGTGGGCGCAAGGCAACCATGAACATGCGGGTGGATGAAGGCCAGCGCAAGATCACGGAGGGCGCGCAGGTCGAGATCGGCGGCAACGCCCGCTATCGGGCCGTCTGCGGCCGCTGCTTCCGCCAAGCTGGGTGAGCGTTTCTCTGCGCTGCACGCCGCAGCGCAGGCAAGAAAAAACGGCCCGGGCAATGCCTCAGGCCGTTGCTGGCTTGACATGGCGAGTTGGCGGCTCAGCCTTTTTCAGCCCTTGTTGCTGAGCTGCTCCTCCAACTCCTTGCAGGAGGGGGCACACACAGGTTGAGACTTGCCCAGCAGCTTCTTGGACTTCAGCATGGCACGAGGCCGGTGCTTGCCGCAAAGAAAGCACGACATGGTGGCCGCGCCAAAGGAAGAGGTGGCTGCGAAGGGCGAGCCGGGAGCTTTTGATCGGTAGCGCAGACCATCGGCGTCGATGGTCGTCTTGGTACTGTCCTTGGCCACGCTGGTCCTGACTGATAAGTAAACGACGGGGATCCGGTTCCCTGAACTTCCTCTGCCCATAGGACCGGCCTTTCTACACCCTCTATTTTCCATCATCGAGGGCTGTTCGGCGCAGTCCGCACGCGAGAATTTCGTCGAGGCCCCTCGCTTATGGGGCGCTGCGCAGATCTCTGCTTGAGCTGTGTTCGGATGCAGCTCAACGCCCCTGGAAGCGCGGCGTACGGCGCTCCTGCCAGGCCCGGACGCCTTCTGCCAGGTCCTCAGAGGAGGCCGCATGGGCAATGTCCCGGGCCAGTTGCGCTTCATCCAGCTCATGGCGGGCCATGGCGTTGAGATGCTTCTTCATGCCTCCCAAGGCCAGTGGCGCCATCGCGCACAGCGATTCGGCCAGAGCCTGCGCTTCCTTGTGCAAGGTGGCGCTGTCTTCGTACAGCTTGTCCAGGAACCCGCAATCGTGCATGGCACCGGCGTCCAGCGTCTCGCAGGCCAGCAGGATGCGCTTGGCCATGCCCAGACCCAGGCGGTTCACATAGCGGGACATGCCGCCGCGATAGAAGTGCAGGCCCAGCCGTGCCGCGGGGACGAACATCTCACAGGCTTGCGTGCCCAGGCGAAAGTCGCAGGCCAGGGCCAGGTCCGTTGCGCCACCGTAGATGCCGCCCTGGATGGCGGCAATGGTGAGGGGGCGGGCATTCTCCCAGGCATCGGTCAGGCGCTCGAACAGGGCTCCTGCATCGACGCCGGGCACGGCGCCGATGTTGAAGCCGCTGCAGAAGTGTTTGCCCTGGCTTTCGAGGAGCAGAACACGCACCGCTGGATCGCCGTTCACCTGATCCAGGTACTGACCCAGGATCTGCAGATCCTCGATCTCCAGCCGGTTGGCCACGTGAGGCCGGCACAAGGTGATACGGGCCAGATGCTGGTCGACTTGCAGACGGGGGGCACGTGCGGGCATGGTGAGTCGTTGTTGCATGGCGTGGGCCAGTGTAGGGGGCATGGGGCGCATCCATTCCCCGAGCGTCGCGCTGGGACATTGGACCAGGCGGCTGCGCTTTTCGAGCGGGCGAACTGTCTTTGGGGCGTCAATCTCAAGGCTAAGTGTGGAGATTTCGGGCCCCTGATTCATCGACCGACCGGTCGGGTAGATTCTTGAGGCATTGTCAATGCGCGTTGGCACGAGGCAGTGCGTCGGGCGCTTTGTTTAGAGTGGGCCGCAACAAGAGGCGGTATCCATGGATTTCACAATAGCAAGCATTCTTGCGCTGGATGGGCTGACCAATGGCGCCATCTACGCGCTTCTGGCCATGGCCACGGTGCTGGTCTTCGCGGTGACGCGGGTGATCTTCATTCCTCAGGGCGAGTTCGTTGCCTTCGGCGCCTTGACCCTGGCCGCCTTGCAGCAGGGGCAGACCCCGCTCACCGTGCATTTCCTGCTGGCCCTGACGGCGCTGGTTGCGCTGCTGGACGGCTGGTCCGCCGTTCGCGGCGGGCAGGGTGGGCGTGGCTTGCGGCGCGCGGCGATGCAAGCGCTGCCAGGGCTGCTGGTCGGTTTGCTGGCCTTGTGGGCCGCGCCCCGACAATGGCCGCTGCCAGCGCAGGCCGTGCTGAGCCTGGCCATCGTGACGCCCATGGGGGCGCAGATCTACCGCCTTGCCTACCAGTCGCTGGCGGATGCTTCAGTGCTGGTGCTGCTCATCGTGTCGGTGGGGGTGCACTTTGCGCTGACCGGCTTGGGGCTGGTGTTCTTTGGCGCTGAGGGTTCGCGCAATCCGGCGTTCTGGGATGCCAGCTTCTCGGCGGGTGCGCTGAGCCTGTCCGGACAGGCCGCGATCATCATGGCTGCCGCTGCGGCCTTGATCGCTGCCTTGTGGCTGTTCTTCGAGCACAGCCTGCGCGGCAAGGCCTTGCGGGCTACTGCGGTGAACCGTTTGGGCGCGCGCCTGATGGGCATCTCAAGCACTTCTGCCGGGCAGCAGGCCTTCACGCTGGCGGCCTTCATCGGCGCGTTGTCGGGCCTGCTGATCAGCCCGACGACGACCATCTTCTACGACAGCGGCTTTCTCATCGGCCTGAAGGGTTTCGTGGCGGCGGTGTTCGCAGGGCTGGCGAGCTATCCGGCCGCCGCGCTGGGCGCCGTGCTGGTGGGGCTGCTGGAGTCCTTCAGCTCCTTCTGGGCCAGTGCCTACAAGGAGGTCATCGTGTTCACCTTCATCCTGCCTGTGCTGCTGTGGCGCTCACTGCGCGACCCGCATGGCGAAGAGCATTGAGCGGGAGCGCGCCATGTCACCAAGCAAAATGCTGCCCGCTCTGCCGCTGCTGCTGCTGCTCCTCCTCCTGCCTGCCCTGCCCGTCCCGGAGTTCTGGATCACGCAGCTCAACTACATCGGCATGTTCGCCCTGGTGGCCTTGGGGCTGGTGCTGCTGACGGGTGTGGGCGGCCTGACCTCCTTCGGGCAGGCCGCCTTCGTGGGCTTGGGGGCCTACACCACGGCCTTGCTGTCCACGCGCTACGGGATGTCGCCGTGGCTGGGCCTCTTCGCCGGCCTCGCCCTCACCGCTGCTGTGGCCTTGCTGCTCGGGCTGCTGACCTTGCGCATGTCCGGCCACTACCTGCCCTTGGCCACCATCGCCTGGGCGCTGAGCCTCAACTACCTGATCGCCAACACCGAGTTCCTGGGCAAGTACGACGGGCTGCTGGGACTGCCGGCCTTGGAACTGGGCTCGATCTCGCTGGCCAGCGGGCGTGCGATGTATGTGCTGATCTGGCTAAGTGCGCTGCTGGCGGCTCTGGGGGTGAAGCACCTGCTCGACTCGCGCCCCGGTCGCGCCATCCGGGCGTTGAATGGTACGACCACCATGGCCGAGGCCATGGGCGTATCGACCTTCCGCTACAAGCTGAGCATATTCGTGCTGGCCGCCCTGCTGGCTTCGCTGTCGGGTTGGCTGTTTGCGCACTTCCAGCGCACGGTCAATCCCAGCCCCTTTGCGCTGAAGATGGGCATCGAATACCTCTTCATGGCCGTGGTGGGCGGCATCGCCACCGTGCCCGGCGCCTTCGTGGGGGCCGGGGTGGTCAAGCTGCTGGAGGACCAGCTGAAGGAGCAGCTGCCGCGCCTGCTGGGCAGCAATGGCAACTTCGAGATCATCGTGCTGGGCGTGATTCTGGTGCTGATGCTGAAGTACGCGCCCCAGGGGCTGTGGCCCTTCATGCAGGCGGCCTGGCGGCGCCTCCGTCCTGCGCGTCCGCGGCTGCGGGACTGGGGCGACGCCACGCCGCTGCTGGCGCGCGACAAACCCCAACGGGGCGCGCTGCTGCTGGACGTGGACCGGATCCGCAAGCAGTTCGGCGGCCTGGTGGCGGTCAACGACGTCAGCTTCCAGATCCGCGCGGGCGAGATCATCGGCCTGATCGGCCCCAATGGCGCGGGCAAGTCCACCACCTTCAACCTGATCAGCGGCGTGCTGTCGGCCACCAGCGGACACGTGCAGTTCCGCGGCCAGCCTGTGCATGCCCTGGGCTCGCGCCAGATTGCCGAGCGCGGCATGTCCCGCACCTTCCAGCACGTGAAGATGATCGCGGACATGACGGTGCTGGAGAACGTCGCCCTGGGCGGTCATCTGCGCAGTCGGGCCGGCTTGATGCAAAGCATGCTTCGCCTCAATGCGGCCGAGGAGCGCCGCCTGTTCGCCGAGGCGGAAACGCAGCTGCGCCGCATTGGCATGGTCGATCAGATGCATGAGTTGGCAGGCAATCTGGCGCTGGGGCCGCAACGCCTGATGGAGATCGCACGCGCCCTGTGCAGCGATCCCGCGCTGCTGCTGTTGGACGAGCCTGCTGCGGGCCTGCGCCACAAGGAGAAGCGGGCCCTGGCCGCCGTGCTGCGCCAGCTGCAGGACGAAGGCCTGAGCATTCTGCTGGTCGAGCACGACATGGAATTCGTGATGGGCCTGACCGACCGCCTGGTGGTGATGGAGTTCGGCATCAAGCTGATCGAGGGCACGCCGCAGGAGGTGCAGGCCAGCCCCATCGTGCGTGCCGCATATCTGGGCACCGAGCACTGAACCCGCGCAGGAGAGAGACGATGACGCAATTGCTGCAAGTGCGCGGACTGCATGCGGGCTATGGCCGTGCCGAGGTCCTCAGTGGGCTGGACCTGGAGCTGGCGCAGGGACAGGTGGTGACGGTGATTGGCCCCAACGGCGCCGGCAAGAGCACCACGCTCAACGCCTTGATGGGCGTGCTGCCCTCGCGGGGGCGGGTGCACTTTGATGGCGTGGATCTGGCCGCCAAAGGCCTTGAGGAGCGCGTGATGCTGGGGCTCGCCCTGGTGCCGGAAAGGCGAGAGCTCTTCACCACCATGAGCGTGCAGGACAACCTGGTGCTGGGCGGCTTCAGGCCCATGCGTCTGGGCCAGCGCGATTGGCGCGAGGAGCTGGACCGCGTCTACCAACTCTTTCCCCGGCTGAAGGAGCGGCGCGACCAGATGGCGGGCACGCTCTCGGGCGGCGAGCGGCAGATGCTGGCCGTAGGGCGCGCGCTGATGTCCCGCCCCAAGCTGCTGATGCTTGACGAGCCCAGCCTGGGTCTGGCGCCTCTGATCGTGAAGGAGGTCTTTCGCATCGTCGCGCAGTTGCGCGACGCCGGTGTGAGCATCCTGTTGATCGAGCAAAACGCCCGCGCCGCGCTGGAGGTGGCGGACTACGGCTATGTGCTGGAGACCGGCGAAATCGCACTGCAAGGCCCGGCCTCTGAGCTGGCCCGTGACGCCCGCGTGATCGAAACCTATCTGGGTGCGACGAAGAAGTCCGGCTGAACGCGGCCTGCCTTTCATCTGCGCAGCATTCCGCTGAGGGCGGCGGCGGTGCAGCCTGTCGCGTGGCCCTGGTGAGCGGGGCGGGCGGCTGGCTATCCTGGGTGCAAGTTTCAACATCTGTCCAGGAGATGCCCCATGAACACGCGCTACTCGCTCACCCTTGTCACCGCGCTGCTGCTGTCTGCGCCGCTGCTGATGTGGACCACGGCCGCGCATGCGCAGACGGACAAGGCCGCGCGCACGGCAAGCTCCAACGGCTTCAGCGCCGGCATCGAATTCAAACAGCAAGCCACGCCGGCCGATGTGGGCTTGCCCGCCTATCCAGGGGCGCAGCCGCAGTACGACAAGAAGGACGACCTGGCCTCGCTGACCATGGGCTTGTGGGGCGGCACCTTCGGCTTCAAGCTGGTGGTGACCAAGTTCTCCAGCGAGGACAGCCTCGAAGCCGTCAGCCGCTTCTACAAGGACGCGTTGGCCAAGTACGGGCCGGTGCTGGACTGCAGCCAGAATGTGGGGGGGACCAAGAAGGACGAGAAGGTCCTGGGCTGCGATGACGACAAGCCGGAGAAGGGCGGATTGCTGTTCAAGTCCGGCAAGCCCGAGGCCTATCGCGTCGTTTCCCTTCAGCAACGGGGCAGGCAGGTGCACTTCCAGCTGGTGCGCATCGAGGCCCCCAAGCGCTGAAGGGGCTGGCGGCTCAGCGCTCGTCCAGCAGGCTTGCGATCGGCAGCGGCTGCAGAGGGAAGCGCACGCCGCGTTGCGGATGGGCTTCCGGCCAGCCCAGCAGTTGCTGGGTGATGGGGCCGCAGATACGTCCCTGGCACGCGCCCATGCCACAGCGGGTCTGCAGCTTGGCCTCGCGCCAGTTGGGGGAGGCCTGCAGTTCGCGCAGGCGCACCCCCTCGCAACGGCAGACGCGCACGTCAGGCGTGCAGCGTGCCCATTGCGCGGGCGTCGGGCCGAAGTGGTGGGCCAGTCGTTGCGCAAATCCCAGGGCTTGGGCGTGCGCACGGGCCAGCGCGCGGGGGGCGGGCTGCTCCAGCATGGACAGTGCTGCCCGCCGTCCCTCGACCCAGGCCTTGTGCATGCCGCCGATCCCGGTGCATTCGCCAGCTGCAAAGAGTCCAGGCCGGCTGGAGCGCAGGCTGGCGTCGACCAGGATGCGTCCATCGTCGCCCGTGGCGCAGCCCAGCATGGCGGCGAGCTCGCTGTTGGGGATCAGGCCGAAACCCAGGCCCAGGGCCTCGCAGGGCTCGTCCCATTCGCGTAGGCCATCGCTCAGCCGCACGCCCTCGACTTTGGAGTCACCCAGCACGCGCACGACCTGCAGTCCGATGCGGTAAGGGGCCCGGCGCAACTGCCAGCGCAGGGCCATCGCCTGCCGCCATTGAGACAGGTTCAGCCGGCTGGCAAAGAGGGTCAGGTCTTGCCACGCGCGCAGCTCAGCGACACCGCGCAGGTCGGCACCAGCTTCCAGCAGAGTCTTGGCCGAGGCCAGCAGCAGTGGTCCGCTGCCGGCCAGCATCACACGCCGGCCTTCGACGGGCCAACCGCCCTTGACCAGGGCCTGCAGAGCGCCGGCGCCGGTGACGCCGGGCAGGTCCCAGCCCGGCACCGGCACATGCAGTTCACGAGCGCCGAGCGCGAGCAGGGTTTTTTCGCCGCGCAGTTGCAGGAGTGCGCCGCCGGCCGTGTCCTGCGCCAGGATTGCACCCTCGGGCGTGGCGCCGATGGCCATGTGTCCGGGCAGAAAGTGCAAGCGGGGATTTGCCAGCAGCTGCGGCAGCCCGGCGGCCACATGGCGGGCCTGGGCGTCCTGGGCCTTCGGGCCGCCGCGCCAGATCTGGCCGCCGGCCTGTGCCTGGTTGTCCAGCCAGAGCACCGTGGCATCGGCTTTCAGCAAGGTCTGCACGGCGGCCAGACCCGCGGGGCCGCTGCCGACCACCAGGTGCTGTGCAGACAATGCGCTCATGCTTGGGTCTCCACGCGCATGCCTTCCCTGACCAGGCGCATGCAGGCCAGCACTTCGTCCTGTCCGTCGATGCGGACCCGGCAGGCCTGGCATTGGCCCATGCCGCAGAACACATCGCGTGCCGTGCCATACACGGTCTGGCCAAACAGGACGATCCCGCAGCGCCGCAGTGCTGCTGCGACGGTGATGCCGGCGGGCACCGCACGAGGGTTGCCGTTGATGTGCAGGGTGATGGTCTTCATGTCATGCCGTGACGGCGGCGCCAAAGCGTGCCGGGTCGTAGGGGCGGGCGTCCAGGCGCGGGGCCTGCGCGAGGCTGAGGTCGGCCAGCAGCTCGGCGCTGGCCAGCGAGGTGGTGATGCCCAGGCCCTCGTGTCCGCATGCCACCCAGGTGTTGCGCAGTCCGGGAAGGGCGCCAATCAGCGGCTGGCCGTCGCTGCTCGCCGGCCGCAAGCCGCTCCAGCAGCGCAGCAGGCTCTGCTGGGGCAGGGAGGGCAGGTAGTCGGCGGCGCAAGCCAGCATGCGGCGCAGCATGGCAAGGTCAATCTCGCGGTCTTCGCGGCCGATCTGGCGCGAGGAGCCGATCAGCCATTGCCCGGCCGGGCGCGGCTGGACGTTGAACGACACGGTGTCTTCATCCACCAGATGCGCCTTCTTGATGTAGCCCAGCTCCACCAGCTGATGACGCAGGCTCTGCTCGCGGGCTTGGGTGATGGCGAGCTGACCCTTCTTGGGCAGCAGGCAGTTCGGCGGCAGGAAGCGCCGGCTGGCCAGTCCGCTGCACAGCAGCACCATGGCGGCACTGAACAGCCGGCCGTCCTGCAGGCGTACGCGGCCCGGACGCAGATCGCGCACCTCGCCGCGGATCAGCGTGGCGCGCGACTGCGCCAGCCAGTGCTGCACGACCTTGGGCGGGTAGACGCGGCCATCCGCCGGCACGCGCAGCGCGCCCAGCAGCCGATGGTGCAGCAGCGGCTCGGTCTGGCGCAGGGCGTGGGCGTCCAGCAGCTCGGCGGCAAGACCCTGGGACTGCAACCAGCGCGCCTTGCGCTGGGCCAGCTGCAGCTCCTCCTCGTCCGCGGCCAGCCACAGCGTGCCGCAGCGCTGGAACTCGGCCGAGTGCTCGCGGTCCGGCGACTCAGCCAGCCACTCGCCCCACAGCTGCATGGAGCGGCGCGAGAGCTGGTATTCGTGCTCGTCCGGCGCGCCTTCGGCGTCGACCACCAGCAGATGTCCCATGGAGGCGGCCGTCGCGCCGCCACCCGGCGCCGACTGCTCGACCACAGCGACGGAAAGCCCGCGGCGCGCGAACTCGCGAGCGCAGGCGGCGCCGACAATGCCGGCGCCGATGATCAGCACATCGGCCTGCAGCATGGCGGCGCGGCTCAGCGTGGAATGCCCCAGGCGAAGGGGTCGCCGGGCTGGAATACGAGTTGCGCGTCCAGGTTGACGTAGGCGCGGCCGGTGATGGTGGGCAGGATGCGATCGGCGGCGCCGTCGGATGCCGGCAGGTAGCGTGCTTCGAAGACGCTGCCGATCACGCTCTCCTGGCGCCACAGTGCGCCTGGCGGCAGCTTGCCATCGGCCGCCAGGCAGGCGAGCTTGGCGCTGGTGCCGGTGCCGCAGGGCGAGCGGTCGTAGGCGCTGCCGGGGCACAGTACGAAATTGCGGCCGTGGTTGGCGGGGTCGGCCGGCGGGCCGAGCAGCTCGATGTGGTCGATCTCGGCGCCGTCCGCGCCGCTGATGCCCTGTGCTTTCAAGGCCAGACGGATCTGCTCCGAGAAGGCGGCCAGGATCGGTGTTCGCGCCGGGGTCAGGTCTTGCTCATGATCGTCGCAAAGAAAGAACCAGTTGCCGCCCCAGGCGATGTCGCCGTGCAGCAGCTTTGTGCCCACCTGTACCGGCACCTGGCGCGCCAGGCGGTAGGCCGGCACGTTGGCGATGCTGACACGGCCATCCTCGTGCAGGGTGGCCGTGATCTCGCCCACGGGGGTTTCGACGCGGTGAGCGCCGGGCCGGATGCGGCCCAGGTAGGCCAGCGTGGCGATGAGGCCGATGCTGCCGTGTCCGCACATGCCCAGATAGCCCACGTTGTTGAAGAAGATCACGCCGGCCGTGCAGCCCGGGTCCGCGGGCTCGCAGATCAGGGCGCCGACCAGCACGTCCGACCCCCGCGGCTCGTTCATCAGGGCGCGGCGCCAGGCGTCGTGTTCGCTGCGAAGCCGCAGCTGGCGCTCGGCCATGGGGCCGGGGCCCAGATCAGGCCCGCCGCTGATGATGATGCGGGTCGGTTCTCCGCCGGTGTGGGAGTCGATGAAGCGGGTGGGCGTGATCGGGTTCATGAGGGAGGAGAAGGGCTCAGTCGATCACCTGCTGCGCGAACTGGCGCAGGTAATCCATCAATCGATCTGCCGCCGCGGCTGCCGCCTCACTCTGACCCTGGGCGATGGCTTCGGCGAGCAGCTGGTGGCAGCGTGCGCCTTCGCTCATATCGCCCTGGTGCTGGTAGGCGGTCCAGAAGCGCCGGCATTGGATCACCATGGGGATGACTGCGGCGACGGCGGCCTGGTTGCGGCAAGCGGCGTGGTTGACATGGTCCAGGGCCTGGTCCGCCTGCAGGTAGGCGGCCAGGTCCCCGGCTTTTGCGGCTGTCGTCATCTCGGCGGCGCAGGCCAGCAAGGCTTCGCGCTGCGGCGGGGTGGCGCGGCGGGCGCTGGTGCTGGCAATCAAGCGCTCCAGCGCACGACGCGCCTCCAACAGATCCAGGTGCTGGGCCAGCTGGATGTCGCTGACCAGCAGGCCGCGGCGCGGCAACTGCACGATCAGGCCGTTGGCAACCAGGCGCATCAGCGCTTCACGGGTGGGCGTGCGGCCCAGGCCGATGCGCTCGATCAGCTCGGCTTCGACAATGGGCGCCCCGGGCTTCAGGGCCAGCGTGGCGATGAGGTTCTCGATGGCGTCGTAGGCCTGGTCGGCCACGCGGCGCTTGTCGATGGCATCGTCGCCCGCCTCGTGCGGGATGGGGGAGGACGTTGTTGCGTTCATGCCCGCATCTTCGCAGCAGATGTCCGCTTGCCTATGCCGGATTACGCGAAATGACGACAGTCACCGGCCGTCAGAAGAACTGGCGCAGGTCCGGGCGGGTGTCCAGGCCTTTCTGGACGACGGCCTGCACGCGCTCGCGCTCGGCGCCTGCCAGCGGCAGACGGGGCCGGCGCACATGCTCGGTGCCCACGCCGACCATGGCCTCGACCAGCTTGATGTTCTGGACCAGCTTGGTCGAGACGTCCAGGTGCAGCAGCGGGGTGAACCACTGGTAGAGCTTCAGGGCCTCGTCGTAGCGCTTGGCCTGCATGAGGCGGTACAGCGCCACGGTTTCCGCCGGGAAGGCCACGCAAAGGCCGGCCAGCAGGCCGTCGCAGCCCAGGGCCAGGCCTTCGAAGCTGAGGTCGTCCACGCCGATGAAGAGCTGGTAGCGCTGGCCGACCGTGTTGCGCAGGTCGGTCAGTCGGCGGATGTTGTCGGTGGACTCCTTGATCGCGACCAGCCATTCGCAGTCGGCCAACTCGGCGAAGTTGTCCGGCGTCAGGTCCACACGGTAGGCCACCGGGTTGTTGTAGACCATGGTGGGCAGTTGCGCAGCATTGGCGATGGCGCGCACATTGGCCATGGCCTCGCGGGCATCGGCCACGTAGATGACGGCAGGCATCAGCATCAGGCCCTGGACGCCGATCTTGTTGGCGCCGTCGACATAGCGAAGCGCCTCGCGGGTGCTGGTCTCCGAGACGTTGGCCAGCACCGGCACGCGGCCGGCGGAGACCTTCACCGCAATCTCGGCCACTTGCAGCTTCTCTTCCAGCGTGAGCGTGCTGGCCTCGCCCAGGGAGCCGCCGGTCACGAGGCCGTCAACACCATTGGCGATCAGGAACTCGAAGTGGCGCTCCATGGCAGGCACGTCCAGGTTCTCGCTGGCGTCGAACTTGGTCGTCACGGCGGGGAAGATGCCGCGCCATTGGGGCAGGGGGCGGGAACTCATCGAGTAATCTCCTGTTGAAATATATTTGCAGAATATTCGTTGAGAATCGGACTGTCAACCCCAGATGAGGGACTGCTGCCGCTGCGACCACAACTGGTGGCGGGCGCCGCCTCCGGCCCGGCTTCGCGACCAGCGGGGGCGGGGCCGGCCCCAGGGCTGCTGGGGCGACTGGCCGCATACAATCCGCGATCCGTCCATGCTGGTGCTGTCGGCGCCCGTGGGCCATTCCTAGAGGGTTTAGACCGTGTTCATTTCTACTGCTTTTGCCCAGACTGCCGCTCCGGCAGCCCAGAGCCCCGAATCCAGCCTCATGGGCATGCTGCCGCTGGTGCTGATGTTCGTCGTGCTGTACTTCGTCATGATTCGTCCGCAGATGAAGCGCCAGAAGGAACACAAGGCCATGATCGAGGCCCTGGGCAAGGGGGACGAGGTGGTCACCAGTGGCGGCCTGCTGGGCAAGGTGGCCAAGCTGGACGACAACTTCCTCAGCCTGGAAGTGGCCAACGGCGTCGAGATCAAGGTGCAGCGCTCGGCCGTGGTTCAGGTCCTGCCCAAGGGCTCGGTCAAGTAAGCAAGCCAGGCTGTCCCGCGGCTGCGGGGCGGCCGATCTCCCATCCAGCCCGGGCCGCCTCCGTGCGGTGCCGGGCGCAATTTCAGGGCACATGCCCAGGTCTGCTCCAGACCTCCAGAGGATGCCTCCATGAACCGTTATCCCTTGTGGAAGTACGCGCTGCTGGTCGTGGCGCTGCTGATCGGTCTGATCTACACCCTGCCCAATTTCTTCGGCGAGGCGCCGGCAGTGCAGGTTTCCAGTGGCAAAGCCACGGTCAAGCTGGATGCGGGCATGGTGACCCGTGTCGAGGCCGCCATCCAGTCGGTCGGCGTGAAGGCGGACTCGGTGGCCTTCGAAGGCAACTCCATCCGCGCCCGTTTCAACGACACCGACACCCAGCTCAAGGCCAAGGACGCCATCAACAAGGCGATCAACGCCGACTTGAGCGACCCCTCCTACATCGTCGCGCTGAACCTGGTGTCGCGTTCGCCCGAGTGGCTCAAGAGCCTGCATGCCTTCCCCATGTACCTGGGCCTGGACCTGCGCGGTGGCGTGCACTTCCTGATGCAGGTGGACATGAAGGCGGCCATTGCGAAGAAGGTCGAGTCCCTGGTCGGTGATGCCCGCAGCATGCTGCGCGAGAAGAACCTGCGCCATGCCGGCATCAGCAAGGATGGCAACGATCTGGTGATCGCCTTCCGTGATGCCGAGACCCGCACGGCTGCCCTGGCGCTGCTGTCGGACAAGCTGGCAGACGTGCAATGGCAGCCCCAGGGCGAGGGCAGCGAGCTGAGCCTGCGCGGCAGCTTCAAGCCCCAGTCGCTGGTGGCGGTGCAGGAAGCCGCGCTGAAGCAGAACATCACCACCCTGCACAACCGGGTCAACGAGCTGGGCGTGTCCGAGCCGGTGATCCAGCAGCAGGGGCTGGATCGCGTGGTGATCCAGCTGCCGGGCGTGCAGGACACGGCCAAGGCCAAGGACATCATCGGCCGTACGGCCAACCTGGAGTTCCGTCTCGCCGACATGTCGGCCGAGGCCCAGGCTGCGCTGGCCGGCACCGGCCCCGTGCCTTTCGGCCGCGAGCGCTTCGGCGTGGGTCGTGGTGCTCCGGTGATCGTGCAAAAGGAAGCCATCGTCACCGGCGACATGCTGACCGACGCCCAGCCCCGTCAGGACGAGAACCACCAGCCGGCTGTCTCCGTGCGCCTGGACGCCAAGGGCGGCCGCCTGATGAAGGAGATGTCGCGCGCCAATGTGGGCAACTACATGGCCGCCATCCTGTTCGAGAAGGGCAAGGGCGAGGTGCTCACCGTGGCCCGCATCAACAGCGAGCTGAGTGCCGACTTCCAGATCACCGGCATGGGTTCCACCGAGAACGCCACGGACCTGGCCCTGCTGCTGCGCGCCGGCGGTCTGGCCGCACCCATGGAAGTGATCGAGGAACGCACCATCGGCCCAACCCTGGGTGCTGAAAACATCGCCAAGGGCATGCACAGCGTGGCCTGGGGCTTTGCCGCCGTGGCGCTGTTCATGTGCGTCTACTACATGCTCTTCGGTGTGTTCTCCACGCTGGCGCTGGGCTTCAACCTGCTGATGCTGGTGGCCGTGCTGTCCATGCTGCAGGCCACGCTGTCTCTGCCCGGCATGGCCGCCATCGCCCTGGTGCTGGGCATGGCCATCGACTCCAACGTGCTGATCAATGAACGGGTCCGCGAGGAGTTGCGCGGCGGCGCGACGCCGCAGGCGGCCATCTTCGCCGGCTACGAGCGCGCCTGGGCCACCATCCTGGACTCCAACGTCACCACCCTGATCGCCGGCCTGGCCCTGCTGGCCTTCGGCTCGGGCGCCGTGCGTGGCTTTGCCATGGTGCACTGCCTGGGCATCCTGACCTCGATGTTCTCGTCGGTGATGTTCTCTCGCGCCCTGGTCAACCTCTGGTACGGCCGTCAGAAGAAGCTGAAGTCCCTCTCCGTGGGCCAGGTGTGGAAGCCCGCCGCCGAGCCCGGCAGCGCCCCCGCCGAAGGCACTGAAGTGATCGAAGGCAAGGCCTGACCCCCTGACAGGAATCCGACATGGAACTCTTCCGAATCAAGCGGGACATCCCGTTCATGAAGCACGCGTTGGTCTTCAACGCGATCTCCTTCCTCACCTTCGCTGCCGCTGTCTTCTTCCTGATCACGCGGAACCTGCACTACTCCATCGAGTTCACCGGCGGCACCGTCGTCGAGGTGGCCTACGAGCAGAGCGCGGACATCGAGAAGACCCGCGCCACGGTCGAGCGCATGGGCTTCGGTGAGGTGACGGTGCAGAAGTTCGGCACCTCGCACGACGTGATGATCAAGATGCCGCCCCACAAGGCGATCAAGCAGGACAAGGTCGTCGAGAAGGTCTTCGCCGAGCTCTGCGCCGCAGAACAGGGTCAGGTCTCCAAGCGCCAGACGGTCTCCGACAAGGGCGAGTCCATCGAGAAGGACGTCTGCACCACCGCTGCCAATGCCGAGCCGGTGAAGCTCTCGCGCAGCGAGGTCGTGGGCCCGTCGGTTGGGGCCGAGCTGGCCGCCGACGCGGCCAAAGCGCTGGCCATGACCGTCGTCGGCATCATGGTCTACTTGGCCTTCCGCTTCGAGTGGAAGTTCGCGGTGGCCGGCATCATCGCCAACCTGCACGACGTGGTCATCATCCTGGGCTTTTTCGCCTTCTTCCAGTGGGAGTTCTCGCTCTCGGTGCTGGCGGCGGTGCTCGCAGTGCTGGGCTATTCCGTGAACGAGTCCGTGGTGATCTTCGACCGGGTGCGCGAGGCCTTCCGCAAGTATCGCAAGCTGAACACGCACGAGGTGATCGACCATGCCATCACCTCGACCATGAGCCGCACCTTCATCACCCACGGCTGCACGCAGCTGATGGTGCTGTCCATGCTGCTGTTCGGCGGCCCCACGCTGAAGTACTTCGCGGTCGCGCTGACCATCGGCATTTGCTTTGGCATCTATTCCTCCGTGTTCGTGGCCGCAGCCATTGCCATGTGGCTGGGCGTCAAGCGCGAGGATCTTGTCAAGGTCGGATCCTCGCCCAAGGAAGATCCCGACGATCCGAATGCTGGAGCGGTGGTGTAGAGTCGTCCGCATGGTCGACTTCCTGTTCCTTTGCCCATGAGCGGCACCGATCCGCACCGGCAAGCCCAGGCGGCCCAAGCACGGCGCGTCTTTACCGAGGCCCTGGTGCGCGGCGTTGCCGCGACCGGGGCCGCGATCCATGAGGCGGGGGCGCAGCTGCTCTTGCAGCCGGCGGAATATGCGCTCAGCGTGGCTCGCCGTGACGGTGTGGCCCTGTGGCAGCGCCGTGGCGTGGTGTGGCTGAGCATGCTGCGGGACGCGGTGCGCACGGCGTCCAAGCAAGGCGTGCCCGAGCATGTCACCGTCAGCGGCAGTGCCAGCCTGAGCCTGGTCGACGACGACACGATCGAGCGGCAGATCACGGCCTCGCGTCTGGCGCTGGCCATGATGGACAAGGCCACCTGGGAGTTTTCCGACCTGCGCACCCGCATGCTTCTGCTCGAGGGGCATGAGGAACTGGCCTCCAACGATTTGTTGCGCGCACAGGCGCTGGCTCGGCTTGTCCTGGATTGCTGGTACGCCAGCGGGCTGACGCGCGCCGAGTGGCAGCTTTTCCTGCTGACGCTGAACGAGGAGATGTCGCATCTGCTGCTGGAGGCGTACCACGAGACCAACCATTGGCTGATGCAGCAAGGGGTGCTGCCCGAGGTCGATCTGCGGCCCTATATCCGCAGAACCGCCGGCAGTCGCACGGCCTCGGCGGTGCCGGATGCCTCGCAGGACCCGGCGTTCGCGCCAACGACGCTGCATGCTCGCGGCATGGGGCCGGCATTTGAGGGCTCTGCTGGCGCGCACGGCAGCGCCTTTGCTGCTCCAGGCTCGGCTTCAGCGGCAGCCCTCAGGCATGGCCCCAGTCAAGGTGGGCGGATGAACGAGTCTGCTGGCGCGAAGTCGGCCGTTCGCAATTCGGCGGAGCAGGTCATGGCGCAGTTGCAGCGTGTGCTCAATCGCCAGGTGCCGGGCATGTCGCCGCCCATGCAAGCCCCGACGCAGGCGATGCCGGTCGATCCTCGGGGGGACCGCGCCGGGCCGGCCACGCTGACCGGCCGGCTCCATGCGGCCATCAACCATGCGCAGGAGATGCTGCGCCACCGTGCCCAGCCTTTGCCCGGGGTCGTCGGGACGGGTGGCACGGCAAGCGGCGCGCCCAGCACGTCGTCGCCCGTCCGTGAGGTGCCTGCGCCGCAGCAGATCGAGGAACTCAAGGCGCGCAACCTGGCCGTGAAGCAGGTGCTCAAGCAGGCGGCCGAAACGCCGGCCGAGCGTGCCACCATTGAGGTTGTGGCCCTGCTGTTCCAGTCCATCCTGACTGAAGAGCGCATACCGGCCTCGGTGCGGGTCTGGTTCGCCCGGCTGCAGATGCCGGTGCTGCGCGTGGCCATCAGCGAACCCGATTTCTTTGCCACCACGGACCATCCGGCGCGTCGGCTGATCGACCGCATGGGGGCCTGCGTGATGGGCTTCAACACCTCGTCGGGCGGGGATGTCAGCGAGGCGGTCGAGCGCGAGATCAAGCGAGTGGTGCAGGTGGTCGAGGCCTACCCCGACACGGGACGCCGCGTTTTTCAGACCGTGCTGACCGAATTCGAGAAGTTCCTCGCGCATTACTTCGAGCAGGAGAACATCGCCAGCATCAAGGGCGTATCCCTGGCTCAGCAGGTGGAGCAGCGCGAGACGCTGGCCATCCAGTACACCATCGAGCTTCGCAAAATGCTGAACGAGGTGCCGGTGCAGGATGGCGTCCGTGATTTCCTGTTCCAGACCTGGGCCGACGTGCTGGCTGTGACGGCCGTGCGTGCCGGGGCGCAATCCGAAGTCACCAAGCAGATGAAGCGGGCGGCGGCCGACCTGATCTGGTCCGCGACGGCCAAGGTGTCCCGCGAGGAGCGTGCCGAGGTGATACGCCGCCTGCCGCCGCTCTTGAAAGTGCTGCGCGAAGGCATGGGTCATGCAGGCTTGTCCGCTCAGAAACAGGACGAGCAGATCCGCGCGCTCAACAACTCTCTGGCCGCCGCCTTCACGGCCAAGACGGCCACCATCCCGCCGGATCGCCTGGAAGAGCTGATGAGTCAGCTGGAGACGTTGGAGGCCATGTTGCCCGATACCGCGGGCGGTGAGCTCGACGAGACCCTGATGCGAGATCTGTCCTCGCATGAGTCCGAGGACCTGGAGGTGGTGGCCGAAGGCGGGGCGCCGCCCTCGGCTGCCATGCTGGCCTGGGCGCAGGAGTTGCAGGTCGGTTCCTGGTACATGCTGGACTATCGGGGCCGTACCGAGCCGGTGCAGCTGGCATGGCGCGGTCTACGCCATCATCTGATCCTGTTCGTCTCACCCAAGGGGCGCGGGGTGCTGTTCCAGCAGAGCCGCCTGGCAGCCTTCCTGCAGGCGGGGCTGCTGCTGCCAGCCCAGGACGAAGCCCTGACCGTCAAGGCCACGCGCAATGCGCTGGCCAAGATCGACGCCGATCCAGAGCGGTTGCTCAACTGAGATTGCGCCGGCCGAGCGGGCGAGCAAGGCGCACCCTGCCGCAGGAGCAGGCCGGCGCCTCAAACGGGATTCAGTGGATCAGGCGATCCTCGGGCGCGACGAAGAGTTCGTCCAGGATCAGGGCGTCCGGCTCTTCGCCCAGGCTCCAGAACACCATCAGCACGATGATCTTGAGGTCTTCCAGGTCCAGCGGGGCTCCGGGGATGGCCATGGCGCGGTCCACCACCATCTCGCGCATGGGCGGCGGCAGCACGCCGGCCGACTCCAGGAAGCTGATGAATCCGACCGAAGTCTCGCCCAGGTGCTCCAGCTCATCCTTGGAATACAGACGCAGGCTTAAGGCGCCCTGCGAGCCATGATGGGACTGCGCCGCAACGGCCAGACCGTCCAGCCAGGAGAGCGCCTCCTGAATTTCGTCGTTCTCAAACCCTACGGCTGACAATTTGCGCGTCAGCTGGGCGTGGTCCGGACAGGCATCCGGCCGCCAATAGGTCTCATAGAGATAGACGAGGACGTCAAACATGACTTGACTATACCCCAGGCGCCAAAAGCCCCGATGCCCGGAAACAGGCGGGAGCGGCAGGCCTTTTGCCCTGCCGGCTTCTGCCTGACGCCGATCAGCCCAAGTCCTGCCCTCAGGCCTGGCGGCGTCGTTGCAGCAGGCCGCCGGGCAGGCGCAGGACGAGGCCGTCAAGTTCCAGATCCAGCAGCAGCGCCTGGAGCTGCTCGGTGGGCCAGCCGCCGCGGGCTTGCAAGGCGTCCAGGCTGATGGGCTCATCAGTCATTGCTGCCAGCAGCCGCCGGTGTTCGCTGGCCCCTGGCAGCTCCGTTTCAGTGGCAGGCGTCTCGGCGGACTCATCCTGGGGCATGCTGCTGTGCCGGGGCAATTCCTCCAGCACATCGGCAGCGGACTCCACCAGCTTCGCCCCCTGGCGTATCAAGGCGTGGCAGCCGCGGCTCAAGGGGGAATGGATGGAGCCGGGGATGGCAAAGACTTCGCGCCCGGCTTCGCCAGCCAGCCGGGCGGTGATCAGCGACCCGCTTTGCAGAGCCGCCTCGACGACCAGGCAGCCCTCGGCCAGGCCGGCGATGATGCGGTTGCGCACCGGGAAATGCGGGGCCAAGGGCGGCGTGTCCAATGCGTATTCGCTCATCAGCAGGCCGCGCTCGGCGATGCGCTGGGCCAAACCGAGATTGCGGCGCGGATAGACGGCATTGAGTCCCGTGCCCAGCACGGCGACGGTGCTGCCAGCCCCCGACAGTGCGCCTTCGTGGGCCGCGGCGTCGATGCCCAGGGCCAGGCCGGACACCACGCAGTAACCTTGCTCACTGAAGGTGCGGGCAAAAGTCAGCGCATGATCCAGTCCTTGAGGCGAGGCGTTTCGGCTTCCCACGATGGCCAGCATGGGGTGCTTCAACAGCTCGCGCCGGCCCCAGAGGTACACCAGCAGCGGCGGATCAGCCGTCTCGAGAAGGGCTTGAGGATAGTCGGGGTCGCCCAGCAGCAGCAGGCTGCGGCGGTCGTCTTCCTTCAGCCATTCGCGGGTGCCCTCCAGCACGGCGTCCAGCTGTTCAGGTGGGCGACCCAGGGCGAGCGCACCCTGCGGGCCCAGCACCCGCGCCCAGTCGGCGGGCGCGCGCTCGAAGATGGCGCGGGGCTCACCGAAGGCTGCCAGCAGCCGACGCAGCGAAGACCTGCCCAGCCCCGGCGTTTCGACCAGTCGCAACCAAGCCGACAGCTCTCCGGGATCACGAAGCGGCGCTGCCATGCCTGGAGGCCTTGCGCCGTACCGGCATCAGGGTTGGGTGAAGCGGTCGCCGGCGCTGACGGGCTGCTGCACCGACAGGATCAGGGCATAGGACACGCGCTTGTAGGCCTGGAAGACGAAGAGCCGGCCGTGCTTCTCGTCAGGCAGGCGGACGGTCTCGGGGCGGCCTTGCGTGGTGGTGTCGCGCAGCTCTTGGCCAGTGCGCCACAAAGCCAGCACATGGCCGCGCTCCACGCCATCCTGCGTCCCCTTGTTGATGGAGACGATCTGATTCTGGCCTGCATTCAGCGCGTCGCCGTAAACGGCGATGATGCGCCCCTCCATGGGACGTGCCGGCGCATGCGGCACGTAGCGGCTGAAGCTGCGCGGCGGTACGGGAGCGAGGCGATCGCTGGCGTTGATCTCCAGTCGCGCCTGCTTCACCTGGAAGGTGGCGGGGATTTCCAGCGTCTTGCCGTCGCCGGGGGTGCCCGGGCGCAGGAACTCCATGGTGCCGAGATAAGCCGCCTCGTAGCCCAGCACCTCCTTGGTGCTGGGGTCGCGCAGGGGCTTGGCGCTGCGGAACACCCGGTAATCACCTCGGTAGGGCAGCGTGCCGCGCACGTAGGCCAAGTCGCCGCGGCTCAGCAACACGCGCCCCTCCTGTGCGCCGACCACGCGCGGGGCGTTGGTCAGGCTGTCTTCGTCCAGCACCACCGCCTCGTTGAGGAAGGGCTCGATCAGGTGCTGCGGAATCGCTGGAATGCCGTCGTCGACCAACGTTTCGGAGCGGACCCTTGGCGACAGCTTGACGGTGCCGCCGGCTCCGCGGCTGCCTTGGGCAAGCTCAAGGCGGGCTCGGCCGTCGACCTTGACCAGCACCAGCTGCTGCCCGGGGAAGATCAGGTGCGGGTTGTGGATCTGCTCCTGGTTCATGCCCCACAGCTCGGGCCAGCGCCACGGGCTTGTGAGGAAGAGAGTGGAGATGGCCCAAAGGGTGTCCCCCTGCTTGACGGTGTAGCTGCTGGGGGCGTCGGGGGCCAGTTCCGACAAGGGCACGCCGGCCTGGGCGACCTTCTGGGCGGTGTCGCGCTGGGCCTGGGTGATGGGGTAGTCGGAGGCCAGGGCCGGAGCCGCGCTGGAAAGAGCCGCCGCGGCCCACAGGGCGGTGGCGAGAGGGGCGGGGCGCAGCGAGGGCCATGAAGTCATCGGTCGTTCTCCTGCGGGCTGCCGGGCGTCTTGCAAGGCGCCGGGCCCGCCAATTCTTTGCTTGTGAGATGTGCCTGTCAGGGGTGCCAGCAAGAAGGGTGATCGGCCAGGACGGTGAAGTCTTGCGGCAGATCGGCGAAAATCCCCTCAGCTTGAGACGATTCTGCCCCTAAAGCGGGCGGGCGTTGCAATGATTCCCGCCGGAGCGTCCTCGCTCTTGCAGGCACTTACAAAGCCGCGTTGTGCATTGCCCACAGCGCGGCATTGGAACTCCGAGATGGCCAAACTGAATATTCTGCGTTACCCCGATCCGCGTCTGCATACTGTGGCCCAAGCCGTGGCCCAGGTGGACGATCGCATCCGCCAGTTGGTGGACGACATGCTGGAGACCATGTATGCCGCCGAAGGCGTGGGCCTGGCTGCCACGCAGGTGGATGTGCATGAGCGGGTGGTGGTGATCGATACCTCGGAAGAGCGCAACGAGCCTCGCGTGCTGATCAATCCCGAGATCATCGAAGCCAGTAGCGCCATGCGCGATGGCGAAGAGGGCTGCCTGTCCGTCCCCACCATCTATGACAAGGTGCCCCGGCATGAGCGCGTCAGGGTGCGTGCGCTGAACCGCGACGGCGAGCCATATGAGTTCGAGGCCGAAGGGCTGCTGTCGGTCTGCGTGCAGCATGAGCTGGACCATCTGAAGGGCAAGGTCTTCGTCGAGTACCTCAGCTCGCTCAAGCGTGAGCGCATCAAGACCAAGCTGGCCAAGAAGGCCCGCGAAGAACTGCAGCACCGCTGATGGGACTGCGCGCTGCCTTCGCCGGTACGCCGGAATTCGCCGCCGTTGCCCTGCAGGCCTTGCTGCGCGCGGGGTTTGAGGTTCCGCTGGTGCTGACGCAGCCGGACCGGCCGGCCGGGCGCGGCATGAAGCTGCAGGCCTCGCCGGTCAAGCAAGTGGCTCAGCAGCACGGCATTGCCCTCAGCCAGCCTATGAGCCTGCGCCTGGATGGCAAGTATCCGGAGGCCGCCGCAGCGGCCCACGAAGCCCTGCTGGCCGCGCGGCCGGACCTGATGGTGGTGGCTGCCTACGGCCTGATCCTGCCTCAATGGGTGCTGGACCTGCCGCGGCTGGGCTGCCTCAACATCCACGCCTCCCTGTTGCCGCGCTGGAGGGGGGCGGCGCCCATCCACCGGGCCATTGAGGCCGGCGACGCCGAGACCGGCATCACCATCATGCAGATGGACGCCGGCCTGGACACCGGCGACATGCTGCTGGTCGAGCGCCTGCGCATCGAGGCGGACGACACGACGGCCAGCCTCCACGACAAGCTGGCAGTGCAGGGCGGGCGGCTTATCGTCGAAGCCCTGGAACTGGCGGCCTGTGGGGGGCTGCAGCCCCGGCGCCAGCCGGACGAGGGCGTCTGTTATGCGCACAAGATCGAGAAGGCCGAAAGCGATATCGACTGGGCGCAGCCCGCGGCGCTGATCGAGCGGCGCCTGCGCGCCTTCGACCCCTTCCCGGGCGGCCTCAGCCATCTGGAGGGTGAACCGCTCAAGATCTGGAAGGCCCAGTTGGCGGCAGGACAGGGCCGGCCCGGCGAAGTGCTGGCCGCGGATGCGGCGGGCATTCTGGTCGCTTGCGGCGCGGGTGCGCTGCGCCTGACGGAATTGCAGCGTGCCGGCGGCAAACGCATGCCGGCGTCGGCCTTCCTGCAGTCGCGTCCCGTCCCCGTGGGCGCGGTCTTGAATTCGGTGCCGAGAATCCCCAACTGAGAACTCAGGCCTGCGCGGCAGGACGGCCCTTGCCCGGGAAAGGAGTGACCGATGTTCAACATGATGAAGACCGCCATCCTGATGGCAGCCATCACGGCTCTGTTCATGGCGATCGGCTCGTTGCTGGGGGGGCGCCAAGGCATGGTGCTGGCCCTGCTGTTCGCGCTGGGCATGAACTTCTTCAGCTACTGGTTCTCGGACAAGCTGGTGCTGCGCATGTACAACGCGCAGGAGGTCGACGAGACCAGCGCCCCGCAGTTCTACCGCCTGGTGCGCGAGCTGGCCCAGCGTGCCGGCCTGCCCATGCCGCGCGTTTACCTGATCGACGAAGACGCCCCCAATGCCTTTGCCACCGGCCGCAATCCAGAGCATGCCGCCGTGGCGGCCACCACGGGCATCCTTCGGGTCCTTTCCGAGCGCGAACTGCGCGGGGTGATGGCCCATGAGCTGGCCCATGTGCAGCACCGGGACATCCTGATTTCCACCATCAGCGCCACCATGGCCGGTGCCATCGGCATGCTGGGCAACTTTGCGATGATCTTTGGTGGTCGCGACAGCGAAGGCCGACAGACCAACCCGCTGGTGGGCCTGCTGGTGATGATCCTGGCGCCCATTGCCGCGAGCTTGATCCAGATGGCCATCAGCCGTGCCCGCGAGTTCGAGGCCGACCGCGGGGGGGCCGAGATCTCCGGTGACCCGGCCGCCCTGGCCTCGGCGCTGGACAAGATTCACCGCTACGCCCAGGGCATTCCACTGGAGACTACCGAGCGGCATCCCGAGACGGCGCAGATGATGATCATGAACCCGCTGTCCGGCGGGGGCATCAAGAGCCTGTTCTCCACCCATCCGTCGACCGAGGAGCGCATCGCGCGGCTGATGGCGCTGGCGCGGCAGCGGTGACTCAAGACTGGCGCGGATCGGCCGATATGCCGGGCATGACGCGCATTTCGCAACTCCTGCGCCGGCGGCTTGTCGTCGGCGTGCTGCTCCTGCCGTTGGCCGGCTGCGAGTGGCTGGGTATCGACGACCCGGCCAAGCTGGCCGCGGCCAAGGAAGCCGAAGGCAAGGCCGTGGGAAGTGCCTGCCGCCATGCCCAGCGCGCCATCGAAGACTGCTACACGCTCAATCCAAAAGCCCAGAAGGCGGCCGTCTTCGCGGGCTGGAAAGAGATGGACGAATACATGCGCGAGAACAAGCTCGAAGGCATCGTTCCCGTGGTGCCGCGGCCCGGCACGGCCAAGCCCGTCGAAGAAGAGACTGCAGGAGAGGGCAAGTCTGCTGACAAGACTGGGGACAAGGCGTCCGACAAAGCTGCAGACAAGGCCGGCGACAAGCACGCCAAACCCGACAAGCCGGCAGACAAGGCCGGCAGCAAATCGACGCACTGAGGCGCCGCACCGCGCCCGGCAACCAAGCCACGCATCTGGTGCCGCCGTTTCCGCATTTCGTCCGTCCCCGCTCGCCAGCCTGCGGCGGGCTTTGCATCATGCATCCATCGTCAATGCATGAGACAAGGACCCCGCCATGAACAGCAACAAGCGCCGCTTTCTCGCCGCCTCCGTGCTCGGAGCCGCAGCTCTGCTCAGCACCGGAGCCGCCCCAGCCTGGTCCTGGAACTGGGGGTCGGGCGAACGCATCACGGGTGAGGGCGAGATGAGCAGCGAGCGCCGCGACATCGGGGGCTACGAGTCCGTGGCACTGGAAGGCAGTTTCAAGGTGCAGATTCGACAGGGAAGCAGCCACAAGATCGAGCTGCGCGCCGAGCGCAACCTGCTGCCCTATATCGAGACGCGGCTGATCGAAGGCAGCAAGGGGCGCACACTGGAGATCCAGACCAAGCGCGGCTACCGCCTCAGCACCAAGCAGACGCCGGTCATCGAGATCGAGATGCCAACCCTGCGCGGCGTGTCCATCGCAGGCTCCGGTACCATCAAGGTGGATTCGATCAGCTCGCCCGAGCTCAAGGCCAGCATCAGCGGATCCGGTGAGATCAGCCTCAACGGCGTCAAGAGCGACCGCCTGTCCATGAGCATCTCGGGCAGCGGTGACATCGTCGCCAGCGGCACGGCCGCCAATTTGAGCGTGTCGGTGGCCGGCACGGGCGACGTCAAGGCGCGTGAGTTGCAGGCCGAGGAAGCCAAGGTCAGCATCGCCGGCAGTGGCGATGTGGTGCTGGCGGCCAGCAAGCAGCTCAAGGTGTCCATCGCAGGATCCGGCGACGTGGCCTATGTGGGCAACCCGGAGCTGAGCCTCTCCACCGCCGGCAGCGGCAAGGTGCGCAAGCTCAACAACTGAGCGGGCGACCTGACCCTCTCCCGCCACAGGCCGGGGCGCTGGCGCCGCCGGCCATTTTCATTGGTTGATCCGCCCCGCCGTCCGGCCGCTCGCAGGAGCGCTCCTTAGAATCGCGAGCGGGTCCCGAGGCTTGACACAGGCCTCGGCAGCAACAGTCAGACGGGGAACGGCTTGAGCCAGGTCAGCCAGGGTAAGTCAGCAGCGATGAACGCGTGGGGCCTGGGCCGTCTGGTGGCTTTGCCATCCTGGGCCAAAACGATGCTGCTGGTGGCCGGGGACGCGCTCTTCCTGCCGCTGTGCATGTTCGCCTCGGTGGTTCTGCGCCTGGGTACGCTGGAAGAGGCGCTGCAGACGGCACTGCCGGCCCAGATCGTCTTTGCCTGGATGGCCATCCCGGTGCTGGCCGCAGCCGGGCTCTACCGCTCCGTGGTCCGCTACCTGGATCTGCGTGTGCTGGCCCGCTGCAGTGCCGCGCTGGCCGTGGAGGTGCTGCTGGTCTACAGCCTGGCCCAGTTGGCCGATCTGCGCATGCTGCCGCGCTCGTCCATGCTGATCTTCTGGTTCATCACCTTCGCCTTCGTGCTGATCTCGCGCTTCCTGGCGCGGGCCCTGCTGTGGGGCGCTTTGCAGCGCCACGGTCGTCCCCTGGTCCGCACGCTGATCTACGGTGCCGGTGCCGCTGGTGCGCAGCTGGCGCAGAGCATGCAGTTCAGCCCCGAGTACCGGGCCGTGGGCTTCGTGGACGACGACGTGAGCCTGCATGGCAAGAAGGTCGCCGGACTGGACGTGCTGCCGGCGGTCCGGCTGAAAAGCGTGGCGGACAAGCTGGCGGCCGACCTCATCGTGGTGGCTGTGCCATCAGCCAGCCCTGCCGCACGGCGGCGCATCATCGAGCTCTCGGAACGCACGGGCCTGCCGGTCAAGACCCTGCCGGGCCTGGTGGACCTCGTGCAGGGCGACGTGCGCGTGTCCGACATCCGCGAGGTGGCGTTGCCGGACCTGCTGGGCCGCGAGGCCGTCCCGCCCGACCCCAGCCTTTTCAGCCGCAACATCCGCGGCAAGGCCGTGCTGGTGACGGGCGCCGGTGGTTCCATCGGCAGCGAGCTGTGCCGCCAGATCATGAGCCAGCGGCCCGCGGTGCTGGTGCTGCTGGACCACTCCGAGTTCGCCCTGTACAGCATCGAGCAGGAACTGCGCCCGCAGGCGCAAGACCTGACCCTGCAAGCCGTGCTGGGCAGCGTGCTGGACGAAGAGCTGCTGCTGCAGCTGATGCGCGAGCGTCGGGTCGACACCGTCTATCACGCCGCCGCCTACAAGCACGTGCCGCTGGTGGAAGCCAATGTGCTGCGCGGCATCACGAACAACGTCTTCGGCTCGCAGGCCGTGGCGCGTTGCGCGGCGCGTGCCGGTGTCTCGACCTGTGTGCTCGTGTCCACCGACAAGGCGGTGCGCCCCACCAACATCATGGGCTGCACCAAGCGTGCCGCCGAGTTGATCTTCCAGGCGGCTGCGCTCGACCCTGCGCACAAGACCGTCTTCGCGATGGTGCGTTTCGGCAACGTGCTGGGGTCTTCGGGCTCCGTCGTGCCGCTGTTCAAGCGCCAGATCCAGGACGGGGGGCCCATCACCATCACGCACCCGGACATCATCCGTTACTTCATGTTGATTCCCGAGGCGGCGCAGCTGGTGATCCAGGCCGGGGCCATGGCGCGCGGTGGCGAGGTCTTCGTGCTGGACATGGGTGAGCCGGTGCGCATCGTCGATCTGGCGCGGACGCTGATACGGCTGTCTGGCCTGACCGAGCGCAGCGAGCGCCATCCGGACGGGGACATCGCCATCGAGTTTGTCGGCCTGCGTCCGGGCGAAAAGCTCTACGAGGAGCTGTTGATTGGCGACGGGGTCACCCCAAGCGCCCATCCCCGCATCATGTGCGCCCATGAGCGGCTGCTGGAAGCCGGCGTGCTGGAGTCCCTGCTGGATCGCTTGCGCGAGGCCTGCCGCATCGGGGATGCCGACGGCGCCGTGGCCCAGCTGCGCCAGCTGGTGCCAGAGTACCAGCCCGCCCGGCAGTAGCCATTGCGCTGCGGGAAAGGGCGCATTGCGAGTTGGCGATGCCCGAGCGCCAGCACGGTGAAAGCCGCCTGGCGACAATGGCGGCATGAGCAGTACTTTGCGGGGCTTGTGGCGCCACCCCGAATTCGGCCGCGGCGCGCGCGACATGATGGGCATCACCCTGGGCATCTCGGCCTGGGGACTGGTCACCGGCGTGGCCATGATCAAGAGTGGCCTGTCGCTGCCGCTGGCCCTGCTGATGAGCCTCACGGTGTTCGCCGGCAGCTCGCAGCTGGCGGCGTTGCCCCTGCTGGCCAGCGCTGCGCCGTTATGGGTGCTGTGGGCCACGGCCTTCTGCGTGAACCTGCGCTTTGTGATCTTCAGCGCGCAGTGGCGCTACTACCTCAAGCATTTGCCGCTGCGCTGGCGGCTCTTCACCGGCTATTTCGCCGCGGACCTCAACTACGTGGTCTTCATGCGCCGCTATCCTGAACCCCAGCCCGCCGACGAAGGGGCACTGGCCTACTTCTGGGGTGGCGTGGCCCTGAACTGGACCGCCTGGCAAATCCCCTCCATCGCGGGCATCTTGCTGGCGGACCGCGTCCCGACCGAATGGGGACTGGGCTTTGCCGGCGTCCTGGCCCTGCTGGGGCTGACGTATTCTTTGCTGTCCGACCGCAAGAGCTGGATCTCCGCGGCTACGGCGGGCTGTGCGGCGGTGGCGACCTATGCCCTGCCGCTCAAGCTCAACATCGTCGTGGCCATCGCCGCTGCCGTGGCCATGGGGCTGATGCTGGACCACTGGATGCCTGATGCCAAGAAGCCGGAGGGAGCCGTCCGATGAGTGATCAGATGAACGACTGGATGACGGCTATGGCCATCGTGGGGCTGGCCCTGATCACGGTGCTGACCCGCAGTTTCTTCATGATCCCGGAGCGCGAGGTGCCCATGCCCGACTGGGCCAAACAGGGCTTGCGCTACGCACCTCTCGCGGCCCTGGCTGCGGTGGTGCTGCCACAGATCGTGTTGACGCCGGACGGTCAGCTGCTGCACAGCTGGCAGGATGCACGCCTCTATGCCGCCGCCGTCGGGACGGCCTATTTCTTCTGGAAGCGCGGCATCCTGGGCACCATTCTCAGCGGCACTGCGGTGATGCTGGCGTTGCGCCTCGGCCTGGGCTGGTAATCGCGACGTCCTCGGGTACCGCACCGGTACGGCCGGGCGCGCCGGAGTCGGCTTGGTAAGCTATCGGGCTTGCGCTGCCGCCGCAGCGCCCCAGTTCCACACAAAACCGAGAGACTCCATGAACGTCCTGCGTTTTTCCGACCTCGTGGCCGCCGGCAAGGTCGCTGGCCAGCGTGTCTTCATCCGTGCCGACCTGAACGTCCCCCAGGACGACGCCGGCAACATCACCGAGGACACCCGCATTCGCGCCTCCATGCCCGCCATCGAGATGGCGCTGAAGGCCGGTGCGGCCGTGATGGTGACCTCGCATCTGGGCCGCCCGACCGAAGGCGAGTTCAAGCCCGAGGATTCGCTGGCGCCCATCGCCAAGCGCATGGGCGAGCTGCTGCAGCGTGAGGTGCCCCTGCTGGCCAACTGGGTGGAGGGCGTGAGCGTCGCGCCGGGTCAACTGGTGCTGCTGGAGAACTGCCGCGTCAACAAGGGCGAGAAGAAGAACAACGAAGAGCTGGCGAAGAAGATGGCCGCCCTTTGCGACATCTATGTCAACGACGCCTTCGGCACTGCCCACCGCGCCGAGGGCACGACCTACGGCATCGCGCAGTTCGCCAAGATCGCCTGCGCCGGCCCGCTGCTGGCCGCCGAGATTGATGCCATCACCCAGGCACTGGCCCAGCCCAAGCGCCCCTTGGTGGCCATCGTGGCGGGCTCCAAGGTGTCGACCAAGCTGACCATCCTGCAATCGCTCTCCAAGAACGTGGACGGCCTGGTGGTGGGGGGCGGCATCGCCAACACCTTCATGCTGGCGGCCGGTCTGAAGATCGGCAAGTCCCTGGCCGAGCCCGATCTGGTCGGTGAAGCCACCGCGGTGATCGAGTCCATGAAGGCCCGCGGTGCTGCCGTGCCCATCCCCGTGGACGTGGTGACGGCCAAGACCTTCGCCGCCGACGCGCCGGCCTCCGTCAAGGCGGCGACCGAGGTGGCGGACGACGACCTGATCCTGGACATCGGCCCCAAGACCGCCGCGATGCTGGCCGAGCAGCTCAAGGCCGCCGGCACCATCGTCTGGAACGGCCCGGTGGGCGTGTTCGAGTTCGATGCCTTCGCACACGGCACCGAGACCATCGCCCGCGCCATCGCCGACAGCAGCGCCTTCAGCATCGCCGGCGGTGGGGACACCCTGGCCGCGATCGCCAAGTACGGCATCGAGAAGGACGTGGGCTACATCTCCACCGGCGGCGGAGCTTTCCTGGAAGTGTTGGAAGGCAAGACCCTGCCGGCCTTCGAGATCCTGGCCAAGCGCGCGGCCGGCTGAGCGCCAGGTCCGCGCCAGGCAAGGCCCGGCTCGTCCGGGCTTTTCTTCGGCTGGACCCAGGGTGGACGGAAGCTCGCTTGCCGCGTCGCGAAGGCCGTCAGGCCAGTGTTTGCGATTTGTGCATAAGGGGCAAAGGACTCGGCATCGGCGGCGCATGAAACCGTCATGTACCCGGGAGTAAGCTGGCCGGCCCTGCAGTCCGCAGGGCAAAGTACCGCTAGAAGAGGAGACTCCCGGATGGCTGAGAAAGAGCCCTTGTCGCCGGCCGAACGTGCCCTGCGCGATGCCGCGCTGGAATACCACCGTGCACCGACCCGCGGCAAGATCGCCGTCACGCCCACCAAGGCCTTGTCCAACCAGCGCGATCTCTCGCTGGCCTACTCGCCCGGGGTGGCCTACGCCTGCCTGGCCATCGAGGAAGACCCCAGCCTGGCGGCCGACTACACCTCGCGCGCCAACCTCGTCGGCGTGATCACCAACGGCACGGCGGTGCTGGGCCTGGGGGACATCGGCCCGCTGGCCGGCAAGCCGGTGATGGAGGGCAAGGGCTGCCTGTTCAAGAAGTTCGCCGGTGTCGACGTCTTCGACATTGAGCTGGCCGAGCGCGACCCGGACAAGCTCGTGGACATCATCGCCGCCATGGAGCCCACGCTGGGCGGCGTCAACCTCGAGGACATCAAGGCGCCGGAGTGCTTCTACATCGAGAAGAAGCTGTCCGAGCGCATGAACATCCCCGTCTTCCACGACGACCAGCACGGCACGGCCATCATCTCCAGCGCCGCGCTGCTCAACGGCCTGGAACTGGTGGGCAAGGACATTGGCAAGGTCAAGCTGGCGGTCTCCGGCGCCGGTGCTGCGGCCATCGCCTGCCTGGACGTGATGGTGGGCTTGGGGCTGAAGCGCGAGCACGTCTTCGTCTGCGACTCCAAAGGCCTGATCCAGAGTGAGCGCGCCGATGCGCTGGCCGGCAAGCTGGATGAGTCCAAGCAGCGTTATTGCCAGGTCACGAGGGCCCGCACACTGGCCGATGTGGTGGCGGGGGCTGACGTGTTCCTGGGCTGCTCGGCCGCGGGTGTGCTGACGCAGGACATGGTCGCGACGATGGCCGACAAGCCCATCATCCTGGCCCTGGCCAACCCCGAACCCGAAATTCGTCCCGAGCTGGCGAAGGCGGTGCGCCCGGACTGCATCATCGCCACCGGCCGCTCGGACTACCCGAACCAGGTCAACAACGTCCTGTGCTTCCCCTACATCTTCCGCGGCGCCCTGGACTGCGGTGCGACCAAGATCACCGAGGCCATGAAGCTGGCCTGCGTGCGCGAGATTGCCGCATTGGCCAAGGCCGAGATGAGCGATGAGGTGGCCGCGGCCTATGCCGGACAGGAACTGGCCTTCGGTTCGGAGTACCTCATCCCGAAGCCTTTCGATGCCCGGCTGATCCTGCGTATCGCGCCGGCCGTTGCAGAGGCTGCAGCGGCCTCCGGCGTGGCCACGCGGCCCATCGCCGACCTGGCCGCCTACCGCGAGCAGCTCTCGCGCTTCGTCTACCAGACCGGCATGTTCATGCGACCGGTGTTTGCCGCCGCCAAGGCCGAGTACCAGGAAGGCCAGGCGCGCGTGATCTATGCCGAGGGCGAGGACGAGCGCGTGCTGCGCGCGGTGCAGGTGGCGCTGGACGAGAAGCTCACCCGTCCGACCCTGATCGGCCGGCCCGAGGTGATTGCGATGCGCATCCAGCGTGCCGGGCTGCGCATGAAGCTGGGCGGGGACGTGCAGCTCATCGACCCGGACAACGACGCCCGCTTCCGCCACTACTGGGAGCGCTACCACCAGGTCATGGGCCGCCGCGGCGTGACGCCGGAGATGGCCAAGGCGGCGGTGCGCCGCTCGGCCACCACCATTGGCGCCCTGGCCATCGAGCTGGGCGATGCCGACGCCATGATCTGTGGGCTTGTCGGGCGCTTCGACTCGCATCTGGAGCATGTGTCCGACCTCATCGGTCTCAAGGCCGGGGTGCAGAACTTCGCCACGCTCAACGCCCTGATGCTGGAGCAGCACACGCTCTTCATCACCGACACCTTCGTCAACGAGGACCCGACCGCGGAGCAACTGGCCGAGATTGCCGCGATGGCGGCGGAGGAGGTGCGCCGCTTCGGTCTGCCGCCCAAGGTGGCCTTCCTGTCGCACTCGATGTTCGGCTCCAGCAAGCGCGCCTCGGCCCAGAAGATGCGCCGTGCGCGCGAGCTCTTCGTGCAGCACGCCCCGGACGTGGAGTGCGATGGCGAAATGCATGGCGATGCCGCGCTGAGCGAGTCTGTCCGCGCCACCTTCCTGCCCGACAGCACGCTCAAGGGTGCGGCCAACCTGCTGGTGCTGCCCAGCCTGGATTCGGCCAACATCCTCTTCAACGTGCTGAAGATCACCAGCGGTCAGGGCGTCACGGTGGGCCCCATGCTGCTGGGCGCGGCGCGGCCGGTGCACATCCTCACGCCGTCCGCGACCGTGCGCCGCATCGTCAACATGACGGCGCTGGCTGTGGCCGAGGTCCGCGCTGGAAAGGGTTGACCACCCCCTACGGCCTTCGGCCGCCCCTCAAGGGCGCACGACTGACGGCCCGGCAAAGCCGGATCCGCAGTCGTCGCTCTGAACGAACCCCGCCGCGTTGCACTGGCGGGGTTCTTTGTTTGTGGGTTCGCCGTGTTGGCGATGCGCGGTCGATGCCTTCATCCCGCCCTGCTTGGTAACCGCATGAAATCGACTTCCCGCTCTAAATGCGGCACATAATCGATTCCTGTAACTTAATTTCAGCGAGCTGCCCATGACCCGCGCCACCAAGATCGTTGCCACCCTCGGTCCCGCTTCTTCCTCGCCCGAGGTGCTGGAGCGCATGATCCGGGCCGGGGTGGACGTGGTGCGGCTGAACTTCTCGCACGGCAAGGCGCAGGATCACATCGATCGGGCCCGCCTGGTGCGCGAGACCGCCGCGGCCGTGGGCAAGGAGGTCGCCATCATGGCCGACCTGCAAGGCCCCAAGATCCGCGTCGGCAAGTTCGAGAACGGCAAGATCGAGCTGGTCAACGGCACCCGCTTCATCCTCGACGCCAACCGCACCGAGCTGGGCAATGAAGAAATCGTGGGCCTGGACTACAAGGAGCTGCCCCGCGACGTGAAGCCCGGCGACACCCTGCTGCTCAACGACGGCCTGCTCGTGCTCACCGTCGAGGCCGTGCGCGGCGCGCAGGTGCACACCATCGTCAAGCTGGGCGGCGAGCTGTCCAACAACAAGGGCATCAACAAGCAGGGCGGCGGCCTCACCGCGCCGGCCCTGACGGCCAAGGACATGGAGGACATCAAGACCGCCATGTCCTTCCAGTGCGAATACCTGGCCGTCAGCTTTCCCAAGAACGCGACGGACATGGAGATGGCACGCCAGCTGGCCAATGTCGCCGGCGAGCCCTGGCGCCACAAGCCCGGCATGATTGCCAAGATCGAGCGCAGCGAGGCCATCCCGCAGCTGGAGGCCATCCTGAAGGCCTCCGACGGCATCATGGTCGCCCGCGGCGACCTGGCCGTCGAAGTGGGCAACGCCGCCGTGCCGGCGCTGCAAAAACGCATGATCCGCATGGCCCGCGAGATGGACAAGGTCGCCATCACCGCGACGCAGATGATGGAGTCCATGATCGTCAACCCGGTGCCTACCCGCGCCGAGGTCTCGGATGTGGCCAATGCCGTGCTGGATGGCACCGACGCCGTGATGCTCTCCGCCGAGACCGCTGCCGGCAAGTTCCCGGTGGAGACCATCGAGCAGATGGCTGCCATCGCGCTGGAGGCGGAGATCGCCGAGTTCGTCACCATCGACACCGACTTCACCAACCGCCAGTTCGGCCGTATCGACCAGGCCATCGCCATGGGGGCGCTCTTCACCGCGCATCACCTGGGCTGCAAGGCCATCCTGGCGCTGACCGAGTCCGGCTCCACCGCGCTGTGGATGAGCCGCCATCGCATCCATGTACCCATCTTCGGCCTGACCACCACGCCGCAGTCGCAGCGCAAGATGGCGCTGTACCGCAATGTGCGTCCGCTGCTGATGCCCAAGTACGAGGATCGCGATGTCGCACTGAAGGCCGCCGAGCAGCTGCTGGTCGAGCGCGGCGTGCTGATGCCGGGCGACACCTACGCCATCACCTGCGGCGAACCCATGGGCTATCCGGGGGGGACGAATATGCTGAAGGTCTGCCGCGTCGAGTAAAGCGGCACGGCGGCGGGGCCTGCGCATCGGCGGCCCGCCGGCCCTTGGCATAAGCTCTGGACGGCGTTGGCATCCCGCCGCGTTCGTCAGGCATGTCCGCAATCCGCTCCGATTCCGATCCCGCAAGCGCTTTCCTCCGGCCCCACAGGCGTCGCGTGTTGCGCGGCCTGCTCGGGGTCGGCGCCGCGGGCTGGCTGCCCGCATTGGCAGGCAGGGACGAGCGTCGGGGCCAGCTGCTGCCCCTGGCGATCAGTGACCACGTCAATCGCGACTTCGTTCTGCCGTTGCTGGACCTGTTGGCGCTGGCGGCGGGCTGGCAATGGGAGCTGCAGTTCGCGCCGATGGCCCGAGTGCTGGCGCGAATGGAACGCGGCGATTGCCTGGCCTTCGGCCTGAGTCGCACGCCGGCGCGGGAGGCGCTGATGGCCTTCAGCGAGCCCTTGTTCAGTTCACGCGTCTGGCCCGTGACGCGGCGTGACCGCCAGCTGCGCATCCGCAGCCTGGTCGATCTCCAGGGCCTGACGGTCTGCCTCAGCCGCGCGATGAGCTACGGCGCCCAGATCGATGCCGCCAAGGGCCGGGATTTTCGGGTGGAGTACGCGGATGGCGACCACCGCAACCGGCTGCGCATGCTGCTGGCCGAGCGCTGTGACGTGGTGCTGATGACGCATCGCAGTGCCGATCCCTGGCTGCTGGAACGTCGTCTGCGTGAGGCCGGCGGCATGAGCGCGCTGGTCGAGGTCGGCCCCCTGCCGCTGGTCAGCGAGGGCATCCACATCGCCGGCGCGCTGGGCAGCCCCTGGCTGCGGCACCTGCCGGCGCTCAACGCGGCCCTGCGCCGCCAGCAGGCCGCCATCCAGAGCTTGGTGGACAGCCAGCTCTGACGACCGCGAGCGCAGTGTCCGCTTGGGTCAGGATTTCTGCGCGCTGCGCACCAACGCCTCAATGCGCGGCGTCATGTGCGTGGGCACCAGCTCCACTTCCTGGTGGGCCCGGGCGAAGACGCGGAAGAGCTCATCCGTGAAGCCGTGGCCCACCTCCTCCACGCCCTCGAAGCTCACTTCGGCCCGCTTGAACTGCGGCAGCCGCGCCGCCACCCGCCGGGCCTGGGCGCGCGAGTCCAGCGCCTGGCCCGGCCCGGCCACCAGGCGCAGGTAGATTTTGGTCTGGTCGAACTCGATGCCCGAGCCGTCGGTGCTCCAGGCCTCGAGGACCTGGTCCAGGGTGCGGGTGCTGTCCAGCGCGATGGACATGTAGATGGAACTGCCCTGGCGTGGCAGCGGCCGGCCGGGCTGCCAGCCGGTGGACTCCCAGGCCCGACGCTGGAAGGCGGTGCCGTTGGCATGGATGTCGAAGACATCGGCCAGTTGCGAGCTGAAGAAGAGGCCGCGGCCGGTGTGCATTTGCGGCTGGCTGGTCAGGCGGCCCTTGGAGAGCTCCAGCATCGCGTGCTGTGGGTCGGCGATGTCGAAGGCCTCGCAAATCTTGTTGAAGACACCGCAGCCGTCGTCGGAGACCAGCAGCTGCACGTGGCTGGGTGTCTGGCGCAGCGAGACGGTCACGCTGCTGCCGCCGCTGTGATCCACCGCGTTGTTTACCAGCTCGGTGAAACCATGCTGGACCATGCGGGCCACATGCTTGGGCAGGGCGAAGTTGGGCGCGAAGTCGCGCTGCCAGGGCAGGTCTTCCTGCAGGCCATGGAGGGTATAGGAGCGCACGACCTGGCGCAGCAGTCCCGGCCCATAGACCGGACGGCGCGAGCTGCCCTCGCGGCTGAGCCATTGGGCATCGACCAGGCGGCGCAGCGCCGCCAGCACGGCGCGGCGGCTGGCACCCGTGCGTTCCTCCACATGGGCCGGCAGGTCCAGCGAATGCTCACGGGCGGCAGCGGTGATCCACAGCGTCAGGTGGTCGATGGACAGTCGGGTCATGAACTCTCCGGGGATGAGCTGCCAGTGTCGCCGCAAGCACCGACCGACCAAGGCGGCAACAGCGCAGGGAACGCGGTCCTGCCCGATGCATGGGGTGGGCGCAACACACCAATGTCGGACCACTTGAGAGCCTAGCCCCTGGCCAGGTGCTTGCGCAAGCGGCCCAGACCCGCAGCAACTCACCCGAGTTGCGGGGGCGGAGTGCCGGGGCGGGGCGCCCGGTCACCGGATTTGTACCCCTCGCCGCTAGAATCGCAGGCAGTTACGGCGCGGTTACAGGTACAGGCTCAGGCCAGGCGGGACATTGGCCCGCCAGCGCCAGGCCCTGACCGCACCAGCAGGTTTTTCACTTCCTCGGAGTTTCCTCATGGCACTCGTTTCCATGCGCCAGTTGCTGGACCACGCCGCCGAGCACGGCTATGGCATCCCGGCCTTCAACGTCAACAACCTGGAGCAGGTGCAGGCCGTGATGGCTGCCGCCGATGAAGTCGGCGCGCCCGTGATCCTGCAGGCCAGCGCCGGTGCCCGCAAATACGCCGGCGAAAGCTTCATCAAGCACCTGATCCAGGCGGCCGTCGAGGCCTACCCGCACATCCCCCTGGTGATGCACCAGGACCACGGCACCAGCCCCAAGGTCTGCCAGGGCGCGATCGAGCTGGGCTTTGGCTCGGTGATGATGGACGGTTCGCTGATGGAAGACGGCAAGACGCCGTCCTCCTTCGACTACAACGTGGCGGTCACCCGCCAGGTCGTCGAGATGGCCCACAAGGTCGGCGTGACCGTCGAAGGCGAGCTGGGCTGCCTGGGCAACCTGGAAACCGGGGACGCCGGGGAAGAGGACGGCATCGGTGCCGCCGGCAAGCTGGACCACAGCCAGATGCTGACCGACCCCGAGGAGGCCGCCACCTTCGTGAAGGCCACCCAGTTGGACGCCCTGGCCATCGCCATTGGCACCAGCCACGGCGCGTACAAGTTCTCGCGCAAGCCCACCGGCGACATCCTGGCCATCAGCCGCGTCAAGGAAATCCACAAGCGCATTCCCAATACTCACCTGGTGATGCACGGCTCCTCCTCGGTGCCTCCCGAACTGCTGGCCATCATCAACCAGTACGGCGGCAAGATGAAGGAAACCTACGGCGTGCCCGTCGAGGAAATCCAGGAAGCCATCAAGCACGGCGTGCGCAAGATCAACATCGACACCGACATCCGTCTGGCCATGACCGGCGCGGTGCGCAAGTTCCTGTTCGAGAACCCTGACAAGTTCGACGCTCGCGAATGGCTCAAGCCGGCCCGCGAGGCCGCCAAGCAGGTCTGCAAGGCCCGCTACCTCGAGTTCGGCTGCGAGGGCCAGGCCGCCAAAATCAAGCCCCTGACCCTTGTTCAGGTGGCCGAGGCTTATGCACGTGGCGAATTGGCGCAAGTCGTGCAATGATTAACTGACGAAGACGAAGCTCCACGAACTTGACCCGCAGGTCGCCAGGCCCGCGGGTCTTTTTTTGGGTGCGCCGCCCGTAAAATCGGCGCCTCTTCGACGGATGCCCACCATGACTGCTGCCCTGCTGAACTCCTCCATCACCTCGCTCCCCCTCCTGGCCCGCGGCAAGGTGCGTGAGAACTATGCAGTCGGTGAAGACCGCATCCTGATGATCGCCAGCGACCGCATCTCGGCCTATGACGTGATCATGGGCGAGCCCATCCCGGGCAAAGGGGCGCTGCTGACCCGGATGGCCTTGTTCTGGTTCGACAAGCTGCAGGGCATCGTCCCCAATCACCTGACCGGCGAGGACCCGCTGTCGGTGGTGACCGAGGCCGAGCGCGAACAGGTGCGGGACCGCGCCATGCTGGTCAAGCGCCTGAAGCCCCTGCCCATCGAGGCCGTGGTGCGCGGCTATCTGGCCGGCAGTGGCTGGGCCGAGTACAAGGCCAGCGGCAAGGTCTGCGGCGTCGAGCTGCCGCCGGGGCTGCAAAACGCCTCCAAGCTGCCCCAGCCCATCTTCACCCCCGCCACCAAGGCCGAGATGGGCGACCACGACGAGAACATCGACTTCGAGCGCTGCGTGTCCATCATTGGCCGCGAGATGGCCGAGAAGGTGCGCGACGTCTCGATCCAGCTCTACCAGCGCGCTGCCGACTATGCGCTCACCAAGGGCATCATCATCGCCGACACCAAGTTCGAGTTCGGGTTGGACGCCCACGGCACGCTGACTCTGATGGACGAGGTGCTGACGCCCGATTCCTCGCGCTACTGGCCCGCCGAAAGCTATGCCGTGGGGAGCAACCCGCCCAGTTACGACAAGCAGTTCCTGCGCGACTGGCTGGAGCAGGCCCAGGTGGACGGCAAGCCCTGGGGCAAGGTGGCACCCGCGCCGACGCTGCCTGCCGAAGTGATCGAGAAGACCGCCGCCAAGTACCAGGAAGCCCTGGAGCGCCTGACGCGCTGAATTTGACCCAGGCCGGGCCTGCTAGGGCCGGCCGTCTGGCAAGCTGTACCGGGTCGGATCGAGCATCGAAACCACCGGCGCGCCCGCGGGCTGCGCCAGGCGCCTGGTCCGGGCGCCGCATCGAGGGAGTCTTGCATGGAGATCAAGTCGCGCCTGCTCAAGCAGCTGGACAAGGAGATTGCAGCCGCCAAGAGCCCGGTCTCTGCCGCCTGCCTCAAGGCGCGGCGGGCCATCCTGCTGGCTCGCCATGGCGCGCTTGCCGAGGCTCGCGAGCAACTGACGGTTCTGCATCAGCTGGCGTTCCAGCATCCCCATCCCGAGGTCGGCGCCTGGCTGCATCTGGCCGAAGGCCTGATGAGCTACTACACCGACTTCGGCAGCAGTGCCCAGGAAAAGATCCAGCGTGCATTGAGCATCGCCCGCAGCATCAGCCAGACCGAGGTCGAGTCGCTGGCCCATGCCTGGCTGGCCCAACTGGCCTATGTGAGGCATGACCTGGCCGTGGTGCTCAGCCATGCGGCCGAGTGCCTGCGGGTGGCGGCGCCGGAGCATCATGTGGCCCGGGGCCGCGTGCACATGGTGCTGGGGGTGTGCTGGCAGTACGCGGGCCAGCTGGAGCAGGCCCTGCCCTGGTACCAGCGCTCGCGAGCCTATGCCTCCGTCGATGGCGACGACGCCACTATGTCCGCCCTCATGTACAACATGGCCGTGATGCGGACGGCTCAGATGCGCTGGAAGGCGCTGTCCAGCACCTCGGCACTGGCGCCCGAGCTGCTGCTGAGCGTGGACTCCGTCAAGCACTATGACGCCGCCGTGGGGACGGCCGTGCTGGCCGAGCTGACGCCGCTGCTGCGGGCCCAGATCCTCGCCATCCAGGGTGATTTCGTGCAGGCCAAGCAGCTCTATGAGGAGCATCTGCCGCTGGCCATCTCGCGCGGTCTCGCGCGCCTGGGCAGCAGCCTGCTGTCCGACCTGGCCTGGTGCCGCCTGAACTGCGACCAGACCGAGGCCGCCCTGCAACAGGCTCGCGAGGCGGAGGTTGAACTGGATCCCTTGTGTGATGTGGACGACCGCGCCGCGACCCATACCCGGCTGGCGCAGATCTTCGCGGCGGTGGGGGACGCGGCCGCCGCGCACCGGCACCAGGAGCTGGCGGCGATCGAATGGGCCGAGTTCGGCCGCCAGCAGCATGAATGGGGCGAGGCGCTGGCGGCATCGGGCCTGAAACCCGATGCCTTGCGCCGCTGAGTTTCTCGACACCGGGCGGGCCACCCGGTCAGCGCCCGGCAGGAGGCAGGCCGGCTGCGCGCCGGCTCAGAGCGGTGCCGGCGCCTGACGGTAGGGTTCGTCCTCCGCGATGAAGTCGTGCTCGGCCAATGCGTCGCTGATCCACTCGCGCACGCCGGGCGCTGCTGCCAGCCGGTCGACATAGGCGCCCACAGGCGCCGGTACTGGCAGCCCGTAGCTGCGGATTCGCATGGCCACCGGCGCGTAGAAGGCATCTGCCGCGCCGAAGCTGCCGAACAGGAAAGGTCCGCCGCTGGCGGCCAGGGCCTCCTGCAGCAGTTCGCAGACGCGTGCCAGGTCCTTGCGCAGGCCCGCCTCGGCCGCCATCAGCTCGGCGCCCTTGGCGCGCAGATCCGCCTCGATGTTCATGGGGCAATGCGAGCGCAGCTGCCCGAAGCCCGAATGCATTTCGGCGCAAAGGCTGCGGGCCCGCGCCCTTAGGCGGGCATCGCGGGGCCAGACGCCGGCCTGCGGGTGGCGTTCGGCCAGGTATTCGGTGATGGCCAGGGTATCCCAGACCGAAAAGCCATCCTCCTCGATCAATACCGGCACCTTGCCCGCCGGGCTGTAACGGGCGAGGGCCTGGTAGAAGGGCGAGCCGGCGCTGAAGTCGAAGCGCAGCTTGACTTCCTCGAAGGGGATGTCCAGTCCCTTGGCCAGCACCCAGGGCCGCATGGACCAGGACGAATAGTTCTTGTTGCCGATCACCAGCTTCATGTGCGCTCCTCAATGTTCGTGGCTTGGGACGTCGAAGCTTAGGGGCAATGCGCTCACGGCACTGCTGAGAAATCGGCAAGGGATTGATGCGTGCGGCGTATGGGTGTGGGGTTGATGGGGCGGCGCATGGGTACGCCTGGCCCACTCAGCGGCCCGCGCGTCGGCGCCAATGGTCGAGTTCGTCCGCGCGACGCTGGGCGCCCAGCACGCCCGTCACGCTGCTGGGCGCCAGGCCCAACGCCAGCAGCCCCGGCAGGGCCCCGCTGGCGACGTTGGGAACCTGCATGGATGCCAGGTTGTCGCGCGACAGCAGGGGCTCGCCCGGCAGGCATTCCATGATCGACGCCTGCAGCCAGGCCAGGGGCGCGGGCAGTGCCAGGATGGGGCGGGGATGGCTCAGGTACTGCCCTGCCAGGCGGACCAATTCGCGCAGGCTGAACACCTGCGGGCCGGCGGCCTCGAAGGTCTGGGCGGCCGTATGGGGCTGCCCGATCAGGCGGCGCAGGGCCTGGGCCACATCTTCCACCCAGACGGGCTGGAAGCGGGCCTCGGCACCGGCCAGCGGCAGGACAGGCAGGGTCCGCTGCAGGTGCGCAAAGAGATTGAGGAAGCGATCCTCCGCACCGAAGATCACCGACGGCCGCAGAACGCGCCAGTCCAGCCCGCTGGCTCGAATCACCGCCTCGCCGCGGGCCTTGGAGCGCAGGTAGCGCGACGGCGCATCCTCCGCCACGCCCAGCGCGCTGACGTGGATCAGCCGCTGCACGCCAGTGTCCCGGCAGGCCTGCACCAGGCGCTGCGGCCACCGCACATGCACGGCTTCGAAAGCCGTCTCGTTCCCCTGCAAAATGGCTATGAGGTTGATGACGACGTCGGTCTGCGCGAGCAGCTCGCGCAGCACGGCGTCATCATGCACATCGGCCTGCAGCAAGCTGAGGCCCGGCAGCACGCTCAAGGCTTTCGCCTGCGCCGGACGCCGCGAGGGAACGGTGATGCGCAGGTGGCCGGATGCCACGAGCTGGCGGCACAGGGCGCGGCCTACGAAGCCGCTGCCGCCGAGGATCAGCAGCCGCGCATCAGGGGCAGGGATGGGAGTCATGGCAGCGTCCGCATGGTGTCAGGGTAGATCCGGGTTGGCCTGCGGCGTCGCGGCGTCCCGCGGGCCGATGGTGGCGCCGAGCCGCTCACGCAGCGTGGCCCGTGGCGCGCCCATCAGCCGGGCGTAGACCGTGGCATTGGCCAGCACCTTCTTGACGTAGTCGCGGGTCTCGTTGAAGGGGACGTTCTCGGTCCACAGCGACGCGTCCAGCACCTGGCCCTCCCGCCAGCGACGCGGTCGGTTGGGCCCGGCGTTGTAGGCCGCAGCCGCCAGCGGCATGGCGCCTCCGAAGTCGTCCAGCACCAGCTTCAGATAGCCCGTGCCGATGCGCAGATTGAAGTCCCGGTCGACCAGGCTTTCCGGCTTGTACGCCAGGCCCAGCTTTTTCGCCGTCCACTTGGCCGTCGCGGGCATCACCTGCATCAGCCCGCTGGCGCCGACGTGCGAGCGGGCGTCCTGGACGAAGCGAGATTCCTGGCGGATCAATCCATACACATAGGGCAGGTCCAGCCCGGCCTCGGCGGCCTTGGCGCTGAGTTCCTTGTACATCGGCTGCGGGAAGCGCTGGCTCAGGTCGATTTCGGCGCGGGTGCGCTCGCTGCTGTTGATGCAGCGGTCCCAGACTTCGCGGTCGCAGGCCAGTTGCGCGGCAGCCAGCAGCTCGCGGTCGCCCATGCCTCGCAGGCTGAAGTTCCATTCCCTCACGCCTTCGTTGCGCAGCCCCAGGCTGATCAGGGCCAGGGCCCGGTTCAGCCCGCCATGGGCAAAGGCCAGGCCGCGCTCGTGTGGGTTGAGCGGCGCAGGTGCCGGCGGCAGGGGCAAGGTCAGCCCCAGATCCTCGGCGGCCAGTTGGCCATAGAAGTGCAAGGGGTTGGCGATGGCCTGCAGCGCGCTGCGCGCCTGCTGGCGTTGCGCCTCGCCGGCCGGACCCGCCGGGGCCTGGTTCAGCTGCAGCCTGGCGCGCCAATAGGCCCAGACCGGGTCCTTGGCCTCGAAGGCCTGCAAGGCGTCGTAGGCGGTGTTGAACAGGGCGGGGCGGCCACGCCCCTGGTCGGCGCGCAGCGCGGCACGGGCCATCCAGGCCCAGCTGTCCTCGCTCCAGTCACGGGCAGGCACACGGCCTTGCAGCTTCAGGGCCTGTTCGGCGTGGTCTGCGGCTTCGGGCTGCAGGCGGAAGGCGGCCTGCTTGGCCACCTGGGCCCAGGCCCAGGCCGCCAGCTCGGCGGGCAGGCCTTGAGCCCAGCGCTGCTGGAGTGCCTCAGCGGCCTGCCCCGGGTCGCTGCCGGCCAGCTTGATCACGGCCAGCGTGGCCAGCTCCGCCTGCGAACGGTTCAAGCTGGGCACTTTGCGGGCCATGAAGCGGGCGTTGTTCTCCAGCGCGTCCTGGATGCCTTGCTGGGCGGGCTTGGGCAACAGCTCTGTCGCTTGCCTGATGGCCCGGGGGCGCGCGTACTCGACCGACAGGCGCAGCTTGGTCCAGGCGTCCGCTGGGCTGAACTTGCGTGCGTCGAACATCGCGCTGGCCAAGGCGGCGCAGCCTTCATCGCCGTCCTTCTGGGCCAGCCATGCGGCGCGGGCGCGGTCGCGCACGTCGCGACCCTGGGCGTGCTCGGCGAGCAGCCCGTAGCAGACCACCTCGCGATCATCGGCCATCTTGAAGCGCGGCAGCTCGCGCTGGAAGTTGCCCCAGTCGCGCCGCCGGCCCAGCTCCAGCAGCCAGTCGTTGCGAAGCCTGTCTTCCACGTAGCTGCCGGGGAAGCGTGCATAGAAGTCGTCGAGCTCAGCCTGCGTCAGCTCACCCAGGCGCAGGCCGTAGTCCCAGTAGGCCACCCAGGAAGCGAGGGGATGCTGGCTGAGCTGCGCCTGCTGGGCGGTCGCCTGCAGGCGCTTCTTGTCGCGGACCCGCAGCGCCTCGCGGGCTTCGGTGATGAGCTCGGTCTGCGCACTGCTCAACGGCAGTGGAATGGCCTGCGCGCGCGCAGGCGCGCCAGCCAGGCTGAGCAGGCCGGCAGCCATGCAGGCCGTCAGGCGGCATCTGGCGGATTGCCGTGCCGGGGCCCTTGGGGCCGTAGCAGGGGCCATCGGGCCGCGGGCGGCGCTGGGCGCTCCATATACTGCGTTCAATGCGTGTCCTTGATGGGGTGTCCCGTGTCGACCAGTGCCGCGCCCGATCGGGCAAGTCTGCGTAAAGAGCTGCTGCTGCGGCGACGCGAATTCGTCGTTTCGCCGGCGTTTTCCCATGCCGAACAACAGCTGGGCCAAAGCCTGCTGCGCCTGCTGGAACAGCTGGAGCCGCAGTGCCTGGGGCTTTACTGGCCTCTCGAAGGCGAATTTAACGCAGCCGGCGTGCTGAATGCAGCGCAGGGGCGGATGGACTGCATGCTGGCGCTGCCTTTTGCGCGCAAGGCGGACCGCCAGATGGACTTCCGGCGCTGGGACGGCCAGCCGCCGTCGGTGAAGGACGAATGCGGCATCCCCAGCAGCGACGGGGCGCTGGTGCTGCCCGACGTGCTGCTGGTGCCCTGCGTGGGCTTCAGCCTGGCGGGCTACCGTCTGGGTTACGGCGGGGGCTACTACGACCGCTGGCTGGCCGCGCACCCGGGCGTGACGACGGTCGGCCTGGCTTGGCAGTTGGGCGAGACCATGCTGGATGTGCAGGCACACGACCAGGTGCTCACCATCATCCTGACCGAATCGGCGCTGATCGTACCCTGACGGTTGTCGGCAGCCGGCAGTCGAACGATGGCCGTGGCTCAGTCCCCGCCGAGGCCTTCTTCCTGCTCGCCCACGGGCCCGTCGCCAATGGCCTGACGGGTGAGGGCGGCCTGCTCCTGCACCCAGCGGGCGAATTCCAGGGCCTCGGGTCTTTGCTTGCCCTGGCGCGACATCACCAGCCAGTAGGCGGCGGGCGCGTCGATGCGTGCCGAGGGGCCGAAGGGTTCCAGCAGTTCCTGGCGCTGCAGCGACTCGCTGACCAGCGCCAGCCGTGCCAGGGCCACGGCCTGCCCTGACAAAGCGGCCTGCACCTGCTGGTACGTGAAATTGAGGTACATCCAGCGGCGTGGCTGCAGGTCCTTCTGTCCCTGCTCGGCCAGCCAGCGGCGCCAGCTGAGGTAGACGCCCGAGGGACGTTGATCGTCTTCTTCCGCCAGGGTGTACTGGGCCAGGTCGCCGGCCTGGCGCAGGGGCGGCAACTGGCCGTTTTGCGCCTGCTGCAGCAGCCAGGGGCTGGCAACGGGGGTCAGGATCTCACCGAACAGCCGCAGGGCGTCGACCGGCATCTCGCTGGTGGTGTCGTAGCGCAGGGCCAGGTCCATCTCGCTGTCGTCCAGGTCGATGAGCTGGTCATGGGCTGAGACACGGATGTCCATGTCCGGATGCAGGCGATGGAAGGCCTCCAGGCGCGGCAGCAGCCACAACGAGGCAAAGGAGGCGAAGGTGGTGACGTTGACCACCTTGCGCCCCTGGCCCTGGCGGATCTGGCGCACCGTGGTGTCCAGGCGGTCCAGCACCCCGCGGACCGTACCCAGCAGCAGCGAGCCGTGGCTGCTCAGCTCCACATGGCGGGTGCCGCGCAGAAACAGCTGACAGCCGATCTCCTCCTCCAGTGAGCGGATCTGGCGGCTGATGGCCGACTGTGTCAGGTGCAATTCTTCGGCCGCAGCGCGGAAGCTGAGGTGGCGAGCCACGGCCTCGAAGGCACGCAGGGGGCCGATGGCCAGGGGGCGTTGGCGGTTTTGATTCATGACTGGAACGCATCAATTCGGCGCAGCGATCTCATTGGACGCTACTCCGTACAGACCCTAGTATCGCGGCACGCTCCCGATTTTCAGGGGTTCCGTGCGAATGGCGGACCGGCGGGAGTGCAGGGGAATACCATGTTCAGCCGTATCACTGCCGCAGAATCCGCATCAATCCAGCAGGCCGCCGACCATGGCGCTGACTGGCGTCTGGCCCAGGGCGAGGCGCTGAAGCTGCCCATCGGGCCTGGCCCGCGCGAGCTGAAGGTGCTGGAGGGGCGTGTGTGGCTGACCCGCGACGGCCGCCTGGACCGCCCCGCGCTGGATGTGTGGCTGGAGGCGGGCGACAGCCTGGCCGTGCCCTCAGGTGCCGAGCTGGTGCTGGAGGCTTGGCCGCAGGCCCGGTTCCAGCTGCTGGTGCCGCCCTTGGCTTGCCCGGATGTGCAACGCCGGCCGGTCAAAGCGCCCGTGCGCACCGCCAGGCTGGTGGCGGCTTGAGGCCGCCCATGCCAAGCGGCGGCGCACCGCGCGCCTTGCTGACGAAGGCGGCGATCGAGGCCTTGCCGGTCCATGAGAAAACGCATCTGCTGGATGCGAACGCGGTGCGGCAGGCGCGCTTCCTGTCGACCGCGACCGGCATGCGCCAGCTGGGCTGCCAACTGATGAGTCTGGCCCCCGGCCGGGCTTCGGCCGAGTACCACCGGCATCTTTACGAAGAGCAGTGCTTTTACGTGCTCAGCGGCGAAGGGCAGGTGTTGATCGAGGATCAGTGGCACCCGCTGCGCGCGGGCGACTTCCTGGGCTTTGCCGCCCGAGGCGAGGCGCACGCCATTGTCAACAGCGGCCTGGAGCCCCTGCTGATGCTCGCGGCCCGCGTGAACCTGGAGCAGGACGTCTGCGATTACCCACACCAGGGCAAGCGGCTGTACATGAACGGCGAGGAAGAGGCGCTGGTGGACCTGAGCGCCGTGCGCCGGGACGCGGCTGCAGGCTGAGCAGGCTCAGGACTTTGCCCGCGGCGCGCTGCGCTTCGCCGCCGCCTTGCGGCTGGGCGAGCGCCCGGCGGGCCTGCTGGCCGTGGTCTTTTGCCGCGCCCGCAGCGCCGCCTCCAGCGCCAGCTGCGCCCAGGGGCGCATCAGGGCCGGCGATTCCAGGGCCTCCTCCGGCGGACAGAAGTAGCGCAGGCCGGCCACCTTGCCGTCGCGCTCATACTCGAAGCGCCGGCAGCCGGCGGCCTCGAAACGGGGCATGCTCAGCTCATCGGCCTTCAGGAACAGCTGGTCGAAGGCGATGATGGCGACAAAGAGGTCTTCCACATAGAGGCCCCAGCCGCCGAACATGCGTCGGCTGCGCAAGGGGCCCAGCGGGGCCAGCAGCTCCAGGGCGTGGGCGAGCAGTTCCTTGGACATGCGCCGATGATAGGGCCTGGCCGAGCCCCCCCCCCTGCCATTGCGCCCCAGGCTGGCGGCAAGGCCTGACCCCGGCTAGGATGCAGGCTTCCTTCCATGCAAGGGTCTTGCCAGTGGAATTGAACGACAAGGTCGCGCTGCGCCGCAAGCTGATCCAGGACCGGCTGGACCTGCCCCACCGTCTCGAGCTTGCCGCTCAGCTGCAGGAAGTGCTGCGCGTCTGGCTGGTGACGCGAGGGGAGCAGACCATCGGCGCCTACTGGCCCATCAAGGGCGAGTTCGACCCCCTGCCGGCCCTGTACCGCTGGAGCGAGGCGCACGAGGACCGCCGCATCGGGCTGCCGGTCGTGGACAAGGAGCACGGCACCTTGCGCTTTCATGTCTGGTATCCGGGCTGCCCCATGGAGGAGGACGCTTACGGGATTCCCAAACCCAAGGACACCGCGGTCTTCCAGCCGCAGCTGCTGGTCGTGCCCTGCATCGGCTTCGGGCCCTGCGGGCTGCGCCTGGGCTATGGCGGCGGCTTCATGGACCGCACCCTGGCCGCCCTGCATCCGCGCCCGGCCACGGTCGGCGTGGGCTATGCGCACGGCTTCCTGCCCCTGCTGAAGGCCGGGCCGGACGACGTGCCGCTGCAGGCCATGATCACCGAGGAAGGCGTGGTCTGGGACGAGCGCGGCTGACGCTGCCGCTTGGTCTGCGTGATCCACGTGCATGACCGCGCTCCAGCCGCTGCGGTCTGACCGAGAATGCGGTCTTCACTGCACCGCCACCGGGCGCTACCGCGCCCATATCCGCCGCCATGAGCCACGCGCCCCAAGACCCTCGCATTGCTCCGCTCTACGCCGAGCACATCCAGACCTGCCAGGCCCGCGCCGAGCGCGCCTTGGCCCTCAGCGGCCATGAGGCCTTGCTGATCGCGTCGGGCGTCGAGAAATACGCCTTCCTGGACGACAGGCCCTATCTCTTCCAGCCCAACCCTCATTTCAAGGCCTGGCTGCCTCTGGTGGCTCACCCCTACAGCTGGCTGCTGGTGCGGCCTGGCGCCAAACCTCTGTTGGTCTATTACCAGCCGGACGACTACTGGCATGTGCCGCCCGCACCCCCGGCCGGCTACTGGGTCGATCAGGTCGAGCTGCGCGTGATCAGCGAGCCCGAGCAGGCCTTGCACCATCTTCCCAAGGATGTGAGCCGCTTGGCCATCGTCGGCGAGGCGGATGCCGCGCTGCGGCACCTGGTGCCCAACAACCCGGAACTCCTGATCAACAGCCTGCACTGGGCTCGTGCCTGCAAGACTCCTTATGAGCTGCAATGCCTGCGCGAGGCCTCGCGCATTGGCGCGCGCGCACACCTGGCTGCGCGCGAGGCCTTCCTGGCAGGCGGCTCTGAAGCCGAGATCCATCGTGCTTACCTGGTGGCCGCCGGCCACACCGACCGCGACCTGCCCTACGGCAATATCGTGGGCCTGAACGAGCATGCCGCCGTGCTGCACTACCAGTACCAGGACACGGTGCGGCCCGCGCAGTCTCGCTCCCTGCTGGTGGATGCGGGCGCGCAGGTGGCGGGTTATGCCTCGGACATCACCCGCACCTGGACCCGCGGCGATGCCGACAGCGCCGAGTTCGATGCCTTGTGGGCCGCCATGGAGGCGGCGCAGCTGGCACTGGTCGGCGAGGTCCGCAATGGCGTGGACTACCGCGAGATCCACCTCAGCACCCACCGCCGCATCGCCAGCATCCTGCGCGAGCAGGGTCTGGTGGCCATGAGCGAGGAGGCGATGCTGGCCGAACGTGTGACCAGCACCTTCTTCCCGCACGGCATCGGCCACTTCCTGGGACTGCAGGTGCACGATGTGGGCGGCTTCATGGCCAGCGAGGCGGGCGGCACGCGGGCCAAGCCCGAGGGGCATTCCTATCTGCGCCTGACCCGCGATCTGGCGCCGGGCATGTGCGTGACCATCGAGCCCGGCCTCTATTTCATCCCAACGCTGCTCGACAAGCTCCGTGCTGCGCCGGCCGCCCGTGCCGTGGACTGGGCGAAGGTCGAGCGCCTGGCGCGCTTCGGCGGCATCCGCATCGAGGACGATGTGGTGTGCCGCGCCGAAGGAGCGCCCGAGAACCTCACGCGCGACGCGTTCGCCGCGCTGCGCTGAATCCGCGGCTCAGGGGATTCCGCGCACAATGTGCGGCCCCAGCAGGCTGCTGAACCACACGGGCAGCTTCTGCCAGGCCCGCACCAGCAGGGCGAACTTGCCGTTGCTCGGGCGGGCGTCGCCCACCGAGCCCTTGAAGGAGTGGTACTGCCAGTAGGCCGGATGGGCCACGGCGCCCCATTGCTGCTTGAACTTGTAGGTGCCGCTGTCCACGGTGCTGCGACCGAAGTCGAACAGCGGCTGGCCGCGCTGGATGCTGCGCTCCAGTGCCCGCCAGTACATCAGCACGTTGACGCTGAGGTGGTTGTACTCGCGCAGCGCGCTGGCGCTGGGGATCAGCGTGCAGCCCGGCGCATGCAGCAGGAAGCCCGCCGCCACCGCGCGGCCCCCGTGGCGCAGGACCACGATTTCGGCCTCGGCGGGGAACTGCGCCAGCATCTGGGCGAAGAGGGCGCGGCCGTAGGGCGGCGTGCCCAGATCGCGCATATTGCGGGCGAAGACGCGGTAGAACTCGTCCAGCAACTCCTCGCGGCCGAAGGCCACGCTGAGGCTGTCGTCCGACAGGGGCTTGCGGATCTGGCTGCGCAGCTTGGATTTGATGCCCCTCTCCCACAGCAGCTCCGGCGTGGCGGGCAGGGGCAGGCGCATGTGGACCTTCTCGGTCACCAGTGCATTGAAGGCCGGATGCTGGAGCTGGCGCTCATGGCGCAGTTCCAGGTGCTTGACGTCCAGGCGCCGGGCCAGCTCGACGGCGGCCTCGATCAGCCGGGCTTCGTCCGCGGGGCTGTCCGCCAGCACGCCGCCGGTGTTGAGGTAGGGCTGGCTGACCAGGTAGCGGCCGAAGAGGGGCCCACTCACCAGCTGCAGGGGCAGCACGCCGACGATGAGCTCGCCGCGGGTCAGCCACAGGAAATGCGGCTCGTGGCGCAGGGCCAGCTGCAGCACCGTGGACCACTCCCGGCGCAGATGGAACCCGTCATAGCCGAAGCGCTGCAGGTATGCGTTCCAGCCGGCGGGCGGCTGCTGGGCCTGGTGCAGGGTCGTGTCGGGCATGCGTGAAGGGTCGGGGCGCAGTGAATGGCCCCGCATCCTATGCCATCGCCTCTTCGCGCTGCACCGCTCGACTCAGGGTCTGTCATGTGCAGACAAAAAAAAGCCGCCGGGCCTGGCAGGCGCGGCGGCTTGAAACAAAGAGGATGGCTCAGAAGAACGCGATGCGCGGGCTCAGAACCGGAAGCCCAGACCCACGCCCAACAGCAGCGGGTCGACCTTGAACTTGCCGGCTTCGGTGCCTTTGGAATAGACCTTGGTGCCAATCTGCACCTTCTTCAGGTCCACGTTCAGGTACAGGTTCTTGCTAATCTCATAGTCGAAGCCGATCTGGAAGGACAGGCCCAGGCTGGTGTGCTTGACGCTGGGCGACAGCGCGGTGTCCACGGCGGGGGCGAACTCGACGTTCGAGAAGATCGTGTAGTTCAAGCCGGCGCCCACATAGGGCCGGAAGGCATCGTTGGGGGCGAAGTGGTACTGCAGGCTCAGGGTGGGCGGCAGATGCTTCAGGGTGCCGATTTCGGCGCCGCCTGCGGACAGCGTGTGCTTCTGCGGATAGGTCAGGATCAGCTCGGCCGCCAGGTTGGGGCTGAAGAAGTAGCTGAAGTCGACTTCGGGGATGACCTTGTTGTTGACACTGAGGCCCAGGCCGGTCGTGTCCTTGTTGGCCGAGTCGAGGTTGACGGCACGCACGCGCATCATCCAGGGGCCTTCAGCAGCCGCGGCGGCCTGGGCGGCAAAGGCGCCCGCGGCCAGGGCGGCGGCGATCAGGGTGCGTGCAACAAGCTTGCTCATTTCAATAGCTCCTTCAGTGAATGGAATCGTTTCCCGATGGAGCTATTGGAGGGCGTGCGCTGGGGTCATTTCTTGACCTGACGCAACCGCCGGGAGCCCTTGCCCCCAGAGAACTTGGGGACATTAAGCGGGCTTGATGCGGCGCAAGCTCACGCGCCCAGGCCGAGGCGTTTACACAACTCCAGCACCAGGCCGCTCTGGTTGAGCGTATAGAAGTGGATGCCTGGTGCCCCGCCGGCGATCAGCCGCTCGCACAGACGCGTCACAACGTCCAGCCCGAAAGCGCGGATGGAGGCGGTGTCATCCATGTAGCCTTCCATCTTCAGCGCGACCCAGCGCGGGATCTCGATGCCGTCGCGGGCCGCGAACTGCGCGATGCGGCCGTAGTTGTGGAAGGGCATGATGCCCGGCACGATGGGCGCGGTGACCCCCAGCTTGCGGGCCTCATCCACGAAGTGGAAATAGGCGTCGGGGTTGAAGAAGAATTGCGTGATGGCGCCGCTGGCGCCGGCCTTCATCTTGTCGGCGAAGTGCTGCAGGTCGCGAGCTGCATAACGCTGCTGTGGGTGGTACTCCGGGTAGGCCGCGACCTCGATCTGCCAGTCGGCGCCCTGCGTCTCCCGGATGAACTGCACCAGCTCTGCGGCATAGCGGAACTCGCCGGCCGTGGCCGTGCCGCTGGGCAGGTCGCCGCGCAGGGCGACGACGCGGCGGATATTCTGCGCACGGTAGGTGGCCAGGATCTCGGCAATGTTCTCGCGCGTCGATCCCACGCAGGAGAGATGCGGCGCGGCCTCGTGGCCGGCGGCGGCGATCTCGCTGACGGTGGCCAGGGTCTTCTCGCGGGTGGAACCCCCTGCGCCGTAGGTCACGCTGAAGTAGTGGGGATGGACCGCGCTCAGATCCTTCACCACGCTGCGCAGCTTCTCTGCGCCCACAGGCGTGTTGGGCGGGAAAAATTCGAAGCTGACCGGGGGCGTGTTCGTCGTGTTCATGGCGATGCCTTTCCTGTGGCTGCGGGGTGACCGCTCGTCTTGCGGGCCCACAGAAAGAATTCCGTGTTGCCATCACCGCCGGTGATGGCGCTGCTGAAGTAGCCCTGCACCTGCCAGCCCAATCCTTGAGCGGCCGTGCGGGCCTGCTGTTCCAGTTGCGGATACAGCGAAGGGTCCTTGACCAGTCCGCCCTTGGACAGGGCCTTGGGGCCCAGCTCGAACTGCGGCTTGATCAGAAGCAAGACCTGACCCTCGGGCGCGAGCCAGGGATCCAGCTGCGCGAAGGCGCCGATCATGGAGATGAAGCTCAGGTCCCCCACGATCAGCGGGAAGCCGCCGTCCGGCCTGTGGGAGGGCAGGGCCGAACCGGCCAGTTCGCGCACATGCAGCCCCTCGAGCGCCGTGACGCGCGCATCGGCCTGCAGCGTGGCGTGCAACTGCCCATGCCCGACATCCACCCCCACGACTCGCGCGGCGCCGTGCTTGAGCAGACAGTCCGTGAAGCCACCGGTGCTCTGGCCCATGTCCAGCACGGTGAGCCCCTGCACCGAAAGACCGCTGGCCTGCAGCGCGCCCTCCAGCTTCAGGCCGCCGCGCGAGACGTAGCGCAGCTCTGCGTCGTCCTCCACCGCCAGCAGCTCATGCTCGCCCACGTCCTCGCCCGCCTTCCTCACCTTCGCCCCCGACGCCCGCAGCACCGCGCCCCGCTCGATCAGCCGCTGGGCAGCCGAGCGCGTGGGCGCGAGTTGCAGGGTCATGAGGCGTTGGTCGGCGCGCATTGAGGGAGTCTGGGGTTTGGAGTGTCGTCAAAGAGCGCGGTGGTGCGAGATGAACCCGGCTCGGTGTCTCGGGGCGTAGCGAGCGGCGCGCTGGCTAGGCGGACGGAGCGCAGGGACCGGAACGACCTTGCGGGTCGTGAGGATCCCGAGCACCGCCCAACGACGCCAGCGTGTCGCGCAGTAGCCCGCAGAGATCAGTAGCGGTAGGTGTCGGGCTTGTAGGGGCCTTGCTTGGGCACACCGATATACGCCGCCTGCTCCTCCGTCAACTCCGTCAGCTGCGCATTCAGCGTGGTCAGCTGCAGGCGCGCCACCTTTTCATCCAGGTGCTTGGGCAGCACGTAGACCTTGCCGATGTCGTAGGCGTCGCGGTGGGCGAACAGCTCGATCTGCGCGATGGTCTGGTTGGCGAAGGAAGAGCTCATCACGTAGCTCGGGTGGCCCGTGCCGCAGCCGAGGTTCACCAGGCGTCCCTTGGCCAGCAGGATGATGCGCTTGCCGTCGGGGAAGATGACATGGTCCACCTGCGGCTTGATCTCTTCCCACTGGTACTGCTCCAGCGAGGCGACGTCGATCTCGTTGTCGAAGTGGCCGATGTTGCAGACGATGGCGTTGTTCTTCATCGCAGCCATGTGCTCATGGCGGATCACGCTCTTGTTGCCGGTGGTGGTGACGAAGATGTCGGCCTTGTCGGCGGCGTACTCCATGGTCACCACGCGATATCCCTCCATCGCGGCCTGCAGCGCGCAGATGGGATCGATCTCGGTCACCCACACTTGCGCGGACAGCGCGCGCAGGGCCTGGGCCGAGCCCTTGCCCACGTCGCCATAGCCGGCCACCACGGCGATCTTGCCGGCCACCATGACATCGGTCGCTCGCTTGATGCCGTCCACCAGGGACTCGCGGCAGCCGTAGAGGTTGTCGAACTTGCTCTTGGTGACGGAGTCGTTGACGTTGATGGCGCGGAACAGCAGGGTGCCCTTCGCGCTCATCTCCTTCAGGCGGTGCACGCCGGTGGTCGTTTCCTCGGTCACGCCGATGATCTCGGCGCTCTTGCGGGTGTACCAGGTGGGGTCCTGGGCGATCTTGGCCTTGATGGCGGCGAAGAGGATGCGCTCTTCCTCGCTGCCCGGCTTGGCCAGCACCGAGAGGTCCTTCTCGGCCTTCTGGCCCAGGTGCATCAGCAGGGTGGCGTCGCCGCCGTCGTCCAGGATCATGTTGGGGCCTTCGCCCGCTTCACCCTTGGCGCCGAACTCGAAGATGCGGTGGGTGTAGTCCCAGTAGTCTTCGAGCGTCTCGCCCTTGTAGGCGAAGACGGGCGTACCGCGGGCCGCCAGGGCGGCGGCGGCATGGTCCTGCGTGGAGAAGATATTGCACGAGGCCCAGCGCACTTCGGCGCCCAGGGCCTGCAGGGTCTCGACCAGCACGCCGGTCTGGATGGTCATGTGCAGGGAGCCGGCGATGCGCGCGCCCTTCAGCGGCTGGCTGGCGGCGTATTCCTTGCGGATGGCCATCAGCGCGGGCATCTCGTGCTCGGCGATGTTGAGTTCCTTGCGACCCCAGTCGGCAAGCGACAGGTCGGCGATCTTGTAGTTGTCGGTGGCAGCGGCGTTCATGGGCAGGCTCCTTCATGGTCTGAAGCCGCTGACGCCGGGAATGGGGGAGTCGAGGAAGACACGGTCACCCCAGGCCTGACGGCAGCGGGTGAGCGCGGTTGCAGGGGGCCTGTATCCAGGGTGTGGATCACTCGACCGTTTCCGAGCCTGGCCTTCAGGCGCCATGGCTGGCAATGAAGGTTGCAACGCTCCTCGGATCGGCACCGATTGTAGGGGCTGAGCGCCTGGCCGTGCGCGAAATCGGCCCTGGCCGATGCGGCAATTCAGCCTTCGTGCGCGCCGGCGTCCTCCAGGCCCAGGAAGCGCGACAGATGCGCCAGGGCTTCGTCCAGTGCCGCGTCGAAATGCGCTCCGCGCGGGCGCTCCCCCACGAAACCCGTCTCGCACTGCAGTCGGCCGTCCACCACCTTGAGATTGGCCCAGCCGGGCACGTCCTCGCCCCAAAGCAGGGGCAGGGCGTAATGGCCCATCTTGCGTCGCGCCGCCGGTGTGTAGGCCTCGAAGCGGTAGGGCCAGCCCCAGAACCGCTCGAAGCGGTGGCGGTCCCACACCACGGGATCGAAGGGCGCCAGCAGGCGCAGGGACTCTTGCGGCTGATGGCGGCGCGAACGCGGGTCTTCGTCCTGCGGCCAGAACCAGACCTGGCCTTCGACCTCGGCATGCGGATAGCGCTGCTTGGCGCCCTTGAGCCCCTGGCGGATCTCGGGCTGCAGCTGCGGCGCCCCATAGCGCAGCAGCGTGCCGAGGTAGCCAAAACTGCGCGCAGGCAGCGGGGCGTAGAGCTTCAGCACCATGTCCAGCAAGGCCTGGGCACGGACCAGCCGAGCAGCCGGGCTCTCGTCCTGCGGCGGATGCCGCACGGCCTCGTAGACGCGGGTGCCGCTGTCGCGGCGGTGCACGCGCAGCAGCCCGCGGTAGTGCATGCCGTCCAGCAGGTGGGTCACCGCGTTGGACTGTCCGCCCCAGTAGCCGCGGACCTGGCCATGGTCAAACACGGACTGGACCTGGGCCGGGTGCTGCGGGCCGGCGCCTTCGATATGGGCCAGCAGCTCGGCCGCGCGGGCCTGGGTCTGCCGGTCCCAGGGCTTGCGAGCCGTGCGTGGATGCATCAGGGCCAGGTGCTCGCGCGGCAGGAAGCCGTAGTTGACGAAGCAGTCTTCCTCGATCCCGAGCCGGCGGTAGCGGGCTTCCAGGTCGCCGGCGCGGTAGTCCTTGACCCGCCACGTCAGGATCAGGTCCTGGGCGCGGGCTGGCGCGCGCATGGGGTCGGCCTGCACAAAGCCCAGGCGGCGTATGGCCTGGGGCAGGGTGGTGGGGGAGAAGAGGCTGCGCGCAATCGCGTAGCGGCGCAGTTGCTCAAGGCTGGGCGGGCGGGTACGGCTTGAAGTGGGCATGCGGGGCAGCGGTCAGTCCATGGGCAGTTGCTGCGCACTTTGCATGCGGGCTGTGGATTTGTACAGTGCCGTTTGCCCGGGCCTCCGGCGGTGCGCTCAATGGCCGCCGCGAAGGGACAGTCGCTGTTCGTCCGTGTCCATCTGCATCTCGTAGCTGAAGAAGCGCTTGCGGCCATAGGCCTTGGCGTTGTAAAGCGCGTCGTCTGCGCGCATCAGCAGCCCCTCGGCCGTGGTCGTGTCGTCCGGGATGCAGGTGGTGATGCCGCCGGACAGCGTGATGTGGTCGGCGATGGGCGAATCCGGGTGCTTGAGCTGGCCTTGTGCCAGCGTGCGCAGCAGGGCGCGCGCGTAGGTCATGGCGCCAGAGCGCGGCGTGTTGGGCAGCAGCAGGGCGAATTCCTCGCCACCATAGCGTGCGGCGCAGTCGGCGGGCCGGCGGCAGAGATCCTTCAGCAGCCGGGCCACGTGGCGCAGGCACTGGTCGCCCTCCACATGGCCGAGGGCGTCGTTGTAGCGCTTGAAGTGGTCCACGTCGCAAAGCATGACCGTCAGCGGCTGGCCGCTGCGCCGTGCGGCGGCGATCTCCTGCTGCAGGCGCGCATCCAGGCCGCGGCGGTTGATCAGGCCTGTCAGCGAGTCCACCTGGCTGAGCTCCTGCAACTGGGCATTGGCCTGCCGCAGCTCCTCGGATACCGTCACCAGGCGCTGCCGCATGTACGAGAGCCGCTGCATGGCGCGCAGCTTGGCATGCAGGATCATGGGCGTGACCGGCTTGACCAGGTAGTCATCGCCGCCCGCCTCGATGCCTTTCCAGACATCCGCGTCCTGGCCGCGCTGCGAGAGGAAGATGATGGGCGTCCAGCCCCCGGGCTCGGCGCCGCGCATGGCGCGCGCGGCCCAGTAGCCGTCCTTGTGCGGCATTTCCACGTCCAGCAGCACCAGGTCCGGGCGATAGCGCTCGAAGAGCTCCAGCCCCCAGTCCGCGCTGTCGGCCTCCAGGACGCGGTGACCGGCGCGGTCCAGCTCCGCGGCCAAGGCGACCCGCGTGGCATTCTGGTCATCGACGACCAGGATGGTCAGCGGAGCGGCTTGGAAGGTCGTGCTCATGGGGTTTGTCCCGGCGAGGGGCGAGTCTGGAGCGTAGCGCGCACGGGCGCCCTTGTCATGGTCCGGTGGTGCCGCGAGGGGCCGGTGCGCGATGGCCGCCGCAAAGCCGTGAATCCTGCACGAGGCCCCCCCTGTTCAAGCGCCTGTGCAGGCGTAGCATGGGCCGACGTCCGATCGCTGCATGCCGGCGACGATCGGACCGCGGGCCTGCCGTCGCTGCTTTGCCGAGCCGGCATGCCCACCAAGCGGATGAGCCCGGCCGCCGCGGCGGCCTTTGTGGACAGGGCCCGACCCTGATCAGCCTATGACGGAAACCACGCAACTCGAAGCCAAGGTGCTGCTGCTGGAGCATGAGCCCGAGCAGTACCGGCGGCTGTACGACTTTTGCACGCAGGTCGGGCTGGTGGCGCTGCCGCGTTCGGCCGGCGATGCGTTGGCCACGCTGTCGCAGCACAAAGACCTGGGCGGCGTGCTGCTGGCCGAGAACCTGCCCTGCGAGGGGGCCGACAGCCTGGTCCTTGCCCGCGCCATCCACAAGCTGCGTCCCGAACTGCCCATCTTCCTGCGGCGTACCAGCGCGCGCAGCTTGAGTGCAGAGGAGCAGGCCACGCTGCGCCATGAATGGCGGGCCGACGAGCTGGAGCCCTTGCGCGAGGCGGTGGAACGGGCCATTTTCAGCCTGCGCTACCCGACCAGCCTGGTCAACGGCATCGTGCAGCTGACCTGCACGGCGCTGAGTTCGATGTTCCCCAATGCCCAGGTGATGGCGGAGTCGCCCTATGTGGTGCACGACCGCATCATCCATGGCGAGGTGTCCACGCTGATCACCATCGAGAGCACCTGGTGCCGCGGCTACATGATGCTGCAGACCGAGGAGAGCGCGCTGCGCCAGGGCCTGATCCAAGGCTTTGGCTACGAGGGCGTGGGCGGCGACCTGAACTTTCGCGAGCTCAACAACATGCTGGGCGAGACCACCAACCTGATCTGGGGGGCATTCAAGAATCGCTACATTCCGCCCAAGGCCTTTGCCAGCCAGCAGACGCAAGTGCCCATCGTGATCAACCACGAGCACAAGTACATCTCATTTGGCTCGCAGGACCCCCAGCTGTGCATCCGCTACCAGCTCTCCGATCCCAAGCGGCCGGGCTTGCCGCCCGTGATGATCGTGCAGCGGTTCATCTTCAACCTGCATTGGTCTCCCGAAGAGTTTGCCGAATTCGACAGTGCCCCGCCCGACGTGGCGCCGACGGGCGAACTGGAACTCTTCTGAACGACATTTCCGAACAACGCGACCGAGCAAAGAATCCCGAGGAGACCCCCGACATGGCCCATATTCTCGTGGTGGACGATTCCAGCACCATGCGAGAGATCGTCGCCAGCTTCCTGAGCAAGAACGGCTTTGAGGTGGCCGTCGCCACCGACGGCCGCGACGGACTGCAGCAGCTGCAGCAGGATCCAGGCATCAAGCTGGTGGTCAGTGATGTGAACATGCCCAATATGGACGGCCTGACCATGGCCGAGAAGATCCGTACCGAGCTGGGCAACAAGCAGGTCCGCATCGTGATGCTGACCACGGAGGACAACCAGACTATGCGCGAGCGCGGCAAGACCATTGGCGTGACCGGCTGGATCGTCAAGCCTTTCAAGGGCGAGGCGGTGCTCGGGCCGTTCAGGAAGTTGTGCGGGATGGCGTGAGGGCGCCAGCGCGCCGCCAACGAAGAAAAGCCGCCCGAGGGCGGCTTTTGCTTGCGGCGAAGGCCCTTTATTACAGCCCTGCCGCTGAATGCAGTGCTGCAGCCTTGTGGTCTTCGCCCACATCGCTGCGCGATATGAGCGAAGCCCCAAAGCCCAGGGTTTGCTGACGCAAACGCAGGGCCTTACAGCCCTGCCGCTGCACGCAGCGCCTGGGCTTTGTCCGTACGCTCCCAGGTGAACTCGGGCTCTTCGCGACCGAAGTGACCGTAGGCGGCCGTCTTGGCGTAGATCGGGCGCAGCAGGTCCAGCATCTGGATGATGCCCTTGGGGCGCAGGTCGAAATGCTCCTGGACCAGCTTGGCGATCTGCTCGTCGGGAATGACGCCGGTGCCTTCGGTGTAGACCGTGACGTTCATCGGGCGGGCCACGCCGATGGCATAGGCGACCTGGATCTGGCACTGGCGGGCCAGGCCGGCTGCCACGATGTTCTTGGCCACGTAGCGGGCCGCATAGGCGGCCGAGCGGTCCACCTTCGTCGGATCCTTGCCCGAGAAGGCGCCGCCGCCATGCGGGCAGGCGCCGCCGTAGGTGTCGACGATGATCTTGCGGCCGGTCAGACCGCAGTCGCCCTGAGGACCGCCGATGACGAAACGGCCGGTCGGATTGACCAGGTACTTGGTCTCCTGCAGCCACTCCTTGGGCAGCACGGGCTTGATGATCTCCTCGATGACGGCCTCGTAGAACTCGGGCTTCATCTTGTCGCCCAGGCTCATCTCGGGCGCGTGTTGCGTGGACAGCACCACGGTGTCGATGCTGTGCGGACGGCCGTCCACATAGCGCATGGTGACCTGGCTCTTGGCGTCCGGGCGCAGGAAGGGCAGGCGCCCGTCCTTGCGCAGCTGGGCCTGGCGCTCCACCAGCCGGTGGGCGTAGTAGATGGGCGCCGGCATCAGCTCGGGCGTCTCGTCGCAGGCATAGCCGAACATCAGGCCCTGGTCGCCCGCGCCGGTGTTCAGGTGGTCGTCTGAGGCGTGGTCCACGCCTTGGGCGATGTCATTGGACTGCTTGTCATAGGCGACCAGGACCGCGCAGCCTTTGTAGTCGATGCCGTACTCGGTGTTGTCGTAGCCGATGCGCTTGATGGTGTCGCGGGCGACCTGGATGTAGTCCACGTGCGCATTGGTCGTGATCTCGCCGGCCAGCACCACGAGACCGGTGTTGCACAGGGTTTCCGCAGCCACGCGCGAGCGCGGATCCTGGGCGAAGATGGCGTCAAGAATCGCGTCGGAAATCTGATCCGCGACCTTGTCGGGATGGCCTTCCGAGACCGACTCGGAAGTGAAGAGAAAATCGCTGTTCGCCACGTTTTTAAACTCCAGTGTGTAGGTCCATCGGCGTTGCCGTGCTGGTGGAGTCAGGCGGCGAACGCTTTAGCGGCATTTGTGGAGCTTCTCAGCCCGGCGGTCTCATCGGTCTGTCGATTTGAGCCGCATCGCCCCGCAAGTTGTCCAAGTTAACTCGGCGACCCCGTCATTATAGAAACATGCTCCTGCTGCGCTTGCTGTCTCGCTGTCCCCTGTGGCTTTTGCACGGCCTGGGCGCTTGCCTGGGTTGGCTCAGCTGGGCCTTGAGCCCGTCCTACCGACGCCGCATTCGCGAGCATCGAGCGCTCGCCGGCCTGCGCGGATGGCGTGGCATGGGTGCGGTGGCGCAGGCGGGGCGCATGATTGCCGAGCTGCCCTGGCTCTGGCTGCGGCCGGCGGATCGTCCATTGGGCGCCAAGGTGCGATGGGAGGGCGAGCGGCACATCCGCGATCTGCCGCCGGGTCGCGGCCTGATCTTTCTGACGCCACACATGGGCTGCTTCGAGGTCACGGCGCAAGCCTATGCCGAACACTTCGCCGCCAGTCATGGCGCCATCACCGTGCTGTACCGACCCGCCCGCAAGGCCTGGATGCGCGAGATTGTTGCGGCGTCGCGCCAGCGCCCCGGGCTGGAGACGGCGCCGGCCACGCTGTCCGGCGTGCGTCAGATGCTGCGCGCCCTGCGCCGGGGCCAGGCTGTGGGCCTGCTGCCCGACCAGGTGCCGCCGCTGGGGCAGGGCGTCTGGGCTCCCTTTTTCGGTAAGGCTGCCTACACCATGACCTTGGCCCAGCGCCTGGCCCTGCAGACTGGGGCGGTGGTGCTCCTGGCCTGGGGCGAGCGCCTCGCCTGGGGGCGTGGCTATGTGGTGCATGTGCGACCCGGTCCACAAATCCCGGCTGATTCCAGTCCAGAATGCGCGGCCGAGCTCATCAACCAGTCCATGCAAGCCTTGATCCTGGAAGCGCCCGACCAGTACCTCTGGGGTTACAACCGCTACAAACCGCCGCGCGAGGGTGGGCTGGAATGAGTGCCCGCCTGCTGATCGCGCTGATGTGGCTGCTGCATTTTCTGCCGCTGGCCGTGCTGGCGCCGCTGGGCCGCGGCCTTGGCCGGCTGCTGTGGTGGCTGGCGCGCCGGCGCCGTCACATCGCGCTGCGCAACCTCGAGCTCTGTTTCCCGCAACTCCCGCAGGCCGAGCGCGAAGCCCTGGCGCGCGAGCATTTCGCAATGGTGGGCCGCAGTCTGCTGGAGCGCGGCCTGCTGTGGTTCGCATCGGCTGAACGCCTGCAGCGCTTGATCCGCATCAAAGGCAACATCCGCCTGGCCGAGCAGACCCCTGGCGCCATGATGTGGCTGCTGCCGCATTTCGTCGGCCTGGAGTGGGTCGGGCCGGCACTCATGCTCAACCAGAAGCGCCCGGGTGTCGACGTCTATCAGCCGCAGAGCAACCCACGGCTGGACGCGCAGATCCTGGCGGGGCGCGCGCGCTTCGGCACCACCGCCTTTGTCGATCGTCATGACGGCATCCGCCCCGTGCTGCGCCTGATCAAGCAGGGCTATGCCTTCCTCAACGCGCCCGACCTGGACCATGGCGAGAAGGACTCCGCCTTCGTGCCCTTTTTCGGCGTCCCGGCCTGCACGCTGCTGGCCCCGGCCCGCATGGCGGCGAGCCAGGGCATGGTGGTGCAAGCGCTGGTGGTGACCATGCTGCCGGGCGGTCAGGGTTACGAGGTCGAGGCCTGCGAGCCCATCCCGGGTTACCCCAGCGGTGACCCGCTGGTCGACGCCCGCACGCTCAACACCTGGCTGGAGGAGCGGGTGCGTCGCCACCCGGCGCAGTATTTCTGGGTGCACAAGCGCTTCAAGACGCGCCCGCCCGGCGAGGGCGGGGTCTATTGACTGCCCGATAATGGCCGCATGAAGCTGAGATTCACCAAGATGCAGGGTGCCGGCAATGACTTCGTTGTCATTGACGCCACCCGCGAACCCCTGAGCCTGAGCGCGGACCAGCTTCGGCAGTTGGGCGACCGTCGCTTCGGCGTGGGCTGCGACCAGATCCTGGTGATCGAACCCAGCGCGGAGCCCAGCGTGGATTTCCGTTACCGCATCTTCAACAACACCGGCGACGAGGTCGAACACTGCGGCAACGGCGCGCGCTGCTTCGTCCGCTACGTGTCGGAGAAGGGCCTGTCGGACAAGCGCAGCATCAAGGTGCGTACGGTCAACAGGCTGCTCGAGCTGCATCTGCGCGATGACGGTCGGGTCAGCGTGGACATGGGTGCGCCTCACTTCGATTTTCCGGCCTTGCCTTTCGACCCCACGGGCCTCGCCGAGCGCCAGGAGGGGGGCATGGCGATGTGGCAGCTGCCGCTGGCCGATGGGGATGCCTGCGAGGTTGCCGTGCTGTCCATGGGCAATCCGCATGCGGTGCAGCGCGTGGCCGACGTGGACCACGCGCCGGTGGCACAGCGAGGCCCGCAGATCGAGCAGCACGCGGCCTTTCCGCGTCGTGTCAATGCCGGCTTCCTGCAGGTCGTCGATCGCGGCCATGTGAAGCTGCGCGTTTACGAGCGTGACGCGGGCGAGACCCTCACCTGCGGCACCGGCGCCTGCGCGGCCGTGGTGGCGGGCATCCGCCTGGGCTGGCTGGATGAGGCCGTGGAAGTACAGACGCGCGGCGGCCAGCTGCGCATCGAATGGGCGGGCCTGAGCCAGGGCCTGTTGGCGCCGGTGTGGATGACCGGTCCGGCCCAGACCGTGTTTGAAGGAGAGATCTCGCTGTGAGCACCCAAGACGACGCCCCGCAGGGCCTGACCGAGCAGGACATCGCCCAGTACCTGCTGCGCAACCCCGGGTTTTTCCAGCGTCATGCTGAATTGCTGGCCAGCGTGCAGCTCAGCCATCCGCACGGCCAACGCGCCGTGAGCCTGCAGGAGCGCCAGGCCGAGATGCTGCGCGAAAAGATCAAGGGCCTGGAGCACAAGCTGATCGAGATGATCCGCAACGGCCAGGAAAACGTCGCCATTGCCGACCGCCTCCATGCCTGGACCTTGAGCCTGATGCTCACGGCCGATGCTGCGGCGCTGCCCGAGGTGCTGCTGCACGAGCTGCGTCATCACTTCCTCATCCCGGCTGCCGGCCTGCGCCTGTGGGGGCTGGATGCCCAACATGCCGCGGCGGACTATGCCCAGGCGGTGAGCGAAGACGTGCGCAGCTTTGCCGCCAGCCTGGCCCAGCCTTATTGCGGCGTGAACAGCGGCTTCGAGGCCGTGCGCTGGCTGGGCGAGCACACCGCGGTCGCTTCGCTGGCACTGATCCCCTTGCGCCGCGGCGCGGCGGCCGAGCCTTTCGGCCTGCTGCTGCTGGGCTCGCCGGATCCGACCCGCTACACCGCCGAGATGGGCACCGAGTTCCTGCAACGCATTGGCGAACTGGCCGGCGCTGCGCTGGCCCGACTGCTGCCGGATGGGCAAGCCGGCTGAACACCTGGCGCTCCCGCCGCTGCCGCAAGCGCAGCGGCGCTACCTGGAGCATCTGCGGGTCGAGCGCCGCCTGGCGCAGCGCACCCTGGTCATCTATGAGCAATCCCTGCGCCGCCTGTGCCTGCTGGCCGATGAGGCCGGCGTGGCACTGGAGCGCGTCAGCGTGCCGCTGGTGCGGCGCTGGGTGGCGCGCCTGCATGGGCAAGACCTGTCCCCGCGCAGCCTCGCGCTGATGATGTCGGCCTGGCGCAGCTGGTACCGATGGATGGGGCGACAGGGTCTTGTCGAGCTCAACCCAGTCGATGGCTTGCGTGCGCCCAAAGCCGCGAAGCCCCTGCCCAAGGCCCTGGCCGTGGATGATGCGGTGCAGTTGGCCGCCTACCGCGACGAGGCCGCCGACCCCGTGCGTGAGGCCTGCGATGCGGCGCTGGTCGAGCTGCTCTACAGCGCCGGGCTGCGTGTCGGCGAACTCGTGGGCCTGGACCTGGTCCCCGGCGTCAGTGCCCGCGGCTGGCTGGACCTGGACGCTGCCGAGGCGCATGTGCTGGGCAAAGGCAGCAAGCAGCGCATCGTCCCCGTTGGCCGCGCGGCCATCGAAGCGGTGCGCGCCTGGCTGCAGTGCCGCGGCGAATGGCTGGCGGCCGGCAGCGTGGAGCGGGCGCTCTTCATTGGCCCGCGCGGCGGGCGCATGGGTGCTACGCAGGTGCGTCAGCGCCTGCGTCAGCGCGCCCAGGCGGCCGGGTCCCCCAGCCCGGTGCACCCGCACATGCTGCGGCATTCCTTTGCATCCCACCTGCTGCAGTCCAGCGGAGATCTGCGCGCGGTGCAGGACCTGCTGGGCCACGCGAACATCAGCACCACCCAGGTCTATACCAAGCTGGACTTTCAGCATCTGGCCAAGGTCTATGACGCTGCGCATCCGCGAGCGCGCAAGCGCTGAGGGCGGCGCCCCGGATCACGGCAAAACCCTGGTATGGTCGGCGCCCATGTCTGCGCCCAGAAATTCCACCGATACCTTGTTGCGACCGCTGCTGTGCCTGAGTCTGGCGGCGTGCCTGCCCTGTGCCCACGCCCAGTCCGCGGATGCCGCTGCGCGGGTGCCAAGCGCCGCCAGGCCGCTCAGCTGGGAACTGAGCTGGACGCCGCTGCGCACCAAGGAGGGCGGCCGCATGGCGCTGGCCGGCGCCAGCGCCTTGCTGGCCGTCAATGAGGACTGGGGCTTGGGCCCTACCGTCTATGCCTCGGCCAAGGGCAACTATGGCGGGATCTTCATGCTGGGGCTTACCGGCCAGCGCCGCTGGCGCCTCTCGCCCAACACGCACCTGGCCGCGGGCCTGTTCGTGGGTGGCGGCGGCGGGGTCAGCTCTGACGTGCTGCGCTTCGGTGGCGGATTGATGTGGCGCCCGGAGCTGTCGCTGCGTACGGAATCCGGCCCTTGGTACACCGGCTTGGGCCTGTCGCGCGTGATGGTGCCCGGCGGCAATATCGCGGACACCCAGCTCAACTTCATGCTGGGCCGGCAGACCATGTTCCATGCCTTCGATCCGGTCGGCAGTGGACGCTCCGGCACCTCGGGCGATCGTGGGGGAATGGGCTTTGACGAGATGTCCTTGATGGCTGGCGCCTACGCACCGTCCAAGTCCATCCGCAGGCGCAGTGGCGACCCCATGGGCCGCAAGATCGGCCTGGCCGGCGCCACTTTGCGGCAGTACGTTTCGCCCAATGCCTGGTGGGGCGTGGAAGCTGCGGGTGGGGCCAAGGGTGGCGCCGATGGCTACATGGAAGTCTTGGCCAATCTGGGGCAGGACTGGTCCGTTGGCAGCAGTGGCCTGCGGGTGGGGGCTCAGGCAGCGCTGGGCCTGGCCGGTGGCGGCGACGTGGATACCGGCAGCGGCTGGCTCATGAAGATCGGTCCCAGCCTGCGTTGGCAGTCGGCGGCGGGGTGGGGGTGGCGTCTGGACGCGGGCTGGGCCCAGTCCAGGGGCGCCTTTCATGCGCCGTATGCGCGCTTCAGCCTGGACCTGCCACTGGAGCCCCCCCTGCGCCGCCAACAGCCAGGGGCGATTGAGACGGGCCCGGTTCAGGAACAGAGCGTGATGGTCAACCTGCAGCGTGTGCGGCAGGTGCCCTTCAAGGACGGCAGCCGGCAGGACATGACGCAGCAGGGCCTGATCATCAGCCGGGGCCTGGGTGAGCACCTGTATGGCCTGGCGCAGGCAGGGACGGCCGTGCAGGGCAAGGCCGGCGCCTATGCGTACGGCCTGCTGGGGCTGGGCCTGCGCTCCGAGCCTTTTGCGGGCGGTCAATGGCGTGTTGGGGCAGAAGCCCTGGCCGGCGCCGGGGGCGGTGGCGGGGTGCAGCTGGGTGGCGGCGCGTTGCGCCAGACCGAGGTCTGGGTGCAGTGGCAGGGCCAGGGGGACTTGAGCCGCCTGCGCCTGCGTGCCGGCCTGGGGCAATGGGGCTCCTTGCGCGGGCGGGGCGCCGATGCTACGCAGCTCAATCTGGCGCTGGGCTACGCCTGGGGCAGCCTCTGAGGGCGCGGCGTCGCGCGGGACGGGCGGCGCGTCGCGGCCGTGCGCGTCCTTGAAGCCCAGCCTGCGCGGCGACAATACGCGCCATGAAAGTCATTCGTCTGAGAGCCGGCAAGGAGCGTTCGCTGCTGCGCCGTCACCCCTGGGTCTTCCAGGGTTCCGTGGAAAAAGGCAAGGCCGATGCCGGCGAGACCGTGCGGGTCGAGTCCGACAGCGGGCAGTTCCTCTGTTGGGCGTCCTTCAGCCCCAGCTCCATGATCCGCGTGCGGGCCTGGAGTTTCGACGAGGCCGAGCGCGTCGATGCCGCGTTCTTCGATCGCCGCGTCCGCAGCGCCATCGCGGTCCGCGAGCGCATGCCCATCGTCTCCAATGCCCGTCGCCTGATCCATGGCGAGGCGGACGGCCTGCCGGGCCTGATCGTCGACCGCTATGACGACACCCTGGTGGCCCAGTTCCTTTCCGCAGGGACCGAGCGCTGGAAGCAAACCATTGCCGACGCCTTGCTGGCCGCAACGGGCCTGAGCCGGCTGTACGAGCGCTCAGATTCCGGTGTCCGCCAGCTGGAGGGGCTGCCGCCCGTGACCGGCTGGCTGCGTGGCGAAGGTCCGACCGAGCTGACCATCGAAGAGCATGAGTGGCGGCTGACGCTGGACGTGCAGGAGGGCCACAAGACCGGCTACTACCTGGATCAGCGCGACAACCGCAAGAAGTTCGCAGAGACCGTGCGCCAGTACGGCCTGCAACGCGTGCTCAACTGCTACTGCTACACCGGCGGCTTCTCGGTGGCGGCGTTGGCCGGCGGCGCGGCCGAGGTGACCAGCGTCGACTCATCCGGGCCTGCCCTGGCGCGTGCCAACGCGCATGTGGCGCTCAATGGCTTCGACACCATCCGCCACACCGCGCTGGATGCGGATGTCAACCAGACCCTGCGCGACTTCATCAAGCAAGGGCGGACCTTTGACGCCATCGTGCTGGACCCCCCGAAATTTGCACCCACGGCCGCGCATGCCGAGCGCGCTGCGCGGGCGTACAAGGACATCAACCGGCTCGCCTTCAAGCTGCTGGAGCCGGGCGGCGTCCTTTTCACCTTTTCCTGCTCGGGCGGGGTGGGGCCAGAGCTCTTCCACAAGATCGTGGCAGGGGCCGGTATGGACGCTGGCGTCGATGGGTTCATCCTGGATCGCGTCGGCGCCACACCGGATCACCCGCAGACCATCTGTTTCCCCGAGGGCGAATACCTCAAGGGCCTGCTGCTGCTCAAGCGCTGATTTGAGGGGGGGTGCTCTATCTAGCCTTGCTCGGCGCGGGGGGCCCAGTTTTTGGCGCAAGCCGGCACGGCCATCACCCAATTCGGCAAGGACCTGGTGCCTTTCACCGGCAACACCAGCCAGCCGGCTGACTGGCGCTTCCTGCCGGGGCAGAGCTTCAACGGCATTGCCGGCGCGCTCGACGGCGTGGCCATGCTGAGCTTCGAAACCAAAGGCGGCGGCTCCTACGCCTGCTCGGGATCGCTGTTGGCTGGCGGGCAGTACGTGCTGACGGCAGCGCATTGCGCTGATGACTTCGTCAAGATGCAGGTGGATTTCGGCTGGGCTGGCGGTGCGTCCACGGTGTCGCGTTCGGTGTCTGTGGGCAATGCCATCGTGCATTCGGGCTGGAACGGCACGCTGGACACGGGCGCTGACATCGCCCTGCTGCGCCTGGACGAGGCCGTGACCACCATCAAGGGCTACAAGCTCAGCACCACGCTGGACATTGGCAAGGACATCCTGGTGGCCGGCTATGGCACCACCCAGGTGGCTGATGTGAATTCGCCCACCAACTGGAATGACTGGAAGTACGGGCACTTCGGCTGGAACCGAATCGATGTGGACAGCCAGACCTTCAACAAGGGCATTGGCGGTGCCATTCCCGGCTGGTATGACCCCGACGCCTACAAGTACGGTGTGACCTACATGTCCGACTTCGACAGCGGCCTGGAGGCGAACAACACGCTGCAGATCCTGGCGGACGAAGTGGGGTCGACCCTGTGGTCCAGCGATCTGGGTCATGGCAAGAACGAAGGCCTGATCGCCGGCGGCGACTCCGGCGGTGGCGATTTCGTCTGGGACGGCACGCAGTTCCTGCTGACCGGGGTGCACAGCTGGGGCTGGCAGGCTTGCCAGAGCTTTGGTCTGGCCTGCGATGCCGCCAAGAAGAACGGCTCCAGCTATGGCGACCTGTCCGGCTCCACCGCCGTGCTGTCGCATCTGGATTGGATTGCCAAGAACACCAGCGTGCCGGAACCCGGCAGCGCAGCCCTGGCCTTGCTGGGCCTGTTCGGCTTGAGCGTGGCGCGCCGTCGCCAACGCGGCTGATCCCGCGCTTCGACCTTGTCGATGAACGGCCCTGCGGGGCCGTTTTTCATTGCTGCGCTCGGGCGCAGGAGGATGCCGACGGTATGCGCGAGCTGCTCAGCCCGTCGCCAGCTGCAGGCGCGGCGAGAACTTCGCCCGGTGCACGCTGAAAAAAGCCTTCACGTTGCGCACATTGCTGTCGGCGCTGTAGAAGGTCTGGACGAGCCGGTGATAGGCCACCATGTCCGGTACCTGAACGATCAGCACGAAGTCCGGCCCCGGCGAGACCTGGTAGCACTGCTGCACCTCCACATGCGCCACGGCGAGGGCCTGGAAGGTGGCCAGGGCCTCGGCCGTCTGCCGCTCCAGGCTGATCTCCACGATGGCGATCAGCCCGGCGCCCAGCTGCGCGGGATTCAGGATGGCCACCTCCCGCTCGATCACCCCCAGCTCGCGCAGGCGCTTGACCCGGCGCAGGCAGGTGGCGGGCGAGACGGCGGCGCGGCGCGCCAGGTCCAGGTTGGACAGGGAGGCGTCTTCCTGCATCACCCCCAGGATGCGGTGATCTGTGCTGTCAAGTTGAATCAAAATTGCAAATGTGAGCGAATGCTGATGAATTTCATCGTACTTCCAATGATGTGAAATTTATAGCCACATTTGATGAGATTTTGACGGCACATGCCAGTGGCGCCCTTCTAGGATTCGCACCCATCGCAGCCCAAGCTTGCAACAGAGGAGGTTTCATCCATGTGTGGCATCGTCGGCGCCGTTTCGCAGCGCAATATCGTCCCCATCCTGATCGAAGGCCTGAAGCGCCTGGAGTACCGCGGCTATGACTCCTGCGGCGTGGCCGTGCACCAGGGCGGCGAACTGCGGCGTGCCCGCAGCACCTCGCGCGTGGCCGAGCTGCACAGCCAGACGGCCGAAGACGGCATTGCCTCCGGCACCGGCATCGCCCACACCCGCTGGGCCACGCACGGCGTGCCGGCTGTGCACAACGCCCATCCGCATTTCTCACACGGCGCCCATGCCGCCGAAGGCGCGGCCGGCCGCATCGCCCTGGTCCACAACGGCATCATCGAGAACCACGATGAGCTGCGCGCCGAGCTCAAGGCCCGCGGCTACACCTTCCACAGCCAGACGGACACCGAGGTCATTGCCCACCTGATCGACCACCTCTACCAGGGGGACCTGCTGGAGGCCGTGCAGCTGGCCGTCCAGCGTCTCAAGGGGGCTTACGCCATCGCCGTGTTCAGCCGCGACGAGCCGCACCGCGTGGTCGGCGCCCGCGAGGGGTCACCCCTGGTGCTGGGCGTCGGGACTGAAGCCGGGCAGGGCGAGCACTTCCTGGCCTCGGATGCCATGGCGCTGGCGGGCGTCACCGATCAAATCGTCTACCTGGAGGAGGGCGATGTGGTGGATCTGCAGTTGGGGCGCTACTGGATCACCCATCGCGTGGCCGACAGCGATCGCTTCGAGACCGTGCAGCGCGAAGTCCGCACCGTGCATGCGCACAGCGGCGCGGCTGAGCTTGGCCCCTATCGGCACTACATGCAAAAAGAAATCTTCGAGCAGCCGGTTGCCATCGCCAATACCCTGGACGCCGTCACGAGCATCACGCCGGACATCTTTGGCGATGGGGCTTATCGCGCCTTCAAGGACATCGACTCGGTGCTGATCCTGGCCTGCGGCACCAGCTACTACGCCGGCTCCACCGCCAAATACTGGCTGGAGAGCATCGCCAAGATTCCTACCAGCGTGGAGATCGCCAGCGAGTACCGCTACCGCGACAGCGTGCCCAACCCGCGCACCCTGGTCGTCACCATCAGCCAGAGTGGCGAGACGGCGGACACCCTGGCTGCGCTGAAGCATGCGCGTTCCCTGGGCATGACGCACACCCTGACCGTTTGCAATGTCTCCACCAGCGCCATGGTGCGCGAATGCGAGATGGCCTTCATCACCCGTGCAGGGGCCGAGATCGGCGTGGCTTCGACCAAGGCCTTCACCACGCAACTGGTGGGTCTGTTCCTGCTGACCCTGGCCCTGGCCCAGACCCGCGGCCATTTGTCAGAGGCCCAGGAAGCCGAGCACCTCAAGGCCCTGCGCCACCTGCCCGTGGCCGTGCAGGCGGTGGTGGCCCTGGAGCCACAGGTCATCGCCTGGAGCGAGGAATTCGCCCGCAAGGAGAACGCCCTGTTCCTGGGCCGCGGTCTGCATTACCCCATTGCCCTGGAGGGCGCGCTCAAGCTTAAGGAGATCAGCTACATCCACGCCGAGGCCTACCCGGCCGGCGAACTCAAGCACGGCCCCCTGGCCCTGGTGACGGCCGAGATGCCCGTGGTCACCGTGGCGCCAAACGACGCGCTGCTGGAAAAGCTCAAGAGCAATATGCAGGAAGTGCGCGCCCGCGGCGGCGAGCTCTTCGTCTTTGCCGACAGCGACACCAAGATCGAGAGCGAGCAAGGCCTGCACGTGATCCGCATGCCGGAGCACTACGGCGCCCTCAGCCCCATCCTGCACGTCATCCCGCTGCAGTTGCTGGCCTATCACACTGCCTGCGCCCGCGGCACCGACGTGGACAAGCCTCGCAATCTGGCGAAGAGTGTGACGGTGGAGTGAGGGGGCGCCGGTGGTGTGGTTCTTGCGCTGGTCTAATTCCTACGGACACCTCGATAGGTGGAATCCACCTGAAGGGGAACATGACCAAGAAGCAAAGACGGACATTCAAGGCGGATTTCCAGCTGCAAGTCGTGCAGATGATTCGCGATCAGGGCTAGCGCGTGAGCGAAGTCTGCCGCGACCTGAAGCTCGGCGAGACGGCCGTACGTCGATGGCTTGCGCAAGCCGACGAGGAGGCGGCAGGCAGCCCTGGCATTGGCAAGCCGCTCACCGCTGAACAGCAGCGTATTCGCCAGCTTGAAGCTGAGAACAGGCAACTGCGGGGCGATGTCGAAACCCTAAAAATGCATCGGCCTTCTTTGCCCTCGAGCTTCGATGAGCTACGAGTTCATCGAGCCGCTGCACAAGAAGGCCTTCCCAATCGAGCGGCTATGCCACGTGCTGGGCGTCAGCCGTTCGGGCTACTACGGCGTCCGTCAGCGCGCCAAGCTCGCCCCCCAGGGCCTGCATGGTCAGCTCGCAATTGAAGGCCGAGTTCGCCGCCAGCGGCAAGGTCTACGGCAGCCGTCGCCTTGGCGCGGTGCTGCGCTCCCAGGGTCTGCGCATTGGGCGCCACCGAGTGCGCCGCTTGATGCGCGAGAACAGGCTGCGAGCCCTGTGGCGGCGCAAGTTCGTTCACACCACGGACAGCGGTCACGCCTTGCTGGTCTCAAGCAATGCGCTGGCGCGGCGCTTCAACCCAGACCGGCCCAATCAAGCCTGGGTGAGCGACATCACGTATATCCGCGCGCGCAGCGGCTGGCTGTACCTGGCGGTCGTGCTGGACCTGTACGCCCGCAAGGTCGTGGGTTGGGCGACGGCGCCGACCATGCACGCTGAGCTGGTGTGCGCGGCGCTGCAATTGGCCATCGCGCAGTGCCAAACTGTGCCAGGGCTGATCGTGCATTCCGACAGAGGCAGCCAATATGCCAGCGCGTCGCACCAGGCGCTGCTGGCGCGCCACGGCCTGGTCGGCAGTATGAGCCGCAAGGGCAACTGCTGGGATAGCGCAGTGATGGAGCGCTTCTTCCTGAGTCTCAAGACGGAGCAAGTCTGGCAGCGCGACTATGCCAACCACGCCGAGGCCATTACGGACATCGCCGACTCCATCGTGGGCTTCTACAACAGCGCGCGGCTGCACTCCAAACTGGGCAACTTGCCACCCAATGCCTTTGAGCAGCAATCGGCAATCAAACAACCTATCGCTGTGTCCGAGAAAACTTGACCAGCACAGGGCCCACTCCCAGTCTACAGGCGCATTTGCAGGCGGATGGTCCGACCGGGCTTCTATCGAATTGGGATGAATCAGAATGTCGCGAACCACAGGATGAGGCATCATCGCGGCCGAATTTGCAAAGCTCTGGAAAGAGCGCGAGGGAGAGGGAAGTGATCGTAGGCATCGACTTGGGAACAACTCATAGTCTGGTTTCTGTTTGGAGGGATGGCCGGGCCGAATTGATCCCCAATGGTCTGGGCGAGCTGCTGACGCCCTCGTGCGTCAGCCTAGACGAAGACGGAAGCGTGCTGGTGGGCCGCGCCGCGCGCGAGCGTTTGCAGACGCACCCTGAGCGGAGTGCCGCCCAGTTCAAGCGGTTCATGGGCACCGACAAGCTATTGCGGCTGGGCAATCGTGAGTTCAGGCCGGAGGAGCTGTCGGCTCTGGTACTCAAGTCGCTCAAGGCCGACGCGGAAGCACATCTGGGCGAGCCCGTCACGGAGGCTGTTATCACCGTGCCGGCCTACTTCTCGGACGCGCAGCGCAAGGCCACCCGGGCTGCCGGCCAACTGGCCGGGCTCAAGGTGGAGCGCCTGGTCAACGAGCCTACGGCCGCTGCGCTGGCTTATGGTCTGCACCTGCGCGACAAGGAGACCCGTTTCCTCGTGTTTGACTTGGGCGGCGGAACCTTCGACGTATCCATCCTGGAGCTCTTCGAAGGAGTGATGGAAGTGCGGGCTACCGCTGGCGATAACTTGCTGGGCGGCGATGACTTTAACGAGCGTCTGGTGGCGCTGTGCAAAGAGCAGATGAAGCTGCCCGAGCGCTTGAGTGAGGATGCTCGCTTCCAGCAGCGCCTGCATGCACAGGTCGAAGCTGCCAAGCGGACCTTGAGTCAGGCAGAGTCCGCCCTTGTCGCTGTGCGGGACGGCGACGTCGACTATCAGCTGACCCTGGACGAAACACTACTGGAGCAAGCCTGTGCGCCCCTCCTGCAACGCTTGCGCGCGCCTGTCGAGCGCAGCTTGCGAGATGCCGGTCTGCGCAGCAGCGAGCTTGAAGCCATTGTGCTGGCCGGTGGCGCGACCCGCATGCCGCTTGTCCGACGATTGGTGACGCTGCTGTTTGGGCGTTTCCCTGTGGCGGACTTGAATCCCGATGAAGTCGTGGCATTGGGAGCCGCGGTGCAAGCGGGCCTCAAGGCGCGCGACGCAGCTCTCAACGAAGTGGTCATGACCGACGTCGCGCCCTACTCGCTGGGCGTGGCTGTCAGTGTCAGGATGGATGCGCATACGGAATCCCATGGGCACTTCGACCCCATCATCGAACGCAATGCCGTCGTTCCGGTCAGCCGGGTCAAGAACTACATTCCCACCCGGGACGGGCAGACTCAGATGACGCTGCAGATTTTCCAGGGCGAGGCCCGCATGGTGCGCGACAACGTGCACATCGGCACGCTGAATGTTGTCTTGCCCGGGCTCAAGAGCCAGGACAGCGCCGTGGACGTGCGCTTTACCTATGACGTCAACGGCCTGCTGCAGGTCGAGGCCCATGTGCTGCGCACAGGGGAGACGGCGGGCTTGGTCATTGAGGGCAACCCCGGCTTGCTCAGCGAGCCAGAGATTGCCCAGCGCCTCAAATCATTGGCGGCGCTGAAGATCCACCCTCGCGACCAGCTGGCCAATCGCACGGTGATGGCTCGCGCCGAGCGCGTATTTTCGCAGTGCCGCGGCCATGAGCGTGATTGGCTGGGCGCGCAGATGCTGCATTTCGAGCGCCTGCTAGCCGGCCAGGAGGAACGCAGCATCAGGGCAGGGCGCCGTGAGCTGGCGCAGAGCTTGGACCAGATCGAGGGGCGACCGGTCTTCGAAGAGGGCGCGGAATGACGCCAGCCTTCCTGAGTGCCTTGGGCCTTGGCATTGATTGTGATGACCGTGCGCTGCGCAGGGTCTACGCGCAGCGCCTCAAGCAAATCGATGCCGCGAGCGATCCCCAAGCCTTTCAAGCCTTGCGTGATGCCTATGAAGCGGCCCAGGCGTGGTTGAACCGCCGCAGTATGGCGGAGAGCGCGCCGCGAGCCGGCTCCGAGCGTGGGCCTGCGGTTGATGCCCCTTCGTCTGAGGCGAACATGGACCCCAGCGAGGCGGTGTTCAGTCACTTCCTGACGAGGGTGCAGGCCGGTTTCGATGACCTGCATCAGGCGCGGCATGCCCTAGACGAGGCGTTGGCGGACAACGCGCTCATCAATCTGGATGCCCGCGCGATGTTCGAGGCTCGCGTGGGCGTGTTGCTGATGAATGGCTGGCAGCCGGGGCATGAATTTCTCTTTCCGGCTGCGGCCGAGTGTTTCCAATGGGACCGCGATCGGGCCAAGCTGCGCGTGTATGGCCAGCTCGGCGTGGCGGTGGATGCTGCCGTACGCGAGTGGCAGATGTTCGTCCGGCAGCCGAGCTATCAGAATGGCATCCAGCGCCGTCTTATCAAGGATCTGCGGACTCCAGAGGTACCGGAGGCCCGCAAGCTTCGCGCTGAAGGTCCGTTGGTGTTCCAGCTCTTTGAGCACTATCCGAACTGGATGCGGTCCATCACGTCCTTCGAGCAAGCCAAGCGCTGGCATGCAGCATTCGAAGCGCTGCCACCTGTTCCTGCAGAGGCTGGATTCAAGCCGATGCCAGCGAGCGCTTTGCCTTTCGCAACGAAGCGCCAGGGCCTGCCCCTGAGCTGGATTGGCTGGGGCGTGACTGCGCTTGTGTCGCTACTGCTCGTCGTGATCTCGCCCACGCCGAAACCGAACAACTCACTGCCACCATTGACAACGCCTGCTGGGAATTCCAAGTCTCCGTGGCAGACGGCACCCGGCAGTGCCTCGCCCGAGTCCTGGTTGTCTGGCACAAGCACCGGTTCAAGGACGGTCATGCCATCACCAGCGCCTGAAGCCCGCCCTGCAGTGCCGCCCCGGCAGTCGGCATCCGCAGCGACCCCCGATTCCCCTCCAAGGCGCAACAAAAGTCAGCAGACGCCGACACTTCCCGTGCGTTCGATGGGTCCCGCCGAGTCGAGTCCAAACGAAGACAGACCGCGGAATCCCCGTACCGGTCTGGCATTCGAGACACTGCCCATCAGCGAGATGCTGCGCATCGAGCGCCCAGTCTCCCTTCCGCCACAAGCGGCAAGCGCCGCCACCTCCCATGGTGACCGTGACTGACCGAGGGCAGACCCAGCCTGAAACAGTGATGCCGAAGGCAGAACGATGCAAGCGAACTCCTCGTCCCTGACGCTCTGGCTGGTGCTGAGCGGCTGGTTGATCCTGAATGTGTGGATGACCCGACTGCTCCTGGCGGTTCCGAAAGCGCGGATGCCAGCAAGGAGCTATCTGTTGGTGCTGCTGTGGATCCTCCCTCCAGTTTTAAGCGCCTTGTTTGTGATACCGCCTTTGCGGCAGGCCGCCAGGGAAAGGTGCCAAGCGCCGCGCAACTGGGACGGCTGCGTTCTTGACGTGGACGCACCTCAGAGTCTGTCGCTGGCAGATGCAAGAACGCTGGCCTGGCCGGCAGCCTTGCATGTCGTCGATGGCATTCCCCTGCTGAGCGCAGAAGCAGCAGCGCGTGCCGCTGCCAGCTCGGAGGCCATGCGAGGCTGGCTTCTTCATCTGCGGGATGCCCTTGGGCCGGCTTATGAGCTCTATAGGGTTGGATCGCTGCATGTGCTCTCGACGCTTGATGCGGGGCGGGTGTTTCGGCTGACCCAACGATGTGCTGAGGTGGCGCCGCGCGTCCGAGCGACGCTGGGTTTTCTGGGTGTGCGCTCGGCGAATGGGGCATGGGTCTTGTGGCTTGATGAGGATGAGCTTGATGGCCGCTTGGCAGCAAGCCTGGATGCTCACCTGCGTCGGTTGATGCGAGTCATGCCAGGCATGGTGGGGTTGGCCTGCTCCGTACATGAGGCCGACGCGGCAATGGCCTGGTTAGTCAACCGCACGGCCCTGGCCTGCCTCGATCTTGCGCGTCTGCCGATGTGGCTGGCGGAAGGTATCGCGCAGCGCACCGAACGTGAACTGGCGACCGTCCGCTCGGGAGAGAGACGCGACCATATCTTTGACGAGCATTGGGACGTCGAGGCGATTCACGACTTCTGGTCGGGCGAGAGCTTCGAGCGCTCGGATGGCTTGTATGGCTCTGCGCGAACTCTGGCAGGCGACCTGGCGGCAGCCCTGGAGCGAGACGGGCCACGCTTTCTATCCTTCGTTGCAGAAGCCTCGAAAGAGGATGCCGGAGCATCGGCGGCAATCACTCATCTGGACATTGAATTGGGTGTGCTGGCGGCCGGGCTTCTGGGGCAGGAGTCCAGCCCGGCCTGGGCTCCGCGCCATTCGGCGCTGGTGTGAGCCGGGCCGTCTCGCCGGTCTGGCGCGAGGCCACGTGGGCAACTGCCGGATCCAACGGCATCTGTTGCGAAGGATAATGAAACTGGCCGCAGCCCACCTCTTGCCCTTTGTCAATGCCGATGGGTAGCCGGCAAAATGCCCTGAGCTTTGCCTGTGGTGGAGCCACCGCCAGGCTGGCCAGGGCGCTCCCGCGCGCAACGCGAAGACTGCCGCTTGCCGACGCCGCCCATTCGGTTCCTGACAGTAGGCCCATTCCGCGTGGGCCTCGCCTGGTCGCCAGGTTGCTCGACGATTGAACCGTCTGCAGCCAACTACGGGCCCGCGCGCCAGCTCGCCGCCGGCCGGCCCGTCATGGACTCCACCCACGCCCAGGCCTGCTGCTGGCGCTCGGCGATGGTGTCGAATCGCTGTTGCAGAGCCTTGTCGGGCGGGTTTTTCTGCGCCCGGCAGGCGCGCAGACAGGCGGGCCGGCGCTGATGGGCTGCCAGAGTGACGAGCGCCTGGTCCGCATAGAAGCCCCAGCGTGGCGGCTCCATCATGGACGCCACCTTGCTGTCACACGCGGCCTCGCAGTTCATCTTCGACAGCGCCGCTCGGCAGGACGCCGGCGTCTCGGGCCTGAGCTGCACCGCACGCAGATCGGCAAAGGTTTCGGCCGTCTGCCAAGGCACGTCTGCTGGCCGCAGCAGGAGCGGCCGATCTGCTGGCATGACTCGCAGCAGCAGCCTCGCGATGTCATGCCCTTCTACGCTGTCGCCGGACAGGCCGAGGCCCTGCCTCTGGGCCTCGGTGCTCTGCCAGCCGCGGACATATTGGGGTGGGCGCACGGCGGACACTCTGTCCGACCGCATCAACACGGTGGACTGCGCCAGTCCCTGGTTCCTCGCTTCCTGCTCCAGCAGGGCGGTGTGGATGGCGGGAAAGCTCGCGGCAGCCTGCGCCGGCATGCGGGTCTCACGCCACTTCTCGAAGCTGCGCTCCATGTGTAGCCCATCGGCCACGCGCAGCTGCGGGATGCCGGCCAATGTCAGGCTGCCTTCAGTTCGCCTGACGACATAGACCACCAGCCACTCCGGCCCGGCCGCCGCCAGACCGGGCCACAGCTCGGGCAGCGGCAGCGCAGCCGGGGGCGCCGCAGGCAGATCCAGGCGCCAGGCCTTTTCATTGCAACTGCCGGCGCCACAGGCGGCGTGAGCCAGTTCCTCCCGCTCACCGGGGAAGTGGGCATTGAGCGGCGGGGAGATGAGTGCACCCCAGCGCAGCTCGGTCGGGCAGGGATGCGGCTCCGGCGACAGCGTCAACCGCGGGGCGCCGAAACGCTCCAGGGCCATCAGCGCCTGAGCATCAGCTGGCCGCCACGCCTGCCCGCCCAGCTGCTTGCGCGGCGCGCGGACGATGAGGTGGCTGCGCTTGCCGGCCATGACCCACAGCGCGACGGGCCAGCCGCCGCTGGCATCCGCATCGGCGCGGCCGACCACGATGTCAGGCTCTGGCGGCTCGGCCCGGCCTGGTGCGGCCATGCAACTGGCAAGCAGGGCAACCAGCCATCGCATGCAACGCATAACCATCCGTGGTCCCCGTTTTTGTCCGGCGGGATGCTAGCAAATTAGCAGATTCGGTGGCAGGTCTCAAATCCCTAGACAAGGCCTGACCCTTGCCGAATCGCCCTGGCACCAATAGACCCTCGCGACCCTTGGCCAGGCAGCAGTGGGGCGATCACATTTCGGAATGATCGATCGTTCAAACCCAACTTCGGCAGAGGTGACTTGCGCCCTGGCGGATTCCAATCCTTCGCTGGCTATGATTCCGACCCTAAGGGATGCCCCAGTGGCAAAAGGATCAAAGTCAGAAGCGCGCAAGACGCGCAAGTTGGAAACGGCCGGCATCCATATCCTCAGCATCGGTCTGTTGGTGACCGTGCTGCCATTCACCTTGAAGGCGACGCCGATGGCGCAGGCATTTGGCAAGCTATTGCCATTGGGGCTGCTACTTCTGGCGGGTGGTGCAGCCCTTCTGTTCGCTGCCTACAAAATGCGGTCACCCAGCTTGCCTGCGCCATCCGGCAATGGCGATGTGGGCAGTGTTGGTTCGAAGGAACCGAAGTTGCAGCCCTCGGGAGGGGCGCGCAGGCAGCAGTGGTCGCCTCAACGCCGGCGCAGCCCTCCGAAGGGCTGGCCGCGGCCAAGCCCGACGTGCGGCCTGATCGTTGGAGCCAGGCCGTGTTCGACATGATCGAGTGGCGCCGCTTCGAAGCAGTCGTCGAAACGCTATTCAAACAAGCGGGTTTCGAGACCAAGTCCCAGTCGCATGGTACCGATGGCGGTGTAGACATCTGGCAGTCTTCCCGCAATCAGCCCGAGGCCCCCGTCAGCCTCGTTCAGTGCAAGCACTGGCAAGGCAAGAAGGTCGGGGTGGACAAAATTCGTGAGTTGCGCGGAGTGATGGCAGCGCAGAACGTGAAGCGGGGGCAGTTCGCGACGACATCGATGTTCACGACGGATGCCATGGCCTTCGCTGCAGAGAACGGCGTGAACTTGCTGAGCGTCGACAAGCTGCTCCAGCTCATCGCGTCACGGACACCTGAGCAGCAAGCCGAGTTGCTCGAAGTCGCGTTGGAGGGCGAGTATTGGCGCCCCACCTGCGTCAATTGCGGCGTCAAGATGGTTGATCGAGGGCCCCGCAATGGTGGAGCTCCATTTTGGGGATGCCCGTCGTTCCCAAAGTGCAAGACGACCATGCCGATGCGCTCAGCTTAGGCTTCGTCGCTGGCCGGTGCGCGTGTTTGCGACTTTAATTGCCAGGAGCATGTGGTGTTGCCCGCTGTGCACGGCGAGTTCAACCGGTCGACGCAAGACACCATTGGCTGCTCAGGTCGAAGGAGTGTTGATTCACGGATCAGGTCTGTGAAGACCTTCCCTAGCGATTGAGGGCAGCCTGCACACCTGCACGCTTGCTTGCCAACCAATCGGTGGGTGCCATGCCAGTCTTGAGGACGAAGGCTCGGCTCAGCGCTGAGGCGCTGCCGTAGCCCACCTCGTCAGCGATATGTTTGACCTGGCGTCCCTTGCTGAGGAGGCGTTGTGCCAGGCCAATGCGCCAGCTCGACAGGTACTCGCCCGGTGACTGCCCAACGACCTGGGTGAACTGCGCCGCGAAGCGCGCGCGCGACATGCCCGCCACGATGGCGAGCTGCTCCAGCGTCCAGGGTCTTGCGGCGTCGGTATGAATGGCGTGCATGGCCCGGGCCAGGCGAGGGTCGGCCAAGCCGCCCAGCACGCCGGTCTTCAGATGGCCCTGCGTCAGCACTTCTCTCAGCAAATGGATGAGCACCACTTCGCTCAAGCGGTCGATGGCGGCTGCTCGCCCTTGGCGCTTGTAAAACGCTTCTTCAAACAAGAGATGCAGGCTCATTTGCAAGCCGGCATGTTGCTCCAGGGGGATGACCAGCATGGCGGGAAGCTCCGCCATCAAGTGTTGGCCAAAGGGCGCACCGCTGACCACCGATGCACAGATCAAATCGGGACCCTCGACGTCAGGCGCGCGCAGGCGATGCGGCGTCGCGCGCGGAAAGAACAGGGCCGCCGGTGCGCGCACCGCTTGAATCGAGCCGTCGGGCAGCAGCACCTCCAGTTGCCCCTGTCGCATCACATGCAAGTGGCCCACGCCCATGCCCTGGCCATCGTCGAAGTTGGCGACGCCGCAGAGCTGCCCTGAGAAGAACACCCGCGATCTGAGCTCGAAGCGCGTCAACAAGGTATCGATTTCGTCTGACATGTGAGCCTGCCCTTGTGCTGCGGAGATGCGACATCATCGACTGCCCGCTCCAGGGATGCCAAGCCACGTCCGTCGCAAAAGCTCATTGCGCAGCGCGAAACAATCGCTGGGAGAGTGTCGCGTCGACGGACAGCGCGCCGGCACCACGGGCCACGATCAAGGCCAGCAGACTTATCCAGCTGAGATGCGTGGGCCACGCGTCCGGGTAGACCAGGAACTGGATCACCAGGGTCATGATGAGGAGGCCGATGGCTGCATAGCGTGTGGCCAAGCCCAGGACCAGAAGAATCGGCAGCGCATGTTCGGCAAGCGCTGCCAGCGAAGCAGCCAGCTCCGGGGCCACCCACGGGAGCTGGCACTCCTCCGCGAACAGGGCCACGGCCGAGTCGCTGAGCATGAACCATCCATCGACCTTGGTTCGCCCTGAGCGCCAGAAGATGCCGGCCATCGCCAGGCGAGCGGCCAGCAAGACGAGGGCGTCGGGGAGGAGACGTCCGGCCCAATGAACCGGAGCTTGGCGCGCATGCAGCAGGGCGGGCGAGCGTTCACGATGGGTTTCTATTGTGGGAGTACTCGGGGGAATGGCAGGAGCTGGTGCAGAGGGCGCAGTCCTTCAGGGGGCGGCATCAGGGGCGCGCCGTTGTCGAGCAAGGCGCTCACCGCCGCCTGAAGGTCGAACGCGTGGCGTGAGGCAGCCTGGCTGCTGGCATGAGCGGCGGCCTGGCCAAGGCTTTGTCCCGCTGCAAGCGCGTCCAGCAGGTGCAAGCGGGCGATCGGCACTTCGTGCACCCAGACCTTGTCATCGGGGCGGGTCAGCGCGCCCTCCCGCTTCAGCATCAAGCCAGGGACTTGGGGGTCATGGCCTTGATGGCAGGCCAGTTCTTGTCGGCCTTCTTGTTGTTGCCCGGCACGTCTTCCAGCCACTTCTTCTGAACGTCCTTGTTCACGTTCAGATGCAGTTTGCCGTCCACCAGCTTCCAGGCGGTCGGGTCGCCGTCCAGCTTCTTTTCCAGGGCGACGCCCATGGCGCAGAAACCGCCGTACGCCGGTTCGTACTTGCCGGGATTGGCGTTGAAGGCATCGCGGTTGGCAGCGCTGGCGAACAGATAGGTCACGCCGTTGTGCTTGGCCGAGAACTCAGCCTTGCCCGCGGTGGGCGCGCCCACGGTGTGATAGGCCACGGGGTCGTGGCCGCGCAGGCCGACGCCCTTGCTGTCGACGTTCACGGCCGCGGTGGAGTTCTCGTCATAGGCAAACGCGGCGGACGGGACGAAGCCGGCCGTCAGTGCGGCAGCGGCAGCCACGGCGGCCAGGGAAACACGGAAGTAGCGCTTGGACATGATGTGCCTTTCTGGGGCGAATCGGTTGGAGGTGCTGATTGACTTGGCTCAGGCCAACCCCTGAGTCCAAGCGGAAGTGCTGAAGTCGCTCGGCGTACAAGATTCAGGATCGCCGCGACCTCGGGGGCCACAGCAGCTGGGCCAGGGCCTCTTGCTTTCGCTGGCCAGCACCGACTGCATGGACCGAACTTTAGAAATCGGCGCCCCTGCCGTGGTGACTGAGCGTCTCATTCGCTGTCCCATTCGTCTTGCGTTGCTGTGAGGGGGCCGTGTCGTCGCCAGGCCGTCGCGCGTGCCTCCGTTCCTTCGCGATGGCCTTTGCGCCTGCGCCCCGGTGCAGTCGTTCCTCACACTCGCCTGCGAGAGCCCGCTCGCTCTGCCCATGCTGCAGGCGTGCAGCGCGGGGCATTCTTCCGCGCGCCGGAACAGCCCATTGCCGTGCAGGTGATTTCTGAAGCGAGGCTCGATCCCTAGAGTTCAGTCCCAGGCCTGCCGCCCATCGCAGGACCTTCATCACTCTGATTCGAACTCACCAAGGAAGCACCATGAAAGCAGCCATCATCATCCTGTCCGACCCGAAGAACGGCGGCGAAGACGCTCTGGGACGCATGTTCAACGGCCTGGCCGCCGCCTACGATTTCAAGCAGCGCGGCACGGACGTTTCCATCTACTTTCAGGGTGCAGGCACCCGCTGGCCCGGCGTGATCAGCCAGGCTGACCACCCGGTGCACGCCCTGTTCAAGGCCGTGGAGCACGAGATCGCAGGCGTGTCTTGCGGCTGCGCCGACGTGTTCGGCTCGCGTGAAGATGCGGTGAAGAGCGGCTTTGACCTGATCACCGACAACAGCGTGCCCGGCACCTCTGGCCTGCCCAGCCTGGGCAAGCTGGTGGCAGACGGCTTCACCGTCTTCACCTTCTAAGCCAGCAGGCGGGAGACGGCCATGGCCCATGAGTTCCACGATGGCGAGCGTGCCGTGCAGGCGCGTGCCGGAGAGGCGGCGATCGCGGCGCGCAATGCCGGCGTGATCACCGACACGGTGATTGCGGGCGCCCGCCCCTTCATCGAAAAACAAGTCATGGTCGCCACCGCGACGCGCACAGAGCGAGGCCAGCTCTGGGCCTCGCTGCTGTTCGGGCCGCCCGGCTTTCTGCGCAGCCCGGACGGCCGCAGCATCGAGATCGCGGCTAGCCTCGCGCAGCGCCAGGCCGACGATCCCTTCTGGCAGGGGCTGGCCCCAGGCTCACAGGCCGGCCTGCTGTTCATTGAACTCTCGACCCGGCGCCGCTACCGCGTGAACGGCCATGTCGAGCATGTCGACGGTCAGCAGCTGCGTGTGGGCATCGACGAGGCCTATCCCAACTGCCCCAAATACATACAGCGTCGTCATCCGCAAGGCACTGCGGGAGACGCCCATCCCCTCTCGCCCAAGCCCGTGCGACGCGGCCAGGCCCTTGATGAGGCCTGCGCTGCGCTGCTCGCTGCGGCCGACACACTCTTCATGGCCAGCGGCGCGCCGGGCGGCTCGCTAGATGCCTCGCACCGTGGCGGTCCGGCCGGCTTTATCGAGCGCCTCGACGCACAACGGCTGCGCGTGCCCGACTACGCCGGCAACAGCCTGTTCAACACCATGGGCAATCTCGCCCTGGATCCGGCCTGCGGTCTGGTGGTGCCGGACTTCACGACCGGTCGACTCCTGCACCTGACGGGCCGGGCCCGCTTGCTGTGGGACCAGGCGGACCCGCAGGGACGCACCGGAGGCACCGGCCGATTCTGGGAATTCGAGATCGAGGCGTGGCTGCTGCGCGAGCAGGCCTTGCCCCTGAGCTGGGAGTTCCTGGACGCCTCGCCATTCAACCCCAAGGGCACGGCATGAAACTGATCGTCCACCAATTGCTCCACCATGGCGCTGAAGTCCTGGAAGTTCGCCTGCGGCATCCGCAGGGTCAGGTCTTGCCACCGTGGTCCGCAGGCGCGCATCTGCGGCTGCAACTTCCGGTCGCCGACGGCCAGTGGCTGGAGCGTCATTACTCCCTCATCGGCACAGAAGGCGCAGCCGACGAATACCGCATTGCCGTGTTGCTCGACCCGGCCTCGCGCGGCGGCTCGCGCTGGATACATCAGCAACTGGTGTCAGGGCAGGCCCTCGATGTGGAGGGGCCGTTCGACAGCTTCCCGCTCCAAGCCGAGCAGGGCCACACCGTGCTGGTGGCCGGCGGCATCGGCATCACGCCCATGCATGCCATGGCCCATGCCTTGAACCACAGGGGACAGCCCTTTGAACTGCATTACCTGGCGCGCAGCGAGGAGCGGTTGGTGCTGCTGGACGAGCTGCGCGCCCTGCCCCATGCGCGTCTGTACCGGCATGTGGGGGCCACGCCGCCAGCGTTGGATGCCCTGCTGGGCCCCTTCAGTCCCGGCGCCAGCCTGCATGCCTGTGGCCCGGTTCCCTTGTTGAATGGCTTGCGCGAACACAGCGCCGGCCTGGGCTGGCCGCTCTCGTCCGTACACTTCGAGAGCTTTGGTGCTCGTGCGCAGCAGGGCGACAAGCTGGTCCGCGTGCATCTCGCGCAGAGCGGCATGGCGGTCGACGTTCAACCGGGCACCAGCATCCTCGATGCGCTGATTGCCGCCGACGCCTTTGTCGCCTACGACTGCAAACGCGGTGAATGCGGCCAATGCCACAGCCGCGTGCTCGACGGCAGCCCGCTGCATCGCGACGTCTGTCTGAGCCCTGCGCAGCGCGCCGAGGGTCTGTGCATCTGCGTGGGCTGGGCCAGCAGCGACAGCCTGACGCTGGACTTGTAAGGCAAGCACCCGCGTCCGATCGCCGCCCCCGGCCGTCGAGCGAGCCCGTGCGCCTCAAGCCGGCAATGACATCAGGCCTCGATGGCTTCAGCCTGGAAGGCAGCGTCCAGCGGCGTGCCGACGAGATGGTTGCTGGAGTTGGACATCAACTCAATCGCACGCAGACTGCTGGAGGCATAGGCTTCGGAGGTGTCGACGTAGGCCGCGGGGCCGTCCTCGAAGTCGAACCCGCGATCATTGACAGGGTGGATGGCGTGCTGCGCCATGAACTGATTCGGCCGCTGCAACTGGGCCACCGAGCCTACGCAGATGCCGTCGATGCGGGCGTTCTTGAACTGCAGAGGCTGGATGTCGGGGCGGGCATTGAAGCCGCTGAGCACACCGATCTGTGCGATGCGCCCGCCGCGAGCCACGGCGCGGATGGATCGGTCATAGGTGTCCGGCCCGCCCGAGCTTGACATGCGAGGAGGACGTGACGATGACTCGAGCCCCCACGGCGGCAGCCGACTGCAGTCCAAACAGCGCCACGCCGCCGGTGCCTTGCACCAGCACAGTGTCGCCAGCCATGACTGGGCCACGCTCGAACAAGGCGTGCCGGGCGGTCAAGCCGGCACAAGGCAGGGTGGCGGCTTCTGCATCGCCGAGGTGCGCAGCAGGCGCTGCCAGCGACTGAGCAGGCACCTCCAGCAGCAGGCTCAGGACGCCGTCGGTGCGGCCGCCTCCCAGGGCGTTCTGCAGAGCGACAGGGTCGAAGCGGTCCTCAATCCAGGCCGGGAAGAAGTTGGGGCTGGCGTGATCCCCACCTGCCAGCCCTGCACGCCTTGGCCCACGGCCGGCACAGTGCCGGCGGCATCAGACAGGGGAACGAGACCATCGCGCGCCGCCCCGGCTAGGGCGCCCTGCAAGGTCAGCAGGGCGCGGTAGTTCAGGCTCGCTGCACCGACTTGCAGAAGGACCTGGCCGGCTGCGACCTCGTGCTGCGCAGCACGGGTCCGCGACTGAAGGCGCGCCTGCATGCCGTCGATGGTGATGGTGAACTGTCTGTTCATGAGATCCAGGTTGTGTAGTGGACGATACATAAATGGTAGGCGGCGCGAGCCAGGCGCTGTGTTCCGTGTGACGGAAGCTTGAATTTCGCGTGCCTGCAATCGCTGTGCGCTTGTTTATGTAGGGGTCCCTACAATTCCTTCGTGCCTCAGAAGAAATCAGCAAGCATCCCTGCCGGGGAGCCAGAGGGCCCCCGCCTGCCAGGACGCCCGCGCAGCTTCGACCGCGCCGCGGCGCTGGACCTGGCGCTGGGTCTTTTCTGGCGACATGGCTACGAAGGCGTGTCGACGGCCACCCTGGCCGGCGCCATGGGCATTGCGCCCCCCAGCCTGTATGCGGCCTTTGGCAACAAGGAGTCGCTCTACCGGGAATGCCTGGACCTTTACGCGCAACGCCATGGCGCCTTCCTTGGCGATGCCCTGCTGGCCGATCTGCCGGCGCGGGCCTGCATGGAGCAAGCCCTGAGAGCGGCCTGCCGTCAGTACACCGACCCCAGCCATGAGGCTGGCTGCATGGTGTCGACCGCCGGCCTGCAAGGCGCGCCCGCCAACGCCGCCCAGCACGCGCAAACCGAAGCCATGCGCCTGCAGGCCAGGCAGGCGATCGAGCAACGACTCAGGCGCGCCCGCGCCGAGGGTGAGTTGGCCGCCGGCACGGACTGTGCCGCCCTGGCCGGCTTTTTTGCGCTGGTGATCCAAGGCTTTGCGATTCAGGCGCGTGATGGCGCCCGCACCAGCAGCCTGCTGCGCATGGTGGACGTGGCCATGGCGGCATGGCCGGCCGATGCGAACACAGGCGTTCGCGGCCGCTAGCGCGGGGCGCCCTTTGGCGAGCGTTTGTCTGAAGTCAGCGCCGGATATTCACAGGCCCAGATCGCTCAAGGAGGGATGATCATCCGGCCGGCGGCCTTGGGGCCAGTGGAACTTGCGCTCTTCAGGCTTGATGGGCAGGTCATTGATGCTGGCGTGGCGCACAGCCATGTAGCCCAAGGCATCGAACTCCCAGTTCTCATTGCCGTAGGCGCGATACCACTGGCCGGAGTCATCGCGCCATTCATAGGCGAAACGCACGGCGATGCGGTGCTCGCTCACGGCCCACAGCTCCTTGATCAGGCGGTATTCCTGCTCCTTGGCCCATTTGCGCTCCAGAAAGGCCTGGATGGCCTCACGGCCCTGGAAGATCTCGGCCCGGTTGCGCCAGCGGCTGTTGGCCGTGTAGGCCAGGGTCACACGTTTGGCATCGCGCGTGTTCCAGGCGTCCTCGGCTGCACGGACCTTTTGAATCGCCGTCTCACGGCTGAAGGGAGGCAATGGGGGGCGAGGGGCGTCGGTGGGAGTGATGCTCATGGGGCTTGCAAGGCTGGGGTTGAGAAAGCCGGCGGTGGCGCTTGCGGCGCCAGCCACAAGCAAGTCCCGCCGGGTGAGATCGGGGCTATGGGTGATGTTCATTCTTGGAGAGTGGGGCGCCACAGGCCAGGCATGTCCACATGACCAGGCAGTGCCTGCATGCGAGTCAGCCAAGCCATCAGGTGGCGGTGAGGTGAGAGGTCCAGGCCGCCCTCATCCTCAGACGCCTTGGACTGGATCCAGAGCCCGCTGAACTGCGGGCCGACTGGCGATGCGCTGGACCCAGTCCTGCACCGCCGGGTAGGCATCGAGACGGACGCCGGCATAGTCGGCCATACGCAGCCAGCCGAAGTGGGCAATGTCGGCCACCGAGAAACGCTGGCCGGCCAGCCAACTGGCCTCTTGCAGCCGTGTCTCCAGCACGGCCGTCAGGCGGCGCGACTCTGCTTGATAGCGCTCGATGCCCACGGGGATGCGCTCGGGCTGGCGCATGAACCACCCTGCCTGCCCGAACATGGGGCCGACGCCGCCGACCTGGAAGAACAGGTATTCCAAGGCGCGAATCCGGTCCCTCGGTGCGGACGGCATCAGCCCACCATACTTTTCGGCCAGGTAGAGCAGGATGGCACCGGATTCGAACACCGACACCGGTTCGCCTCCAGGCCCGTCGGGGTCGACGATCACCGGGATGCGACCGTTGGGATTGAGCGCCAGGAAGTCCGGGCGCTTCTGTTCGTTGCGGCCCAGATTGACGGGCACGATGCGATAGGGCACGCCCAGTTCCTCCAGCGCGATGGGGATCTTCACGCCATTGGGCGTGGGGGCGTAGTGGACGTCGATCATGGTTGTGGGTGTGTTGAAGTGATGAATCGATGGAACTCAGGCGCCCGGCCCGCAGTCCAGGCAATGCTCCACGGGCGGCGGGCCCATGCGCAGCTCACGCTGCAACAGGCGCAGCGCCGTGCGCAGGCCTTCTTCGATGACCGGGTGGTAGAAGGGGCTGTCCAGCATCTGCTGCACGGTGTCGCCGCGCTGCACCGACCAGGCGAGCAGATGGCCCAGATGCTCGGCGCGTGGCCCCAGCATCTCGGCGCCAAGCAGCCGCCCGCTCCCCGCTTCGGCGTATACATGCAGCGCGCCGCGGTTGACGCCCATCACGCGGCTGCGGCCTTGGTCGGCAAACGAAACCTGGCCGGTGAGGAATGGGGTGCCCGCCGCCAGCAGCTCCGCGTGGCTGCACCCGGCGATGGCCATCTGGGGATCGCTGAACACGACGGCCAGCGGGGCTCGGCGGGGCCGCACGCGCACATCGGGCCAGCGACCGGCGTTGTCGCCCGCGATGCGTCCTTCGTCGGCCGCCTCATGCAGCAGTTCCCGCTCGCCATTGGCATCGCCGGCGATAAACACGGGGGCGTTGCCGACCTGCCCGGTGTGGCGATCGAAGAGCAGCTGCCCATCGGCCTGCAGGGGCAGTCCGCTGTGCTCCAGTCCCAGGTCGGCCAACCGCGGACGGCGCCCGGTGGCAGCGAGCGCAAAGTCAAAGCGTTCAACGCGCCCGTCCAGCTCCAGCAGAACGTCATCGCCCTCGCGCCGCAAGTGGGGGGCGCCTTGGCTCAGCGACAGTGGCAGTTCCTCGCTGAACAGTTCGCGTGACAGGGCCTGCAGTGCCGGGTCGGTGAGCGGGCCCACGCGCTGGCTGCGGCCCAGCACCCGCACCCGCACCCCCAGGCGATGCAAGGCCTGGGCCAGCTCCAGCGCGATCACGCCGGTGCCCAGCACCAGCACGGCTGCGGGCAGTGTCTGCCAGTCAAACAGTTCATCGTTGCGGATCAGCCGATCCCCCAGTGCCGCCACCCAGGCGGGCTCCACGTGCGGCTCGGAGCCGGTGGCGATGACGATGCGCGCGGCATGTACCCGATGCAACGCGCCGTCATGGCCTTTGACTTCCAGCGTCTGTGGGGCCGTGAAGCGCGCCCAGCCCTGCAGTCGGTGCTCCGGCGCCCAGCCTTGCACCGCCTCGGTGACGAAGCCCACAAAGCGACCGCGCTCGCTGCGCACCCGGGCCATCACGGCTGCGCCGTCGATGCGAGCCGGCGTGTCGACGCGGACGCCAAAGCGCCCGGCCACGGCCACGGCCACGGCATGGGCTGCGTCGGCGGCTGCGATCAGCAGCTTGCTGGGCATGCAGCCCACGCGGGCACAGGTGGTGCCGTAGGGGCCGCCCTCGATGGCGAGAACGCGGGAGGAGTGCGCCAAGGCCGCGCGGTAGGCGGCCATGCCGGCCGTCCCGCTGCCGATGATGGCAACGTCAACTGAGTGCTCACGCATGAGGCATTCCTTCGGAGGGCGACGGTGTCAGCCAAGCGCCCGTCGCTTGGCAAGGCCTCCACTGTGCGCATTTGTCGATCGCCAGTGAACCCCCATGGCAGCCAAGTCACTGCTACGCATGGCGGAACAATGGGACCCATTGAAGGCGGCAATGTGGATTCCCTACGCTGCGCGGAATGCTCCGATTCGCTCGGCCTGCTTGAAGCGGCAACGGCGGGCGCATGTAATGGAGTCTTTCCAGCGACAAAGAAGCAGCGATCATGAAATCCGTTCTCGAAGCCCGCAGCGACAGCCACGCCCGCGAAGTCCTGGCCCTGGAAGACAACCGGCCCACCTTGGTGGACTTCGCCGCCGCCTGGTGCGGTCCCTGCCGGGGGCTTGCACCGGTGCTGGAGTCTTTTGCCCAGTCGCGTGCCGAGTCATTGCGCGTTCTCAAGATCGATATCGACGCCTGTCCCGACCTGGCGCGGGAGGTGGGCATCCGCAGCGTGCCGACTTTGCTCCTGGTGCGCAACGGCGAAGTCCTCGCCAGCCGTGTGGGGGCGGCCTCGTCGGGCGAGCTGGGCCGTTTCGTCGACAGCGCGCTGGCATGACGCGCTGAGCCCCACGCTGCCCGAGCGAGAGCCGGGTGCCCGGCCTGATCGTTCACTGGCCGGCACTGCCTGGCTCAGCGCCCAACGAAAGCTCCAAGGAACCCTCATGAGCCGAGCCTATTCCGACCTCGCTTTCACTCCGACGGTGAGGGCCATGCAAACCCGCATGGGCAGCCGTTCGGCCTACGAAGCCTTGGACCACACGGACGAGCGCCGCGATGCACTCACCGCACGCGAGGCCGAGTTCATTCACGCCCGCGACGGCTTCTATCAAGCCACCGTGGGCGAAACGGGCTGGCCCTATGTGCAGTTCCGTGGCGGGCCTGTGGGCTTTCTCCAGGTGCTGGACGCCAAGACCTTGGGCTACGCCGACTTCCGGGGCAATGTGCAGTACATCAGCGTCGGCAATCTGCAGGGCAATGACCGCGTCTCGATCATTCTGATGGACTACGCCCACCAACGCCGGCTGAAGATCCTGGGGCGTGTGAGGCTGGTGACAGCCGATGAAGACCCGGCCTTGCTGGCGCGGCTGGCCCTGCCGCAGTACGAGGCGCGGATTGAGCGCGCCATGCTGATCACGGTGGAAGCCTACGACTGGAATTGCCCCAAGCACATCACGCCCCGCTTCACCGAGGCCGAGGTGAATGCGGCAATGGCGCCGCTGCGCGCCGAGCTGCTGCAAGCTCGCGAGGAATTGAAGCGCTTGCGCGGGGCGGCCCCTTCAGCAGGCGCCGACCAGGCGCTCGGAGCGGAACCTCCGGCCTGAGCCGTCAGCGGGGGCGCCGCCAGTGATCAACCGTCCCGGGTCCTGTGTCGACACGGGTCAAGGGGAACGGCGCTTCCCTGGCATTGCCGCTGTCAACCCAGTGCGGGGTTGGTGCGCAGACGCTCGATCGCCAGATCCAGGAAGGCACGCGCCTTTTGTGAGGCATGGCGGCCTTCGCGGTGCACCAGGTGCACAGGCAGAGGCGCCGTTTCAAACTCGCTCAGCACAATTTGAAGGCGACCTTCACGCACATGCTCTGCCACTTGGTAGGACATCAGCCGTGTCAGACCGAAGCCCGCCACAGCCGCAGCCACGGCTGAGTCGTTGGTGGTGGTGGTCATGCGCGGCTGCAGCTTGACGAGCTTGGGCGCGCCGTTCTCGACCAGACGCCATTCCGGCGTGGGGGTGACGCCGCTGGCCGACACGATCGTGTGGGCCGTCAACTCGTCCGGCGTTTGCGGGGTGCCCTGGCGCGCCAGATAGTCGGGCGACGCGCAGATCACGCGGCGCACCCGGCCCACCCGGATCGCTTGCAAAGATGAGTCGGGCAGTTCCCCGATGCGAACGGCGATGTCCACGCCCTCGTCGACCAGGTTCACGACCCGGTCGAGGAACCAGCAGGCGCCCGTCACATCCGGATAGTGCTGCAAATACTCGGCCACGATGGGGGTGACGAACAAGGCCCCGAACAGTACGGGTGCGGTCAGTGTGAGGCGGCCGCGCGGCGCGGCGTGCAAGCCACTCACCGATTCATCCGCCTCGGCCAATTCCGCCAGGATGCGACGGCAGTCCTCCACATAGCGCGCCCCCGCCTCGGTCACACGCACCACGCGGGTCGTCCGCGTCAGCAGGCGCACGCCCAGATGGGCTTCCAGTTCACTGATGGCGCGGGTCACGGCGGGCGGGGAGATGTTGAGCTTTCGCGCAGCGCCCGCGAACCCATTCGCATCGACCACCGAGACGAAGACATTGATCAGGTGCAATCGGTCCACTAGGTCCCCTCGCGCAACGGTGTCTTGGATTCGCAGGCGATTCTAAGCATGAGGTGATTCAAGAACCGTTCACCCAGTCGCTGAAAGCACAGCGGACAGATCCACAAGGCCTCCCACCCAGGCCACCAAAAAACCGGTGCTTGAACACGTCTCGCCTCAGCATCTCCTGCGTTGAAACCTCGGTCGAAGCCTCCAAGCCGCAGCTGACGGCCGTGCAGGGCAGAGGCAGCGAGGGGTCATTCGGCATGCTCGTGGTCGAGGATGACGACGCGGGGCCAGCGCTCCATGTATCGCTTGCTCGCAGTACGTTGGCGATAGGTCTCAATGCTGACCCGTCGGGGATTGCGGCGGACACGCATGGCGAAGAGATCGTCAAGGCCAAGTGGCGCGAGGATCTCGATGGTGCCGGTTGGGCTGAGGGTGACGCCAACCGAAGTGGCGTACTCCGGCCATGATGCGACCGCCTCCAGCAGCGAGTTGAGCGGGGCCACTGCGTTTCCGAAGTGGCGCTCGTACCAGAAATGCACGTGCGCCTGGTTTGTCACTTCCCACGGAAACGCCGGATGCCTGCGCGTGAGCCGGGCTTGATGTGAGCGTTCTATGCCTCGTGCTTCTGCGGGATCGAAGTAGGCCAGATCGATGTCCGCCAATGGCGAGGGCGTGGTGTACCCGTGCAGGTGGTCCCAAATGAGGTTGCGAACCGCGCCCGCACCAATGCACCATGCGTGGAGTTCCAGTTCCCGTGCTGCGCGGAGCGCACCCATGAACCATGGTGAACACGAGACGATGGTGCGAAGCTCGCGGGCGAGGTCTCTGGAGGGTGAGTTCATAACGCATGGAATGATCGCAACAATGGCCGGGAGGAACTTCACCAGGCAAGACCATGCGGCAGTGCTTCTGGTCCGAACAGGAAGTGAAGAACCCTGCGACGACTCGTCCCGGAAGACTTGGACGAGGCATGCAAGAGCAAGGGGCGCAGCAGAAGCGCGTCGCCGCGATTCGTGGGCAATGACACCCCCATCGTCCGACCCAGCTGCGCTGCCCGGCCAGGATCGATGCGGCCCAGCTCGTGCGACCCGGGTACCACTCGAAGAGGCCCGTCCTCGTCCGAGCAGCGGTCAATGTGGAGTCTGACGGCGAGCAGCTGAGAGAGAACGGCGTCGGGTGCCTGCACGAACACGGTCCCCTCCTTCTCACTCCAGCCTGAAAGCGCCGGATGGTCTACCCGGCTGGCAACGGGAATGCTCAGGTCCTGGTGAATTGGCACCAACCAATTCCTGGACGCGGATTTTTCAAAGTAGGTGCATTGGACCGCTCGCGCCTGCTGAGGCAAGGCCCGCTCCACCCCTGGATGAGACATCACCTTGTGGGCCAGCTCTGCGCACCATGCCTCCTGGAGCAAGCGCCTGGACCCCGCGCCCGGTGTTTCGCAGGCTTCAAGGCGTTGAGCGACGCGCTCGCACTCGGCTTCTTTCAACAGGTTCGGAACGAGGCAATAGCCGTCCGCGGCAAGCTGCATTTCAAGCCCGTGAAAATCGACACGGTCGAAGCATAGCGGGCGATCGCGTCAGACCGTCAGAAGCCTCGCGCCACGTGCTGCGCGAGCACCCCCGCCCATGGCATGCCCGTCCATCGTCGGCTCGCCGCGCATTGAGGAATCTAGCCTTGCAGGACCCAGGGGCTAGAGTTTGCTATTCGCAAAGAAGAACATGCCATCCCCCAAGAATTCGACCATTTTTGGGTGGAAGGAATTGTGGTATGCCTTCATTTCCGGATTCTCGTCGTAGAACAAGGCCAAGCCGATGTAAGCCTTTTTCGAGGGGGAATAGAAGTGCGAGATGATGGAAAAGTGGCGGTCTATAAGGGCTTGTGCGACAGGTGACGAGGGAAGCGAACTGTCGATCAGAGGTGCGATCTCTTCATACAAAATGCCCCAGTCAGTATGCACTTCTGTTTTGTCAACGTGCGACCAGTTGTTTGTCTCTGCAAGGGACTTGGCTTGCTCGGTTGAAAGCGCATCCCGGCATTCGTCGAGATATCCGGGCGGTGATTCATGAAGAGTCATTGATGTGCTCTGCTCGGTTTGAAGAAGTGCAGTTGAGAACGGCGCATATGCAGTTGAGGCCTATGGATTGCAGGATGGGCTGCAAGAAGGCCTGCGAGAAACCTAAGGTTGAAACGGAGCAGAGAGCGGCGGCCTGGCGCCGCCAATCGGTTCTGGCGAGGACTCAGGCCGATACTGCTGCAGGCAGGAGCTGGCTGATCTTGGCATCACCGTACGTGCGGAGGACCTGGGAGACGAAGACCTGATAGCCGGCGAGCCAGTTACCCTGCGCGGCCTTGGCCTTGAGGTGAAGGGGATGCGTGACCAGTTGCTGCAGGGCCTCCAGTGACTCCCAGTAGTACACGTTGGAAACCAGGCCGGTCTGGGTATTTTCCCAAGACTCCTCGCCCAAGTAGCCAGGGATCGACTTTGCCATGACGGCGATCGCCTGATCTAGCCGATGGAAGGCCTCATCAAACTGACCCTTGGCAAAGATGAAGGTGGATGAATACATGGCTGAGCTGCCGATGGAACGAAGGGCGACAGTATCACTTGGCAACAAGTGGTCGGAGTAAGAAAGCCGGTGTATTTACTGAGGGCCGGCTGCGGGACCCGGAGCCCCGCCTACAGTTCCTGCGCAGCAAAGCGGGCAATGGCGCACTTCCGCTTCCAGCCGCTAGCGCCCCGCGCCGACGGGCGCCCGACCGCTCGGCGCAGCCGGCGACGGTCTGCATGGATCAGAGCCGGGCTGCGCCCAACATGCCTGCTCCAGGCGGCAGGCCGGCACCCGATGGGTCGGCCCCGAAGGGCGAGGCAATTCCCGTCCCAGCAAATCCTGCAGGCGGTAGCCCGGAAACGCCAGCTGCACATGGCCGCGCGCGTTGACGAGCGCCTGCAGCCAGGGCGGCACCCTGTCTTCGCACAGCACCATCATCCGGCAAGCGGCATCCTCGGCAAGCCGCGTGAGCGTGGCCGCTGCGCCGGCTTCGTCCAGGCCCGCCAGCACGAACACCTGGCGCGGCCTGCAACTCGCCATCATGGCGGCCAGTTCCGCGAGGCTCGCAACGGTCTGCAGCGGCGCGCGTGCCGCCCAGGCCGCATGCACGGGAGCCGCGTTATGGCAGACCACCAGGGTCAGGTCGCAACGCCTGCCGCCACAGACGTCCGACGCCTGCGCTGTCTGCGCAAACCGCAGCAACTCGGCGGCCGGCAGAGGTCGGGACAGCAGATAGCCCTGGATCAGATCGCAGCCGTGCTGCGCCAGGAATTCCCGCTGCTCGGCGCTCTCGACGCCTTCGGCAACCACCTCCATGCCTAGGTCATGGGCCATCGAGACGATCGACCGCGCCAGCGCCGCGTCGCTCGGGTCTTCCGCCAGGTCCCGGATGAAGGAACGATCAATCTTGACGCGGTCAATCGGCAGCCGCTTCAGGTAGGACAGCGAGGAATAGCCGGTGCCGAAGTCATCCATGGCCAACCCCAGGCCCAGGCCTTTCAGCGCGCGCAACATCGCTTCATTGGCCGCGGTGTCGTGCAGCATGACCGACTCCGTGATTTCCAGACAGAGCCGCTGCGGCGCGATGCCGGTGACCTGCAGCAGCGCCTGGATTCTTGCCACCAGACCGGCATCGCGAAACTGACGCGCGGAGACGTTGACTGACAGCTGCAGCGACGGCATCCCCGCGTCCGACCAGGCACGCAGGTCGCGCAAGGCCTGCCCGAGCACCCACTCGCCCAAGGCGGCAATCTGCCCGCTCTCTTCGGCCACCCGTATGAATTGGTCGGGTGGCACCCAGCCCCATTCGGGATGACGCCAACGGGCCAGGGCCTCGACGCCAGACAGGCTGCCATCGTCCAGGCGTACGATCGGCTGATAGTGCACCGCGAGCTGTCCCTCCTGCAAGGCGCTGCGCAGGGCCGACTCCATGCGCACACGCTCCTGCAGCCGCTCGTTCATTTCCTCGGAGAAGAACTGGAAGTTGGACCGGCCCATTTCCTTGGCGCGTACCAGCGCCATGTCGGCAAAGCTGTACAGCGAACGGGCGTCCTTGGCGTCGTGGGGGTAGAGCGCCACCCCCATGCTGATCGAGGGCGTCAGGCAGACCTCGGGCTGGGCGTCGGGGTGTGCCAACTGCACCGGCGCTGCAATCGCGGCCATCATGTGGGCGCAGCTGGCCTTCACCTGGGCCGAGTCACTCAAATCGCCCAGCAGGACCACGAACTCGTCGCCCCCGTAGCGCGCTACCGTGTCGCCCGAGCGCAGCGTGCCGGACAGACGGGCGGCGATGGTCAGGAGCAGCCGATCGCCCATCTCGTGGCCGTAGCTGTCGTTGACCTGCGTGAAGTTGTCGATGTCGACAAAGATCAGCGCCACCTGCGCCTGGCGTCGATCGGCTTGCGACAGGGCCTGTCGCACCCGGTCGTTCAGCAGGCGACGGTTGGGCAGTCCGGTCAAGGTGTCGTGGGTCGAGTGAAAGGCCAGTTGGTCCTGGTAGTAGCGTTGTTGGGAGATGTCCGCCTGGAAGCCGATGAAGTGCGTGACGCGGCCGGTCGCGTCGGGGATGGGGGACAGCAGCAGGTCGAACCATTGCGTGTCGCCCTCTTTGCGAATGCCGGGCAACACCACCCGCACCTCGCGTCGCTCCGCCAGGGCCGCCTGCACCTGCTGCCATTCGGCGCCCAGGCTTTGCGCACCATGCAGCTGCAGATAGGGCTGGCCGGTCAGCGTGCCCTGCAGGCCATTGATCTCCGCAAAGGCCGGGTTGGCATACAGGATGGGCAAGCCGTCTTGATCGGCCTCAACGATGAAGATGCCGGTGCGGCTGTGCTCCAGCGCGCGCTCGTAGATCCGTGAGCTGCGCTCGAATTCCTGCCGCGCGGTGATGTCCAGCAGCGCCAGTTGGGTGAAGGGGCCGTCCGGCAGCTCGGCGCCAAAACGGCTGACCCGGACTTCGATCTGGCGCGCTGCGCCATCGTCGGCCCGCCGCCAGTTCAGCACCCGGGTCGCGCCGTCGTGCAGGGTGAGCAGTTCCGCCAGCGCAGGATAGCTCTGGCGCAGCGGCGTCCCCGTGCCTGCTGGGTCGGGCGCGCCAAGCAGTTGCACCGCCAACGCATTGGCGCGCGCAATCCGCCCCAGGCCATCGACGTGGATGAGACCGCTGGCGGCCTGCTCGAAGGCGGCGCTGATCTGGCGGGTCGCCTTGGCCATGGTCTGCTCGGCCTGGTCCCGCTCAAGCTCGGCCTCGGCCCTGACAGAAAACACGTGCAGCAGACGCTCCACTCGCTGAGGATCGGCAATCGTCTCGCTGCCGAACACCGACAACACGCCAATCGGTTGACCCGTGCGCGAATGCAGCGGGATGCCGGCATAGCTGTTCAGGCCCATCTCGGCCACCACGTGGTCGTCAGGAAAGCGCTGCTGCAGTTCGTCGGGGTACAGGCACACGCCCTTGACCAGCACGGTCTCGCAAGGCGTGCCGCGCAAGTCGTAGCCGAAATTGGCCAACACGCGCTGGCCGCGCACCAGGGCCACGGTATCAGCCCAGTGCGGGCGCGTTGGGTCCACGATGGCCACCATGGCATATGAGGCGCCCAGGCTGGCCGCCATCTCCCGGCACAGACTGAGCAGATACTCGGTGCCCACGCTGAGCGCTGTGGCCTCAAAGATGCGCCGCACCTGTTCCGCAAACTCCTGGCCGGCCCGGATGGTCTGCCGGTCTGCCTCGAAATAGGCCTCCAGGGCCAGCCCGAGGTCCAGGAACACGGCCTTGATCAGTGCCTGCAGCTGCGCCAGCAGGTGGTCGGGCGAATCGGCAAATCGTTCAAACAGCAAGCGCAGCAGCTGCGCCAGATACAGCCGATAGGCGCCCAGATAGTGCTCGGGGCTGAGCCCGATGCGCTGGTGCGCCAGTCCGACTCTTTGGCGCTGCTCAAAATAGGCCGGCGACCATGGGCCGCACGCCAGACTGCTGAGATGCCGGCCCTGAAGGGCTTTCAAGTGCGGCAGATCAAAGCCCTCCAGCAGCGACTTCAATGCGGGAACACGCAGCAGGTGCTCGTAGAAACCGGCCACCAGCGCGGCCTCATGCCGTTCGAGCAGGGGCCGCAGGGCAGACAGCGTCGCCTGGGTCTGCGCGTCGAACTGCAGGAAGGCCAGGCGCTGTTGTTGTGGCCCCGACAGTTCGCCCACGAGCGTGCCATCGCCTTCACACCGCTCATCGCCAACACGAGATGAATCGCTCATCGACCCCCCTCGGAAAGGTTCGGACAAGGAAAGACCTTACCAGATGCGTGCGAGTTTGTTGGCCGGCACACGGCACGCGCCGCCCAGGCCGGTCTGCGCGTGCGGTGCCGAACCGACACCACGGCATGGCCTGGCTACTTTCCGCCCAAGCGCCAGCTGGCGCTGTTCACGTGCGAGGAGATCGTCATGAATATCGCCACCATTCTCTTGGTTGTGCTGATCCTGCTGCTGGTCGGTGCGATGCCCACCTGGCCCCACAGCCGCAATTGGGGCTATATGCCCTCCGGCGGCCTCGGGCTGCTGCTGCTGATCGTCGTCGTGCTGTGGCTGCTGGGCAGGCTGTAGAGCGGCGTTTGCGGGCGTTTGCGGGCGTTTGCGGGCGCATGCGGGTCAATGCCGGACAGCCGCCTGGCGCGCAGCGGCCCTCGGCGTTCAAGTCAGGTCTGAGCGCCGCATGCCGGACGCAGTGTGATGCAATTGCTGATGCCGGCAATGCCAGGCAGATCGCGCACGCAGTTGGTGGCGTCCTGGCGCTGGTAGTGCCAGGGCACCTCGCCCGACAGCGTCAGCCAGCCGGCGTCGACGCAGGCCTTGACGGCGCCAGGCGGAAGCGAGTGATTCCAGCTCAGCGCGGTCTGAGCCAGGTAGGCCAGGTCCGAGTCGCTGATTGCAAGCAGTTCGGGCTGGTGATGCCGTGAATCTGTGTTCATGTCGAACCCCGGCGGCGTGAAGAAGCCGACCTTGCGCGGGACGCTGTCTCGAGTCTGTGCGCCAGCGCACGGCACTGCCGACCGCAGCGGGTGCGCTGGCGCACGGTCAAGGCATCGCAGCCGCCCTAAGGTCGGGGCGGCCCTGGCCAGACATCCTTCTGCGCCCGGTGCTGCAACCTGGAGCGCTCCATGAAGAAATCAATGAAGACCAAGAGTCCGCCCGCTGGGCCGGCGGGTCATCCGCCGGTGCTGGACATCAAGTCCGAGCTGCCCAAGCCCTCGGCCCATCTGCCCGAGCGCCACAAACACACCGGCCGCAAGGGCCAGAAAGGTTCGCGATGAAGGGGTCGGCCGGCATGCGTGGCTTGGTGCGCGCGTCGGTGTGGCGGCGCCGGCCGTCGCCATGAGGGGCGACACCAGCGCCTTCCCCCTGAGCCAGCAGGGCCTGACGGCCAGGGGCGGCTTGCTCTTGCGTAACTGCATCGTTCAGTGTCTTGGCGCACAGACCGACGCCCGGCGGGCGCCCAAGCTCAGTCACATGGCAGCGAGATCCTCTCGCGCCACTTCAGCGTCACTGTGAGACGCATCAAGGATTCGGCATGACCACCAACTATCTGACGCGTGACAACTTCGGCATGTACGCCAAGAGCGGACCCGGCCCGGCGCTGATGGGCGCCAACACCCTGCTCGGCAACGATGTCTACAACAAGTTCGGCGAGGACCTCGGCGACATCAAGGAGCTGATGATCGACATGGCCACCGGCGGGATCGCCTACGCGGTGCTGTCCTTCGGCGGCGTGCTTGGCCTGGGCGACAAGCTCTTTGCCGTCCCCTGGTCGGCACTGGTGCTGGACACGACGGCCAAGCGCTTCACGCTCGACGTGCCCAAGGACTCGCTCAAGGACGCGCCCGGCTTTGACAAGGCCCACTGGCCGTCGATGTCGGACAAGACCTGGGCCAGCGGACTGCACAAGTTCTACGGAACGTCCGACGTGGCCCAGTAAGCCGCCCCGCACGGCCCCAGCGGACGTGCGGCCCCATTCATCAACCCACAGAAGGAACACCGCATGAACAAGGACCAAGTCAAGGGCACGATCAAGGATGCCACCGGCAAGTTGCAGGAAGCCACCGGCAAGGTGGTCGGCAGCACGGACCAACAACTGCATGGCGTCGAGAAGCAGGTCGAAGGCCAGGCGCAGAAGGCCGTGGGCGACATCAAGGAAGCCGTCAAGGACGACGCCAAGAAGTAAGCCGCAGCCGCGCGTGATATGGGCAGGGCCCCGGCCAGCAACCGGGGCCCTGTTCCTTTTTTGGCGAGCCCTGCGGCTTTGGCGGACCGCCCGTCGTCGCGTCGCTGCCCCGCGGTTTCTCGGGACTGCAACGCCGGGGCCTCGCGGCGTCAGCGCTTGCCGCTCGTGGATTGGGTAGAGGCCTTGGTGGCTGCCCCGGTGCCTGCCGGCGCCGGCGGCTCAGCCGCGGGCGTCCGGCCCTGGTCGATCCCAACCTTGCCAGGCGGTGGCGGCGCGCCTTCGGCCGTGAAGTCGGCCTCCTGCTGTGTCTCGGCCGGCTGGTGCGCTGTCGCAGCGGCGCGGCGGCGAAGTGCTTCGGAACGCTGTCTCATCCGGGACTCCCGTCGATGCGGTTCGCGGCCTCACGCCGCCAGCCAGCCGCGCAGTTCCTCGGCATGCCGCTGCTCGTCGGCCAGCAGGTCCTCCAGCAGGCGCCGCGTGCTGGGGTCTCGGTCGCCGACCAGACGCACCATCTGGGCGTAACACTCGATGGCAGCGCGCTCCGCGGCAAGGTTGGCCTCGATCATGGCGGGCAGCCCGAGCTGCGCGTCGTAGCCGGCATGACTGCGCATGGTCAGCGTGTCGGGATCGAAATTGGGTTGCCCGCCGAGCTGCACGATGCGCTGAGCCAGGCGGTCGGCGTGCACCATCTCCTCGGCGGCGTGGACGGCGAATTCCGCGGCGATGTGCGGCGACGCGAGGCCATGCGCCGTGAAGTGATGGCGCTTGTAGCGCAGCACGCAGACCAGCTCGGTGGCCAGCGCCCCGTTCAGCAGCACCAGCAGTTCTTGGCGCCAGGCCTCGCTGCTTGCCGTGGGTGGACAGCCCAGACGGGCCGTTTCGATGGCTTCGGTATCCAGCCGCAGCTGGCGTTGGACCGGGCGGCCCGGTTCGTACAAGGCGCTCATGGACATTCTCCTGGGGCTCTAGCCTTGCTTCTATTCCCCGCCGCAACGGGGCGTCTGTACGCTTCCGTACAAGGCATGGTCGATCCGCCAACGCGTGAGCCGCTCGGCAGCAGTGATGGAGCGCAATAAAAAGGTTAGCACTGAAGCGACATCGGCGGCTTCAGCAGCCGGTCGTACTCGCGCTTGACCACGGCGTAGCACTCGCAGCTGCGCTGTTCCAGGCCGGGGCGGTCGATCACGGTGATGTGCCCGCGGGCGTAGTCGATGAGACCGAGCTTCTGCAGCTTCAACGCCGCTTCGGTGACGCCCTCGCGGCGCACCCCCAGCATGTTGGCGATCAGCTCCTGGGTCATCACCAGCTGGTCGCCGACGATGCGGTCCAGGCTCAGCAGGAGCCAGCGGCACAGCTGCTGCTCCAGCAGGTGATGGCGGTTGCAGACGGCTGTCTGCGCCATCTGCGTCAGCAGGGCCTGGGTGTAGCGCAGCAGCATGTGCATGCCCACACCGTAGCGGTGGAATTCCGCCTTGATGGTGGCGGCACGCAGGCGGTGGCAGCCGCCGGCACTTTGCACGACGGCGCGGCTTGGCGTGGTCTCGCCGCCCATGAAGAGCGACACGCCGACCACGCCCTCATACCCCACCACGGCGATTTCTGCCGAGGCGCCGTCTTCCATCACATACAGCAGCGAGACGATGGAGGTCGTGGGGAAGTACACATGGGTTTGCGGCCGGCCGGACTCGTAGAGAACCTGGCCCAGTTGCAGCGGCACGAACTCCAGCTGGTTCGACCAGCGCGTCCACTCGTCTTCAGGCAGTGCAGCCAGCAGGCTGTTGCTGCGCGGGTCCAATGCATCAGGCGGTGCAGACATTTCTCTTCCTCCCGAGTCATCGTGATCATGAAACTTCAAGTCTAGCCAGCCGTTCGTGGCCCGTTGGTGCGGTATCGCACATAAGTGTTTCGCCGCTTGAGCCCCCCTAGTTCATCGGGCCGAGCAGCAGGTGGGGAGCTGCGGCCAGCCCAGACAGCCGGCGAGCGGCCGCAGTGCGCCGTGCGATCACCATGGGAAGCGCGGCAGCGCCGGTCCTGGCCGGAGGGCCGTCCTCACGCGTCGTCGTTGTGGGGCGAGGGCCAGGAGCGCTTTGCCGGCCTAGGCCTCAAGGCCGGCCGCACCGCCGTCCGGCGGGGGTGGGGCCCGTGGCGTCGGCGCCTGGCGGCTCGTTGGCGGCTGGCCGGCCACCAGGGCGGCCAACAGGCGCATCTGCTCGGCCTGCAGTGCCAGCAGCTCGGCCCACTGCGTCTGGCGCAGCTGGTCCAGCTTGTCGTGCAGCAGCATGATCTCGAGCTCGGCCTTGAGGTTGACCTCGTAGTCGTGCTCGGCCCGCAAGCGGTCCTTCTCGGACTGACGGTTCTGCGACATCAGGATGATGGGCGCCTGTACGGCCGCCAGCATGGACAGGAAGAGGTTGAGCAGGATGAAGGGGTAGGGGTCGAAGGTCTGCCCGCGTGCGGCCAGCAGCAGCACGTTCAGCCCAACCCACAGCAGCATCACGGCGGCGAACAGGCTGACGAAGTACCAGGAGCCGCCGAACCTTGCGACGGCATCCGCGGCGCGCTGGCCCAGGGTCGGCGGCGAGGCCGCGAGCGCCTCGGGGTGGCGCGCAATGGGCTGGCGCCGCCCGATGTGCTGCGCCACACGCTGCGCATGCTTGTCCAGCTCGGCGAACGGCCGGCCCAGCAGGGCGGCGGCCTGCGCGTCGTGGCCATTGTCGGCATGCGGGTCATGCGGATGCGTCATGGCGCTATGGAGGCATGGAGCCGTGGAGCCGTGGGGATGGGTGCGTGAGGTGCAGGTCTGGCCCGCACCGCACCGGCGGCCGATCACTTCATCCGCATGTCGTTGGCCACGGTGCCGACGCCCTTGACATTGCGGGCGACGGCGACAGCCGTGTCCATCTGCGGTCTTGAGGACACGAAGCCGCTGAGCTGCACGCGGCCCTTGAAGGTCTCGACATTGATCTCGGCGGACTTCAGCGTGGGTTCGCCCAGGATGGCGGCCTTGACCTTGGTCGTGATGAGGGTGTCGTCGAGGTACTCACCCGTACCTTCCTGGGTGCGGGTGGAGGCGCAGCCGCCCAGCAGGGCGAGCGCGACGGTCGCGCCCAGCAGGCGCGCGGTGATCTTGAGATTGGGGGTGTTCATGTGAACTCCTGTTGGGTGGGACGGCGCGTGAGGGGCTCCCGCCTAGCGGGCGAACACGACCTCGACGCGTCGGTTCATTTGCCGGCCTGCGGTCGTGTTGTTGGGAGCCACCGGGTGGTCCTCGCCGAAGGCCTGGGTGCTGAGCTGGCTGCCCGCCACGCCGAGCTGGATCAGCGCAGCCATCACGGCGTTGGCGCGTCGATCCGACAGCGAGAGGTTGGAGGCGGCCTGGCCGATGTTGTCGGTGTAGCCCTCGATGGAGGCTCGCCGATCGGGGTAGCGCTTCATGAAGCCCGCCAGCTGATCGAGGCGGTGCTGGCCCCCGGGTCGCAGCTGCGATGCGCCGGTGTTGAACAGCAGATCGCCCAGCGTGATGACCACGCCGCGGTCGGTGTAGCGGGCCTGCATGTCGCGCAGCTGCGATTCGAGGTCGCTCACTGTCAGATCGCGCCGTGCCACGCGCTCGCGTTCGGCCTGGGTGTTGGCCTGGGATTCGGCCAGTTGCACCGTCTTCGCGGCGCTGGCCTGCTCGGCCGCGGACTTCTGGACTTGCGCCGCATCAGCCTCGCGGGTGCGCAGCTCCAGGCGCATGCGGTCGCGCTCGGCCGCCGCACCGGCAACCACGGCCTGGGCCGCGCGGCTGGTGGCCGTGTCCTCGGCGATGGTGACTTGCTGCAGTGTCAGGTAGGACAGGTGGTTGATGCGCTCCACGCTGTCACCCTGGGCCATGGCCTGGTCGGCACGGCGCAGCGACTCGCGGGCGCGCCCCAGTTCGTCGGCAGCCAGGGCGGCAGTCTGAGCTTGGGCTTGCGCGCTCGTGAGCCGGCTGCGCGCCTGGTCCAGCGCGGCGTTCTGGGCGGGCATGGATGAGCAGGCCGCCAGCAGTGCCAGGCAGGCTGCAGGGCCCGCCAGCGCAAGCCGGGGAGCCGAGGTTCGAGAGTGTCGAGTGTTCATGAGGGTCTTTCGGCGTTCGGGGTTTGATTCAACGGACCGGCTTGCGCTGGATCTCTTCGCTCAGCGCGCGGGCAGCGTCCTTGGATTCCTTCGCGGCGCGGCTGGACCGCACGGCGTCGGCGTGCAGTTCGGCGACGCGGGCATCGATCTCGGCCTGCTCCGACAGCACACGGGCGCGCTCCGTGTTGCCCGCGGCCACCGCGGCCCGTGCGGCGGCGAGCTTGTCCGTCGCCACGCGCAACGCGGCCGGCGCGTCCGCGGCCGTGGCGGGCGTGGTGGCACGCTGCAGGGCGGACTCAGCCGCTGCGAGTTCCAGCGGCGCCGTGGGCGCCGTGGCGCAGGCGCCGAGCGCCAGTGCGGTGAAGGCGCCAGCCAGCGCCCAGGCGATAGGGCTGCGTTCGCAAGGTGGGGAACGGAGGAAGAGGGGAGATTTCATGAGGGCTCCAAGGCTTGGGCCACGAGAGTGGCGACACGCCGGCTGGGCCGGCGACCCAGTGCCCTGTCGGGACCGATCCCGCCGCAGCGCGCTGTGCCCCGGACTTTGCGGATCGCGGGGTGCCCCGTCTGTCCGGAGCCGCACGGTGCGCTGCTTCCTTTTGACGCGGCCTGATGGCGAGTCGCGGGGCCTCGACTCAGGCGCGGCGCTTGGGATTGCGCCGGAGCCTGGCTGGGTTTTCAGTCCTATGCGATGGGGGAACAGCTCGCGCAGTCGGCCGCGGGCCACCGATCACCCTTGCCATCGAAGGTGATGCCTGCCCCAGCGCTGGCGGGTGCATACTGCCTGAGCCTGACCTGACAGGAGCACGGCATGCGACTCGGACCCCAGCACACACGCCAGCCGTTCCGCTGCGCCTCCGGTCGGCCGGGCGTTCTGCATTCGCTGCCTGCGCTGGAGGCTGCGGGCATCGGACCCATCTCGCGGCTGCCGGTGTCGCTGCGCATCGTGCTGGAGTCCATGCTGCGCCACCTGGACGGCCGGCGCGTCAGCGAGGACCAGGTGCGCGCACTCGCCAACTGGGAGCCGCATGCGCCACGAAGCCAGGAGATCCCCTTCGTCGTGGCGCGCATCCTCTTGCAGGACTTCACCGGCGTGCCTTTGCTGTGCGACCTGGCGGCGATGCGCGACGCGGCGCAAGGCTTTGGCCGCAGCCCGCGCCTGGTCGAGCCGGTGGTGCCGGTGGATCTGGTGGTCGACCACTCGGTGCAGGTGGACCACTTCCGGGAGCCGGATTCGCTTGACCTGAACATGCGCCTGGAGTTCCGGCGCAATGCCGAGCGCTACCGATTCATCAAGTGGGGCATGCAGGCCTTCGAAGGCCTGCGCGTCGTTCCACCGGGCATCGGCATCGTGCACCAGGTGAACCTGGAGCATCTGGCGCGCGGCGTTCAGCAGCGCGACGGCGTGACTTTCCCCGACAGCCTGGTCGGCACCGACTCGCACACGCCGATGATCAACGCCCTCGGCGTCCTGGCATGGGGCGTGGGCGGCATCGAGGCCGAGGCCTGCATGCTGGGGCAGCCGCTGAGCCTCCTCACGCCCGATGTCGTCGGAGTGCACTTGTCCGGCCGCTTGCGGCCCGGGGTCACCGCCACGGATCTGGTGCTGGCCGTCACCGAGCGCCTGCGGCAGGCCCAGGTGGTGGGGCAGTTCGTGGAGTTCTTCGGCGACGGCGCGGCTTCGCTGGCGCTGCCTGATCGCGCAACGCTGGCCAATATGGCGCCCGAGTATGGCGCCACGGTCGGCTACTTTCCGCCCGACGAGACCACGGCGGCCTACCTCGCCGCCACGGGCCGCAGCGACGATGAGGTCGACGCATTTCGCAGCTACTTCCAGGCCCAGCAGATGTTCGGCATGCCGCGCACGGGCGACATCGACTACAGCCGTGTCATCGAGCTGGATCTCGGCGGCGTCGTGCCCTGCGTGGCCGGACCCAAGCGTCCGCAGGACCGCATTCCCCTGCCCGCCCTGAAGTCGCGCCTGCGCGAGCTGCTGCACCGGCCCGTGGCCGAGGGCGGCTACGGTCTGCCCGAGGGGCCGCCGCCTTCGGCGCAGACGGGGCTCGACCACGGCAGCGTGTTGATCGCGGCCATCACCTCTTGCACGAACACCTCCAACCCGGGCCTGATGCTGGCCGCGGGACTGCTGGCCCGGCGCGCGGTGGCACGCGGGCTGCGTGTGGCGCCGCAGGTCAAGACCTCGCTCGCACCGGGCTCGCGGGTGGTCACCGACTATCTCGCCAAGGCCGGCCTGCTCGAACCCCTGGCGCAACTGGGCTTTCGGGTGGTCGCCTATGGGTGCACCACCTGCATCGGCAACGCCGGGCCGCTGGATGCCTCCATCGAGCAGGCGCTGCGCTCGCGCGGTCTGGTCTGCGCGGCGGTGCTGTCGGGCAATCGCAATTTCGAAGCCCGCATCCATGCGAGCCTGAAGGCCAACTTCCTGATGAGCCCGCCCTTGGTGGTGGCGTTCGCTCTGGCCGGGCGCGTGGACATCGACCTGGAGCACGAGCCGCTCGGCCTGGATGCCCGGGGCGTCCCCGTGTTCCTGCGTGAGTTGTGGCCGAGCGAACATGAAGTGGCCGCGCTGCAGAGCCAGGTGACCGAGGCATCGACCTACCGGCGCTTGTACGCGTCGCTTGCGCAGGGCAACCCCATGTGGGATGCCATTGAAGCGCCGTCCGGGCCGACCTACGGCTGGACGGAGTCAACCTACATTGCGCGGCCCCCATTCCTCGACGACTTCGCGCTCGTGCCAACGCCGCCGAGCCCCGTCCGTGGCGCGCGGGCCTTGGCGATCTTCGGCGATTCGATCACGACCGATCACATCAGCCCGGCCGGCGAGATCGCACCGGACTCGCCGGCCGGTCGCTACCTGCGCGAGGCGGGCGTGGCACCGGCTGACTTCAACAGCTACGGCTCGCGCCGCGGGCAGCATGAGGTCATGCTTCGCGGCACCTTCGCCAACGCAAGGCTGCGGAACCTGATGATGCCGCCGGGCGCCGATGGCCAGCCGGTCGAAGGGGGGATGACACTTCGGCAGCCCGCGGGCGTTCCCGCCACGCTTTTCGACACGGCCATGCAGTACCAGGGCAGCGGCGTGCCGACCCTGATCTTTGCCGGGCACGAGTACGGGACGGGCTCCAGCCGCGATTGGGCGGCCAAGGGCACCCGGCTGCTGGGCGTGCGCGCGGTGGTGGCGCGCAGCTTCGAGCGCATCCATCGGGCCAATCTGGTGGGCATGGGCGTGCTGCCGCTGCAGTTCATGGGGAACGACAGCGCCGCGTCGATGGGGCTGCGCGGCGACGAGCTCTTCGAGCTGCCGGGTATCGAGCACGGCCTTGTGCCCGGGCAGACCGTGACCCTCAGGACCACGCATGCCGACGGCCGGGTGAGCGAATGCCTGCTGACGCTGCGGATCGACACACCGGTAGAGGCCGACTACATCCGCGCCGGCGGCATCTTGCCCTACGTTCTGCGCGGGCTGCTGGCGCGGGAGCCGGCACGGCCTGGCGCTGGCCTCTGATGGCGACGAGCCAGGTGCCGACTTGATGTGCGCTGGAACGGCGGAAGTCAGACGCCCCAGACGATGGCCTCGCCGCTGAGGTGGGCGCGCCGCATCATCTCCAGCAGTGGCCAGATGCGCTGCCGGAGCGACACCGGCTCGAGATCCTCATCAAGCCCCTGTGCCTTTGGCGAGGCCGGGCGGCCCGCCACGCGGCGCGCTTCATCCTGCGCGATGGCGGATTCGGCCGCCCTGATCGCCGCCGGCATCCTTTCAGCTTGGATGATGCCTTTGGCTGCGGGCGCCAAGCCCATGGCCCGCAAGGCCATGTCGCCTGCAGGGCCCAGCATCAGGATTTCACTGGACACCTTGGATTGGAATCGATAGCTCATACGAACTCCCTGCTTGGGCCATTTCCCCACGCTTCCCTTGGTCCGTCCCTTGGTCCGTCCTTTGGTCTTTCCTTCGGCCTTTCTTTCGGCCTTTCCTACGGCGTTGGTGCGGAAGACCACGTCCCAGAAGGCGCTCGTGACGCCGTAGTGGCCAGGCGGCCCTGGCTGGGGCCGGTGGTGCTGCGCGTGCCAACGGCGCTGCCGGCGCAGGGCAGACCGCCCTGCCGCGGGTTGATCGGCACGTCGGTGCAGCGCGTGGTGGACCAGGGCATAGCAGAAATAGCCGCCCACCAGCCCGAAGCTCAGCGCGACGGCTGGCCAGGCGCCAAGCCACCAGACAGCGGGCAGCAGCAGCCCGGCGAACAGAGGGGTCGTCAGAAGGATAGGGGCCGCTGTCCGTGCATGGGGATGGCGGTGGTGCTCCGCATGCCAGCGCTTGAACGGCGGCAGGCCATGCAGCACGAAGCGGTGCAGCACGTACTCCAGAAGCGTCCAGCTGGCGACGCCCGCCCCGACCCAGCCGAGCAGCCGAGGGTCCGCCGGGCCGAACAGCATGGCCAGGCCGAGGCTGATCAGCACGCTGCCGTAGAGAAGGAAATCAGCCCTGTAGGCCGCCGTGCTGGATTCGAAGGTCAAGCAGCGCATGAGGGTCGCCTGCGGGTCTCCAGGGGGGCCGGCCCTGCGGGTTGGGGGTGAGCGCCTGGCGTCGCGCCACTGGGGGGGCGCCGGTGCCGGGGGGCATAGGCCTTGGCCGAGCCTGCGTCCCGCCACTGCAGCCGTCTGTCCGGTAGCGCACCCATCCGGCGTTCGGCCCAGGCGGTGTGGCCTGCGGCAAGCCGCATGGCATCAAACCGACGGCGCGGCGCGTCGCTGATGCGGGCGCGGCAGCCCGCCATCCTTGGCTTGGGCGTGCGCCGCGTGGGTGCCACTGAAGCCGGGCGCAATGCGAAGCAGCGAAGCAGCGAAGCAGCGAAGCAGCCGCAGCGAGGGTGCGCTGGCGCACAGCAGCCCGTGGGTGATGGGCACAGACTGGGCCATGCATGCGAACCAGCTCCTCGATCATCTGTCAGCCCAGGAACTGCGGCGGCTTCTGCCTGCCGGATCCCAGGTGCCGCTGCGATGCGGGCAAGCGCTGACAGAACAATGCCACCCCTGCCGGGGCCTGCACTTCCCGATGCACGGCAGCATCTGCCTTGTCACGCAACTGGCGGACCATGCGCCGCTGCAGCTGGGCATGGTGGGCAGTGAAGGCGTCGTGGGCGCGCAGTTGCTGTTGGGCACGGGGGGCAGTCCCTTGGGCGCGCTGGTGCAGGAAGGCGGGGAGGCCTGGCGCCTGTCGTCGGCAGCGCTGCGCCGCGTGCTGCCGGAAAGCCCCGGCCTGCACCGCCTGCTGGCACGCTACCTGATGGTGCAGATGCGCAATGCCGCCACCATGGCCGCTTGTCTGCACTTTCATTCCCTTCAGTCGCGCCTCGCGCGTTGGCTGCTCATGGGGCAGGACAGGGGCGAAGGGGAGGGCGTTGCCGTCACCCATGACGTGCTCGCTCAGCGGCTGGGGGTGCGGCGCGTGGGCGTCACCGTCGCGGCCGGCAGCCTGCAGCAGGCAGGCCTGATCCGCTACCGACGGGGGCGCGTCAGCATTCTTGATCGCGAAGGTCTGGAGGCGGTGGCGTGCAGCTGCTATGCCCAGGATCGCTCGATCTACTCGCAAGGCATGCGCTTCGTGCCGCGCGCCCTCCGGCCGCCGCGCTGATGCCGGCCTCAGATGAATGAGCAAGAAATGGAGCTCCCATGGCCCAGGTTCAGTTTTCCTCACAGCGGATGGCAGACGCCGACGCGCGCTCGACGGGCGCCTTCGCCGAGTACCGGGTTGTCGCCTTGCAGCGCCAGCTGCGTGACGCCCTGCAGAGTCTCGGCGCCCTGCGGGCCCGTTGTGAGCAGTTGGAGGCGCAGTTGCGCGATGGGCGGCAGCGGGAGCGCCGCCACCAGCATCGCGCGGAGCACGACGATCTGACGGGCTTGCTGAATCGCACCGCATTTCGGGAGCGCGTGACCCTCACCCTCAAGGCGTGCGCGAAGCCGGTCGTGCTGCTGCTGGACCTGGATGACTTCAAGCAAGTCAACGACAACTTCGGCCATGCGGCAGGTGATGAAGTGCTTCGCATCGTGGCCGCGCGCCTGGCGCACACGCTTCGCAAGGGGGATGTCGTCAGCCGCCTGGGGGGCGACGAGTTCGCCTGCCTGCTCCCCGACGTTGCCAGCGCAGGACATCTGGACAGACTCGTGGCCAAGCTGTCGGCCGCGATCGCCGCGCCCATCCAGGTGCCGGGTCACCGCCTTTGTGTTTCTGGCAGCCTGGGCTGTTCCCACACGCCCGAGGATGGTGTCTGCGTGGACGAACTCCTGGCCAGCGCCGACGCCGCGATGTACCGCTCCAAACGATGTCGGCAGCCGTCCGGCAACGGGCAGGGCGGCTTCGCTGGCGTTGACGGCAGGCCGCCCGCGGCGCCCCCGCTTTCCGCAGCCCGCTGAAGGCGCAAGGCCCCGTGGAACGCGGCCAGCTCGGAGCGCCGGACCTTCAGTGACCCGTGCTGCTGCCGGCCGGCCAGGCTGCGCGCTGGATGGCGCGCTCGACACCGCTGCTGCCGGGGCCCTCCTGCCCTGGCGGATGGTTGATCACGGACGGCGCGACGTCTTGCTTGGGGTGCGCAATGGTGGCGTTATGCTCGATGGGGCCGGCGACGTCGAGCCGCTCCAGCCGCAGCCCTCGGCGCAGCGTGACGCCGTCCGGGGTGATGCGCTCGACACGCAAGCCGCGCGCCACCACATCGGCGACCCTGGCCCAGCGGGGCGGCTCGTCGCCAAGCTGCAGTCGGGCAAGCCAGCGCCCGCTGCCGTCCTCGCGCAGCGTCAGGACGCGCACGCTGGCCGACACGGGCGGGGCTTGCGCCGCTGCAGGCGGTCCTCCGCTCGATGCCGCCACTGCGGGTGCCGCCGGCTGTGCGGACGCTCGCTCCGCGTGCGCCGGTTGATCTGCCGCAGCGGCGGGCTCCACGGCCGCGGCCCGGGGCTGCCCATGGCCCCAGTGAAGCCAATGCAGCCAATGCTGCCAAGGGGCCCAGGGCGACAGGCTGGCGCCCAGCATAGCGGCGCCAAGACCGAGCCCCAGCCCCAGCCCCAGCCCGCGCAACAGACGTGGGCGTGGGCCTGGCCGGACGCCGCCTTGGCGCAGGCGCGGCGCGGGGCTCACCATCCGATGGAGAAGGTCACCGTCTGGGGCGACGGCGTGTGGATGGAGGGGCTGCGCGCGCCCACGTCGTCATAGGCAAAGCCATAAGCCAGAGCGTTCAGGCTGTGCTCATGCCAGAAGCGGGCGAAATGGTTGGCCGGCTGACCCGCAGGGAAATGCGCGGACGGATCCCACCAGCTGTCGAAGGGCAGGTGGGCAACGCGACGGTTCAGTGCCGCGCACAGCTGGGCCTGCAGCTGCAGTTGCTTGCCGGCGTGGCTCGGCGCGCCGCTGCTGTCGTCCAGCAGGCCGTTGCCCAGCATCACCATCGCCGTGGTGGGTTTGCCGTTGATGGCGTACACGCCGCCGTTGGCGTCGGTGAAGCGCATCACGTTGCCGCTCACCCGACCCCGGAAGGTGCCCCAGCCATTGCGCAGGTCCAGCACCAGATCCTGTTGGCTGTACTGGGCCCAGACGGCGCTGATGTAGTCGTCCAGGTAATGCTCGTTGAGCTGCCCCGCCTGGAAGGTGGCGTGGGCCGGCGCCATGATGCGGTAGGGGGCATAGGGCGCCTGGGCCAGGCCGCGGAAGGGCTCGGGCATGTCGTTGATGAACTTTGCGAAGAGCTCGTCGCGCGTCTCGGTGAGCGACTCGCCCACCGTCTGGGTGAAGCCGTCCAGGCCGGTCACCGACAGCTGCACCGGGAAGCCGAACTGGTCCACCCGCGTGGTGTTGACGAAGATGCCCTGCGGCTGGCTGCCCGGCGGCAGGATGGCGAACTCGCCGAAATCGAAGGTCACGTCGATGTTGGGGTCGCTGGGGTTCTCGATGTTGGCGCCGGCATAGGCGACCTTGCCGTTGGCGTCGGTGTTGACCCAGATGTACATGGGGCTGCCGACGCTGAAGAGGATGCGGGCGGAGTTGATGGGCGGGATGGTGACTGACTTCAGCTGCGCCAGGGTGAAGAAGTAGTTGCTGTAGGGCAGGCCGTTCTTCATCAGGGCGCCGTTGTCGCCCACGCTCATCGGCACCAGCTGGCCTTGTGCGTTGACGTGCACGAACTGGTCACTGGCCCAGTCCTTGCCGATGATGGCCCAGTAGACCTGTGCGTCACTGAACCTGCCGCGTGTGGCGTTGACCAGCTTGAAGGTGGTCTGGCCGCTCCAGGCCTGGCCGGTGCCGGTGCCGATGGCGTAGCTGGCCTGGCTGATGGCCGACGCCGTCATGCCGGGCTTGAAGGCCATGGCGCGCACCGTGGTGGCTGCGCTGAGCGGGATGGGACCGCCATAGGCCGGGGAGCTCGGGCCGGGAACGCTGCCGTCCGTGGTGAAGCGGATCGTCGCGCCGACAGTGCTGCTGGACAGGGTCAGCTGGATGGGTGACCCGTAGCTGCCGGCGGCGTGGGAGAACACGGGCGCCGCCACCTGGCCGCCGGCGCTGCCCACCACATAGGTGCTGCTGGCCATGCCGGACTCGCTGCCATCGCTCAGCACGCTGATGGCATTGAGGCTCATGGCGGTGCTGATGGTGATCGGCCCGGTGTATTGGGGCGAGCGCGCGTTGGGCGCCGAGCCGTCGGTGGTGTAGCGGATCACGCCGCCGGCGGCCAGCGTGGAAAGGCTGACGGAGACTGGCGCGCTGTAGCTGCCGCCGGGCGGGCTGAAGCTGGGCTTGGGAATGCCATTGCCGGTGCCCAGGATGTAGCTGTAGGCCGGCGAGTCGGCCTGTGGGCCGGACACCGGGGCATAGGTGAAGGCGTAGCTGATGCGCTGGCCGGCGCTCAGGCCGTTCAGCACCGTCTCATAGCGGCCCAGCGCGGGGTTGTAGGCCATCTGCGGGTTGACCTGCGAACCGGTGCCGACCTGGTAATGCAGGATCACGAAGTTCTGCGCGGCGGAAGGCTTGAACCAGACCGTGGCCGTGGCGCCCAGCTCCGACACGCCCTGCGAGAAGCCGCCGCTGGCGATGCTGATGACGTAGCTGGCACTGGCGACGGGCGAGTCGGCCATGCCGCTGGCGCTGGCGATGGCCTTGACCGTCAGGCTGCTGCTCAGGCGGAGGGGGCCGGTGTAGACGGGGGAGCTGCGGGTGGGCGTGCTGCCGTCGAGCGTGTAGCGGATGATCGCGCCGGCCGTCGTGCTGCTGAGCGTCAGCTGCTGCTCGATGCTGTAGCTGCCGCCCGGCACCGAGAAGCTGGGCGAGGCCGCAACGTCGCCACCACCACCGCCACCACCGCCACCACCCAGGGTCAGCACGAAGAGCGGGCTGTCCGCCGCGCCGCTGCCGTTGGCGAACCAGGTGAAGCTGTACTTCACCGTGGCGCCCGCGGACAGGGCGGCCTTGTATTCAAAGCGCTGGCTGCCGCTGTTGTAGCTGCTGCGCACGTTTTGCTGGCCGCTGCCGGCGTCGTAGTGCAGATCGACCCAGGCGGTGCTGGCCGGGTCCTTGGCGAACCAGAAGGTGGCCACGCCGTCGGCATAGGTCACGCCCTGGGTGTAGCCCGCACCGCCGCCTGCGCTCACGGTGTAGTTGGCGCTGCTGACGGCCGAACTCAGGCCGTTGAGCAGGGCGATGGCCTTGACGGTGGTGCCGGCATTGAGCGTGAGCGCGGCCGTGTAGGCGGGCGAGGCCGCGGTGGGTGTGCTGCCATCCAGGGTGTAGCGGATGCTGGCGCCGCCGGTGCTGCTGCTCAAGCTGAGGCTCAGCGGCGCGGCGTAGCTGCCACTGGGCAGCGAGAAGCTCGGCGCGGCCGGAACGCCGCCCCCGCTGCCTTGCAGCAGGGTGCTTCCCATGGGCGAATCATAGGCCGCGCCACCCGCGAAGTAGGTGAAGCTGTGGGTGACGGTCTGCCCGGCGCTGGCCTCGAAGCGGGTCTCGAAGCGCGCTGTGCCGCTGTTGTAGGCCATGCGCACATTCATCTGCGCTCCGCCGGCCACGCTGTAGTGGGCATCTACCCAGCTGACACTGACGGCCGGCTTGAACCACAGGGTGGCCGTGCTGCCGGAAAGCTCGGCGCCGGCACTGAAATCGGCGGCGCGGGTGTGGGTGGGCAACAGGCCCAGGGAGAGGGCGAGAACGGCGCAAAGCAGCCGGCCTATCAGCCCGAGAAACGAGTGGGTCATGCTTGTCTCCAGTCTTGTTGAGGGGGATCCCTCCGGCGCCTGCTGGCGCTCGAACTTGGTCGTTACTGCAATCCCAACTTTGATATGAAAGCGATTTCGCGCAAATTGCATAATTTGCCAATTGCTAATGGTGCGGATGGCAAGTATTTACATGAAAGCGATTGCATGGGGTTACTTTTGCTGCGCTTGAGCTGTTGGCGTCAGGCGCCTGCAGGGTGTCGGCGAAGATCGGGTGTGGCTCGAAAGGCCGCGCTCGGCGATGGCTGGAGCAAAGGCCATGCAAGACCTGACCTTGCCTTGGCTGATAATCCGCGCTTTCGCCCCTTGGGCGCTGACGGAAGTGACTGAATGAACAAGACTGAACTGATCGAAAGCATCGCCAGCAAGGCTGGCATCAGCCGCGCTGCTGCCGGCACGGCCCTGGAAGCCACGCTGTCCAGCATCAGCGAGGCCCTGGTGGCCGGCGATGCCATCGCCCTGGTGGGCTTTGGCACCTTCAAGGTGAGCGAGCGCGCCGCCCGCACCGGCAAGAATCCCGCCACCGGCGCGACGCTGGAAATCGCCGCCTCCAAGTCGGCCAAGTTCACGCCGGGCAAGGCGCTGAAGGATGCGCTGAACGCCTGATCGGCCTCGCGCTGCATCCAGGGCCGGACCGCTGCGCGCGGTGCCGGCCCTGGTCGTTTCTGGGAGGGCGCTTCAGGCGCGGGCCTTGGCGCGCCAGAAGTCGGCGTCCAGTGTGAGGGCGGCGCCACTGCGTTCGTTGACGAGCCACAGTTGCCGTCCGTCCGGGCTGAGCCCTTGCACCTCGCCGGTGACCCGGCCCGCGCTGACGCGCAGGCCCAGCGCGTTGCGCGGGAAGTCCGCAGCCGCAGCCAGCGCCTGCAGGGGGACGACGGGGCGCGTGTCGCCGGCCAGGCGCAGGCGCTGGACCAGGGGCGCCAGCAGCGGGCTGGCGGCATCCGCGTCGCTGAGATAGAGCAGCACTTTGGCCTGGGCGCGGCTCAGGGCCACGTTCAACAGGCGGGCTGCGTCCTCGGTCTGGAGGAAGGGCAGGCTGGCGTCGACCGGGTCAAAGAACACCACCGGGGCTTCACTGCCCTGCGCGCGATGCACGGTGCTGACCTTCACCCCCATCCCGTCGTCGACGCCGTGTGCCTGCAGGCAGCGCCGGAGCAGCGCCCGCTGGGCGCGAAAAGGCGTCAGCACGACCAGCTCCCGGCCCTGCCAGAGCCCGCTGTCCAGGGCCTGCCGCACGGCCAGTGCCACGGCGTTCGCCGAGGCAAGGCGCTGTGGGCCCCGCTCCCGGGCGGACCAGCGCCCCGGGCCCGTCACGGGCAGGATCTGCACATGCGTGCCGGCAGGCACGTCGGCCAGCGTGCGCTGCCGCCGGGGCAGCCAGTCGGGATGCTGCAATGCATCCGCCGCCACCTTCAGGGCGCCTCCGTAGAACACCTCGCTCACCAGCTCGCTGATCGGCGGCGCCATGCGCGACTGCTCGTCCAGCAGCACCACCGAGGGGCTTTGCCGCGGCATGTCGGCAAAGGCCGAGCGGCCCAGCCAGCGCCGGGCGGCAGGCGCCTGGCTGCGCAGCACCGGCGCCAACTGCTGAGGATCGCCGGCGAACAGGCGCGCCTGGGCCAGCGGCATCAGCAGCAGGGTCTGGGCCAGGCTGAGCTGGCTGGCTTCATCGAAGACCAGCAGGTCGAAGGGGGGCTCGCCGCTTTCGGAGGCGGCGTTCAGGCTGCGCAGCAGGCTCAGCCCGGAGGTGGCGCGGCTGGCCGTCATGGCCGCCAGCCGGCATTGGCGCAGGACGCGGCGCGTGTCGGCACGCAGCTGCGCGCGCAAGGCGTCGAGGCGCTCGCTCCGGGCCTTGAGGGCCAGCGCATCGCGGCCATCCGCACGCGTGGCCTCGACGCGAGCCAGCTCGGCCAGCAGCGGGGCGTTCGTGCTCGGCAGCAGATGCGCGCGTCCTTCGTAGGCCGCCGGATCGAAGCGGGTACCCAGGCGCTGCAGCGTGGTGCGCAAGGCCTCGCGGCGGCCCTTCTGCATGGCCTTGTCGACGGCCAGCAGGGCCTGATCCACCGCCTGGTTGGTGCTGGAGACCAGCAGCACGCGGGCCGCGGGGCGGCTGTCCAGGTACTCCGCCAGCAGCACGCCCAGCGTGGTGGTCTTGCCGGTCCCGGGCGGACCCCAGAGGTAGGCGCTGCGTTGCTGGACCAGCGCCTGCAGGGCACGGCGTTGGCCTTCGCGCAGCCAGCGAAAGGGGGCGCCGGTGAGGGCGGGCCCCGCTGGCGCGGGCAGCGCCTGCGACAGCTGGGGCCGCAGCGCGAGCGCGGCCTCGGCCCAGGGCGTGTCCCAGGCCGCCTCGACCAGGGATTTCAGGAAGCGCGGCGGGTACAGGCGGATCAGCTGCTGCGGTCCCGGAGGCGGGCTGCTGGCGTTTTGCAGCAGCAATTGGTCGTCCTCGACCCGCAGGGCCAGCACGCTGGCGCTGCCCTTGGCGGGCGCGCCCCACCAGGCGGAGGCGCCGTCCAGGCTGTCGTCCAGCAGCCCCAGGGCTGCCGTGTGCCCGCGCGGCTGTCCCTCGACGAACACATAGGCCGGATCCAGCGTCACCCGCCACAGCGAAGCTTCGCGCTCGCTGTGCAGCACTTTGAAGTCGTAGTACTCGGGTGTGGCGGCCAGTTCGGCATCGAGGGCGGCCCGCAGGTCGGCAAGGCTCATGGCCGCAGCAAGAAAGGATCGGGGACGCGTGCAGGAAGAGGGCGGCACTATAGCAACAGCCAAGCGCAGCGGCCTGGCCATGGGCTGGTGCTGCGTCGTCGGCTGTCCGGCGCACGGGCTCGGCGCGCCTGCGGCCAGACTCGCGTCGCGCGGGACGGCGCGCTTCGCTCAGGGGCTTGGGCGGCCGGGGCCTTGCGAGCCGTCCGCGCGGGCGGCCAGGTAGGCGTAGAGGTCGGCGATGTGAGCGGTGACGGTCGGCTCGCCCTGCCATGCCGGCATGGTGAGGGCGCCCTGGCGCCCCTGCATCACCGCATCGACCAGGGCCTCGCGCCCGTCGGCGTCAGCGCTGGCGGGAACTGCCCAGTCGTAGCGGCTCAGCACCAGGGCCATGAAGCGGCGCGCTCCCATGTCCCGCACGCGCAGGGTCAGGTCCGGGGCCTGGGCGGTGCCGCTGCCGGCCGGCCCATGGCAGCGCGCGCATTTTTCCTGGAACACGCGCCAGCCGGTGTAGAGGGTTCCCGGTGCCCGGCTCTGGCGCTCCATGGCTTCGGCCGGCAGCCGGTTCTGGACGATCACGCCGCAACTCGCCAGCAGCAGGGCCGCGCCCAGGCAGGCGATGAGCCGGGGAGGGCGGGCCGTGGGGGTCAGGTCTTGCATGATGACTCTCGCAAAGAGTGCCGGCTTGGCGGATGCAGTCCAGCATGCCATGCGGCCCTGCGCCCATCTTGAGCCATGTCAAGGGCCGGGTGTGAGGTCTCCCCTAGCGTTGACGGACCTTGGCATGGAATGACGCCGGTTCGCGCACACCGCCATGAAGCCCCCGCCCCTCCCCGCAACGCCCGCCGCACCGCAATCCCCGCCTGAGACGCCTGAGACGCCTGAGACGCCTGAGGCTCGGGCACCCGCGGGCCTCGACGAGGCGCAGGCGCGCGAGCTTCTGCAACGTTTCGGGCCCAATGCGTTGGAAGAGCGTGAACGTCAGGGCCTGCTGCAAACCCTGCGCAGCGTGTGCACCGAACCCATGTTCCTGCTGCTGCTCCTGGCGGCGGTGGCCTACCTGGTGTTGGGTGACCTCGGCGAAGGTCTGCTGCTGAGCTTTTTCGCGCTGCTGTCCGTGGGCCTGGTGATCTTGCAGGAGCGGCGCAGTGCCCATGCTCTGGATGCCCTGCGCTCCCTGGCCGCGTCCCAGGTGCGTGTGCTGCGCGATGGTCGCTGGCAGCGGCGGTCGGCCGACGAGCTGGTGCCCGGCGACCTGCTGGCCGTCGCGGAAGGGGACCGCGTGGCCGCCGACGGCTTGCTGGTCGAGGCCTCGGGTCTGATGGCCGACGAGTCGCTGCTCAGCGGCGAGTCGGTGCCGGTGCGCAAATGCGCGTGCGGGCTTGTCGACGCCGCCGCAGGGCGCGACGCCGCACCGCCGGGGGGCGACGACAGCCCCTGGCTCTATGCCGGCAGCCTGCTGGTGGCCGGGCATGGCCTGCTGCGGGTGGTGTACACCGGGAGCCGCACGCAGCTGGGGCGAATCGGGGCGTCGCTGGCCCGGATCGACGTGCGCAGCACACCCTTGCAACTGCAGTTGCGCCGGGTGGTGCGCTTCTTTGGCGGCCTGGCCCTGGGCGCCAGCCTGTCGCTGCTGCTGTGGCACGGCTGGCACGAGGGCGCCTGGCTGCAGGGCCTGCTGTCGGGCATCGCGATCGGCATGGCCATGCTGCCGGAGGAATTCCCCATGGCGCTGACCGTGTTCCTGGCCTTGGGGGCGTGGCGGCTGGCGCGCATCCAGGTGCTCGCGCGTCGGCCTGCGGTGATCGAGGCCCTGGGCGCCGCCACCCTGCTGTGCGTGGACAAGACCGGCACGCTGACCGAGAACCGCATGAGCCTGCGCCGGCTCTGCAGTCCCGCCCTCGACCTGGCGCTGGACGCGCCGCCGAGGCCGGGGGCGACCCTGCCGGAGGCCGTGCACCGCCTGCTGGAGTTCGCCATGCTGGCTTCGCGCCGCGGCGCTTCGGACCCCATGGACCAGGCCTTGCTGCTGCACGGGGACAGCGGCCTGGCCGGCACCGAGCATCTGCATCCGGACTGGGCGCTGCTGCATGAATACCCGCTGAGCCCTGCGCTGCTGGCCTTCTCGCAGGTCTGGACCGCGCCGGATGGCCGTCGATGGATCGCGGCCAAAGGGGCGCCCGAGGCGGTGGCGGAACTCTGCCATCTGGACGAAGCCGCCATGGCGGCCTTGCGGCCGCAGGTCCAGTCCATGGCGGAGGCCGGGCTGCGAGTGCTGGCGGTGGCGGCCGGGCCGGTGGCGCCCGGCGCCATGCCGCCGCGGGCGCATGACCACGGCTTCCAGTGGCAGGGGCTGCTGGGCTTCGAGGACCCGCTGCGTGCCAGCGTGCCGGCGGCGGTGGCCCAGGCGCGCTCGGCGGGCGTGGCGGTGGCGATGATCACCGGCGACCATGCCGCAACGGCGCTGGCCATCGCGCGCCAGGCCGGCATCGAGGTGCAGGCCGGGGCCCTCAGCGGGGAACAGATCGCCGTGCTGGACGACGCGGCACTGGACCAGGCCCTGCGCCGGGTGCGTGTCTTCGCGCGGGTGATGCCGCAGCAGAAGCTGCGCCTGGTCCAGGCCTTTCAGCGCCTGGGCGAGACGGTGGTCATGACGGGGGACGGCGTCAACGACGCGCCGGCACTGAAGGCGGCGCATGTCGGCATTGCCATGGGCGTGCGCGGCACGGACGTGGCCCGCGAGGCCGCCGGGCTGGTGCTGCTGGACGAGGATTTCGGCCGCATCGTCGGCGGCATCCGCATGGGACGCCGCATCTTCGACAACCTGCGCCGGGTCATGGCCTACATCGTCGCCATCCATGTGCCCATCGCCGGCCTGGCGCTTCTGCCGCCGCTGCTGGGCCTGCCGCCCCTGCTGCTGCCGGCGCACGTGGTGCTGACGGAGATGGTGATTGACCCGATCTGCTCGCTGGCCTTCGAGGCGGCGCCCGAGCATCCGCGTCTCATGCAGCGGCCTCCGCGCCCGCGTGACGAGGGGCTGCTGGCGCCGCGCTTGTTGCTGCTGGCTGCGGTGCAGGGCGCGATCTTGCTGCTGGCTGCGCTGGGCCTGTATGCCTGGGCGCTGGAGCTGGGGCGCAGTGCGGACCAGGCGCGCACCCTCGCGGTGCTGGCCCTGACGCTGGGCAATCTCGGGTTGGTGGGCCTGGACCTGAGCCTGGGTCTGGGCTGGCGCTCGCTGCTGGCGCCCACGGCGCGCAGCTTCTGGGCGGTGGCCGCCGCGGCGCTGCTGGCGCTGGGCGCGGCCCTGTGGCTGCCGGGAGGGCGGCAGCTGCTGCATTTCGACGCGCTGCCCTGGAGCGACGCCGCACGGCTGCTGCTGATGATGGCAACGGCCCTGCTCCTGGCCGGTGTGCTGACGAGCCGGCTCCAGACGCGCGCATGACGCTGGACGAGGTTTGCGGCCGGACACGCGGTGGCAGGCCGCGGACGGTCGTTTCCCCTCGCCTCAGAACGGTGGCCAGTCCGCCAGGTCGTCGATTTCGCGCCAGGCCCGCACACAGGCGTGGGTGGGGTCCATGCCGCCGAAGATGGCTGCCTCGGCCCAGCGGCGGCGCAGCAGACCCAGCACGGGGCGCCCCTCGTGCATGATCCATTTGCGCATCTCGGCGGCGACCTCGGACTTGCGATTCGCGTTCAGCCGCAACAGCAGGGTGGACTTGGCCAGGTTGCCCACCCCCAGGTTGTAGACCCAGGAGATCAAGGCCGCCGCTTCGCAGGTCTTGAGCGGAACCTGCACCCGCAGCCGGACGTCGCGGGACGCGTCGGCCATATCCCGGCGCAGCAGTGCCTCGGCTTCGGCCTCGGTGATGGGGGGCGTCTGGGGCGTGACCCGCCGGCCTTGAGCGTCGACGATGCTGCCGTAGCCAATCGTCCAGGTGCCGCCCGGCTGGGCGCCGTTGTCATCGTAGGGCTGCGCATAAAAGCCCTCGATGCGCTTGACCACCGCCGTGGCGGCCGGAGGGACCTGGCCGTTCCAGGGCTCGGCCCCCTGTGGGGCTGTCTTGGGCTGCTTGCTGGCCATGAGCGACTCCCGCGGTTGAAGTGCGGACGGTAGCGCCAAACGCCGTTCCGCGCATGCCTGGGCCCACCCGCGAAGGGTGCCGGCCCAGGAACACGGGACAATAGCGCTTTCGACCACTCCAACACTTGTTCATCATGAGCGCAGCCGAGAACGCCCCCGCCTTGCCTGACCACCTGTCCGTCGACCCAGCCAGCCCGCACTTCGTGGCGGCCGTGTTCGAGCACGACGTCGGCATCAAATTCAACGGCAAGGAGCGCTTCGATGTGGAGGAGTACTGCATCAGCGAGGGCTGGGTGAAGGTGCCGGCCGGCAAGACGGTGGACCGCCGCGGCCGTCCGGTGCTGATCAAGCTGAAGGGCCAGGTCGAGGCCTTCTATCGCTGAGCCGCGCGGCGGGCTCACCCTGGCCCCATCGGCTGCCGTGACGGGCGCAGTCCGCCCCGTGCCCTGGGGTTTGCTCGGGGCCCGATGGACGCGGCGCGCCAGCGACGGCACACTGCGCAGCAAGCCGGGCATGCCGCTTTGTCCGGGTCGTCGTCCAAGCCCGTGCCACCGTCCCTGCCTGCTTCCGTCCCCCTGATCGCGTCTCCAGCGGCCCGCCAGCGCCCGCAGCTCAAGGATGAGCAGCTCAAGCGCAGCTTGCTGCTGGCCGGCCTGCTGCATGTGTGGCTGGCGGTGCTGGTCGGCACGGCGCCGGGCGATGCGCGCCAGGACGAGCAGGCCGGCGGTGGCCGGCTGAGCGTGCGGCTGCAGGGCGTCGGCCAGTCGGGCGGCACGCCCGACACACAGGCCGATCGCGGCCCGGCCGGGGATGCGCCCCGCCGGCGCTTTGGCGGCGTGGTCCGGCCCGAGGACGAGCCCGCCCCGCCCGACCGCCCCGGGGCCGCCCGCGAAGGCGAGTGGGCACCGCAGCCCAGCACCGTCAAGCAGTTGCAGGACAGCGTCAGCCAGCAGGGCAGCCGTCCCGACCCCATCACCCCGATCACGCAGTCCCGCAGCGAAACCCTGCGCAGCGAGCTGCCGGCCGCGCCCACCGAGGTCGATCCCCGCGTCACCCGCCAGCTGGACACGCCCCGGCAGGAACCGGTCCAGGTGCAATCAGCGCAGGTGGCCCAGGTCGAGCCCCTGGCCCGACCGCAGGACAGCCTCCAGCCCCTGCCTCGCCTGACGCTGCCCGCCCAGTCGGCGGAGCGCCTGGACACCCAGGTGAGCCCCGTGCGCATCCAGGCCCCGCAGCCCCTGCAGAGCCTGCAGAACCCCTTGGCGCCGCGCCCCACCGAACTCAGCACGCTGCCGCGCCTGGAAGCGCCTGCGCCGCGCGTGGCCACGCTGCCGAGCCCCAGCCAGGCCAGTCCGGTGACGCAGGCGATCCGGGCTCAGGCCCTGGCCGCGCTGAGCAGTGCACCGACCACGCTCGCGGCCAGCCCCACCCTGAGCTTGCCCGAGCGCTCGACGGGCCGGCTCAGCGCCGAGACGGTGCGCCCCGCCGACAAGGTCCAGGCGCCGGCCCTGGCGCCACTGGCCGCTGAGCAGGGACCGCGCGCCCAGGACCTGCCCGCCAGCCCGAGCCTGGCGCCTTCGGAGCATGCGGTGGCCCAGCTGCCAGCGGAAGCCGCCAGCAGTGCGGCCCGCATCAGCGCACCCAGCCCCTTGAGCCGCCTGGCCCAGAGCACGGCTGCGCAGGCCAGCCTGCAGGGCCTGAAGCCGCTGGGTCCGCCCGCCGAGCAGTCGGGCCCTGGCGCCAATGCGTCCAACTCTGCCAGTGCGGCCAGTGCGACGCATGGCGCAAACACCGCAGCCACACCGACCGCCACCGAGGCCGGCACGGCCTCCCAGGCCGTCGCAGGCGAGCGCCCACTGACCGGCAATGCCTCGCCTGGACCCGGGGCGAGGCCGCTGCCTTCGCCCGGCAAGATCAGCCTTACCGGCGCCGATCCGGGTCTGGGCCCGGCCGTCCAGGCTCAAGCCGGCGCGCCCGATGCCGGCGCCCAGCGCGGGCATGACGTGGCCACGGCGCCTTCCGCGCCCGCCAGCGCGCCGCGCCTGAACCTGAATCTGCCGACCTCGCAGCGCGGCCCGGTGGCCAGCAGCCGCTCACGGGCCCTGCTGGAGGTCGCGCCCAACCCGCCGGAGCTCAAGACCCGGCTGCAAAAGGAGATGGAAAAGGCCTTGCGCGAGGACTGCCGCAAGGCCTATGCGGAGAACGGCCTGCTGGCCCTGGGCGCCATCGCGCTGGACGCGCTGCGGGCCAAGGGCTGCAAGTTCTGAGCGCCTCCCGCCTGTTGCGGCCCGCCGGGCCCGTGCTCAAGCGCGCGGGTACAGCACCAGCTGCGTGCAGCGGAACAGGGCCAGGGTCTTGCCGGTGTCGGCGTGCGTCACCTTGGCATCCCAGAGCTGGGTCGTGCGCCCGGCGTGCGCCAGCGTGGCCAGGCAGTGCAGCCGGCCCTCGCGGGCGGTGGCCAGGTGGTTGGACTTGATCTCCAGCGTGGTGAAGCTCTGCGCACCCTCGGGCAGGTTGGCCAGACAGCCAAATCCCGCGGCCGTGTCCGCCAGGGTCAGGATGCTGCCGGCGTGCAGATAGCCGTTGGGCGCCATGAGGTGCGGGGCAATGGGCAGTTCGGCCTCGATTTCGCCCGGGCGCTGGGCGGTGATGCTGATGCCCAGGTGGCCGGGCAGGGTGCCCTGGCTGCGGGCGTTGAATGCTTCGATGGACATGGTGGCAAGGGCGGCAGCGCCCGGGAGCTGGACGATCAGCCGGCCAGCATAAGCGGCTTTGCCGCCGACGGCCGACGCAGGGCCCGGGCTCAGGCGGCCGGTTGCGGCACCGGGGGCATGGCAGCAGCTTCCGCGACCGGCAATGCGTCGGCCCAGTCCTCGCCGAAGAGCTCGCTCGGGTGCGGCGTGCGCACCGATCCGTTGCCGCAGCGCATGTCCTCGCTGGGGCAGTAGAGGTCGCATCCCCAGCAGACGCGCTGAGGCTGGGCGGGCAGGATGGGGAACTTCTTCGCCATGGCCGCACTGTGGGCGCCCTTGGCCGGCATGGTTTTGCGCCAGCGCAAGCCCGGGTGGCCTCCGACAGGGGCGCGCGGGGCACGCTAGGATGAGACCCTCCGTTCATGGCGCCGTCCGGTAGCCTTGGGGCGGAGTTGCTGGAGGACTGACGATGAAAACTGCATCCCGACGCCATGCCTGGCTGCTGGCCGCCGCCCTGCTGTTCTCGGCGGGGCTGGCGCAGGCCGGGGCCAAGGAGGAGATTGCCGCCGACATGCGGGCCGGGCGCTGGGCCCAGGCCGAACAGCGGCTGGACGGCGTGCTGCGCAAGCATCCCGAGAACGCCCTGGCGCATTACTGGCTGGCCGAGGTGAAGTTCGAGCAGGGCCAGATCGAGGCCGCCAAGGCCGAACTGCAAAAGGCCCGCGAGCTCGATCCGACCGAGGGTTTCGCCAGCAAGAAGACCATGATCCAGCGCATCGACCAGGCGCAGGCCGGTGCGATCCGCCTGGAGCCGCCTCGCCAGGAGGCCCTGGCCCGGCCGGCGCCGGTGCAGGCGCCCCCGACGACCGCTGTGCCGGCCGAACCCCCGCGTGAATCGTCCTCGGGCGGCTTCTCCTGGTTCTGGCTGCTGGTGCTGGGCGGTGTGGGCTTCGTGCTGTGGCGCAAGCTGCGCCGCAGCGTGGCCGGCCACAGCCCGGCGGACGTGGAGCGCTGGCGCGGTGCCCTGATGGAGGCGCACAAGGACCTGGGCGACGCCGTTGCCGCGGCCGACGCCAACCCGGCCTTCAGCCCCGAGCAGAAGCTCGCCACCTATGACCGCGTGCGCAAGGCCCAGGCCGATATCAGCGCGCACATCAGCACCCTGGCCACGCGCCGCGATTTTGCTGAGACGGAAAGCCTGATCCTGCGCTCGCGCGACATCGCCGCCGAGATCCGTGGCGAGGAAAAGCCCAGCGACAAGGCCCTGCGCATGCAGGAGGCCCGCATGCAGGCCGAGGCGCAGGCGCGCACGCAAGGCCCCGGCTACGGCTATGGCGCCCAGCCGGGCTATGGCGGCGGGGGCCTGGGCGGGGCCCTGGGCACTGCGGCGGCAGTGGGCGTGGGCGTGGCGATCGGCTCCATGATGAGCGGCAGCGCCGAGGCCTCGGAGCGGCATCGCCGGCATTCGGACGATGGCGGCGGCGGAGGCTACATTCCCTTCGACGACGCCAGCTCGCGCGATGCACTGGACCTGGGCGGCAGCGATGCCGGCGCCAGCTGGGACAGCGGCGGGAGCGACATCGATGTGGGCGGCGGTGGGGATTTCGACTGAGCGCCCGCATCACTACACGACAGGATTTCCATGGGACAAGCCAAACTCCGCGGCACGCCGGAGCAGCGCAGGCAGGCCGCCATCGAGCGGCAGCTGGCGCTGCGGCCGAAGTACATCATCTGCAACAACTGCCAGGCCGAGCTCTCGGACATGGCGCCCATGGACATCGCCGACATCCGGGGCATCGAGGCCGCCTTCTCGGCGCACTGCACGCAATGCGGCCATGACACCTACGCCATCAAGGGCGAACGCGAAGCCGTGGCCCGGATGCACATGGCCATCGAGGATGCTGCGGGCGCGCAGGCCCTGGCGGGCGTGGTGCCTTCGGCCAATAGGCGCTGAAGTGGCCAGGGCAAGTGAGCCAGGCTGAGTGAGCAAGGGTGAGTATTGGCGACAGGGTGTGACGGCCTGTTGTGCTTCCTGCCCGAGCAAGTGAGCGTCTTGCGGGTTGAGTAATCTGCCAGGTCCTGGCGGCGTTGATTTCTTGTCTGATGACCATGCCCACAGTCCTACTGATCAACATCCTGCTCATCGGCTATGCGGCCTTGGCCGCTGCGTTCATCACGATGGCCTGGCGGGCGCCGGCAAATGCCAAGTGGCTGGGCCTGGCGGCCCTTGCGGCCGCTGCACCCTTCTTCGCTTGGCTTGGCGCCTTCAGCGAGCGGTTCGCCGCCGGCCAGTGCTATTCGGGCGTCATGGACAGGATCGCGAATGCGGTCGAGCACGCGGAGTCACCCGCTGCGCTGGCCGAGCGCATCCGCTCTTTGCCCATGCGCGGCTATGAGACGGACTGTGCGGAAGTCGAGGCTGCATCCCGGCAACTGCCTCATGTCAGCGCGCCCTGACTCCTGGCCCCAGCCCAGCACCCTGCGCCGCCTGCTGGCCTTCGCGCCCCTGGCACTGGCCATTGGCTGTGCTTCGCGACGCACCCCGGCGCCGGCCTTGTTCCCCATCGAGGAGTTCCGTCGCAGCGAGGATCAGGGGCGCGTGCTGGTGCTGGCCTTCTGGGCCTCCTGGTGCACGCACTGCCGCGAGTTGGCACCCTGGCTGGCGGAGCTGAGCCGGGCGCTGCCGGCGGCGGACGGGCGTGTGGTCGGTCTCAGCGAGGACCACGAGGCCGAGCCGGCGCGGGGCTTTATCGCCGCGACCGGGCTGCCATTCCGCAACTACCATGATGTCGGCGGGCGGCTCGCCAAGGAGCTGCGCGTCATGGCCCTGCCCACGGTGGTCCTGATCGACCGGGCAGGGCGGGTGCGGCATCGCTTCGCCGGCGACCGGCCGCAGGAGGCCGCGCAGCGTATCGAGGCGGTGCGTGCCTTGGTGAATGAGCGACCCCAACCCTGAGGCAGTGACCATGCCCCTTGTGCTCCCGCAAGACTTTGACGCACCGCGCCACTGGCGCGCGGAGGACTTCCAGCTCGAGGTCCTCTCGCCGGCCCATGCCGCGTTGGACTTCGAGGCCGTGCGGGGCAACGCCGAGCGCATCCGCCATATCTTCGGCCCGGAAAGTGACTGGCCCTCGGCCTCGCTGAGCTACGAGGAGAACCTCGCCGATCTCATCCGGCACGAGGCGGAGTTCGAGCGCCGCGAGGCCTTCGCCTACGCCATGCTGGACCCAACAGGCACGCAGTACCTGGGCTGCCTCTACATCAAGCCGATCAAGTCGAGGCTGGCCGTGGACCTGCGGCGTGAACGCTTTCAGGCGCAGGCCTTCTTCTGGCTCTCAGAGGCCGGGCTGGCCCTTGGTACAGACACTGTGTTGCGCTGGCTCACCCACTGGGTGCACCAAGCCTGGCCTTTTGCCGCCGTGGCATTTCCAGGGCGAGCGCCGGCCTGGGCCGAATGGAAGGCCATGGCGATGCCAGCGCCCTGAGGGCGGCAAGGTCGAGCTGTCCTATGCGCTGTGCTGCACGGGCGGCGAGAATGAAGTAGCCCTGGCGGCCGGAGCGCACCAGGGCTTACTGAGGAGAGGTGAGGTCAGCGAGCTGGGGTCAGGTCTTGCTCAGCCCTGGCTGATCCGCTGCGCCAGATGCGCCAGCGCCTCTTCCACCTGGTCCACCAGCACCAGGCACAGGTCGCCCGGCTGCAGGCGCTCCAGGGCGCGGTCGATGGCGACGAACTCGCCGCGGATCTCCTCGATGTGGGAGGTGCGGGCGGCGCCTTCCAGACCCTGGCGCAGGAGCTTGAGCACCTCGCCGTCCTCGCGGCCGCGCTGGCAGGCGTCCTGGAAGAGGAGGGCGTCGTCGAAGGCCGCGCCCAGGATCTGCGTCTGGATGCGGATGTCCTCGTCGCGGCGGTCGCCGGCACCGGAGATCACCACCGAGCGGCGCTTGGCCGGCAGGGCTTCCACGGCCGCGACCAGTGCGCGCATGGCGTCGCCGTTGTGGCCGTAATCGGCAATCACGGTGGCGCCGCGGTAGTCCATTACGTTGAAGCGGCCAGGCACGTTGTCGCTGTCGCTGTTGAAACTGGCCAGGCCGCGGCGGATGGTGTCCCAGTCCAGTCCGATGCCCCAGGCTGCCGCCACGGAGGCCATGGCGTTCTCGACCTGGAAGGGGATCATGCCGCCACGCGTGAAGGGGATGTCGCGCAGGGGGATGCTCTCGCGCCAGGCGCCCTGCGCGGCCACGAGCTGGTCGCCGTCGATGAAGACGCAGCGCTTGCCTTGCGCGCGGTGGGCGGCCATCAGGGCATGGTGGCGGTCGGCGGTGAAGAAGATGATCTGGCCGGGGCAGACGCCGGCCATGTTCGCCACCACCGGGTCCGAGGCATTGAGCACCGCATAGCCGCTGGGCGCCACGTTCTGCACGATCACGCGCTTGACCAGGGCCAGCTCCTCGACGGTGTTGAGGAAGTTCATGCCCAGGTGGTCGCCCTCGCCGAGGTTGGTCACCACGGCGACCTGGCAGCGGTCGAAGCCCAGGCCCTCGCGCAGCACGCCGCCGCGGGCGGTCTCGAACACGGCGGCCTCGACGTCCGGGTGCATCAGCACATTGCGGGCGCTCTTGGGGCCGGAGCAGTCGCCGCTGTCGATCTGGCGGCCGTCGACGTAGACACCGTCGGTGTTGGTCATGCCCACGCGCAGCCCGCAGGTGGCGAACATGTGGGCGATCAGCCGGGTCGTGGTGGTCTTGCCGTTGGTGCCTGTCACCGCGACCACGGGGATGCGGCCGTCCTCGCTCTTGTGGCCATGGCCATAGAGGTGGTTGATGATGGCCTCGCCCACATTGCGGCCCTTGCCGAAGCTGGGCGAGAGGTGCATGCGCAGGCCCGGCGCGGCATTGACCTCGACGATGCCGCCGCTGATTTCCTCCAGCGGGCGCAGCACGCTCTCGGCCACCACATCCACGCCGCAGACATGCAGGCCCACGACCTGTGCCGCGGCGACGGCGCGGGCGGCGACGTCCGGATGCACGTCGTCCGTCACGTCGGTGGCGGTGCCGCCGGTGCTGAGGTTGGCGTTGTTGCGCAGGATCACGCGCTGGCCCTTGGCCGGCACGGACTCGGGGGTCAGGTCTTGCTGGGTGAGGCGCGCGACGGCGATGTCGTCGAAGCGGATCTTGGTCAGCGAGGTGGCGTGGCCGTCACCGCGACGCGGGTCGGCATTGACCTTGTCGACCAGCTGCTTGACCGTGTGGACGCCATCGCCGATCACATGCGGCGGGTCGCGGCGGGCGGCGGCCACGAGTTTGTCGCCCACCACCAGCAGCCGGTAGTCGGAGCCGGGGAGGAACTTCTCGACCATCACATGGCCGATCTCGTCCGCGGCCTTGTAGGCGGCCTCGAGCTGCTCGCGGCTGGTGACGTTGACGGTCACGCCCTTGCCCTGGTTGCCGTCCTGGGGTTTGACCACCACGGGCAGGCCGATCTCCTGGGCGACCTCCCAGGCGTCATCGACGGAATCGACCGGGCGGCCGGTGGGCACCGGCACGCCGGCGGACTGCAGCAGCTGCTTGCAGAGGTCTTTATCCTGGGCGATGGACTCGCTCACCGCGCTGGTGGCGTCCACCTCGGCGGCCCAGATGCGGCGCTGCTTGGCGCCCCAGCCGAACTGCACCAGGCTGCCCTGGGTGAGGCGGCGGAAGGGGATGCCGCGCTTGACGGCGGCGTCCACGATGGAGCCGGTGGAGGGGCCCAGGCGCACGTCCTCGTCGGTCTCGCGCAGGCGCTTCAGGCATTCGTCGATGTCGAAGCTGCCCTCGCCCATGGCCGCGAGGATCAGGCGCGTGGCGTCGTCCATGGCCATGCGGCCGACGTCTTCCTCGCTGTACTCCACCACCACCTGGCAGGTGCCGGGCTCGCCGGTGATGTGCGTGTGGCTGAAGGTGACCGGGCAGCCGGCCTGGGCCTGCAGGGCCAGCGCGGCCTGCTCCAGCACCTGGGCCAGGCTCATCTCGGCGCGCAGCGCGCCGATGCCGGGGAAAAGGGCGCGCAGCCGGGCTTCGAAGCCGGCCAGGCCGGAGATCGCGCGTTCGGCTTCCGTGCAGTGAACCACCGCTTCCATGGCGGTGTGGCGGCTCCACATATTGGGGCCTCGGAGGGCGCGGATGCGGGAGACTTCCATGTTCGCGTCGTCTTTCGGGAAATGCGGTTGTGAGCGGGCTGCGCCTTGCTTGCGCCTTATTGCGCCAGGTCCGGCACGAAGGTGTCCAGGCCGGCGGAGATCAGCTCGGGCGAAATGTTCATGGCCCAGGCGGTGGCGACGGCGGCCAGCAGGGTCGCCTCATCGGTGGACTGGCCGGCCTTGGTGAAGCGCTGGGCCAGGCTGGCCACATTGGCCCCCACGGTTTCGCTGGAGCCCTGCGCGAGCACGGCGGTCCCGCCTTGCAGGAAGACCGCCCGGCCGCCCTTGGCGCGATGGGCCTGCAGGGCTTCGTTGGCCTCGTCCAGGGCGTAGAGCAGCACCTCGCCATCGCTGAGCTCGGCCATTTCCACGAGGCGCGGCTCGGCGGCATTGAGCACGGCGGCGCCTTCGCTGAGCACCACGTCGATCTGGGTGCGCAGCACCTTGAAGCGCTGGTCTTCGGTGAGCACGTCGTAGTGGCCGAGGTCCACGGCGGCTGCCATGTCGGTCACCACGCCGACCTGGCAGCGGTCGTAGGCCAGGCCGTCCTTGAGGATGGAGGCGGCATCGTTCTGCACCACCACGGCATCGACCACGCGGTTCATCAGCAGGCGGTGAGCGGCGTCCCAGCGCGCGCTGGAGCGCTTCTCGACGCGGCGCGGGCCCAGGAAGAGGCCGTCGCTGCAGGCCAGGCCCACGTGGCGGCCGTTCAGATGCAGCAGCCAGGCCACCAGGCGCGTGATGTGGTTGCCACCCTGCGAGGCCAGCACGCCCACCACGGGGATGCGGCCGGTCTCGTCCTCGTCGAAGAGGTGGTCAATGATGGCCTGACCCACGGGCTGGGGCATGCCCTCGGCGGGCTTCAGGTGCATCAGCAGGCCGGGGCCGGCATTGACCTCGACGATGGCGCCGCCGGTCTCGGACAGGGGCCTGGAAATGTCGGTGCTGACCAGGTCCACGCCGGCGATGTCCAGGCCGATGGTGCGGGCCGCCAGCGAGACGGCATGCGCCACCTCGGGGTGCACCTGTGCCGTGCAGTCGATGGCGACGTTGCCGTTGCGCTGGATCAGCACGCGCTGGCCCGCGGCCGGCACGGCCTCGGGCGTCACGCCCTGGCGCTGCAGGTCCAGCAGCACGACGGCGTCTTCGCCGATCGTGATGCGGTTGAGGGGGAAGTCCTCGGTCAGGCCGCGGCGCGGGTCGGTGTTGATCTGGAGGTCGACCAGCTGCGTGACGGTGTGCTGGCCGTCGCCGGTGATCCAGGCCTCGTCGCCGCGGGCGGCGGCCACGACCTGCCCGCCCACCACCAGCAGGCGGTGCTCGTTGCCGGGGATGTAGCTCTCGACCAGGACCTCGGATCCTTCCTTGTCGGCCAGCTCGAAGGCGGCGGCGACGTCGGCCTCCCGGCGCAGGTCCAGGGTCACGCCGCGGCCGTGGTTGCCGTCGGAGGGCTTGACCACCACCGGCAGGCCGATGTCCTGGGCGGCCTCCCAGGCCTCGGCGGCCGTCTTGACCGCGGTGCCGGCCGGCACGGGCACGCCCACGCTCTTGAGCAGGCTCTTGGTGAGGTCCTTGTCCCGGGCGATGCCTTCGGCGATCGCGCTGGTCATGTCGGTCTCGGCGGTCCAGATGCGGCGCTGGCGGGCGCCATGGCCCAGTTGCACGAGATTGCCGTCGTTCAGTCGGATGTGCGGGATGCGGCGGTCGGTCGCAGCGGCGACGATGGCGGCGGTCGACGGGCCCAGGTAGCAGTCGTCGACCTTGTCGCGGATGCGGTCCACGGCCGCCTTCACGTCGAAGGGTTCGGCATTGATCATGGCCATGAGCAGCGCGTGCCCCTCGGCCAGGGCGGCGCGGGCCACCTGCTCGTCACGGGCCCGGAAGACCATGCGGTACACGCCGGTCTTGGAGGTGGAGCGGGTCTGGCCGAAGCCGGTGGGCATGCCGGAGAGGTTGAGCAGCTCGATGACGATGTGCTCCAGCACATGGCCCATCCAGGTGCCCTCGGTGAGGCGCTGCAGGAAACCGCCGCGCTCGCCGACGCCGCAGTGGTGCTCGATCAGCGCCGGCAGCGCCGCCGTCAGCCGCTCGTTGAAGCCCTCGAGCTTGTTGGAGGGGAATTCCTCCAGCCGGCCCAGGTCCAGCCAGACCTCCAGGACGGGGCGGTAGGTCCACATATTGGGACCACGCAGGTAGTTGACGCGCAAAAGCTGGATGTCGTCGTGTCGGCTCATGGGACGGGGCGTGGACGGATCGGAGGAGGATGGGCCGCCTGGGCGGGCATGTGCGCCTGGCGGCCAGGCGCCATTTTGCTCTCAGTTTGGGGCGGGTTTGTCCGTTCGGTGAGTGAGGACCTGCTCGCTGGTCATCGAACAGGCGCCGGGAGCGTTGCAGGATGCGCGAAAATCGCGCGGCCGACGGCTTCAGCGCCGGCGGCCTTCAGAACGAAAGAACAATGCAGCATCAACATCCTGTGGACGACGCGTCCGCCAAGCATCCCGAATGGGCGACTCTGACTTCGCGTCTCTTGAAGGGCGAGAACGTCCTGGCCAGCCTGGAGGTTGACCTCGACAGCCGGCTGCGCTTCGGCGGGGGGCTGCTGGCCCTCAGCCGCCAGCGCCTGCTGTCCTTCGATGCCGGCTCTGGTCAGTGGTCCGAATGGCCTCTGCACCCCGGGTTGGAGCTGCGTCTCAGCGACCACGCCGGTGTCGGCTGCCTGGAACTGGTGGATGGGCAGGGCCGCCTGGCCCTGTGGCGCTTCACCCTCGCGATCAACCTGCAGGCCCAGCGCTTCCAGGAGGCCTTCGAGCGCCGCGACGAAGGTCCGCGCTCCGAGGCCGAGGAGGTGGGCTTCTGCCCCAGCTGCAAGGCCCCGCTGCCCCCGGAGAGCGAGGAATGCCCCACCTGCGAGCGCGAGCTGCACACGCCGCCCTCCACCTGGGTGCTGCTGCGCCTGTGGCGCTTCGCCAAGCCCTACCAGGGCCAGCTGCTGCTGGGCTTCTTGCTGATGCTGGGCGCCACCGGCGCGACCCTGGTCGGCCCCTACCTCTACCGTCCGCTGATGGACGAGGTGCTCATTCCCTTCCAGCAGGGGCAGAAGATCGATCCCTGGCTGGTGGCCTACTACCTGGGTGGGCTGCTGGGCGCTGGCCTGGTGTCCTGGCTGCTGGGCTGGGCCAAGACCTACATCCTCGCCCTCGTGTCCGAGCGCATCGCCGCGGACATGCGCACCACCACCTTCGAGCACCTGCTGTCGCTGTCCCTCGAGTATTTCGGCAACAAGCGTACGGGCGACCTGATGTCCCGCATCGGCTCCGAGACCGACCGCATCAGCGTCTTCCTCTCGCTGCATGCCCTGGACTTCATCACCGACGTCCTGATGCTGGGCATGACGGCCGTCATCCTCTTCTCCATCAACCACTGGCTGGCCCTGGCCACGCTGCTGCCCCTGCCCTTCATCGCCTGGATGATCCACCTGGTGCGGGACCGGCTGCGCACCGGCTTCGAGAAGATCGACCGCGTCTGGGGCGAAGTCACCAGCGTGCTGGCGGACACCATCCCCGGCATCCGCGTGGTCAAGGCCTTCGCCCAGGAGCGGCGGGAGGCCAAGCGCTTCAAGGAAGCCAACCAGAACAACCTCAAGGTCAACGACCGCCTCAACAAGACCTGGAGCCTCTTCACGCCCACGGTCTCGCTGCTGACCGAGATCGGCCTGCTGGTTGTCTGGGCCTTCGGCATCTACCTGGTGTCGGATGGCGACATCACGGTGGGCGTGCTGACCTCCTTCCTGGCCTATATCGGCCGCTTCTACGGCCGCATGGATTCCATGAGCCGCATCGTCTCGGTCACGCAGAAGGCGGCGGCCGGCGCCAAGCGCATCTTCGACATCCTGGACCACCAGTCCAACGTGCCCGACCCCGCCAATCCGGTGAAGCTGGACGGTGTGACCGGCGGGCTGCAGATCCAGGACATCGGCTTCCGCTACGGCAACCGCGCGGTGATCCGCGGGCTTTCGCTGGACATCCAGCCGGGCGAGATGATCGGCCTGGTGGGCCATTCGGGCTCGGGCAAGAGCACCCTGGTCAACCTGATCTGCCGCTTCTACGACGTGACCGAGGGCTCGATCCGCATCGACGGCACTGACCTGCGCCGCGTCACCGTGGCCGACTACCGCCGCCACATCGGCCTGGTGCTGCAGGAGCCCTTCCTCTTCTTCGGCACCATCGCCGAGAACATCGCCTACGGCAAGCCGGATGCCACGCGTGAGGAAATCGTCGCCGCGGCGCGCGCCGCCCATGCGCACGAGTTCATCCTGCGCCTGCCCCATGGCTACGACAGCCTGGTGGGCGAGCGCGGGCAGGGCCTGTCCGGCGGCGAACGCCAGCGCATCTCCATCGCCCGTGCCCTGCTGATCAACCCGCGCCTGCTGATCCTGGACGAAGCCACCTCGGCCGTGGACACCGAGACCGAGAAGGAAATCCAGAAGGCCCTGGACAACCTGGTGAAGGGCCGTACCACCATCGCCATCGCCCACCGCCTGTCCACCTTGCGCAAGGCCGATCGTCTGGTGGTGATGGACCGCGGGCAGATCGTCGAGGTCGGCCCGCATGACGAGCTGATGGAGAAGAAGGGCGCCTACTGGCGGCTCTACGAGGCCCAGGCCCGCCGGGTCGATGCCGAGGAGGCCGAGCCCATCGCCCTGCCCAATCCCAATGCCCACACGGTGAGCGCCTGAGCCGCAGAGAGAGCCCCATGACGACCCCCTACCAGCGCCTCTCCCGCAATGCCTTCGGCCGCATCGACCTCGTCGATGCCGAGGGCCAGTTCCACGTCAGCGTGACGCCCGTGCGCGCCCATCCCATCTCCGCGCCCGACGAGGGCGTCTCCCTCGTGGGCCAGGACGGCCACGAGCTGGCCTGGATTCCCCGCCTCTCGGCCCTGCCGCCTGCCGACCGCGCGCTGCTGGAGGCCGAGTTCGAGGTGCGCGAGTTCATGCCCGTGGTGCAGGCCCTGCTGGCCGTCAGCACCTTCTCCACACCCAGCCAGTGGACCGTGCAGACCGAGCGCGGCCAGGCCCAGTTCATCCTCAAGACCGAAGAGGACATCCGCCGCCTGGGCGAGGGCAAGCTGCTGATCACCAGCAGCCACGGCCTGCAGTTCCTGGTGCCGGACCGCTTCGCGCTGGACCGGCATTCGAGGAAGCTGCTGGAGCGTTTTCTCTAAGGCACCGGGTCACGGCGCCCTGGCAGGAGGTCAGGGCTAGAATTGACGTTTACGTAAACGTAAACTAGCGCCCGGCGCCGATGATGCTGGGCGCCGGCCTGTGTGCGCCCGCGAGCGGGGGCGCAGGCGTTCAACACTTGCCTCGGAGACTGACATGAACCTGCCCGGCCTGAATTTCCAACTCGGTGAAGACATCGACGCGCTGCGCGACGCCGTGCGCGATTTTGCGCAGGCCGAGATCGCCCCGCGTGCCGCCGAGATCGACCGCAACGACCAGTTCCCCATGGACCTGTGGCGCAAGATGGGCGAGCTGGGCGTGCTGGGCATCACCGTGCCGGAGGCCTACGGCGGCGCCAACATGGGCTACCTGGCCCATATGGTGGCGATGGAGGAGATCAGCCGCGCCAGCGCCTCGGTGGGCCTGTCCTACGGCGCGCACAGCAATCTGTGCGTCAACCAGATCAAGCGCAACGGCAACGAGGCGCAGCGCCAGAAGTACCTGCCCAAGCTGATCAGCGGCGAGCATGTCGGCGCGCTGGCCATGAGCGAGCCGGGTGCCGGCTCGGACGTCATCAGCATGAAGCTCAAGGCCGAGGACAAGGGCGGCTACTACGTCCTCAACGGCACCAAGATGTGGATCACCAACGGCCCGGATGCCGACACCCTGGTGGTCTACGCAAAGACCGAGCCCGAGCTGGGCGCCCGTGGCGTCACGGCCTTCCTGATCGAGAAGGGCATGAAGGGCTTCTCCATCGCCCAGAAGCTGGACAAGCTGGGCATGCGCGGCAGCCACACCGGCGAGCTGGTGTTCGAGAACGTCGAGGTGCCGGCCGAGAACGTGCTGGGCGGCCTCAACAATGGTGCCAAGGTGCTGATGTCCGGCCTGGACTACGAGCGCGCGGTGCTGACCGGCGGCCCGCTGGGCATCATGCAGTCCGTGATGGACAACGTGATCCCCTACATCCACGACCGCAAGCAGTTCGGACAGAGCATCGGCGAGTTCCAGCTCATCCAGGGCAAGGTGGCGGACATGTATACCGTGCTGCAGGCCGCCCGTTCCTTTGCCTACACCGTGGCCAAGAACCTGGACATGCTGGGCACGGACCACGTGCGCCAGGTCCGCAAGGACTGCGCCTCGGTGATCCTGTGGACCGCCGAGAAGGCCACCTGGATGGCCGGCGAGGGCGTGCAGATCTTCGGCGGCAACGGCTACATCAACGAGTACCCGCTGGGCCGCCTGTGGCGCGATGCCAAGCTCTACGAGATCGGCGCCGGCACCAGCGAGATCCGCCGCATGCTGATCGGCCGCGAGCTGTTCGCCGAGACGATGTGAAGCCGGCTTGGGGCCCGACAAGCCCCCGGAACGAAGTCAGCCTTGTCCAAGTGGCAGGGCTGAAACGCCCCCCGACTCGACAATGCAGCCATGAGCACCGAACTGAAAGAACTGCTGGACAACAACAAGCGCTGGGCCTTCGACACCGAGTCGCGCGAGCCCGGCTTCTTCTCGCGTCTGCTCAAGCAGCAGACGCCCGAGTACCTCTGGATCGGCTGCGCCGACAGCCGGGTGCCGGCCAATGAGCTGGTCAACCTGCTGCCGGGCGAGCTCTTCGTGCATCGCAACGTGGCCAATGTGGTGGTGCACTCCGACCTCAACTGCCTCTCGGTGATGCAGTTCGCGGTCGATGCCTTGAAGGTCAAGCACATCATCGTGGTGGGCCACTCCAACTGCGGCGGCGTCAAGGCGGCCTTGCTGGATCAGCGCGTGGGACTGGTCGACAACTGGCTGCGCCATGTGCAGGACGTGCGCAACCACCACCTGGACTGGCTGGAGACCCTGGACGAGGGCCAGCGCGTCAACGCCCTGTGCGAGCTCAATGTGCTGGAGCAGGCCCGCAATGCCTGCCAGACCACGGTCGTGCAGGACGCCTGGGCCCGCGGGCAGGACGTGGTGGTGCATGGCTGGGTCTATGGCCTGCACAACGGCCTGCTGGAGGATCTGCGCATCACCGTGGCCGCGCCGGAGCAGCTCGCTGCGGCCTTCCAGAAGGCCTTGAGCGCCGTCAAGAAGCGCTACGAAGCCGCGCGCGTAAGCTGAGCGCTTCGCCAACGCCCGCAGGCCTTACGCCATGTTTCCGCAGCAGCTGACCGACTCCCGCGCCCACCTGATCGCGCAGGCCCTGTTGGGCGGCTTCAACAAGCACTACCGGCTCTTTCGCGCCACCTCGGCCGAGGCCAAGCAGCGCTTCGAGCGCGGAGACTGGCATGGCCAGCAGCGGGCGCAGGCGCTGCGCATCGAGTTCTATGACAAGCGCGTGGACGAGGCCGTCGAACTGCTGGAGGCCGAGTTCCAGGCCAGCCGGCTGCCCATGGCGGTGTGGCAGCAGGTCAAGCTGCACTACATCGGGCTGCTGACCAACCATCTGCAGCCCGAGCTGGCCGAGACCTTCTTCAACTCGGCCTGCACCCGCATCCTGCATCACGCCTACTTCCACAACGACTTCATCTTCGTGCGCCCGGCGGTCTCCACCGAGTACATCGAGAACGAAGAGCCCGCCGCCACGCCCACCTTCCGCAGCTACTACCCGACGCGGGAGACCCTGCGCGAGACGATGATCCGCGTCGTCCACAACTTCCAGCTGGCGCGCGACTTCGAGGACCTGGGCCGCGACGTCGACCGCGTGCTGGGCGCCGTGCAGCGCGAACTGGGGCTGTTTCGCTGGCGGACCAATTTCCAGATCCAGGTGCTGTCCAGCCTGTTCTATCGCAACAAGGGCGCCTACCTGGTCGGCAAGATCATCAACGGCTTCACGGAGACGCCGTTTGCGCTGCCCATCCTGCACAACGAGCGGGGCGCGCTGCAGATCGACGCCGCCCTCTTCGGCGAGGACGACCTGCTGATGCTCTTCAGCTTCGCCCGCGCCTACTTCATGGTCGACATGGAGGTGCCCAGCGCCTTTGTGGCTTTCCTGCGCTCGCTGATGCCGCGCAAGCCGCGGGCCGAGCTCTACAGCGCCATCGGCCTGCAGAAGCACGGCAAGAACCTGTTCTACCGCGACTTCCTCTACCACCTGCGCCACTCCAGCGACAAGTTCCGCATCGCCCCCGGCATCAAGGGCATGGTGATGCTGGTGTTCGACCTGCCCAGCTATCCCTTCGTCTTCAAGCTGATCAAGGACTACTTCCCGCCGCAAAAGGAAACCACGCGCGAGCTCATCCAGAGCAAGTACCTGCTGGTGAAGCAGCACGACCGCGTGGGCCGCATGGCCGACACCCTGGAGTACAGCAACGTCGCCTTCCCGCGCTACCGCTTCGAGGAAGAGCTGATCAAGGAGCTCAAGACCTTCTGCCCGAGCCTGATCGAGGAGCAGGGCGAGGACCTGATCCTCAAGCACGTCTACATCGAACGGCGCATGGTGCCGCTGAACATCTACATCCAGGAAGCCACGCCGGCGCAGCTGGAGCATGCCGTCATCGAGTACGGCAACGCGATCAAGGATCTGGTCGCCGCCAACATCTTCCCCGGCGACATGCTGTGGAAGAACTTCGGCGTTACCCGCCATGGCAAGGTCGTGTTTTACGACTACGACGAGATCGAATACATCACCGACTGCAACTTCCGCAAGGTGCCCGCGCCGCGCACCGAGGAGGAGGAGCTCTCGGGAGAGGTCTGGTACCCGGTGGGCCCGCGCGACGTCTTCCCTGAGACCTTCGGCCCCTTCCTGCTGGGGCACCCGGGCGTGCGCGAGCTTTTCATGCGTCACCACGCCGATTTGCTTGAGGCCGGGTTCTGGCAGGGCCACAAGGAGCGCATCCTGGCCGGCCATGTGCACGACGTCTTTCCCTACGAGGCGCACAAGCGCTTCTACGCCCAGTCGCAAGGCCAGGCGGCAACGGCTCCGGCCGAACCGCTGGACCGCGAGCTGCCCATTCAATAACCCATTGCATCCACTCCAGGAGAGCTTCCATGTCTGATCCCATCGTCATCGTCTCCGCCGCCCGCACGCCCATTGGTGGGCTGCTGGGTGACTTCTCCAACCTCGCCGCCTGGGAGCTGGGCGCGGTGGCCATCAAGGCCGCGGTGGAGCGCGCCGGCGTGCCGGCCGACGCCATCCAGGAAACCTTCCTGGGCAACTGCCTGATGGCAGGCCAGGGCCAGGCCCCCGCCCGCCAGGCCGTGCTCAAGGCCGGCCTGCCGCAGTCCGTGGGTGCGGTGACCCTGTCCAAGATGTGCGGCGCCGGCATGCGCGCCGTCATGTTCGCCCATGACACGCTGAAGGCCGAGAGCGCCGACATCCTCGTTGCCGGCGGCATGGAGTCCATGACCAATGCGCCGCACCTGATGTTCGCGCGCAAGGGCGTCAAGTACGGTGCCGCCCAGATGTACGACCACATGGCCATGGACGGCCTGGAAGACGCCTACGAGCGAGGCAAGGCCATGGGCGTGTTCGCCGAGCAGTGCGTCAGCAAGTACGCCTTCAGCCGCGAGGCCCAGGACCAGTTCGCCATCGCCTCCACCGAGCGCGCCAAGAAGGCCAATGAGGACGGCAGCTTCGAATGGGAAATCGCCCCCGTGACCCTGTCCGGCAAGACCGGTGACGTGGTCATCAGCCGTGATGAGCAGCCCTTCAAGGCCAAGCTGGACAAGATCCCCGGCCTGAAGCCCGCCTTCAAGAAGGACGGCACCATCACTGCCGCCACCTCGTCCAGCATCTCCGACGGCGCCGCCGCCCTGGTGCTGATGCGCGAGAGCACCGCCGCCAAGATGGGCCTGAGCCCCGTCGCCCGCATCGTGGGCACGGCCGTGCATGCCAATGCGCCCGAGTGGTTCACCACCGCCCCGGTCGGCGCCATCCAGAAGCTGCTGGCCAAGAACGGCTGGGACGCCAAGAGCGTGGACCTCTGGGAAGTCAACGAAGCCTTTGCCGCCGTGACCATGGCCGCCATGGCCGAGTTCAAGCTGCCGCACGAGATCGTCAACGTCAACGGCGGCGCCGTGGCCCTGGGCCATCCCATCGGCGCGTCCGGTGCGCGCATTCTTGTGACCCTGCTGGGCGCGCTGAAGAAGCGCGGCCTCAAGCGCGGTGTCGCCTCGCTATGCATCGGCGGCGGCGAAGCGACGGCCGTGGGCGTCGAGATCCTGTGAATCTCGGCGCAGGCCGTCGAGCCGTGGGCGTCGAGATCCTGTGAATCTCGGCGCAGGCCGTCGAGCCGTGGGCGTCGAGATCCTGTGAATCTCGGCGCAGGCCGTCGAGCCGTGGGCGTCGAGATCCTGTGAATCTCGGCGCAGGCCGTCGAGCCGTGAGAGCCGGGCTGGTCTGAGACTGAGGGCCGGGTCTTGCCCCCCGGCAGCACGAGGCGCGGCTTCCGGCCTGGTCCGGCCCGCGCCTTCTTTTTTTTGCGCCCAGCGAGGCGATACCCATGAAGCATGTCCTCATCATTGGCGCTTCCCGTGGCCTGGGCCTGGAGTTCGTCCGCCAGTACCGCGAGGCCGGCGACCGCGTCGTGGCCACGGCCCGTTCCGAACAGGGCCTGGAGGCCTTGCGCCTGCTCGGCGCCAAGCCCCTGCGCCTGGACGTCGCGGACGTGGCCAGCTGTGCCGGCCTGGCCTGGCAGATCGACGGCGAGACCTTCGACGTGATGGTGGTCAACGCCGGCGTCTTCGGCCCGCGCAGCGAGGGCCTGGCGGCGCCCAGCGCAGCCCAGTTCGACGAAGTGATGCACACCAATGTCCTGGGCCCCATGCGCCTGCTGCCCCAACTGGCCGAGGCCCTGGCGCCTGGTGCGCGCCTGGCGCTGATCTCCTCCAGCATGGGCTCCATCGCGCTGCGCGAGAACGCCCGTGGCTGGCTGTACCGCGCTTCCAAGGCGGCGCTCAACTCGGTGATGAAGGATGCTTCGCTGGCTTTGCAGGGCCGCGCGGTCTGCGTCAGCCTGCACCCGGGCTGGGTGCGCACCGACATGGGCGGCGCCGGCGCGGAAATTGATGCCGACACCAGCGTTGCCGGCATGCGCGCCCTGCTGGACCGCCTGCAGACCTCGGACAATGGCGCTTTCTTCAACTACGACGGCCAGCCCCTGGCCTGGTGAAGCGCTCACGAGGCGCTTCACCATCGATCCCCACCGTTCCTGGAGTACCCCCCATGCTGCTCAGTGAAGACCACCGTGCCGTACAGGACGCCGTGCGCGCCTTTGTGCAAGACCAGATCGCGCCCAAGGCGGCCGAGTGGGACAAGAGCCACCACTTCCCGGCCGAGGAGCTGAAGGGCCTGGCCGCGCTGGGCTGCTACGGCGTGGCCGTGCCCACCGAGTACGACGGCGCGGGCCTGGACTACCTCGCCCTGGCCATCATCCTGGAAGAGATCGGCGCGGGCGACGGCGCCACGTCCACCGTGGTCAGCGTCAACAACTGCCCGGTCTGCTCCATCCTGATGGCCTTTGCCAACGAGGCGCAGAAGCAGGAGTTCCTCAAGCCTCTGGCTCGCGGCGACATGCTGGGCGCCTTCTGCCTCACCGAGCCGCATGTGGGCTCGGAGGCCGGCGGCCTCAAGACCACCGCCGTGCGAGACGGCGATGACTACGTGCTCAACGGCGTCAAGCAGTTCATCACCAGCGGCAAGAACGGCGATGTGGCCATCGTGATGGCCGTCACCGACAAGGCCGCGGGCAAGAAGGGCATCAGCGCTTTCCTGGTGCCCACCCAGACACCGGGCTACACGGTGGCCCGCATCGAGGACAAGATGGGCCAGCATGCCAGCGACACGGCGCAGATCCTGTTCGAGAACTGCCGCATCCCGGCGCGCTACCGTCTGGGCGAGGAAGGGCAGGGCCTGAAGATCGCGCTGTCCGGCCTGGAGGGCGGACGCATCGGCATCGCCAGCCAGAGTGTGGGCATGGCACGCGCGGCCTTCGAGGCGGCGCTGAAGTACAGCAAGGAGCGCGTGGCCTTCGGCGTGCCCATCTTCGAGCACCAGGCCCTGCAGCACAAGCTGGCCGACATGGCCACGCAGATCGAGGCCGCACGCCAGCTGATCTGGCACGCCGCCAGCCTCAAGGACGCCGGCCAGCCCTGCCTCAAGGAAGCGGCGATGGCCAAGCTCTTCGCGTCCGAGATGGCCGAACGGGTCTGCTCGGCCGCGATCCAGATCCATGGCGGCTACGGCTATGTCAGTGACTTCCCGGTCGAGCGCATCTACCGCGATGTGCGCGTGACGCAGATCTACGAAGGCACCTCCGAGGTCCAGAAGATCCTGATCGGGCGCGCGCTGATCTGAGCGACCGACGCAGGGGTGCCTGCGGGTTGGATCAGGCCCGCAGTGCGCCCGGGGAGCGAAAGCCCGGGCTGCATGCGGGGTGGAAATCGCCTATGGTCGGGGCATGAATGAATCGCCCTTTGCCGGGCGCGCCGTGTTGGCCCGCCCGCCCATCCATTTCTATTTCGACTTCTCCTCGCCCTACTCCTACATCGCGTCCGAGTGGGTCAATGCGGTGGCGGCCCGCCATGGCCGCACTGTGCAGTGGCACGCCATCCTGCTGGGTGTGACCTTTCAGGCGGCGGACCTCAAGCCCCTGGTCGCGCATCCCATCAAGCGTGACTACGCGCTGCGTGATTTCGAGCGCTCCGCCCATTTCGCGGGCCTGCCCTACCGGCAGCCGGAGACGTTTCCCATCCCCACGCAGAACGCGGCGCGGGTGTTCTGGTGGCTGCACGACACGCAGAGCCCGCAGCTGGCCGTGGACTTCGCCCGCGCCGGCCTGCGGGCCTACTTCACCCGTGGTGTGGTGCTCAGCGATGCGGTGCAGCTCAAGGCCCTGCTGCTTGAACTGGGCCTGGACGCCGAGGCCGCCGAAGCCGCCTGGCATGACGAACGCTGGAAGCAGCGCCTGCGCACGGTCAACGAAGCGGCGGTGGCGGCCGGCGTCTTCGGGGCTCCCTTCTTCCTCATCGACGGCGAGCCCTTCTGGGGCAATGACCGCCAGCCGCAGATCGAACGCTGGCTGTCCAGCGGGCCCTTCACGCGGCTCTGATCAACCCGGCCGCGCGCGAAGAAGAAACGGCAGCCGCGTAGGCTGCCGTTGTGCGCTGGGGCGTCTGCCTCAACCCTTGGCCTGCCGTCTCGCTTCCAGCTCAGCCCAGAGGCTCTCCGCCATGCGGCCGGCCTCGCTGCGCTGGGCCTCGTTCAGCTGCTGGTAGTCCTTGGTGCCAAGGAACCAGTCCGCGCTCAGCGTGTCGCCGGCGCGGCGGGCGACCAGGTTCCAGGCGGCGGCGTCCAGCGGGCGCTTCTCGAGCAAGTAGGACTCCGAGATGATGGCAGCCGCATGCAGATTGCCGCGCACATAGGCCTGGCGCAGTGCTTCGCGGGCGGCTTCACGGTAGGGATAGCCGGGCTCGTGCTCGGGCTCCTGCGGCTTGCCGTCCAGTGCGAAGAGATAGCGTTCGGCCAGGTGCGTCAGGGCCTGGATGTCGCCGCCAGAAGCGGCCTGGCGCAGCTCGGCCAGCCCCATGAGGTAGTAGCGCTGGTCGATGTGATAGCCCAGCTTGCGCAAGGCTTCGGCTTCGGCGCGCTGCTGCGGGGTTTCGGGCTGGATGTCCGGCGGCGGCATGCCGGGCAGGGCGCCCGGTGTGCCGCCTTGCCCGGCAGCCAGCCAGACCTGCTGGCCTGAGCTGTCCGTGCCGGCGGCCTGTGCGCCGCTGGCCGGCATGGGACGGAACAGATCGGCCAGGCCGGTGCTGAGCCCCGCATCGCGCTGAGCCGCCTGGGCCTTGGCTCGGGCTTGCGCCGCTTCGGCACGCGCGGCTTCGCGCTCGTCCAACCAGTGCCAGCTGGCCAGCGTGAGTCCCACGGCCGCGCAGGCGAGCAGGCTCAAATGCTTGGGGCTCATGAAAGCACTCCTTACAGGCTCAGGCAGCGGCCGATGCCGTTAGCGTAGCCATAGCGCGAGTAGTAGTCGCGCTGGGCGGGCGTGCCGTGGGTGGAGTAGTCAGCGGCGGCGCGGGCCGAGCGCACGGCGGACTCGATGAAGGCAGGGTAGCGCAGAGAGGTCTCGGCGTACTTGGCGAAGGTGCCGGCCACGCAGTCGGCCTGCAGCTCCATCATAGGCGCGCGCTTGTTGATGCCGCGGGTGAACTGGATGGTGTGGCCCCACTCGTGAGCAATGATGAACTTGGCCACGTAGTTGCCGTAGCTGTTCTCCTGGCCTTGCAGGAAGCCCTGACCCACGCTGATGGTGTAGGGGCTGCAGGCCACGGCATTGCCGGGGATGCCTTCACCGCAGGCATTGCGGTCCACGTACACGGTGGGGCGAGCGTAGCCGCCCAGCTGACCGCGGATCTCGGTGGCCGAGTTCTGGATGTAGGTGTAGTTGACCACGGCGGCCTGGGCGCCCAGCGTTCCCAGGACCAGCGCGGCCGCGACGCCCAGGGTGCGAGCGATGGGGGACTTCAGAAGTTTCGTGTGCATCTCTGCCTCGTACAGATGAATGGAAGGTTCGGGCCTTGCGACCCGGCTTGTTATGGGTGCGCATGCCGCACAACTTCTGCACGCGCGACGAGGAGTGTGGTGGGCGAAAAGGCCGATGAACTCGGGGTTTGCCAGCAGAGCTCGGGCCCAACCCTATTGGCAGTTCTTCCAGGGGGGGGCCTGTCGCCCCCCTCTGCGGCGGCAGGCTCAGGGAATGAGCCTGCCCGCCTGAGAGGGCGATTGCCGCGGCACGCGCCGGATCACAACTCCGCCACGCCCTTGATCCGGATCGGCGCCGCGCTGGCCACCGGGCCGGCGTCCTGCACCTTGCCCTGCAGCCGGTCCAGCAGGTCTTTCCACTGGGCCCGTGCGGTCACCACATTGGCCAGCTTCACATGGCCGTAGCCGCGGATCTTTTCCGGCAGGCGGGTCAGAGCCAGCATCAGCTCGTAGCGGGGCTTCTCCAGGCCGGGCTGCAGCAGGGGCAGGATCTCGCGGCGCAGCAGCTGCTCGTAGTCGGCCAGCAGCTGGCGTTCCATGCGGCGTTCCTCGGTCTTGCCGAAGATGTCCAGCCAGCCGCCGCGCAGGCCCTTGAAGCGGGCCAGCAGCTTGAGCGCCGAGAAGGTCCAGCTGCCCAGCTCGACCTTCTTCGCGCGGCCATCGGCGCCAGGCTTGGACAGCAGCGGCGGCGCCATGTGGAAAGACAGGCGATCGAAGGACTGGAACTGCTCCTTCAATGCCTGCTCAAAGCGGCCGTCGGTGTAGAGACGGGCAACCTCGTACTCGTCCTTGATGGCCATCAGCTTGGCGAGGTAGCGCGCCACGGCCTTGGTGAGCCGCTCGCCCTGGCCCAGCTCGCCCAGGCGGCTTTCCGCGAGGCGGATCTCCTGCACCAGGGTGAGGTAGCGCTGCGCGTAGGCGGCGTCCTGGTAGTCGGTGAGGAAGCGGATGCGGCGGCTGATCAGGCCGTCCTCGCCATCCAGCTTGTCCTGGCCCAGCAACATTTGCACCGTCGTGCCCTCCGGCTTGCCGGCCAGGCGGCGCAGAGCCTCGGGCGCGGCGATGGCCAGGCGGCCCAGCGCGAAGGCGGTCTTGTTGCCGTCCACGGCCACGCCGTTGAGCTCGATGGCGCGCATCAGCGCCGCGAAGCTCACCGGGACGAGGCCACGCTGCCAGCAGGCGCCCAGCATGATGATGTTGCTGGGCATGGTGTCGCCCATCAGGGTCTGGGCGATGGCCTGGGCGTCGATCGTGTCCAGCAGTTCGTCCGATCCCCCCACGGCATGCTGCATCTTGGCGAGCAGGCCCTGGCCCTGCAGGCTGGCATCCGGGTTGCGCACGAAGGCCGCGGTCGGCAGCTCGTGCGTGTTGGCCAGGATCACGGTGCGGCCGGGCTTGACGGTGCCCAGCGCGTCGGGCGAGGCGCCGACCACCATGTCGCAGGCCAGCAGCACGTCGGCCTGCTGGGTGTCGATGCGGACCTGGTTGAGCAGGTCCTGCGTCGGCGCCACGCGCACGAAGGACAGCACCGAGCCGCCCTTCTGCGCAAAGCCCATGAAGTCCAGCACCGAGGCCTGCTTGCCTTCCAGGTGGGCCGCCATCGAGACCAGCGCCCCCACGGTCACAACGCCCGTGCCACCGACGCCGGTGACCAGCATGTCGAAGGGACCGGTCCACTGCCAGGCGGCGGGCGGCTGGATGGCGGCGATCTCGCGGGCCAGGTCGGCGGCGGTGAAGCCCGAGCCCACCTTCTTCTTCAGCTGCGCACCGTGCACCGAGACGAAGCTCGGGCAGAAGCCGTTGATGCAGGAGAAGTCCTTGTTGCAGCTGCTCTGCTCGATGGCGCGCTTGCGGCCCCAGTCAGTCTCCACCGGCACGACGGAGAGGCAGTTGCTGGCCTGCCCGCAGTCGCCACAGCCCTCGCAGACGGCTTCGTTGATGAAGACGCGCTTGGGCGGGTCGTAGAACTCGCCCTTCTTGCGGCGGCGGCGCTTCTCGGCGGCGCAGGTCTGGTCGTAGATCAGCACCGTCACGCCTTCGATCTCGCGCAGCTCGCGCTGCACGGCATCGAGTTCGGAGCGGTGATGGAAGGTGGTCTTGGGCGGAAACTGGCCCTCGTGGCCCTGGTACTTCTCAGGTTCGTCGGACACCACGGCCAGGCGCTTCACGCCTTCGGCCTCGACCTGACGCGCGATCTGGGGCACGCTGGTCGAGCCGTCCACCGGCTGGCCGCCCGTCATGGCGACGGCGTCGTTGTAGAGGATCTTGTAGGTGATGTTGGCCCGCGCCGCGATGGCCTGGCGGATGGCAAGGTAGCCGGAGTGGTAGTAGGTGCCGTCGCCCAGGTTCTGGAACACGTGCTTCTCAGTCGTGAAGCGGCTGTGCGCGGCCCAGTCCACGCCTTCGGCACCCATCTGGATGAGCCCGGAAGTGCCGCGCTCCATCCAGCTGGCCATGAAGTGGCAGCCGATGCCCGCCAGCGCGCGCGAGCCCTCGGGCAGTTTGGTCGAGGTGTTGTGCGGGCAGCCGGAGCAGAAGTAGGGCTGGCGGCGCACGCCGTCCGCCTCGTTGGAAAGCAGACATGGCGTGAGGAAGTCCACCACCAGATGGCGACGGTCCAGAGCCGGGTTGAGCCGGGCCAGCCAATCGGCCACCGTGGCCATGATGCGCGAGGGGCGCAGCTCGCCAAGGGCCGACAGTACGGCGGCGCCGTGCTCATCGGTCTTGCCCACCACGCGCGGTCGCTGCGCGTCGGGCAGGTGAAAGAGCAGCTCCTTGATTTGACGCTCGACCACCGGCGCCTTCTCCTCGATCACCAGCATGTCGGTGAGGCCTTGCGCGAACTCGCGCATGCGCGTGGGCTCCAGCGGGAACACGAGGCCGACCTTGTAGACGCGCACGCCGGCCGCGGCCAGGGCGTTGGGGTCCAGGTCCAGGCGGCGCAGCACCTCCATGAAGTCGTAGTGCGCCTTGCCGACGGTCACGATGCCCAGCGTGGCGCGCGGGCTCACGACGATGTGCTTGTCGATGGAGTTCAGCTTGGCAAAGGCCAGCACGGCATCCAGCTTGTGGGCCAGGCGCGATTCGAGGTCCAGGGAGGGCAGGTCGACCTGGCGGATGTGCAGGTTCGTCGGGGCGACGTAATCGACCGGATGCTCGAAGTCCAGGGGCACGCGGTCCAGGTCCACGGTCATGCCGGACTCGACCACCTCGGAGATGGCCTTGAAGCCCACCCAGGCGCCGGAGAAGCGCGACAGCGCCCAGCCGTAAAGGCCAAACTCCAGGTACTCCGCCACGTTGGCCGGATGCACGATGGGCATGCTCCAGGCCTGCAGGGCGAGATCGCTCTGGTGCGGGGTGGAGGAGGACACGCAACCGTGGTCGTCCCCGCACACCACCAGCACGCCGCCCTGGGTGGAACTGCCGTAGACGTTGCCGTGCTTCAGCGCGTCGCCCGAGCGGTCCACGCCGGGGCCTTTGCCGTACCACATGGCGAAGACGCCGTCGACGGTGCGCTTGGGGTCCAGCGCCACACGCTGCACGCCCAGGCAGGCGGTGGCGGCCAGGTCTTCGTTGATGGCGGGCAGGAAATTGATCTGCGCGGCGTCGAGGAACTTCTTGGCCTTCCAGAGCTGCTGGTCGACCATGCCCAGCGGCGAGCCGCGATAGCCGGAGACGAAGCCGGCGGTCTTCAGGCCGTTGCGCTCGTCCAGCGCCTTCTGTGCCAGCAGCAGACGCACCAGGGCCTGGGTGCCGGTCAGGAAGACCTGGCCGCTGGTGGCGCTGAGGTTGTCCGAGAGCTTGTAAGGCCTCAGTGCAGGCCCTGCGGGCTCGGCAGGGCTCACGACAGGGCTCATGGCGTGAGTGGTGGCATCGGACATGGACGGTCTCCTGGCGCAGGTTCTTTTTGGGGAAAACTGCGCGAGATTCTTGGCTAGGCTGTTCAGTGTTTGTTTCTTCAATTCCCCCTGTCAAGCGATGGAATGAGAGAATTTATCTCAAGGAGGCTTTAAATGGAGTCAGAACGTTTTGATCGCGCCACGCGGCAGATCCTGGAGGCGCTGCAGGCGGATGCGCGGCTTTCCACGCAGGCCCTGGCCGAGCGCGTGGGCCTGTCGGCAACGCCGGTGTGGCGGCGGGTCAAGGAGCTGGAGGACAGCGGGGTGATACGCCGCCACGTGGCGCTGGTGGACCGCGAGAAACTGGGCCTGTCGATCTGCGTGCTGGCCAACGTCAGCCTGGTGCGGCACAGCGAAGGTGCGGTGGAGCAGTTCGAGCAACTGGTGCAGACCAGCCGCGAGATCATTGAGTGCCATGGCATCACCGGCGAGGCCGACTACGTGATCAAGGTCGTCGTGGCCGACATGAAGGCCTACGACCAGTTTCTGCAGAGCAAGGTCTTCAAGGTGCCGGGCGTGGCCAGCGTGCGCAGCAATGTGGTGCTGCGCGAGGTGAAGTACGAGACGGCCTTGCCTGTGCCTTGAGTCGGCGGCGCAAACGCCGGGTTGCAAGCGCCCTGGCACGCCTGCCGGGGCCACCCTCGCCGGGGTCCTATGTGCCCAGGCTGTATGCGCAGGGGTCAGGTCTTGCCTCTGGCGGGACCCAGGGGCTTCCGCCTCGTCCGGCCCGCCGGGAGAATGATGGGCTGGCGCGGCGGCAGGCCGGCGGAATCGGGAGGCGCTTCATGTTCACGGTCTATGGTCTGACGGGGCGGGTCGTCAGCGGGGATGTCGAGCAGTTGGCCCGCAACGAAGCGGTGCAGGCCCTGGCGCGCGTGCGCGCGGCTGCAGCCGTGGGTCGCGGTGCGGAGGTGGCAGGGCCGCGCCTGGAAGGCCTGCAGTCCGGGGGGCACGCGCCAGGCGATGCGCTGCCGGCTGGGGTCCGGCAGGCCCTGGCCCGGTATGAGGAGGCGCCGAACCGCGAACATCCCTTGGCCCGGGTGCGGGCGGTGATGAGCAGCCCGGCCTTTTGCCTGGGGCCGGACATGACGGTCGATGCGGCCTGGCAAGCCTTGCAGCAGCGCGGCCTGAGCCAGGCGCCGGTGCTGTCCGCGGACGGGCGCCCGATCGGCCTGCTCTTGCGGGGCGAGCTCCTGCCGCCTTCCTTGCTGGGGTCGGAGGACCTGCCCAATCCCTGGCATTGGCAGCACCTGCTGGCGGAGACCGTGCAGCGCCACATGCTGTCGCCCGTGCCCTGTGCCAGCCCGCAGACGCCGCTGCGCCAGCTGGCGCGGCTGCTGCTGGACCTGCGCCTGCCGGGCCTGCCGGTGGTGGACGAGGGCGGGCTGGTGCAGGGCTTTGTCTCCCGAAGCGACCTGCTCAAAGCCCTGGCGCACGAGCCGCCGCTGGACCTCTGGGGTTGAGCCGGGCGGCGATCAGCGCCGCTGTCGCACCTGCAGCCAGCCGGGGTAGTCGGCGGCTGGCATGGCGACCGCGTAGAGCCATCCCTGCGCGGCCTGCACGCCGATGTCGCGCAGGAAGGCCTCCTGCGCGATGGTCTCCACGCCTTCGGCCACGATGCTGAGTTTCAGCTCGCGGGCCACGCTGACCACGGATTTCATCAGCGCCTCGCTGCGCTCCTGCTCTGGGCCGGACTTGAGGAAGGATCGGTCCAGCTTGATCACGTCGATGGGCAGTCGGGCCAGCATGGCCAGCGATGAAAAGCCGGTGCCGAAGTCGTCCAGAAAGACCTTGAAGCCCAGTGTGCGGCATTCCTGCATGAAGGCCGCCGTGCGCTGCGGGTCGCCGATGACGCTGCTTTCGGTCAGCTCCACATCCAGCAGGCCCTGCGCGGCGCGCTGGCATTCGGAGAGCCAGCGCAGCAGGTCGGCGTCCTGGAACTGCCGGGCACTGATGTTGACGGCGATCCGCGTGGGCAGTCCCTGCGCCCGCCATTGAGCCGCCTGCGAGGCCGCGCTGACGATGACCCAGCGGCCGATGGCGGCGATCTGCCCGTTGTCCTCGGCGCGGGCGATGAAGAGGTCGGGGCGGATCAGCCCGCGCTTGGGATGCCGCCAGCGCAGCAGCGCCTCCACGCCCAGGCATTGGCCGGTGCGCAGGTCCAGCTTGGGCTGGTAGTGCAGCTCCAGCTGCTGCAGCTCCAGCGCCTTGCGCAGATGGTGGTCCAGCCACAGACGCTCGCGGGCGCGCTGCTGCATGCGAGGGTCGTAAACGCGCTGCGTCCGGCCCCCCTCTTCCTGGGCGCTGTGCAGGGCGGTGTCGGCGTTGCGCAGCAACTCCTCCAGCTCGCCGCCATGCAAGGGATGGCAGGCGATGCCAATGCTGACCGGCACCACCAGCTCGGTGCGCTTGAGGCCCAGGGGTTGCGCGAAGCGCTGCAGCACCATGCGGCCCAGGCGCTGCATGTCCTCAATGCCGCCGGGCCCTGGCATCAGCACCACGAACTCGACGCCCAGGGAGCGCGCCACCACGGCTGGCGCAGGCAGCAGCGTCTTGAGCGCGCTGGCCACGGCGACCAGCACCTCGTCGGCGCCGTCGGGCCCGAAGTTGTCCCGCAGCAGGCTGAAGTCCCGCGGCTTGATGGCCAGCAGGCCGAATTCCTCACCGCGCTCGATCAGGCTCAGCAAGCGCTCGCGCAGGGCGTAGCGGCTCATCAGGCCGGTGAGCTCATCCTCGTAGACCAGGGTGTGCAGCACCTCGTTCTGCAGTTCCTGGCTCTCGCCGCCGGTGCTGACGCCGGCGTCCGGGCCGAGGTCGGTGCCGCACAGCACCAGTTGGCGTCTGGCGGGGCCGGCGCTGTGCAGACGCTGGATCTGCCACAGATAGAGGTGCTCGCCTTCGGGCGTCGGGCAACGCAGCTCGTCCTGCCACAGCGGGTCGGGCTGGCCGGCAGCGCGGGCGACCTGGTCCAGCAGGCCTTGAGGCAGCGAGCTCAGATTGCTGACGGGGCAACCGCGCAGCTGGCTGGGTTGCAGGCCAGTCAGGGCGCCAAAGCCGGCGTTGGCCTGGCTGATGCGGCCCTGTTCATCCACCAGCGCCAGGGCCAGGCCCAGCAGCTCGCTCAGGGCGTGATCCAGGGCCCCGGCGTCGGGCGGGTGGCGCTCGGGGGCGGTAGGGGATGGCTTCATGACGACTTCTGGCCCGCACAGGGCGGTGTGCTCGCAGTATCACCTGCGACGCAAGGGCCAGGTGTGTGATTTGTCGTGCACTTGCCCTGTTTCATGGGCAGGGTTTGCCTTGGCCTCGGGCTACGATCGTCGGACGCGGCAGGCATCCGGGCTTGCCCTGCCACCCAGGGGGCAAGCGTCCACATGACCACATCGACAGAACAGCGCCGACCGGCATCCAGCGTGGATCAGTCCCTGCACAGCGAGTTGAGTGCAGAAGCGTTGCGGGTGCTGCACAAGGTCGTCGAGGAGCTGCCGGATGCTTGCGAGCGTCTGCGTTATGTGCAGCAGATGACCGAGCAAGCCGCCACCACGGTGCTGACCCTGGTCGAAAAAGCCCAGGACGATGCGGGCGAGGTGGGCAGCAAGGGCCAGGAGCTGGCCGAGGCGCTGGAGCGGCTGGCCTCGTCGGAGGACATGAGCGTGGTGCGCGCTCGGGCCATGATGCGCCTGTGCGCCGCCTATGCGCGCCAGGCCGGCGGGTTTGCCGAGCGGTCGCAGCTCCTGCATACCGAGTTGATGCTGGCTCAGGGCTATCAGGACTTGTCGGGCCAGGTGATCAACAAGGTCATCGGCATGCTGGTCCGTGTGGAGAACCCGCTGCAGCAGCTGCTGGCCAGCTCCGAGCCGCCGGTGGTGGCCGAGGAGGCCGGTGCCATCGGATCAGGCGCCGCGCTCGCGGGGGTGCAGACGCCGGACAAGGCCCTCAAGCAGGGCGATGTGGACGACCTGCTGGCGTCACTGGGATTCTGACGGCGCCAGGCCCTAAGTCAGCGCGCCCGCCTGCCAGTGACGGGGCTGCAGCCCGTAGTAGTCCGCCAGCAGCGCATACAGGCGCGGATGCAGCCGGGCCATTTGCTCGCCCTGTTCGAAGAAACTCTCACTGGCCACGGCGAAGAACTCGGCTTCGTCGGTCGCCGCATAAGGATCCAGCAGGGTGGGCAGGCCCTGCGCCAGCGCCTGTTGCAGGGCCTGGTACTCCTGCTGCATGACCTCCGCCCAGTGCGCGTGCGCCTCCCTGCTGCCCAGCAGCGGCGCTCCGTTGGCACGGCCCTTGGCCTGATCCAATTGGTGGGCGAATTCGTGGATCACCACATTGCGGCCGTCCTCGGGATCGCGAGCGCCCGCCAGCACGTCCTGCCAGGACAGGATCACCTGCCCTTGCTGCCAGGATTCGCCGCTGAGCCAGCGGCGCTGCTCCATCTGCACGCCGGCCCCCAGATCATGCACCCGCTGCACCGCGAACGCGGCAGGGTAGAGCAGGACCTGGCTCAGCTGCGGATAAACGCCGCGCGCATGGCCCAGCAGCGGCAGGCAGGCCTGCGCCGCCACCAGCACCTTCATGGCGGTGCTGACCTTCAAACCTGCGCAGCCGATAAAGGGCTTCTCGGCCAGAAACACCTGGATCAGGCGCTGCAGCCGGTGCTGCTGAGGCGGCGTCAGTCGGCGGTACAAGGGCCATTCGCGGCGCAGCAGGCTGCGCCAGGCCGCAGGAAACGGCGTCTGCATCACCTGGTCGCGCCGCCGGCGCCGCCACCAGGGTGGAAGCAAGAGCAGGCTCAGGGCGAGCAGGCCCAGTAGGCCCAAGAGCAGCAGCGGCATGGCGGTTTCGGCGGCAATGGCGTGGACTTCTGCAGATGGGGACGCGCGGCCCCCTTGCAAGGGCCGGCCAGGCCCTGGCCGCCGGGCCTGGGGCTCAAGGGGAGGGTTTGTCCGAGGCTGCGCACCGTGTCGGCGGGCAGATGCGGCGTCGTCGCCACACTTTGTGACACTCGCGATCTTTTGGGGGCTTCTACTAGGGGGGCTGGCGGGTCCTGCTGCCAAAATTCGGCCCTGTTCATCAGCGTGGAATGTTCCGTTCGGTCCTTGTCATTTAACTGGCACATGACGGCGGCACACTGCCACCCGGTGGCTGATGAACGCCAGGCGATGCTGCGCCGCCAAGGCGGCAGTCGTCGCAGGCGCTCCAGATTGCTGGTTTGGGCGCAGGCGGCCCGTCCCGAGGCCGGCCTGCTACTGCTGTTGGAGTGGCTCCCGCATGTGTTTTTCCTGTGCTGAGTCCCGTGAGCGAAAACGTTTGGCTTCCTGGTGGTTTGTGAAGTAAAACGTTTGCGCTTGGTGGTTTTCGGTTGTGCGCACTTGACTTGTCCGGCCTGGTGGGTGTGGGCAGGTGGTCCGTTTTTTTCATTCTTCGTTGAGGAGTTGTCGGCATGAACGACTTGCATTGGTCTCGCTTTTCCCGCACGGCGCTGAGCGTCGCGGTGGCCATCGTGGCAGCAGCCCCGGCCCTGGCCCAGAACACGACGGCGGCGGTGGGCGGCCGCGTGCTGTCGCCTGAAGGCAAGCCTGTGGCCGGCGCCACGGTGCTCATCGTGCACAGCGAGTCCGGCTCGACGAACACGCTGGTCACGGACAGCGAGGGCCGCTATTCGGCACGCGGGCTGCGCGTCGGCGGCCCCTATGTCATCACCGTGACCAAGGGCAGCGACAGCAATCAGCGCCAGGGTGTGTTCCTGACCCTGGCCGAGACCACGACGATTGACCTGACCGTCGGCCAGGCGCAGAACCAGCTGGCTCAGGTGACGGTTACCGGCTCCAGCACCAAGATCAACTCGGCCACCATGGGCTCGGGGACCAACCTGACCGGTCAGGATCTGGCCACCCAGTTCTCCATGCAGCGCAATCTGCAGGACTATGCGCGCCTGGATCCCCGCATCGCCCAGACCAACAAGGAGAACGGCGAGATCTCGGCGGCCGGCCAGAACAACCGCTACAACTCCATCACCATCGACGGCGTGTCCATCAGCGACACCTTCGGCCTGGAAGCCAACAACCTGCCGACGATGAAGCAGCCAGTGTCGATGGATGCCATCGACTCGGTGCAGATCAATCTGTCCAACTATGACGTGACCCAGAAGGGCTACACCGGCGCCAACGTGAACGCGGTGACCAAGTCCGGCACCAACACCTTCAAGGGCACGGCCACCTATGCCTATCGCGACCAGGACCTGACCGGCCGCCGCTGGAACCGTCCGCCGACCGACACCTTCACCCGCCTGACCCCCTTCAAGGAACGGCTCTACGGCTTCACCCTGGGTGGCCCCATCATCAAGGACAAGCTGTTCTTCTTCACGGCCTACGAAGAGCAGCACAACACCATTCCTACACCTGCCTATGGCCCGGCTGGTTCGACGAACGCGACCGCGGTGAACATCACCCAGGCGCAGATCGCCGATGTGCAGAAAATCATGCAGGACGTCTACAAGGTGGACGCCGGCAGCCTGACCAACGTCAGCGGCATCGAGCTGAGCGTCAAGGACGTCCTGCTCAAGCTGGACTGGAACATCAGCGAGAAGCACCGTGCCAACGTGCGCTACACCAAGACCGAGCAGAACGAACCGACGCTGCCGGGCTTTGGCACCACCCAGCTGTCCCTGAGCTCGTACTGGTACCGCGAGCGCAAGACCATCGAGACCGTGGTGGCCCAGCTGTTCAGTGACTGGACGGAAGACTTCTCGACCGAGCTGAAGATCTCGAACCGCGACTACGAGAAGGCGACGCTGAGCGACACCAACCTGCCGCAGATCAGCATGACCTGGACCAACGGCGGCAGCCGCACGCTGAACCTGGGCACCGAACGCAGCCGCCACACCAACAACCTGAAGACCAAGACCCTGGACGGCTATTTCGCCGGCAACCTGTTCGTGGGCGACCATGAAATCAAGGGTGGTGCGGACCTGTCGCGCAATGAGATCCACAACGTCTTCTTGCAGGACACCCGCGGCAACTACACCTTCTCGGGCAGCGGCGCACCGGGCACGGCCACTGATCCCGTGACCATGCTGAAGAACGGCATTCCGACCTCCTACTCGGTCCAACTGCCCTTCCCCGGCAAGCAGTTGGAGGACTCGGTGGCCAACTGGACGCTGACCAATATCGGCTTCTTCCTGCAGGACACCTGGAAGGTCAACAAGAAGCTGAACATCACCGCCGGCGTCCGTGTGGACACGGTGAAGACCGATGACCATCCGGTGGCCAACACCGATGCCGCCAAGCCGCTCGTGGCGGGCAATGCCGCGACCAACACCCGCCAGACGGGCGGCTTCGGCATGGACAACACGACCAACGTCGATGGCCAGAAGCTGGTCCAGCCTCGCCTGGGCTTCAACTACCAGCTGGATGCGGTGGACCAGCGCAAGTCGCAGATCCGCGGCGGCGTCGGCCTGTTCCAGGGCGCCGCGGCCAATGTGTGGCTGACCAATCCCTACCAGAACGTCGGCGCCACCGCCGTCTACAACTGCGGTGGCACGACCAATCCCTGTCCCGCCGGCTTGCGCTTCAACCCGGACGGTGACCACCAGCCGGCGCTGACCGGATCGCCGCAGGCCAACGTCGACTTCGTCGAGCAGGGGCTCTCGCAGCCCTCCGTCTGGAAGATGAACCTGGCTTGGGACGGTCAGCTGCCCTGGTTTGGCCTGGAGGCCGGCGTCGAGTGGATGCACACCAAGGTCAAGCAAGGTCTGTACTACCAGCACCTGAACCTGGGCACCGTGACGGCTTATGCACCGGACGGCCGCGAGATGTACTACAACGCCGCCGGCCGCAGCGAGGCTTGCTGGGGCGCGGGCACCGACGCCTTCAACGCGAGCTGCGGCCTGCGCTCGAAGGCCCTGTCCAACGCGGCCTACAACAACGTGCTGCTCGCCGCCTCCACCAACAAGGGCGACGGCGACACGCTGACCTTGCAGCTCTCGCAGCGCGTGAACAGCAATCTGCGCTGGTCGCTGGCCTACACCCGCACGGCAGCGACGGAAGTCAGCCCGCTGGCCTCCTCGGTGTCCAGTTCCAGCTGGAACAACCGGGCGAACTTCAATCCCAATGAGAACGTCGCGGCCAACTCGCAGTACCTGATCCGCGACCGCATCAGCGCCGCGGTCAACTTCAGCAAGGCCTTTGTCGACAACTACAAGACCACGCTGGGCGTGTTCTACGAAGGTCGCGCCGGCAAGCCCTACAGCTGGGTCTACCGCAACGACATGAACGGCGATGGCCGTGCCCGCAATGACCTGATGTACATCCCCAAGGCTCCGGGCTCGGGCGAGGTGCTGTTCCGCCTGCCGGGCCAGACCGTGGCGGCCTCCGGCGCTGCGGCCGAAGCGGCCTTCTGGGACGTGGTCAATGGCGACAAGGCCCTGCGCAATGCCAAGGGCGGCGTCGTGGCACGCAACTCCGCCTTTGCGCCCTGGGTCAACAACTTCGACCTGCGTCTGTCTCAGGAAGTGCGCGGCTTCACCCGTGGCGGCAAGGGCGTGATCACGCTGGACATCATGAATGTCGGCAACCTGCTGAATCGCCGCTGGGGCCAGATCTCCGAGGCAGCATTCCCGTCGACCCGCAGCTTCGTGAACTTCGCCGGCATCACGCCGGACGGCAAGATGGTCTACGCCGTGTCCACGCCGGACCCGCTGGTCGCACCGACGGACGCCGCAGGGCGCACCCGTCTGGCTCAGTGGGGCATGAACCTGACCGCCCGCTACGAGTTCTGATCGCACAGGCCGGCCGCTGGGCCGGCCGCCTCAGGCACGCAAGGCCGCGTCACCCGCAGGGGGCGCGGCCTTTTTCATGGTCCGTCGCATGGCTGCGCCAGCGGCCGAGGCAGGACGGTTCAGGGCGAGGCCGGCTTGGGCATGCCCAGGGATCGGATCGCTGCGTCAATGGCCTGCAGCACGCCTTCCGGCGTCTTCCTGCTGCACATCATGTGGCGCTGTAGACCGGCCGGCATGTCGGGGAAGCTGAGTGGGCTGAGCAGCTTGCTCACCTCGCCCTGGCGGGCCAGCCACAGGTAGTCTTCGCGGTCCATGAACATGTAGTCCGCGCGGCCGGCGGCCAGCATGCGCGTCAGCTGCACGGGGGTCACCGTGGCGCGCAGGGGCGCGGGGGCCTGCTGCTTGATGTAGCCATCGAGTTCGCTGCCATAGGAGATGCCGTCGACCACCGCCATGCGCAGCCGGCTGTCGGCCAGGAGGCTGGCGAGGCTGCGATGGGCGCGCACGGCTTCGGCCGAGCGCGGCCCGGCCAGCACCAGGTGCGGCAGGTCCTGTGACATCGGCAGGCTGAATCGGGCGTACAGCTCGCGCTCGGGCAGCTTGTACCAGCCGGGCGAGCACACCGGGCGTTCGTTGGCCTGCAGTTCCAGCTGGATGCGCTTGAGCGGCGCCTCCTCCATGTGGATCGCGAGGCCGGCCGCAGCGAAGACGGCGCGGGACTGCTCGATCAGCAGGCCCTTGGGCAGCCTGTCCTCGGTGTACGAGTAAGGCGGCTTGTCCCGGTACAGCAGCAGCAGCGGGCGCTCGTCCTGCGCGGTGGCGCCAGGCATCTGCAGCGCCATGCCCAGGCCGGCCAGGCAGAGTGAGCGGCGCGTGTTGTTCATTCCTCGACGGCGTCCCAGCTGTCGCGGCTGGAGCGCCCCTTGCGTTGCTCGCGCTTTTCCTGTGCCAGGCGCTCGCGTTCGGCGTCAGCGATGGCCGCGGCATCGGCCCAGGCCTTGAACTCCTCCGGCGTTTCCAGGCTGATGCGGCCCAGCACGCCCTGGCGGAATTCATACATCAGGATCTCGGCCGCCTTCTGCAGGTTCACGCGTCCGCCGCCCAGCATGGCGCCGCGCTTGCGGCCGATGGCCTCCAGCAGCTGATCGCCCTTGAGTTCCGCGATGGCGCCGTCCAGCTTGTAGCGGGCCTGCAGCAGCGGCGCGTAATGGATGCGCAGGTAGTCCAGCAGCTCCAGCGCCACCTCTTCTTCGTCGAGGGCGTTGCGGCCGACGGCGCCACTGGCCGCCAGGTTGTAGCCGCTTTGCGGGATGCTGATGCGCGGCCAGAGCATGCCCGGGGTGTCGAAGAGATAGGCGTCCTGCGCCAGCACGATCTTCTGCTCGACCTTGGTGATGCCTGGTTCATCGCCGGTCTTGGCGGACTTCTTGCCCACCAGTGTGTTGATCAGCGTGGACTTGCCTACATTGGGAATGCCGCAGATCAGGATGCGCAGGGGCTTGTCCATGCCGCCGCGCTGCGGGGCCAGCTCGCGGCAGGCCGCTACCAGCGCCTTGGCCGGGGCCTTGTTGCCGGCGTCCAGCGGCAGGGCGCGGGTGCCGGGCTGGGCGTTGTAGTGGTCCAGCCAGAGCTGGGTACGCGCCGGGTCGGCGAGGTCCTGCTTGTTGAGCAGCTTGAGGCTGGGCTTGCGGCCTGTCAGCGAGGCGAGCAAGGGATTGGCACTGGAGCCGGGCAGGCGGGCATCGACCAGCTCGATGACCACGTCGATGCCCTGCTTCATGCGTTCCTTGATCGCCTTGCGGGTCGCATGCATATGACCCGGGAACCACTGGATGGCCATGCTGGAACTTCTTTCCTGTGTCGAGATACTGGGTCGCTATTGTCCCGTAGGCCCAGCCTCGGCCGAATCGTGCAGTGACGCCTCGCCTTCATGCTGGCGCTGCGGGGCCTGCCGGGGCAGGTCCAGCATGAAGCGTGTACCCCGGCCTGGGCTGCTGTGCACCCGCATGCGCCCGCCAAAGAGCTGCTCGACGATGTTGTAGCTGATGGACAGGCCCAGCCCCGTGCCGCCGCGGCCCAGCTTGGTGGTGAAGAAGGGCTCGAAGACGCGGTGCTGCAGTTCGGGCGCGATGCCTTGGCCGTCGTCGGCAAACTCCAGCTCCAGCCAGCCAGGGTCGCTGGCGCGGGCCCGGATGCTCATCAGGCCCTCGCGCGCGCTGTTCTCGAAGGCATGCAGCAAGGCGTTGTTGATCAGGTTGCTGAGCACCTGGCCCAGCGGTCCCGGGTAGGCGTCGAGTTCCAGTCCCGGCGGAATGTCGATCTCCACGCGATGCCCGGCCTTGCGTACCGAGCCCATCATGGTGGCGACGACGTCGTGCACCGTCTGCGCCAGGTCGAAGACGCGCCGCTGCTCGCTGGTGCGGTCCACGGCCACCTGCTTGAAGCTGGCGACCAGGCCGGCGGCCGTCTGCAGCCCGCGGTGGATCAGCTGCGCGGCTTCGCGCGCCTCATCGAGGTAGCGGACCAGACTGCTGCGCCGCAGCGTGTTGGCGCTCATGGCGGTCTCGATCTCGTCGGTCTTGGTCTGCAGCGTGCCGGCCATCAGCAGCGAGTTGCCGATGGGCGTGTTGAGCTCATGCGCGACGCCCGCCACCAGGGCGCCCAACGCCGCCAGCTTTTCCTGGGCCGCCAGCTGCTTCTGGACGTTGCCCAGGTCGGCATAGGCGCGCGCATTGTCCAGCGCGATGGCGGTGTAGGCGCTGAGCGTGCGGAAGACCAGCCGCTCCATTTCACCGTAGGCATACTGCAGCGGCGACTGGATGGTCATCACGCCCAGCACGCGATCGCCGACGGTCAAGGGGGCGAACAGGGCGCTCAACGTGCGCATGGTGCCGGGGACTTGGCTGGGGTCCGAGCCGTCAGGAGCCAGTGCCACCAGCAGTTCGCGCCGCTCGCGCAGGGCCCGTGCGGCATTGCTTTCCTCGGCGTCGAGCCGGATGCGGTGCGGGGGCTGGTGCTGGCCATGCTCCACGTCGAAGACCGAGCTCATGGTGAGGCCATCCGCATCGATCAGGTAGACCGCGAAGCTGCGGGCGTCCAGCAAGGCGCTGACATGGCGTTCCAGCACGTCGAAGACCGCAGGGGCGTCCAGCTTGGTCGTGATTTCCTGGCCGATGGCGCCCAGCCGCGCCAGGGTGCTGCTGGTCTGCTGCGCGAGCTCGGCGCGCTGGGCCTCGGCCCGGGCCAGCGCGCGGTGATGCGCCGATTCGGCGCGCTCGCTCTCCGTCATGTAGCGCAGCTGCATGGCCAGCATGCGGCTGGTGACGTCCTGTCCATGCAGGCGCTCGCGCAGCTTGGCGGCCTGCTGCGCGGCCAGGTAGGCGGGCTCATAGCGGCCCAGGGCGGCGTTGGTGTCGGCCAGCAGCTGCAGCAGCTCGATGGGCGGCGTGTAGTGCTGAATGGCATCCGCCGCCTGCAGCGCCTGCTCGAGATGCCAGACAGCCCGCTCCAGGTGCTCACGCTGCGCGGTCTTCTGGTGACGCTGTCTCGCGATCTGGGCCAGGGCCATGTGCGAGGCGATCTGCAGATCACCGATCTGGCCGCGCAAGGCATCGTCCAGGCAGGACTGCGCCGCCTCCTGCGCCTCGTCCAGCCGGCCCAGCTGCATCAGCGCCAGCGCGCGGCTGCGCCGGATGTCCATGGACTGGTCCTTGGCCTCGGAGCGCAGAACGCGCTGCGCCAGGGCGTCCAGGCGCGCCAAGGCCAGGTGGTACTGCTGCTGGTCCAGGGCCAGCTCGGCCTGGTAGCGCAGGGCCACGGCATAGTTGCGCGAGGCCTTGAGCGGCTCCAGCGACTTCAGCGCTTCGTCGAAACGCTGCTGGGCCAGATCCAGCCGCCCGAGATGCCGCAAGGCCTCGCCCACCTGCAGCTGGCAGCTGCCAATCGCGCTGGGCCATGCCGTGGGTTGCGCAAGGTCCAGACCTCTTTGCACCCACTCCAGCGCGGCCTCGTGATCGTTGAGGCTGGTGAAGGCATTGCCGACATTGCTGGCGGCGATGATGGCCATGTGCAGCTGTCCGCAAGAGAGGGCCAGTTGGTGGCAGAGGACGTATTCGCGGATGGCGCCGGCGTAGTCGCTGCTCTTGAAGGCACGGGACGCCATCAGCTGGTGTGCGGCGGCGCGGGCGTAGGGGGCATGCTCCGACAGTCCGGGGGGCGGCATCCGGGCCGCTTCACCGGGGTCGTCGCCGCGCATGATCTGGTAGCGAAGCAGCAGCGCCTGGTAGTAAAGGACGCGGTCGCCGTCGCCTCCCTCGCGGGACAGCTCGCAGGCGCGGACCAGGGCCTGGTCCCGCTCGGCAAAGGCACCGGTGTTGGCGGTGATCGCCGCGCGCATGCCGGCAATGTCTGCGGCCAGCAGCAGGTCACCTTCGGTGTCGAAGGGTGCGCTGTCCAGCAAATCGGCAGCCTGGCGAAGTTCGGCCTTCAGGCGCAGCAGGTCGACCTGGGTCAAGCGGGCATAGGCCTGCTCGTGCGGGCTCAGGGCTTTCCCGCTCCGCTCGCTTTCCCTCGTGGCGACGGCAAGACACTCGCCGGCATGCCGGCTGTCTCGCTCCCGCAACTGCCAGGCCAGCTGGATGCAAGCGGAGGTTTCAGTCGGAAGCACTTGCAAGACGCCGTGGGCATACCAGGGCTGCAGTGCATCGTCCGTGTCGTACAGGGGGGCGACTTCTCCGGGCATGACGCGCAGGGCCGGAAGGATGAGAAGACCTGCATCTTGCCTCACTCCCTCCGCCCTGGCCCATAGGCCTGCACCGGCATGCCCCTGCGCGCGGCACCAAAGCCGGTGATCTTTGGCGCTTCACGCACTCTTTGCCCGCAGTTCGCCCGTTTGTGCGATTGACGATTCCAAGCCCGTGCAGCAAGCGGGGGAAATATGGATGTCAGATTTGACAGGTGGGCGGCCAAATGCCGCTGGCTAGCATCCGCTCCCACCTGCTAGGCACGGCTGTTGGAGGTATGGCGGTCGATGTGAGGCAAGGGCGCCGACAGGCGCCCGGATGCGAGCCATCCCTGGTCGATGGCACGACTTCCGGACTTGTCGGCAAGGCTGGGCGTCGCCACCCGGACGTTCATGTCGACGAGGACCGGTCCACGGCCCGATCAGGCCAGACTGGATGAAGTGGGGGACCACCCCCGCCAACAAACAAAGAGAGAGCAAGATGAGCAAGCAAATGAAGACCGCGCTGAAGGGCGCCTTTGCCCTGGCCGCCGTCACCTTGGCCGTGCAGGCCATGGCCGCCGATCGTGAAGAACTGGACCTGCAGGTCAGCAATGGCGCCCGCAATGCGCTGACGACGAACAGCAATGGCCAGTCCAATGCTGCCGCCGCGCTGGGCCTGGCTGCCGGCGAACTGGCGCCCGTCGCCAGCAAGACCTACGGCAGCGGCCGTGTGGTGACCCGTCACCAGCAGATGTTCCAGGGCGTGCCCGTTTGGGGCGAGGCCATCGTCGAGCACAACGACGGGGCCACCAGCAGCTTCTCCGGCGCGCGCATTCGCAACATCACCGATGACCTGGCCCACAGCCGCCCGACCCTGAGCCAGAACGCCGTGCTGGCCCAGGCCAAGGCCCTGGCCCGCGCCGGTGGCCAGTCCGACAACGAGCAAGCCAAGCTCTACGTCAAGCTGGACGACAGCGGCAAGGCCCGTCTGGTCTACCACGTGCACTTCGTCAAGGGCCTGGCCCTGGGCACGCCCAGCCGCCCCAACTACCTGATCGACGCCAACACCGGCGAAGTCCTGCAGACCTGGGACAGCCTGGCCCACGCCAACGGCACCGGCCCCGGCGGCAACCAGAAGACCGGCCAGTACGAGTACGGCACCACCGCCGGCCATGGCTATCTGAACGTGACCCAAAGCGGCTCCACCTGCGCGCTGGACAGCCCCAACGTGGCCACGGTCAACCTGAATGGCGGCACCTCCGGTTCCACTCCGTTCAGCTTCACCTGCCCCCGCAACACGGTGAAGACCATCAACGGCGCCTACTCGCCGATGAATGATGCCCACTACTTCGGCAACATCATCTTCAACATGTACACCGAGTGGCTGGGCGTGCGTCCCATCAGCCAGAAGCTGCTGATGCGCGTGCACTACGGCACCAGCTACGAGAACGCCTTCTGGGACGGCACGGCCATGCACTTCGGTGACGGCGCCTCGACCTTCTACCCGCTGGTCTCCCTGGACGTTGCCTCGCACGAAGTCAGCCACGGCTTCACCGAGCAGAATTCGGGTCTGGTCTACTCCGGCATGTCCGGCGGCATGAACGAAGCCTTCTCCGACATGGCCGGCGAAGCTGCCGAGTACTACGCCAAGGGCAGCAATGACTGGATGGTGGGCTACGAAATCTTCAAGGGGTCCGGCGCCCTGCGTTACATGGACAACCCGACCCGGGACGGTCGTTCCATCGACAACGCTGCCAACTACACCAGCAGCCTGGACGTGCACTACAGCTCCGGCGTCTACAACAAGGCCTTCTACAACCTGGCCACGACCGCCGGCTGGAACACCCGCAAGGCCTTCGAAGTCTTCGCCGACGCCAACCGCCTGTACTGGACGGCCAACAGCACTTTCAACGCCGGCGCCTGCGGCGTTGAAAAGGCGGCCACCAGCCGCGGCTACGCCACCGCTGACGTGACCGCTGCCTTCAGCAAGGTCGGCGTGAGCTGCTCGGGCGGCACCACCGCGACGCCGCTGACCAACGGCGTGGCCGTGACCGGCATCAGCCTGGCCACCGGCGCATCCAAGCTCTACAGCATCGCAGTGCCGGCCGGCAAGGCCAGCCTGACGATCAAGCTGTCGGGCGGCACGGGTGACGGCGACATCTACGCCAAGATGGGCTCGGCGCCGACCACGACTTCCTACACCAAGAAGTCGGATGGCAGCACCAACACCGAGACCATCACCTTCACCTCGCCGGCCGCAGGCACGTACTACATCCTGGTCAACGCCTACGCCAAGGTGACCAGCACCAGCCTGAAGGCCACCTACTGATCCCCAGCGATCAGCGAGCGGAATGAAGACGCCGGGCGAGAGCCCGGCGTTTTTTGCTTTCGGTGCTGCGCAAGGAAAAAGGCCCTCGAGCGATCGAGGGCCTTTGCCTGTGGGGTGGCAGCGCTTCAGTCGTCGTTCTTGAACACGAGCTTGACTTCGTGCGTCTGCTTTTCACCGCCGGCTTCGAAGCGCCAGTCCATCAGGGCCGAGGTCACGGCGCGGTCGAAGACACGGCGCGGCTCGGCTTCGACGATGTCCACACTGGATACCTTGCCGTCGGCCTCGATGCTGAGCTTGGCCTTGACGGTGCCGGCGCTGATGCCCTTCTGGGTGGCTTCGCGGGGAAATTCGGGAGCGACCTTCTTGATCAGCTTCGGCGTGGCCTGAGCACCGAAGGCCAGCAGCAGAGCGGCGATGGCGGGCAGGAACTTGGCGCTGTAGGAGAGGGTGTTCTTCTTCATAAAGGTCTCTGGAGAGCTACTGCTAGGGGTTCGGGAATTCGGGAGCCGGCGGGCTTCAGGCGCGGAAGAAGCCCACGGCGTCCAGCAGGCGGCTGGAGCTGTCGCGCAGGGCTTCGGTGGAGCGGCTGAGTTCGTCGACCAGCGTGGAGTTTTGCTGCGTGGCGCGGTCCAGCTCGTTCATGGCGCCGTTGACCACGCCCACGCCGGCGGCCTGTTCCTGGGCCGAGTGCGAGATCTCTTCGATCAGCTGGCCCATGTTGTTGACCTCGTCGACCACGCTGCGGATGGTGGCGCCGGCGTTGTTGACCAGCGCGGTGCCGTTCTCGACCTTGACCGAGGACTCCTGGATCAGCACCTTGATCTCCTTGGCGGCCTGCGCACTGCGCGAAGCCAGCGCGCGGACCTCGGAGGCCACCACCGCGAAGCCCTTGCCATGGTCGCCGGCGCGAGCGGCCTCGACCGCTGCATTCAGCGCCAGGATGTTGGTCTGGAAGGCGATGCCGTCGATCACGCCGATGATGTCGCCGATCTTCTTGGAGCTGCTGCTGATCTCCTCCATGGTCGCGACCACCTGGGCCACGACATTGCCGCCGGCCGAGGCCGACTGGCGCGCCTTGCCGGCAATGCCGGCGGCCTTGCGCGTCAGCTCGCTGGCGCCGGTGAGGTTGGCGGCGATCTGTTCGACCGAGGCGGCGGTGTTCTGCAGGCTGGCCGCCGACCGCGCGGTGCGGTCCGACAGATTGCCATTGCTGTTGGCGATGGCGCTGGAGTTCTGCGCCACCTCGCCGGCGGCCTCGGACACGCTGCTCACCACGCCGGACAGGGCGTCCTGCATGTCCTTCATGGCCTGCAGCATCTGGCCCAGTTCGTCACGGCCATTGGCCTGGATGCGATGCGACAGGTCGCCTGCACTGATGGCCTGTGCGGCGTCCTTGGCCTGGCGGGCCGGCACGATGATGGAGCGCGCGATGGCCACCCCGCCCCCGCCGCCGATCAGCACGGCCACGGCCACCAAGATCACGGTGATGAACACCGAGCGGCTGGCCAGCGAGGAACCAGACTCGGCCAGCGCACGCGCGCTTTCGAACTTGGCTTCGACCAGGCTCTTGAGGCCCTCCTGGTAGGCCTGCTGCGTCGGGCGCACGTCCGTGATCAGGCTCTCGCGAGCCTCGTCGGGGCTGCCGTCCGCCTGGATCTTGAGGAACTTGGCCACCGAGGCCAAGAAGCGGCTCTGACGCTCCTTCACCAGGCCCACGATGTCGCGCTCCTTCTCATCGTCGACCATGGCCTGCAGCTCGCCGAGGTGCTTGTCCAGCTCCTGCATGGCGCCGTCGATGGCGGCCTTCTGCTTCTTGATCTGACGGGCTTCGTCCAGCAGCAGCAGGTCGCGCGATGCGCGGGCGATGACGTTGACATCGCTTTCCAGCGCGTTGGCGGTGGCGATCTTGACCAGGCTTGAATTGGCGGTTCGGTCCAGGTCCTTGGCCAGGTGGTTGGCATTGGCGGCACCGTAGGCGCCGATGGCCAGCAGCAGCAGAATCAGCAGGGCATAGCTCACGGCCAGACGCTGACCAATGCGCAGGTGGGACAGGAATTGCATCAGGAGTCCTCAGAAACATCGATTCAGGCCGAGCTCTGCACATGCGTTGCCGGCTGGGCCGGTGCGCGGTCGCGGGGTTTGTCGGACATGGGCATGGCATCCGTATCGGGATGGCCCCGGCCTTGAAAGCCATGCGGTGTGACAGAGGTCTCGGTCGCCGAGGCCGGGTCCCTCACTCGAGGGATTGGCTGAAAAGCGGCAGCGCGAAGTGTCTGCGCTGGGCTGGCTTTTGGATCACGCCAAGCGAGCGGGGGCGTGAACGAATCCGCGCCAAGCGGAGGCAAGACGGCAAGCGACTGAAGCCGTGTGCGCTGGAAGGTCGGATCGCTAGGGGTTTGTGCCCATGCCCTTGGTCAGGGCGGCGCGCACGCGGCTGTCGCTGCCCTTCGTGCGGCGCGGCCAGGCCGCCTGCGCCATGCTCAGGTCTTGGTCGGCCGCGTGCCGAAGATGGCCGAGCCCACCCGCACCAGGGTGGCGCCTTCCAGCACGGCAGCTTCCAGGTCCGCGCTCATGCCCATGCTCAGCGTGTCCAGATCCAGGCCCTGGTCCTGCAGCGTCTTGAGCAGCTGGGCCAGCTGCCGGTGAGGCTGGCGCTGGGCCTGCAACTCGGCCGCGGGCTCGGGGACGGCCATCAGGCCACGCAGCCGCAGCCGCGGCAGCGCCGCAAGCTGCGCCGCCAGGGCGGGCACTTCCCGCGGCGCCAAGCCGCTCTTGCTGGCCTCGCCGCTGATGTTCACCTGCAGGCAGATCTGCAGCGGCGGCAGGCCCTCGGGGCGCTGCTCGGAGAGGCGCTGGGCGACTTTGAGCCGGTCCACGCTGTGCACCCAGTCGAAGGACGCAGCGACGACGCGCGTCTTGTTGCTCTGGAGCGGCCCGATCAGATGCCACTCGATGCCGGAGCGCAGGTCGGCCAGCGCGTCGATCTTTTCGAGCGCCTCTTGCACATAGTTTTCGCCAAAAGCACGTTCGCCGGCGGCATGGGCCTCGCGCACGGCCGCGGCGCCAAAGGTCTTGCTGACCACCAGCAGCTGGACCTGGTCCGGGCTGCGGCCGGCGTCCGCGCAAGCCTTGGCGAGCCGGCGGCGCACTTCTTGAATGTTCTCTTTGATCGTCGCCATAATGGCCCACGCTATTCGCCCACACCATGGACATCACACAACTGCTGGCATTCTCGGTCAAGAACAAGGCCTCCGATCTTCACCTCTCCGCCGGGCTGCCGCCCATGATCCGGGTGCATGGGGATGTGCGCCGCATCAACGTCGAAGCGCTGGAACACCGCCAGGTGCACGACATGGTGTACGACATCATGAACGACGCCCAGCGCAAGGCCTACGAGGAGACGCTGGAGTGCGACTTTTCCTTCGAGATCCAGGGCCTGGCGCGCTTCCGGGTCAATGCCTTCAATCAGAACCGCGGCGCTGGCGCCGTGTTCCGGACCATTCCGTCCAAGATCCTGACGCTGGAGCAGCTCAACGCGCCCAAGGTCTTCGCCGACCTGGCCCTGAAGCCGCGTGGCCTGGTGCTGGTGACGGGGCCCACGGGTTCGGGCAAGTCCACCACGCTGGCCGGCATGGTCAACCACCTCAATGAGAACGAGTACGGCCACATCCTGACCATCGAGGACCCGATCGAGTTCGTGCACGAATCCAAGAAGTGCCTGATCAACCAGCGCGAGGTCGGCCCGCACACGCTGAGCTTTGCCAATGCCCTGCGCTCGGCGCTGCGCGAAGACCCGGACGCCGTGCTGGTGGGTGAAATGCGCGACCTGGAGACCATCCGCCTGGCGCTGACCGCGGCCGAAACGGGCCACCTGGTCTTCGGCACCCTGCACACCAGTTCCGCGGCCAAGACCATCGACCGTATCGTGGATGTGTTCCCTGCGGCCGAAAAGGAGATGGTGCGGGCCATGGTGTCCGAGTCGCTGGTCGCCGTGATTTCACAGACCCTGTGCAAGCTCAAGGACGGCAGCGGCCGGGTTGCGGCCCACGAGATCATGCTGGGCACCTCGGCCGTGCGCAACCTGATCCGCGAGAACAAGGTGGCCCAGATGTACTCCGCCATCCAGACCGGCAACTCGCAAGGCATGCAGACCCTGGACCAGAACCTCACCGACCTCGTGCGCCGCAATGTGATCTCTCCGGCGGAGGCACGGGCCAAGGCCAAATTCCCGGAAAACTTCCCTGGGTGAAAATCAGGGGAAGCTCAGGCGCGGTTGCCTGCAATGCCAGCATCCGGCGGCTGCTTGGAGGGGCCCGCGGCGAAGCTCAAGACAAAAGCAGGCGGCGAGAGACATTCCGTCACCCCTGAGCCGCGCGTCCTGTTGCAAGATGCGCGCCGCTTTGGCCCCTGGAGGGCATGGAAGGACATCCCAGCATGGAACGCGATCAGGCCTCGAAATTCATCAATGACCTGCTGCGTCTGATGGTCTCACGCAAGGGCTCGGACCTGTTCCTGACGGCCGACTTCCCGCCCGCGATCAAGGTGGACGGCAAGGTCACCAAGGTCTCGCCGCAGCCGCTGACCGGCCAGCACACCTTGCAGCTGGCGCGGTCCATCATGAACGACAAGCAGGCGGCGGAGTTCGAAAAGCACAAGGAGTGCAATTTCGCAATCTCGCCGCAGGGCATTGGCCGCTTCCGGGTCAATGCCTATCTGCAGCAGGGCCACGTCGCGCTGGTGCTGCGCACCATCCCGCAAAACCTGCCGACGATCGAAGCGCTGGACCTGCCGCCCATCCTCAAGGACGTGGTGCTGACCAAGCGCGGCCTCGTGATCGTGGTGGGCGCGACCGGCTCGGGCAAGAGCACGACCCTGGCGGCGATGATCGACCATCGCAACGAAAGCACCTTCGGCCACATCATCACCATCGAGGACCCGGTGGAGTTCGTGCATCCGCACAAGAACTGTATCGTCAGCCAGCGCGAGCTGGGCCTGGACACCGACAACTGGGACATCGCGCTGAAGAACACGCTGCGCCAGGCACCGGACGTCATCCTCATGGGCGAAATCCGCGACCGCGAGACCATGGAGCATGCCGTGGCCTTCGCCGAAACCGGCCACCTGTGCATGGCCACGCTGCATGCCAACAGTGCCAACCAGGCGCTGGACCGCATCATCAACTTCTTCCCCGAGGAGCGTCGCGCCCAGCTGCTGATGGACCTCTCGCTGAACCTGCGCGCCATCGTCTCGCAGCGCCTGCTGCCGCGTCGCGAGGGCAAGGGGCGCATCGCCGCGGTGGAGATTCTGCTCAACACGCCGCTGATCTCGGACATGATCTTCAAGGGCGAGGTCGGCGAGATCAAGGAAGTGATGAAGCGCTCGCGCGAACTGGGCATGCAGACCTTCGATCAGGCCCTGTTCGACCTCTTCGAGTTCGGCCGCGTCAACTACGAAGACGCCTTGCGCAATGCCGACTCCGTCAACGACCTGCGCCTGCAGATCAAGCTCAACAGCGAGCGCGCCCGCAGCGGCGAACTCAGCCAGGGCACCGAACATCTCACCATCCTCTGATCCCGCTTCCCATGGCCGACAGCATCAACACCTCGCGCAGCTACGACTCCACCGCGCCCCGGCGCGTCGCCTTCATCGGCCTTGGGGTGATGGGGCTGCCCATGGCCGGACACCTGGCGCGCGCCGGCCACGCGGTGACGGTCTACAACCGCAGCCCCGCCAAGGCCCAGGCCTGGGTGCTGGAGTTTGGCGGCGCATCGGCCCCGACGCCCGCTGAAGCCGCGTGTGACGCGGACCTGGTGTTCGTTTGCGTGGGCAACGACGAGGATCTGCGCAGCGTGCTGCTGGGCAGTGAGGGCGCCTTTGCCGGCATGAAGCCGGGGGCGGTTCTCGTGGACCACACCACCGCCTCGGCCGAGGTGGCGCGCGAGATGCATGGCCAGGCGAAGTCGCGCGGCCTGCACTTCGTCGATGCTCCGGTGTCGGGGGGGCAGGCTGGGGCGGTCAACGGGCTGCTGACGGTGATGTGCGGCGGCGACGTCGAGCCCTTCGAGGCCATGAGGCCCGTGGCGTTGGCGTTCTCCCGTGCCGTGACCCGCGTGGGCGAGTCGGGCGCCGGCCAGTTGGCCAAAATGGTCAACCAGATCTGCATCGCCGGCCTGGTCCAGGGCCTGGCCGAGGCCATTGCTTTCGGTGGCCGTGCCGGCCTGGACATGAAGCAGGTGCTGGACGTCATCGGCAAGGGGGCCGCGCAGAGCTGGCAGATGGACAACCGCGGCAAGACCATGGTGGATGACCAGTTCAATTTCGGCTTTGCCGTGGACTGGATGCGCAAGGACCTGGGGCTGGTGCTGGATGAAGCCCGCCGCAACGGCGCCAAGCTGCCGGTCACGGCCCTGGTGGACCAGTTCTATGCCGATGTCCAGGGCATGGGCGGCGGCCGCTGGGACACCTCAAGCCTGATCAAGCGCTTGCGCTGATCCGGGCCAGACGGCGGCGTCCGGCGCGCCTGGGGCTCGTCATGCAAGCCCTGCCGCCCTGCGATGCGGGGCGACGTCGCGGGCTCAGCTCATCGCGATTCATTGGGCTTGGGCGGCTTTGGCGCGGTGCGGGCCAGTTCCTCTTCGGAAATGATCTCGAACAAGCGCACCACCTTCTTGACGCCGGACACCCCGCGGACGATGTCCGTGGCGCGGTTGGACTCTCGTTCGGTGACGCGGCCCATCACGAAGACCTCGCCGCGCTCCACTACCACGTAGAAGGCGTTGGAGATCAGGTCGCGGGCGTCCACCAGGCTGGCCTTGATCTTGCCGGCCAGCAGGACGTCGTTCGAGCGCGAGCTCAGGGAGCTGATGAAGCCGACCTGCAGCTCATTGACCACGCGGCCGACGTTCTCCACCTCTGCGACGACGCGTTCGGCCTCGGCCTTGTCCTCTTCATTGCGGGTCTCGCCCGTGAGCAGCACCACGCGGTTGTAGCTGTTGACATTGATGTGGACGCGGTCGCCCAGCTTGTCGGCCAGGCGCTTGCCAGCCTTGAGCTCGATCCCCTGGTCTTCGAGCTGTGTGCCTGAGGTGCGGCGGTCCGTGGCCACCATGGCCGTGCCGACCATGCCGCCCACCACCAGCGGCGCGCAGGCCGTCAGCAGGCCGCAACCCAGTGCGGCGACCAAGGGAAGGGCGCAAAGGGCGGAATGGGCGCCCAGACGGCGCGAGGTGTTCGCTTGCATAGGTTCAGCCTTGGGGTCAGGTCTTGATTCGATCAGGCGTGACCGGATCAGCAAAAAGTCATTCCTCGATGCCCAGCAGCTGGGCGTCGATGGCGTCGCACAGGCAATGGCAGAGCAGGCGATAGGCCTCGGCCACGCGGGCAAAGCGGCTGTGCGGCAGGCGCAGCTGCACATCGGTGTCCAGCAAGGCCGCGCGCAGGGCTTCGTCCTGGCTGCCGCTGAGCAGCACTACGCTCATGTCCTGCGCGTGGGCGGCATCCAGCAAGGGCAGCAGCGCATGGCCGCTGCCGCTGGGGTTGTCGATCAGCAGCAGCAGGTCGCCCGGATGGCCCAGGGTCTGGATCTGCCGCGCCAGGCCGGCGGGCTCATCCAGCGGGCCCGGACCCTGGTGCAGCAGAGCGTTGATGGCGATGGCCGCCAGGCCGGGGCGCTCCTGTTCGAAGCGGCCGGTCAGCAGCGCGGCCAGATAGCCGGCATCCTGTGCGGCCAGGCCGGCGCCTGCGCACAGCAGCCGGCCTCCGCCGGTGATGCCGTCCACCAGCATCTGCGCGGCCAGGGCCATGGGGCGCGAGAGCGGCTCGGCGACCTGGTACAGCAGGTCGGCGCTCTCGAAGAACTGTTGTTGGATGCGTTGCTCAAGCATTGGCGCGAATGATAAGCCAGGCGATGTGCCGCTGCGGGTTACCCCGCATCGAAGGCGCCCTGCAGCCAGCTCAGCTGCGCGCCATCGATGGCCACGACATCGAAGCGGCACGGCGGCGGCTGGCGATAGCGCAGCAGGTAGTGCTGGGCCGCATAGAGAATGCGGCGGCGCTTGCCGGCCCCGATGGAGGCGGCGGCGCCGCCATGGCTGGGCGAACACCGGGCGCGGACCTCGACGAAGACCAGGCTGCCGCTGCTGTCCTGCAGGATGAGATCGATCTCGCCGCCCGGCGCATGCGGGCCTCGCGCCACCCGATAATTGCGCTCCAGCAGCCGCATGCCCTGCGCCTGCAGATGCCGCAGCGCCCGCTGCTCGGCCTCTGCGCCGCGTGCCTGACGGCTTTTCCCGCCGCCGTCCTGGGGCGGACCCGATTTGAAGGCGCTCCACTTGAACATCGATGCCTCTTTGCTGATGCAGGCTGCCCAGTCGGCGGCCGGCGGCCAGCAGTATCCGGCGGCCACCCTCTACCTGGTGCCCACGCCCATCGGCAACTTGGCGGATGTCAGCTTGCGCAGCCTGCATGTGCTCGCCCTGGTCGACGCCGTCGCCTGCGAGGACACGCGCGTCAGCGGCCAACTGCTGCACCACCTGGGGCTGCACAAGCCGCTGCTGAGCCTGCATCAGCACAATGAGCAGTCGGCCTCGGCCGCGCTGGTGGTGCGCCTGCAGTCCGGCGAGCGCATTGCCTATGTGTCAGACGCGGGTACGCCGGCGGTGTCCGACCCGGGCGCAGTGCTGGTCGCCGCCGTCCAGCGGGCCGGCCTGCGCGTGATGCCGCTGCCAGGGCCTTCGGCGGTTGTGACGGCCCTGAGTGCCGCGGGCGATGCGCGGGCCCAGGGCTTTGCCTTTGCCGGCTTCCTGCCGCCCAAAGGCCAGGAGCGTCGCGCGCGGCTGCAGGGCTTGCTGGGCTCGGCGCAGAGCCAGGTGGTCTTCGAGGCGCCGCATCGCATCGCCAATCTGCTGGAGCTGCTGGCCGAGCTGGCGCCTGCGCAGACGCTGACCGTCTGCCGCGAGCTGAGCAAGCAGTTCGAGACGGTGCATAGCGGGCCTGCCGCCGAGATGCCGGCGTGGCTGGCGGCGGACCCGCAGCGCGAGCGCGGCGAGTTCGTGCTGGTGCTGCACGCCGAGCCGCCGCAGGCTGCCAGCGAAGGCCTGCCGGCCGAGGTGACGCGCCTGCTTGAGCGCCTGCTGCTGGAGCTGCCGCTCAAGCAGGCCGTGCAGATCGCGACGGACCTCAGCGGCCTGCCGCGCAACAGCCTGTATGAAGCTGCCCTGCAGATGAAAAAGGCCGCCGAGGCCTGACGGATCAGGGCACGGACGGCCGTCATGGGCGGGAGAGGTGTTCACCCGGCTGCTGGATGAACGGAGGCGAGGGCCCCTCGGTCGCCCTCGGGGTTGCTGCCAGCGCAGCAGCTGCTTTGGTGGCGGCCTCCGTTGCTGGCGCAGTTGCTGTGTCAGTTGCCGGGGGCGCTGGCGCTCTTGGCGTTGTGCTTGGCGTGGTGGATGTCCTTGCTGGCGGCATCCTGCATGCGGTGCAGGCGACGGCGCTCGTGCTTGGTGACGGTGCCGTCGGCCTTGGCATTGGTTTCGGCCTGGTTGATGCGGCCTTGCTCGCGTTCCAGGCGCTGGGTCTCGCGGGCAGTCAGGCTGCCGGAAGCGGCGCCCTGGGCAATGCGTGCCTGTTGCTTGGCCTCGCGCTGGTCGGCGCGGGGCGTGGCCGGCGTCGTGGGCTCCTGGGCCTGGACGCTGAGGGCGGCGGCACTGCCGAGGGCGAGAACGGTGATCAGGCGGGTCATCGAGGTCGAGAAGCTCATCGTGTCACTCCTTGCTTGGGTTGCGGTTCTGGGGTTCACCGGCACCGCGCCGGCTGTGAGGTGACAACGCCGGCGCCAGCCCTGGCGGTGACAGACCTCGTGTAAAGAACGGTGAAAGCGCAGCATGCCGGTGCGCGGGCAAAAAAGCATCGGCAGAAGGGGTGAAAGTCCGCATGGGGTTGGGCGGGGTCTGCGCTCCTACAATGGTCCGCATGATTTCGCGCGAACCCACCATCGCCCGTCTGGCGACCGCCCGCAGCCAGCTGCTGGAACCCTTCGGCCTCACCGAGGCGACGCTCGCCAAGGCCTTGCGGCTGATCACCGAGCATCGTGTCGACGACGCGGACCTGTACTTCCAGACCACCCGTGCCGAGGGCTGGAGCCTGGAGGAGGGCATCGTCAAGAGTGGCAGCTTCGCCATCGACCAGGGCGTTGGCGTGCGCGCCGTATGTGGCGAGAAGACCGCCTTTGCCTACTCGGACGACATTTCCGAAAACGCCTTGCTGGACGCCGCCCGCACCGTGCGCACCATCGCGGCCGCCGGCCAGAGCCGTCGGGTCAAGGTGCCGGGCGAGCCGGTGATCGCCGCCAGCCGCTCGCTGTATGGCGACGCCGATCCCATCGCCAGCCTGGACAGCGCCGAGAAGGTGGCCCTGCTGGAGCGCGCCGAGCGCATGGCGCGAGCCAAGGATCCCCGCATCGTGCAGGTCATGGCCGGCCTGGCCGCGGAGCATGACGTGGTGCTGATCGCCCGCGCCGACGGCACCCTGGCCGCCGATGTGCGTCCGCTGGTGCGCCTGTCCATCACCGTGATCGCCGAGCAGGGGGATCGCCGCGAGATGGGCACCGGTGGCGGCGGAGGCCGCTTCGGCCTGGCCTATTTCACGGACGAGATGATGGCCTCGTATGCCGAGGACGCCGTCAAGGCGGCGCTGACCAATCTGGAGTCCCGCCCCGCCCCGGCCGGCGAGATGACCGTGGTCCTGGGGCCGGGCTGGCCCGGCGTGCTGCTGCATGAAGCCGTCGGCCATGGTCTGGAAGGCGACTTCAACCGCAAGGGCTCCAGCGCCTTTGCCGGGCGCATCGGCCAGCGCGTGGCCGCCAAGGGCGTGACCGTGCTGGACGACGGCACCCTGCCTGACCGCCGCGGCTCGCTCAACGTGGACGACGAAGGCCATGCCTCGCAGGCCAATGTGCTGATCGAGGACGGCATCCTCAAGGGCTACATCCAGGACGCGATGAACGCCCGCCTGATGAAGGTGGCCCCCACCGGCAACGGTCGCCGCGAAAGCTACGCCCACCTGCCCATGCCCCGCATGACCAACACCTACATGCTGAGCGGCGACAAGGACCCGGCCGAGATCATCGCCAGCATCGACAAGGGCCTGTACGCCACCAATTTCGGCGGCGGGCAGGTTGACATCACCAGCGGCAAGTTCGTTTTCTCGGCAAGCGAGGCTTTCTGGGTCGAGAAGGGCCAGATCCAGTACCCCGTCAAGGGCGCCACCATCATCGGCAACGGCCCGGACGCATTGACCCGCGTCAGCATGATTGGCAATGACATGGCCCTGGACACGGGCGTGGGCGTCTGCGGCAAGGACGGGCAGAGCGTGCCCGTGGGTGTGGGCCAGCCAACCCTGCGCATCGATGGCCTGACCGTCGGCGGCACGGCTTGATCCCGGTCGCCGCGGGGTTTGAGCCGCCGCAAAGTGCAGCGCCGGGACAACAAGGCCGGGCTTGACGCCGCCGCGCCGCAGCAGGCAGTATTCGCCACCATGCATTCGCCGAAGTTTTACTTTGCCTTCTTTTGGTTCTCGCACCGCACCGGCGGAGGAGAGGCGAACGCGTAACCCACCAGACACGCAAAGAATCTCCAAGAAACCGCCGGGCCTCCCCCGGCGGTTTTTTTTTGCCGCGTCGGTCTCCAAAACTCTGAAAGCCTGACCATGAACGCCAAGACCGCTAGCCCGTCCTCGTCTGCCTCGCACCAGGCGGAGCGCTGGTACTCGCCGCAGGACAAGACCAGCCAGACCGACGACGAGCGCATCCGCGACATCACCCCGCTGCCGCCGCCCGAGCACCTGATCCGCTTCTTCCCCATCAGCGGCACGCCCATGGAGCGGCTCGTGGTGGGCACGCGCCAGGCCATACGCCGCATCATGCAGCGCAAGGATGACCGCCTGCTGCTCATCATCGGCCCTTGCTCCATCCATGACCCGGCCGCAGCGCTGGAGTACGCCCGGCGCCTGGTGGTCGAGCGTCAGAAGTACGCCGACACGCTGGAGATCGTGATGCGCGTTTACTTCGAGAAGCCGCGCACCACCGTGGGCTGGAAGGGTCTGATCAACGACCCCTACCTGGACGAGAGCTACCGCATCGACGAGGGCTTGCGCATCGCCCGCCAACTGCTGCTGGAGATCAACCGCCTGGGGCTGCCCGCCGCGGTGGAGTTCCTGGACGTGATCTCGCCGCAGTACATCGGCGACCTGATCTCCTGGGGTGCCATCGGGGCCCGCACCACGGAGAGCCAGGTGCACCGCGAGCTGGCGTCGGGGCTGTCGGCGCCCATCGGCTTCAAGAACGGCACCGACGGCAACATCAAAATCGCGACGGACGCCATCCAGGCCGCGGCGCGCCCGCACCATTTCCTCTCGGTCCACAAGAACGGCCAGGTGGCCATCGTCGAGACCAAGGGCAACAAGGACTGCCACGTCATCCTGCGCGGAGGCAGGGCGCCCAACTACGACGCCGAGAGCGTGACCGCCGCCTGCAAGGAGCTGGCAGCGGCCAAGCTGGACGCCAGCTTGATGGTCGACTGCTCGCATGCCAACAGCTCCAAGCAGCACCTGCGTCAGCTGGAGGTGGCGCGCAACATCGCAGCCCAGGTGAGCGCGGGCAGTACCCAGATTTTTGGCGTGATGGTGGAGAGCCATCTGCACGACGGGGCCCAGAAGTTCACGCCCGGCAAGGACGATCCCGCCAAGCTGGAGTACGGCAAGAGCATCACGGACGCCTGCCTGGGATGGGACGACTCGCTGGCGGTGCTGGAGGTGTTGTCCGAAGCCGTCAAGGCCTCCCGCGGCTGAAGGCCCTGGGCTAGGATGCAGAGCACAGGAGGCCCAAGCCATGCGCAGCGAAGTCCAGGTCGTGTTCGGCCCCGGCGAGGAAGTCCATCTGGTGGTCGATGCGGCCGAGGTGCTCAGCTTCGAGGCCGCCCGGCGATGGCTGGACGATGAGTTCGTCAGGCATGGCTGCGAGCCCATGCGGGGGTCCGGAAAGGTGCTGATCGCTGACAAGGTGCTGGGCGTGGCCGCGGCGGTAGGGGTGCAAGCCCTGCGCGATCCGGCCTTCGGGCTGGACTTCGCGCGGGCGGCCTCCGGGGCTCTCAGCAAGGCCCTGATCACGGTCGACGTGCCGCGCCTCAGCGTGTCGTTCTGACGTTCTGGCCGCCTGGGTCCGCCCGCGGCGCTGTCGGCCGTGGGCAGTGGTGTGCGCCCCTGCGTGCAGGCGGGCCCTGCCGGCTCTTGAACTTTTCCGAGCCGTCCCCAACTGGGCCTGCGCAAGGCGGCGCATGCAGAGCGTGCCGCCATTCCCACTGACCCACAGACGTCACCACAAACCATTCACGCTTTCACGCCATGGACAAGCACACCCATTCCTTCCAGGCCGAAGTCAAGCAGATCCTGCACCTGGTCACGCATTCGCTGTACTCCAACAAGGAAATCTTCCTGCGCGAGCTGGTGTCCAATGCCTCCGACGCCTGCGACAAGCTGCGCTTCGAGGCTCTGGACAACGCGGCCTTGTATGAGGATTCGCCCAATCTGGAGGTGCGCGTCAGCTTCGACGCCGAGGCCCGCACGCTCACCATCAGCGACAACGGCGTCGGCATGAGCGCCGAGGAAGCCGTGGCCCACCTGGGTACCATCGCCAAGAGCGGCACGCGCGAGTTCATGGCCCGCCTGGAGGGTGACCAGAAAAAGGACGCCAACCTGATCGGCCAGTTCGGCGTGGGCTTTTACTCGGGCTTCATCGTGGCGGACCGCATCACCGTGGAAAGCCGCCGCGCCGGGCTGAAGGCCGAGCAGGGCGTGCGCTGGAGCTCCGAGGGTACCGGCGAATTCGAGGTGGAGACCATCACCAAGGCCGGACGCGGCACCGACGTCATCCTGCACCTGCGTGAGGGAGAGGAAGAGTTCCTCAAGACCTGGCGCCTGAAGTCCATCATCAGCAAGTACTCGGATCACATCTCCTTGCCCATCCTGATGCGCAAGGAGGAGTGGGACGCCGAGAAGGGCGAGCAGAAGCTCACCGACGAATGGGAGAGCGTCAACAAGGCCTCGGCCCTGTGGACGCGCAGCAAGAGCGAGGTCACGCAGGAGCAGTACGAGGACTTCTACAAGCAGATCTCCTACGACACCGAGGCTCCGCTGGCCTACACCCACAACCGCGTGGAAGGCCGCAGCGAGTACACGCAGCTGCTCTACATCCCCAAGAAGGCGCCCTTCGACCTCTGGAATCGTGACAAGCGCGGCGGCGTGAAGCTCTACGTCAAGCGCGTCTTCATCATGGATGATGCCGAGGCGCTGATGCCCGTCTACCTGCGCTTCGTGAAGGGCGTGATCGACTCGGCCGACCTGCCCCTGAACGTCAGCCGCGAGCTGCTGCAGGAGAGCCGCGACGTGAAGGCCATCCGCGAGGGTTCGACCAAGCGCGTGTTGTCCATGCTGGAGTCCCTGGCCAACAGCGAGGACGCCGCCGAGCGCGAGAAGTACGCCGCCTTCTGGAAGGACTTCGGCCAGGTGCTCAAGGAAGGCCTGGGCGAGGACCACCAGAACCAGGAACGCCTGGCCAAGCTGCTGCGCTTTGCCTCGACGCATGCTGATGAGGGCGTGAGCCTGGCCGACTATGTGTCGCGCATGAAGGAAGGGCAGGACGCCGTCTACTACATCACCGCCGACAGCCTGGCCGCCGCCAAGAACAGCCCGCAGCTGGAGGTCTTCCGCAAGAAGGGCATCGAGGTGCTGCTGCTGGTCGACCGCGTTGATGAATGGATGCTGTCGCACCTCTACGAGTTCGAGGGCAAGTCCCTGCAGTCTGTGGCCAAGGGCGCCATCGACCTGGGCAAGCTGCAGGACGAGGAGGAGAAGAAGAAGGCCGAGGAGGCCGCCGAGGCCTTCAAACCCCTGCTGGAGAAGCTCAAGACCGCGCTGCAAGGCCGCGCCAAGGACGTGCGCGTGAGCACGCGCCTGGTCGATTCACCCGCCTGCATCGTGGTGGAAGAGGGCGACATGTCCGGCCACCTCGCCCGTCTGCTGAAGCAGGCCGGTCAGGCTGCGCCGGCCTCGCTGCCCACGCTGGAGATCAATGCCGACCATGCGCTGGTGAAGAAGCTGGACGGCAGCGATCGCTTCGACGACCTGGCCCAGATCCTCTTCGATCAGGCCGTGCTGGCCGAAGGTGGTCAGCTCGATGATCCGGCCGCCTACGTGAAGCGCGTGAATGCGCTGCTGATGGGCTGATTGCGCAAGACCTGACCCCTTGGGGGGCGGGTCTTGCCTGTTCAGGAGAAGCTGTCCCCGTCGAGCTGGAAGTCGTCATCGTCCTTGAACGGGGGCGATGGCGGCGGCTCATCGGCGGACCGCATCGCCTCCAGCTGCTCCGCCAGCTTGGCTACCTGGTCGTTCCAGTAGTTGGGCGTGCCGAACCAGGGGAAGGCCAGCGGGAAGGCCGGGTCGCCCCAGCGGCGGGCCAGCCAGGCGCTGTGGTGGATCATGCGCAGGGTGCGCAGCGGCTCGATCAGGCGGCGCTCGCGCCAGTCGAAGGGGCGGATGGTTTCGTAGCCGTCCATCAGCGCGTCCCACTGCCAGCGCGCGGTGGCCTCGTCACCGCTGAGCAGCATCCAGAGGTCCTGCACTGCAGGGCCGGTGACGGCATCGTCCAGGTCCACGAAATGCGGGCCCTGGTCGGGCGTCCAGAGGATGTTGCCGGGATGGCAGTCGCCGTGCAGGCGCAGCTGCGGCACGTCGCCGAGCGCCTCGAAGGCCAGGGCGATGAGCCTCAGGCATTCGCGCACGCTGCGATCCCAGCGCGGTGCGATTTCGGGCGGCAGCACGGCGCGCTCCATGAGCCAGGCGCGTGCGGTTTCGCCCGGTTCCGCGCCACACCAGCGCACACGGTGCTCGAAGGGCTGGCGGGCGCCGACCTGATGCAGCCGGGCGAGCAGCCGGCCAATCCAGCGCAGCACCTCCACGTCTTCCAGCTCCGGTGCTCGGCCCCCATGACGGCTGGCCACGGCAAAGCGCTGCACACCGATGCGGCCCAGGGTGGCGGGCGCCCCCAGCAGCTCCAGGTCGCCCTGCGGGTGCGCGAAGTACTCGCTGCGCTGCAGGATCCAGGGGCGGGCGACGGGCACCTCGGCCTCGGCCAGTTCGGCGGCGAAGGCGTGCTCTTCGAGGATCTGCGCTTCGCTCCAGCGGCCGGGGCGATAGAACTTGGCCACGGCCACGCGCCCATCCTCCAGGTGCAGCTGCAGCACGCGGTTCTCGTAGGAATTGAGCTGCAGCATGCGGCCATCGCCGCGCAGGCCGGCGGCCTCCAGGGCGTCCAACATGAATTCGGGCGTCAGCTCGCCAAAGGCGCGGTCGGTGTCGGGCGTCATGCGGGGGGAGGGCCTGCGCGCAGCAGGCGAAGAAGGAAGGGGCTCAGCGGCCACCAGGATAGCGCGGGCCGTCCACCACGACGCCAACGATGTCCTGGCTCGCGTCGGGGCCTGGCGTGGGCTGGTCAAGGCTGATGTCCAGGTCGCTGTCGTCCAGGCTTTCGTCGCCCTGGGTTTGTATCCCCGTTGCGCTGATGCGCTCGCCGGTGCCGCTGTCAAAGCGGGGGTCGGGCGCGAAGAAGGAATCCTGGAACACGCTGGAGTCCTGCCAGAGGCTGGCGCCGACGGTGTTGATGGGGCGGCCGGCGTCGCTTGGCGCGCGCTGCGGCGCCGGGCCTGGACTGGGCGCGCGGGCCGGCTTGGTGCCGGCCTGGGGGCCTCGCACATGGCTGTTGCTGTAAGGCACCAGCAGCTGCAGCTCGGCCGCGGTGGGCAGCTTGTCCAGTGGGCAGCGGAGATAGCGCACCCGGCAGGCGTTGAGCACGGCTTGCTTGATCTGCAGGCCGCGGCCCTGGTGCTGGCGTTCGGTGTCCAGGTCGATCGCGGCCAGCACGCGGCCATTGCTGCTGCAGATGGCGAAGCTCACGTTCAGTCCGCCCAGCAAGTCGAACCAGTAACGCACCTCGCTGGCCTCGCTGGGCTGGCAAAAACGCACCAGCGGCAGCTTGCACAGGATGACGTGATGCGGCAGCGCCTCGCGCAGGAGGCGGTAGACCCGGCGCTCGTCGGTGCTGAAGACGGGGCGCGGCGTCAGCGGCCATTCGCTGGGCAGCTTGCGCCTGGTGCCGCGCGGACGTTTCCAGAGCCAGGCGGCGCCCAGGGCCGCGAGGCCCATGCAGGAGGCCAGGGCGATGATCCACGGAATGAGCGTCGGCATGGGCCTCTGGATGCTGCGGGGGAGAGACGTCGGCAGGCCACCGCGAGGGGCGGCAGCGCCGGGCTGGCGCCAAAGTGTACCCAGCACCGCATCGAAACCGGACGGGCCCCTGCAACCATTGCAGGCGACGGCTTCGCCAAGCCGCTGCCGACGGCTGCGCGAGGCTATTGCTTGGCCGCCTTGCCGGCGTCACGGTATTGCGATTTGACCTCGGCCACACCGTCGATGAAATCGCCCAAGGCGCGCACATGGCGCTTGAACTGGAAGTCCAGCTCGGCCATATGCCGTTCGATGGCTTCGCCAACGTGGGACGAGACCGAGTCTGGCGGCAGGCGCAGCCAGGCCTCCGACTCGCTGCCGTCGCGCTCCACGGTCGCGCCGGCATTGCGGGCAATCTTGAGCATGGGGGCGTTTTCGCTCAAGGCGTGGATGAACAAGGTCTCGATGCCGCGGTTGCGGGCGTGCAGGGCGGCGTGCTCGAACAGCCGGGCGCCGAACCCGCGCCCGCGGGCATTGGCCAGCACCGAGACGCCGAACTCGGCCATCGCCGGCTTGCCCTTGCGCTGGGGTGCCGGCTCATAGGCCAGGTGCGCCATCGCGACCAGCTGCAGGCGGCGGTTGAAGATGCCCAGCACCTCGTCGCGGGCGAAATCCAGGCTCATGGCGTATTTGCTGATCTGCTCGTCGCTGGCCGGATAGCCGAAGCGCAGGTAGCGGTCATGCTCGCCGAGGCTCAGGAGATGCGTGAGGATGCGCTTGCGATGCCGGCGAGCCAGCGAGCGTATGGGTACCCAGCTGGCAAAGCGCTGCAGACCCAGGCGTGGCGGAAACCAGCCCAGGGCACTTGCTTCGGGCTCGGGATCGGTGGGGCCTGGATCGGAGAGGGGCGAAGGGTCGTGGGCGGTCATGGGCGGCCTCCGCACAGCCGGGGCGGCTGGGGTATGGCTGAATATTAGCGGGCGGGCAGCCGGCCAGCCTTGATCTGATCGGCCTCGCGGCGCAGCATTGGCTTGCTGAGTGGGCGTGATTTGGGTAGACTAGTGGGCTTTTCCCGGTATCTGGCTGCGGGAAGGATGCGCCTTGGCGCCACGCAAGTGAGAGGCTGCGAGCAAGTGAGATCCGGCGAAGACCGGGTTTGACGGGCAAAGAAGCAGCACCGAACTGGCACCGAGCTGGCACCGAATGGGGACCAAACGGACGCCAAACGGTGGGTCAAGCGTAGGAATTTCAGCCAGCGACTGCTGCGGACGGTGTTTTTTGCCAGCCGCGGCCAACGAAAGCAACTCATGAAGACCTTCAGCGCCAAGCCGGCCGAGGTGACGCACGAGTGGTTTGTGATTGACGCCACCGACAAGGTGCTCGGACGTGTTGCCAGCGAAGTGGCACTCCGTTTGCGCGGCAAGCACAAGGCCATTTACACGCCTCACGTGGATACCGGTGACTTCATCGTCGTGATCAACGCAGACAAGCTGCGCGTGACCGGCAACAAGGCCACCGACAAGGTGTACTACCGCCACAGCGGCTTCCCCGGCGGCATCTACGCCACCAAGTTCAAGGACATGCAAGCCAAGCATCCGGGCCGCGCCCTGGAGAAGGCTGTCAAGGGCATGCTGCCCAAGGGTCCCCTGGGCTACGCCATGGTGAAGAAGCTGAAGGTTTATGCTGGTGGCACCCACCCGCACACCGCCCAGCAGCCCAAGGCTCTGGAAATCTAAGGAACGGCAATGATCGGAAACTGGAATTACGGTACCGGCCGCCGCAAGTCGTCGGTCGCTCGCGTCTTCATCAAGAAGGGCACGGGCCAGATCATCGTCAACGGCAAGCCGCTGGATCAGTACTTCGGCCGTCAGACGTCCATCATGGTCACCCGCCAGCCCCTGGTGCTGACCAACAATGGCGAAGCCTTCGACATCAAGGTGAACGTCCACGGTGGTGGCGAGTCCGGCCAAGCCGGTGCTGTCCGTCTGGGCATCACCCGTGCGCTGATCGACTACGACGCAGCCCTGAAGCCCGAACTGAGCCGCGCCGGCTTCGTCACGCGTGATGCGCGTGAAGTCGAGCGTAAGAAGGTCGGTCTGCACGGCGCCCGTCGTCGGAAGCAGTTCAGCAAGCGCTGATCTTCCTGGCTGGCCTTGCGCCGGCCCGCCTGGAAGGACTCCCCGGAGTCTTTCCGGCACTTCGAAAGGCCGCTTTTGCGGCCTTTTGTCATTGGCATGGCGCATTCGATGCGATGCGTTGGCCTCAGGCGATGCAAGTTCCGGTCACCATGGACGCCAGGGCTCGAAAGCCCTTTGCATCACCGGGTCATGCAATGCTTTGTCGAATACTTGAGTCTGACGCTGGGGGATAATCCCGGCATCTGACCTCTCTCCAGCAGGACACAAGCGATGAGCGCAGTTCTCGAATCCACCACCGCCGGCCCCAGCGACATCCCGGCGCCCATCATCTTTACCGACAGCGCTGCTGAAAAGGTGCGCGACCTGGTCGCCGAGGAAGGCAATCCGGAGCTGAAGCTGCGCGTCTTCGTGCAAGGCGGTGGCTGTTCGGGGTTCCAGTACGGCTTCACCTTCGACGAGGTGGCCAACGACGATGACACCCAGATGGTCAAGAACGGCGTCACGCTGCTGATCGATGCCATGAGCCTGCAATACCTGATGGGTGCAGAGATCGACTACAAGGAAGATCTGCAGGGTGCGCAGTTCGTGATCAAGAACCCGAACGCCTCGACCACCTGTGGTTGCGGCTCCAGCTTCTCGGTCTGAGTCGCTGAGTTGAACCGGGGCCTCTTGCGCCCCCTCTCATGACGCCGCAGGGCCAGAGCCGCTGCGGCGTTTTGCATTTGCTGCGCCGGTGACGCGACCGGCGGGCAGGTTTCGGCGGTGCGCGCGCCGGGTCGCGAGGCGCCGAGGCTCAGGCGGGATGCCAGGCGCCCAGCACGCGCGGGCCGCGGGCGCCGGTAACGGCGGGGAGGTTGCCGGCCAGCCCTTCGCAATGGCGCATGGCCAGCCAGGCGAAGGCGGCCGATTCCACCTGCATCGCCGGCAAGCCCAGGGCATCGCTGGGCTGCACGGACCAGCTGGGCAGGGCGGCCTGAAGCCTTTGCATCAGCCGGCGGTTCAGGGCGCCTCCGCCGCATACCGCCAGCCGCCCCGTCGGGCCGCCGAGGGTGAGCAAGGGCTGGGCAATGGAGAGGGCGCTCAATTCCAGCAAGGTGGCCTGCACATCCTCGGCCCGGGCGCGTGCTGCGAACCCGGTCAGGTGCTGCTGCAGCCAGACCGGGTTGAAGAGGTCGCGGCCGGTGCTGCGCGGCGGGGGCTGCTGGAAGAAGGGCTCGGCCAGCATCGCCGCAAGCAGCTCAGGCAAGACCTGACCCTGCGCGGCCCAGGCGCCATCGGCGTCATAGGGCAGGCCTTGATGCAGGTGGATCCAGTGGTCCAGCAGGCAATTGCCGGGGCCGCAGTCGAAGCCGCGCGGTGCGTGCGCGGCGTCGAGGCTCAGCAGGCTGATATTGCTGATGCCGCCGATATTGAGCACAGCCTCGCAGCGTCCGGCGAACACCGACTGATGGAAGGCGGGCACCAAGGGGGCGCCCTGGCCGCCGGCGGCCACGTCGCGATTGCGCAGATCGGCCACCACGCCAATGCCCGTCAGTTCGGCCAGCAGTGAGGCATTGAGCAATTGCAGGGTGTAGCCGATACCGTCGAAGCCACCGGGGCGGTGGCGCACCGTCTGGCCGTGGGCGCCCAGGGCGCGAATGGGCACATCCGCATGCCGCTGGGTCAGGGTCAGGGCCAGGCTGGCATAGGCACGGGCCACGCCATTGGCGGCGAGCGCAGCGCGATGCAGCTCGTTGTCGCCTGGGACGTTCAGTGCCATCAGCTCGGCGCGCAGTCCCGGCTCGAAGGGGGCGAAGACATGGTCCAGCACCTGCATGGGTCCGTCGGGACTGATGGAGGCCAGCACGGCATCCACCCCGTCCAAGGAGGTGCCGGACATCAGGCCGATGTAGCGCGTGCTGGAGGCGGGGGATGGGGCGGGGGCGCTCATGGCGCGGCCTGTTGGGCAGGCGGGAGCTCAGTCGGCGTCGGTGACGCCCTGGCCCAGCGAGCGGGCCACGTCGATCTGCGTGCGTGCGGCCTGGGCGGTCTGCTGGAACTGCGTCTTGGCGTAAGCGGGCAGGGTCAGCGACTCGGATGCGCGAGCGATGGCGCGCGGGTCCTGGTGCTGGCCCTTGACGCGGAATTCGAAGTGCAGGTGCGGCCCGGTGGCCCAGCCGGTCGCGCCAACGGCGCCGATCTTCTGCCCCTGCTCGACGCGCTGGCCCTTCTTGACGTCGATGCGGCTCAGGTGGGCGTAGACGGTGATGCGGTCGTTGGCGTGGCGCACGTGGACCACGTTGCCGAAGCCGTTCTGCCAGCCGGCGGATTCCACCACGCCGTCACCCACCGTCTGCACCGCCGTGCCCGTGGGCGCGCCGTAGTCCACGCCCAGGTGCGCGCGCCAGGTCTGCAGGATGGGATGCATGCGCATCGAGAAGCCCGAAGTCACGCGCGAGAAGGGCAGGGGGCTGGCCAGGAAGGCGCGGCGCTTGCTTTGCCCGTCCATGGTGTAGAAGCTGCCCTTGCCGGTCACGCTGTCGCGGAACCACACGGCGCTGTAACTGCGACCGTTGTTGACGAACTCGCCTGCCAGCACCTTGCCCGCGCCGCCGTCCCAGGTGATGGGCTCGCCGTCGGCGGTCAGGCCTTCATAGACGACCGAGAAGCGGTCGCCCTTGCGCAGTTCGCGGTGGAAATCGATGTCGCCCGAGAACATCTCGGCGATCTGGGAGGCGATGGCGTCGGGGATGCGGGCATCGTCGGTTGCGGCCCACAGTGAGCTGCGGATGGTGCCGCTGGCCAGGCGCACCTGGGACTGCAGCGGGGCCGTCTCCAGCACGGCCTTGATGCCGCCCGTGCCGCGCTCGATGCGCAGGCGCGAGAAGTGCGTGGCTTGCTGCTCCGGACGCTCGGCCGGGTAGCGGGCGATGAGCGACTCGACCCGGCCCGAGGGCAGGGCATGGAGCTGGATCAGCTTGCCGGCACGGCCTTGCAGCACGCGGCGCCCGGTAGCGTCATTGCGCAGGAAGGTCGCGAACTCGGGGTCGAAGGCGCCCAGGCGCTTGAGCAGGCTGTCCGCCGTGTCGCTGCTGCGGGTGAGGTCGTTGCGGCTCAGGGCCACTTCGTGCTCGGCCAGCTCGGACAGCTGTGCCGCCAGGTCGTGCGTCTGCACGGTCTCGGCGATGGTGGTCTGGGGCAGGTCCTGGGCGTCCGGCGCCAGCGGCGCCACGCCAAAGGCCGTCACGGCAAAACCACTGAGCAGGCCCACCAGGGTGCCTGTCAAGGCGCGCGGATGCCGAGCCGCGAAGGCTTCGGCACGCCTCATCACCTGGTTCAGTTCCTTGGTCCAGTCAGTCACGCTCGCGGTCCCAGTCTTCTTTGCTTCTCTGTTTTCGTTCTGGACCGCGCCCTCGACGGTGGCCTGGATGAGACGCGGTCCACGCAGGACCGTCCACTAGAATCCAGCACTTTTGCGGCCGTCCAAAACTGGCCGCTCTGGCCAAAACTGGCGCCGAGTATACCCAGAGCCCCCCTAGATCAAGGGCTGGGAAACCCGGTTCCAGGCCGATTCCCGCTGCGCATCGCCCTCACGAGAGCTCTTCATGTCCGAATCGCGAACCGATACCCCGGCCAAGCCGGCTTACCCCGTCACCGACCGGGTGCAGGAAGCCCTGCGCATCAGCTTGCGCGGCTGCGAAGAGCTGCTGCCGCAGCCGGACTGGCTGCAGAAGCTGGCCCGCTCCGAAGCCACCGGTACGCCGCTGCGCATCAAGCTGGGCCTGGACCCGACCGCACCGGACATCCACATCGGCCACACCGTGGTGCTCAACAAGATGCGTCAGCTGCAGGATCTGGGTCACCAGGTGATCTTCCTGATCGGCGACTTCACCTCCATGATCGGCGACCCCTCCGGCCGCAACAGCACGCGCCCGCCGCTGACCAAGGAGCAGATCCAGGCCAATGCCGAGACCTACTACAAGCAGGCCAGCCTGGTGCTGGACCCGGCGCGCACCGAGATCCGCTACAACAGCGAATGGAGCGAGCCCCTGGGTGCCAGCGGCATGATCCAGCTGGCCGCCAAGTACACCGTGGCCCGCATGATGGAGCGCGACGACTTCGCCAAGCGCTTCGCCAGCCAGACGCCCATCTCGGTGCACGAGTTCCTCTACCCGCTGATGCAGGGCTATGACTCCGTCGCGCTGAAGGCCGACCTGGAGCTGGGCGGCACCGATCAGAAGTTCAATCTGCTGATGGGTCGCCACCTGCAGGCCGAGTACGGTCAGGAGCCGCAGTGCATCCTGACCATGCCGCTGCTGGAGGGCCTGGATGGCGTGGACAAGATGTCCAAGTCCAAGAACAACTATGTGGGCATCACGGAAGCCGCGAACACCATGTTCGCCAAGATCCTGTCCATCAGCGACGAGCTGATGTGGAAGTGGTTCAACCTGCTGTCCTTCAAGAGCCTGGACGAGATCGCCGCGCTCAAGAAAGAGGTCGAAGGAGGCCGCAATCCGAAGGACGCCAAGGTCATGCTGGCCAAGGAGATCACGGCGCGCTTCCACAGCAGTGCCGCGGCCGAGGCCGCCGAGGCCGACTTCAACAACCGCGCCAAGGGCGGCATTCCGGACGACATCCCCGAGGTCAGCCTGAGCGGCGCGCCGCTGGGGATCGCCGCGGTGCTGAAGTCGGCCGGCCTGGTGGCCTCCAACAGCGAAGGCATGCGCATGATCGAGCAGAACGGCGTGCGCATCGACGGTACCGTCATCAGCGACAAGGGCTTGAAGCTGGAGGCCGGCACCGTGGTCGTGCAGGTGGGCAAGCGCAAGTTCGCCAAGGTCACCATCGCCTGAGATCGAGCGCGCCATGAGAAACGGGAGGCCGTCGAGCCTCCCGTTTTGCTTGCATCGGCCCCTTTTCATTGGGGCCGATCACGGCCTCAGGGCTTGACCGGGCGAGGATAAGCCCCGGGCTTGGGCTGCACCACCGGCTGCTCGGTCATGCGCTTCTTGAGCTCGGCGATGGCGCGCTCCAGCTGCGCATCCTGGCCCTTGAACGTGGCGCGCGGCAGGTTGTCCACCTCGATGTCCGGCGTCACGCCCTTGCCTTCGATGAGGAACTTGCCGTTGATGTCCATCTGCCCGGTCTCGGCGGCGCGCATGATGCCGTTGTCCAGCAACCGGTTGCGGTCGGACAGCCAGACGCCGGCGCCCGAGCTGGTCTTGCCGATCACGGGGCCCAGGCCCAAGCGCTTGAAGCCTTCGGAGAAGGTCTCGCCGTCGGAGTAGGTGTCCTCGTTCATCAGCACCACGGCGTGGCCGCGGAAGACGTGCTGCATGTTCGGGTAGGGCTTGGACCCTTCCGGGGAGCGGCGCTGCCAGAAGGCCCAGGCGCGGCGCAGCAGCTTCTCGAGGATCCAGCTGTCGATGTTGCCGCCGTTGTTGTAGCGGACATCGATGATCAGGCCGTCGCGGTCGCTGGCGGCGTAGAACTCGCGAGCGAAGTCGGCGATGTCGTTCGGCCCCATGGCGCGCAGGTGCACATAGCCGATGCGGCCCTCGCCGGCCTTCTCCACGATCTTGGCGCGGCTCACGCGCCAGTCGTTGTAGCGCAGTTCGTTGTCGCGTCGTGCCGCCACGGGAACGACGATCTTCTGCACGGTCTTGCCCTCGGCCGTCTTCACGTCCAGCAGGACCTGCTTGCCAGCCTGGCCGCGCAGCAGCTCGGAGACATGCGGGGCTTCGCCGGTCTTGCGGCCATTGATGGCCGTGATGACGTCGCCGGCCTTGAGGCCCAGACCGGGGGCGGCCAGCGGGCCGGCCTCGCTGGGCAGCTCGGGGTCGGCTTCGTAGAGGTGCTCGATGCGCCAGCCCTCGGCCACCTTGGTCAGGCGCGCGCCCAGGCCGGCGAGGCCGGGTTCCTCGGGGCCCTGGCGCGTCTCCCCGGGGTTGACCTGGCTGTGCAGGGCGCTGAGCTCGCTCACCATTTGAGCCATCAGCTCAGCCAGCTCATAGCGGTCGGTCAGGCGATCCAGCAGCGGCGCATACTTGGCGCGCACGGCCTTCCAGTCCACGCCGTGCATGTCCTTGTCGTAGAAGTGATCGCGGTGCATGCGCCAGGCATCGGCGAACATCTGCTTCCACTCGGCGCGCGGCTGGGTGGCGATCTGCCAGTCGCTCCAGCGCACCTGGAACTTCGCCGTTTCGGGCGGCAGCTTGGGTGTGGCGTCGACAATCATCAGCTCCGGCCCGCCGGCGCCGCCGCGCATCAGCATGAGCTTCTTGCCGTCGGCGCTGAGCTCGTAGCCGCGCACATCGCCCGACAGCACTTCGGCCGGCGTGCCCTGGTTGTCGATGGCAAGGCTCTTGAGGCTGGTCTTGCGCTCCAGGTCCTGGTCCAGGAACCACAGGCGTTTGCCGTCGGTGCGCAGCGCACGGTAATTGCCGGCCGGAACGGGCAGCTCGTACAGGCGCTGGGCCAGGCCTTCGGTCACGATGGCGGGCTTGGCCTTGGGGTCAGGTTTTGCCTCCGGCTTGGCGTCGGCCTTGGCATCCGGTTTTTCGTCGGGCTTGGCCTCTGCCTTGGGGTCAGGCTTTGCCTCCGACTTGCCCTCGACCTCCAGCTCGTCCTTGGGCGCGAAGGGCGAACGCAGGCCGGGCTGCAGGGCCAGGGCGTAGAGCTTGCCGCGCTTGTCGAAGAAGGGGCCCATGTTGCGGTCGCCCCAGGGGCTGCCGTTGCCCGTGACCTGGTAATTGCGCTCCGAGACGAAGTAAAGCCACTTGCCGTCCGGGCTGAAGGCGGGCGAGTTGCTGTCGTAGCGGTCGCTGGTGAGGCGGTGGGTCCGGCCGTCTGCCAGGGTGTGGAGCATCAGCTGGCCGCGGTCCGGGTTGCGCAGGGGCATCACGAAGGCCAGGGCCTTGCCGTCGCTGCTCCAGGCGAGGTCGCTGGGGTTGCCCTCGAGCTGGTCCTGGCCGATCAGCCGGGTGCTGGGCTGAGGCTGGGCCTTGAGGTCGGTGAGGTAGATCCGCCCTTCCTTGTCGGTGTGCGCGAGGTAGCGGCCGTCGGGCGAGGGGAACAGGGCTGTGCGCTGGGTGCTGGCGCCGTGGGTGATCTGCTGCGGTTTGCCCAGGCCGTTGGCGGGGAAGCGCCAGATTTCCTGCTCGTCGCTGAAGTCGCAGATGGCGAAGACGCTCTTGCTGTCGCTGCTGAACTCGCCCTTCTTGCAGGCGCCGTCGGCAGGCAGCGCGAGCTCGGCGCGGCGCAGCGGGCCCACACCCTGGGTGGCCAGGTGGCCGCGCGAGGCCAGCAGCACGCGCTCGCCGTTGGGCGCCAGCGCGGTCTCGGTCAGGAAGTCCTGCGGGCGCTTGATCCAGCGCTCACGCTGCTGGTCGAAATCGCCGCCCAGCGCGATGTCGAGCTTGCGCGGTGCCGCGCCCTGCACGAGGTCCACGAGGTACAGATCGGCACCCAGAGCGTAGACCACGCGGCCGGCGTCGATGGAGGCATGGCGGATGTCCCAGCCCTTGTGCTGCGTGTGCTGGCGCAGGTCAGCGCCTTGGCTGTTGACGGACCAGAGGTTGACCGTGCCGTCGCGGTCGGAGAGGAAGGCCACGCGCTCCTCGCTGCCCAAGCGGTAGGGCATGGGGCGGCGGTCGTTGTTGCCCTCGGCGATGAAGGGGCGGGCTTCCGCGTCGCCGGCCAGGTCAAGGGACCACAGCCGTGCCAGCGCACCACCGCGGTACTGGCGGGCGTTGTCGCCGCGCAGGCCGCTGCGGGTGAAGTAGAGGGTCTTGCCGTCGGCGCTCAGGGCCCCGTCGCTGGCCTGGGCTACGGGCAGGGCGCGGCGCTGCAGAGTCTTTGGGTCGATGGCAAAGAGCTGGCTGCCCGGGCGGCTGTCCAGGCCGGTGTAGATCACCTCGCCGCCGGCACTGAAGCCCCAGACGCGCATGCCGCCGCCTTCCCAGGTCAGGCGCTTGGGGACGCCGCCATTGGCGGGCATCACGTAGATCTCGGTTCCGCTGTCGTACTGGGCGGTGAAGGCCAGCCACTGGCCGTCTGGCGAGACCGCGGGCTGGGTCTCCAGCCCGGCGTGGGAGGTGATGCGCTGGGCCTCGCCGTCTTGGGCGGAGACGCGCCAGAGGTCGCCCTCGCCGACAAAGTAGACGGTGTTGCCCTGCAGGGCCGGCTGGCGATAGAAGCCGTTCTGGCCGGCCAGGGCGGCGCCGCTCAAGCCCAGGGCCAGCAGGCTGCAGGCCAGGGTCAAAGGGGCAGGGCGGAAGCGGGGTGTCGTCATGGGTGTCCTCGATGTGGGCCGATATCCAAAGGGGGGCGGCAGCGCTCCGGCGCGTCCTGCAGCGCAAGGCCAGCCGCGGCGCGGCGGATTGTGTCGCACCAACGGGCGTCAGCGGTTCGTCACACCGGTGCTCACATGCCCGGAGGGCACGTGGGGCACGGCGCTTTGCACGTGGCCGACCTGGTCATCGAAGAAGAAGTCCGGCTCGAACTCGCGCAGGAATTCGCCCTTGGGGAGGCCGCCCAGGAACATGGCCTCGTCGACCTCGATCTCCCAGTCCATGAGTGTGCGGATGGCGCGCTCATGGGCCGGGGCGCTGCGGGCCGTCACCAGGGCGGTGCGGATGCGCATCTCGGTCTGCGGATGGCGCTGCAGCTCGTGCAGGGCCCGCAGCACGGGCTTGAACGGCCCGTCGGGCAGAGGGCGCAGCACGTGCTGCTGTTCATGGGCCTGGAAGGCATCCAGGCCCTGCTGCTGGAAGACCTGCTCGGCTTCGTCGGAGAAGAGCACGGCATCGCCGTCGAAGGCGACACGCAGTTCATGAGGATGGAGGGCCGAGGCCCGGGCTGACTGCGGGAATACGCGTGCCGCCGCCACGCCGGCAGCCAGGGCCTGGCGGGCGTCGTCCTCGTTGGCCGAAAGAAACAGCTGGGCTTTCAGGGGGCGCAGATAGCGCCAGGGCGCCTGCCCGCGGGTGAAGACGCCGCGCAGGATGGGCAGACCCAAATGCCTGGCAGAGCGGAAGACGCGCATGCCCGAGATGGGGTCGTTGCGCGAGAGCACGACCACCTCGACCCGCTGCTGCTGCGGCGTGTTGAAGCCCAGCAGCTTCCTGACCAGCGAGTACGCCACGCCAGGCGGCGCTGGGGTGTCCAGGCGCTCCTTTTGCAGGGCCATGTAGGCATGGTCGTCAGCGGCTTCGAAGACCTCGTTCTCCGCCTCGAAGTCGAAGAGGGCGCGCGAGGAGATGGCGATGACGAGCTTGTCGTCCAGGGAGGCGGGCATGGCGGCGATGATAGCGAGCCGCCGCCTGCTGCGAATCGACTCAGTGCATGAAGCCGATGGGCTGGCGCTTGGGATTCCCCGCCGGCAGGTCCTCGCACAGCACCGTCCCGCGCCGCGCCAGCTTGGCATTGCCGAAGGCCGTCATCCAGGCGCGACGCATCTCGCGTGGTGCGACCTCGGCCATGCGGTCCAGCACCGCGTCGCTGGGCTGTTCGTCGAAGTGCCTGCCCCAGTCGTGCTGCCCGCGTATGCCTTCGTACAGGCGGCGGGCGATGCGCCGTGCGGCCTCGAAGTCCGGGGCCTGGACCTCGTAGACGTTGACGCGGTTGAGGATGGGCTCCGGGATGCTGCGCGCCTCGTTGGCCGTGGCCACCCAGATCACCTGGCTGGCATCGACCGGGATCTCGGCGAACTCGTCGACGAAGCTGCCGGCGGTGTCGTGCTCCAGCAGGCTGTAGAGCGAGCCCAGGGGGTCGTAGGTGGCTTCACCGCCGGCTTTGTCGATCTCGTCGACCACCATCACCGGGTTGGCGTAGTCGCCGTCCACCAGTGCCTCGAAGACCTTGCCGGGCCGGGCACCCTTCCATTGGCTGGAGGCGCCGGACAGCACCCAGCCTGCCGTCAGCGAGCTCATGGAGACGAAGCCCATGCCCGTGCCCAGCAGCTGCGCCAGCTGGCGCGCGAAGTGCGTCTTGCCCACGCCGGGCGGGCCCAGCAGCAGCAAGGGCGTGATCTCCAGCGCATCGCCGCTGTCGGCGCACAGGGCGATCTGGCGCCGCACATCGTCCAGCACTTCATGGAAGTTGGGCAGCTCGTCGTAGAGCTGGTCCAGGCTCAGCAGGCCCGAGGGCTTGACCTGGAAGCGCTCGGGCCCCTTTTCCAGCATGCGCTGGTAAGTGCTGCGCAGGGGCTCATGTTCCTGCGGCGGCAGCTTGGCGAGCTTGCGCTCGACGTCCTGGACCTGAAAGACGCTGCGCATTTGCGCGATGGGGATGCGCGGGGGCATGCAGGCAATGGCGTGGGTGCTCATGATGAACTCCGGAAACCGTCATTCATTCAAGCAAAAACCGCCTGTGCCCGTGCACCGGAGAAAGCCCGGATTCACGGGCCTGTGTTCAATACCTCACGGCCGGTGCTGGCGCCTGCACCGGTGCTCGGCTCGGTCAGCGCACCATCGCATTCATCTGGATGATGGGCTGCAGCACGGCCAGCACGATCAGCATCACGACGCCGCCCATCGCGACGATCAGCAGCGGCTCCAGCAGGGTGGCCATGGCCATCGCGCGGCGCTGCACCTCGGCGCTGAGCTGGGTGGCGGCGCGCTGCAGCATGTCCGGCAGTTGGCCGGTCTGCTCGCCCAGGCGCGCGAACATGGCCAGCAGCCCCGGGAAACGCTTCTTGCCGGCAAGCGCCGGGCCCAGCGGCGCGCCTTCGCGGACCAGCACCAGCGCGTCCATCGCGTCTTCGCGCATGGCGGCGTTGGAGAGGGTTTCGGCTGCGGCCTGCAGCGCCTTCAGGATGGGCACGCCGCTGCCGGCCAGCATGGCCAGGGTGCCGGCAAAGCGCGCCGCGTTGTAGCCGCGGGCCAATCGACCCAGCAGGGGCAGGCTCAGCAGCCTGGCATCGAAGCGAACGCGGAACGCCGGCTGCTGCAGGGCCTGGCGCAGCGCGAGCAGGCCGCCAACCATGAGCAGGGCGATCAGCCAGCCCCAGTTGCGCACCAGGTCCGAAACCGCCAGCACGAACACCGTCAGGGGCGGCAGGGCCTGCTTGCTGCTGACGAAGACGGCGGCCACCTTGGGCACCACATTGGTCAGCAGAAAGGTGACGATCAGCACCGCGATGACGCAGACCACCAGCGGGTAGGCCATGGCGCCCACGACCTTGGCCCGCAGCGCCTGCCGGTCCTCGAGGTCATCGGCCAGCTTCTCCAGCACGCGGCCCAGGGCGCCGCTTTGCTCACCGGCCGCGACCACGGCGCGGTAGACCGGATCGAACTCGCGCGGTGCCGTGGCCAGGGCGCGGGCGAAGGCAGCGCCGCCATTGACCTCGGCGCGCAACTGGGCCACCAGCTCGCGCTGGCGCTCGTCCTCGCATTCGTCGGCCAGCGAGGTCAGCGCGCGTTCGATGGGCAGGCCCGCGGCCACCAGGCCGGCCAACTGGCGGGTCCAGACCGTCAGCGAGGTCTGGTTGAAGACGCGGCGCGCGAACAGCGAAGGCTTGGCCTCGGCGCTTTGCTGGGCGACGGCCTCGACGGCCACCGGCACCAGCTTCTGCGCACGCAGGGCGGCGCGTGCCGCGCGCGGGTTGTCGGCTTCGATCAGGCCTTTGCTGCTGCGGCCGTCCTCGGCCAGGGCTTCGTACTTGTAGGCGGGCATGCGGGCTCACTCGCGCGTGACGCGCAGCACTTCCTCTTGCGAGGTGATGCCCAGCGCCACCAGGCGCTCGCCATCCTCGCGCATGGTGCGCAGGCCGGCAGTCTGGGCGGCGGCAAAGAGCTCGCTCTCGGCGGCGCGGTTGTGGATCAGATGCTGGACCTGCTCGGTGGCCGTCATCAGCTCATAGACGCCGGTGCGGCCCTTGTAGCCGCTGTGGCCGCATTCGGTGCAACCCACCGCGCGGTAACGGACCCCCACGCTTGCGGCGTTGCCGCTGCGCTGCCCCCCGAGGGGGCTGGCCCCGCCTTGAGGCGGCCCGGCGTCGGGGCCGTGGCCTTCGCCGGTGTGGTGCCCGTCGGCGCCCGGCTCCGGCCGCTTGCAATGCGGGCAGAGCTTGCGCACCAGGCGCTGGGCCAGCACGCCCAGCAGCGAGGAGCTGAGCAGGAAGGGCTCGACGCCCATGTCGATCAGGCGCGTGACGGCGCTGGGCGCGTCGTTGGTGTGCAGGGTGGCCAGCACGAGGTGGCCGGTGAGCGAGGCCTGGATGGCGATCTGCGCGGTCTCGAAGTCGCGGATCTCACCGATCATGATCACGTCCGGGTCCTGGCGCAGGATGGCGCGCAGGGCCTTGGCAAAGGTGAGGTCGATCTTGGCATTGACCTGGGTCTGGCCGACGCCGGCCAGCTCGTATTCGACCGGGTCCTCGACGGTCAGCACATTGGTGGTGCTGGTGTCCAGCGTCTGCAGGCCGGCATACAAGGTGGTGGTCTTGCCGGAGCCCGTGGGGCCGGTGACCAGCACGATGCCATGCGGCTGCTGCAGCAGGCGCTTGAACTCGGCCAGCAGAGCGCCGTCCATGCCCAAGCCTTCGAGGCTGAACTTGGATTCGGACTTGTCCAGCAGGCGCAGCACGGCGCGCTCGCCGTGGGCCGACGGCAGCGTGGAGACCCGCACGTCCACCGCCCGACCTCCGATGCGCAGCGAGATGCGGCCGTCCTGAGGCAGGCGCTTCTCGGCGATGTCCAGCTCGGCCATGATCTTCAGGCGCGAGATCAGTGCGGCATGCAGCGCGCGGTTGGGCTGCACCACTTCGCGCAAGGTGCCGTCGACGCGGAAACGCACCGAGCTGGCCCGCTCGTAGGGCTCGATGTGGATGTCGCTGGCACCGTCTTTGGCGGCCTGGGTCAGCAGCGCGTTGAGCATGCGGATGATGGGGGCGTCATTGGCCGCCTCCAGCAGGTCCTCCACGGCAGGCAGGTCCTGCATCATGCGCGACAGGTCCACGGCACTCTCGACCTCGCCCACCACGGTGGCGGCGCTGCTCTCGGCGCCGGCATAGGCATTGCTGATGCGCTCGGCCAGCAGGGCCTGGGGCTGGGACTCCATGCGGTCCACCTGGTAGAGGCGCTGGATCTCGGACAGCGCGGCGAAGCTCACCTCGGGCGCGGCCCAGAGCGTCAGCTGACGGCCGTCGTCTTCCAGCAGCACCGTGTGGCTGCGGGCGAAGGCATAGGGCAGGGGATGACGGCTGGCCATGGCGTCAGTGCTTGCTGCCGCCCAGGGGCAGGCCCGGCTTCTTATCTTCGGCCCCCGGCATGACGGGCGCCCCGGTGTTGGGCAGCGCGAACTTGGCCTCGGGTTGGCCGGCCTGCTGCAGGGCGCGGATGTATTCGTAGCGGTCCAGGGTCAGCTCGTCGGCGGACTTCTGGTCGCGCATGATCACGGGGCGCAGGAAGACCATCAGATTGGTTTTCACGCGGCTGCGACCGGTGTTCTTGAACAGGTTGCCGATCACGGGGATGCTGCCCAGGCCGGGCACGCGGCCCTCGCTGTCGGCGAACTCGTCCTTCAGCAGGCCGCCCAGCACCAGGATGCCGCCGTCGTCCACCGCGACCGTGGTCTCGATGGAGCTCTTCTCGGTGGCCGGGCCGCTGGTGTCGGCCTTGGTGGTCGGGTCGATGGAGGAGTTCTCCTGGTAGACCGTCATGCGCACCGTGCCACCCTCGCCGATCTGGCTGCGGATGCGCAGGGTGATGCCCACGTCCTTGCGGTCGAAGGTCTGGAAGGGGTTGACCGAGCTCGAGCTGCTGCCGGTGTTGGTGAAGGAGCCGGTCACGAAGGGCACGTTGCGGCCGACGACGATCTTGGCTTCCTCATTGTCCAGCGCGACCAGGTTGGGCGTGGACAGCACGTTGGCGCCGGCTTCGGTCTCCAGGAAGTTGGCGATGGCGCCCAGGGTGTATTTGTCGCCGAATTTCTTCAGCACACCGATGTTCAGGCCGGTCGGGGCATCCTTGATGGCGCCGGTGATGCCGGCAACGCCGCCGTACAGGGCCGCTGAGCCCGAGATGATGTTGCTCGCGCCGCTGCCGAAGTTCGTCCCGGCGCCGGGAATGGTGCCGTCCCCCTTGCTGCCGAAGAGGTTCTGCCACTGCACGCCGAAGGCGCCGGTCTTGGAAGCGTCGACCTTGACGATGAGCGTCTCGACGTAAACCTGCGCACGGCGGCCATCCAACTGGTCGATCACGTTGCGGATCTGGCGATACAGCGGATCGGGTGCGGTGATGATCAAGGCGTTGGTCGCCGGGTCGGCCTGGACGAAGCCCCCGGTGGAGGGGCCGGGTGAGGCGGACACGGGCTGCGTGGCCGCGGGCGACATGCCCGAGCCGCTGGCGTTGCCGCCACCCAGTCCTGTGTTGGCCTGGGTGGGGCTGGCCGCACCGGCGGGCGAGCCGAAGTTGCCCAGGCCAGGGCTTGTGGGCGTGCTGCCGCCGCTGCCGCCTGCCGCGGCACTGCCGCCCGCGGCGAAGGCCGCGCGCAGCACCGTGGCCAGCTTGGCGGCGTCGGCATTCTTCAGGTAGACGACGTGAATGTTGCCGGTGCTGTCGCTGCCGGGCACGTCCAGCTTGGCGATGATGCTGCGCACGGCTGCCAGCTTGGCGGCATTGGGGGCGCGCACGATCAGCGCATTGCTGCGCGGGTCCGCCACCACGCTGGCGCTGCCGCCGCTGGAGAGCGCCGGCTGGCCGGGGATGGCCGCGATGCCCCCGCCGTCGGCCAGGCGGGCCACCAGGGCGGCCATGTCCGAGGCGACCGTATGCTTGAGCGGCACGATTTCCAGATCGGTCGAGGCCGGCGTGTCCATGGCCGCGATGATCTTGGCAATGCGCTGAAGGTTGTCGGCGTAGTCCGTCACCACCAGGGTGTTGTTGCCCGGATTGGCCTGCACGGTGTTGTTGGGGCTGATCAGCGGGCGCAGCACGGGCACCAGGTTGTTGGCCTGCTCATAGTTCAGGCGGTAGACCTGGGTCAGGATCTGGTCGCCGCGGGGGGCGCCGCTGTCCACGAGCACCGTGCTGCTTTGCAGCTTGGCATCCGCCTCGGGCAGCACCTTCAGCAGGCCGCCGCTTTCCACCACGGTGAAGCCCAGGCCCCGCAGCCCAGCCAGGTAGTTGAGGTAAGCCTCGTGCACGGACAGCGGCTGTTCGCTGTACAGCGTGATGGTGCCCTTGACGCGCGGATCGATGACGAACTGCTTGTCCATCATCACGCCGATGGCGCGCGTGACGGCTTCGATGTCGGCATTGACGAAGTTGAGGGTGACCGGCGTCTGGGTCTTGACGGCCGCCCCCGGCTTTTTGGCCTTCTTGCCGGCGACGGCGGGCGGGGCGCTGTTCGGGGCCTGGGCCTGGGCCAGCGTGGTCTGCGCGGCGATGGCGGCGAGGGCCAGGGTCAGGAGGCTGAGGCTGGGACGCGTATTCATGCTCATCCGATCGTGATGACGGAGCGCGCGCCTTGGCGCCGCCCGATGATGTTCAGGAGATTGTTGAGGGCCGTCTCGCGGCCGGGGGCCGCCGTGGCTTCGCCCTGGAACTGCAGGCGCCGGCCGTCGCCGGCCTGGCCTTGGCCTTGCAGCAGCAGGGCGCCGTCCAGCGTCTGCAGCTGGATGTGAGTCAGCCCTGGCTGCTGGGGATCGCCCTGCAGGCTGAGCTTGTAGCTGCCCAGGGGCGCCAGCGTGGAGACCCGCGAGCCGATGTTGACCAGCTCGAAATCCAGCCGCCCTTGTTGCTGCCACCGTCCGCCCTGGAACTGCAGGCTGAGCTGCTGGGCGCTCAGGCGCAGGCTGCCGGAGAGCTGCAGGGTGTTCCAGGGGGTGCCCAGCCCGCCGAGCCAGGCGGCGGGCACGCGGGCCAGCCATTGGTCCTGGGCCGGCAAGTCCAGCCGCATGCGGCCCCAGCCGGGCTGCAGGCGCAGCAGCAGGGTGCCGTTGATGCAGCAGTCCTGGCGCAGCCGCAGCACGGGCTGCAGGCCCTCCAGGCCGACGGACCAGGACAGGCGCCCCGGCAGACTGGCGGCATCCCGGCTGCCGGGGCCGCCCTGCAGCAACAGCACGCCGGAGCCGCTCCAGACGCTGCCGCGGGCGTCAGCCAGCTGCAGGTGCTCGCCGCTGGACTGGGCCAGGCCCAGGGCCAGCCAGCGCGCCGGCGCAAAGCAGACCAGCCCGGCGAGCGTGCCCAGCACCGCGCCGCCCAGCGCCCATCGCCGGGGGAGTCCCGGCGCGGTGGCGGCGACCTTGCGAGCGGTCCGTCGGATCATGGGCCGGCCCCGCCGTCCAGCGCGAGGATGATGACGCCGTTGTAACCCGCGGGGCTACGCTGCAGCTGTGCTTCCACGGTGCGGGCGCGGGCCGCGCTGCGGGCGTCGGCCAGCCAGGTCTGCAGCAGCTCGGGACTGAGCCCGCGCAGTTGCAAGGTGGCGCGGTCTCCGCTGAGCTGCAGCTGGGCGGTGGCGCCCAGACGCTCGGTGGAGGCTTTCAGCGCCTGCTCGGCCTGGGACCGCGGCACCGGCGGCAAGTCCTTCAGTGTCTTGCTCTCCTGGGCGAGGCGGCGCATGTGCTGCAGCTGTTCTTCCGCCTGGGCCAGGCGCGGCGGCGTGTCACGCAGGCTGCGCAGGGCCGGCTGCAGCGCCAGCAGCCACAGCAGCAGCACTGCCAGGGCGACGGCGGCCAACTGCAGGGCGCTGCGCTCGCGGGGCTGAAGCGCCTGCCAGTGCTGTTGCAGCGCCTGGAGTTGCGGCGGCAGGGGGCGTCGGGTCGGGGCGTCCATAGGTCTCTTCCGTGCCGGGGCTTCAGCCGCCGGGGGCCTTGCCGCGCTGGCGGCTGATCTGCAACTGGTCGCTTTGCTGCTCGAGGGCCCAGCCCTCGCTGGCGAGCTGGCGCTTGAAGGTCTCGATCTGGGCGGGGCTCCAGCTCGCGGCAGGCAGGGCCAGTCGGCCGTCTTCGAACTTCAGCGCTTCGGCCGGCGGCATGTCCGCGGGCCAGGCGGTCGCCGCGGCGCTCAGCAGGGCCTCGAAGTCCTGCTCGCCGATCTGGCCGGCGCGTGCGCGCAGGGCGTCTGCAGCGCGTTGCATCTGCAAGGGGGCGTCGTGGACCGCGCGGGTCTGGGGGAAGCTGCTCATCAGCAGGCTGCTCATTTCACTCTGCGCACTGCTGAGCTGGCGCTTCAACTGCCAGGCTTGCAGATTCAGGCCCAGCACCTGCACCAACAGCAGGCCGATCAGTCCCAGACGCGCCGGGCGCCAGGCCGGGCTCATCAGCGTCCGCCCCCATTGGCGCAGGGCCTGCAGCCCGCGTGTGCGGGGCGCCAGGTCGAACTGGCGCAGGTTCCAGGGACTTTGCAAAGACTGCAGGGCGCGCTGCGGGCCAGCCAGCACGCTCACGGGATGACCCAGCCAGCGCTCGGCCGCCTGCACGGCATCGGGCGAGGCGGTCCAGCCCAGCTCGTTGAGGCCGGGGCCCAGCAATTGGCGGGCCAGCGGGCCTTCCAAGGGCATCAGGCTGACGCCGCGGCCATCGCAGAGCACGAGGCTCAGCGCTTGATCCTGCGCGTCGCCGTCGCCCTGCCGGTCCAGCACATGGGCGCGGGCGGCCTCGCCCGGCCAGCTCAGCGGCAAGACGCGTTCGACCAGGCGATCGGCCTGCTCCAGCGCGTTCAGCTGCTGCTGCAGCCAGGCCTTGTCACAGGCGCAGACCCAGGTCCGGCCCTGCTCGTCTGCCTGCTCGCCGATGGCGAAGTGGAGCTGGTCCGGTTCCTCCAGCAGCTGTTCCTCCAGCATGCCTGCGAGTGCCGCCTGCAGCTTGGCGCGGGCGGCCTTGGGCAGGACCACCTGGTGCCAGCTCAGTTCGCCGTCCGGCACCACGGCCACGCATGCGGCGGCGGAAGGCAGGGCCTCCGGCCGGGCTCGGCCCTGGCTGCTCGCGGTGTGACCGTCCGCGCTCAGCAGGAACTCGAATTCCATAGGCTCGGCGCCCTGCCCGTTTCGCGGGGGCGCGTCGCTGTGCGCTGCGCGGCCCAGACGGGGGCGCGGCGGCAGAAGGATCAGCAGGGTCGAACTCATGGTCTCTCTTGAAAGGCGGCCATTCTAGGAGTGCGGCAGCCTGGGGGACTTTGGAGGCGGGCGCGGCCCGCACGCGGGCGGCCGTGTCGCTCCTGGTCCTCCGGCACGGCGCTCGCACGCGCATTCTGGCGAAGCTAGGGCGCTTGCAACATCAGGTTTACACGCTCCCTTGCAACAACACGCATCTCCAGGTTGTCGCGCCAGACCAGCGAGCGCTCTTGCAGCACCCGTTCGTCCAGCCGCAAGGTGCCGGTGATGTAAAAGTACCTGGACATGACCGCCGCACGGTTCTCGTCCGGAGACGCCCCCTGTGGCAGGTAGCGCCTGATGTCGTCCTGCGTCTTCAGCGGCTGATTCACGCGATCGCGAACGATGCGTTCGGCACTGCCGAGGTCCATGCCCTCGAACAGGGCGGCGATGACCTCGCGCGGCGCGGTGTTGAGGTTCACCGGCGTCCTTTGCGGCAGCAGCGTCACGAAGGCGCTGAGGCGCTTGACCGTGTCGGTGGAGAGGCCCAGCCAGGTGAGCTCGTCCACGTTCTTGGGCATCAGCGGCGCCTGGGTCTTGTTGTCCTCGCCCAGGCCCGCTGCGGCACGCAGTTGCTTCGCGAGCGTCAGGGCGGTGCTGGAGGGCACGCCGGCGCTGTCGCACAGGCGCTGCAGGGTGCGCAACTCGGCCATGGGCAGTTGCTCGCCCGTCGTCAGGTTGCGCAGGTTGTACAGGGCCTGGGCGTCGCTGAGCTGGCCGGACAGAAAGGCTTCGGGGCCTTCGTTGCCGTCATTGTCCTTGTCGCCCTTGCCGGGCTTGCCTTCCTTGTCGACGGCCAGGAAGGTGGACAGCCGCGCTTCGGCCAGGGGCACGGCCCAGACCTCGCCCAGGTGGTCGACCGGTTCGCGCTGGTTGGCGCGGGCGTCCTCGCGCAGGATCAGGCGAGCCCAGTCCAGGGCGCCTTGCAGTATCCAGGCGGACTGCGCCCGGGCGCGGTCCGCGGCTTCGATCTGCACGGCTCGGTACTGGCGCCAGATCATCGCCGCGGCCAGGCTGGTCACGAGCGTGACCAGGAGCAGCGCGGTCAGCAAGGCGGCGCCATGCTGGCGGGACGGCTGGCGCTTCATGACTGCGGTCCCAGCATGATCTGCCGGACCAGAGGGCCGCCATAACCGCGGCCTTCCTGGAACTGAAGCACCACACGGACGCCCGTGGGGAGCTTCTTGCGGGTGGGGGCATTGCCGGCGCCGTCCGAGCCCTGGCCCGCGGGTGCTCCGCCGTCCGATCCCGTGCTGCCGCTGCCGCCCTTGCCGCCGCCAGAGGCGGGCGGGGCTGGCGGGGAGGGCGGGGCGCCCTTTTCCACGTCGTCGGACGACTGCGGATTGCTCCAACTGCTGCCTCGATAGAAATAGACCTGCCAGCTCTGCACGCCCTCCAGCGCCCGCAGTCGCTTGTCGTCCAAGACCAGGGCCTGCTGGCTCTGGGCCCAGGCGGTCTGCAACTCGCCCCGCGTGTGGGCGACGCGCGATTCCCAGCGGTAGAGGCCGCCCTCGCGCACGCCCCAGGCAACCATCTGCAGCCCCTCCGGACGATGGCGGGTGATGCGCAGGGTGGCGCCATCAAAGCTCAGTGCGTTGACGCCGCTGTCCCGGTTTTCTTCGAGCTGAAGCAGGTCCTGCTCCCACTGCGCCAGTACAGTCTGCAGCCGGGCCGTCGCCTCGAGATTGGCCTGCGCGATCTCACGCGTGCGCAGCATGGCCTCGATGCCACGCCAGCCCATCAGCGTCATGACCGACAGCACGACGAGGGCGACCATCACCTCGATGAGGGTGAATCCTTGCAGGGTGGGGCGGCGGGCCTGCATCAGTTGCGTCCCATGATGGTGGTGATGATGAGCAGCCCCTGGCCCTGCTCGTCCAGCATCTGCGTGTCCACACGACGGAAGTTGGGGTTGGGCGTGGCCCGGACCTGCAGGTGGCCCGCGTAGGTGAGACCCAACTGCTGGCACTGGAAGTCGCTGTCGCCGATGTCCGGGAACTGGCCGGACAGGCGCAGCTCGGTCAGCTGGTTTTCCGCACACCATTGGGCAGCCGTCATCTGAGCCAGCCGGGCGGCATGGTTGCTCAATGCGCCGGCGGCCTTGATGCCGGCAGCCAGGGTGATGGCGACGATGGCCAGCGCGACCAGGGCTTCAATCAGCGTGAAGCCGCCTTGCGCTTGATCATGATGCAGCGCGTTAGGCATCAGGGCTCCTGCGTGGCGGGCTGAACCGTGAAGGGTGCCAGGCCATCACTGCTGATGCGCACGGTGTAGGTCCCATGGTGCAGGCGCAGGGCCTGTGCCGGGATCAGGGGTTCCGGCCCCAGCAGCAGGCTCTGTGCGCCTTCGATCTCGGCATGGATGCCTTCGCCCATCCAGCGCCGCGGCAGCTGGATCCGGTCTGGCAGCCCTTCGAAGCGGAAGCCGCTGCCGCTGGCATCCTCCACCGGTCGCCACCGTACGGCGATGCCGGCCACGCGGGCCTCGGCACGTGCCGACTCCAGCAGCGCCGTCAGGCGTTCCGCCTCGCGCTCCAGCTGGGTCTGGCTGCTGTCGCGCAGGGCAAGCGTGACCGAGACCGAGGCGATGGCAACGATGACCATCACCACCAGGATCTCGATCATGGTGAAGCCGCGCTGGCGGCCTGCCTGCATTGGGGGGCCTGCGCGCGGCTTATTGCCAGGAGCCGATGTCGGCGTCCTTGCCCTCGCCGCCGGGTTTGCCGTCGGCACCATAGCTGAAGACGTCGATCTCGCCCTTCACGCCGGGATTGGCGTACTGGTAGTCATTGCCCCAGGGGTCCTTGGGCAGCTTGTCGATATAGGTCTTCCAGTTGGGCGGCGTGGGGCCGCTGCTGGGCTTCTGCACCAGGGCCTGCAGCCCCTGCTCGGCCGTGGGGTAGCGCATATTGTCCAGCTTGTAGAGCTTCAAGGCCTGCATGAGGGCGTTGATGTCGGCGCGCGCTGCTGTAGCGCGGGCTTCGTCGGCGCGGCCGAGCACGGCGGGCCCGATCATGGCGGCGAGCACGCCAATGATGACCAGCACCACCATGATTTCGATCAGGGTAAAGCCGCGCGCCAGGCCGGCACGGGGGGAACGGACGCGAAGAGTTTGCATGACGTCAGGAGCCACAAAGGATTGGACGAAGCCCCGGGGCATGGTTTACCCGGGAGCCATGGCGGCACTACAGCGCTGAATCATAATCGCCGCATGATTGCTCGATTGAGTGCCTTTCTCGTCTGGGCCTTGCTGGGCCTGGCCATCGTCTATTGGGGTATGGCGCTGGGGCTGCGTTCCCCGGTGGCCCCGGCGCAAACCGTTGCGGATGCCGCCGCGCCGCGCACCGACCTCAGCCGCCTGCTGGGCGCCACGCCGGCCCAGGCCGAGGCCGCGCCCTCGCCCGATGAAAGCCGCTTCAAGCTGCTGGGGCTGGTGGCGCCCAAGCGCGTGGACGGGCATGAGCTGGAAGGCGTGGCGCTGATCTCCGTGGATGGCGGCCCGCCGCGAACGGTGCGGGTAGGCGCCTTGGTCGACGGCGAACGAAGGCTGCTCGCCATCAGCGGCAACAGCGTGACCATCGGTCGCGACGGGCAGCCGGGCTTCACGCTGAGCCTGGCGCCCTTGCTGCCGGCGCAAGCCATGGCCATGCCCAGTCCAGCGCCAGCGACCTATGCGCTGGCGGCGCCGATGGCGGTGCAGCAGGATCCCGGGGTGGTGCCGGGTGTGATGCCGGCGGCGACCCTGCCGCCGCCCCGGCCGCAAGGCGGACCTTCGGCCCAGCCCAGCCAGGTCCCGCCTCCGCAGCCTGGGCCGAACAGCCTGCCGCTGCGCTGAAAACCGGCAGTCTTGGTCGGTCAGTCCGCGGGCTGCCTATCCGCTCGGCGCCCATCGCTTGGTTGCCTGTCGCTTGGTTGCCTATCGCCTTGGCGGACTGCCCGTTGGCGTCTATGGCGCCGTGTCGTCCGCCGCGCCCAGCTGTCCGGGCCGGCTGTTGAGTCGCCCCGGCCCCGAGCTGCGGACCCTTGGCGGTGGCGCAGGCGTTTGCACGGTATCGGCCGGCTCCTGCAGGTCAGTCAGCAGGGCTGCGGCGGAACGCAGCATGGGCCAGGCGAGCAGGGCGCCGCAGCCGTCGGCATTGTCCAGCCCCAGCTCCAGCAGCGCGGCCGCGTGGAACTCCGCAAACGCAGTGTCTATGCCATGGTGGGTGTGGCTGCGACAGAAGACGGCATAGTCGGTGACGGGCGCGGCGATGACGGAAGCCGCCTTGAGCGCGGCGCAGGCTGGCAGGCCATCGACGACGATCAGGTGCCGCTTGCTGGCAGCCACGAGCATGGCGCCCACCATCACGGTCGTCTCGAATCCGCCGAAGGCAGCCAGCACCTCGATGGGATCGACGACCTCCCGATGCCGTGCCTGGCAGGCCTGCAGCAGGTCCAGCAAGGGTTCCAGTTGGTCCCGCCGCATGTCCGGCCCGGAGACGATGAAATCCTCGATCGGCACATCGCAGAGCCGGGACATGACCAGGGCGCTGGACTCGAAGGCGCCCTGGCCCAGCCCGGCGCAGACCAGCACGTTGCCGCTGAACTTGTCGGCAATCTCCATGCCGACGCGAACTGCCGCGTGGGCATGCTCCAGGCTCATGGCGGGACCCAGGCGGCTGTTGCGCGTGCCATGGGCGATCTTGCGCGACTGCAGCCGCGGGTTGGGCGGCAATTCGTCCGCAATGCCACAGTCCACCAGTGAGAGCTGCAGGCCCTGGGTGCGTGCCAGCACGCTGCAGGGCATGCGGTTGTGCAACAGCAGGTCAACGTGCTCCCTGGTGGTCCTGCCCCACAACAGCGGCAGGCCGTCGACAGCCAGGCCGTGGTCGGCGGCGAAGAGGGCCAGCGTGGGGTCGCGGAAGCGCGGGGTCAGGCTGTCCTGGATCAGCCCCAGGCGAATGGCCAGCGGTTCCAGCTCGCCCAGACCGCCGGCCAGAGCGGCACGCCGCTGCAGCCGCTCGCGCAGCGCGCGGCGCAACTCCGGATTGGCAGTGGGCGAGATCAGAGACTGGTGGATGGACATGGACGCTGGCGGCCGGCCACAGATGCGGCTGGGCCGCATTGTGCGTCATGCGGACGATCCTGCCAGCGCGAACTTTCCTGCGGGACCACTCAGCGAAGGAAGAGCCGGTACACGGGGTTGTCCGTCTCTTCCACGAAGGGATAGTTCAGCGAGTCCAGAAAGCGCTTGAAGGCGGCATTGTCCCGCCGTGGCACCTGAATGCCCACCAAGATCCGGCCATAGTCTGCGCCCTGGTTGCGGTAGTGGAAGAGGCTGATGTTCCAGTCCGGATGCATGCTGGAGAGGAACTTCATCAACGCGCCTGGGCGCTCCGGAAAGATGAAGCGGAACAGGCGCTCGTTTTCCGCCAGCTCGCTGCGGCCGCCCACCATGTGGCGCACATGCTGCTTGGCGAGCTCGTCGTCGGTGAGATCCAGCGTTTCGTAGCCCTGGCGGCTCAGCTGCCGGATCACCTTCTGGGCTTCCTCGCGTCTTTGCGTGGAGACACCGACGAAGACATGCGCCAGGCGGCTGTCCGAGATGCGGTAGTTGAATTCGGTGACGTTGCGGGGGCCCAGCAGCTCGCAAAAGCGCTTGAAGCTGCCGCGCTCCTCGGGGATGGTGACGGCGAACACCGCCTCGCGCTGCTCGCCGACCTCGGCCCGCTCGGCGACGAAGCGCAGCCGGTCGAAGTTCATGTTGGCGCCGCAGGTGATGGCGATGAAGGTCTGGCCCTTTCCCCCCTGCTCCGCGCAATACTGCTTGACTGCAGCCACGCCCAGCGCGCCTGCGGGCTCCAGGATGCTGCGGGTGTCCTCGAAAACGTCCTTGATGGCCGCGCAGACGGCGTCGGTGTCGACGACCACAAAATCATCCACCAGCTCGCGCGTGATGCGAAAGGTCTCCTCGCCGACCAGCTTGACGGCCGTGCCGTCCGAGAAGAGCCCCACATCCGCCAGCTGCACGCGCTTGCCGGCGCGCACCGAACGCACCATGGCATCGGAATCGCGGGTCTGCACGCCGATGACCTTGATGTCCGGACGCACCGCCTTGATGTAGGCCGCCATGCCCGAGATCAGACCGCCGCCGCCAATGGCGACGAAGATGGCATCGATGCGCCCTTCGTGCTGACGCAGGATTTCCATGGCGATGGTGCCTTGGCCGGCGATCACGTCCGGGTCATCGAAGGGATGGACGAAGCCCAGCCCCTGCGCCTTCTCCAGCTCCAGGGCATGGAGGTAGGCGTCGCTGAAGCTGTCGCCATGCAGCACGACCTCGCCGCCCAAGGCCTGGACGGCATTGACCTTGACCGAAGGGGTCGTGGTGGGCATGACGATCACGGCGCGGCAACCCAGCTTGCGGGCGGATAGTGCCACGCCCTGCGCATGATTGCCGGCCGAGGCGCAGATGACGCCGCGCTTGAGCTGCTCGGGCGTCAGGTGGGCCATCTTGTTATACGCGCCACGTAGCTTGAAACTGAAGACGGGCTGCTGGTCCTCGCGCTTGAGGAACACCTTGTTGCCCAGTCGTCGTGAGAGATTGCGGGCGGCGTCCAGCGGTGTCTCGATGGCGACGTCGTAGACCTTGGCGTTCAGAATTCGCTGCAGATAGCTGTTGCCGGCCGGAATCAATGCAGGTGATTGCGACTCGGTGGGCGGGGAGCGGCGCTTGCGAACCTGGCCAGCCATCTGCGAACTCCAAAGCAAGTGTTGCGGCACTGCATCATACGGTGCGGTCTATGGGTAGGCGCGTGCGCCGGATGGCGAGGTGTCGCCCTTGGGCAAGGGCCCTGAGACGGTGCGCGAATGCTGGTGCGAGGCGTGGGCCGGCGAAAAAAACCCGAAGCCTTGCAGCTTCGGGTTGAATCCACCATGGAGGCGGTGGAGGAGACAAAGGGTAGGGGCAGAAATGGTGCGCATTCATGCACAAAATGGGTGCGCATACGTTTGCGCAGTCGCCATCCCCAGTGAAATCAATTCTATGTTGCGCAATGCTGCGCTGCAATATCTGCAAGCCGCTGGTATTGGAGCGGCATCTCTAGTTGGCTTGGCTGGAAAGACCGAGGGGCGTGGCTGCGGGTGCGGCATTGGGCGCCCTGAGGCTCCAGCCGCATCTCCGCCGCGGCCGCTGCGAGGTTTTCAGAATGGGCCCACAATGCGCGCCATGGAATGCACGATCAATTGGATGGGCGTGGACGGCATGAGCTTCGTCGCCCAGACCGGTAGCGGCCACATATTGGCCATGGATGGCGCTCCCGAGGGTGGCGGCCACAACCTGGCCCCGCGCCCCATGGAGACGGTGCTGGCCGGTACGGGGGGCTGCACGGCCTATGACGTGGTGCTGATCCTCAAACGTGGTCGCCACGACGTGCGCGGCTGCCAGGTCCGGCTCAAGGCGGAACGTGCGACGACCGACCCCAAGGTTTTCACTGGCATCCACATGCACTTCGTGGTCACCGGCAAGGCTCTGGATCGGGCAGCCGTGGAGCGCGCGGTGGCCTTGTCCCACGAAAAGTATTGCTCTGCCAGCATCATGCTCGGCAAGACGGCGGCCATCACCACCTCGGTCGACATCGTCGAAGCTTGAGCTTCCGGCGCGTGCGTTGCGCCGTCTCAGAGGCGGTGCGCCACCGTGGTCATCACGCGGGCAGCCAGGCGCATGAGGTCCGGCACGGGTGTCGGCAGCCGGGCGGCGCCGGCCTCCTGGGCGTGCTGCGCATGGGCGGCTTCGTCCTGCTTCATCTGGTCAACGATTTCCCTTGAGCGTTGATCCTCGGGCGGCAGGCGGTCCAGATGGGAGGCCAGGTGCTGCTCGACCTGGCACTCGGTCTCGGCCAGAAAGCCCAGGCTGACCTTGTCTCCCATGAGTCCAGCCAAGCTGCCCAGTGCGAAGGCGCCGCCATACCAGAGTGGATTGAGCAGGCTGGGGCGATCCTGGAGCTCGTCCAGACGCGCGCGCGTCCAGGCCAGATGGTCAATCTCCTCGGCCGCGGCCTGCTCCAGCTGTTCGCGCAGGTCCTGGTCACGAGAGAGCAGGGCCTGGGACTGGTACAGCGCCTGCGCGCAGACTTCACCGACGTGGTTGACGCGCATCAGGGCGCCGGCCAGCCGTCGTTGCGCTGCGCCCAATGGCGCGGCAGGGCTGTGGGCCGGAAATGGGCGGCCTGCGGCCGGGCGACCGAAGACGGTCCGCAGGCCGTGGCCGGCGGCGGACAGCAGACGGTCCTTGAAGTCGAGAGGCAAGGGCATGGCAGTAGGGGGGGCGAACTGCCGGAAGTGTAAGGACGTCGCCGCTCGCTGCGCCGCTCATTCGGCGCTGCGACCCGTGCTGGCGTAAAACCACGACGCCGTCCTTGTCTTGGTTCGTGACAGGCATATGAACATAAGCAAAAGTTTGATCGTCGTTGCCGAGTGGCAACGGATGACAAACTGTCATGATTTTCGGGTGGCGGATTAGGGAAAACCTTTGGTTCAATGGCGCCAACTTCCATGAGGAACGGGTGCTGAGGTGCTTGGTTCCGCCTGGTTGCTTGATCCCTGATGACTCTTTCGGAGCTACGAATGAAGAAGACGATCGTGTTGGGCGCCGTGCTGGCTGCCTTCGGTGGTGCCGCTGTGGCCCAATCCTCCGTGACCCTGTTTGGCGTGGTCGACGCCAACGTTCGTTATGTCAAGACCGGCAGCACGAACCTCAAGCAAGTCGGCACCGACGGCCTGAGCGCCAGCCGCCTGGGCGTGCGTGGCACCGAAGACCTGGGTGGTGGCCTGAAGGCCGGTTTCTGGCTGGAAGCCGCCCTGAATCCGGACACCGGCGCTGCTGACGGCAGCCGCTTCTGGGGTCGTCGCGCCACCGTGAGCCTGAGCTCGGCCGACATGGGTGAAGTCCGCATGGGTCGCCACAAGGTGGCCGCTCGCCTGGTGATCGATGGCTTCTCGCCCTTCGAAACCACTGGCATCGCCGACATCACGAAGAGCTTCGATGACTTCGGCGCCAAGGCTGACACCCTGAATCGTTCGGACAACCAAGTGGCCTATGTGCTGCCCGACAACCTGGGCGGCGTGTACGGTGGCATCGAAGCCGGCGCCGGCGAAGGCTCGGACGGCAAGAAGTACTTCTCCGGCCGCATTGGCTACAAGACCAAGGAACTGAACGTGGCCGGTGGCTACGCTTCGACCGACGTCATCGGCGACAAGTACAAGCTGGCCGTGGTGGGCGCCTCCTATGACTTCGGCGTTGCCACGGGCATGGCCACCTACGTCACGACCAAGCTGGGCTCCCTGGAGCGCAAGATCTTCACGCTGGGCGCCATCGTGCCGGTGAGCAACGAAGGTTCCATCCGCGCTCACTACGCCAACTCCAACGCCAACAGCGCGGCCGAAGTTGCCAAGAAGGGCTACGACCTGACCATCTTCTCGGTGGGCTACGTGCACAACGTGTCCAAGCGCACGGCGCTCTACACGACCTACTCGCAGATCTCGAACAAGGATGGCGGCACCGTCATCATCGGCAACGCCGGCAACAATGCCCCCAAGGCTGCCGCTGGCGACAAGTCCTCTGCCTTCGAAGTGGGCGTGCGCCACAGCTTCTGATGGACCGCCCTGCGGACCCATGGGGTTCGCGCATCGGTTCGGGCCGCCCTTCGGGGCGGCTTTTTCTTGTGTGTTTGTCGCGCTTTGCAGGGCAATGCTCGCCCCGCACGTGCCGGCTGTCAGCTTGCTTTCAGCCTTGTCGCCACGAAGACAGGGTTAGTGCGTGTGGGCGCCCTGCAACGACTTGTCTAGGCCAATGAGGTCATCTGCCACAGAATCCACAGCGAATTCACTGACAAAGCAGGAGATAAATTCATGAAGAAGGCAACTCTGGCACTGGGTCTGCTGGCAGCCAGCGTGGGCACCGCCTATGCGCAGTCGAGCGTGACGCTTTATGGCATCGTAGACGGTGGCGTCCGCATCACGGACAACGAGGGCGCGGCGCCCAGTGGCCAAGGCTCCATGACCCGTGTGGTTGGTGGCGGTTTCTCGCAGAGTCGCCTGGGTGTCAACGTCACTGAAGACCTGGGCGGCGGCATGAAGGTGCTGGCCAACCTGGAGCATCGTCTGAACCTGGATACCGGCTCGGCCAACCCGGCTCCGCTGCCGTTCTGGATGCAGTCCTGGGTCGGCCTGCAAAGCAGTGACTTTGGTCGCATCACCATTGGCCGTCAGTACAACGTGCTGTTCGACCTGGTCACCAGCACCTACGTGTCCTACCCCTACTCGCCTTACTTCGACACGTACAAGCCCGAGGTTGGTCTGGCGCTGAGCGCGCGTGCAGACAACATGGTCAAGTACCTGTTCGAGCAAGGCGCCTTCCGTGGTGAGTTGCAGGTGGGGGCTGGCGAAGGCGGCGCCGGGCGGACTGTCGGTGGCGTGCTGCGCTACTCGGCAGACGGCATTTCCGTCGGCGGTGGCATGCAGGACTACCAACTGGCTTCCGGTGCCAAGATTCAAGCCACGACGTTCGGCGGTTCGTACAAGAGCGGCGACTGGTATTTCAATGCTGGCTGGGGTGAAAACAAGGTCAAGGGCACGCCGCTGGCCAGCGATGGTGCAACCGTCGCCAGCACCCTGCTGTGGGCATCCTTCAACAACGGCGGCACCGGGTATGACGCAGCCATGGGTGGCTCGGGCGCCTTGCTCGGCGTGCAGAAGCGCACCATGTGGACGCTGGGCCTGGGCTATCAGGCGACGCCCCAGCTGAATCTGGGTACGCACGTCTACAGCGCCAAGCAGACCGGCGCGGTAGCGGCGCTGGAGCTGAAGGCCACCTTCTGGTCGGCTGTTGCAGACTATGCGCTGTCTAAGCGCACCGACCTGTACGCTGAAATCGACCGCACCTCGCTGACGGGTGACCACGCCAGCCTGAACAGCGCTGCAGGTTCGCCCAATGGTGCCAAGACCCGCCTGGGCTACACCGTGGGTATCCGCCACCGCTTCTGATCTGCGCAGTTCTTCGCGCAATCCAGGGCCCTTCGGGGCCCTTTTTCATGACGCTGCGAGTCTTGCGCACTGCATCACGGCGCTGAAATGCAGGGCGGCTAGTCTGTACTGCAGTGGGTCTGGAGTTGTTCATGGGCGCCTTTGAAAAGTGGTCGTTGTTGGGAATGGTGCTGAGCCTGGCGGCTTGCGCCCATCACCCCGCCTCCTTGCCGGCGCAGACCGGTCAGGAGGCGGGTGTGTCTGCCCTTCCTCAAGACTGGACTGTCCGGGAGTTGCCGGGCAAAGCGCGCACGCAGTACAGCATGAACGAGCGTGCCAACCGGCCCTGTGTTCAGGCGCGTGCGCAGTCCTCGGCCAGCCTGCTGCGCCGTCGGCTCACCCTGCCCGTCGAGCGGCTGCAGGAGGTCCGCTTCGAGTGGTGGATTGACCGCTTCGAATCAAGCCGCGAGGTGGATGATCCGGACATCGATGACGCGCCCGCCAGCCTGGTGCTGGCCTTTGATGGTGACGTGGGGCAGTTGTCGCTGCGCAACCGGCTGCTGTTCGAGCTGGCTCACAGCATCATGGGCGAGGCACCACCTTACGCCACGCTGATGTACGTCTGGGACGCCAAGGCGGAGCCCGGCACGGTGAAGATCAGCCCGCGCAGCGACCGCATTCGAAAGATCGTGATTGGCTCCGGCCAGGAGACGCGCGGAGGCTGGATGCGCTTCAGCCGCAATGTGGCGGACGACTACCGGCTTGCGTTTGGAGAAGCGCCGGGCGCGCTGATCGGGGCCGCGCTGATGACAGACGCCGACAACGGGCATGGATCAGCCCAGGCCTGCTACGGGCCAGTCCAATTCCTGGATGCGTCCTATCAGGAGCTGCCGGGCAGCCTGCGCTTCTGACGAAGGTGCGTGCGCTGCAGCCTCGTCAGGGGGTGGCACTGGATGCCGCCGAGGCTGGCGGCTTGGCTGGCGGCAGGGTGAGCGGACCTTTCTGGCCGCATCCGGACAGCCATAGCAGCCCGCACAACAGGGCCGCGCCTTTTGCGACCGCGCTGGGCGGCGACCGCTTCGGGCGCAGGGGCTTGCCTGGAGCGGTGCCGCTTGCGGAGACTAAACTGGGGCCTGAACAGGTCTTCATAGCTTCCAAGTTTATCGGTCATGAGTGCACTCGCAGCCACGCCCCTAGATGATGCCGACTACCACGCGCGCACGGATGCCATCCTGCAAGGCATCGAGTCGCAGATCGATGCCTGGCTGGACAGGGATGTCATCGACATCGACACGCATCGCACAGGCGGCCTACTGGAGCTCAGTTTCCCCAACCGCAGCAAGATCATCATCAACACCCAGCCGCCTTTGCAGGAGTTGTGGGTCGCCGCCAAAGCCGGCGGTTTTCATTTCCGCTTTGTGGACGGCCGCTGGCTGGAACGTGGCGGGCGAGAATTCCACGCCCTGCTGTCCGAAGAGGCGACGGCACAGGCGGGGCACCCCCTTCGTTTCGAACCCTTGCCGGCCTGACGGCCAGGCCCTGGGAGGCCTGGTCTAGCATCAAAGAAAGAAGGCTGCCCGCTGGCAGCCTTCTTCGCTATGACGCATGTCGTTGCCGTGGTTCAACGCCGGAATAGATCCAGAATGCTCTTCTTCTCTTCCTCGGAGGCGGGCGGCGGTACGTTGGCCTCCGTGCTGAGGGCGCGCACGCCGGCGTTGCCGGTGTACTCATCGTAGTACCACTCACCGTTGATCTGCACCACGCCTTCCGGCGGCTGGATCTCGGCCACCGGCACATTCTTCAGTGCAAAGCCCATGAACTCGATCCAGACGGGCAAAGACAAACCGCCGCCCGTCTCCCGGTCCCCCAGTTTGCGAGGTTGGTCGTAGCCGATCCAGACCACGGCCACCAGGCTTTGTTGGTAGCCGGCGAACCAGGCGTCCATGGAGTCGTTGGTCGTGCCTGTCTTGCCATAGATGTCGGGACGCTTGAGTTGGGCCTGTGCCTTGGCCGCGGTGCCGCTGCGCGTGACTTCCTGCAGCAGGCTGCTCATCAAGAAGGCGTTGCGTGGTTCGACAGCGCGCATGTCCTCGCCCAGCAGACGGGGCTGCGCTTCGAAGAGCACTCGCCCCTTGTTGTCGGTCAGTTTGGCAATCAGCTGGGGCACGACGCGGTAGCCGCCGTTGGCGAACACGGCGTAGGCCTGTGCCATCTGCATGGGCGTCACCGAGCCGGCGCCCAGCGCCATGGTGAGGTAGGCGGGATGCTTCTCGGCCTCGAAACCGAAGCGAGTGATCCAGTCTTGCGCATAGTGCACGCCGACTGACTGCAGCACGCGGATGGACACCATGTTCTTGGATTTGGCCAGCGCCTTTCGCAGTGGCAGCGGGCCATCGAAGGTGCCGTCGTAGTTCTTGGGCTCCCAGGGCTGGCTGCCCGTCGTTGTGGCGTCGAAGAACAGCGGGGCGTCGTTCACCACCGTGGCTGGCGTGAAGCCCTTTTCAAGTGCCGAGGAATAGATGAAGGGCTTGAAGCTGGAGCCGGGTTGCCGCCAGGCCTGGGTGACGTGGTTGAACTTGTTCTTGTTGTAGTCGAAGCCGCCCACCATGGCGTGAATGCGGCCGTCCTTCGGGTCCATGGCCACGAAGGCGCCCTCAACTTCGGGTAGTTGCGTGATGCTCCAGTCGCCCTTGGGGAGCTTGATGACGCGAATGATGGCGCCCCGGCGGATGCGGGTCTTGGGATTGCCGCGCTCCGACAGCCCTGAGGTGGCCGGTTTGAGGCCTTCGCCGGTGATGGTGAGGCTTTCGCCGCTCTGCAGCACGGCCACGACCTTTTTGGGGTCGGCCTCCAGGACGGCTGCGGCCAGCAACTCATCGTTGGCGGGATGATCCGCCAGCGCCTCGGCGATGCGTACATCCATCTCCTTGGGATCGCCTGGCAGGTCGATATAGGCTTCAGGTCCGCGGTAGACCTGGCGACGCTCGTAGTCCATGATGCCGCGCCGCAGCGCGCGGTAGGCGGCCATCTGCTCGTCGTAGCGGAGAGTCAGGTACACGTCCAGACCGCGACTGTAGGCCTCGTCGCCGTATTGCGTGAAGATCAGCTGACGAGCGGCTTCCGCGACGTACTCGGCGTGGCTGCTGTTGTCGCTGACGGTGCGGTAACGCAGGACCTGGGCCTTGGCCTGTGCGCGCTGTTCTTCGGTGATGTAGCCGTTCTCCAGCATGCGATCGATGATGTACTGCTGGCGGATCTTCGCCCGGCGCGGGTTGTTGATGGGGTTGTAGGCTGACGGCGCCTTGGGCAGTCCCGCCAACATGGCGGCCTCGGCCACGGTGATGTCCTTGAGCGGCTTGCCAAAATAGACCTCGCTGGCAGCCGCAAAGCCATAGGCCTTGTGGCCCAGAAAAATCTGGTTCATGTAGATCTCGAGAATCTGTTCCTTGCTGAGTGCCGACTCAATCTTGAGCGCGAGCAGGATCTCGTAGATCTTGCGCGTCATCGTCTTCTCGGTGGACAGATAGAAGTTGCGCGCCACCTGCATGGTGATGGTCGAGGCGCCTTGGCTGCGGGCTTCGCCCACGTTGGCCAGGCCGGCCCGGATCACGCCCAGGTAATCCACCCCGCCGTGCTGATAGAAGCGGGCATCCTCGATGGCCAGGATGGCATCCTGCATCACCTTGGGAATGACCTTGATGGACTGGAAGTTGCGCCGCTCTTCGCCGAACTCGGCCAGCACCACGCCGTCTGCCGATAGAACGCGCAAGGGCAGCTTGGGCCGGTAGTCGGTAAGTCCGGAAATGTCAGGCAAGTTGGGGTAGGCCATGGCCAGCCCCAAGGCCACAAGCAGGGCGACGGCGGCTACGCCTCCGGCCGCCAAGCCGCCGAGCCACATCAGCGGGCGCCAGACAAAGCGATAGACCGGGGTGTGGTGGCGACGCGACGTCGCCAGACCATTCGGCGAGTCCATCTCGGACGAAGTGGACACGTTCGATGACTTGGATTTGCTCATGGGGCTCCAGTGAGGGCAAATCATTATAGAAACGGCCCTCTGGCGCGCTTTGAATCAGCGCTCCGTAGGATGCCGCGCCGAATCCAGTGCGAAAGGGCTTCTTTTCAGGGACAGATGGGCGTAGAAAGCCGTGTATGTTTCGCAACGTGGTGTTACGTGCTTGCGGCCGTTTTTTGAACGGTGTCATAGGCTTTACTGCTAGCATTCAAGTAACTTATTAACAATCCGACGCCTGCAAAGCGTGTTGGGGGAACCGCGTCATGGGAATTCTTGACGTACTGCTGGGTCGCAAGCATCCGCCCATGATCGGCTTGGACATCAGCTCTTCCAGCGTCAAGCTGGTTGAACTCAGTCAGAACAAGAACGGTGAAATGGTGCTTGAGCGCTTCGCGATGGAGTCGTTCGAGAAGGGCTGGATCGCCGACGGCCAGATCGAGAAATTCGAAGAGGTGGCCGATGCCGTGCGCCGGGTGGTGGCCCGCAGTGGCACCAAAACGCGCGATGCCGTGCTGGCCATGCCGCAGTCCGCAGTGATCACCAAGAAGATCATGCTGCCCGCGGGGCTTCGCGAAGAAGAGCTGGAAATCCAGGTTGAAGCCGAAGCCAATCAGTACATCCCTTTTTCGCTGGATGAAGTCAGCTTGGACTTTTGCGTTCTTGGGCCCAGCCCGACCTCCGTCGGTGATGTGGAGGTGCTGATCGCCGCATCGCGCAAGGACAAGGTTCAGGATCGGCAGGGCCTGGCTGAAGCCGCCGGCCTGCATCCGGTCGTGCTGGACATCGAGTCCCACGCTTCGCGTCTGGCTATGGGTCGACTGGTGGCTGCGCTGCCCGGCGAGGGGCATGATGCGCTGGTGGCCCTGTTCGAGATCGGTGCCGACACAACCAGCCTGAAGGTCCTGCGCGACGACGAAATGCTGTATGACCGCGATCAGGCTTTCGGCGGTTCGCAGCTGACGCAGCTGATATCGCGCCAGTACGGCTTTTCCTTCGAGGAGGCCGAGCAGAAGAAGCTGGCCAACGAGCTGCCCGAGGACTATGAGACGGTCGTGCTGCAACCCTTCGTTGATAGCCTGTCCCAGGAGATCGGCCGCGCACTGCAGTACTTCTTCACCAGCACGCCGCACCACAAGGTGCATTACGTGATGCTGGCTGGCGGTACGGCCACGCTGCCGGGTCTGAAGGATCGCGTGACCGAGCTGACGGGTTTTGCCTGCATGGTGGTCAATCCCTTCGAGGGCATGGAGTTGGGGGCAGCGGTGCGTGAGTCCAAGCTGCGCCGCGAGGCTCCGGCCTACCTGACCGCCTGCGGGCTTGCGATGCGGAGGTTCTTCCAGTGATTTTGATCAACCTCCTTCCGCATCGCGCCGAGAAGCGCAAGCGTCGCAAGACGGCCTTCTTTGTCGGGCTGGGATTGTCGGTGGTCTTGGGCGGCCTGATCGTCGGTGCCGGCATGTTGCTGTTCCAGCAGATGACGGACCTGCAGATTTCTCGCAATGAGTACCTCAAGCGTGAGATCAAGGTGTTGGATGAACAGATCAAGGACATTGCCAACCTGAAGGCTGAGATCGAGGGGTTGAAGTCACGACAGAAGGCCGTTGAGGATCTGCAAACCGATCGCAACACGCCCGTTCATCTGCTCAACGAAATGGTGCGGCAGGTGCCGGAGGGCATCTTCCTGACCAACGTTCGGCAAACAGACAAGGTCGTGACAGTAAGCGGTCTGGCTCAGACGCAGGACCGCGTCTCGGAGTTCATCCGTAATACGTCGAGATCCTCCGAGTGGCTCTTTAATCCGGACCTGGTGGAAATCAGGCAGGCGGCCTTGGCGAACTCCAAGGATCAGAAGCGCCTGTTCGAGTTCACCATGCGAGTCTCCATCAAGGCTCCGCAGGCGGAAGCGCCTGCCAAGGGGCAGCCGTCGAGGAAGCCCTGACCACATGGCCAAGAATCCTTCCATCAAGTTCGACCTGAATGCCTGGTTTGAAGGCATCCAGGACCAGTTCCGGGGGCTGAACCCGCAGGAGCCTGGCCAGTGGCCATTGGCGCCTCGCCTGCTGACCTTCTTTGTGGCCGCGGTATTGGCCGTGGTGGCCGGTTGGTTTCTGGTGCTGGCAGATGCGCAGGCGGCGCTGGATGCCGAAGCAGGCAAGGAGCCTGGTCTGCGTCAGGACTACAAGACCAAGCTGGCGCAAGCCGTCAACCTGCCGGAGCTGCGCAAGCAAAAGAGCCAGGTTGAGGAATACGTCAATCAGTTGGAAAAGCAACTCCCCGGCAAAGCTGAAATGGATGCATTGCTGTCCGACATCAACAATGCGGGGGTGGGGCGCGGCCTGCAGTTCGAACTCTTCAGGCCGGGGGCCGAGCTCGTTCGGGACTATTACGCGGAGAAGCCCATCGCGATCAAGGTGTCTGGGCGCTATCACGACATCGGCTCCTTTGCCGCCGATATCGCAAATCTGTCGCGCATCGTGACGCTCAACAATCTGAGCCTGGTGACGGTTCAGGGCAAGGATCAGACCTTGACAGGCACGCTGAGCATGGAAGCCGTGGCTCGTACCTATCGCTACCTGGACTCTGGCGAGGTCGTGGCGCAGCGTAAGGCCAAGGCGGGAGCCAAGAAATGAAGTGCTTGACCCGGTTGTCTCTGCCAATGCTTGTCCTGGGCCTGACCGCTTGCGGCAATGAGGTGTCTGAGTTGCAGGAGTGGATGGCACAACAGAAGCGCGAGACGCACGCTACGGTGCAGCCCTTGTCGCCTCCCAAGAAGTTCACGCCGCAGCCTTATGACGCTGCGCTGAGTGTTGATCCATTCAGTACGCAGAAATTGCGTGTCGCGATCAAGCAGGAGGCCAGCCAGCCCAATTCCCTGCTGACTGCCGAGATGAGCCGGCGCAAAGACCCCTTGGAGTCCTACCCACTGGACTCCATGACCATGGTGGGCAGCATGACGAGACAAGGGCGGCCCTATGCGCTGTTGAAAGTGGACGCCCTCTTGTATCAGGTCAAGCAAGGCGATCACTTGGGACTCAATTTCGGCCGGATTACGCACATCTCTGAGACCGAGATCACCTTGCGGGAAGTCGTCCAGGACGCGGCTGGCGAATGGATAGAACGCACAAGTACCCTCCAGTTGCAGGAGAAGGGGCGATGAAGAATATGTCGGAGATGAGTGGTATGACTCAATGGCGTCGTTGGGCGGTGGGCATGGCAGCGGCGGCAGCGGCGTGGTTGCCCCTCCACGCATGGGCACAGAACGCCATCAAGTCCATCAGCACCTTGCAGCAAGCGGGGGTGGAGGTGGTTCGCATTGAGCTCAGCGAGAGCCTCAAGGAGGTGCCTGCTGGGTTTGTAGTGCAGGTACCCCCGCGCATTGCCTTGGATCTTCCTGGCATTGCGAACGGCATGGGACGCAACACGGTGGAAATCAATGCAGGCAATCTGCGGTCTGCCAGTGTGGCGCAGGCCGGTGAGCGCACGCGTGTCGTGCTGAACCTGCGACAGGCTTCAAGCTATCGTACGCAGCTGGAAGACAAGGCTCTGCTGGTGATTCTTGAGAACAGCTCAACTCAGCAGGCCGCCTCGGGAACATCCAAAGGCAAGCCCCCTGAGCCACTGCATTTCGCGCCCAGCCTGAACGCTACCAGTCAGACCTTGCGGGATATCGATTTCCGCCGTGGAAACGACGGTGCCGGGCGCGTGGTGATCGGCTTGCCCAGCAACCAGGTGGGCGTGGACATCCAGCAGCAGGGACCGAACCTGGTGCTTGAATTTCCCAAAACCAGCTTGCCGCCGGAGCTGCGCCGTCGCCTGGACGTGGTCGACTTCGGCAGCCCAGTGCAGTACGTCAGCGCCAGCCAGGTCGGTGACAAGGTCCGTGTGATTGTCGAGCCCAAGGGAAGCTGGGAGCACAGTGCGTACCAAAGCGACAACCAGTTCGTCCTGGAGGTGCGTCCGCAGAAGGTGGATCCCAACAAGCTGGTCCAGGGGCCTGGCTATGCTGGAGACAAACTGTCGTTGAATTTCCAGAGCATCGAAGTCCGGGCGCTGTTGCAGGTGATCGCTGACTTCACCAATTTCAATGTGGTGACCAGCGATAGCGTGACCGGTAACGTGACGCTGCGCCTGAAGGATGTGCCTTGGGATCAGGCGCTTGACATCATCATGCAGGCGCGTGGTCTGGGCCTGCGCAAGTCTGGCAACGTGCTCTGGATCGCGCCAAAGGAAGATCTGGCAGTCCAGGAAAAGAAAGAGCTGGAAGCCAAGGCCCAGCTGGCTCAGCTGGAGCCGCTGCGTACGCAGTCCATGCAGCTGAACTATGTCAAAGCCGAGGATGTGATGAAGGGGCTGACGGGCAGTGGTACCGGCTATGCCCGCATCCTGTCATCGCGGGGCAGTGTCATTGCAGAGAGTCGCACCAATCAGCTCTTCGTTAACGATACTTCCGCCAAGTTGGAGGAAATTCAGGCCTTGATCGCAAAGATCGACGTGCCTGTGCGGCAGGTGCTGATTGAGGCGCGCATCGTCGAGGCCGACGACAGCTTTGGTCGCTCACTGGGCGTCAAGCTGGGTGTCAATGATATCCGTGCATCTCAGGGCGGTATCCCTGGCTACAACGTGGGCGGCAACAACTATGTGGCCATCGGCGGCAATTACAACGCCGCGGGCGGGACGACCCTGCAGCCGGGCGCAGGCAGAAGCTTCAATGACACGCAAATGATCAATCTGCCGGCCCCCAGTGTGCTCAGCGGCACCCCGCAGACCTTTGCTCTGACCTTGTTCAACGCAACGGCCAATCGCTTCCTTAACCTGGAATTGTCGGCACTGGAGGCTGACGGCAAGGGCAAGATCGTATCGAGCCCCCGTGTCGTGACGGCTGACCAGGCCAAAGCCTTGATCGAGCAGGGTGAAGAGATTCCATATAACCAGGCGACATCCTCAGGCGCAACGGCGACCATTTTTAAGAAGGCCGTGCTGAAGCTGGAGGTCACGCCGCAGATCACGCCCGAAGGCAATGTGATTCTGGATGTGGACGTGAACAAGGATAGCCGCGGTGTCCTGACGCCTCAGGGCTATGCCATCAACAACAAGCATGTGAAGACGCAAGTGCTGGTTGAGAATGGCGGCACAGTCGTGTTGGGTGGTATCTTCACCCAGGAAGAACGCGAAGACGTGAAGAAAGTGCCGTTCCTTGGCGATGTGCCCGTGGTAGGCAATTTGTTCAAGAACAAGGCCAAGACGTCGAGCAAGACGGAATTGCTGATCTTCATCACCCCTAAGGTGGTGACGGAGCGTGTGACTGGCCGTTAGTCGTGGAAATTCGGCCGGCGCGATGCTGGCCTTCGGGATTGATGATCAAAGCTGTGCAGGGCTACTTGCGTCTGCCGCGCTGGAGTTTGATGACATGAGGAACTACCTTCAACAACACCTGGGTCGCTGGCTCATGGCATTGCTGGCCATGACGATGAGCCTGGGGCTGGTGGCCTGTGGCGGCGGCGGTAGTGCCGGCAGTTCACTGTATCCGGGGGCGAATAGCCCTCAGATTGGAGTCAGCCTGTCCGGCACGACGGTGTCCGGTAGCTCGACGGTGACCGTAACGGCCAGCCTGCGCGACGCCAATGGCGCGGCCATTCCCAATCAGGTGGTGAACTTCAGCTTCGACAAGGGCGGGCTGGCGCAGTTGAATGTGGCCAGTGCGTTGACCGATGCCAATGGCAATGCGGTGGCAGTGCTGTCCGTGGGGAGCAGTGGAAACTCTGGCGCCGATACGGTGGTGGCGACGGCCACAGTCGGCAGCACCACGTTGACCGCCAACAGGGCCTTCGAGGTGGTGGGCGCGGCGTCCGGTGCAGCTGCCTTGACCGTTACCCTATCCAGTCCCAATGTCACGGGTAGCGCACCCGCTTCAGTGACCGCGGTTCTGAAGGACGCCAGCGGCAAGCCGGTAGCGGGGCAGGTGGTCAACTTCAGCTTCGGCAGCGGCGTGGGTGTGTTGGCGCAGCTGAGTTCGACCACGGCGCTGACCGATGGCAATGGCAGTGCACGTGTGCTGCTGACTGCCGCCAGCACTGATATCACTGGTGCAGACACCGTGGTGGCCACCGTCACCTACAGCGGCAAGGCGCTTTCGGACAACAAGGGCTTCCAGGTTACGGCGACATCGACGTCCACGGCCGCGCTGACGGTCGGCTTGTCCTCCAACACATTGACCAACAAGTCCTCCATCACTGCGACGGCCAGCCTGAAGGATGCCAACGGCGTAGGCATCCCGAACCAGGTCATTGCCTTCAGTCTTGGGGCGACGCTGGCTCAGCTGAGTCAGGTGCAGGCGCTGACGGATGCCAACGGCAATGCCGTCGTTGTGCTGACCACTTCGGGTACGCAACCGGGGGCGGATACCGTCAAGGCCTCGATCAGCTACAACAATCGAGTGCTATCCAGCCAAGTCAATTTCGCCATTGTTGGCACCTCGACCAGCTCGGCCTCCTTGGCGCTGAGTCTGTCCAGCTCGACGGTGACGGCGGGTTCGCCTGCCACTGTCACCGCTGTGCTGAAGGACGGCAGCGGGGCGGCTATTCCTGGCCAAGTTGTGAGCTTCAGCACACAGCGTGGCTTCGGTGCCCTGAGTGCCGTGACTGCGCTGACCGATGCCACCGGCACCGCCGCTGTGACCTTATCTCCCGCCAATGCAACGTCGGCGGCAGCTGACAGCGTCAGCGCCAGCACGGTCGTTGGCAGCCAGACCGTGACCTCCAACAGCGTGGGCTTCCAGCTGACGGCTACGGTGGTGGGCATCCAGTCCTTCACGTCAGATGTCCCTGCCGGCAGCAAGCTTGCGGCCAACGGCTCGTCCATCATCACGGTCAAGTTGTCCGGTACCGCGGGGTCGGCGCCTGTGCAGCTAACCCTGGCTTCGCAGTGTGCTGCGCTGTCACCAGCCAAGGCGACATTGACGCCGACAACGGCGACCACGACCACAGGGACGGCTACCTTCACCTACCAGGACATGGGCTGTGGAGCCAAGCAGACCAGCGACACGCTCAACCTTCAGGTCGTGGGTAGTACCGTCACCGGAACCTTGACACTGCCGCTGGGAGCACCGTCCGTGGCTGGCGTGACCTTTGTGTCTGCGACCCCTTCGCTGCTGTACCTTGCGAGCTCCGGCTATCCCCCGACCAACTCGACGGTGATCTTCCAGGTCAACGATGCCAATGGTGCGGGCCTGTCCGGTCAGAAGGTGAAGCTGTCGCCGACGACCACGGTTGGCGGCCTGACCGTGGACGGCATGACTTCCGTCGATGGCGTCTTGCCGGTGCTCGACAAGACAACCGATAGCAATGGGCAGGTTCGTGTGCTGGTCAATGCCGGCAACGTGCCGACGCCAGTCGCTATCCGTGCGACCTATACGTCGGAGGATGGAAAGCAGGTGTTTTCCTCTGTCTCTGCCAACCTATCCATTGCTGTGGGGCTGCCGACTCAATCGCGTTTCTCGCTTTCGCAGAAGTTCGCCAACATCGAGGGCTTCAGTACCGATGGCACGACCAACACCTACTCGGTTGTGCTGGCTGATCGCCTCGGCAATCCCGTGCCTCCAACCACGGTGGTGAACTTCGTGAACACGCTGGGGCAGGTACTGACGTCCCCGTCCACGGGTTCGTCTTCGTCGTTGTCTGTCGTGAGCGCCAACTCGATTTCGGGTGGCCAGCGGCCTCCCAACTGGGATGGCCGTGTGACGACCATGGCCTACGCCATCGGCGAGGAAAGCTTCCAGGACCTGAATGGTGACAACCAGTACACCGCCGGAGAGGACTACGAGGATCTGGGCGATCCCTACCTGGACCCCAAGTTCCGTGGCTACTTCGCTGCCGACCTTCAAACCATTCCTTACGGCGCGGCTGCGGCGTGTAGGCCCGCGACAACGGCGCCGTTCCAGCGCTACGACGGCACCAATGGGACGGTAGGCTTGCCGCGCGCTTCCGTGCCTTCCAAGCCTGCCACTTGCACGAATACTTGGGGCAAGGCGTTTGTTCGGGCCGCCATCCAGACCGTCTGGTCCACTTCGGATGCGCGCCCGACGTGGGGCACAGCCTTGCCAAAGGGCCCATACACTGTCTATGTGCCAGGGGGTGGCACCTGCACGGTGGCTCGATCTGTGGGCTACAGCTATGCCGCAACGGCAGCCGGTGCATTGCAGAGCAAGTCGGTGTTCGATCTCAGTGGCACCCAGCTCTATAACGCGGGGACTACGGGGGCCTTCTATTTTGAGGTTGCGGATGCCAACACCAACTTCTACAACCCGATGGCCGCTGGAACGGTGGTTTCTGCTTCGGCGACGAGCGGGCTGTCCGCCACGGTGATCGGTGGCACCGTACCTAACACGCTGGTGCCCACGACGGCGCAGGTGAACTACACCTTCACGACGGCGAGTAGTGGCACCATCACGTTGACGTTCCAGTCTCCCAGCGGGCTACAGAGTTTTGCGACGATCAACATCAATGCCGGTGCTGCGCCGGGTGGGTACGTCGCATGCAACTGATTTGATCAGCCCACCTTGATCATCTCCCTCGTCGGCATGCCCGGCGGTGGTAAATCCACCGTCGGGCGTAGTCTTGCTCGCCAGGCTGGCATGCGTTTCGTCGACTCCGATACGGAAATAGAAAAGCAACTAGGCGAGAGCATTCGCAGCTATTTCGACCGCGAGGGGGAGGTGCGGTTTCGCGCGATTGAGCAAGCGGTCATCGCGGACCTTCTTCAGCGCGCAGGCGACACGGTGCTCGCCACCGGTGGTGGTGCTGTGCTGCGGGAGGCAAACCGCCAGGCCCTGCGGCAACAGTCGACCGTGCTGTATTTGCGTTCGACGCCCGAGGAGCTGTTTCGCCGCCTGCGCCACGACACCCAACGTCCTCTGCTGCAGGTGAAGGACCCCTTGCAGAAGCTGCGCGAGCTTTATTCGCAGCGCGACCCGCTGTACCGCTCCACCGCCCACTACACCATCGAAGTGGGGCGCCCTTCCGTGGCCACGCTGGTCAACATGGTGCTGATGCAACTGGAGTTGGCCGGATTGATTTCTGCAGAACGTGTTGCTGCCACCGTCGGGGCGGCGCGTTCGGATGTGGTGCAAGACTGAGATAAGCACTGCCGAAGGCCCCGTCGTTTGATCGGTTTGCCTGGGCCCGTACACTCGGCTGATATGAGTGCTTACCCATCCGGTCCCGCAGGTGTTGCGGATGCTTCGCAAGGCGTTCGCCTGGTGCCCATTGCCCTGGACGAGCGCAGCTACGACATCCACATCGGCCAGGGCCTGCTGGCCGACCCCAGAAGCTGGGACGGCTTGCCCACGGCGCGCTGTGCGCTGATCGTCAGCAATGACACGGTCGCGCCTCTGTACCTCGAGACAGTGGCCCAGCAATTGCGCGGGCGTTATGCCCATGTGCTGTCCGTGGTCCTGCCTGACGGCGAGGTCTACAAGAGCTGGGATGCCATCGAGCGTATCGCCTCTTGCCTGTTGGAGGCGGCCGCTGATCGCAAGACGGTGCTCTTTGCGCTGGGCGGAGGGGTGATCGGCGACATGACGGGTTTTGCCGCTGCGATCTACATGCGTGGTGTGCCCTTCGTGCAGATTCCTACTACCTTGCTGGCACAGGTCGATTCCTCGGTCGGCGGCAAGACGGCGATCAACCATGTGCTGGGCAAGAACATGCTCGGAGCTTTTTACCAGCCACTGCGAGTCATCGCGGACCTGGACACACTCAAGACCCTGCCCGACCGCGAGCTGTCCGCTGGCCTTGCCGAGGTGATCAAGTACGGCCCTATCGCGGATGCCGAGTTCCTTGCCTGGCTTGAGGCGAATGTGGCGTCCCTCAGAGCACGTGACTCCATGGCGCTCGCCTATGCCGTGCAACGCAGCTGCGAGATCAAGGCGTGGGTAGTCGGGCAGGACGAACGCGAGTCGGGACTGCGCGCCATCTTGAACTTCGGACACACCTTCGGGCACGCCATCGAAACCGGCCTTGGCTACGGCGCATGGCTGCACGGCGAGGCCGTGGCTTGCGGCATGGTCATGGCCTGCGATCTGTCGGTGCGGCTGGGCCTGATGCCCGAAGAATTCCTCCACCGCATGAGGACGCTCATCGAGCGGGCCGGCCTGCCGGTCAAGGCGCCGGCCGGGATCGGCGTGGAGCGATTCCTGGAGCTCATGCGAGTGGACAAGAAGGCCGAGGACGGCGAGATCCGCTTCGTACTGATCGAGCGCCTTGGGCAGGCGGTGATGCGCAGCGCGCCTGATGCGCTGGTCGCTGATGTCATCCGGCAGCACAGTGCCTGACTTTGGAAACCGCGTCGCGTATGTCATTGAAGCCCTACGCCTGCCATGCCAACGCCTCCCGCGGTCGCCGCTTTCCGGAGCCGGCCGCCCCAACGCGTAGCGAATTCCAGCGCGATCGGGATCGCATTGTCCACAGCTCGGCCTTCCGGCGGCTGGTCTACAAGACCCAGGTCTTCCTCAATCATGAGGGCGATCTGTTTCGCACCCGCCTGACCCATTCGCTGGAGGTCGCCCAACTGGGGCGCTCCATTGGCCGCAGCCTGGGCCTGGATGAGGACCTGATCGAGACCGTTGCATTGGCGCACGACCTGGGTCATACGCCCTTCGGTCACGCCGGGCAGGACGTGCTGGACGACTGCATGACGGCCCATGGCGGCTTCGAACACAATCTGCAGAGCCTGCGGGTGGTGGATCACCTGGAGCAGCGCTATCCAGCCTTCGATGGGCTCAACCTCAGTTTCGAGAGCCGCGAGGGCATCCTCAAGCATTGCGCGCGGCGCAACGCCGAGCTGATCGAGGCCCGTGAGCCCGGTGGCATCGCCCAGCGCTTCCTGGTGGGGGGGCAGCCCAGCCTCGAAGCCCAGCTATGCAATCTGGCGGACGAGGTGGCCTACAACGCCCATGACATCGACGACGGCGTGCGTTCCGGCTTGCTGACGCTGGAGCAACTGGAGTCGGTGCCGCTGGTGCAGCATTACCTGCATGAGACGCTGGCGGCCTACCCCGGTTTGCAGGGCAAGCGCCTGCTCTTCGAAACCATACGACGGATGCTGTCGCAACAGGTTTACGACATCATCGATGCCAGCGAGGCCGCGCTGGCCGATCATGCGCCCGCCGACGTGGACGCCGTGCGCTGTTTGCCGCCCCTGATCCGTTTCAGTCCGGCCATGCGCCAGGCCAGCACCGAACTCAAGCGCTTTCTTTTTGCCAACCTGTATCGCCACCCTCAGGTGAGGGAAACGCGCCAGCGCGCCGAGATCGTGCTGCGCGACCTGTTCGCGGCTTACATCAGTGACCGCCAACATCTGCCACCGGACTTCGCCGAGCAGTCGGACCATCCACGCGCCTGCGCGGACTACATCGCCGGCATGACCGACCGCTTTGCGCTGAAGGAGCATGAGCGGCTCACCGGCCAGCGTCTCTTTTCCTGAGATTGCGGTTTGTCTAATAATTGGGGACAGATTTATGCGGCCCTCCGGTCGCCAGGAGTGCCGACATGGCCCGACTGTCCCGCCTTGCCATCCCCGGCGAGGTTCACCACCTGATCCAACGCGGCCACGACCAGCAAGCCATCGTTCGCGACGATGAGGATCGTCGGGCCTTTGTTGACGCCCTGCGCGAATGCGCTGCGCTGCACAAGGTGGCCATTCATGCCTATGTGCTGATGGACAACCACCTGCACTTGCTGGCCACGCCGCCGGCCGCCGCGAGCCTCAGTCGCATGATGCAGTCCCTGGGCCGTCGCTATGTGGCCCGTTTCAACCGGCGGCATGGGCGGAGCGGCAGCCTCTGGGAGGGGCGCTTTCGTGCTGCGCCGCTGGAGCCGGCCTGGCTGTTGTCGTGCATGCGCTACATCGAGCTCAACCCGCTGCGCAGCGGCCTGGCGGAGCGCCCGGAGGCCTATGCCTGGTCCAGCGCCGCCCATCATCTGGGAGCCTCTCGTGACCCGCTGGTCCATGACCACGCCGGTTTCTGGGCCATGGGCAACACGCCCTTCGAGCGCGATGCCAACTACCGACGCTATCTGGAAGAGGGCAGCAGCCCTGAGGAGTCGGATGCACTGCTGAGTGCCGCCCTCCGGGGCTGGCCCCTGGGCTCGGCCGCCTACCAGGCCCAACTGGCCAAACAGACCGACCGGCCGCTGGCCCCCCGGCCGCGTGGGCGGCCGAGAAAGAGCGCGTCTGATTGACTATGTCCCCAATAAAAATAGAGAGCGAACTCAGCATCCGGCATAAAAGAGTCTGACCCCATTTAATCGTTCTTGTCCTGTAACGCCTCGACGACTAATCTGCACGGCAATCCTCCCGCGCTGCAGCAATTTGCACAGTGCAGGGCCTGCGGGCCCCGGAGCTTCAGCCTTTTGAATGTGGAGTCGCCATGGCAGTCGAGATGAGCCACCCCCAGGGTCCTTGCGCGCAAGGTCCTGACCACGCCGAGATCCAGTCCCTGGCCAGCCAGGGCCTGTACCGGACACAGAACGAGAAGGATGCCTGTGGCCTGGGCTTCGTGGCCCACATCAAGGGCCAGAAGGCCCACAGCATCGTGCAGCAGGGCTTGAAGATTCTGGAGAACCTGGATCATCGCGGCGCGGTGGGCGCGGACGCCTTGATGGGCGACGGCGCCGGCATCCTGATCCAGATTCCAGACCAGCTCTATCGCGAGGAAATGACCAAGCAGGGGGTGACGCTGCCGCCGCTGGGCGAGTACGGCGTGGGCATGATCTTCCTGCCCAAGGAGCATGCGTCACGCCTGGCCTGCGAACAGGAGCTGGCGCGTGCGATCAAAGCCGAGGGTCAGGTCTTGCTGGGCTGGCGCGACGTACCGGTGGATGCCGAGCTGCCCATGTCGCCTACGGTGCGCGAGAAGGAACCCATCATCCGCCAGGTTTTCATCGGCCGTGGCCCGGACATCATCGTGCCCGATGCTCTGGAGCGGAAGCTCTACGTGATCCGCAAGACCGCGTCCAGCGCCATCCAGGCTCTGAAGCTGACGCACAGCCGCGAGTACTACGTGCCCAGCATGAGCTGCCGCACCGTCATCTACAAGGGCCTGCTGCTGGCTGACCAGGTCGGCAAGTACTACAAGGACCTGGCTGACCCTCGCACGGTTTCGGCCATTGCCCTGGTGCATCAGCGCTTCTCGACCAACACCTTTCCGGAGTGGCCGCTGGCGCACCCGTACCGCATGGTCGCCCATAACGGCGAGATCAACACGGTCAAGGGCAATTTCAACTGGATGCGTGCCCGCGAGGGCGTGATGAAGTCGCCCGTGCTGGGCGACGACCTGAAGAAGCTCTACCCCATCAGCTTCGAGCACCAGTCCGACACGGCCACCTTCGACAATGCCATCGAGTTGCTGACCATGGCCGGCTATCCGCTGGCCCATGCGGCGATGATGATGATCCCGGAGGCCTGGGAGCAGCATGAGCAGATGGACGAACGTCGGCGGGCCTTCTACGAGTACCACGCGGCCATGATGGAGCCCTGGGATGGCCCGGCCGCCATGGTCTTCACCGATGGCCGCCAGGTCTGCGCCGCGCTGGATCGCAACGGGCTGCGCCCCGCCCGCTACTGCGTGACCGACGACGACATGGTCGTGCTGGCCTCCGAGTCGGGCGTGCTGCCCATCCCGGAGAGCAGGATCGTCAAGAAGTGGCGACTGCAGCCGGGCAAGATGTTCCTGATCGACCTGGAGCAAGGCCGTATCGTCGACGACGAGGAGCTCAAGACCCAGTTCGCCAACGCCCGCCCTTACCGCCAATGGATCGAGAACGTTCGCGTCAAGCTGGACAGCATCCCGGTGGCGGACCCGACATCGCCCAGCTTCGAGACCACCCTGCTGGACCGCCAGCAGGCCTTCGGCTTCACGCAGGAAGACATCAAGTTCCTGCTCGCGCCCATGGCCGCAAACGGCGAGGAGGGCATCGGCTCCATGGGCAATGACTCGCCCCTGGCCGTGCTGTCCGACAAGAACAAGCCGCTGTACAACTACTTCAAGCAGCTGTTCGCCCAGGTCACAAACCCGCCGATCGACCCGATCCGCGAGAACATCGTGATGTCCCTCAACAGCTTCGTGGGCCCCAAGCCCAATCTGCTGGACATCAACGCGGTCAACCCGCCCATGCGCCTGGAAGTGAGCCAGCCAGTGCTGGACTTCAAGGACATGGCCCGCCTGCGCGCCATCGAGCAGCACACCAACGGCAAGTTCAAGCCCTATGAGCTGGACATCACGTATCCGCGCGAATGGGGCCGTGAAGGCGTCGAGGCGCAGCTGGCCTCGTTGTGTGCCGAGACCGTTGATGCCATCAAGAGCGGGCACAACATCCTGATCATCACGGACCGCCATCTGAGCGTGAACCGGGTGGCCATCCCTGCGCTGCTGGCGCTGTCGGCCGTGCATCATCACCTGGTGCGGGAAGGCCTGCGCACCACGGCCGGCCTGGTCGTGGAGACGGGCTCGGCGCGCGAAGTCCACCACTTCGCGGTGCTGGCGGGATTTGGAGCCGAGGCGGTGCATCCCTATCTGGCGCTGGAGACGCTCGCCCAGATGGCGGCCGAGCTGCCGGGTGATCTCTCGGCAGACAAGGCGATCTACAACTACATCAAGGCCGTGGGCAAAGGGCTGTCGAAGATCATGTCCAAGATGGGCATCTCGACCTATATGTCCTACTGCGGCGCGCAGATCTTCGAGGCCATCGGGCTGAAGGCCGACTTCGTCGAGAAGTACTTCCGCGGTACGCCCACCCAGGTCGGCGGCATCGGGGTCTTCGAGGTGGCCGAGGAGGCCATCCGCCTGCACGAGGCGGCCTTTGGCGGCGATCCGCTGCTGGTCACCATGTTGGAAGCGGGCGGCGAGTATGCCTGGCGTGCCCGCGGCGAAGAGCATATGTGGACACCGGACGCCATTGCCAAGCTGCAGCACAGCACGCGCTCTGGCAAGTTCGAGACCTACAAGGAATACGCCCAGCTCATCAACGACCAGAGCAAGCGCCACATGACGCTGCGCGGCCTGTTCGAGTTCAAGTTCGATCCGTCCAAGGCGATCCCGCTGGAGGAGGTCGAACCGGCCGCCGAGATCGTCAAGCGCTTTGCCACCGGCGCCATGTCGCTGGGCTCCATTTCTACCGAAGCGCATGCCACGCTGGCCGTGGCCATGAACCGCATCGGCGGCAAGAGCAACACCGGTGAAGGGGGTGAGGATCCTGCGCGTTATCGCAGCGAACTCAAAGGCATCAAGATCGTCAAGGGCACCAAAGTGTCCGACGTCATCGGCAGCAAGGTCATCGAGGCCGATTACGAACTGCAGGACGGCGACTCGCTGCGCTCCAAGATCAAGCAGGTCGCCTCGGGCCGCTTCGGTGTGACGACGGAGTACCTGGTCAGCGCTGATCAGATCCAGATCAAGATGGCACAAGGCGCCAAGCCGGGCGAAGGCGGCCAGCTGCCGGGCGGCAAGGTGTCCGACTACATCGGCTTCCTGCGCTACTCGGTGCCAGGCGTGGGCCTGATCTCGCCGCCGCCGCACCATGACATCTACTCCATCGAGGATCTGGCGCAGCTGATCCATGACCTGAAGAGCGTCAACGGCAAGGCCGACATCTCGGTCAAGCTGGTCTCCGAAGTAGGCGTGGGCACCATCGCCGCGGGCGTGGCCAAGGCCAAGGCCGACCACATCGTCATCGCCGGCCACGATGGTGGCACGGGCGCGTCGCCCTGGAGCTCCATCAAGCATGCCGGCACGCCCTGGGAACTGGGCCTGGCCGAGGCGCAGCAGACGCTGGTGCTGAACCGTCTGCGTGGCCGCGTCCGCGTGCAGGCCGACGGTCAGATGAAGACCGGCCGCGACGTGGTCATCGGCGCGCTGCTCGGCGCGGATGAGTTCGGTTTCGCCACGGCGCCACTGGTGGTCGAGGGCTGCATCATGATGCGCAAGTGCCACCTCAACACCTGCCCGGTCGGCGTGGCCACGCAGGACCCGGTGCTGCGCGCGAAGTTCTCCGGCAAGCCCGAGCACGTAGTGAACTACTTCTTCTTCGTCGCCGAGGAAGCGCGCCAGATCATGGCGCAGCTGGGGCTGCGCAAGTTCGATGAGCTGATCGGCCGCTCGGATCTGCTCGACACCCGCAAGGGCATCAGCCACTGGAAGGCCAAGGGACTGGACTTCAGCCGTGTGTTCCATCGGCCCAGCCTGCCGGCCGGGGTGGCGCGCCTGCACAACGCCACCCAGGACCATGGCCTGGACCGCGCGCTGGACGTGAAGCTGATCGAGAAGTGCCTGCCCGCGTTCGAGAAGGGCGAGAAGGTGCAGTTCATGCAGGAGGTCAGCAATGTGCGCAGAACCGTCGGCGCCATGCTTTCCGGTGAACTGGTGCGCCGACATCCGGAAGGACTGCCCGACCACACCATCTTCATCCAGATGGAGGGTACGGGCGGCCAGAGCTTCGGCGCCTTCCTGGCGCCCGGCATTACGCTGTACCTGATCGGCGATGCCAATGACTACACCGGCAAGGGCCTGTCTGGTGGTCGCGTGGTGGTGCGCCCATCGATCGATTTCCGCGGTGACGCCACCAAGAACATCATCGTGGGCAACACCGTGTTGTACGGCGCAACGCGCGGCGAGGCCTTCTTCCGCGGCGTGGCCGGCGAGCGCTTCGCGGTGCGCCTCTCTGGCGCCTCGGCGGTCGTCGAGGGCACGGGCGACCACGGTTGTGAATACATGACCGGCGGTACCGTCGTGGTGCTGGGCAAGACCGGCCGCAATTTCGCGGCGGGTATGAGCGGCGGCATCGCCTACGTCTTCGATGAGGACGGCGGCTTTGCCAAGCGCTGCAACACCAGCATGGTCAGCCTGGATCGGGTGCTGCCATCGCATGAGCAGGAGGCCGGCATCGACAAGGCCATCTGGCATCGCCTCACGCAAGGCGGCGAGGCGCAGACCGACGAGGCCATCCTGAAGAAGATGATCGAGGACCATCACCGCTGGACCGGCAGCCAGCGCGCCCGCGACATCCTGGACCATTGGGCTGACTCGCGCGCCAAGTTCGTCAAGGTCTTCCCTAACGAGTACCGCCGCGCTCTGGGTGAGCTGCATGCCGCCCGTGAAGCCGCTGAGACCATCGCCCACGCCAAGGCCCCAGCGGCTGCCGCGAAGGTTTGAGAGATTAGGAGTAGCAAATGGGAAAAGTCACCGGCTTCATGGAGTACGAGCGCCTGGAAGAGGGCTATGAGCCCGTACCGGCCCGCCTCAAGAACTACAAGGAGTTCGTCATTGCGCTGAACTCCGACCAGGCCAGGCAGCAGGGCGCGCGCTGCATGGACTGCGGCACGCCTTTCTGCAACAACGGCTGTCCGGTCAACAACATCATTCCGGACTTCAACGACCTGGTGTACCGCGGAGACTGGCACAACGCGGTCACCGTCCTGCACAGCACCAACAACTTCCCCGAGTTCACGGGCCGCATCTGCCCGGCGCCGTGCGAGGCGGCCTGCACCTTGAACGTGAATGACGACGCCGTGGGCATCAAGTCCATCGAACACGCCATCATCGACCGGGCCTGGCTGGAGGGCTGGGTGCAGCCCCAGCCTGCGGCGGTGAAGACCGGCAAGCGCGTAGCCGTCGTCGGCTCAGGCCCGGCGGGACTCGCGGCGGCGCAGCAGCTGGCGCGGGTGGGTCATGAGGTCACGGTCTTCGAAAAGAACGACCGGGTCGGCGGCCTGCTGCGCTACGGCATCCCGGACTTCAAGATGGAGAAGTCCCACATCGATCGCCGTGTGCAGCAGATGGAGGCTGAAGGCGTGGTCTTCCGCACGGGCGTGCTGGTGGCCAGCCTGGGTGAGGACGCCAAGGTCACGAATTGGGCCAAGGAAACGGTCAGCGCCGAGGACCTCAAGGCCCAGTTTGACGCTGTGCTGCTGTGCGGCGGGGCGGAGCAGTCGCGCGACCTGCCGGTGCCGGGACGTGATCTCGCGGGCATCCACTTCGCGATGGAGTTCCTGCCGCAGCAGAACAAGGTCAATGCGGGAGACAAGCTCAAGGGTCAACTCCGCGCCGACGGCAAGCACGTCATCGTGATTGGCGGTGGCGACACCGGCAGCGACTGCGTGGGCACCAGCAACCGACATGGCGCCAAGAGCGTGACCCAGTTTGAGCTGATGCCTCGTCCTCCCGAGGAAGAAGACAGGCCGCTGACCTGGCCTTACTGGCCCTACAAGCTGCGCACCTCGTCCAGCCACGAAGAGGGCTGCGAGCGCGAGTTCGCCATCGCCACCAAGGAGTTCATTGGCGAGAAGGGCAAGGTCACCGGCGTCAAGACGGTGCGGGTGGAATGGCAAGGCGGCAAGATGATCGAGGTTCCTGGCACCGAGCAGGTGCTCAAGGCAGACCTGGTGCTGCTGGCGATGGGCTTCACGTCGCCCGTGGCTCCGGTGCTGGAGGCGTTTGGCGTCGGCAGGGACGGCCGCGGCAATGCCAAGGCTTCCACCGAGGCGCTGGGCGGCTACGCGACCAACGTCGACAAGGTGTTTGCTGCCGGTGACATGCGTCGCGGCCAATCCCTGGTGGTCTGGGCCATCAGGGAAGGCCGCCAGGCGGCGCGCGCGGTGGACGAGTACCTGATGGGGGCCAGCGTGCTGCCGCGCTGAGCCGGCTGGTTTCATCCTGCAAGGCCGCCCCGCGCGACGCGAGGGTGGCCTTTGCGCTTCAGGAGGCGGACTTGTTAGCAGTCCGTTACACGCTCTTGCCACTCATCAGCGATCGGCGGCCGCTGGTCGGGCTTGGCAGATAGCTTCTGGAAAATGCGACCGTGCCTTGGCTATGCTTGCGGCGACACTAGGCTCAGGTCCATGTCCATTTCCAGGCATGGTGTCCGGATCAACCTTGCAATCCATATGCCGCACGCACCTCTTGCCACCCGCCGCACCTCCCTTGGCTTCACGCTGGTGGAGTTGATGGTTGTTGTCGCCATCATTGGCATTCTTTTCGGGGTGGCGCTGCCGTCCTACAAGGACTACGTGCGGCGCGGCAGCTTGTCTGAGGCCACTTCTGCGCTGTCGGATTACCGGATCAAGATGGAGCAGTACTACCAGGACAACCGCAACTACGGCGGTGCGGCCTGTGCTGATGGGGCTTCGGCGCCTGCCTGGAATACCTTCGTGCCCGGGGGGCACAAGAACTTCACGTATGCGTGCGCCACGTCGGCAGGTGGGCAGGGCTACACCCTCAAGGCCACCGGCGCCTCGGGCACGCCAGCGGCCGGTCACGTGTTCGTACTGACTTCCAATGCTGCCAGCCCCTTCGCCACGGAATCCTTCAAAGGCGAGTCCGTTTCTGACAAGCCTTGCTGGCTGCTCAAGGGGAACGAATGCTAAAGCACAGAGCCCCGCGCGCGACCCAGGGCTACAGCCTGGTCGAGCTGATCGTCGCGCTGAGCATTCTTGGCGTGCTGATGGCCGCGGCCGTGCCCAGTGCGGTGGACTGGATGCGTGACTTGCGGGTGCGCGGTGTGGCCGAGTCTTTGAAGACCGGCTTGGAGAAAGCCCGCATGGATGCGCTGAAAAGCAATCGCAGCATCAGCTTCTGGCTGGTCAACGATCCCAGCAGCAAGGTGCCCGGAGCGGGCTGTGTGCTGGCAGCCAATGGGGCCGGATGGGTGGTGAGCGTTGCCGATCCGAGCAGTGCGTGCAATGCCGCGCCCTCGCTGACCGATGCTCCCATGCTCGCGTTTCGTTCGGATGCGGTGTTGGATAGCGGTCAAGTGACGGTCGAAGCCACGGATGCCGCCGGGGCCGGCGCGACGCGCGTGGCTTTCAATGCCTTGGGGCAGGTGATTGGCGCAGGCGCCATTCGGCGCATCGACGTCAAGCGCAATGTGGCGGGGGGGCGCACGTTGAGTGTGATGGTGGACCCCGGGGGCGGCATTCGCACCTGTGACCGCGGCGTCAGCGCAGGGGATCCCAGGGCCTGCCCATGATATTCCGAGAGGCTGTTATGCAACCGAGTGTTCTGCATTCGCGATTTCGTCAGCGGCAACGCGGCATTGCGCTGATCGAGGCCCTGATCGGCATGCTCATCTTCGCCTTTGGCGTGCTCGGGCTGATGGGTTTGCAGGCGGCGATGACCAAGGCCCAGTCCACCGCGAAATTCCGAGCCGACGCAGCCACCCTGGCCGCCGATCTCTTCGGGCTGATTCAGACGGATTTGGCGGCAAATGCGAGCCGCTATGCCACCGCAAGCTGCGCTTCCTACGCACGCTGCAAGGAGTGGAAATACAGGGTCGCTGCGCAGCTGCCCAGCGGTTCTGCGGATGTCTCCGTCGCGGGAAGCGGGGAGATCAAAGTCACCATCAAATGGACGCAGGGCAGCGAGGCGCCCGGCCAGTTCGTGTCCACGATGAATTGGAAGCCATGAAAACCGCCCATGCCATGTCCTTGAGTGCCGCACGACGCCGCTCGGCCGGTTTTTCGCTGGTCGAGCTGATGGTTGGCGTAGGGGTGGGGTTGCTCTCCACCATCGTGATCGCCACCGTGCTGGCCAATTCGGAGCAGCAGAAGCGTGCCAATAGCTCCGGCACCGATGCGCAGATTGCAGGGACCTTGGCCCTCCACGAACTGGAGCGCTATGTGACCGAGGCCGGCTATGGGCTGAGCTCTGACGTCAACGGCGTCGGATGTGCGCTGACCGCCAACTATGGCGGCGTTGCCGTGGCGGGTGCCCCGGCGGACCTGGCACCCGTGGTGATCACGCCCGGCGCGGACGGCAAGCCCAGCACCATCCGGGTGACGCGCAGCAATACCGCGCAGTTCGCCTTGCCGGCCCAGGTGCAAGCGCCTTATTTCGATCCGGGTTCTGGCGGTTCTGTCGCGACGACCGTGGTCGTGCAGTCGACGCTGGGAATGAGCGCCGGCGACTTGCTCGCCGTTGTCTCGCCGCCGTTGACGCCCCTCACGAGTGCTACAGGCTTGGGGCGCTGTGCGGTTTTCCAGGCCACGGCCTTGAACGCTGATAACCGGGGAATTCAGCGCACGATCGATGCCGGGTGGAACGGCCTGGGCGATGTGGGGGCGCTGGGCGGCAGTCACTATGTCGTGAACCTCGGAGGGCTGGAGGCCCAGACCTTTACCGTCGGACCGGCGAAGGATGCTGGAGGCAAGGATACGGCCCAGCATCAACTGTCGGTGTCGCGGTTCAGCCTTCGCGACCGGACGTCCAGCAGCCAGGTGCTGCAGATGGGCATCGTCGATCTGAAGGCCTTCTATGGCAAGGACAACGACAACGATGGGGCCGTCGATGCCTATGACACCACCACGCCGACCACCATTGACGGCTGGCTGACCGTGAAGTCCGTCCGTGTGGCGTTGCTGGCGCGCAGTGCCTCCTTCGAGAAGACTGACGTGACGCCCGCGGCGCCGCTCTGGGACGTGGGCAAGAACATTCCCGTGGCGGGCAGCGTGGATTGCGGCAGCAGCAAATGCATCGCCATGAACCCCGCTGTCAGCACCGACTGGAAGCACTACCACTACAAGCTTTACGAGGTGGTGATTCCTCTGCGCAACCAGCTCTGGCGCTCTGACAAGACGTGAGTGTCGAAGGACTCTTCGAACGGTGCAACTCATGAGCAATACATCAACTCGTATCAGCATGAAGACAAGACGGGCAGGACCTGGGCAGCAGGGCGCTTCCATGCTGTTCGCCCTGATCGCGCTGGTGGTGCTGACACTGGGCGCCGTGGCCCTGGTGCGGTCGGTAGACACCGGCATGTTGATCCTGGGCAATCTGGGCTTTCGCCGGGACGCGCTGTCGGCGTCCAGCATTGCGGCGGAGCGGGCGGTGGACTGGCTACGGGCTCAAGGTGTAGCGACCCTGCAAAGTGATGTTGCGGGCGCGGGCTATTACGCCACTGCGGCAGCCAATCTTGCGCCGGTCGACACCGTCACCAGTGATGCGCATCCGGTGTCGCTGGTGGATTGGAAGGGTGATGCCTGCGGTGGGGCCTCGGTGTCTGCCACGCGGCAGTGCCTGACACCGGTGCCGGAGGCCACGTTGGGGGATGGCACCAAGGTGTCCTATGTCATCACGCGGCTTTGTTCCGTGGTGGGCCCCGGGGGTAGTGCGCGGCCGTGTGTGTTGCCCATCAAGGCAGGTAAAGCCCTTTCCGCAGATCGCGGTGCCTACAGCGACATTGGGCGGCCCGACACCGTTTCCAACGACACCTTCTATCGCATCGTCACGCGTATCAAAGGCGCGCGCGACACCGTCGTCTACACCGAAACCCTTGTGCATTTCTGAGCTTGTGCCGGGCCCCTGTCTCGGCCAAGCCTCTGGGGAGTTGCCATGAAACCTATCAAGAATGCCGGGCGCGCTGCTGCCTTGCTGCTGTCTGTCTGTGCGGGGGCTGCGGCCGTTGCCGGGACAACGGACCTGTCCAACGTGCCGCTGTGGTCATCGGTGACCTCCAACGTCAAGCCCAATGTGCTGTTCGTGCTCGACGATTCTGGCAGCATGGGCGACAACTTCCTGCCTGACGACGCTGGTGACTTTCGGGCCCGCACGGTGACCGATGGCTACACCATCTACCTTGCCCAGTTCGGGCGATCTTCAGCGCAGTGCAATGGTTTGGCTTACAACCCTGAGACCACCTACAAGCTGCCCGTCGACTATGCGGGCGTGGAGGCGGCGGATGCCACCTCTGCCGCAATCGACGGGCTCTTGCTGCCGGGCAACGTAGGCTATACGGCTTATCCGCGTGCGGTTAGCTTGGTGACGGCAGTCGTCAGCACGGGAAGTTTGACCATAAAGGTGACAGACGGCGCAGCTTCCGGTGATTTCGTCAATGGCATGGCTGTGACCGTCTATGACTATGGCGCGACGGGGCGCTATATGGTGGGTACGGTGACCAGCTGGAATTCCAGTACCTCTCTGTTGACGATTAATGTGGTGCTGGCACGTGGAGCGGGCGGACTTGGCACGCCGGTGGTGGCTTATGGAACGCCGGGCAACCAGTTGTATTACCAATACACCGGCAGCCAGCCGCGCATGGGCTATTCCTATCCGGTCTCTTCGGTGGACAAGACCACCCTTTTCTATCGCGAATGCGCATCAAAGGTCACTGACGATCCAGGCCTGTCGGTTTTTTCAGCGCGCATCATGACCCCAAGCTCATCCGATGCCAAGAACTACTGGCGCTGGGCGACCTACTACAACTCGCGCATGGCCATGATGAAGACGGCGGTGAGCCAGGCCTTCAAACCCTTCAATGACAAGTACCGCATCGGCTACACCACCATCTCCAACAAGACGGTGACCGAAGGCGACGAGATGCTTCATGTGCGCGATTTCGACAGCACACAGAAGCAGAGTTTCTATACCAAGCTGTTTGCGGCCAGTCCCGGGGGCTATACGCCCTTGCGCGGTGCCGTGATGAAGGCGGGGCGCTACTTCGCCAGGATGATGCCGAGCCAAGACTACGATCCCGTGCAGTACTCCTGCCAGAAGAACTTCCTGATTCTCTCGACGGACGGCTACTGGAACACCAATAACGAATCAACGTCCTATGGGCCTTACAACATCGACGGCACTGCCAGCGTCGGCAATATGGACGGTGTGCCCACCCCCCGACCCATGTTCGACGGCGGGGTCGATACTTCGACCGTCAGCAAGACTTGGAATGTGACCAACAGCTTCCAACGGACCACTAAAACGCCGATCAACTACAAGGAAGTCTCCAGCTACACGGAGACAGAGCAGCGAGCCACCTACTCGCTGATCACGGACAAGAAGGCCTGCACCAGCGCGCCATTCACGCGCGTCCAGCAAGCGACCGAGCGGCGACAGGTGACCTATTCCAAGGACATGGTTCAAACCTTGTCCACGGTGGTCAAGGACTTGCAGCAGGTCATTGGCTACCAGCAGGACACGGTGACGGTCAAGGATGGTGCGACCACCACCACGACGGCCGGCGATCCTTATGTCAAGACGACAGGTGCCCTCAGCACCCTGAAGACGTATCCCACCGTTTACGAATCGACGACCGGTGACTGGTACGTCAGCACCACCACCAGCTGGAAGGTCGCGTCGACCAGCAAGCTGGGTTGCGCGACAACGGTGCCAGCTACCTCGGACACCACGGTCGTTGCCAAGACTTCGACCACGGTCAGCAAGACCGGGAGCCAGACCACGGCCGTCGGTCCGGTCGCGACCGAGGATGGGGCGGTTACATCGACCGTGGGGGCCAGTTCGACGAACACCACCTCGTCTGTGTCGGGAGGGGCATCCAACACGCTGGCTGACGTGGCCATGTATTACTACAAGACCGACTTGCGCAGCGACGATCTGGACAATTGCACGGGCTCCAAGGGCCTGGATGTTTGCGCCAACAACGTCAAGCCACTGGGTGACGACGATGCCACATGGCAGCACATGACCACCTACACGCTCAGCCTGGGCAATAGCGGCACGCTGCAGTACGACCGGGACTACAAGACCAAGTCCACCGGGGACTTCGCCAAGATCAAGGCCGGTACCCGCAATTGGCCCAATCCCGCCACCGAGGGTGCGACTCGCATCGACGACTTGTGGCACGCAGCGGTCAATGGTCGTGGCACCTACTTCAATGCGCAGGATCCGAGCTCGCTGTCATCCAGCCTGGCGGCGGCGCTCAGCGACATTACCCGCGTATCAGGTACGGCAGCTGCGGCGGCTACCAGCACGCTGCAGCCGACGTCGGGAGACAACGGCGTCTACATCTCTCAGTTCACGTCGCCGGACTGGACGGGTGATCTGCGCAAGTACACCTTCAACGCAGATGGCTCCTACACCATTCGTACCTACGACGACGCCAGCGGTTCCTACAAGGACGCCGCCACCTGGAGTGCTGCGGCGATGCTGACGCCGACAACGACGCGGACCATCAAGTTCTTCCGACCCTCTGGCGCTGGTGCGGCCGGCAGCCTGGTGGAGTTCAACGCCGCCAGCATGCTTCCCGGCGAGCTTGCACTGTTTCAGAACGTGTGTGGCAAGGCCTCCGCGGATCGATTGAGCCAATGCGATGGCGCGGACACCACTTCCTTGGCCAGCCTGAATTCCGCGACCACGATGGTGAGCTATCTGCGCGGTCAGCCGCAGGCGGCCTATCGCCTGCGCAAGCAGGTGCTGGGCGATCTGGTGAACTCGGCGCCCGTGTTCGTGGGCCCGCGGAAGTTCAAGTACACCGAGAACGGCTACGAAACATGGGCTGCGGGCAAGTCGTCAGCAAGCAGCACGCGCATCCTGCTGGTCGGTGGCAACGATGGCATGTTGCATGCCTTCAAGGACGAGGATGGTTCGGAGGCCTGGGCCTATGTGCCCAACCTGGTGATGGCCGACATGTATCGGCTTGCAGACGCCAACTACTCCAGCAAGCACCGCTATTACGTCGATGGCTCGGTGGTGGTGGGGGACATCTATGTCGACGGTGCCTGGAAGACCATTGCGGTTGGCGGCCTCAACGGTGGTGGCCGTGGCTACTATGCGCTGGACATCACAGACACGCTGAACCCCAAGGCATTGTGGGAGATCGGCCCGGGTACGCTGCCTAGCGACAAGGCGACGCACTTGGGGCTGACCTATGGCAATCCCATCATCACCAAGAACAAGGCCGGGACCTGGATCGTGGCCTTCACCTCGGGCTACAACAACCCGGATGGCGGGGGCTATCTCTTCATCGTGAACGCCAACACCGGAGAGCTGCTGAAGGAGATTGCCACCGGTGAGGGTTCGCCGTCGACCCCTTCCGGTCTCGGCAAGATCAACGCCTGGGTGGAAACGCTGGGGGAAAACAAGGCCTTGAGGTTCTATGGCGGAGACATGCTGGGCAATCTCTGGCGCTTTGACCATGACGATCTCGTCGAGCCTAAGGGCAGCGCCCTTCGCATTGCCCAGTTCCTCTATGGTTCGAGCAAGATACCCCAGCCCATCACGACCAGGCCCATGCTGGCCGAGTTCGATGCAAATGGCGCCACGCGGCGTGTGGTGTATGTCGGCACCGGGCGTTACCTGGGGGCCAGCGATGTCGCCGCCGAAGCAGACAGCCAGCAGCAAAGCATCTATGGTGTGGTGGATGAGCTGTCAAGCACGGGGCTGGGCGATGTGCGCGCGCCCGGCATCCTGGTCAAGCAGAGCATTGATACCAGCACCTCACCTCGCACGATTGGCGGGACATCGACACCGGTGGACTGGTCCAAAGACAAGGGCTGGTTCGTGGATCTTGCCTCCAAGGCAGAGCGCATCAATGTGGACATGCTGCTCGCTGCCAACACGCTCGTTGGTGTCGGCAACGTACCTGGGGTGATCAGCACGGCTTGCGAGCCGCCAGGCGCCAACAGTGCCTATCTGTACATGTTCAACATCATCAGTGGCGCGGGCAAGGCCTATGGCTTGACCAGCATGCTCGCAGGTCTCGGCGTGATCCGATTGGCGCCGACAGACCATGGGAGCGGCAAGCTGATGACTGTGGAGACTGATACGGCAGGGCCGGACGGCGGTGGTAGTTGCACAGGCGCCGACTGCAAGAAGATCGGCCATGAGATTGACCCTGTCGGCTCTGGCGCCGGCGCGGTGCGCCGAACCTCCTGGCGCGAGCTGCACTAGGCCAGTCCGACGCAGGTCCATGACTGAGCGTTCAGCAAGGCGGGGCCCTCCGGGCCTCGCTTTTTTTGCCAGTGCGGGAGTGCACCTGATCTTGTTGCTCGGGCTCGGCCTGAGTGCCGGCGGTCGAATCGGCGAGGGCGGCATGCGCGACGGGCCGCGCCAGTTGGTGCTGAGCACACGCCTGCTGACGGAGCCTGTGCTGCCCGACGTCCTTCAGCAGAGCAGTGGCGCAGCCACCGCTGAACCGGCGCCTGGCGCGACGGAAGCAGCAAGGGCCAGCGTTGTGCCTCCACCCAGCATCGCGAATGGCGAACCTGCGCCTTTCGCCCCCGTCAGCGAACTCTTGCTGGCTGCGACGCGCGGCCTGGATGAGGCGGACTATCTGCCTCGGGCGTCCTTGAGCAAGCCGCCCATGGCGGCCGTGCCGCTGCAGTTGCCCTGGCCCGATGTGCCCGTAGCCGGGCAAATCCACATTGGCCGGTTTCGTGTGTTCATCGACGAGCAAGGGCGCGTCCGGCGCATCCGCGGCGAAGGCTCGCCCATGCCGGACCCCTATGTGAACGCCACGGTCAACGCATTTCTCGCGGCTCGCTTTGAAGCTGGCGAGCTGCAGGGCAAGTCCGTGAAGTGCTGGATACGCATAGAAGTGGAGTTTGACGGCCGGGGCACTGCCACGGCGCGTCCTCTTGATGATTAGGAGCGGGGCGGGCCCTGCCGCGCGGCCCTGTTGGGTGGCCTACAGCAGGGTATTCCGTGTTTCCCCTATGATGTGGCCTCTTTTGTCTGGGCCGGTGCCCAGTCACCACTGGCCCATGCCTGCCCAAAGACTACAGACCACAGACCAAGACACGCCCTTGATCGAGCTGCGCGACGTGAGCTGCGGCTACGCCGGGCGTGCCATCCTGCAGGGCGTGAACCTGCGCCTGAAGCGTGGCTCGGTGCTGGCACTGATCGGCACTTCCGGCGGCGGCAAGACCACCTTGCTGCGGGCGCTGAGCCGCCAGATCACGCCCATGGCCGGGCAAGCCTTGTTCGACGGCCAGGACATGGCCCGGCTGGACCAGGCCGGCCTGTACGCCGTGCGTCGCCGCATGGGCATGCTTTTCCAGTTCGGCGCCTTGTTCACCGACCTCAGCGTGTTCGAGAACGTGGCCTTCCCGCTGCGCGAGCACACAAAGCTGCCCGAAACCATGATCCGCGACCTGGTGCTGATGAAGCTCAACGCTGTGGGCCTGCGCGGTGCCCGCCACCTGATGCCCAGCGAGATCTCGGGCGGCATGGCGCGGCGCGTGGCCTTGGCGCGGGCGATCGCCCTGGACCCGGATCTGGTGATGTATGACGAACCCTTCGCGGGCCTGGACCCCATCTCGCTGGGGGTGACGGCACGCCTGATCCGTGATCTCAACGACGCCCTGGGATTGACGAGCGTGATCGTGTCGCATGACCTGCATGAAACCTTTGCCATCGCCGACCATGTGGCGATGGTCGCCAACGGCCGTGTGGTCGCGCAGGGTACGCCGGATGAATTGCGCCTCAGCCAGGATCCCCTGGTGATGCAGTTCGTCGGCGCTCAGCCCGACGGCCCGGTGCGTTTCCACCAGCCGGCGGTGCCGGTGCTGGAGGACTTCGGCGTCAGCGGGAGGTCGGCATGAAGCGCCTGCCTTCTCACCTCGGCTTCGCACTGCGCAGCAAGCTGGCGCAGATCGGCCAGGCGGCACGCCTGTTCTTCCAGTTGCTGGCGTGCAGCCCACGGGCCCTGCTGCGCTTCTCACTGGTCCGCGAGCAGGTCTACTACCTGGGCAACCGCTCGCTGTCCATCATTGGCGTCTCCGGCTTGTTCGTCGGCTTTGTGCTGGCGTTGCAGGGCTATTACACCCTTCAGCGCTATGGTTCGGCCGAGGCGGTGGGCCTGCTGGTGGCACTGAGTCTGGTTCGCGAGCTGGGCCCGGTGGTGAGCGCCTTGCTGTTCGCCGGGCGCGCCGGGACTTCGCTCACCGCCGAGATCGGCCTGATGAAGGCCGGCGAGCAGCTGACCGCCATGGAGATGATGGCCGTCGATCCCGTGACCCGTGTGCTGGCGCCGCGATTCTGGGCGGGCTTCATCGCCATGCCTCTGCTGGCTGCGGTCTTCTCCGCCGTGGGGGTGATCGGTGGCTGGCTGGTGGGCGTGGTCCTGATCGGCATCGACGCCGGGGCCTTCTGGTCCCAGATGCAGGGGGGCGTGGATGTGTTTGCCGATGTGGGCAATGGCGTCGTCAAAAGTCTGGTCTTCGGCCTGACGGTGAGCTTCGTGGCGCTGCAGCAGGGTTACGCCTGCAAGCCGACGCCCGAAGGGGTGTCTTACGCCACGACCCGAACGGTTGTGGTTTCATCGCTGGCTGTGCTTGCACTGGACTTCGTGCTGACGGCCATGATGTTCTCGATTTGATGGGAGAAGAGGATGCAAGCCTCTCGACATGATGTGTGGGTGGGTTCCTTCGTGCTGCTGGGTGCCGCGGCACTGTTGTTCCTTGCCCTGAAGGCCGGCAATTTGCTGAGTCTCAATTTCGACGACACCTACACGGTGGTCGCCAAGTTCGACAACATCGGCGGCCTGAAGGCCCGCGCAGCAGTCAAGAGTGCTGGCGTGGTCGTGGGCCGGGTGGAGTCCATCAGCTTTGATGACAAGAGCTTCCAGGCCCGGGTGGTGCTCAAGCTGAACCAGGGGGTGGCCTTTCCCAAGGACAGTTCGGCCAAGATCCTGACGGCGGGCCTGCTGGGCGAGCAGTACATCGGCCTGGAGCCCGGTGCCGATGAGAAGAACCTCGTGGCCGGGGACGTGATCAAGCAGACCCAGTCTGCCGTGGTGCTGGAAAACCTGATCGGCCAGTTCCTCTACAACAAGGCTGCGGACAGCGGCAGCGGGGAGAAAAAGTGAATTGGATCCACCGCAGCGCCGTGCTGGCGCTGAGTTTCAGTCTGGTGGCGTGCGCGTCGCTGAAGGGCCCGGGTTCCCAGGGGCAGAAGTTGGATCCCTGGGAGAACTGGAACCGCAAGGTCTTCGCCTTCAATGAGGACCTGGACGCCCACGTGCTCAAGCCGGTTGCGACGGTCTACAGCGAGGTGGTGCCTGGACCGGCCCGCACAGGCATCGGCAATTTCTTCAGCAATGTGGGCGACGCCTGGTCGGCCATCAACCTGATGCTGCAGGGGCGCTTCAAGCTGGCGGCCCAGCAAGCCTTCCGCTTTGCCGTGAATTCCACCCTGGGCCTGGGTGGCCTGATCGACCTGGCCGGCGAGGCCGGCGTGGAGCGCAACAGCCAGGATCTGGGGCAGACTTTCGGCCGCTGGGGGTTTGGTACCGGGGCCTACATCGTGTGGCCTCTGTTCGGCCCGTCGTCGGTGCGCGACTCCCTGGCCTTGCCCTGGGACCGCACCGCCAGTCCGGCCCTGTACTTCCAGGATGGCAAGAGCAAAGTCTCCATCTACCTGTTGCAGACCATCAATGCGCGTTCCAATTTTCTTCGCGCCGGGGAGATGTTGGACGGCATCGCGCTGGACAAGTACACCTTCATCCGGGACGCATATCTGCAGCGCCGTGGGCATTTCGAGTCCTCCGAAGACGACTTTGAGGTGATCACACCGTCGTCGCCTGCCTCTGCGCCGGCTGCGCCGGACAGCAAGCCCTGACCCCCTTGTGAACCAGCGGGACCGCTGCTGCGTTGTGGGTCCCATGGCGACGGCTGCCGTCGCCCGCTACCGTGAAAGGAAACCGAATGATCCTGTTGACCAAGCGCTCCGCCCTGAAGGCCTTGCTGGCTGCGGCCTCCTTTGCGCTGCTCCCTTTGAGCAGCCATGCCGTGGATGCCAGCACGCCCGACGGCCTGATCCGCCAGCTGTCCATCGAAACCATCGAAGCCGTGAAGGCCGACAAGGCCATCCAGGGTGGTGATGTGGGCAGGATCGTGACGCTGGTGGACACCAAGGTCATGCCGCACGTGAACTTCCAGCGCATGACGTCCTCGGCCGTGGGGCGCTTCTGGCGCCAGGCCAGCCCCGAGCAGCAAAAGCGCCTGCAGGATGAGTTCAAGGTCTTGCTGATGCGCACCTATGCCGGCGCTCTCTCGCAGGTGAAGGACCAGACCATCGCCCTGAAGCCGCTGCGTGCCAGCGCCGAGGACACTGAGGTGGTGGTCAAGACGGAAGTCCGCGGCAAGGGTGATCCCATCCAGCTGGACTACCGCCTGGAGAAATCGGCCAATGGCTGGAAGATCTATGACGTCAATGTGCTGGGCATCTGGCTGGCGGACCAATACCGCAACAGCTTTGCGCAGGAGATCGGTGCCAACGGCATCGACGGACTGATCAAGGCGCTGGCCGACAAGAACCAGAAGGCCGCCGCGGGCGGCAAGGGCTGATCCGGTGAACGCGGCCATGCTCAAGCTGCCCGCCAGCATCCGGCTGCCCGAGCTGCCGGTGATCTGGAGCGAACTGGAGGGTGCCCTGCGCGCAGAGGCTGCGCAGGTCAATGCGGCCGCCGGCTCCTTGCTGCGCCTCAACGCAGTGGACCTCAGCGAGTTCGACTCCGGCGTGCTGACGCTGCTGCTGAGCGCGGTCCGGCTGAGCGAGCAGTTGGGCCTGCAACTTCAGATCCACGAGGTGCCGGCCAAGCTCCAGGAGCTGGCGCGGGTCTATGGCGTGGATGCGGCGCTGTGGCCCGAGCTGGCACCCCAGCACTGATACGCCAGCACGATGAAGCGACGGCGCCCGAGGGCGCCGTTCGTGTCTCTGGACCCGCGGTGGCTCAGGCCGCGTAGCGCTTGCTGCGCAGATTGCGCTTGATCTCCTGCAGCATGGGCCGCAGCTGCTGGCCCAGGCGCAGGGCCACGCCGGTGGTCAGGATGTCCACCGCCGTGAGGTGCAGCAGGCGAGACACCATGGGGCTGTAGCGGTCGTAATCCTCGGGGTGGTCGACCGCCAGCAGCACCTGCCCGGGCGCCTGGCCGAGTTGCGCCAGAGGCGAGCCGCTGGCCGTGATGATGATGGTGGTCGCCCCCTTCTTGCGGGCGATCTCAGCGGCATCCAGCAGGTCGCGGCTGCGACCCGAGTTGGAGATGATCACGGCGCAGTCGCCGGGGGTGAGCATGGTGGCGCTCATCAGCTGCACATGGCCGTCGCTGCAGGCGATGGTGTGCACGCCCAGGCGGAAGAACTTGTGCTGAGCATCCTGGGCCACGATGCCGGAATTGCCCACGCCGTAGAACTCGATGCGCTTGCCCTGGCGCGCGGCCTCGGTCAGGGCCGTGATTGCTCGCTCGAAAGCATGGCTGGCCGCGTCGTTGCGGTAGTGCAGCAGGGCTGCCACGGCATTGTCGACCACCTTGACGATGAGATCGCCAGGCTTGTCATCCTCGTCGACGGCGCGGTGCACGAAGGGCACGCCTTCATTGACGCTGCCCGCCAGCTTGAGCTTGAAATCCGCCAAGCCGTCGTAGCCCACGCTGCGGCAAAAGCGCACAACCGTGGGCTTGCTGACATGCGATCGATCCGCCAGTTCGCTGACCGGCAGGTTGGCAAAGGAGCGCGGGTCGTTGAGCAGCAGCTTGGCCACCCGCTGCTCGGCCGGGGGCAGGGCGGGCAGGGCCGCCTTGATGCGTTCCAGGATGCTCATGCTCACTGCTCCTCAGCCCAGCTGAAGCCGTCACGCGCCACCAGGGCGCTGGCTGCCGCCGGGCCCCAGCTGCCGGCGTTGTAGCCCCGCGGACCGGTGCTGTCGGCGGCCCAGGCGTCCAGAATGGGTTCGACCCAACGCCAGGCCTGCTCCTGCTCATCGCTGCGCACGAAGAGGTTGAGCTTGCCGGCGATGGCGTCCAGCAGCAAACGCTCGTAGGCGCCGACGCGGGCGCTGCCAAAGGCTTTGTCGAAGTCCAGGTCCAGCGAGACCGGGGCCAGCGATTCGCCGTGCGAATTGCCCTTGGCCGCCAGCAGCTGCAGCTCCAGACCGTCCTCGGGCTGCAGCTTGATCACCAGCCGGTTGGGTTGGTTGGCCCCGGGGAAGATGGGATGCGGCACTGGGCGGAAATTGACCACGATCTGCGCATCCCGCGCGGCGAGCCGCTTGCCGGTGCGCAGATAGAAGGGCACGCCGGCCCAGCGCCAGTTCTGCACCTCGGTGCGCAGGGCCACGAAGGTCTCGCAGGCGCTGTTCTCAGGGATCTTGGCCTCGTCCAGATAACCAACGACGGACTTGCCGTCCACGCTGCCGGCGCGGTACTGGCCGCGCACCACATCGCGGGCGACGGACTCCGGCGTGAAGGGCTTGAGCGAGCGCAGCACCTTGAGCTTCTCGTCGCGGATGGCGTCGGCGTCGTTGGTGGAGGGCGGCTCCATGGCGATCATGGTCAGCAGTTGCAGCGCATGGTTCTGGATCATGTCGCGCAATGCGCCGGTGCCGTCATAGAAGGGGCCGCGCGTGCCCACGCCCAGCGACTCGGCCAGCGTGATCTGGATGTTGGCGATGGCCTCGCGGTTCCACAGCGGTTCGAAGAGCGCGTTGCCAAAGCGCAGCGCCATCAGGTTCTGCACCGAGGGCTTGCCCAGGTAGTGATCGATGCGGAAGGCCTGCGATTCGGTGAAGACCGAGCGCACCACGCGGTTGATCTGCTGGGCGCTGGCGAGATCATGGCCCAGCGGTTTCTCGAGCACCACGCGGACGCGCGGGCTGTTCAGGCCGGCGGCGCCGAGCTGCTCGCAGATTTGCGTGAAGAGATGCGGGCTGGTGGCCAGGTAGAGGACCACGGTGTCGGCATTGCGCTCCCCCAGCCACTCCTTGAGCCGGGCGTAGTGCTCGGGCTGCGACAGGTCCATGCGCCGGTAATGCACCAGGGCCGCAAAGCGTTCGAATTCCTCGTCGCTGGGGCGCTTGGCGCCCTCGACCTCCTGGAAGCGCTCCTTGAGCCAGTCGCGGTAGCGCTCGTCAGGCATCTCGTCGCGGGCCACCGCCAGAATGCGGCCGCCCTCGGGCAGCTTGCCGTGGCGGAAGGCCTGGAACAGCGCTGGCATCAGCTTGCGCCAGGTGAGATCGCCAGTGCCCCCGAAAAAGACGAGATCGAATGCCATGCCAAGGTTCCGGTTGAAGCTCGCGCAGGCCACGCTGCTTGAGCTCTTGATGTAACAAAGTTTCTGGATTTATGATGCACGAGTTTCGTATTTGGGTCAATCAGGACCGGCGGTCGCGGGGCTTGCCCTCTGGGAAAGTCTGGATCTGCTGTCAGCGCGCTTGTAACCCCGTTCAAACCGCAGAGGGCTGCGGAGCGGTTCTAATAGCGGCCTGCACGAATTTCGGGGTATCCCTATGCATCAGCTCGATCAACTCAAGGCCTACACCACCGTCGTTGCCGACACCGGCAATTTCCTGCAACTGGCGCAGTTCACACCGCGCGACGCCACGACCAATCCCTCGCTGATCCTGAAGGCCGTGCAGTCGCCCGACTATGCGCCCCTGCTGAGTGAAACCGTGGCGGCACACAAGGGCCGGCCGCTGGACGAGATCGTGGACCAGGTGCTGGTGCGCTTCGGCCTGGAGATCCTGAAAGTGGTGCCGGGGCGCGTGTCGACCGAGGTCGACGCCCGCCTGAGCTTCGACACCGCCGCCACCATTGCACGTGCCAGGCGTCTGATCGGGCTGTATGAGGCCGCCGGCATCGGCCGTGAGCGCGTGCTGATCAAGATCGCCTCCACCTGGGAAGGCATCCAGGCCGCCCGCGTGCTGGAGCTCGAGGGCATCCACTGCAACCTGACCCTGCTGTTCTCCTTCTGCCAGGCCGTGGCCTGCGGGGAAGCCGGAGTGCAGCTGATCTCGCCCTTCGTGGGCCGCATCTATGACTGGTACAAGAAGACTGCCGGCAACGCCTGGGACGAGACGGCGCAAGCCGGCATCAACGATCCCGGCGTCAAGTCCGTCAGCCAGATCTATACCTACTACAAGAAGCACGGCATCCGCACCGAGGTGATGGGCGCCAGCTTCCGCAACGTCGGCCAGATCCAAGCGCTGGCGGGGTGCGACCTGCTGACCATCAGCCCAGACCTGCTGGCGCAATTGCAGTCCAGCGAGGCGCCGCTGAGCCGTGTGCTCGACGCAGCCGCCGCAGTCCATGCCGACGTGCCCAAGGTTTCGTACAACGAGGCGGCCTTCCGCTTCGCCCTCAACCAGGACGCCATGGCCACCGAGAAGCTGGCTGAAGGCATCCGCCTGTTTGCCGTCGATGCCGGCAAGCTGGACCAGATCATCGAAAGCCAACTCTGATGCAGCACCCGCGTTGCGACCAAAGCCCGGCCTGGGCCCTCTTGCAAGCACAGTACCAAACCAGCGGCGCCGCCTTCGATCTGCGCCAGGCCTTTGCCGAGGATGGAGGGCGCTTTGCGCGCTGGTCCTTCGAGGCGCCCGAGCTGTTCGTGGACCTGTCCAAGAACCGCATCGACACGTCGACGCTGGAACTGCTGCTGCAATTGGCCCGGGACTGCGGGCTGGAGTCGCAGCGCGATGCGCTCTTCCAGGGCGAGCCCATCAACCACACCGAGGGCCGCGCGGTGCTGCACACGGCCCTGCGCGCGCCGGCCGGCGCTGCGCCATTCAGCGATGAGGTCCACGCGTCGCTGGACCGCATGCTGGCCTTCGCCGAGGACGTGCGGGCGGATGGGCGCATCACCGACATCGTGCACATCGGTATCGGCGGCTCGGACCTGGGCCCGGCCATGGTGGTGCAGGCCCTGCAGTCCTACACCGACGTCGGCCGCCGCCTGCACTTCGTTTCCAACGTCGACGGGCATGACCTGGCCCCCGTACTGCGGGGGCTGGACGCGAGCAGGACGCTGTTCGTGATCGCCTCCAAGACCTTCACGACGCAGGAAACCCTGGCCAATGCCGAAGCGGCCAAGGCCTGGTTCCTGGCCCAGGGTGGAACGGACATCGGCCGCCATTTCGTCGCCACCAGCAGCAACACGGCGGCGGCCCAGGCCTTTGGCATCCACACCAGCTTCGGCTTCTGGGACTGGGTGGGTGGACGCTATTCGCTGTGGTCCGTGATCGGCCTGCCGATTGCGATTGCCGTCGGCGCGAAGGCCTTCCGCGAGCTGCTGGCCGGCGCGCATGCCATGGACCGCCACTTCGCCGAAGCGCCGCTGGCGTGCAATGTGCCGGTGCTGCTGGGGCTGCTGGACCTCTGGTATCGCAACTTCCATGGCTTCACCAGCCGCAGCGTGGCGCCCTATCACCAGGGCCTGCGGCGCCTGCCGGCCTATCTCCAGCAGTTGGAGATGGAGAGCAACGGCAAAGGCGTGGACCGCGAGGGTCAGGTCTTGCCGTATGGCACCAGCCCCGTCGTCTGGGGCGAGGCTGGCACCAACGGCCAGCATGCCTACTTCCAGATGCTGCACCAGGGCACCGACGTGATCCCTGTGGAGTTCATTGCCGTGAAGGCACCGCATCACGGTGGGCATGTGCAGGGCGAGCTGGCCGCGCGGCTGCTGGATCAGCATCAAAAGCTGCTGGCGAATTGTCTGGCCCAGTCTCAGGCGCTGATGCAGGGCAAGACCGTGGAGCAGGCCCTGCAGGAGAAGGCGCCGACGGCGTCGTCCTCGCTGGGCAGGCTGACGGTTGCGCGGCATCGCAGCTTCCCGGGCAATCGGCCCAGCACGACGATCCTGATGGAGCAGCTCAGCCCACGCAGCCTCGGCGCGCTGATCGCCTTGTATGAGCACCGCGTCTTCGTCAGCGGTGCGCTGTGGGGCATCAACAGCTTCGACCAGTGGGGCGTGGAGCTGGGCAAGGCCTTGTGCTCGGGCCTGTTGCCGCGCCTGGCCAGCGGGGATACGCAAGGCTTGGACGGTTCCACGGCTGGCCTGCTGAACAGGCTGCGCAGCTGATGCAGGTCGTCTTCGATTTCGGCGGCGTGGTGTTCCGCTGGCACCCCCCCAGCTTGCTGGCCCGCGTTTGGCCGCACCGCTGTCCCGACGAAGCGGCCGGCGAGGCCGCTGCACGCGAGTTCTTCACGCAGTACAGCGGCGACTGGGGGGCCTTCGACCAGGGGCTCATCGGGCCGGAAGCCGTGATCGAGCGTATTTCTGCACGCACCGGCTGGCCGGCGCAGGAGGTGAGGGCTGTGGTGGACGCGGTGCCTGAGGAACTACAGGCCGTGGCCGGCACCGTCCGCCTGATCGAGGCACTGAGGGCTGCGGGGCATCGTACCCACTACCTGTCCAACATGCCCGGCATTTACGCCGAGCACCTCGAGCGTCACTATCCGCTGGAGCGCTGGTTCGATGGGGGCATCTTCTCCAGCCGGGTCAAGCAATCGAAGCCGGGCCCCGAGATCTTTGCGTTGATGGAGGCTCAGCTGGGCGTGCCGCCCCACGAAATCGTCTTCCTGGACGACCATCCGGCCAATATCGAGGCCGCCGCGGACCGAGGCTGGCAGGCGCTGCTGTTCTCGTCACCAGACGCCGCCGAGGCGGCCTTGCGCGAGCGGGGCTGGCTGGTCTGAGTCCTGGTCGAGCGCCGCAAGGCCCTCAGTGCGGCAGCGGCTCGTTGTCGTCCGTGGGGGGCGCGGCGGCGACACGGAAGGACTCGCTGGCCCAGGCGCCCAGGTCCATTTCCCGGCAGCGTTCACCGCAGAAGGGGCGATACGGATTGCTGGGCGCAAAGACCGCGTCGCCTTTGCAATGTGGGCAGGGCACCAGCCGTTCACCTTTAGGATTCTTCTTCGGGGCACTCATGGGGGCTCAGGCACAAAGCGTCAGTTCGAAGCTGGCGTCCTGGGCGGCCGGCTTGAGCCGGCCTTCCTCATCCTGGCGCATCAGGCGGATCGCCACCATCAGTCGATGGCCGCTGATCTCGGGGATCAGGCCAAGACTGGGGTCGATGCGCATGCGCAGCAGCTGGTAACTGCGACCCTGCGGCAGGCTCTGTTGGTACTGGCCGGCCTGCGCGGCCACTTTGTGCGGCGCCCCGGAGTCCCGCAGCAGGCCCAGCAGGACCTGCAGGGCCTCGGCCAAGGGCATCAGGGACTGCGTCCACTGCATCAGATCATTGCGCCGGCGCACCGGCAGGAACTGCTGCCAGGTGTAGTAAGCCGGCAGATCGAACTCGCAGGTCCCGCCCGGAATGCTGATGCGGCTGCGGATGCTCATCAGCCATTCGTTGGCGGTCAGGGCGTGGCCTGCCTTGCCGGACAGCGCATTGAGCCTGTTGAAGGCCGCATCGATGCGCTGGATCACATTGTCCAAGGCGGCCTCGGAAATGGCGGGGTTGCCGCGGTAGCTGTTGAACTGGGCCTTGTGGCGTTCCAGCTCCTTGAGCAGGTCGGACTTGAGGTCGGCTCGCGAGGCCACGTCCATGATCTCGAACAAGGTGACCAGCGCGAAGTGATGATCCAGGGCCGTTTCGCGGGCGATCAGCTGGCCCAGGCGATCGAACAGATGCTCCAGCCGCAGCATTGTTCGAATGCTTTCGTTGAACGGGTACTCGTACAAGACCAAGGCGGACATCCCAGGGCAATTGGCGTTGTGGGCACGCAGGGCGATACGCAGCCCGCATGCAGATGGGCGGATTGTTTCACAGCCGGCGGGCTTCGCCGTCGCCGGTGCGTTGAAATGGGCATTGCCGCTGCGTCTGCTGAAGGCGGTGGCGACTCAGGCACGCCAGTGGTCGGTCAACTGCCGGACTTCGAGCGCCAGCGCGTCCAGGTCCAGGCCTTCGTTGCAGATCACCGCATCGGCCGCGGCACGCCTTTGGGCGCGCGTGGCCTGCTGCGCGAGCACGGCCAGCACGGCGTCACGGGACCAGCCGCTGCGGGCCATGACGCGCTGCACCTGGGTCTCCTCTTCGCAGTCCACCACCAGCACGCGGTCCACGCGCTGACGCCAGCGGCCGGACTCGACAAGCAAGGGCACGTCGAAGACGATCCATGCGCTGTGGGCGGAGGCTTCCCGGCGGCGGGTTTCGTCGCCGATCATGGGATGCAGAATGCCCTCCAGCTGCTTGCGCGCTCCGGGGTCGCGGAAGGCCAGTTCGCGCATGAAGGCGCGATCCAATGCACCATCCGTGGTCTGCGCCTGCGGCCCGAACGCCGCGACGATGGCCGGCATGGCGGCGCCGCCGGCAGCGGTGAGGCTGCGCGAGATGGCGTCGGTGTCGATCAGCGTGGCGCCCAGCGCCGCCAGGCAGCTGGCCACCGTGCTCTTGCCGCTGCCGATGCCGCCGGTCAGGCCGATGCGCATGCGCAAAGTGTGGTCATGGGCTGCCACCCAGCCACCAGGCCACCAGACGAGCCGGGCCAATGAGCAGCACCGCCAGCCCGCCGCCGGCGAGGAAGGGCCCAAAGGGCACGTAACGGCCCTCGCGCAGGCTGCTGGTGAATTTCATCGCGATGCCCACAACGGCACCAATGACCGAGGCGCCCAGCACGATCGGCAGCACCATCTGCCAGCCCAGCCAAGCGCCCAGGGCGGCGAGCAGCTTGAAATCGCCGTAGCCCATGCCCTCCTTGCCCGTCAGCAGCTTGAACAGCCAGTAGACCGACCAGAGGCTCAGATAGCCCGCCAGCGCCCCAATCAAGGCCTGGTCCAGCGGGACCGTCCACCCCAGCAGCGAGGCCCAGAGACCGGCCCACAGCAGCGGTTGGTTGATGCTGTCGGGCAGCAAGGTGGTGTCCCAGTCGATCGCTGCCAGGGCGACAAGCGCCGCGGCAAAAGCGCACCACATCAGGGTCTGTAGTTGGGGGCCGAATTGCCAGGCGATGACGGCAAACAGCGCGCCGGTGAGGGCCTCGATCAAGGGGTAGCGTACCGAGATCGGCGCCTTGCAGGATGCGCAGCGCCCGCGCAGCCGCAGCCAGCCCAGCAGCGGCAGGTTCTCATGCCAGGCCAGCTGATGACCGCAGTGCGGGCAGCGCGAGCGCGGCGTCGCCAAGCCGAAGGCAGGCTGCTGCTGCAGCTTCTCGCTCAGCGCGTGCAGTTGCTCTGCCAGTGGCCGGGCCGACGCGGGCGCCATCCCGGCCGTTCGCTCCAGCACACTGGCGTCGCCCAGATGGGCGGAAGCGTCCTGCGTCCACTCCCGCTCCATCATCCGGGGCAGGCGCAGCACCACCACGTTCAGGAAACTGCCAATGCACAGGCCCAGCAGGCCCAGGGCCCAGGGACTCAACAGATATTGCCATTCAGGCGCGATGGACACCGGCATGCCTCAGACCACCTGACCGAGCTTGAAGATGGGAAGATACATGGCCACCACGATGCCGCCGATCAGCGTACCCAGTATCACGATGATGAAGGGCTCCATCAGGCTGGACAGGGCCTTGACGGCCTCGTCAACCTCTTCCTCGTAGAACTCGGCGGCCTTGGCCAGCATGTGATCCAGCGAGCCGGACTCTTCGCCAATGCCTGACATCTGCAACACCATCACTGGGAAAATGCCGGTGCTTTGCATTGAAGTAGTCAAGGCCGACCCGGTGGACACGTCGCGCTGAATTTTCTCGGTCGCTTCGCTGAACACCGCATTGCCTGAGGCGCCACCAACGGAGTCCAGGGCTTCCACCAGAGGCACGCCGGCCGCAAACATGGTGGCCAAGGTGCGTGTCCAGCGGGCGAGCGCGGACTTGTACAGCAAATCACCAAAGACAGGGATTCTGAGCAGCAGGCGGTCCATGGTCTTCTGCATCTTCTCTGAGCGTTTCCAACTCTGGAAGAAGAAATACAGCCCGCCGCCAATGCTGCCGAAAATCAGCCACCAATAGGCCACAAAAAACTCGGAGAGATGGATGACCACCAGCGTTGGTGCGGGGAGGTCCGCGCCGAAGGACGTGAATACGTCCTTGAAAGCCGGCACCACGAAGATCATGATCACGGCAAGCACGATGAATGCCACGACCATCACAGCAATCGGATAGGTCAATGCAGACTTGATCTTCTGCTTGATGGCCACCGTCTTTTCCTGGTAGATCGCCAAGCGATCCAGCAACTGCTCCAGGATGCCGCCCGCTTCACCGGCCTCGACCAGATTGCAATAGAGCGCGTCGAAGTACAGTGGGTGCTTGCGGAAGGCTGCCGACAGGCTTGTACCGGTCTCGACGTCTTGCCGGATGTCGTTGAGCAGCTTGGTCAGTCGAGGGTTGGTTGCGCCGCGGCCCACGATGTCGAAGGACTGCAGCAGGGGAACGCCGGCTCGCATCATGGTAGCCAGTTGGCGCGTGAAGACGGCGATGTCCTTTTGCTTGATGGCCTTGCCGCCGCTGGCGCGACGCTTCTTGACCCGGCTGACCAGAATGCCCTGGCGGCGCAGCGAGGCACTCACCATGGCCTCGCCGCCGGCGCGCATTTCGCCGCGGACGACCTTGCCGTTGCGGTCCTTGCCTTCCCACTCGAAGACCTGCTCGTTCACACCCTTGGTGGTGCTCGCGCTTGTCGCCATATTCACTCCCGGGCATTACTGGCCCTGTTGTCGTTGCCGCGGAACCAGTCCGCGGTACTGCTTTGTCGGGTCGATGGTCTTGGTCCTACTCGTTGGTGGCGGCCAGCACCTCTTCCAGCGTGGTGACGCCCGCACGGACCTTGACCAGGCCGGACTGGCGCAGGTCCCGCACGCCTTCCTTGCGTGCCTGATCTGCGATATCGATGGCCGTGCCCTGGCTGAGGATGATGCGTTGGATGGCCTCGGTGATAGGCATGACCTGATACAAGCCCACCCGGCCCTTGTAGCCGTTATTGCACATGGAGCAACCCACGGCGCGGTAGGGGCGCCAGGAACCATCCAGCTCGTCTTCCTTGAAGCCGGCGCGCAGCATGGCCTCGCGTGGGTAATCCGCGGGAGCCTTGCAGTTCTCGCACAGACGGCGCGCCAGTCGCTGGGCGGTGATCAGCAGGACGCTGGAGGCAATGTTGAAGGGTGCGACTCCCATGTTCATCAGGCGCGTCAGCGTGGTTGGTGCATCGTTGGTGTGCAGCGTGGACATCACCATGTGCCCGGTTTGCGCGGCCTTGATGGCGATGTCCGCCGTTTCCAGATCCCGGATCTCACCCACCATGATCACGTCCGGATCCTGACGCAGGAAGGACTTCAGCGCTGCAGCAAAGGTCAGGCCGGCCTTGTCGTTGACGTTCACCTGATTGATGCCGGGCAGGTTGATTTCTGCGGGATCTTCAACGGTGGAAATGTTGACGCCCGGTTGGTTCAAGATGTTCAGACAGGTGTACAGCGACACCGTCTTGCCAGAACCCGTGGGACCGGTCACAAGAATCATCCCGTAGGGCCGCTGGATGCAGGCCATCAGCCGGTCCTTCTCCACCTTTTCGTAGCCCAGGGCATCGATGCCCAGCTTGGCGGAGGATGGGTCCAGGATACGGATCACGATCTTCTCGCCGAACAGCGTGGGCAGCGTCGAAACCCGGAAGTCGATGGACTTGGATCCGAACTTGAGCTTCATGCGCCCGTCCTGCGGCACACGCCGCTCGGCAATGTCCAGGCGTGAGATCACCTTGATGCGGGAGGCCAGCTTATCCTTGATGGCGACGGGGGGCTGGGTGATCTCGCGCAGTTCGCCATCGACGCGGAAGCGGACGCGGTAGCTGTATTCGTAGGGCTCGAAATGAAGATCGGACGCCCGCATGTTGATCGCGTCCACCAGCATCTTCTGCAGAAAACGCACGACGGGTGCGTCCTCCACATCGGCCATTTCCGGGGCATCTTCCTGCGGGGAGGCGTCCTCCTCGGCGATGTCGAAGTCGAAGTCGCCTCCAGCGATGGACTCCAGGGCTTCCGTCGCATTGGTACTGGTGCTGCCTTGCAGCACCTTCTGCAGCTTGTCGTGTTCGACGATCACCCACTCAGGCGAGAGCTGGGTGGCAAACTTGATCCGCTCAACGATCTCGGGCTCGGTTGGATCGGCGCCGCCAATGAAGAGGCGGTTGCCGCGACGGCCCAGTGCGATGACCTGATACTGCTGCGACAGCTTGCTGTCGATGATGTTGTGCGGAAGCCGCTGTGCGTCGAGCGCGTTGAGGTCCAGCAGCGGCACGGCCAAAGCGGCCGACAGCGTGTGGGCGAGTTCACTCGGTGCGATCAGGTTTGCGCCGATCAGCGCGTTGACGAAGCTGATCTTTTTCTCGCGTGCCTGGCGTACGAGATCCTCTGCCTGCTTCACAGGCAGCTTGCCCGCATGCACGAGCACGCGGGCCACCCCGGACAGCATGGATGATGGATCGACCAGCGTTGAATCGGCTTGCATGACGAGCGGTGGGCTTCCCAACGAATTTCAGCGTAGGCCTTGCGCGCGAGTGCGTTCCATGAACGCGCGGGCGCGAGGTCTGCATCCGGCACTGTAAACCGAGCCCGGACCCACTGCGGCAGTGGAAAGCCCGGGAATCTCATGCAATCACACCACATCGGCCGAAGATTTGCGACCAGTTGTGTCTTGCGGATCCAAACGAAAACGGCGCCCGAAGGCGCCGTTGGTCTGACTGACTTTTTGATTGATCCTTTTTTGATCAATCCTTCCTGATCCGCTTCATGCTGAGTCAGCGTGCGGAAGTCTCCTGCAGAAGTCCCAAGCGAACATCGCTGCGGCTCCCGCTTTAAATCCTGGTCGGGGTGAGAGGATTCGAACCTCCGGCCTCTACGTCCCGAACGTAGCGCTCTACCAGGCTAAGCTACACCCCGATTTGTTCTTCGTGTTCAGTTCCCTCTGCTGCTCTTGCAAGCGCCCAGGTGATGGCGTCTTGCAAAGCGTCGCTAGATGGTCCGCTAAACGCCGCTAGTGGCCCCTAGTGGCCCCTAGTGGCCCCTAGTGGCCCCTAGTGGCCCCTAGTGGCCCCTAGTGGGATCTGTTCACCGACAGAAACGCGAATTCTAGCAGAGCTTCGCGCCATTTGTTAAGAGGTAGCAGCGAAAGTTTTTCGCGGGCATGTTCGGCTTCCTGTCGCGCGGCCTCGCGGGTGGCCTCCAGGGCGCCTGTGCTCTGGACGATCTCGATGATGTCCGGCAGGCGCTCGACTTCGCCGTACTGGATGGCGTGCCGAATCAGCTCGCGCTGCGAGGTGCTGCCGCGTTCCATGGCTATCAGCAGGGGTAGTGTCGGCTTGCCTTCGCGCAGGTCGTCGCCCACGTTCTTGCCCAGGGCTTGGGTGTCGCCTTCGTAGTCCAGCACGTCGTCGATCAGCTGGAAGGCCGTGCCCAGGGCTCGACCATAGGCCGCGCAGGCTTCCTCGATGCCGGGGGGGGCGTCGGCAAGTACGGCGCCCAGGCGTGCACTGGCCTCGAAAAGCTTGGCGGTCTTGTAGCGGATGACGCGCAGATAGTCCTCGACCGAGATGTCCGGGTCGTGCATGTTCATCAGTTGCAGGACCTCGCCTTCGGCGATGATGTTGGTGGCTTCGGCCAGCACCTCCAGCACGCGCATCCGGTTGCTCGAGACCATCATCTGGAAGGCGCGCGAGTAGAGGAAGTCGCCGACGAGGACGCTGGCCGCGTTGCCGAACAGGGCGTTGGCTGTTTGCTTGCCGCGGCGCAGCGAGGACTCGTCAACGACGTCGTCGTGCAGCAGGGTTGCCGTGTGGATGAACTCCACGACCGCGGCCAACTCGAACCGCTCCGCTCCCTGGAAACCAAGGGCGTTGGCAAACAGCAGGACCAGCTTGGGGCGCATGCGCTTGCCGCCCGCGTGGACGATGTAGCCGGCAATCTGGTTGACGAGGGTGACGTCGGAGGTCAGGCGGCGCGCGATGACGGCATCGACCTCGCGCATGTCCGCATCCAGCGCGGCAAGGACCTCTTGAAAGGGGGACGAGGCAGACAGGGCGTGCACTCTGGGCTCACTTTTGGGCGAAGCTGAGATTATAGGAAGGGCGCAGAGGGCAGATGCTCTTGGCTGCTGACTGGCGGGCATGCTTGCGTCGGTGGCTCCCCACGGCGAGGTGTGGGTGCTTGAAACGGGAGGGTTGGGCGTGTTATAGTCACCGGCTCTGCGCGCATTGCGTGCGGAGACTTAGGCCTGTGGGTCTCGTGGCATTGCCGTGAGTGCTTCGCTGTGGCGGGTGCTCAGTGTATATCGATGTATATCGGCGTAAGGTGTACGTCGGTGCATGTAGGTGCATGTAGGTGTATGTAGGTGCTGCGGGCAGCAGGTGGTTTCATTGAAAGGGCTGATATGTACGCGGTCATAAAAACCGGTGGCAAGCAATACAAGGTTGCTGCTGGCGAAAAGATCAAGGTAGAACAGATTGCTGCGGAAGTTGGCCAAGAGATCGTGATCGATCAAGTTCTCGCCGTGGGTAACGGCGCCGAACTGAAGATCGGCACTCCCTTGGTTGCTGGCGCGAGCGTCAAGGCCACCGTGGTGGCACAGGGCAAGCACGACAAGGTGCGCATCTTCAAGCTGCGTCGTCGCAAGCACTACAAGAAGAGCCAAGGCCATCGCCAGACCTACACCGAGCTGGAAATCAGCGCGGTGAACGGCTGATCCCACGCTCTCGCAACAGTTCAAGGAGTAATCCATGGCACAGAAAAAGGGCGGCGGCTCGACTCGAAACGGCCGCGATTCCAAACCGAAGATGCTGGGCGTGAAGGTGTACGGCGGCCAGGCCATCTCGGCCGGCTCCATCATCGTGCGTCAGCGCGGCACCAAGTTCCACGCCGGCACCAATGTCGGCATGGGCAAGGACCACACCCTGTTCGCTCTGGTGGACGGTACCGTGTCCTTCACCACCAAGGGCGAAGCCAATCGCTCGACCGTGGTCGTGACGCCGGTCTGAGTCTTCAGACCTGACCGAGGCGGTGCGGTGGCAGCAGCCGGCCACACCGTTCATACTGAGCGTTCAAACTGAGCCCCGGCACGCCCGGGGCTTTGTTTTTTTTGCGGCTGCAAACCCGGTGAGGCCCCAGTTGCGGGCCTGCCTTACCATGGCTCCTTCCGTGAGCCCGAGAAGCACGATATGAAGTTCGTAGACGAAGCCACCATCGATGTAGTGGCCGGCAACGGTGGTGCCGGCTGTGCCAGCTTCCGCCGCGAAAAGTTCATTCCCTTCGGCGGTCCGGATGGTGGCGATGGCGGTCGCGGCGGCAGCGTGTATGCCGTTGGCGACCTGAACCTGAACACCTTGATCGACTACCGCTACGCGCGTCGCCACGAGGCGCGCAATGGCGAGGCCGGGCGCGGCTCAGACCAATACGGAGCCGCGGCCGACGACATCGTGCTGCGCATGCCCGTGGGCACCATCATCACCGACCTCGAGACGGGCGCGGTCATCGCCGAACTGCTGGAGCCCGGCGAGAGGGTGATGATTGCCAAGGGCGGCGATGGAGGCTTCGGCAACCTGCATTTCAAGAGCAGCACCAACCGTGCCCCGCGCCAGAAGACGCCTGGCTGGCCCGGCGAGGCCAAGAAGCTGAAGCTGGAATTGCGTGTGCTGGCGGATGTGGGGCTGCTGGGGCAGCCCAATGCGGGCAAGTCCACGCTGATCTCCGCGATCTCGAATGCGCGGCCGAAGATCGCCGACTATCCGTTCACGACGCTGCATCCCAACCTCGGCGTGGTGCGCGTGGCGCCGGAGAAGAGCTTCGTCGTGGCCGACATTCCCGGCCTGATCGAGGGTGCCGCCGAAGGCGCCGGCCTGGGCCATCAGTTCCTGCGCCATCTGCAGCGCACGCGTTTGCTGTTGCATGTGGTGGACCTGGCTCCTTTCGACCCCGAGGTCGATCCCGTGGCCGAGGCCCGGGCCATCGTGGCCGAGCTGAAGAAGTACGACGCTGCGCTGCACGAGAAGCCGCGCTGGCTGGTGCTCAACAAGCTGGACATGGTGCCCGAGGAAGAGCGTGCCAAGCGGGTGAAGGACTTCATCAAGCGCTACAAGTGGAAGGGGCCGGTCTTCGAGATTTCAGCCCTGACCCGTGAAGGCTGCCAGCCCCTGATCCACGCGATCTACGAGCATGTGGCTGCCCAGCAGCAGCACCATGTGGAGCCGGACGTGCGCTTCACGCCGGTGGAGGGCGGCGGCGAGGCGAGCACCTCATGAGTGCCGTGCTGCGCGACGCGCGACGCATCGTCGTCAAGGTCGGCTCCAGCCTGGTGACCAATGAAGGTCGGGGCGTGGATGCCGGTGCCATCGGCAACTGGTGCCGGCAGCTGGCCGCGCTGACGCGGCAGGGGCGCGAGGTGGTGATGGTCTCCAGCGGCGCCATTGCCGAAGGCATGAAGCGCCTGGGTTGGGCTTCCCGGCCCAAGGAAGTGCATGAGCTGCAGGCCGCAGCCGCCGTGGGGCAGATGGGTCTGGCCCAGATGTATGAAAGCAAGCTGCGCGAGCAGGGGTTGGGCAGCGCCCAGGTCCTGCTGACGCATGCCGATCTGGCCGATCGCGAGCGTTACCTCAACGCGCGCTCCACCTTGCTGACCCTGCTGCAGCACCGCGTGCTGCCCGTGATCAATGAGAACGACACGGTTGTCAACGACGAGATCAAGTTCGGGGACAACGACACCCTGGGCGCCCTGGTGGCGAACCTGGTGGAGGCCGACGCTCTGGTCATTCTGACCGACCAGAAGGGCCTGTACTCGGCAGACCCGCGCAAGGATCCTAATGCGCGCTTCATCGACGAAGCCATCGCAGGCACGCCCGAGCTCGAGGCGATGGCAGGCGGCGCGGGCTCCAGCATTGGCCGCGGCGGCATGATCACCAAGATCCTCGCCGCCAAGCGGGCAGCGGGCAGCGGCGCCAGCACGGTGATCGCCTGGGGCCGCGAGCCGGATGTGCTGCTGCGGCTGGCGGCGGGCGAGTCCATCGGCACGGCCTTGCTGGCCAGCACGGCCAAGCAGGCCGCGCGCAAGCAATGGATGCTGGATCATCTGCAGATGCGCGGCGCGGTCGTCGTCGATGCGGGCGCGGCACTGAAGCTGCGCGAGGAAGGCAAGAGCCTGCTACCCATCGGCGTGCGCGAGGTGCAGGGAGAGTTCCATCGCGGCGATGTGATCGCGGTGCACGACCCCGCAGGTGCCGAGTTGGGGCGTGGCTTGTCCAACTACTCCAGCGCCGAGGCCCGCCTGATTGCCCGCAAGCCGTCCTTCGAGATCGAAGCGGTACTGGGCTATGCCGCCGAGCCCGAGCTCATCCATCGCGACAACCTCGTGCTGCGCTGAGACCGGGCAGCCGCATGACCATTGACAAAGGCCCGCTTCGGCGGGCCTTTGTCATGGGGCGGAGGCTTCAGTGCTCGGCGCCGTCGTCGCCCGGCCCCAGCGGTGGCTCTGCGACGGCTTCCTCGCCTGTCGAGGCGCTGCGGCCGCCGCCGTGGTCATGCCGATGCTGCTGCGGGCGCATGCCAGCGCGCAGATAGCGGTTGTGATGGCTCGTGCGTGGCAGAAAGCGCGCGAGCTCGGTGAGCGCCATCTGATAGACGCCCCGCTTGAACTCGATCACGGCATCCAGAGGGACCCAATAGTCGTTCCAGCGCCAGGCGTCGAATTCCGGGTGGTCGGTGGCACGCAGGTTCATGTCGCTGTCGCGGCCCATCAGCTGCAGCAGGAACCAGATCTGTTTCTGGCCACGGTAATGGCCACGTGCGTCGCGGCGAATGTAGTGCTCGGGCACTTCATAGCGCAGCCAGTCGCGCGTGCGCGCAATGATGCGCACATGCTCGGACCTCAAGCCCACTTCTTCGTGGAGCTCTCTGAACATCGCCTGCTCGGGCGTTTCGCCATGCTTGATGCCCCCTTGCGGGAACTGCCAGGAGTGGGTGCGAATGCGCTTGCCCCAGAACACTTCGTTCCGGTGGTTGAGCAGGATGATGCCGACGTTGGGCCTGAAGCCTTCACGGTCGAGCATAATCAACCTCAAATCTTTAGTTGGATTGATTATTGCATCGGGCTTCACCCCTTGCATGATCCTCGCTAACCCCAAGCCCAGGCGCGCCTGCCGGGCGCCGGCCTCAGGGCGGGTGCTCCGGTGGCGCGCTGCCGGTCCTACCCCGCAGTCTCCGCGATGAAAGCCTCTCAGTTCTTCGTCTCCACGCTCAAGGAAGCCCCCGCCGACGCCGAAGTCGTCAGCCACAAGCTCATGATGCGAGCCGGCATGATCAAGCGCCTGGGCGCCGGCATCTACAACTACATGCCCATGGGTCTGCGCGTGATCCGCAAGGTGGAGGCCATCATCCGTGAGGAGATGAACCGCGCCGGGGCCGTCGAGCTGCTGATGCCGGTAGTGCAGCCCGCCGAGCTGTGGCAAGAGACGGGCCGCTTCGACAAGATGGGCCCGGAGTTGCTGCGCGTGAAAGACCGCCACGGCCGCGACTTCATCATCCAGCCCACCAGCGAAGAAGTGGTGACCGACATCGCCCGCCAGGAGCTGCGCTCCTACAAGCAGCTGCCGAAGAACTTCTATCACATCCAGACCAAGTTCCGCGACGAGCGCCGGCCGCGCTTTGGCGTGATGCGCGGCCGCGAGTTCACGATGAAGGATGCGTACTCCTTCGACCGCGACGTGGAGGCCGCGGGCCGCAGCTACGAGAACATGTTCCAGGCCTACTGCAAGATCTTCGACCGTCTGGGCCTGGAATACCGCGCGGTCGCGGCCGACACCGGCGCCATCGGCGGCGACCGCTCGCATGAGTTCCAGGTGATCGCCGAAACGGGTGAAGACGCCATCGTCTACTGCCCCGACAGCGACTACGCGGCCAACATCGAGCTGGCCGAGGCCCTGCCCCTGCTGGCCAGCCGCGCGCCGGCCAGCCAGCCCCTGAGCAAGGCCCCCACGCCGGGCAAGAGCACCTGCGAGGACGTGGCCGTCCTGCTGGGCCTGCCGCTGGCGCAGACGGTCAAGTCCCTGGTGCTGGCCACCGACGAGTTCAACGAGCATGGCGAAGTCGTCAAGACCCAGGTCTGGCTGCTGCTGGTGCGCGGCGATCACGAGCTCAACGAGGTCAAGGCCGGCAAGGTCGAAGGTCTCAAGGGCGGCTTCCGTTTCGCCACCGTGGGTGAGATCGAGGCCCACTTCGGCTGCAAGCCAGGCTATCTGGGTCCCATCGGGCTCAAGCAGTCGGTCAAGGTCGTGGCGGATCGCACCGTGGCGCAGATGGCCGATTTCGTCTGTGGCGCCAACGAGGCCGACTTCCACTTCACCGGTGCCAACTGGGGCCGGGATCTGCCCGAGCCCGACCTCGTGGCCGACATCCGCAACGTGGTGGCTGGCGATCCCTCGCCGGATGGCAGGGGTCAGCTGGCCATCCAGCGCGGCATCGAGGTGGGCCATGTGTTCTACCTGGGCACCAAGTACTCGGCGGCCATGAATGCCACCTTCCTGGACGAAACCGGCAAGCCCAAGCCCTTCGAGATGGGCTGCTACGGCATTGGCGTGACCCGCATCCTGGGCGCCGCCATCGAGCAGAACCACGACGAGCGGGGCATCGTCTGGCCCGATTCCATCGCCCCCTTCACCGTCGCGATCTGCCCCATCGGCATGGACCGCAGCGATGAGGTCAAGACCGCAGCCCAGGCGCTGTACGAGCAGCTGCAGGCGCAGGGTGTGGACGTGCTGCTGGACGATCGCGGCGAGCGTCCTGGGGCCATGTTCGCGGACTGGGAGTTGATCGGGGTGCCGCACCGCGTGGTGCTGTCCGATCGCGGTCTCAAGGAGGGCCAGGTCGAGTACCAGGGCCGCCGTGACGCCGAAGCGACCAAGCTGGCCCTGGCCGAGGTGGTGGCGCATCTGCAGGCCCGGCTGAAGGTCTGAGGTGCCGGTGCAGCCAGCATCCCGCGCGCGGCGCGGTCTTCTTGCTGCATCGCTGCTGAGTCTGTTGCCCATGGGGCGGGCCTGGGCGGGCGCCCAGGTCGAGGAGCCTCTGGCGGATGCGGTGCGCTCGGCGCTGTCGGCCTCGATCCGCAACAGCGCGCCGCCGCGGCCCCGCTTCGAGAAGATCGACGACCGCCTGGCCTATCTGCGCTGGCTGGGCACCATGAGCGACCGCCTGAGGCCGCGCAAGACCGAGGCGCAGACGCGCATCGAGTTCCTGGAAACGCTGTGGTATGAGGCCGCACGGGCGGGTCTGGAGCCCAGCCTGGTACTGGGTTTGGTCGAAGTGGAAAGCGGCTTTCGCAAGTACGCGATCAGTGTGGCGGGCGCGCGCGGCTACATGCAGGTGATGCCCTTCTGGGCGCGCCTGATAGGCGACGGACAGGAGTCCCGCCTCTTTCACATGCAGACCAATCTCCGCTTTGGCTGCGTAATCCTGCGCCACTACCTGGATCGCGAGAAAGGCGACCTTTTCATGGCGCTGGGCCGCTACAACGGCAGCCGTGGCCGGCCGGAATATCCCAACGCAGTGCTGGGCGCGCGCCGAAAGTGGCTGATGCCCGGCGAGCGCTGAGCTCGCGGGCAGCCCCTCGCGACGCTTCAGTTCGATGCACGCAAGCCCCGCCAGCGCTGTGGCCGGGCGCCGGCAATGCCGCACAGGTCCAGGACTCGCTCCACGCCCTCGGCCACCATGTCGTCCACGCTTTGCGGCTTCAGGTAGAAAGCTGGCAGGGGCGGGAAGATGATGCCGCCCATCTCGGTCACGGCCGTCATATTGCGCAGGTGAGCCAGGTTGAGTGGCGTTTCCCGCACCATCAGTACCAGGCGGCGGCGCTCCTTGAGCGTGACGTCGGCGGCACGCGTGAGCAGGTTGTCGCCGAAGCCGTGGGCGATGGCGGCGAGGCTCTTCATGGAACAGGGCGCCACGACCATGGCCGTGGCGTCAAAACTGCCGCTGGCCACGCAGGCGCCGATGTCGCCGGGCGCGTGGGCCTCGTCGGCTTCGGCCTCCAGGGCCTCGCGGCTCAGCCCCAGTTCATGGTGGACGTTGAGCAGTCCCGCAGGCGTCGCGATCAGATGCGTGCGGACCGCCAGCTCGCGACAGCGGCGCAGCAACTGCAGGCCATAGGCTGCTCCACTGGCGCCGCTGATGCCGACGATCAGCCGCTGCGGGACAGCGGGCAGGCTCACTGGCCGCCCAGCACCTGCTGCAGCTCACCGCTCTCGTACATCTCCATCATGATGTCCGAGCCGCCGATGAACTCGCCATTGACGTAGAGCTGCGGGATGGTCGGCCAGTTGGCATAGTCCTTGATGCCCTGGCGCACTTCCTCATCCTCCAGCACGTTGAAGGTCTTCAGGTCGGTCACGCCGCAGGCCTTGAGGATCTGTACCGCGCGGCCCGAAAAACCGCACATGGGGAATTGGGCACTGCCTTTCATGAAGAGCACCACGCGGTTGTTCTTGACCAGATCGTCAATGCGTTGCTGAACACTGCTCATGTCTTGATTCCTTGCTAGTAGACCGTGGCCAGTCTTGCGGTGGGCGATGCCCTCTGGCCTTGGGTCGATTATCGACCAGGGCGCGGGCCTGCGCCGAATGCGGGCCTCTGGCACGGGCTTGCGTGCGAAGGCAAGGCGTGGCAGGCACGCCGGCAATGCCGGGCAGGGGGCTCAGTAGCTGTAGCTGAGGCCGAACTGCAGCACAGGCATCAGGCGGTTGTCCCGCAAGGCGTCGTCGACCGAGCCCAGGCTGTTGCCCAGGCGCAGGTTGTTGCGGTTGATCAGGCCGAGGTCGGCGCTGAAGCCCCAACCCCCGCGCGACGAAATGCCGCTGTAGCCGATGCCGATATAGGGCAGGGTGCCGGCCGGGTCACTCCTGTCCGGCAGGGCACCCACGGCGCGCAAGCCCACGGCCAGCGACTGGCCCAGGCTCATGGACTGGGCGCTGAGCGTCAGGCCGGAGCCGCTCTGGGTGATGCTCAAGGGACCCATCATCAAGCCGCCCGTGGCCCGCAAGCCGCCGCGCACCCCCGCACCCAGGCCGGACCCGGTCAGGTAGTAGTCACCTAGCAAGGCGGCGCTGAGAGATCGCGAACTGCGGCCGTTGCCGCTGTCCTGGTTGTCCACCTGGCTCAGCTGGAGGCGAGCCTGCCAGCGCAATCCGGGGGCTTCGGCATGGCCCAGGGGCTGCGACTGGGCTTGAGCGGGGGGCATCAAGGCCCACATGCCGACCACCAGCCAGCCCATGGCCGCAGGCCAGCAGGATCCAGACGGGGTGAGAAGGCGGCGCATGGTGTGCTCCTAGCTGCCGGCGGCCAAGGAATTGCCGCTCGGGAATTCATGCTACGCCCGTCCGGCGACTTTGTGCAGGATCAAGGATCGGGTCTTGCGGGCTTTTTCCGGCTTTGTTCGGGCGCCGGCGAGGGCTCACGGCCGGCGTGCGCCGCTGCATCGGGCCTGGCCGCCCAGATCCCGCCGGCAGCCCTGGTAATCCAGCCCCGCCTGGCGTAGCAATTCCGCCACGGCCTGCTCTTGGTCGTAGCCATGCTCCAGCAGCAGCAGTCCGCCGGGGCGCAGATGGTCCGCGGCGCCGGCAATGATCTGGCGGAGGTCTGCCAGCCCCTGTTCCGGTGCCGTCAAAGCGCTCAGCGGCTCGTGCTTCAACGCGGCCAGGTGCTCGTCCAGCGGGGCGATGTAGGGTGGATTGCTCAGCACCAGGTCAAAGCGTTCCCCGTTCAGTGGCGACCACCAGGCGCCCTGCAGGAACTGGACGTCCAGCCGCAGCTGCGCGGCATTGGCACGCGCGACGTCGAGGGCCGCGGCGCTGAAGTCGGTCGCCATGACGCGCGCCGCCGGATGCCCGTTCTTGATGGCCAGGGCGATCGCGCCGCTGCCGGTGCCCAGGTCCAGCACACGGGGGGAGGGCAGGCCGCAAACCGCGAGCCAGTGCAGGGCCCAGTCGACCAGCAGCTCGGTATCCGGGCGCGGCACCAGCGTGGCCGGGCTCACCTGCAGCCGCAAGCCGTGGAACTCCTTGTGGCCGGTCAGGTAGGCCAGGGGGACGTCATCCAGCCGCTGTTGCAGCCAGGATTCGAAGCGCTCGCGCACGGCCGCCGGCAGCGGATCCTCGTCATGCGTGATCAGCCAACTGCGGTCTTTGTCCAGCAGCGCGGCCAGCAGCAGCTGCGTCTCCAGGCGCGGCAGGCCGGCTTGCGCGGCCTGCTGCTGCAGCGCACGCACGGTGGTGCTCATCCGCGGCCTTCCAGCGCCGCCAACTGCTCGGCGGCCTGCGCCTGCTGCAGGCCGGTGATGACGTCGCCCAGGTCGCCGTCCATGATGGCGCCCAGCTTGTAGAGCGTCAGGTTGATGCGGTGGTCGGTCAGCCGCCCTTGCGGAAAGTTGTAGGTGCGGATGCGGTCGCTGCGGTCGCCGCTGCCGATCAGGCTCTTGCGTGTGGCGGCTTCCTTGGCGGCGCGTTCGCTGCGTTCCTTGTCGCGCAGCCGGGCGGCCAGCACGGCCATGGCCTTGGCCTTGTTGCGATGCTGGCTGCGGTCGTCCTGGCATTCGGCGACCAGGCCGGTGGGCAGGTGGGTGATGCGGATGGCTGAGTCCGTCTTGTTGACGTGCTGGCCGCCGGCGCCGCTGGCGCGGAAGGTGTCGATGCGCAGCTCGGCCGGGTTGAGTTGCACCTCCTCGGCCTCGTCGGGTTCGGGCATCACTGCCACGGTGCAGGCGCTGGTGTGGATGCGACCCTGGGATTCGGTGGCGGGCACGCGCTGCACGCGGTGGCCGCCGGACTCGAACTTGAGCCGGCCGTAGACCTGATCGCCCTCGAGGCGCAGCACCAGCTCCTTGTAGCCGCCCAGATCGGATTCGTTGGCCGACAGGGTCTCGGCACGCCAGCCTTGGGACTCGGCATAGCGCAGGTACATGCGGGCCAGGTCGGCCGCAAAGAGCGCCGACTCGTCACCGCCGGTGCCGGCACGGATCTCCAGAAAGGCCGGGCGCACATCGTCCGGATCCTTGGGCAGCAGGGCCAGCTGCAGTTCCGCATCCAGGCGTGCCATATCGGCCTCGGCGCCCGCGATTTCCTCCTTGGCCATCTCGGCCATCTCGGGGTCGTCCAGCAGTTCGCGGGCGGCGGCCAGATCCTGCTCGCGCTGCAGATAGCGCTGGTATCGGGATACCAGGTCCGACACTTCCGCCTGCTCGCGGGTCAGCGCGCGGTAGCGCTTCATGTCGGCGGCGATGCTGCCGTCCGCAAGTGTGGTGTCGAGTTCGTGCAGTCGATGCCCGAGGCGTTCGAACTGCTGGCGCAGGCTGTCTTTCATAGGGAGCAGGGGCAAGGAGGGCGGGCCATGCGACCCTCGTGGGCGCATGGGCGGCGAGCAGCGCGGCGAGGGGCGCTAATGCTCGGCCGGATCCTTGGCGCTCTTGCGCAGGAAGATGCGAGAGACGGTATGGGCCAGGGCGGCACGCTGCTCGGCATCGGCCGCGTGCAACTCGGCCAGGGCGCCGTGCAGCATCTTCTGCGTCAGTCCCTTGGACAGGGCCTCCAGCACGACGTCCACGGCCTCGCCGCGCGCCAGCAGCTTGCGCGCACGCTGCAGCTCGGTGCTGCGCCAGTCGTCCGCCTGCGCGTGCAGGGCCTGGATCAAGGGCACGGTGTGGCGCTGGCCCAGCCAGTGCACGAAGCTTTGCACCCCGGTCTCGATGATGGCTTCGGCCTGCTGCACGGCGGCCTGGCGCTTCTCGCCGGCGGACTGCACCAACTGGGCGAGGTCATCGACGGTATAGAGGTAGACATCGTCCAGCTGGGCGACTTCCTGTTCGATGTCGCGCGGCACGGCCAGGTCCACCATGAACATGGGCTTGTGGCGGCGCTTCTTCAGCGCGCTTTCCACCGCACCCAGGCCGATCAGCGGCAGGCTGGAGGCCGTGCAGGAGATCACGGCGTCGAATTCATGCAGGCGTTGAGGCAGCTCGCTCAGGCGCAGGGCCTCGGCACCCAGGTGCGTGGCGAGCTTCTCGCCGCGCTCCAGCGTGCGGTTGGCCACGGCCATGGTCTGCGGCGTGCGGGCCGCGAAATGGGTGGCGACCAGCTCGATCATCTCGCCGGCACCGACGAAGAGCACCTTGATCCGCGCCAGGTCTTCGAAGAGCTGGCCGGCCAGGCGCACCGCGGCGGCGGCCATGCTGATGGAATGCGCGCCGATCTCGGTGGAGCTGCGGACCTCCTTGGCGACCGAGAAGCTGCGCTGGAAGAGCTGGTGCAGCGTGGTGCCCAGCGTGCCGGCTTCGTCGGCCTCGCGCACGGCCTGCTTCATCTGGCCGAGGATCTGGGGTTCGCCCAGCACCATGGAATCCAGGCCGCTGGCCACGCGGAAGGCATGCCGCGCCGCGGCGCTGCCTTCCTTCACATAGGCATGGTTGAGCAGCGAGTTCGCTGCCACGCCGCCGACCTCGGCCAGCCACTCGACGGAGGGCTGCACCAGCTCCTTGCCGCCGGCCACATAGAGCTCGGTGCGGTTGCAGGTGGACAGCATCGCGGCTTCTGCGCCGATGCGGGTGCGCTGCTTGAGCTGATCGCGCAGGCCCAGCAGGGCGGGCGCCAGCTGCTCGGCTGAAAGCGCGAACCGGCCGCGCAGATCCAGGGGCGCGGATTGGTGATTCAGGCCGAGGGCAAAGACCGACATGGTGCGATTATAAAATTTCAAGCCTCGTGGGCCGATGCGCTTGCTGCATCGCCCGCACAGAAATGCTTGATAAGCATCAATTCACGCCGCATTTGTCGGCGGGTGCATCGTGCGGACGCATGCGCGCGAGCTTTTTTGCGAGATTGGCGAGATCCTGTGAGTCCTCTCGATGCCTTCTGGCACATCGGCAACTTCTTCCTGCCTGCCTGGTTCGTCGCGGGCCTGGTCGCGGCCCTTGCCAAGCTGCTGTGGCGCGGCGAGCTCAAGTCGTGCAGCTGGCGCCGGCTATGGCTCCGGGGCGGCGTGGGCGGCAGCCTCGGCCTGCTGTTGGCCCTGGCCCTGCTGGGTCACGACGGCAAGATGCTGGGCTACGGCCTGATGCTGCTGGCCATCGCGCTGCCGCAGGCCTGGCTGAGCCTGCGGCGCTGAGCAGCCGCTCAGGCGCCGACCGTCTCGCTGGTCATCACCTCGGCCCGCAGGGAGTGCGGGAAGGCCTCGGTGATGCGAACGTCGATCAGCTGATGCATCAGCCGCGCGTTGCCCTTGAAGTTGACGATGCGGTTGCACTCGGTGCGCCCCATCAGCTCGCTGGGGTCCTTTTTGGCATGGCCGCAGACCAGGATGCGCTGGGTGCTGCCCACCAGGGTCTTGCTGATGTCGAAGGCATGGGCCTCGATGGCGGCCTGCAGCTCCTGCAGTCGGCGCACCTTGGTCTCATAGGACGTCGTGTCTTCCAGATTGGCCGCCGGCGTGCCGGGGCGTGGGCTGTAGATGAAGCTGAAGGAGGCGTCGAAGCCCACGTCCTCGACCAGCTTCATCAGCTTGGCGTGGTCGTCCTCGGTCTCGCCGGGGAAGCCGACGATGAAGTCGCTGGCGATGCGGATGTCCGGACGGATGGCGCGCAGCTTGCGGATGATGCTTTTGAATTCCAGGGCCGTGTAGCCGCGCTTCATGGCCATCAGGATGCGGTCGCTGCCATGCTGCACGGGCAGGTGCAGGTGGTTCACCAACTGGGGCACCTTGGCGTAGGCCTCGATCAGGCGCGGGCTGAACTCATTGGGGTGGCTGGTGGTGAAGCGCAGGCGCTCGATGCCGGGGATCTCTGCACAGTACTCCAGCAGCAGGGCCAGGTCGGCGATCTCATCGGTGCCGCCCATCTTGCCGCGGTAGGCATTGACGTTCTGGCCCAGCAGGTTGATCTCCTTGACGCCCTGGTCGGCGAGGCCGGCGATTTCAGTGAGCACATCCTCGAAGGGGCGGCTGACCTCCGCGCCGCGGGTGTAGGGCACCACGCAATAGGAGCAGTACTTGGAGCAGCCTTCCATGATGGACACGAAGGCGCTGCCGCCCTCGACCTTGGCGGGCGGCAGATTGTCGAACTTCTCGATCTCGGGGAAGCTGATATCCACCTGCGGCCTGGCCTCCTCGCGGCGCGCGGCCAGCATCTGCGGCAGGCGGTGCAGGGTCTGCGGGCCGAAGACCACGTCCACGTAGGGAGCGCGCTCGATGATGGTCTCGCCTTCCTGGCTGGCCACGCAGCCGCCAACGCCGATCAGCACGCCCTTGGACTTCAGATGCTTGATGCGGCCGAGGTCCGAGAACACCTTTTCCTGGGCCTTCTCGCGCACCGAGCAGGTGTTGAACAGCACCAGGTCGGCCTCCTCGACATTGGTGGTGGGCTCATAGCCTTCGGCGGCTCGCAGCACGTCGGCCATCTTGTCCGAGTCGTACTCGTTCATCTGGCAGCCAAAGGTCTTGATGAAAACTTTCTTGCTCATTGCGGGCTCCGGCGCCCGGCGGTGGCGGGCGCGGCTAATCGGGAACGGAAACGCGTGTCGTGGCGGGCGGGCTGACGGGATGGCGGGCTGGGGGCCCGCATCGGTTCACTCAGGGCTTGGTCCAGACCTGAGAGGCCGGGTCGAAAGACCAGGCTGCGGCCTGCTCGTGGGTGCGGGGCCAGGTCTTGTTCGCCAGTTCGGGCTCGTTGAGGATCCAGACATCGCGCACCTGGCCGGAGAAGTCCTGCGTGTAGTGCACGGTCAGCTTCTGGCCCACCAGGGCCGAGGCAAAGACCAGCAGGTTGTCCGCGCCGCGGATTCGGGCGCCGGGCGTCAAGCGCGCGGCCTTGCCGTCCAGTTGCACGTCTGGCGGCGTGCTGATCAGCATCTCGGCGCGCAAGGCGTCGCCAGGGAACTGGCGGTGCGTCTGAGCCTGGGCGCCCAGGGCGGTCAGAGCGGTGAAGCCAGCGGCCAGCAGGCGCATGGCCTGGCGGCGGGACAATGCATGTGCACAGCGAAACATGGTATCAATCCAGTGGCTGCGGGGCAGGGCACTTGTGCCCGACCCGGGTTGACGAAAGACCTACATCATCGCATGTCGGTCGCGCGTTGGTCGCGTGTTGGTCGGTCGAGCATAGGTCGGGGGCCTGGCGCGCGTCGCTTGCATGCGGGGCGTGCTGGGTATCGATAGGTCTCGATTAGTCTCGATCTCGGCCGGTCTCAACAGGGCTGACTTGACGTCCCTGCCCAGCTGACATTCATGAGGCCCGGCCCATGAAAAAACCCAGCAGGCGCTCGCGCTTGCTGGGTTTTCTGCTTTTGTCTGGTGGCGCTTCAGGGATTCGAACCCCGGACCTGCGGATTATGATTCCGTCGCTCTAACCGGCTGAGCTAAAGCGCCTTGCGAAGACCGCTATTCTAGACAGGTTTTCGGAGACAATGCAAGCCTTGCTCGAAAAAAGTTTTGCGAGGCCCTGAGCGAAGCCCGTAGCGGGGCCCCGTAGCGAGCCTCAATCAGCCAGTCGCGCGGCCCTGTCGCAGGGCGCGCCGGGCGGCGTTGCTGCCCGACAAAATCATCTGCCATGTTCAGTTTTTTCAAGAAGAAGTTTGGTGGCGGTGCGGCGCCCGGCCCGGCGCCCGCCGTGGCCGAAGCGGTGCCGTCTGCTGTCGCTCCTGCCGCATTGATCTCGGAGACGGTCGCGGCAGGCCTTGACCAGCAGCCCGTCGAGGCCTCGCCGGTGACTGCGCCGGCGCCAGTCGCAGCGGAGACCCCTGCTGTTACGGCGTCGGCTGTGCCCGTCATGCCTGCCGCCGAAGCTGCGCCAGCGCCTCGCAAGAGCTGGCTGGACAAGCTGCGCCAGGGCCTGCGCAAGACCGGCAGCAGCATTGCCCAGGTCTTCACCGGCACGCGCATCGATGACGATCTCTACGAAGAGCTGGAGGCTGCGCTGCTGATGGCTGATGCCGGCGTCAAGGCCACGCAGTACCTGCTGGAAGACCTGAAGCGCCGCGTCAAGGACGCCAAGCTCACCGAGCCGCAGGCCGTGCGCGGCCTGCTGGTGGCAGCCCTTGCCGAGCTGCTCATGCCGTTGGAGAAGAGTCTGCAGGTCGGCGAACACTCGCCTACCGTGATGATGGTGGTGGGCGTCAACGGCGCCGGCAAGACCACGAGCATCGGCAAGCTGACCCGCCATCTCGCTGATGCCGAACAGCGCGTGCTGCTGGCCGCGGCCGACACCTTCCGCGCCGCAGCCCGCGAGCAGCTGGCGGTGTGGGCTGACCGCACAAGGGTCGAGATCGTCAGCCAGGAAGGTGGCGACCCTTCCGCCGTCACCTTCGATGCGGTCGTGGCCGGCCGGGCGCGCGGCTGCGATGTGGTGATCGCCGACACCGCCGGCCGGCTGCCCACCCAGCTGCACCTGATGGAAGAGCTAAAGAAGATCAAGCGCGTCATCGGCAAGGCTCAGGACGGCGCGCCGCACGAGGTGTTGCTGGTGGTCGACGGCAACACGGGGCAGAACGCGCTGAATCAGGTAAAGGCCTTCGATGATGCCCTGGGCCTCACCGGCCTGGTCGTGACCAAGCTGGACGGCACGGCCAAGGGCGGTGTGCTGGCGGCCATTGCGCGCGAGCGGCCCATTCCCGTCTACTTCATCGGCGTGGGCGAGAAGCTGGAGGATCTGCAGACCTTCAGCGCGCAGGAGTTCGCGCAGGCGCTGCTGGAGTGAAGGGCGCGTCGGCGCAGCGCATGCCGCAATGACAAAGGGCCGCAATTGCGGCCCTTTGGCTTGATGGAGGCGGCACGCGAGGAGGCGAGGCGGCGCTCAGAACCCCATGCCCTTCATGCCCTTCATGCCGCCCATGCGCTTCATCATCTTGAAGAGGCCGCCGCCCTTCATCTTCTTCATCATGCCCTGCATCTGGTCGTACTGGTTCAGGACGCGGTTGACTTCCTGGATCTGCACGCCGGCACCTGCGGCGATGCGGCGCTTGCGGCTGGCCTTGCTCTTGTCGTCCAGCAGCAGGCGCGGATGGGCGCGTTCCTTTGCGCTCATGGCGTTCAGGATGCCCTCCATGCGGCGCATGTCGCGCTCGGCGCGGTCCATGTCGCCCTGGCCCGCCTTGCTGGCGATCTGCGTGGGCAGCTTGTCCATCAGGCCGGAGAGGCCGCCCATCTTCTTCATCTGCGAGATCTGGGCCAGGAAGTCATTGAGGTCGAAGCCGTCGCCGGACTTGAGCTTCTCGGCCAGCTTCTGGGCCGCGGCCATGTCCACGCCCTTGGTGACTTCCTCCACCAGGGCCACGATGTCGCCCATGCCCAGCACGCGGCCGGCATGGCGCTCGGCGTCGAACACCTCCAGGCCGTCGATCTTCTCGGAGACGCCGGCGAACTTGATCGGCGCGCCGGTGACCTGGCGCACCGAGAGGGCCGCGCCGCCGCGCGAATCGCCGTCCAGCTTGGTCAGGATCACGCCGGACAGGGGCAGGGCCTCCTTGAAGGCGCGCGCCGTGTTGATCGCGTCCTGGCCCTGCATGGCGTCGACCACGAAAAGCGTCTCGACCGGATTGAGCGTGGCATGCAGCTCGCGGATTTCGGCCATCAGCGCTTCGTCGATGGCCAGCCGGCCGGCCGTGTCGACCAGCAGCACGTCGAAGTAATGCTTCTTCGCGTAGTCCAGGGCGGCCAGGGCGATGTCGCGCGGCTTCTGGTCCGGGCTGGAGGGGAACCATTCGCCGCCGGCCTGGGCCGTGACGGTCTTGAGCTGCTCGATGGCGGCGGGGCGGTAGACGTCGGCCGAGACCGTCAGCACCTTCTTTTTGCGCTTCTCGATCAGGTGCTTGGTGAGCTTGCCGGTGGTGGTGGTCTTGCCGGCGCCCTGGAGGCCGGCCATCAGGATCACGGCCGGAGGCTGGGCGGCGAGGTTGATGTCGGCCACACCCTCGCCCATGGTGGCGGCGAGTTCCTTGTGCACCACAGAGACCAGCACCTGGCCCGGGTTTAGCGACCCGACCACTTCCTGCCCCAGGGCCTTTTCCTTGACCCGTGCGATGAAGTCGCGCACCACCGGCAGGGCGACGTCGGCCTCCAGCAGGGCCATGCGCACTTCGCGCAGCATGTCCTGCACGTTGCTTTCGGTGATGCGGGCCTGGCCACGCATCGTTTTCACGAGCTGGCTCAGGCGGTCGGTGAGGGTGGATGCCATAAAGACGGCCTCACCGCGGAGGTGAGCGCGCAAATTACACTGTGGCGATGATTTTATCGTCCGTGTCTGCTGCGACCGCGAGTGGGGCCCTGGCGGCCTGCTCCGTCGTCGCCCTGCTGAGCTATGCCGCCGTGGCACTTCGCGCGCAGTCCCACGCGAACAAGCTTCATCCACTGCTGCCGCTGGCCTTCGCTGCCCATCTGCTGGCACTTCTGATCGACATCGCGGGACTGGGCCTGGCTCAGCCCGGCGCACGCTTTGGATTCGCGCCAGCGCTGTCCATGACGGCGTGGCTGATTCTGGCCGTGTACCTGGTGGAGAGCCGCCTGCTGCCCTTGCCGCAGCTGCGCAGGGGCCTGTCGCTGATGGCGGCGGCAGCGGTGGCCTTGGCCTGGGCCTTTCCCGGCGAGAGCCGGCCGGCTGCCGCTTCGCCCTGGGCGCCGCTGCACTGGGTGCTGGGCCTGGCTTCCTATGGGTTGTTCGGCGTGGCCGTGCTGCATGCCGCGCTGTTGAACCGGGCTGAGCGCCAAATGCGCCAGAAGGGGCAGCAAAAAGGGCAAGACCTGGCCCTCGGGCTGCCGCTGCTGCGCCTGGAGCGCCTGACCTTTCAGTTCGTGGGCGCGGGCGTGGTCGTGCTTTCGCTGGCCATTTTCCTGGGCTGGCTGTTCACGCCGCAGTGGCGCTGGGACCACAAGACCCTGCTGTCCGTCATGGGCTGGCTGGTGTTGGTGGGCCTGCTGACCGGCCGCCAGGTGCTGGGCTGGCGCGGCCGCCGCGCCACGCGCTGGCTGTACCTGGGGGCGGCGTTGCTGCTGCTGTCCTATGCCGGCACGCGTTTCGTGCTGGAGGTGGTGCTGCAGCGGCAGGCGGGAGGCTGAATGAAGTACCTGCTGCTCCTGCTGTGCCTCATGGGCCTGGTCTTTCTCAGCGGCGTGCGCAAGGGCCGTTCCGGCTCCGGTCAGGGTGGGCGTGAGCAGGACGCGCCGCCGCGTGACCAGGCGGCCAGCCCCAAAGCCGCGATGATGGTGGCCTGCGCCGAATGCGGCGCGCATCTGCCGCAGTCCGAGGCCTATCCAGGCAAGGGCGGGCAGTTCTGCAGCGCCGAACACCGGGCGAGCTTCGAGGCGCGTGAAGGTCATGGCTGATCGTCGGTCGCAGGCGCCGGACACGGTCTCCTGGTTCGGGCCGCATCAGGACAGCGGCTGGGAGGTCGGTGGGGGGATCGGTGTCGCGGCCTCGGATGGCGATCCCCATTTCTTCGATCGTCGTGCGGCTTCGGGCAGCACGACCTTCCAGCGCATGCTGCGCGCCTTCCTGGGTGCGCGGGCCGCGCTGGGTCTGGCCTTGGTGGCCGCGCTGCTGCTGGGGCACGTGTTGGGTTCGGAAGCGTCGATGCCGGTCCTGAGGCTGTGCGTGGCCTACGCTCTGGTGGCGGTGCTGACCTGGTGGCTGATCGGCTTCCGCGCGCGACCCAGTCCCAGGCAGCTGGCCAGTCCTGTGCACCTGCTGTGGTGGAACAGCGTGGGCCTGGACCTGCTCTGCTTCGGGCTGCTCAATGCCCTGGACGCCAGCACTGGCGTGGGTTTCAGCGCCTTGTTCATCATGCCGGTGCTGACGGCGGGCGTGCTGTCGCCGCGGCGCATGGCCCTGGCCACCGCGGCGGCGGCTTCGCTGCTGCTGCTGGGGCATGCGGGCTGGCGCGTATGGGCGGAGCAGGACAGCGGCATCCGCTTCAGTCAGCTGGGCCTGGTCAGCTGCGGCTACTTCGTGATCGGCCTGCTGGCTTCGGAGCTGGCCGGCCGGCTGGCCCGCGAGGAGCGTGCCGCCCGCGGCAGCCTGGAGTTCGCGCGACAGCAGGCCGAGCTGAACCGTCTGGTGATCGACGAGATGCAGGAGGGCGTGCTGGTGGTCGACCGCCGCGGCCGCGTGCGTGCGGCCAATCCCGCGGCCCAGGCACTGCTGGCACATGGCCAGCATGCGCCGGCCGCGCCCTTCCAGCTGCGCAGCGTGCCGGCGTGGTCCGGCCTGGTGGTGGCTGTCGAGGAGGCGTTTTCCAGGGGCGGCTGGCCCGAGGGCGGGCAAGACGTGACCCTGGCTTTTGACGGCAGCCCGCGCAGCCTGCGCGTACGCATGCGCTTCACGCGGCGACGCGAGTCCAGCGCCGAAGAGGATCTGTGCGTGCTCCTGATCGAGGACAACCGCAAGGTGCTGGCGCGCAATCGGCAGGAGAAGCTGGCCGCGATGGGGCGGGTGTCGGCGGGTATCGCCCATGAGATCCGCAATCCGCTGGCCGCCATCGACCAGGCCAACGCGCTGCTGTCCGAGGACTTGCCGGACCCGCGCTCGCAGCAGCTGACGCGCATGGTGGCGTCCAATGTGCAGCGGCTCAAGCGCATCGTCGACGACGTGATGGAGGTGGCTCCCGGCCTGGTGCCCGCACCGGTGGCCTTTGACGCCGCCAGCCTGGTGCGCGCCTGCTGCGAGGACTGGGCCCACACCAACCAGCTGCCCGTGGGCTCGGACGGGCCGATGAGAATGGATCTGCCCAGCCAGCCGGTGATGGTGCTTTTCGAGCCTGAGCACCTGCGACGCGTGCTGGTCAATCTGCTGGACAACGCCCTGCGCCATGCCCCCCCCGGCACCGACACGGTGCGAGTGCGCCTGGACGCCCATCCGGGCCATCAGGGGCAGCCGGTGCTGCTGAGTGTCTTCAGCCTGGGCGAACCGATCCCGGCCGAAATCGAACGCCATCTTTTCGAGCCCTTCTTCTCCACCCGCAGCCGCGGCTCGGGCCTGGGCCTGTACATCTGCCGCGAGCTGTGCGAGCGCTACGGTGCCCGCATCGACTACCGCAGCCACCGAGGTGGCGAGCGGGGCGGCAACGAATTCCGCGTCCAGCTGCGGCGGCCCGACGGCGCCGAGGGTGCGGTTCCCGCAGACCTTTTCTCCTCGCCCGCATGAGTGCTCCCACGCCTTACAGCCTGCTGGTCATCGACGATGAGCCGGATCTGCGCACCCTTTACGAGCTGACGCTGGTCCGCGAGGGCTACGAGCTGGAGACGGCCGGCTCGGTCGAGGAGGCGCTGCAGCGCCTGCAGCTGCGCCGCTACAGCGCGGTGATCACCGACATGCGACTGCCCGACGGCAGCGGCCTGGACGTGCTGGCCTGGCTGGAGGGGCAGGGGCGACGCGAGAAGGCCATCGTGATCACGGCCTTCGGCTCCTCGGAAAACGCCGTGGAGGCGCTCAAGGCCGGCGCCTTCGACTATCTCACCAAGCCCGTGGACCTGCGGCAGTTCCGCATGGTCGTGGCTTCGGCCCTGGGCCGCGTGCCGCAGCAGCCTCCCTCGGTCGTGCCCTCGCGCCTGCCTTCCGAGCGCACGGGGGCAGAGCCGGTCGCACAGACGCCGCCGGCGCCGTACAGGCCGGTCGCTGAAGCCGTCGCCGCACCGCGCCGCGTGGCCGAGCGTCTGGCGGGCGATTCCATGGCCATGCAGCAGGTGCGCGACCTGATCGAGAAGGTCGCACGCAGCATGGCGCCGGTCCTGCTGCAGGGGGAGTCCGGCACCGGCAAGGAACTGGTCGCGCGCTCCATTCATGAGGCCGGGTCCCGGGCAGGCGAGAAGTTCATCGCCGTGAACTGCGGTGCCATTCCCGAGCAGTTGCTGGAGGCCGAGTTCTTCGGCTATCGCAAGGGCGCGTTCACCGGGGCCAACGAAGACCGCGAGGGGTTCTTCCAGGCCGCGCACGGCGGTACCTTGTTCCTGGACGAGATCGGCGATCTGCCCCTGGCCATGCAGTCCAAGCTGCTGCGGGCCATCCAGGAGCGCTCGGTGAGGCCGGTGGGCGCGGTGAGCGAACAGCCGGTCAATGTGCGCATTCTCAGCGCCACGCACAAGGATCTGGGTGCCGAGGTGGCGGCCGGCCGCTTCCGTCAGGACTTGTTCTACCGGCTCAACGTCATCCAGATCCGCGTGCCGCCGCTGCGCGAGCGCATCGAGGATCTGGGCGCGATTGCCTCGCGCGTGCTGCAGAAGATTGCGCAGGATGCCGGCGTCAGCCCCGCGCCGCAATTGGACGCCGATGCCATGCAGAAGCTGCGGCGCTACGGCTTCCCCGGCAACGTGCGGGAACTGGAGAACCTGCTTCATCGGGCGGTGGCCTTGTCCGGGGGCGAGTGGATCCATGCCGATGAGCTGGACCTGCCCGAGTTGGAGGAGCCCTGCGAGCCGGCAGCGTCTGAGCTGGCAGCGACGGCGGAGGTGCCGGCCCCCGCCGAACCGGCACCCGCCGTGCCGGATGCGCCCCTGCCCTCGGACCTGGCCGCCTATCTGGATGCCGTGGAGCGCGACATCCTGGTCCGTGCCCTGGAGCAGCATCGCAACAACCGGACGGCTGCCGGAGCCAGCCTGGGCCTGTCGTTGCGCCAGATGCGCTACCGCATGGCGCGGCTGCACATCGGCGTGGGCGACGGCAGCGATGGCGCCTGAGCAAACGGCCTGGTCCGACGGCTGGCTGCGCGCAGCCCGCGCGGTGCCTTCGCCCAACTTTGGTCCCAGGCCCGAGGGCGAGGTTGCCCGCCTGCTGGTGCTGCACTCCATCAGCCTGCCGCCCGGCGTGTTCGGTGGGCACGAGATCGAGGCCTTGTTCACCAACGGCCTGGACTGCGACGCGCATCCCGCCTTCGAGAGCCTGCGCGGCCTGCAGGTGTCCGCGCACTTCCTGATCCGGCGCGATGGCGAACTGCTGCAGTTCGTCAGCGCCGACGAGCGGGCCTGGCATGCGGGGAGGTCCAGCTTTCGCGGACGGGAGCGCTGCAACGACTTTTCCATCGGCATCGAACTCGAAGGCCTTGAGGGAGGGCTCTTCGAGGATCTGCAGTACCAGGTCTTGCTGCAGTTGCTGCCCGTGCTGCGCGAGCGCTATCCGCTGGAGGCCGTCGTCGGCCACGAGCACATCGCGCCTGGGCGAAAGGCGGATCCAGGGTCAGGTTTTGACTGGCAGCGGCTGCGTCAGGGCCTGGGCTGGGACGCCAGCCTGTTTCCTTTTGTGTAAGCCCTGTCCCTTGCACGAGGGATAGCGGTTCGTCCTGCGCCCCACGTGCGCAGGGCGCCGCCCGCGCGCTCTCGCTCGACGCGCGCAGGGCCGCAAACACATGGCACCGCCGGAGCCTCCATCTGACGCGGCTTGCCGAACGGAATGCCTCGCGAGACCGCGCCGTTGCTGGCTCCGTGCAGCACAGGTCCCTGTTCATGGGGCCTGCGCGTCCATCGGCCCTTCGATGCCGTCTGCGCCTGCGGGCTTGGGACTGCTTGCGTAGCGCCTCGATCCCCTGCGGTCAATGGGGTTTGGACGCTATCGGTAGTGCTTGAAGAGGGTGGGTACCCTAGATATAGTGTTCTTTCATGCTATCCTGCTGACTTGGCAAACCACTGAAATGCCTCGCGTTCGCGCCCTGCCAAACCCCGCTGCCACCGGTTCCGGTGTCGGCATTGAGGGATTCGCACCAGGGCTCGCAGGGTGCCGCCGGAGCAAGCTCCGCGTGGCATCGGCCGGAACGGAAGGTGAGGTGGAGCCCAGTCGCCAGCGGCGGCAGGGCGGGCGTATCGGCAGCATGAGCCGGCCCGTCGTGACGCAGCTGTGGGCATCTGGGCGAAAGCCATCCAACTCCAACAAGTCCTTGGGAACGCGCAAGCGGGCCCGGGCTTTTTGTTCTCTGCAGTAACGATTTCAAGACAAGGACTTCTCATGCAAACCGTTGTCGCCAGCACGCTCGCCGAAGGCGCTGCGGCCCATGCCGCCGCTGCCGATATGACCCGGCAATCGGCCTACCAGGCCTACCAGATCATTCGCCGCAATGGCGCCGTGGTGTCCTTCGAGCCCAGCAAGATCGCCATTGCGCTGATGAAGGCCTTCCTGGCCGTGCATGGCACCAGCGGTGCGGCATCGGCCAGCGTGCGCGAGACGGTCGACGCCCTGACCGAAGCCGTGGTGCGCGCCCTGCTGCGCTCGCGCCCGAGCGGTGGCACCTTCCATATTGAAGACGTGCAGGACCAGGTCGAGCTGGGCCTGATGCGTGGTGGCCACCATGAGGTCGCCCGCGCCTACGTGCTGTACCGCGAGCGCCGCAGCCAGGAGCGCCTGCGCCAGGGCGAGGTGGCCCAGGCGGCCGCGCCCGAGACCGCCCTTATGGTCACCGACGGCGGCCACCGCGTGCCCCTGGACCTGGGCCAGCTCACTGCCCTGATCCGCTCCAGCTGCGAAGGCCTGGGCGCCGACGTCAAGCCCGAGCCCATCCTGGCCGAGACCAAGCGCAATCTGTACGACGGCGTCCCCATCGACGAGGTCTACAAGGCCGCCATCCTGGCCGCCCGCACGCTGATCGAGAAGGACCCGGGCTACAGCCAGGCCACCGCCCGCCTGCTGATGCACACGATCCGCAAGGAGATCCTCGGCCAGGAAGTGACCCAGGCTGAGATGCACACGCGCTACGCCGAGTACTTCCCGCAGTTCATCAAGAAGGGCATCCAGGCGGAGTTGCTGGACGAGAAGCTGGGCCAGTACGACCTCGCCAAGCTGGGTGCGGCCCTGAAGGCCGAGCGCGACTTCCAGTTCGACTACCTGGGCCTGCAGACCCTGTTCGACCGCTACTTCCTGCACACCGAGGGCAAGCGCATCGAGATGCCGCAGGCCTTCTTCATGCGCGTGGCCATGGGCCTGGCGCTGAACGAGATCGACCGCGAGACGCGCGCCATCGAGTTCTATGAAGTGCTGTCCAGCTTCGACTTCATGAGCTCCACGCCCACGCTGTTCAACTCGGGCACGCGCCGCTCGCAGCTCTCCAGCTGCTACCTGACGACCGTGGCCGACGATCTTGATGGCATCTACGAGGCCCTCAAGGAAAACGCGCTGCTGTCCAAGTTCGCCGGCGGTCTGGGCAATGACTGGACCCCCGTGCGCGCCCTGGGCTCGCACATCAAGGGCACCAACGGCAAGAGCCAGGGCGTCGTGCCCTTCCTGAAGGTTGTCAACGACACCGCCGTGGCCGTGAACCAGGGCGGCAAGCGCAAGGGCGCCGTCTGCGCCTACCTGGAGTCCTGGCACCTGGACATCGAGGAGTTCCTGGAGCTGCGCAAGAACACCGGCGACGACCGCCGCCGCACCCACGACATGAACACGGCGAACTGGATTCCCGACCTGTTCATGAAGCGCGTGGTCGAGGGCGGTGACTGGACCCTGTTCAGCCCCTCCACCTGCCCGGACCTGCACGACCTCTTCGGCCAGGCCTTCGAGAAGGCCTACGTCGAGTACGAGGCCAAGGCCGACCGCGGCGAGATCAAGCTCTTCAAGCGCATGCCCGCCAAGGACCTGTGGCGCAAGATGCTCTCGATGCTGTTCGAGACCGGCCACCCCTGGATCACCTTCAAGGACGCCTGCAATGTGCGCTCGCCCCAGCAGCACGTGGGCGTGGTGCACTCGTCCAACCTCTGCACCGAGATCACGCTGAACACCAATGACAGCGAAATCGCCGTGTGCAACCTGGGCTCGGTCAACCTGGTCCAGCACCTGAAGGACGGCCCGGATGGCAAGAAGGTCATCGACCACGACAAGCTGAAGAAGACCGTCCGCACCGCCATGCGCATGCTGGACAACGTCATCGACATCAACTACTACGCCGTCAAGAAGGCGCGCGACTCCAACCTGCGCCACCGCCCGGTGGGCCTGGGCCTGATGGGCTTCCAGGACGCGCTGTATGCGCTGCGCACCCCCTACGCCTCGGCCGAGGCGGTGGAGTTCGCCGACCGCTCGATGGAAGCCATCTGCTACTACGCCTACTGGGCCTCGACCGAGCTGGCGGAAGAGCGCGGCCGCTACAGCAGCTACCGCGGCTCGCTGTGGGACCGCGGCATCCTGCCGATCGACTCCCTGGACCTGCTGCTGCAGGAGCGCGGCGGCCATGTCGAGGTCGACCGTTCCTCGTCCATGGACTGGGACAGCCTGCGCCAGCGCATCGCCAGCTACGGCATGCGCAACAGCAACTGCGTGGCCATCGCCCCGACCGCGACCATCTCCAACATCATCGGCGTGGACGCCTCGATCGAGCCCTGCTTCGGCAACCTCTCGGTCAAGTCCAACCTGTCCGGCGAGTTCACGGTGATCAACGAGTCCCTGGTGCGCGACCTCAAGCAGCTGGGCCTGTGGGACGACGTGATGGTCATGGACCTCAAGCACTTCGACGGCTCGCTGCGCCGCATCGACCGCGTGCCGGAGGAGCTGAAGTCCCTCTACGCCACCGCCTTCGAGGTGGAGCCGGTGTGGCTGGTCGAGGCCGCCTCGCGCCGCCAGAAGTGGATCGACCAGGCGCAGAGCCTGAACATCTACATGGCTGGCGCCTCCGGCAAGAAGCTGGACGAGACCTACAAGCTGGCCTGGCAGCGTGGCCTCAAGACCACCTACTACCTCCGCACGATCGGCGCCACGCACGCTGAGAAGAGCACGGTCAGCAAGGCGGGCCAGCTCAACGCGGTGCCAGGTGGGATGTCGGGCATGAACGCCGCGCCCGTGGCGGCAGCCCCGGCGGTGCAGGCCGCGCCGGCCGTCGAGGTGGACAACACCCCGGCCACCGACATCAAGTTCTGCTCCATCGACAACCCCGATTGCGAGGCCTGCCAGTAAGGCTTGCAGCAAGTCCGCGCCGGTCAGTCCGGCGCGGACGCATTCAGAAGCGAGCGTTCATCGCTGCCCGCGTTCGGCGGGCATCCGTGAATGCTTCAGCACCGGACCGCGGCGTCATCGCACGCTGCCCGAGGCCGAAATCGCCACGCACATTTGCGGCGTTAGCGATGCGGTCCAGCAACAGCGCATTTGTGTCGCTGTCAAGAAGTCCTTGGTGTTTTAGACACAACACTCCGATAATCCGCAAGATAGGAAGTCCACCATGTTGGTTTGGGAAGAAGACCGTAAGCCTGCGCCTAGCGCCTCGAATCATGGCCTGAGCGCCACCCACTCCAGCGGCCTGCAGCAGGCCGTGGCGGCGCCGACGCCGCCGGCTTCTGTTTCCGCCCCCGCTGCCACCGCCAGCGAGCGCCGCGTCAACATCGCCGACAAGCGCATCATCAACGGCCAGACCGACGTCAACCAGCTCGTGCCCTTCAAGTACAAGTGGGCCTGGGACAAGTACCTCGCCACCTGCGCCAATCACTGGATGCCGCAGGAGGTGAACATGTCCCGCGACATCGCCCTCTGGAAGGACCCCAACGGTCTGAGCGAGGACGAGCGCCGCATCATCAAGCGCAACCTGGGCTTCTTCGTGACGGCCGATTCGCTGGCCGCCAACAACATCGTCCTGGGCACCTACCGTCACATCACCGCGCCCGAGTGCCGCCAGTTCCTGCTGCGCCAGGCCTTCGAGGAAGCGATCCACACGCACGCCTACCAGTACATCGTCGAGTCCCTGGGCCTCGATGAAAGCGAGATCTTCAACGCCTATCACGAGGTGGCTTCCATCCGTGACAAGGACGAGTTCCTGATCCCCTTCATCGACGCGATCATGGACCCGAACTTCCACACGGGCACGCTGGCTGCCGATCAGACGCTGCTCAAGTCGCTGATCGTCTTTGCCTGCCTGATGGAAGGCCTGTTCTTCTACGTGGGCTTCACGCAGATCCTGGCCATGGGCCGCCAGAACAAGATGACCGGTGCCGCCGAGCAGTATCAGTACATCCTGCGCGACGAGTCCATGCACTGCAACTTCGGCATCGACCTGATCAACCAGATCAAGCTTGAGAACCCGCAGCTGTGGACGCCAGAGTTCAAGGCCGAGATCAAGGCCTTGTTCCTGAAGGCCGTGGAACTGGAATATCGCTACGCCGAGGACACCATGCCGCGTGGCGTGCTGGGCCTCAATGCCGCGATGTTCAAGGGCTACCTGCGCTATATCGCCAACCGCCGTGCCACCCAGATCGGCCTGGAGGAGCTCTTCCCCAATGAAGAGAACCCCTTCCCCTGGATGAGCGAAATGATCGACCTGAAGAAGGAACGCAACTTCTTCGAAACCCGCGTCATCGAATACCAGTCCGGTGGCGCCCTGTCCTGGGATTGAGCGGGCTGCCTGGTCAGTGGCCTGTTTCCCTATGAGTGCTCGTCAATGAGATCAAGACAAGCGATGCAGAACAACCGTCAGACGCGGAAAAGCGCGGCGGTGCATCGCCACCCCATTCACCGTACCGTGGCGCTGCTCCAAGGCGACTCTCGGGCGGTGGATAGCTGCGCTGAGGTGGACCGGTCCGCCGCAGGCAGTGCTTTTTTCACTTGATCAAGGAGAAAACCATGGCAACTGCAAAGAAGGCACCGGCCAAGAAGGCCGCTCCCGCCAAGAAGGCTGCGCCGGCCAAGAAGGCCGCTGCTCCCGCGAAGAAGGCCGCTCCGGCCAAGAAGGCGGCTGCTCCGGCAAAGAAGGCTGCTCCGGCCAAGAAGGCCGCTGCTCCGGCGAAGAAGGCCGCTCCGGCGAAGAAGGCCGCTGCTCCGGCGAAGAAGGCCGCTCCGGCCAAGAAGGCTGCTGCTCCGGCGAAGAAGGCCGCTCCGGCGAAGAAGGCTGCTGCTCCGGCCAAGAAGGCTGCTGCTCCGGCGAAGAAGGCCGCTCCGGCCAAGAAGGCTGCTGCTCCGGCGAAGAAGGCCGCCGCTCCGGCCAAGAAGGCTGCTGCTCCGGCGAAGAAGGCTGCTCCTGCCAAGAAGGCTGCCGCTTCGACCAAGAAGCCGCCCATCAAGGCTGCACCCAAGGCCGCTGCGAAGCCTGCAGCCAAGCCTGCAGCCAAGCCGGCCGCGAAGCCTGCAGCCAAGCCGGCCGCCAAGAAGGCTGCGGCTCCTGCCGCCGCCAAGCCTGCCGCTGCGCCTGCTGCCAAGACGGCGCTGAGCCCGCAAGCCGCCTGGCCCTTCCCGACCGGCAACAAGCCCTGAGCCTGACGCGCGATCACTCACCGGTGGTCGCCTTCAAAAGCAAAAAACCCGGCTTCGGCCCAATGCCAGTCAGTTAAGCCCAAAGGCCAGCTGATCAGGTAGAAGGGGAATGTGTACAACACGTTCCCCTTTTTGCTTGATGAGCCTGCTTGAGAGTGCCCTGCGCCAGACCCTGCCCCGAGTCCC